>NZ_JAKUFS010000023.1 GCF_022663535.1 Bacillus cereus group sp. BfR-BA-01380 | reverse complement strand
GCCAGCGTTCATCCTGAGCCAGGATCAAACTCTCCAATAAAGTGTTTGTCTAGCATCATAAATAAAAATTGACGTTTCACGTTGTTTGTTTCGTTCAGTTTTCAAAGAACTAAAAGCGGGTGAAGAGAATCGAACTCTCGACCAGAGCTTGGAAGGCTCTTGTTTTACCACTAAACTACACCCGCATGGTCGGGAAGACAGGATTCGAACCTGCGACCCCCTGGTCCCAAACCAGGTGCTCTACCAAGCTGAGCCACTTCCCGTAATTGGCGCGCCCGAGAGGACTCGAACCCCTAACCTTTTGATCCGTAGTCAAACGCTCTATCCAATTGAGCTACGGGCGCTTAATGTATGTTGTTTGTTTTTTGCGACTCAATTAATATACCATGATGGTGAAATTAATGCAAGTACTTTTTTATTTCTTTTTTTGGTGCGGCCGAGAGGACTTGAACCTCCACGGGGTTTCCCCCACTAGGCCCTCAACCTAGCGCGTCTGCCATTCCGCCACGACCGCATATGCGGGTGAAGGGAGTCGAACCCCCACGCCAAAGGCGCCAGATCCTAAGTCTGGTGCGTCTGCCAATTCCGCCACACCCGCGAAATTAAAATAAATGGTGAGCCATGAAGGACTCGAACCTTCGACCCTCTGATTAAAAGTCAGATGCTCTACCAACTGAGCTAATGGCTCTTAAATGGCTGGGCTAGCTGGATTCGAACCAGCGCATGACGGAGTCAAAGTCCGTTGCCTTACCGCTTGGCTATAGCCCATCGATTTAATCGAATAATTTAACATCTTTGAGGATATCACTTACATTTGCTTCACAAGATTTTTTAGTGAAGAAATACATTTTATCATACCCTCTAACAAAAAAAACAACTTCCATCTATTAGAAGTTTAAATGGCGGTCCCGACCGGGGTCGAACCGGCGATCTCCTGCGTGACAGGCAGGCATGTTAACCACTACACCACGGGACCATTTGGTTGCGGGGACAGGATTTGAACCTGCGACCTTCGGGTTATGAGCCCGACGAGCTACCAGACTGCTCCACCCCGCGATAATATTTATAAATTTATATGGTGGAGGATGACGGGATCGAACCGCCGACCCCCTGCTTGTAAGGCAGGTGCTCTCCCAGCTGAGCTAATCCTCCGAAGTGGTGACCCGTACGGGATTCGAACCCGTGTTACCGCCGTGAAAGGGCGGTGTCTTAACCACTTGACCAACGGGCCAAAATTATGGCAGAGAAGAAGGGATTCGAACCCTCGCACCGCGTAAGCGATCTACTCCCTTAGCAGGGGAGCCCCTTGAGCCACTTGGGTACTTCTCTATATGGCTCCGCAGGTAGGACTCGAACCTACGACCGATCGGTTAACAGCCGATAGCTCTACCACTGAGCTACTGCGGAATATTGAAGACAATTTATATCTTATAAAAATTCACTTTCTAAGTCAAGCGTCTCCTACAATATTCTGTAGTGACGTGACATGTTTATAATATACTGGATTGTTTTTTTAGTGTCAAGGGGTTTTTAAACCTGCTTTAATTTGCCTTTACACTTTCCGCATACATACTGAACCGTATTCACTCTACGCCTTCTTACATATTGAAAATGACATGTTATACATTCATAAACATATTGTTTTACCTCCACTTCTCTTCCCGCAATTCTTTTACAAAAACGCGGTGCATTTACAAGCTTTAATAATTCACGAAAGTCTTTATCTCGATGTTGATACCCTTTCCCCATAAGATGCAAATGATAATGACACAACTCATGTTTAATGATCCCAATTAACTCCTTTTCTCCATAAGCTAAATAATAATGATAATTTAGTTCTATATGATGAGTTCTTAATATATACCGTCCACCTGTCGTACGTAAACGTTTATTAAATGTTGCTTTATGCAAAAAAGGTCTCGCAAAATATTTTATTGATACTTCCTCCACTAATTCCTGAATATTTATTTCATGCATCCTTATCTCTCCTACCCATGAAAATAAATCTACACGTCTTTTTTGTCTCATGCATACATTAAATAGTACATATACCCATCCTCATTCCTGTAAAAGGAGGGATTCATATGCCAGCATGGCTTCGCAAACAAATGCGGCGTGCTTATTATGAAAAAAACCGCTATCAAATTAAATTACTTAACGAATGCTGGTTTTTTTATAAAAAAAAGCAACATCCTTAGTAAACAAAGGGAGCGGACCAACATTCCACTCCCTTTTCATTCAGCTAATAGAAAGGTCATCCATGGGCGCGGCACCCTATCATTCATTTTTTCAGCCTTCTATCGGCAGCATAGATAAGGCGACGCGTCCCTTTTTCATATCAATTTCATCGACCCACACTTTTACAATTTGTCCGACAGACACAATATCTAATGGGTGTTTTACAAACCGCTTACTTATTTTAGAAATATGAACTAATCCATCTTGCTTCACACCAATATCTACAAAAGCACCAAAATCAACAACATTTCGAACTGTACCTTCTAATTCCATACCGCGTTTCAAATCTTCTAGTCTTAAGATTCCCTTTTTAAGAAGTGGCTTTGGTAATTCATCACGTAAATCTCTCTCTGGACGAATAAGGGCGTCAATAATATCTCGCAGCGTAAGTTCCCCAATGCTTGTTTGCTCTGATAACGAAGAAATTTCTACTTCCTCTAAGCATTTTTGCAAACGAGGTTGTCCAACATCTGTAATAGATAATCCTAAACTTTTCAATAATAACTCCACATTCTTATATTGCTCTGGATGAATGCTTGTTCGATCAAGTGAATTCTCACCTTCTAAAACTCGTAAAAATCCGATGCATTGTTCATATGTCTTTGCACCTAAGCGCGGTATATCTTTCAGTTCAGCACGTTTCGTAAACTTCCCGCTCTCTTCACGTTTTTTTACAATGTTTTTCGCAACTGTTTTTGATAAACCAGAAACATATTGTAACAAGGAAACCGAAGCCGTATTTACGTTCACTCCAACTTGGTTTACAGCTGTTTCAACAACAAAGGTTAATGATTCATTCAACCGCTTTTGCGATACATCATGTTGGTATTGTCCCACCCCAACAGACTTCGGATCAATCTTCACTAATTCTGCAAGAGGATCTTGCAAACGTCTTCCAATGGAAACTGCACTTCTTTCTTCAACTTGCAAATTAGGAAACTCTTCTCTCGCTAAATCTGATGCAGAATATACACTTGCACCAGCTTCATTGACAATAATATAAAACACATCACGTACAGCCGCTTGTAGTACATCTACTACAAATTCTTCCGTTTCACGAGAAGCCGTACCATTTCCAATTGCAATTACTTCTACTTCATACTTTTCTAAAATTGAAATACATTTCTTTTTCGCTTCTTCATATTTCCGAACAGGCGGATGCGGATAGATGACATCAATATGCAGTACTTTTCCCGTATCATCTACAACCGCAAGTTTACATCCTGTACGATACGCCGGATCTACGGCCAATACTACTTTCCCTTTCATCGGCGGTTGCAACAATAAATTCCGTAAGTTCTCTGAAAAAATATGAATCGCTTGTTCTTCCGCTGTTTCTGTTAACTCTTTACGGATTTCCCTTTCAATAGACGGTTGAATTAAACGCTTATAACCATCATCAATCGCTTCTTGTACATAAGAAGTACTTGGCGCGTATGCATTACGAATTACTTTTTTATGTAAAAATTGAAGAATTTCTTCAACTGGAGGAACAATTGTTACTTTTAAAATTTCTTCTTTTTCACCGCGATTCATAGCCAATACACGATGAGGAACAACCTTTTGCAGCGGCTCTTCATAGCTATAATACATTTCATATACATTTTTTTCGTCTTTTTCTTCATCTTTCACAACTGCTGAAATTGTCCCTTTTCTAAAGGTAGTATTACGGATCCAACTACGATAAGATGCTTCATCGGACACATATTCTGCAATAATGTCTTTTGCACCCTGCAGTGCTTCTTCTAGCGACTGGACTTCTTTTTCTTCACTCACGAACACTTTTGCTTTTTCTAGCACATCATCCTTCGCAAACGTTAATAGCCAATCTGCTAAAGGCTCTAATCCCTTCTCTTTCGCAATCGTTGCTTTTGTTCTTCGTTTTTCTTTATATGGGCGATATAAATCCTCCACTTCTTGTAGTTTTGTTGCAGATACAATGTTACGACGCAATTCTTCTGTAAGCTTTCCCTTTTCATGAATTAAACGCAACACTTCTTCTTTACGATTTTCAAGTTGAGTAATATATTGCCATCTTTCTAAAATCGAACGAATTTGCACTTCGTCTAATGAATTTGTCCATTCTTTTCGATAACGAGCAATAAAAGGGACTGTATTACCTTCCTCTGTTAACTCAATAACATGACGAACTTGCTTCTCTGAAAAATTCAATTCTTTCGCTAACATTTTCATTAATTCTTGGCGGTTATCTACCATTTCCATTTGCAACAAAACCTCCTTCAATAATAAAAAAAAGTTGCTCTTAAAAGAGAGCAACTTTAACGTTGAACTAAAAATCTATCAGTCCTAAACTAATTTGCAGAGCTTCATCTACACGATTCATCAGCAGATCGTCTAACTGAGTGATTTTGTCCGTTAAGCGCTGCTTATCGATTGTTCGAATCTGTTCGAGCAAGATAACAGAATCTCTCTCAAATCCATACTTTTTTGCATCAATTTCCACATGGGTTGGCAATTTTGCTTTCTGAATCTGTGCAGTAATGGCCGCCACAATTACGGTAGGACTAAAGCGATTCCCAATGTCATTTTGAATGACAAGAACCGGACGAACGCCTCCTTGCTCAGAACCAACAACTGGGGAAAGGTCTGCAAAATACACGTCGCCGCGTTTTACAATCAAAAGATTACCCCCCGCTAACTAAGCGTTCTACCGTATGAGCTGCTTCATACTCTGCTAAGAAAGCTTCAGATGCAATACCAAGATTAATTTTTCCCATTTCAATGTACCCACGTCTCATTGATTCATGCTGGTAGCGCTTCTTCGTTTTATGTTGGCGCAATAACAATTGTGTTGCCTGGCAAATAAGTTCATTGCGATTCTTATTCTCTTGTTTTCCAATTCCGTCTAATTCTGTTACCACTTGTTTCGGCAACCGAACAACGATTTCAGTAGTTACACTTGATTCGGACACAAAAATACACCTCCACCGTCAACTACACACACATATATGACACCTATTGTAATAATACCATTGTATAGGGCCTGTTGCAAAGACTTCCTAATGTCTGGTTTTATGTTTTCCAACTGGGAAATAAAACATTCACTTCCCTGTACTTTTCTTTTTCATTCTTCTAAAGCGAGTTTCTCAAATTACCATCTAGTAAAAAATAAACGTACATTTAAACCTCAGAAGCCCCTCTTATATATCATGCAAATAATTTACCACCTCTACTACTTTTCCACTTTTCACATATACGCGTGGAACACGAAACCCAATTGTTGCAATCACCTCATAATTAATTGTCCCTAAATACTCCGCAACCTCAGTAGCACTAATATACCGATCGTCTTGTCTTCCAACTATAGTGACTTTTGTCCCAAGCGATACTTCATACGGCATGTGAAGCATTAGCATATCCATTGTAATTCTCCCCACAATTGGCGCTCTTATACCATTTACAAGAACTTTGAATCCTTGCAACCTTCGTAACCAACCATCAGCATATCCAACAGGCAATGTAGCAATCCATTCTTCTTTTTCCGTTCGATAGGTGGCGCTATAACTAACACCTTCACCTTTTTCGCTATTTCTATCCACTCTTTTTGAAATACAGTTAATGTAATGTCATTCTCCGCTGCTACATTAACATCTTCTGGACGTGAAGGACCTAATACTAAAATAGGCGATTGAATTCCAGCTCTTCTCAAAACTAAAGCTTCATCTAAAAAAGCAACAGCTAACCTTGTTGCCCCCGCTGCTAATGCTGTATTTGCAACCTGCACTGCTCCATGACCATATGCATTCGCTTTCACAACAGCAAAAATCTCTACGCCTTTAGGGATAATAGACTTAATACGAGTTACATTCTTATAGATCGCATCTAAGTTTACCTCGACCCACGTATCACGATAAAGTGAAACTTCCGTCAGTGGGGGGTTCTTCATCCCCCACTGACGGTTAGTTGAACCAATCGGGCTTTTACGGGCAGTTATCCCCCACCTATCTTCTTTGCTTCTCTCTGAGTCTTAAGGTCGGGGTCTTACTGCCCGTTAATGCGGGATAAAATTGCGATTTTTCCATCTAGAAAAAAACACTTCCTTTATACAATATGCAAAGCTTATTCTTTTATATTCACTTTTTTCTCACCTTTATTACATCAGATTACATAAATTTTTTATCAATAAAGTAAAACGTGGTGTACACTGTAGTCACCACGTTTTAGTCATTTACTTTACTTGTTTCTGAGTCACAGAACGCGCTACCATTAATAATTCTTCTTGTTTCAAACCTTTTGATACAAGCATATACTCCACTCCATTATGTGACCATGTAACAGAATCTTTTGTTAATGCCCCCATAGTGAAACCTAAATCAACAGGCTCCCCACTCACACTTTGCGTCGCAATCGTTGGTGCTACTTTCGCCTTTTCTTGTATTAATGTAAAACTCTTCTTATTACCAGTGTACGTAAGAATACTACGTTTTCCATTATCCGCCTCAAATTCTTTCTCTTCTTTTAAAGTCATGCCTTGCGGTGTATCATTTGGGTACAAAACAGCAAATGGTTTTTCTTGTTGAGCTGTCGTTTGTATATCAACTTGTGCTCTAGACATATTTTGCTTCGTATCAAATGCGCCTTTATCAAATTGCGCATCAAACTTTACTTTCGAAAAATCTACTTGCACAAGAACATTTTGATCATTATCCATCAATTTCACTGAAACAGGCGATAAATCTTTTTTATTAAATGTAATTTGTTGCTTTGGCAACATATTTTGATGATGATAGTTTGTTTTCGTTTCAAACACATAATATTTGTCTGTTTTCTTAAACGAACGGTCCTTATCGTTTAAAATATCCCTTACAAGCGATTCATATAAATATGCTTGACTGCTATTTTGCGGCCAATCACTTTGAAAGCGAAAGCTTTTATTTAAAGATGGAGTAAGAACAAACACACCTTCATCATTTCGTAAAATAATTTGACTTTGATCTTTCTTTGCGTTTTTTAAATTCACTCGGTAATACGAAGGTTTCTTATACCAAACTTCAACATCATACACTTGTGGTTCATTCCCTGTTTTAATCGATAGTTTCGCTTCTGCTTGATAGCTTTTCATGTCTTTTACTCTTTCATTCAGGTCTTGCACAACATCTTCTTTCTTCTTCTCCATACAGCCTGCTAACAGAAAAACGGTCAACAAACCGGCAATAAACAAAAATAGCCGCCTTTTCATACGTTCAGCCCCTTTGTCTCAATAAGTAAGTGGAAGAAAACCTCTTCCTTAACGCTACTCAAATATATGAGACAAAGAGTTGAAATATGCAGACTAGCTTGACGGGCTTTCTAAAACAACCTGCGCTACCGCAAACTCTCGGCTATGGCTAATCGAAAGGTGGATAGTATGATTTGCATTCGCAAGTAAAATAGGTTTTCCTCTTTCATCATTCATAATTTCAATATGTAAAAAACTAACCTCTTTTCCAATTCCAGTACCAAGCGCTTTCGAATACGCTTCTTTCGCCGCAAAGCGCCCTGCAACAAATTCACTACGTCTTTTTCCTTTTAACGTGTATGCCACTTGGCGCTCATTTTCCGTTAAAATACGCTCTATAAATTTCGGCTGCCCTTCTATCATCTTTTCAATTCTTTCAATTTCAATAATATCGATTCCAACTCCTACAATCATATCCTTCCGTTCCTTCCTTCTATTTTCTTTCTCACTTTCATATTGTAAGAATAACAGACAATACGTTAACAGCAAAAGGAGTGTAAATATGAATGCTCCATTAAAATACTCATTTTCTTCTTTCCCTCCGATTACTACGGCACTACTTTTTATACAACTTGTTTTACTATTATTAGGGAATAAGGTACTATCTATCGGAATCGCCTGTAACGGGTGTATAGCTGAAGGAGAATGGTGGCGACTCATTTCTTCATTATTTGTTCATACAACATTTTCTCATTTTCTATCCAATAGTGTCTGCTGCTTTGCACTTGGGTTTTCATTAGAAAAACAACTACATAGCATTCGGTTTCCACTTGTATTTCTTACCTCTGGAATTACCGGAAATATCGCTTCTTACCTTTTATTCCCACCCCAATATACTCATACAGGAGCTTCTGGCGCTATTTTCGGATTATTAGGGGTGCAGCTTTATCTATTCTATATGCAATATCAACCTACTAGAAGAAAAGAAATTCTTCTCTTTGTTATCATTTTATGTATTCTCCTTGCATTTACATTTCTCAATACAACAACAAATTCAATTAGCCACCTAGCCGGATTACTTACAGGAGCTTGCTTAGGACCCTTATTTATAAAAAAAACAGATGGTGCATAAGCTTATTTCACCCAAAAGCTTGCACCATCTATTATCTCCACCCCCGCCTTATCAGTCATATCTCTCATCAACTGCAAGAGCGCTTCATCTTTTTGTTTCGCTTCTATCATACAGTGTATTTCCGGAACACTCCCTTTTATATGTCGCAAAAAAGAAACGAAAGAATCAGAATCAATAAAATCGGCATGCGCCCGCGGATTCTTCCCTTCTCGCGGACTCGAAATATGCATTTTAATCGGCAAAGGGGATTTCTCCCACGTTTGCACAACACGTTCCCAGTGGCTTTCCCATTCTTCTAAATCATGGTTTATCATATGATGATGTAAATCAAAAACTACCGGAACTCCAAGTTTTTCTCCTAAGTACAGCGTCTCTTTTAAAGAAAATGTAGTGTCATCATTTTCTAGCATAATCATCTTTTGAATCCTCGCTGGAACAAGCGACCAGTTTTCAATAAATTTTTCTAGCGCTTGTTCTTTATTCCCATATGCACCACCAACATGTAAAACACAACGATGTGTTCTATCGATTCCCATTCCCTGTAGCAACTTCCCATGCATCTGTAATGTTTTTAGCGACTGCTTTACAACAGGTGGACGCAATGAATTTAAAACAACAAAATGATCTGGATGAAAGTCAATTCGCATCCGTTTTTGTTTTGCGTATTCCCCAATTTTTCGTAAATTTTCTTGCAAAGGTTTTATATAGTCCCATTCTAACAACGCCTCATGGGTTGCCAGAGGAATTAATTTCGAACTTAAACGAAAGAATGAAATATTATGTCCATAATTATGTTTTAACAACCGTAAACAATTCTCCAAATTAGAATTAGAAATCCTCTCTAAATTTTTGATTGCTACTTCTCTGTCTTGTATTCGCTGAAACTTCGCATACGTCATTGTTTGAGAAGGAGAAGCATTTTTGACACGCACACTCATCGCAACATACCCAAGCTTTACGAGCATTCCATTTCCTCTTTTCCGATACAAGTTTCTATGTAGCATGCCCAAATAAAGACAAAAAAAAAGACAACCTTTCGAAAAAGGCTGCCTCTTTTCTATATATTTAGTTAGATTGTGGCTTACGGCCTGTATGCTTTCTTTCGCCACCACGCCCTCTAGGAGCTCCAGAACGTCCTTCACGTCCTTCACGCCCTTCGCGTCCTTGACCTTCTCCTTTACGGCCGCCACGATTGCGGTTGCCATCACGGTTACGGCCGCCTTCACGATTACGATTTCCTTCGCGGTTACCATCACGATAACCACCTCTTCCGCTTCCGTTTCCGTTTCCATTTCCGTTTCTCTTTCTAGAACGATCTTTTGAAACTACTGGCGGCTCTGATGTTAAAGAAACTGGCGTTGCATCCGGCTCTTTTGTCATCATTTTTAAAGCACCTGCTACAACCGCTACAGAATCATGCTCTTCTAACAACTCTTCTGCAATACGTTTGTAGTATGCTAAGTTTTCACTTTCAATAATGCTTTGAAGCTTTTCAGCGATTAAACGTTGTTGGCCTTCTAAAGCTTCATCTAATGTTGGCGGGTTCATACGATCTATTTTACGTTTTGTTGTACGCTCAATATTCTTTAATTGACCTGTTTCACGTGGTGTTACAAATAGCATTGCAAGACCTGTTTTACCTGCACGACCTGTACGACCAATGCGGTGTACGTATGATTCAGGGTCTTGTGGAATATCAAAGTTATATACGTGCGTTACACCTGAAATATCAAGACCGCGTGCTGCTACATCTGTCGCAACAAGAACTTCAATTGAACCTTCTTTAAATTTACGTAATACAGAAAGACGCTTCGCTTGTGTTAAATCACCATGAATTCCTTCTGCTGCATAGCCACGTAGGTTTAATGCTTCTGATAATTCATCAACACGACGCTTTGTACGACCGAACACGATTGCAAGCTCTGGAGATTGAATATCTAATAAACGTGTTAATACGTCAAATTTCTTTTTCTCTTGCACTTCTAAATAGAACTGCTGAATGTTTGGCATTGTTACTTCTTTCGATTTAACCTTAATATGTGTAGGCTCACTCATGAAGCGTTCAGCAATGCGACGGATTGGATCTGGCATTGTTGCTGAGAATAATAATGTTTGGTGTGTTTCAGGAACATCTGTTAAAATCGCTTCAATATCTTCAATGAAGCCCATATTTAACATTTCATCTGCTTCATCAAGAACAACTGTCTCTACATTTTGCAGACGAAGTGTTTTACGTTTAATATGATCTAAAATACGTCCTGGCGTACCCACAATAATGTGTGGACCTTTTTTCAGCGCACGAATCTGACGGTTAATATCTTGACCGCCATAGATTGGTAAAATGCGCACACGCTTATGTTGACCAATTTTGTATAGCTCTTCACCTACTTGAATTGCTAACTCACGAGTTGGCGCGATAACGATACCTTGAACTGTATCTTGACGTGTATTTACTTTTTCTAATAATGGTAATCCAAATGCAGCTGTTTTCCCTGTACCTGTTTGAGCTTGACCAATGATGTCTACACCTTGTAAGGCTACTGGAATTGTTTCTGCCTGAATTGGTGTTGCCTCTTCAAAACCCATGCTTTCAACAGACTTTAGCAAAGAACTGCTTAATCCTAACTCTCGAAATGTTGTCAATTTTACTTCTCCTTTTCTCTCTAAAATAGCCCAGGTTATTCCTTCTTCTCATATTCACAGGATATCCAAGTAAGGTTGGGCTAAGTCTTCTTTAGACAAAATGCGTTATCAGCGCAAGATTGCCTAACAATTATAATAAAACTAGCTTTTGAAAAATGAATGTAACAAGTATGCGCACTTTAAACATCCAAACGGAAAGCTAGACAAAAGTAGTCCCGAGACAAATTTATCCCGCTATTCTTGGGTAGTAACCCCCCACTTCAAACAATTATAACTTTCAAATGGCAGGAGTAATTATCCTAACTATTCATTCAAAAAAGACATTTTCCGTGTTTGCGGAAAATGCCCTTTCCCTAATGTTCACATATATAAACGGGCCTACATTTATCACAAAAATACTCTACAACGTTATTACACCCTATCAATTATAAGTTTTGTATGTGTAAAAAGCAAACCCAACTCTCCCCATATTTTATATATGAGTTCTTCCATTTTTATCCTAGTTTTTAAATTCCTTTATTGTAAGGGTTTCCGTATTAACTGGCAGTAACCAATGAATAGAGTAGACCATATGCAAAGGCAACAAAGCCCCATTACTTGATCATCGTAATAATTTCCTCTAATTTCATGCCACGAGATGCTTTTACTAATACAACGTCTTTCACATCAACGACTTCTTTTAAATCTTTAACGAGTTCTTCTTTATTATCGTATGCCTTTACGCGTTCATTAGGAAAATTAATTTTTACACCTTCTGCCATTTGTGCCCCTAGCGTACCGTACGTAAACACATATGCAATACGGGCCGGATCAATTAGCTTTCCAACTTCATAATGAAATTGTACTTCTTGGTTACCAAGCTCCAACATATCGCCAAGCACGAGAATTTTTTTAGAAAATCCATCTAATTCATTCATTAAATGGAACGCTGCTTCCATCGCTGTCGGACTCGCGTTATATGCATCATTAATAATTGTTAACCCTGCATCTGTTTTTACAACTTCCATACGCATGCCTGTCATTTTCAAATTCACTAAACCTTGTTTCATTTCTTCCCACGTTACGCCAAAGAACTTAGCGACCGCCATTGATGCTAATGCGTTATATACATTATGTTTCCCAAGAACGGGCAAATAAAATACTACATCCTGCGCTTGATTCATTTTAAATTGTGTACCTGTTGCTTCCAACTTTACAGATACTGGATAGTAATCATTCGCTCTTGCATCACCAAATGTAATTGTCTTTGCTGATAAATTCATGCCTGGCACACGTGTAGTTAACAATGGCTCATCTCCATTATAAACAAACACGCCATTATCTTGTAAACCTGTCACAATTTCTAACTTCGCTTCGGCAATTCCATCACGAGAGCCCAAATCCATTAAATGTGCTTCTCCAATATTTGTAATAATCGCTGCATTAGGACGAGCAAGCTTTGACAAAAATTCAATTTCACCACGGCTCGACATACCCATCTCTAATACAGCTATTTCTGTATCTTCTTCTAAATTCAAAATTGTCAACGGAAGTCCGATATGGTTATTGAAATTCCCTTCCGTTTTTTGCACTTTAAATTTTGTTTCAAGTAAGCTTGTCACAATATCTTTCGTTGATGTTTTTCCGTTACTTCCCGTTACACCAACTACTTTTACATTTAACTGGTCACGATAATTTTTTGCTAATGTCTGCAATGCTTGTAATGTGTCTTCTACAAAAATAACTGGTATATTTTCTGGCGGGTTGGCCACACCTTTTTTCCATAGCGTTGCAACCGCACCATTTTCTATCGCTTTCCTCGCAAAAGTATGACCATCAAAGCGTTCTCCTTGAATTGGAACATATAAATTCCCTTGTTCAATCTTTCTTGTATCAATGGAAACGCCTTTTATCGCTATATCATTCCACTGCTCTGCTAAGCCAGTTCCACATACCATTTGTTCAACTTGCTTCGCTGTTCGTTGTATCATATAAAAACACTCCTTACAAGGAAGAAACACTATTCATTTGAATAGTGCTTCTCCTTTCTTGTTAGATTGTATATTGAATTTTTTGTTTTTCTTCATGACGTTCAATCGCTAAGCGCACTAATTCTTTAATAAGCTCTGGATACACCAATCCTGTATTTTCCCATAACAGAGGGAACATACTAAATGGCGTGAATCCTGGCATTGTATTTACTTCATTAATAAATACATCACCATCTTTCGTTAAGAAGAAATCTGCTCGCGTTAATCCCGCACCATCTAAAGATTGAAATGCACAAATCGCATACTCTTTAATCTTCTCATATTCCGCTTCCGTAATTTCAGCAGGAATAACCATCGCTGTATCGCCATCAATGTATTTTGATTTATAATCATAGAATTCTTTTTTAGCTACGATTTCACCTACAACCGAACATTTCGGTTCATCATTTCCTAATACACCAATTTCCACTTCACGACCAACAATATTCTCTTCTACGATGATTTTACGATCGAATTGGAACGCTTCTTCAAATGCACTCTCTAACTCAGCACGATTTTTACATTTATTAATTCCAACGCTCGAGCCAAGATTTGCTGGTTTCACGAAACATGGATAGCCTAGTATTTCTTCAACTTTTTCATGCGCTGCTGTGCGATTTTTCTCCCAAGCACTGCGAATAAACGAAACATATTTTGCTTGCGGTAAGCCCGCTTCCGCAAAAATATTTTTCATAATCACTTTATCCATACCTGCTGCTGATGCTAATACACCGTTCCCTACATATGGAATATTCATAAGTTCTAACAAACCTTGTACTGTTCCATCTTCACCATTTGGCCCATGTAATAACGGGAAGATTACATCGATTGCATTCTCTTTATCAGAAGCTGACATCGGGATAATCTCTGAACTTAATGAGATAGGAGAAATTGCATTCTCTTCTCCGTTCAATTGCAACGCTTGAACGTTTTTTACTTCACCTTCAATACGTTCACCGCGAACCCATTGTCCTTGCTCAGTAATATAAATTGGATGAACCTCAAATTTTTCTTGATCTAACGCTTTACTAACAGCAAGAGCTGTTTGTAAAGAAACTTGATGCTCTGCTGATTTCCCACCATATAATAAACCTAATTTAATTTTCATAATGAAATCACCCTAATCGTTTGTTTTCATTTTTCTATTGTAGCACTTTTTACAAAAATAGATAGTTCCTATTTTCGTAAAAAGCGAAACTGCCCACTAATAGTAAGATAGCCACGCCAGCATAACAATTTTTCTAGTTATGTACCTAATAGTATGAGAAAACAAACGTATTTGTGTATGATGAAAACCTTATCCCGCTATTCGCGGGCAGCAATACCCCCACCTCAAAATTAGGCGAAAGCATTGTCCAGTTCCAGTGGCTAGAATGTTCGGTGGCTTCGCTTCTTCCTGCGAGGTAAAAAACACCTCTACGTCAGAAGCTCCATCCCCCTCACATTCTGGACGAGCCACTTCCACATTTCTTTGTTGCCCAGCTCTAGCGGCTAGAATCTCCGGTCGTTTCGCCCCCTCGGACGAGGCAAAAAAGCGCCTCTCTGTCGGGTACTCCAACGTCCTGCGATTCTGAACGAGCCGCTTCCGCTTTTCTTAAGAAGTTAGGCGGGAGCTAAATTGCCCGTAAAAGCCCGATTGGTGAGGGCTGATAATCAGTGAAGGATGAAGAACCCCCCACTTCATAAAGTTTCACTTTATGAAGTTTGCTTTACCACATTGTCTTTTTGTCTTTGCTCTACAAGCCGGTCTAATGATATGTAAACAAGCCCTGCTATTACACATCCAACTCCTAAAATTGTAAATAAAACATGACCCAACAAACGATCAAGTAAAACACCTCCAAGTAGCGGACCGAACGCATTACCTGTAATCCATTGTAAGCTAGCCGCTCCCATATACGTACCTCGCAGGTGCTCTGGTGCTAAATTTGCTACAAACGTCATTTGGACAGGAGACATGACCATTTCTCCTAATGTATAAATCGCATATACAATTAATAGCGTAACAAGAACTACAGTAGCATTTGTCCCCATTCCGCCAAACCATTTCGGAAGCCAGCCGATTGCCAGAAGACCTATTCCAAATAACCAAGCACCATATAACATCGTTTTTCCTACCGGTTTATCTGTCGCCCATTTCGAAATTTGAAATTGAAACAAAACCACTAAAAGTCCATTCACTGCCATTAAATAAGGAAATGGATTATTCATTCCAAATATCCCCTTCATTTCATTATCAAAATGAAGAGGAAGCATACCTTCTGTTTGCGAAAATCCCATCGAAATAACAATTCCAGCTAATAAATAAATGAGTAAAATTTTATCTTGAAACACAACTTTCCATACAGATTGTTTCGTTTCTTCTTCCTTACTCATTTGTTTTGTTACACTTTTTGGCATTGTTTCTTGAATAAGTAGTAAAACTAGTAATGCGTAGAATAACATAGAAGATGACGCAATCATAAAAATAACCGTTTTAGAAAGCAGCGCAACTGAGGCACCCATAATCGGCCCAATTGCTGCTCCGATATTATGCCCCATCCGCAACAAGCCGTATGCTTCTGTTCGCTTTTCAGGTTCCGTTACATCAGCTACCATCGCGGAAGCTGCCGGATGGAACAACGAATTACTAAGCCCTAAACAAATAGATAGAATAGCATATGGCACAAACCCATCTATAAATAAGAACCCAAGCATTAAAACCGCATTGCTAGCCATTGAAAATATCATAATTGGCTTTCTTCCATAAACATCTGCAATTCGGCCGCCTACGAGAGAACCAAAACTTGCCGCAATTGGAGACAGTGCCATAATAATTCCTACTTGTAGCAGTGAATCTACTTTATCTTTTAAATATAATGCAAAAAATGGCATTAACATCATCATTGCAATTCCATTCAACGTTTCTCCAATAAATCGAATCCAAACATTACGATCCATCTGCTTTAATTCTTGCCATGTTTTCTTCATATTTCCACCCTCCCACTACTTTTGGGCAGTAAGCGCCTGATCGGTTCAACCATTAAACGGAAGCTTCACTTTATCGACCAATTTTCATCTTATACTATTTTTCAAAAAATGTAAATTTTCAAAATAAAAAGCCGTTCTCTTATACGAACGGCTTTCAACTTTACCCCGCTACTTTAGGGCAGTAAGACTCCCACCTCAAGATTCTGAGAAAACAAAGAAGATAGGTGGGAGATAACTGCCCGTAAGAGCCCGATTGGTTCAACTAACCATCAGGGGGAAAAACTCCCCACTGATGGAAGTTTCACTTTATAGATTCACGGTTTTTTTATCATCAGATTCTTTGTGTAACACACTATTTTTTCTGCTATATAAAAAGTAAACTCCTATTCCAATTATCATCCAAATCCCAAAGCTTTTCCATGTAATTGCTGGTAATTGAAGCATTAAATACACACAAAAGATTACTGTTAGTGCTGGTAAAATCGGCACAAGCGGCGCTTTAAATGCACGTGGTAGATCCGGATGTGTTTTTCGCATTACAATAACTGCAACTGCAACAAGTGCGAACGCAGATAGAGTTCCGATATTTACGAGATGTGCTAACACACTTAAGTCAACAAGTCCTGAAATAAGCGCTGCTACAATCCCTGTTATCCACGTATTTAAAAATGGTGTTTTAAACTTTGGATGTACTTTTGCAAAACGGTTCGGTAATAAACCATCACGACTCATTGCATACGACACACGTACTTGACCATACATCATAACTAACATAACAGTTGTAATCCCTGTAATAGCACCTACTGAAATAACACCCGCTAAGCCATCTTGTCCAATAAATTGAAGTGCAAATGCTACTGGATCTGATATATTTAATTTTCCATACGGTACAATACCTGTCAAAATAAGCGAAACAACAATGTACAAAACGGTACAAATTAATAACGATGCAATAATACCAATTGGTAAATCACGCTGCGGACGTTTTACTTCTTCCGCCGCTGTTGAAACGGCATCAAAACCAATAAAAGCAAAGAATACCGTCGCTGCGCCTACCATTACGCCATCAAAACCAAACGGCATAAATGGTGTCCAGTTTTCCGGTTTTACATATTTAACGCCAGCAAAGATAAATAATAGTACAACGGTTAATTTAATGAATACCATAATATTATTTACGCGGGCACTTTCACGAACACCTCGTGATAAAAGAATCGTCATAATTAAAATAATACAAACAGCTGGTAAATCAATAATCCCACCTTTTCCTGCCCCAGGAGCAGAAGCTAAAATCGTTGGAATATGAATTCCAAACCCCTTTAACAAAGATTGAAAATAAGCTGACCATCCATTAGCAACAGCTGATGTTGCTAATAAGTACTCAAGCATTAAATCCCATCCAATTAAAAAGGCAAACACTTCTCCCATCGTTGCATATGTATACGTATACACACTACCCGATACCGGTACGCTAGAAGCAAATTCTGCATAGCAAAAGGCAGCAAAGGCACAAGCTAGCGCAGCTAATGCAAAAGATAAAATAATAGCAGGTCCAGAATGTTTCGCAGCAACTACTCCTGTCAAGACGAAAATACCTGTCCCAACAATTGCCCCTACCCCTAACATAGTTAAATCTAATGCCCCCAACGTTCGATCTAATTTCTTCTGATTTCCCTCTTGCAACAGTTGTGTAATCGGCTTTTTTTGAAAGATTTGCTTCATACTCAGCACCTCAGCATTTATAATTTTCTGAAAATTTTAATATTTACATTCATTTTACTTATTTCATCTTTTTTCGTCAATAACTTAATGGAAAATTTGTTCTTCCAGCAGCGAGAGTTTTTCCTTCCACCGCTATTTTGAATGATCCCAAACGGTGTGGTGCGTTATTATATGACTAATTAAAGTGAAATAAAAATCATAAAAACTGTTTATATTTATATATTTTTATATCATTTTATAAATATTTCTGGTATTTTATATATGTCGATTCCTTTATGAGAACAAGCACACTCATCAGATGAGTATGCTTGTTTTTCTTTATATATTATAGTCATTCACCTTATACAGTATATGTGCCTTGTTCTAGCCAGCTATACATATATTGCTCATCTTCCATATCATGCGCATCTTTTATAATGCGTAGCGGACGAAATGTATCAATCATAACTGCTAGTTCGATTGTTTCTTTTTTACCAAGACTAGCTTCTGTTTTCCCAGGATGCGGTCCATGTGGAATACCGCTTGGATGAAGCGTGATAGACCCTTCTTCTACACCTTTTCTGCTCATAAAATTTCCTTCTACATAATAGAGCACCTCATCACTATTTACATTACTATGATAATACGGTGCCGGAATTGCTTCTGGATGATAGTCATATAGACGCGGAACGAATGAACAAACGACAAAGTTATGTCCCTCAAATGTTTGGTGTACTGGCGGCGGCTGATGAATACGCCCTGTAATCGGCTCAAAATCCTCAATATTAAATACCCATGGATATAAATGTCCATCCCATCCAACAACATCTAAAGGATGATGCTGCAAAACATGCTTATGCATGTATCCTCTAGATTTCGTCATCACAACAAATTCACCTTTTTCATCATACGTTTCCAACGCCTCTGGACCACGAATATCACGTTCACAAAACGGACTATGCTCTAACAATTGTCCGTACTCATTTCGGTAATTACGTGGTGTTGTAATTTGACTATATGCTTCAACAACAAGAAATTTCGATTCTCCCGCTTCAGGGATTACACGATAAATCGTACCGATTGGAATGATAATATAATCCCCTTTTCGGTAATGAATCGTACCGAACATTGTCTCGATTTTTCCAGATCCATAATGAACAAATAGCATTTCATCTCCATCGCCATTGCGATAAAAATAGTCCATTTTTTCCTCTCCGTTTACAACCCCAATTAATAGGTCTTCATTTCCTAATAGAAAATTCCTTCCGTTCACGGCATCTCCTAGTTTTCTATATTCTTTCGTCCGAAAATGACGATGTGCTAACGCCACGTCTTCTTCATACTGCACTTGACAAGACCGTGCTAAAGAAGCATGACCAACTTCTGTTGGCATGTAATGGTGATACAAAATAGATTGCGTACCAGAAAAACCCTTCGTCCCCATAACTTGCTCACGATAGAGCGTTCCGTCTTGTTTACGAAACTGTACATGTCGTTTACGAGGAAGTTCCCCCATGCGACGATAATACATGCTCATCCCCCGCTTCCTTTTCTGCTTTTACCGTATTACGCAATGTCCCCAAACTAGTAATGTTTAACTCTACCACATCGCCAGCTTTCAGCCATTTCTCTGTTCCAAGTTCTAAAATACAGCCGCTTCCAACCGTACCAGAACCAAGTATATCTCCTGGATACAATGTAACTCCTTGAGATGCTCGTTCAATCATTTCAGCAAACGTATAATAAATATCTTGAAAATTACCTTTTGACCATTGTTCACCATTAATATGAGCTGTCATTTCTAAATTGTAACGATCCTCATTTCGATATACATCTAACTCATCTTTCGTCACAATATACGGCCCAAGCGATGTAGCGAAGTCCTTTCCTTTTGCCGGCCCAAGTCCAACCTTCATTTCATGCGCTTGTAAATCTCTAGCGCTCCAATCATTCATAATACAATAGCCAAAAATATATTCATGAGCTTGCCCCTGCGAAATATTTTTACCTTCTTTTCCAATGACACAAGCAATCTCTAATTCATAGTCAAGTTTCTTCGTTGCACCCGGACAAACAACAGCTTCTTCCGGTCCGATAACAGCGCGATGATTCGTAAAATAAAAAACAGGAATCTCATACCACTCCGGAACAATATCTAAACCGCGGCGACCGCGCGCCGTTTTTACATGTTGTTCAAACGCATAAAAATCGCGGATACTTCCCGGGTTTGGTAAAGGTGCACAAAGCAATACATCCGTAACATGATAAATACCACTCTCTGGCGTACCAATCTTACTGATTATTTCCATATATTCATCGGATTTCTCTAAAAAAGAAAGCATCGTGGACGGAAGCGCCCCTCGACTTGCCATATGCATATCAATAACTTTGTCACCTTCAAGCCAACCAGCTCGCATTTCTTGTGAAGGAAGACGAAATGTAATAAACTTCATCATTTTCTCTCCTCGCTTTAAAAGTAAAGCGGCGGGGGAAGGAGCATCTCTCCTAACCATTATCCCGCTCTAACAGGCAGTATAATTTTTACTTTACAGATTTCCGCGACGCGCCTGTTCTCTTTCAATCGATTCGAATAATGCTTTAAAATTACCTTCACCAAATCCTCTCGATCCTTTACGCTGAATAATCTCAATAAATAAAGTTGGACGATCCACAATTGGCTTCGTGAAAATTTGTAATAAATACCCTTCCTCATCACGATCCACAAGAATTTTTAGATCTTTTAATTTTTCAATCTCTTCATCAATTTGACCAACACGTGCCGTTAACTCTTCGTAATACGTATCCGGCGTATCTAAAAATTCAACGCCATTTGCACGCAGCGCAGAAACAGTTTTCACAATATCATTCGTTAATAATGCAAGGTGTTGTACACCTGCTCCGTTATAGAACTCTAAGTACTCCTGAATTTGTGATTTTCTTTTTCCTTCTGCCGGTTCATTGATTGGAAACTTAATACGACTTCCATTTGTCATTACTTTCGACATTAACGCAGAGTACTCCGTACTAATGTCATCATCGTCAAAATGAATCATTTGTTTAAAGCCCATTACATTTTCATAATAACTTACCCATTCCTCCATTTTTTCCACATTTCCAACAACATGATCAACAGCAACTAAGCCTGTTTCTTCAACTGGAATAATAGATTCAAATGGTTCATATCCTGGCATAAACACACCTTTATAGTTTTTGCGTTCTACAAGCGTGTGAATCGTATCACCATATGTGCCAATGACCGCCTTTTTAAGGGTTCCATGTTCATCAGACAGCTCTTCTGGCGGAGCAATCGCAACTGCACCACGCTTTACAGCCTCTGTGTATGCTTTCTCCACATCTTCCACTAGAAGTGCCACATCTTTTACACCATCACCGTGCTGTTTTACAAACTCGGCAATGCGGCTATTCGTATTTAAAGCACCTGACACAACAAAACGCATATTCTTTTGTACAAGTACGTAAGATACTTTATCTCGGTTTCCTGTTTCCAAACCGGAATATGCAGCTATATTGAATCCAAATGCTCTCGCAAGATAATAACTTGTTTGTTTTGCATTACCAACATAAAATTCTAAGTGATCAACATCACGTACTGGGAAAAAATCCTCCATCTGTGCCGCTAAAGTATCCATAGATTTTTGTTTCATAACTTCCTCATCCCCCTACAATATAAATTTCCAATACCCTCTCCCAAAACCGTAAACGCTTCCAAATGTAAGTAAAAAAACAAATTGTACCACGATTTATTTCATCAATTTTAAATTTTCTATCTTTTCTGTCAAATACCTTCCTTTTTCTCACATAGAAAATTCGACTTTTTTCTATCTTTCCTATACGAAGTAACGTTTTCCCTACTAATAGCGCAATAAAAAAAGAACTTCGTTTTTCGAAGTCCTCTTTTCTTTCACATTCAAATTTATCTACAATTTAAATTATGCTAAAGCACTTGATAGAAACATAATAAGTGCTGTTAAGGCCATTGCTACTCCTGCTGATCCCAGTAAATCCGTTTTTGTTAATTGTAATACTTCTTTATTTTCCATTATTCTCATTCTCCTTTTAATAGATTTCTATATATAACTTACATTTTGTAATAGTTTTCCGCTCTACTTCCTATACAAAATTGCTATGAATTATACTAAAACACTTGATACAAATACGAGTAATGCCGTTAACGCTGTTGCCACTCCAGCTGATCCTAATAAATCCATTTTTGTTAGTTGTAATACTTCTTTGTTTTCCATTTCTCTCATTCTCCTTTTATAAGATGTATATATTCCGCTCGTTTTTTATAAATTAAACTAAAACACTTGATACAAATACGATTAGTGCTGTTAATGCCGCTGCTGCTCCTGCTGATCCTAGTAAATCCATTTTTGTTAGTTGTAATACTTCTTTATTTTCCATAGTTTCCACTCTCCTATTTTTATAAGTATTTATATGTAATTAAAATTTTATGTCATCTTCAAGAAATAATTCATTCATAGTTTGTAATTTAACGTCACATTAAAACAACAACTGTAACGTTTGTAACATTAATGTAACATAACTATTTTATTTAAGCAATAGCTCTATGAATTTATTACAATTTTTTTTATAGAAAGAGGTCCTAACCGGTTCTATCCATGGTCAGATGCCCTCTCCTATCTAAAAAATAGGTTGCTGTCGTTTTTTCAGTTTGTACTTATATATGTGTAACAGTTTCGATATACCGCGCAATTTAGTATGATGGAAACAAAGAGGTGGTCACTTTGAAATTAATCGCACTTGATATGGATGGCACACTATTATCATCCAATCTAGAAATCTCCAATGAAAATTTAGAAGCAATACGAAATGCTGAAGAAGCAGGGCACATCGTTATGATTTGTTCTGGCAGAGCCAAAGAAGATATTTTAAAACTACTTGAGCAATACCAATTATCTCTTCCACTAGGGGCTAGTAATGGGGCAATAGTGTACGCCGATGGAAAGGTCATTCACTCACGTACTTTGAAAAAAGAAAAAGTATATGAAATTGCTAAGCAGCTCGAAGCGGAGAAATTTCCGTATAAACTCTATACAAACAAAGGCGTGTATGCACCTTATAATTGGAAAGAACAAGTTACAAAATCTTTTCAACTAAACGAAGAGTCTCTTGACGTTACAATGGAAGAAATTGAACGAATTACCGAAAAGCAACTAAAGGCTAATTTAATTACAACATTTCAAAGTATCGAAGATGTAATATCCGATTCAACTATTGAAATCTCAAAATTCTTCATCCTTACATTCAATAAAAATAATCGTACACAATTGCTACAATCATTAGAAAAGGATGCAGCAGTAATGGTGACAGCATCTGCTCCAACAAACTTAGAAATTATGGACAAACATGGCCATAAAGGTAACGGATTACAAGAAATGGCAACATACTTTCATATCCCTTTACAAAATACGATTGCCATTGGAGATAATTTTAATGATGTACCGATGTTACAAATAGCAGGATTATCTGTTGCGATGGGAAATGCAGAAGCTGCCATAAAAGATTTATGCGATGTTGTTACACTGACAAATAATGAAAACGGCGTTGCTTATGCAATTGAAAGGTATGTATTAGAAAAAGCTCCGCAAAAGTAAGCAAAATGCGATAGGCCTATTCAGCAAAGACAATTATTTTGTCTTCTGAGATGACGTTGTTTTTTCTCTTCACACTGAAGGATAAAAACAACTCAAATTTTATTCGTTCTTATCTTTTAACAAAAATTGGACAGGGGATGTATCTCCTGTCCAATTTTTGCTTTCTAGAGAACAACTCTTAATTCATGTTAAAATAAAAACGGCTTATAAATGACGCCGTTCACTATCGAGAGCCAATACAACTGTGTTTATACAAAAGGGAAGGGAATTTTTCGCATGTCAACATTATTTTCTCAGATGAAAAACTTTATATTGTCAAAGCTTGATTTCATTATTTTTATCGTTTTCCTTTTATGGAAACTAAACTTATTTTACAGCGTATTTCTGGCTGAACCACAAGGAATTACAATACGCATTACTTTCTTTGAAGTTGTACTCATTCTGCCAATTATTCATTTATTTTCGAAAAAATGGCGGATTATTTCTATATTTACATTAGATTTTCTGTTTAGCTTATTGCTGCTATCTAATGCGATTTATTATCGGTATTTCCATGATTTACTCTCTATCAGCTTAATTAAACAATTTGGACAAGTATCTGATTTAACGGACAGTATTTTCACATTGATTGAAGGAAAAGATATTATTTATTTCCTCGATATCTTTCTATTAATTGTCGTCTATGTCATTATGATTCGAAAAGACTTGTTCCAATACTCTAAAAATATCATCGTTCACGCAATTGTATTCCTCGTAATTGCACTTCTTATCTTATTTCCGCTACGAGAGAAGTATAAATACGTGGAAGAATCAAACATTGCAACGGCTCGCTTTTCGAATTCGTGGGTTGCAGAGCATTTAGGAATTATAAACTACCATATTTTCGATGTTTACAAGTATATCAATACAATGGTTTTAAAAGAAGATGTCTCTAAAGAAGAAATAAACAATATAAGCACATGGTTTCACAAACAAAATAAAGAAATTAAAAAAGGAGAACAGTTTGGAAAAGCAAAAGGACAAAATGTCATTCTCATTCAAGCTGAATCTTTGCAAAACTTTGTTATCGATTTAACTGTCAATGGGCAAGAAATTACTCCAAACTTAAATCGCCTTAAAAAGGAGAGTACTTACTTCCCAAATTTCTTTGATCAGACTGACCAAGGAAGAACATCAGATGGTGAATTTACATCGTTAGTTTCCATGCATCCATCTCGATTTAACGGGAGTATTTATTTTAACTTCGCTGATAACACATTTGAAGGATTACCATTTATTTTAGATGAACACGGTTACGCTACACTTTCAGCTCATGGATATGAAGGTGGATTTTGGAATCGGGCGTTTATGCATCGTAACTTAGGATTCCAGCAATCTATGTTTGCAAAAGATCTTCAACCTGGGGAACAAATTGGCTGGGGTCTATCAGATATGGATTTTCTAAATCAAATGGGGGATCAATTACCAAAATTGAAACAACCATTCTTTAGTTTCTTAATTACATTATCAAATCACCACCCATTTGAAATGCCGCCTCAGCATAAGGAGTTACAACTAGGCGACCTAGAAAATACATTAATAGGGAACTACCTTCATTCCGTTCACTATGTTGATAAAACATTAGGTGCTTTTATCAACATACTGAAAGAAAAAGGTTTATATGATTCTTCTATTCTTGCCATTTACGGAGACCATGATGCCGGATTACCTCCAGAAGAACTAGATAAGATTAAATTACAACAAAAGTTCGATCGTCAATATGATAAAGTTCCCTTCCTTGTTCATAGTGTAAAATTAAATAAACAACAAGGTACAATTGACGAACGAGCAAGCGGTCATTTAGATATTACGCCAACGCTTCTATACTTATTAGGCATTGAACAAAATGATAAATATTTCTTAGGACAACCTTTATTTGATCAAAACGTTGAAAATCATTACGTCCCATTTCGAGATGGCTCGTTTGCAAAAGGTGATTATATCTTTTTAAATAAACACGGATCATTTGAAAAAGGCGAAGTATGGAACTTTAAAACTGGAGAGAAAGTAAAAGCATTATCAGAAAAAGATTTTGAAAAAGCAAATAAAAGATTAACAACTTCCGATTTATTTTTGGAAGGGGATTTAATTCCGAAATTAAAAAAATAAAAGATTTTAAAATAACAAGCACTTTTTCATTTTGGAAAGAGTGCTTGTTATTTTATCCCGCATTAACGGGCAGTAATACTCCCACCTCAAAATTCGGCGAAGACATTGTCCAGCTCTAGCGGCTAGAATCTCCGGCCGTTTCGCCCCCTCGGACGAGGCGAAAAGCGCCTCCCTGTCAGGGGCTCCAACGTCCTGCGATTCTGAACGAGCCGCTTCCGCTTTTCTTACGAAGTTAGGTGGGAGATAAACTGCCCGTAAAAGCCCGATTGGTGAGGGCTGATAATCAGTGGGGGATGAAGAAACCCCCACTGATTAAAGTTTCACTTTATACGTGATGACACGCTACATATATATAAATATACATTGAAAAGTATTTTCTTTTTGGTGGAAGATATCGTGCCGAAGTGGCCCATGAGAAAACAAAGAGAGAAAGTGAATGCGACCTTTGTTTTCTTCCCAGCAGCGATTTATAAAGAAAAGCGGAGCCGACTGTTTAGGCCCATTGGCTAAGGTTCTTTCATACAGAAGCCTCGTGTGGAAGGTTCTTAGACATGAGGGCCTAGGAGGTAGAGCTAGACAAAGATGCTAAAAAATCAAACTGAATTTATATAGGTGTTCTATCACGTTTACATTAGGTGAAAATTCTCTTCAAAAACCATTCTATTCATTACCAGACATGCATACGATAATAACAGATTCTTAATAAAGGGGAGAAAACATGGACAAGTTATTCCTACATGTTTTGAACTATATTTGTTTAATGCTCGTTATCTTAGGAGCATTACTCTTATTCCCGTTCTTCCCGACGTTCGTCCTCTTTTTAGTGCTTATCTTCATGTTCGGGATTACGATTATCATTTCACTTAGACCATCGGAAGAACAAGAAAAAGAAAGCAGAATGCAGCGTGCCAAGCTGTAAATTCTGCTTTCTTTTTTCAATCATAACGTATTCTTGTTAAACCGATGACAAAGAAGAAAACGGCAAATAGAAGTAGTACTCCAATATATCCTGTTATATCTGCCAGTGCTCCTCCTCTAGTAATTAATTCTGTAAAACCCCGCATTGCCCATGTTTGTGGGACAAAGTTTGCAATCTTTTGCATAAACTCTGGTTCTATTTCAATTGGCCAATACAGTCCACTAATCATACCCGTTGAAATAATGACGATATTTCCTAATGCCGATTGTTGCTCTGTCGTTTTCACAATACTTGCTAATAATAAAGCTAACCCAATAACAGCAAGTAATAGTACTGAGACAAGCGCAATAATTCCTAACATATCTCCCCACTGTACATCAAATAATAGATTCGTTAATATCATAAGTGCTCCAAATTGAAGCCAACCAATTAAGAAGAACGAGAGAATATATCCAGCTAGTACTTGTGCTCTTGTAACAGGTGTTTCCAATAAGCGATGCCATACACCCATTTGCTTTGCTTTTAAAATCGTTCCTGTGCTACTCAGCATCACAATCATTACAAATAAAATTGAAAATCCTGCTGCTCTAGCTGATACACCATTAATTGTTTTATTTCCTGTTACAATAGATTCTTTTTGAATTTGAACAGGTTCTGCTTTTGTATGAACGGTTTCGTACATTGTCTCCCAAGACTTTCCGCTATTTTGGCTCCATACATTTGCTCCTTTTACTTCCACTTCCATTTTTTTCAGTGTATTTTGTAACATGTGCTCTACAGAAGCACTACCTGTAAAATCAGCACTAGATTGAAACATAACTTTATCACTTTTCCCAACTAACATTTGCTTTTGAAAGTCTTTCCCAATCGTTACAATACAAGAGACTTTTTTATTTTCAATTATATAAAAAAGCTGGTATACACCAGCTTTTAATCCTTCATATCTATATTATTCTCTAAATCCTCATATAATTTTGTTCTTAATAATTCTTTCTGCTCTTTTTCTTTATAAAGTTTCTCCAATTCTTCAACATTTTCAGTTTCAGCCATTTTGCAGTCTAACTCGTATATACTTTGCTCCACATTCATAAGCTGCTCTTCCACATTGATAATCTCCTTATTTATAGGCTTCGGTACATCTGCTACTCGTTTCTTTTTCACATCGCCCTGTTGCTCTTTCTCTCTTTTTTCTTCCCATTTTTCACGTGCCCAAGCGTAATTCCCCGTAAACCCATACACTGTTTGATTATCAATCCAATACGTTTTAGGGAACAATTTATTTAAGAAATAACGGTCATGAGATACAGCTAAAATCGTTCCATTATACTGTTCAAGCGCTTCTTCCAATACTTCTCTCGATTCAATATCAAGGTGATTTGTCGGTTCATCGAGTACAAGAAAATTAATATCTTGATACATGAGCTGCGCCAATCGTAAACGCATTCGTTCGCCCCCGCTTAATTGATTCACCTTTTTAAATACAGCTGGCCCGTAGAATAGAAAGCGAGCAAGTATATGACGTGCTTCTCCTTCTGTGACTGCTACATGGTCCCTAAACATTTCTAATACCGTTTGTTTGCTATTCACTTTCGTATGTTGAGACAAATAGCCAAGCTTTACTCCGCTACCAATGCGAATTTCACCTATATCTGGATTCATTTCTTGTAATAATAATTTCAATAACGTTGTCTTCCCTGTACCGTTCCTTCCAACCATTGCAACGCGCTCTTGAAAGCGAACATGTAATTCTACATTTTGAAATAAAACACGTTCATCAAAATTCTTTCCAACTTCTTTCATGATCACAACGTCTTTCCCGCTGCGTTCTTGTCCTTCAAATTGAAGACCCATTTGTTTATGTTCTAAGACTGGTTTCTTCAACTTTTCCATCCGCTCTAGAGCGCGCTCCATATTGCGGGCACGTTTATGCAATCCCTCATTTGGTGGATTCGCTTGATTGGCCCACTCCCTAAGCCTCTTAATAGCTTCCTTCATTTTCTTTATTTTCTTTTGCTGCTCTTGATACGCTTGAAACTCTTGCAATAATCTTTCTTCTTTCTCCCTTACAAACTGTGAATAGTTCGTATGATATACATGTAATTCCCCATCTTCTAAATCAAAAATCTTCGTTACGACTTCATCCAAGAAATAACGATCATGTGAAATCACAAGAACTGTCCCATCATATTCCTTTAAAAATTGCTCAAGCCACTCCACTGCAAATAAGTCTAAATGATTTGTCGGTTCATCC
Organism: Bacillus cereus group sp. BfR-BA-01380; assembly: GCF_022663535.1. Taxonomy (GTDB): domain Bacteria; phylum Bacillota; class Bacilli; order Bacillales; family Bacillaceae_G; genus Bacillus_A; species Bacillus_A cereus_BB. Next base: position 65,849 of record NZ_JAKUFS010000023.1, on the reverse strand, counting down.
AGAAGCAATAAGTCGGGTTTTTTAAGGAGCATATATGCAAGACTTACTTTCGTCTGCTCCCCACCACTTAACTCTATAAAGCTGCGCGAAAATAATTCCGTCACTTGCAACCCATTGGCCACTTTCATAATGTTCGCTTCTATTTCATAACCACCTAGAAACGAAAACTGCTCCTGTACTTCTCCGTACTCCGCCATCATTTTTTCTGTAACACTTATGGCCATCTTCTGTTCAAGTTCACGCATCTTTCTTTCTAATGCTTGCTCTTTCGCAAATGCAGAATGTAATACATCATATACAGTCATTCCTTCCGTAAACTTCGGAATTTGGGCAACATGACCAATACGTGTACCTTTCTTCATATGAATCGCACCGCAATCCACATGTTCAATTCCCGTTAACAGTTGAAAAATCGTCGTTTTTCCACTTCCATTTCGACCAACTAACCCAATACGGTCGCCTTCCTTTATCTCAAAGGATATATTTTCAAATATTCTATTTCCACCAAACGTCTTCGCTATATTGTTTACACTACAAATCATCATTTTTTCCGTACTCCTTTCAACGTAAAAAAGCCATGAGTAAAGAACCTTACCCACGGCTTTTATTTCCAAATAGAAAAAGGAACTAGCAACAGTTCCCTTTTCACACGTTTCTATAAAATGGGTGAAGAGATCTCTATCGTTCAATAGTCATTATGCAATTGCTAAAAAAGGGCATACGTATCCCGTTAGCAACTACACGATGAAAAATTGCACGACAAATGTAGATAAAATCTAAAAATTGCGTGCGCATAACTATAGAACGATTCATCTCTTTCACCTCTTTCGTACGGAATTTTATACTTACCTTTTCATTATACTCTCCTAAAACACGTTTGGATAGTCATTTTTCTGAAAATAATGGAAATAGACATGTTCATACATAAAAGACAACTGTTACACAGCCAAAAGAACCTTTCATTACATAACAATGATCCTTACAAAACTGTTATATTGCCGTAATGGAAATCGATAGTTACAAAACAAGCTTCCCGATACAATAAGAGTATAAACAAGCGGAAGAGAGGCAAATAAGATGATGAATATGGTAAAAGCAATCTTAGAAGTATTGGTGAATGGTAAAGCTGTGGTACAAGAATTAAACAACATGTAAAAAGGAGGAAGCGGAAATGATGGATATCGTAAAAACTGTTATTCAAATTTTAATTGACGCAAAACCAATCGTTGATGAAATGAACAATTTATAAAAGGGGGACAAATATGAAGAAAGCCATGATGACACTTGTAAGTAGCGTTGTTATCTCACATCATTTGAATAATAAAAGAAAAACAGCAATTTTTTTGTAATATGCATGATTCTCCATAAGTTCCTCATGTGTACCTACACCTGTAATATTCCCATCCTCTAATACAAGAATTTAATCCGATCGCAAATAACCTTTTTGAGGGATTTGCAATACGCCATATCTCTCGCAACGATACGTTTTTTTCTTCTTCCATATGATAACTCCCCTCTACCAATTTTTTCCTTCCTCCACTATAAAGGATTTAGACTGACTTTTCACGAATATATACCAGTCAGAATTCGACAGATACGGGGGAGAGAAATATGTTTTTAACAATGGTAAATTATATCCAACCACTTGAAGTTGTAGAGCATTATCTGAAGGAGCACATTCAATTTTTGGATAAATACTACAACCTAAATAAGTTTATATTTTCAGGACGCCGCAATCCTCGCGTTGGTGGAATCATTTTAATGAATACCGTATCGAAACAAGAGGCAGAAGCAATTATTGCGGAAGATCCATTTTATATTCATCATATCGCTCGTTATGAAATGATTGAATTTACACCGACAAAATACGCAGAACCTTTTCAAGTATTCCTTAACGACACTCCAAATATAGGGTAATTTCTCATATACATACGGATGCAGGGGGAAAAAAATGGAGACACAACAACAGCTATACTTTTTAAATCATATTGGACAACAAAAACCAGAAAGCATTCAAAATAAAGAAACAGCTTGCCCATTTTGCGATCAAACACAACTAAGCAACATTTTAGGAACGGATGAAACAATCATTTGGCTAAAAAATAAATATCCAACATTACAAAATACATTACAAACGGTCATTATCGAAATCGATAATTGTCATGATCATATTGCAACCTATACACAAAAGCATATGCGAAAACTTATCCGATTTTCAGTTGGGCACTGGTTATCGTTAGAAGAAAGCGGAAAATTCCAATCTGTTATTTTATATAAAAACCATGGACCTCTATCAGGGGGAACAATCCACCATGCACATATGCAAATTATTGGTATGGAACAAGTCGACTATCGTCAAAATGTAAGAACCGAACACTTTAAAGGAATCATTGTAAGCAAAGAACACGGAATTGAACTGAATATTTCCACGCATCCAATTATCGGTTTTACAGAGTTTAACATTATAATAGAAAATACAAATCAAATTGATTTGATGGCCGATTACATTCAAAAAACGGTACGCTACGTATTACAAGATTTTCATAAACGATGTAATAGTTATAACATGTTCTTTTATAACTTAGAGGGAAAAATTATATGTAAAATTGTTCCCCGGTTTGTCGTTTCACCACTATATGTTGGATATAACATCCCTCAAGTTTCTACACAATTACAAGCAGTAAGAGAACAGCTAGAGACATATCTTATAGAAAAATAGAGTAGGTCATCACAGGGCCTACTCTTTCATAACACCTTTATTTTTGTTATACACATTCTCTAGTCCAATATTATATTTCATATTTTTATCGGTCCACTCTGTGCCAAGATTACCAGGCCAACCAGATGTGTTCGCTACATACTTCAGTAATTCAAATTCTGTTAAGCCTTTCTCCATACCTCTTTTATACCCTTTTGCCAAATGAGGCATAGCAATTTGAGCATTTTTACGCGGATCTTTTAACTCCTCTTCTGGTATATTCTCAGGAGCAAGTCCACCACCGCGGTGCAATTGAAACAACCCAAACGATGTCCCATGATCTCCAACTGTCCTTGGATTCAATCGGCTCTCATGCTCGGCAATTGTTAGAGGTATCCATTCTGGTATATTACATTTTTTCGCCTCTTCGTTAATAATTTGTTTCATCTGTTTTGCTTCTTCTGAATTAACATAACTTGTTTGATTTATAGCTCTTTCCGTTCCTTCTGATTCCCCTCGAAAAAACATATATACTCCTAAAACAACTAAGAACCCTACAAAGAATTTCTTCATGTATATTCCCTCTTCTTCCGCTGAAATTTGTCCCCTTTCAGCTTTACGTATACAATTGCTTCATTTCTATCATACCAAGAATATGTAGCACCGACATCCTTCTTCAGTCTGATTTTGCGATGCAGAAGATACGAAACAAATATAAAAATGTAACATTTCTCTATCAGTAATTGAAACTAGTTTAAATGATTTTCTATATATAAGTCGCTTCTATGCAGAATACATCATGACCGCTCCTATGCATGGCCAGATGCTCTTGTCCCCCCATAAAAAAAGAAAGGGGGTTCATGTCGGTTTTTAACTTATATACATATGTTTATAAATTATAAAATTGAACTGTATTTTTATAAATCGTTTCCGCTGTATCTTCAATCGCTAGTCCTTTTACTTCACTCACACTCTTTAATACTTGCAAAATCATATGCGGATGCGTCATTTCATCATTAAATTTCCACGGTCCATCCGTTTCTACCATAAGATGTGATAACGGATAAAAAGCAGCAATATCTTTAATTTTTTCTTTATATACAATATCAGGGGTAACTGAAATATAATACCCATTCCCTATCATTCTCTCCATCGTTTGTTGACTTCCCTTAAACCAATGGAAATGAGCTCGGTGTATTTGATAAGACTCAAGTAAATCACAAACAACCTCTACATCATCATATACAGCATGTAATATAATTGGTAAATTATATTTTCGCGCCAAATATACGAATCTTTCTAGGATTTCAATATATGGATCCAACAACAACTTTGGATTTTCTTGACGTAAATAGTAAGGTAAACCAACTTCTCCAATCGCTACAATACGATGTGCTTCTTTTTCAATTAATTCACAAATTTTTTCGCATTGCTTGAAATCAACTTCTTGCTCAGGATGATATCCAAGAGCTGGATATATAAATGGATGGCCCTTCGCTAACTTCAATGTTTGCTGACAAGAATGATCATTCATCGATACCGCAATCAGTGCTGCTATTTCCTTCGTCTTTTGTATATCTTCAATTAACTGGAATTGCTCTTCTTTTTTATATTGATCCAAATGTATATGACTATCAATCCATTTCATTTCTATCGCCTCTTTCTGGCATTGTGTATAAAGTGAAACTTCCATCAGTGGGGTTTTCTTCATCCCCCACTGACGGTTAGTTAAACCAATCGGGCTTTTACGGGCAGTTATCCCCCACCTATCTTCTTAAGAAAAGCGGAAGCGGCTCGTTCAGAATCGCAGGACGTTGGAGCCCCTGACAGAGAGGCGCTTTTCGCCTCGTCCGAGGGGGCGAAACGGCCGGGGATTCTAGCCGCTAGAGCTGGACAATGCTTCTCTCTGAAACTTGAGGTGGGGGTCTTACTGCCCACGAATAGCGGGATAAATCTATTTTCATTTTTCAACATATAAGTCGCTTCTATGCATGGCCAGATGCTCTCGTCCACCTCAAAAGAAAGGAGTTTTTTTAACTTGCATTTATATGGTATAACTTTCTAAAATGTATATGAAAAAACAAGAAGGCGAGCCTTCTTGTTCATTTATTTATTAAACAATAAAATTTGTAATTATATCAAAAATCCCAATACATACAATCGCAACACCAAAGTAGCTAAAACACTCTACCAACGGAAACTTAACTACTTCTTCTTTTTGCATCTCACTTGTCTCCCTTCTATAATCTCCCTAACTTTTATATCTATTTTTATTATGAGAGAAATATGACAAAAGAGCCATTGAATTTACTTACATGAACCTTACATTTTTGTAAGATAGAAAAATAGTCCCATCTCTTTTGAGATGAGACCCACATTTAGTTGGTTGTTAATCCTTTTCATCACATTATTACCTCAGACAGAAAGAGCTATTTCGTTCTTTCTATTTTTATTATAGGTAATACTGGCTATCATAACTATCGAATTACATTACACGTACCTTACAATATTGTAATAAGATGAAAACTCCATCAAAAAATGATAGAAGTCTTTCTTTTTAGCGTATTGTTAAGAGCTTTCCTCTCGCATTTAAGGGAATATCTTCTTTATCTATTTCAACTAATCTCTCAGCATAACGCCCTTTTGCAATAATTTCTAACGGTTCATTTTGTTTTAACATTTTCTGAATCGTTTTTGTAATCTTCTGTTCCCGTCCATCCTCATCATATCCAACAAACTCATATTCATACCAGCCATCTCCAATATGCTGACCAATATCTTTTACGATTGTGTAATACGCTTTCGTTTGATAAAACGGATTATATTTATCAATTACTGGACCAAGCTTTGTTGGTAATAGCAAGACAACGATAGCAATACTAGCAAGTACACCAAAAAATACACGTCTCCGTATTTTTTCCAATATGGTTTCCTCCCTTGCATTTCATACGCAACCTTTCTTTCAGTTTAGAAAAAAAAGAGAATATATGCCATTGAACTGCCTTACACTTCTCTTACAAAAATGTAAGTTTCCTGTAATGTAATTCGATAGTTACTCTCTTACATCTGTCATATACTTAAAACAGAAACAGGACAGCAACAAATCAAGAACTGTTTCTACTACATCGAACAAGTAAGGAGAGAACATATTGGAAAACCAAATTCATTTTAACAAATTTGATTACGCCCAACTCGTTGGCGGTGCGGCTCTTCTTACAGCATTCATTTACGTTGCCACAGTAATTCTTATATAACTTTGTGTCCCCTTTCCCCTTTATATAGATAAATTTGAAAAGACGACCTTCTATGCCAGGTCGTCTTTTCCTATTACCATTATGCTGTTTTATCCTGTTGCAACGTTTCTTTTAACTGTGTAAACGTTTCATTTAATTTTTCTGTCATCAATCGCATCACTTCTTTACGATCTGCTGCCTGTTCCACTTGAATCGGATCACCAAAAATTAATTGAGCCCTTTTTCCACGAAATAATTCTTTTAAACTGTTAGGCCCAACGTATGCAGCCGGGACTAACGGAACATTAGAACGAAGAGCAATTGTAACGGCACCAGCTTTCAGTGAAGTCGCTTCTGCAGATCTCGTTCCGCTCGGAAAAATCCCAACGACCTTTCCTTCTTTTAATAACCTAGATGGAATTTTCAGCGTACTCGGCCCTGGATTTTCACGATCAACCGGAAACGCATTTACCCCATTAAAAAACCAATTTCCAAATTTACTTTGAAACAATTCCTTTTTCGCCATGTAGTAAATTTTCGTTGGTAACATTCCCGTTGCCAACATGACAACATCCATCCAACTTGTATGAGTACAAGCTACCACATATGCTCCGCTTTGCGGCAATTTTTCTTTTCCATATACCTCCACTTTCCCAAATGTTTTAAATATATATTTCAACACCCTTACAATGAATGTATACATTCGATCTGTTCCCTTCTACAATTTAATTTTTTATAACTGTATTTATCCTCAATTATAACACTAAGTATTAATAGTTGGTAATAAAAATAAGTGACAATTTTTAAAATCTTCCCCTTACAAAACTGTAATCCTACTGTAAGCTAATTCGATAGTTACTCCCTTACACCTGTCATATACTTAAAACAGAAACAGGGCAAACAAAAAGGAACTCACATAATAAACACTTGTAGCAACTACAACGTAGCTCGTGTTATCCCCCTTATCGATGCAAAAGTTGTTGCTGCTATTACATAAGTAAGGAGAGATTATAATGGAAAACCAAATTAATTTTAACAAATTCGATTACATGGGACTTGTAAGCGGTGCAGCTCTTCTTACAGTAATTATTTACGCACTCGCACATACCCTTGTATGAACGTCCCCCCCTTTATATAAATGAGAAGTGCTGCTTGTAATCCTACAAGCAGCACTTTTTAATTTGTTTCATATATAATTTTACCTGTTTTACTTATATCATAACCACCAATAGCACGCAGTTCATTTTGAAATTCAGGAGAATGTAATACCGATTTTACTGTTTCAATTAGTTCAATGTTTTCTTCTGTTTTTAAAATTACTAAATCGTAACGTTCTTGTATAAGCGGAACAAAATCTACATTTACAATTTGCGCTACTTTTTCTGTCCCTACTCCTACATCAGCTTTTCCATTTGCTACTTGAGAAGCAACGCCAATATGATTTGATTCTTCCCAATCATAACCACAAATGCCCATTTTCGATATTCCGTTTATACGCAATTGTTCATCGACAAGAACACGAATACCTGATCCTCTTTCCCTATTTACAAATTGAATGGATGTATTACATAAATCATTCCATGTCTGCACTTGTTTCGGGTTTCCTTTCTGTACATAAAAACCTGATGTTCTTGATAATAAATTCATAACAATACAAGGCTGTCCAACTAAAATTCGTTTTACATACGGAATGTTGTATTCTCCCGTATCCCCATCGAATAAATGAAGACTAACAATATCTCCTTTTCCTTGATACATCTGAATCAAACTTGTTAAACTCCCTTGATATGCCCGTAGCATATTAGAAACTTTCAAACGGCTCTCTAAATGTTTCGTTAACATATCTAAAGATAAATCTTGTCCACTAATAATACAAGAATCAGATTTACTTGGCGGATTCATTACTTGCATAAGTGAAGAAACTACCTGTGCTTTTCCTGTTTTCATCTCTGTAATATATCGCTCTAAATCACTTGCATCAATACGCATTTGCCTACCGACTCGATAAGAGGGCAATTCACCTTTTTTAATCAAATCATACACTGTTAATTTTGATACTTTTAACCGCTTCGCTACTTCTTCTGTTGTGTAGGAATGATGATCCATAAACCGATTCCTCGCTTTCTGCCTTCATTGTAACAAAAATAGTAGTTTTTCTTCTATTTATTTTCACTATCGTGAGAAAAATCACAACATAACTAAATATAACTATTTATAATTAGTTATATTTAGTTATAATTAGACTGGGGAAAAAAGAAGGGAGAAATAAAGATGAACAAGTACACATTTCGTTTTATTTGCAGTATTTTATTCACACTACTTCTCGTAATAAGTACAGGATGTACGAACACAAATAAACAAGAAAAAACCACCGCTAAAGGAGAAAAGGTTGAACTTACCATTTCTGCAGCAGCTAGTTTACAAGATGCATTAAAAGAGATTCAAACACAATATGAAAAGAAAGAACCGAATACAAAGATCTCATTTAACTTCGGAGGTTCCGGCGCACTTCAACAGCAAATTGAACAAGGGGCTCCTGTTGATTTATTCTTCTCTGCCGCAGAGGATAAATTTCAAACACTCGTAACGAAAGGACTCATTGATCAAAAAGAAGGAAAAAACGTACTCGGCAATGAGTTAGTATTAGTCGTTCCTAAAGATAGTAACCTAAAAGATTTTCAATCGTTAAAAGACGGGCAAGTAACAAAAATTGCACTAGGTACACCTGAATCTGTTCCGGCTGGAAAATACGCAAAAGACGTGCTTACTCATTTAAATCTTTGGAACGACCTCCAAAATAAAATCGTATACACAAAAGATGTGCGCCAAGTATTAACATACGTGGAAACAGGAAGCGTTAATGCAGGGATTGTTTATAAAACAGATGCCCTTATTTCGAAGAAAGTAAACATTGCTAACACAGCATCGACAAATTCACACGAACCAATCCACTATCCATTAGGTATTGTAAAAGCAACGAAACATAAAAAAGAGGCAACTGCTTTTTATGAATATTTACAGTCTAAAGATGCTATAGCCATCTTCAAAAAATATGGTTTTACAGTGCTGTAATCGTAACGATGATATTTGATACATTTTGGTCACCTATCATTCTTTCACTAAAAGTTGCTGCACTTTCTATGATCATTGTGATGGTGTTCGGAACGATAATTGGCCGTGTTTTAGCTCGCTCCTCGAAGCGCTATAAAATTTTACTAGAAACAATTTTTCTATTACCGATGGTAATGCCCCCTACTGTAATTGGATTTTTTCTCATTATCATCTTCGGAAAAAACAGTCCGGTTGGTCAGGGGATAGAAACTTTGTTTCAACAATCTATTATGTTTACATCTTGGGCTGCTGTTATTGCTTCAACTGTAGTTGCATTTCCGCTTATGTACCAATCAGCAAAAACAGGCTTTATCATTGCCAATAAACAAATTGAAGACGGGGCTAGGGACCTTGGGGCAAATGAACTACAAGTGTTCCTATATGTAACATTACCACTCGCGTTCCCTTCTCTACTTGGCGGAATGATTTTAAGTTTCGTCCGTGCTCTAGGAGAGTTTGGTGCAACGCTTATGTTCGCTGGTAATATTCCCGGTAAAACACAAACGATTCCAACCGCAATTTACATGGCAATTGATGCAAGTAATATGCCGCTTGCATGGGCACTCGTTCTTACAACTGTCGGTATGTCGATTGTTTTTTTATTGCTCATTCAGTTTATAAATAAAAAAATAACATCTGTTTAACAGTAGTTTTCGACAAAGCTACTGTTTTTTATATTATTTCCCGCGAAATGAAATGGAATTTAGATATTTATGTAGAATTATAGAAAATAAGGGGGAATTATATGTATAACCAAACACTTTGTTTTATCCGAAACGACGATGAAATATTAATGCTAAATCGAGAAAAAGCACTGCTGCAAGGATTGTGGAATGGTGTTGGTGGCATTTATTGTCAACCTAAAACTGTATAAAATCGTATAAACCAATATTAAAACGTAGTATTTTATAAGATTTTTCAGAAACATCTTCTTTAAGTCCATTGTATTTTTCTTCGTAATTTTGTAAAATCAAAACAAGAACATTAGTTCGTTTTAGGGGTGGGGTGCTCATGGCAAAGAAGAAGGACTGTTTACAAGTAACATATATAGGCGTTTTTATTCATCCAGATGCAGTTTTAACACAAATATTGGATAAGTTGATGCGTAAATTTTTATCTTCTAAAAGATATTCTCGTGAACGAATATTCGAAGGGAAAACTCGTAAAGAAGTTGTAGAAAAAACAAAACAATTGTTCATTCCAAACTCTCGTTACATGAGAGACTCCTTTTTAGAAGCAGAAGCTTCTATTTCCTCACAAGAAGAACTCCTTCCTACATATGTTTTGCAAAATGATACGAAGATTGCAAAATTACATCAAGAAGTCGAGAAGTTAAAATCTTTCACACCTAAAAATGAAAAACAAACACTCCGAACGAAACAAAGGATTTTATATAAACAATCCAAAATCAAAAAACTTACAAAACAACGTAATTATTATCAACATCATATCGATAATGGAACTGTTCCTAAAATGGTAGATGGAACAAAAAAACGAATGGAACTTTTGAAAAAAGGGAAAATCACCAAAGAAGAATGGCGTGAAGTTAGAAGTGACTCTCTTTATTCTCGTGGGGAAAAGTCTAAAGGCGGAAATGAAAATATAAAATTAAGTTATGTAGAAGAAAATCTTTTTGAGATTGCCATTTTGAATCCGTTGAGTTCCAAGCGAAATGATCGGTTGCGTTTTACTGTTCGTTTTCCTGAAAAATTTGTACATGCCATCGCTTCTTATTTGGAAACAGGTGAATCCTATTCCATTCGTTTAAAACGAAGAAATGGCAGATACGAAGTTCATTTCACTTTAGAAGAAGAAATAACAACAAAACCTGATTTTTCAAAAGGCGTTGCAGGAATGGATATGAATCCAGATAACTTGTCTGTGACGATTATTCATGAAAAAGGAAATTTCCGTGCTTCTAGAGTGTTTTGGATGCATGATGTCAATACTGTACCTGCGAACAAACGAGACTTTATCATACAAGAAACATTGTATGAAGTTATGAGATGGATCCATTCATTTGGAGTAGATACCCTTGTAATTGAAAAATTGAAGTTTTTACAATCAGGTGGAAGTAAATCGTTTAATAGAATGGCAAGCAACTTTTCTTTTCGTAATATCATGAAGTCTCTATTTTCCATCTCTTTTAAAGAAAACATTGCCTTAATTGAAGTAGATGCTTATTATTCTAGCTTTATAGGTCGAGTAAAGTACCAGCAACAATATGGTTTATCTGTTCACCAAGCAGCTGCATTTGTGTTGGCTCGTAGGGGGATGGGGTTTGAAGAAAAAATTCCCAAGGAACTTCTGTCAGTCCTTTTTACAAGGGAAGTAAAAAAGGGACAGAAGGTATCAGACCTCTTCAAACATTGGAAAAAGGCGAAAAAGTGGTTTGATGATACAAAAAAAGAATTGAAAGATGTAGGAATTCACAACAATGGAATGTACTTCAAAGAGATATTAAGTTACAAGATAATAGATGCTCCATTTTAAAATAAAACTTTTAAGTCTATATTTCTGCATGGACAAGCCCTTTAGAGGCTGTGAAAATTCCAATGGAAGGATTGTTGTGTGGAACTATAGATAGCCCTGGTAACTCCAGCCCTGTGGTGTGCTTACGAGACCGAAAGACACAGGTGTTGTGCTAGACCCTAATCCAGCGGAGGGTCGGACCAATGTTTCTTTACCTCAAAAAACCTAAGAAAAATAAAATGTTATATGATTTTATATCATTTAGTATGGTTTTTTATGGTTTAGAGGGAGCTGGCAAAATGATAGAAACGGAAACACCAATGGCATGTATTCTACGTGAGATTGAGGAAAAAACAGGACTACATTTAACGGAGAAAGAAGTCACCTATAAAGGAACATTATCATGGACAAGTGACAGTACAAATTCCGATGGATTGTACCTTTTTACAGCTAACCTCCCGTCTCATATTTCTTATCACACTCCGAAAAAAGTAGATGAAGGAATTTTAGATTGGAAACACATTTCTTGGATTTTATCTAAAGAAAATAGAGGAATAAACGCTTTAACAAAGCATTTTTTACCCACTGTTTTACAAGATGAAAACATATACGATCATACTTCTGTTTTCGACAATAATCAGCTTGTACACTACGAACAAAAGGCACATGTAAATGTGAAATAGCCTCTTTAGCAGAGGCTATTTTGCTATATATTCCGGCAGTACCTGCAAGATACAGTCGGTTCTTCTTCTGTACTTCCTTGACTCAGACGCTCAAATTGTTTTACAAATCCCTTCGCTTCATAAAAGGGAATCCCTTTTTCATTCCCCTTTGCAACTGATACCCACTGCTCTAAAATCCCTTTTTCTTTTTGCATTTCTGTAAAATAATCTACTAACAATGTTCCGATTCCTTCTCTTCTTCGATTTGGATCTAAATAGAGGACAAAAATCTCTCCACACTTTTCACCTGTTGTGCCTCCACCAATTGCTCCAACAACTTTCTCGTTTTCCAATGCGACGAACCATCCATACCAATTTTCGTCGTTCGTCAGTACTTCCTTATGAATACGCTCATGATTATAGTATTCTTCAATGACACGATCGATATATTCCTGACTATGCAAACCATCATATGTCGCTAACCATCCATCTGTACAAACCTTTGCAATTCCTTCAACATGACTTACATTTGCTCTTACCACTTGAATCTGGTTTGTTTTCTTCTCTTGTGCTACATAACCTTCCATACTCTCTATCTCCCTTACATTCTATTTTTAGCCCCACTATATCAATAAAAATGGATAAAAAATCCAATCATTACGGTTAATTATATCTTCTAATTTTCACATAAACTATTACAATTTTCATATTCATAGAAATATACATTCTATTTTAATTTACTTTCTAAAAGAGGTTCTTTCCTGTTACTATATGGGGGTGCCAAAAAAGAGGGAAATGAAAACGCATTTATATAATGACAGCGTTCTCCTTATGAACATCACTACTTCATCGTTTTAACAATCGGTAATCCTCTACTTCTTAAGTGGAAAATTACCAATCGTTAGAACTCTGATATAACAAGAAGGGAGTCTTGTAATGGACATTTTATTAGCACTTCTTCCTGCATTAGCATGGGGAAATATTTTATTAATAAGTGTAAAAATGGGTGGCGGTGCATATAGCCAAACGGTAGGTATAACAATTGGCGCTCTATTCTTCGCAACAATTATGTATGCATTTACAACACCGGCACTACCTTTAACTATATTAATTGTTGGCTTTATTTCAGGTTTATTTTGGGCTTTAGGGCAAGTCAATCAATTAAAAACAGTTCAAACATTAGGCGTTTCAACAACAGTTACCATTTCAACAGGTATGCAGCTTGTAGCTACTTCTATCTTTGGGGTTATTGCCTTTCATGAGTGGACAACTACTACTACAATTATCATGGGAACGATTGCAATCCTCTTAATCGTAATCGGTGTTGTTTTAACTTCTTTAGATGATAAAGAAAATGCACAACCACCTGGACAATTGAAAAAGGGGTTACTTACTCTAATTGTTTCTACTTTTGGTTATTTTGTGTATGTAATCATTATTCGTTGGTACAACATTGATGGCTGGGCTGCTATTTTACCTCAAGCAGTTGGTATGTTTGTCGGAGCAGTTGTACTGACATTTAAGCATAAACCATTTAACAAATATGCAATTCGCAATATCTTATCTGGGCTACTTTGGGGAACCGGAAACTTATTCTTACTTCTTTCCTTACCACGAGTTGGTGTTGCAACGAGCTTCCCATTATCGCAAACAGGTATTGTAATTTCAACGTTTGGTGCAATTGTCTTCTTAGGTGAAAAGAAAACAAAACGTCAAATGGTATTTATCGCGCTTGGCAGTGCTTTAATTATCGGCGGTGCTATTCTTCTTGGTATGACAAAATCTTAATGATACATCCTAGTTTCGGACATGATACTTCCTGAGACTAGGATTTTTTTATATGCAAATCTTTTCTTTTTACAATGCTCTTTCATCAGTGTTATCGTTTTAGTAGTACATTTCCTACAGGAAGGATTAAAAGATATGCAAAAGGTATCCCCCTTCAAAGGATACCTTTTTCTTTATGCTTCATTCGCTTTTATTACAGTTTGATTTTTCTTAAGTAGGATAGATATTTTATACCCGACCATAGCGATTATTTGAGTCACTGCAATAATCATGCATAAAAACATGATATTTTTTGTTACATTCTCTCCTCCAAATATAATTGTATAATATCCATCTGCTGCGTATGTGGCAGGAAGTAATGTTCCAATTGTTTGATACGTATGTGATAACATGACATGCGGTACCATTAAACCAGCGCTCACAAGCTGTAAAGATAACGAAAGAATATTAAATAGCATTCCTGCATTTCCAAACAAATTAAGAAACATTTGCGTTAAAGAAAGAAAGGCAAAAAAGACAAGGATTTGAAACAACCAAACTGTAAATATCGGTTCCTGTATTTGAATATGAAAGAACTTCATCAAAGTAACTGTAATAATTGCCATTACTACAGCGACAACTATATTAATAAGTTGCCTTGAAAAGAAATTCCCCAAACCTCCTTCAACAAGTTGCGATGCTTTATATAACTCCATACTCATAATCATCGCTCCTACAAATGATGCTAACACGATCATAAGCGGCACCATGTTGACGGAAAATCCTTTCACATCATTTACTTTATGAATCGTAAATCCAATCGAGTCTTCCGTTAATCCTTTTATTGCTTCTGTGCTGCCTGGTTCCATAGCTTGCAACTTCCCAGCAACCACTTGCTGTTTATAGCTTGATACCTCTTTATTTACATTATCACGAACTTGCTTCGCGGCTCCTTCCATCATCTGCTTTGCCATCATAGCGTTTGCTTGGTTAATATGGAAATTTAAATTTGCCTTTCCTTTTTCACTAATGTCCTTTGAAAAAGAAGATGGAATTTCAATAATCATATCGTATACGTGTTCATCCATTTCCTCTTTCGCGTTTTCTATAGACTTCTCTTTCTTTACTTGAAAGGGAAGGTTTTTCTGTAAACCTTGTGCTATTTTACTTCCCATGTTCGTATCTTGATTCACAATAGCAATACGCATTTGATTTGCTCTTTCATATACCCCATCATACGCTGTTAACCAAACACAAAAGAAAATAAGTTGGAATGCCAATGCCACCACAATCCCTACATACGTACCCGGTATTTTTAAAAACTGTTTAAATGTATTCATCTTTTCCTCCTTAGCAAGTAAGTACATACTTGCATTTGTTTTTAAATAAATACTAGGGTCTTAATGCCCTAGCATATAAGGTTATATTATTTTCAATAAAATTCTCATCATTGATCTCTATGAGTCGATTTTCAAAACGTAATTTGGATAGAAAATAACCAAAATTAATCCATATGAAGTTCATTACTTGCGCTTCAATATTTGTATGAATAATTTTTCCTTCTTGCTGCATCTTTTCAAAATAAATCATCAATTCTTCTTTTAACCCTTTTGGTATCTTAGAAATTTCATCGTCTAATTCAGGAAATTCACCTGTTTCGCGTATACCAATGGAAATGATGTCTTTCGCTTCATTCAAAAATTTATGATAGTGTCTTGCCAAATTCTTCAAATCTGTTTCTATTTCCCACACAATTTCTGTTTGTAAAAAATGTTTTAAATGCGGTACATATGAAAATTCATAAACGGCTGCTTCAATGATACCCTTTTTGTTCTTAAAATTACGAAATATTGTTACTTCATTGACGCCAGCACGCATTGCGATTTCTTTCGTTGTTGCTGCTTTATATCCTTTTTCTTTCACTAACTCAATTGCTGCTTGAATAATTTTCTCTGCTGTCTTTGAGCGCGCCATACAATCCTCTCTTTCTAATGCAAGTGATCACTTACATTTAGATTATATAACTTTTCTAATTATTGTCAATCCACTTTTTGTAAATCATTAAGAACGATACTCGTACAGACAACCAAGAAACTGAAATACAGTTAATATAAAACTAAATAAAAGCATGACTAACATACTCATATGTAACGATGGTTGAAAAATAGTAATTGCTCCCCAAACACTTATACTGAAAAAGAGAAATTGAGCAATGACTCCCGTTGGTTTCAACCATATCCTTGTTTTTTGTTTTGTAATCTTCACTAAAAATCCGCTAACCGAAAATAAGGTTAATGTAATAAATGCTAGCCACCTTCCATAAGCAACATCATAAGGTTCAATTTGACTCGGGAATATGAAATGAATAATACGAAATAATAGAATGCCAATACCGATACAAATAATTAATCCAAGTAAACATTCTATACTAGCCTTAAACAGAGATTTTAAAATTGGCTTGCTTTTCCCTATTACTTCTATCATTTCACTCAGCACACCAATTATAAAGAGTACAAAAAACCATATAAAGAAATAAAAAGGCGTTTCTAATTTTAATAATTCCGATATTGAATAGAATAACATTTTCCACATGTGTTCTTTCTCACCTTTACTTATTCTTCTATGTCTTCAAACTGCAAATTCATAGGTTCTTTAGAAAGAGTCTCATAAAAATTTTCCGCTAAGTCCGTTGACGGTACCTTTTCATCAACTTCATCCAATCGAAAACTATCCGCCCATATACAGCCTTCTCCTGATAATAAAATGCCAAATGCAATTCCGAGCGCCTCTTCTTTTATGTCTAGTACAACTGAATAAGGCTCCCAGTTTGTCGTATTTTTAATTGGACGATTTTGCATATTATCCATAGCTAATGGCTCTGTATCTTTTCCATCTACACGCATCCACAGCCCTGCCCAATCTTTTACATTCTCACTTTTAATAAAAGCCGTTAGACGCAAACGCTTCCCCCTATATTTGTCCGCTTTAAATATCTGCATTAACGTTGTAAACCCGCCATGTGTAACACCTTCTCTCGCTTGTATATAAGCTGATGCTCTTCCTTGATGAACAGTCTCATAATCTAATCCCATTTCGTATTCTGTAGGATGACTTCCGCTTAATACCCAGCCTTTCGGTAATCCTTTTTGCATTGAAACACCCTCTCTTTCTATATAAAAAGATTGAAAATATGTCCGATACCTTTTCGGTGGTAAATGAAACATACCTTTAAATGCTCTAGTAAATGCTTCTTGTGAAGAGAACCCATACTGCACCGCAATGTCTAATATAGATTGATTTGTCATCACTAATGCCTGCGCCGCATATGTTAATCGTCTCTTCCGAATATATGCGTTGACGCTCATTCCAATATTGTCTTGAAAAACCCGATGAAAATGATACATAGACATAGCACAATAAGAAGCTATTTCTTCTAAAGTCAGTTCTTCTTCAATATGCTTTTCCATATAATCAATTGCACGTTTTAATAGTTCATCATACCCTCTGCACACTCACCATTCCTCCTTACATTTCCAATTTAACATAAATCTTCTATCTATTTTTTGATTTAAATTGCGATATTCCTCTCCTCGATACATAGAAATTAGAAAACCTTTTCGTACTCATGCCGTTTCCCTTAATGACAAGGTATATATCAAAAAAGAAGTGATTGCTCCCAAAAACATGACATTTTCCAAGCCTTTGGAACAACCACTTCTTCTTTATGTTTCATTTTCTTATTACAAAAAATTATTCCTTTCTCTTACATAAAAAGATAAATATTGGAAAGACTTTTATTGAAAACTACTAAGGAGGCACACAAAATGAGAATCTTATTTTCAATCCTTTTAGCATTCATGCTATTACCTGCAATGACAGGGTGTACACCTAAGAAACAGGATACAACTACTAACAAGAAAACAACAGAAGGGACAAAAAATGAAGTAAATCAAGATTTAAAATTAAGTTTTAATGAATTCGACTTAAGGGCAAATTTTCAAGATACAAAGAAAGACTATGAAGCAGACTATAAACATAAAAAAGCAAGTGAAAAACCAGAAGCAAAACTAGACGATAGTAAAACAAATGAAAAGTTGGCTGGAGATGAAGCAATAAATAAATTGGCTCCACTCTTACAGCAACTAAAATTTGATAAAGACACAAAAGATGAAGATGTCATTAATCAAGTAGTAGATGTATTCCAACTCGATAAAGACTATGAAAAATTCGACTTAAAAGTTGTCTTTACAGATGGAACGAAAAAAGAATATAAAGTACCAAAGTAAAAGCGAACTCTAAAAGTACACCTATATTTATAGCGACGAAGATCCGAACGTATGGATTGAACGCTCACTTACAATGAATAAAAATAAAGTAGCCTTTTTAACTCTTGTCTAAAAGGGCTACTTTCTAAATTTTTTTACCTTTCATTCTCCATCTTGAAGTGAGGGTCTTACCGCTCGCCAATAGCGGGATAAAATAAAAATAACTTTGTTTGGAAACAAAGTTATTTCGCTGTCTTCTCTTCTTTTTTAAAGCGGTCATAATAATTAATTGCTGTAGACAGGTGCACCTCAATATCGCGAATTAATGAAGAATTTTCTTCTTTCGCTACTCGTTCTAATTTTTTCATCGCTTGTTCTGTTTCGTTTAAAAAACCTGCGTATAACTCATTTTCTCTTTCTTTTGACTTTGGAACCCGAATTTCTTTACGCACATTCTCAATATCTGCTAACGTATTGTCCGTTAACTTTTGTACGTCTTCTTTAAACTTTGGGAGTTTCATTGCCTTTCCAGACTCCTCTTCCGCTTCTTTCCAAAGCTTCATAGCCTCATTTACTTCTTTATTAATCTTTTCTTCATATTGACTATGAACAGATTGATACACTTTCATATCTTCAGGATTGTCTTCTTTATGATTTGCTTGCTCTACTTTGTCTTTCGTTTCTTGTTTTGCTTCTTTATTACTAGTACATCCTGTTAATAGTAATGCACTACTAAGCAGAATCGCACCCCAAGCTTTTTGCTTCATCTCAACTGCTCCTTTTATTCACCGTATGTCTTCTCTCATTATTATAGCGATAACGAGTAAAAATTTACACGTATCTGCTCTCTATTATACCTACAGCAATATTCTGTTCACAATTTCGTCACTTTATCCACTACATGATAAAACACTTAAATCTTCATTTTATTAACCTGAATAAAATGAATGAGGTAATACAAACTAACAATGGAACATTTATGTACATCCAAAAGGAGGAGATACTCATGAAAAAGCTACTCTTGAAATTCACACGATTGCTTATGTCTTGTACTTTCCTCTTGTTGCCAGTAAATATGCAATGGACCTTCCGTCTGTGGAGGTCTTACTGCCCCCAAAAATAGTAGAACTAAAAAAAACTATCCACCTACTGTAGTGGATAGCTCCCTTTCTCATTATATTCTACAAAATTACTGCTTATGCACTATACAGCTTCCTTCGCCCCCGTTAATGCTTCTGTACCCGAAACGGCTTCTGCATGCTTTGCTTCATCAAATTCGTTTTCACTCTTTGCAACAACGATTGTCGCAATCCCGTTTCCAATTAAGTTTACAATGGCTCTTCCTTCACTCATAAAGCGATCGACTCCAAGAAGTAATGCTAATCCTTCTAAAGGAATAACCTTTAGCGCAGCTAACGTAGACGCTAATACAATAAATCCACTTCCTGTCACACCTGCAGCTCCTTTGGATGTTAACATTAGCACTAGAATAATCGTAACTTGCTGTCCAACTGTTAGATCGATACCAAATACTTGTGCTAAAAAGACAACCGACATGGATAAATAAATAGACGTACCATCAAGATTAAAGGAATAACCTGTTGGAATAACGAGACCAACAACAGATTTTGAACATCCGTATTTCTCCATCTTGTTCATCATTCTTGGCAATGCAGATTCGGAAGAACTTGTTCCCAATACAATTAATATCTCATCTCGAATAAACTTTAAATAATTCCATAAACTAAATCCATATATCTTACAAATAATATTTAAAACAACAAAAACGAATAAAAACATCGTTATATATACTGACATCATTAATTTTCCAAGTGGTGCAAGCGAAGCAAGGCCAAAGTGACCGATTGTATATGCCATAGCACCAAATGCCCCGATCGGCGCAGCTTTCATTACATAGCCAATAATTTTAAAGAATACGTGTGAAAGTTTGTCTAAGAAATCAATGACTGAGTTTCCTTTTTCCCCAAGAGCCGCTAACCCTACACCAAATAAAATCGAAAAGAATAATACTTGTAAAATATCACCTTTCGCAAATGCATCAACCATATTAGACGGAACGATATGGGTTACAAAGTCAATCCAATTAAGGCTATGTCCCCCGTTTTGTGTATATTTTGATACGTCCCCTTTTGCAAGCTCATTAAAGTTAAGGCCTTCTCCTGGTTTCATAACATTTACAACAATTAAACCAACAATAAGTGCAAATGTCGTTACCACCTCAAAATAAATAAGAGCTTTTCCGCCGACTTTACCAACCTTTTTCATATCTCCCATTTTGGCAATACCGAGTACAATTGTTAAAAAAATAATCGGTGCAATTACCATTTTTACCGCATTGATAAACGTGTCACCTAACGGCTTCATTTCTTTACCAACACTTGGCCAAAGTAATCCAACTAACACCCCAAGCGCAATAGCCGCTAATACTTGAAAGGTTAAGTTTTTAAAGAGTCGTTTCACCTTTCTTCTCACTCCCCTGATTTTTCTAAATTTTCTCTCTGTTTATTTCTAACATAATGATAGCGTTTACATGGAAAAGTGAGAAGTTTATGGTCATAACGAATATTTTGTTCATTTTGGTCTTAGTCTTTCGTTTCTCGAAACATATAACGATTAATCGGTCTTCCAACGCCGCCATACTGAACTGCCAGATGAATGACACCTCTTTTTTCTAAATAATCTAAGTAACGACGAGCCGTCACTCTAGCGATCCCAATTGCACGTGCCGCATCTTCAGCAGAGAGAGGTTCTTCTTGCTGTTTTACATACGTTATAATTTCATTTAATGTAAACTTGTTCAAACCTTTTGGCAAATTGCTCATCGTTCTCTCAGAACGCCCAGAATATAGTAATAAATCCAGCTGCTCCTGTGAAATAGATCCAGAATCTCTCAAACTTATTCTATATTGACGATACTTCTCTAATGCTTGCTGAATACGATGCAGTTTAAAAGGTTTAATAATATAATCTATGGCTCCATTTTGCAGCATGAGTTTAATTGTTTCCCTATCTTTAGCAGCAGACACAACAATTACATCCGTTTCTAATTGTTGTTTTCGAAATTCCTGCAATACCTGAATACCATCCTTTTTAGGCATAAAGATATCTAAAATAACAAGATCTGGATTCATTTCTTTTACAAAGCTAACCCCTTCCTCGCCATTGTTTGCGACAGCGATTACTTGAAACCCTTTTACACTTCTTATAAACTCTTTATTTACTTCTTGAACCATTGGGTCATCTTCTATTAGCACTACTTTAAATTCCTCTTTATACGCCATACAATTCCGCCTCCATCTCCATTGGAAAAGTAATGATAAAGGTAGTTCCTTCACCTTCAAAAGATGAAATTCTAATTTCTCCTCTCCCCTTTTCAATAATTTGTTTTACTAGAAAAAGACCATAACCTGTCCCGTCACGTTTATTCACAGTAAACCCTTTCTCATATAACCTTGGTAAATATTCTTCTTTTATTCCACATCCATTATCTTCAATCAAGATCGCGCACACGTCCTCTGACTGCTCAATACTAATATCAATTCTTTTATTCGCGGTCTCAATTTGTTCAAACGATCCAAATGCATTTTCTATTAAATTCCCTAATAATACAACGAAATCATGTTGATCTAATTGATACGGAAAAGCCTCCAAATAGCTATTTTGATCAATACTCACATGAATTCCAAGTTCTTTCCCTCTACTTATTTTACTTAAAAGAAGACCTGCAACGGCATCATTTTTAATTGTCTCATTTAAAAAATTAGTTACACTCTCCTGCTCTTCTGAAGTGTTATAAGCAAGTTGTAATGCCTTGTCAGCCTTACCGAGCTGAATTAAGCCTGCTATTGTATGAAGTTTATTCATATGCTCATGACTTTGCACACGCAATGCTTCAACAAAGTTCTTCACCCCAGTTAATTCTTCCGCAAGCTTCGTTACCTCCGTACGATCTTGGAAAATTGCCACAGCTCCGATTAATTCATTATCCTTTTTAATAGGTATACGATTACTTAAAATGACCTTTCCGCTTACTTTTATCTCTTCATTGTATACCGCTTGATTTTTCTCCACGATTTCTGGAAGCCTTGTATCCTGTAATATGCTACGAATAGGCTGTCCTACAACATCTCCTTTTACATGAAAAACTTGCTTCGCTTTCTCATTAAAAACCGTAATCATTTCTTGATTATCAATCGCAATTACTCCCTCATTCATTGAATGAAAAGTTGCTGTTCTTTCTTCAAGTATTCTTTTAATCTCATATGGCTCTAACTGAAACATTTGTTTTTTTATATGATTAGCAAGCATTAATGAACCTATGAATCCAAGTATTAAAGTTAAGATAACTATAAAAAGAATTTCTCCCCCTAATTCGCTCATAATCTCAAAGAAGTTGGGTATTTTATTTCCTACAACAACAACACCAATTTGGTTTAAATTTTGATCTTTAATGGGCATAAAAGCACGAATGACAGTACCTATTTCTCCCTTTGCTTTTGAAAAATAAATATGTTCTGCAAATGCCGGTTCTTCATCTGCTCCTTTTGAAACTTTTCCAATCATTTCTTTTACGGGATGCGAATACCGAACTCGTTCCATATTCATGATCACAATATAATTTGTTTCATTAATGACTCTAATATTTTCAATAACAGAATTTAATGTTACCCATCCATTTGTTTCTTGAAGAGACTTCTTTACATCTGACATTTCTGCTACCGTTCGCGCTGTATTCATAGATCTAATTCTTAATTCTTTCTCTTCTTTTTGTTGAATATTTGCAACTACAATCCCTCCACCAATCATGAGTGAAACGATAACAACTGCATAAGAAAGAATCGTAATCTTCCAACGGATTGATAAATTCCTCATACTTAGTCCTCCTTTCCCCTAAAAGCATCTTTACGAATAGAAATCTTCTCGGTATGCTTACAATAAAGTGAAACTTCCATCAGTGGTTTTTTTCATCCCCCACTGATGGAAAGCCCTCACCAATCGGGCTTTTACGGACAGTCATCCCCCACCTAACTTCTTAAGAAAAGCGGAAGCGGCTCGCTCAGAATTGCAGGGCGCCCACGTACCCGACAGAGAGGCGCTTTTTGCCTCGTCCGAGGGGGGGGGCGAAACGACCGGCGATTCTAGCCGCTAGAGCTGGACAATGCTTCTCTCTAAATCTTGAGGGGGGGCTTACGGGATAACAACTTCAAAAGGAGAACGAAGATGAAAAAAGCAGCTATTTTTATACTCCTTTTTATCACTTTTATTGCAAGCGCTTTATTTATTAATTATCAGAGTCATTCTCCTCACAATGAACTCTCATATGACGATGACCAAGAAGGACTAAAAGACCAAATCGTTTTCAAATTTAGCCACGTTGTTGCAGAAAACACACCGAAAGGACTTGCTGCTAACAAATTTGCGGAACTCGTGAACGAAAAATCAAATGGTAAAATAAAAATAGAAGTCTTTCCTAACGGAAGCTTATATTCTGATATAGAAGAATTTCGCGCTTTAAAATCGGGACAAGTGCAATTTATTGCTCCCTCTACATCAAAACTTGGAACGTTCTCTCCGGAATGGGGCGTACTTGATTTACCATTTGCTTTTTCAAGTTATGAAGCCTTGCAAGAAGGACTAAACGGAAAAATTGGGGAACAATTACTTCAATCCTTACAAAAAGATGGAATAAAAGGGCTTGCTCACTGGTCCAACGGCTTTAAACAGATCACTTCAAACAAAGGACCTATTTATACACCCAAAGATATACAAGGACAATCTTTTCGCATTATGCAAAGTAATGTCATCCAATCTCAATTTGATTTATTAAAAGCTAATGCACATCAAGATTCATTCAACTCTACCTATCAATTAATTGAGTCAGGAAAAGTTGACGGTGAAGAAAATACCATTTCAAATATCTACTCTAAAAAATTCTATAACGTTCAAAACTATTTGACAATTAGTAATCACGGATATTTAGGATATGTTGTCATGATGGATCAAAATACCTGGAACAAACAAACGGAAAAAACGAAACAAATATTAATAGAGGCAATGAAAGAAACTACCGCCTGGAATAATCAACAAGCCGCCCAAATAAATAAAGAACAACTTGAACTTATTAAACAAAATTCATCGATTCAAATTCATGAACTAAACAATGAACAACGAAAAGATTGGGAAATAGTACTATTACCCTTATATGATAAACTTGCACCCACGATTGGAGAAGATTTGGTAGAAGAGTTGAAGGAATTACAAAAGAAGTATCGCGCACAAACACCATAATAGTAAAAAAACATCCGTCCGTTCTTAAGATCATAAACGGACGGATTCCCTATTATAATAGGGAATCCCAAATCATAATTATATAAGTCTCAAGACCCTTTACATCGCGATGAAAAAAAGGAGACGTACAATCAAGTGGCATTTCCGCAGTATCAAAACACCACGAATGATTGACGTGAATCAAAGGTGTTGTTAAAATTATTACTGGAATTAATGTGAAAGTACTCACAAAGTTTAATCCTCAATGTGAAAATATTCACAAACATTGCCCTTATTTCTTAAAAAAGGAGTTATACGTTATGAAAAGAATCGTAACACTGAGCACTCGTAAACTGACGGATACGGTAAAACATGGTGGATGTGGTGCATGCCAAACATCTTGCCAATCCGCTTGCAAAACGTCTTGCGGAGTTGCAAATCAAAAGTGTGAAAACACAATGAACAGATAGAAAACAAGAAATGTACCGCCCAGCTGCTTCCCAGATGGGCGGCCATTTTTATCCCGTATTAACAGACATGACGGAAGTTTCACTTTATAGATAAAAGGAGCTTGATTATCAAGTATGATTCATCAATATAAACTAAACGGATACAACATTGTGCTCGACACCTACAGTGGATCGGTACATGTTGTCGACGATCTCGCCTATGAAATCATCGCGCTTTATGAGACTACTTCTGCGGAAGAAATCGTTACAATGATACTGGAAAAATACGCACATGATTCCACCATCTCTGAGAAGGATATTCGAGAAACAATCGCAGATATCGAAGAACTGAAAAATGATGGGCAACTCTTTACTGAGGATGAATATAAAGATCTTTCAATTGATTTAAGAAATCGCCAAACTTATGTAAAGGCCCTCTGTTTCAACGTCGCACATACATGTAATCTTTCATGCGAATACTGCTTCGCCAGCCAAGGAAAATACAACGGAAGTAGAGCGATCATGAGCTATGAGGTTGGCAAAAGAGCTATCGATTACCTATTGGAGAACTCCGGTCACCACCGAAACCTCGACGTCGACTTCTTCGGTGGAGAACCGCTTATGGCTTGGAAAGTTGTTAAACAGATTGTCGCTTACGCAAGAAGCAAAGAAAAAGAGTACAAAAAAACTTTTCGCTTCACCTTCACTACAAACGGCATGTTGCTCAGCGATGAAGTCACCGATTTCTTGAATAAGGAAATGTACAATGTCGTATTAAGTCTTGATGGAAGAAAAGAAGTCCACGATCACCTTCGTAGAACAGTAACTGGAAAGGGAAGCTACGATTATATCGTTCCGAAGTTCCAGGAATTCGTTGAAAAGCGTGGAGATAAAGAATACTATGTGCGTGGAACCTACACTCACAACAACGTCGACTTCACCAATGACATTTTTCATATTGCAGATCTTGGTTTCGACAAACTCTCGATGGAACCGGTTATCTGTGATCCCCGGGAACCATATGCGCTCACTGAAGAGGACCTCCCAGAGATTTACAACCAGTACGAAATTCTCGCCAAGGAAATGCTAAAGCGCGGGGAAGAAGGCAATGGCTTCACCTTCTACCATTACATGCTTGACCTCTCTGAAGGTCCTTGCATTCAAAAGAGAATTTCCGGATGTGGCTCAGGAACCGAATATCTCGCTGTCACACCATGGGGCGAGCTCTTCCCTTGCCACCAATTTGTCGGGGACGAAGAATACAGCATGGGAAACATCTGGGATGGGATCACAAAACCAGAAACAGAGTGCCAATTTAAAGAGAGCAACTGCTACTCGAAACCGGAATGTCAGGACTGCTGGGCGAAACTTTACTGCAGTGGCGGTTGCCCTGCCAACGCGCTGCACGCAACCGGCTCCCTCAATGGAATCTATGATTTCAGTTGTGACATCTTCCGTAAGAGAGTGGAATGCTCCATGATGGTTAAAATAGCCGAATCCATCAGAGCTATGGAAAAAAACGAACAAGTAGTGGCTGAATAAGCCCAAAGATATAATAAGAGGCTGAGACATAAAGTGAAGCTTCCATCAGTGGGGGTTTTCTTCATCCCCCACTGATGGTTAGCCCGTCGAATCGGGCTTTTACGGACAGTTATCCCCCACCTATCTTCTTTAGAAAAGCGGAAGCGGCTCGCTCAGAATCTTGCGGTGGGGGTCTTACTGTCCGTTAATGCGGGATAAATCGAAAATTTGATTTATACTCAGCCTCTTTAAAGATTTTTATACTTGTATACTCAAAATCCCTTTGATTTGTTTTTGAATGGTAAAACATGTTGCTCTACTCTTTCATATAGAGTAAGCAATTGCTTGATAAAAGAAAACTTTGGTACTAACCAATACGAAAACAACGCTGAAATACATCCTATTATAGCCCCTATTGCCACATCAAAAGGATAATGAACCCCTACCCAAATACGAGAAATTGCTACACAAAATGCAAGTATAAGCCATAACCACCCAGTCTTTTTACGAACAAGCCAAAACGAAAAACAAATCGAAAAAAAGAGAATCGTATGGTCACTAGGAAATGAATTATCTACAGCATGGTCGACAAGTTTATTAACATCCGGCAACACTGCAAATGGTTGATAATTGAAATGAAATTTCCCTGCTATTTTTCCAACCACCTCAGCAATCACGAAAGCTATCATCGCTTGAATAAGCATCATCCTACTTTTTATGGACCCGGTAAACCAATAAGCTATAATAATGAACCCTAAAATATATACCATATATTCCGCCAAAAATACCATGGTTGCGTTTAGAAACGAATATTGTTTACCTAAATCATTGATTGCTCGAAAAACATCAATATTTAATTGAGAAAAAGACATTTTTAAATCACTCCTTTATAGTAAGGTGATCAACTGATTGCCATATACCTTCATTACATTAATAGTTTTTAATATTGTACTCATCTAAAAATAACAACCTTCTTATATGCTTATAATTTTATTATGGGAAAAAAGATTTAAATGGGACTTAACTACTTCTTAACTATTTCTTAATTAAGGAGTAGTTAAGTCCCATTTCTTCACAAGAAATAAAAAAGCACGAGGAAAAGTGAATGCGGAACTCACTTCTCACTCGTGCTAAAATGCAGTTAAGATAACAACCAGAACATCATGAATTTTCCCATGTGCGCTTGCACTACCCCTTACATCTTTTGATAAAAAATTAAATTCAGAAATTGTGATAAAATAAAAAAACTTTATACATTTCAATTCCATAAAGAAGGAGGGTTAATCTTGAATCGAGTTAATGATTACATTAAAGAAGATTTAAAAATTTTGTTTGTCGGCTTTAATCCAAGCATTCGCTCAAGTGAGACAGGGCATCACTTCGCTAATCCCAATAATCGTTTTTGGAAAATTCTCCATGAAGCGGGATTAGCCCCCAAGAAATATAATGCTTCGGAAGATTATAAACTGTTGGATTTGGATATGGGTCTTACAAACATAGTAGCAAGACCAACTAAGGCAGCGGATGAAATTACAAAGGAAGAGTATAAAGAAGGAAAAGAAATTTTAAAACAAAAAATTATACAGCTAAAGCCAAAAATAGTCTGTTTTGTTGGGAAAGGTGTTTATCAGGAATATAGCGGACAAAGAGTAGCCCCATGGGGACAGCAGCCTGAGCCCGTCATACCTGGAACAATTGATTTTGTTGCCCCGTCCTCAAGCGGGTTAGTAAGAATAAAGCTTGAAGAAATTGTAGAGATTTATAAACAGTTGGCTAAATTAGTGTGCAAATAAAGCATCGACGGGTATGCAAGCCCGTCGTATTTTTTGTGTAATCCTCCCCTCTACGTTTTCATTGCCTCACTATGTACTTTTATAGGCTATCTTGGTTCCGATGACCACAGTGGCATCCAGCTCTTCAGAACTGGCCAACTGTGCTATTAGTCCGTTGCGGATAAATATCTCGACGGTATGCGGCGCCTGTCGATCACTCGTCTCAATAAGCAGATGGCCGCCAGGTGCCAGCCAAAGTGGCGCCTCAGCCACCACCCGTCGCTGTATATCAAGACCGTCCGTTCCCCCGTCGAGCGCCACACGCGCTTCGTGTATACGCGCCTCCGGGGGTAGCAGCCCGATTGCCGCGGTGGGTACATAAGGTGCGTTCGCAACCAGGACATCGATGCGGCCCTGCAGTATGACGGGCAACGGTTCATAGAGGTCACCTTCATACACATAACCACCAGCTGCAGTGACGTTGCGCAAAGCACACCGCACCGCAGCTGGATCAATATCAGAGGCGTATAATTCAATCCGTTCCTGCATTGCGGCTAGTACAGCGCCCAACGCCCCCGAACCACAGCATAGGTCAACTACGACAGACCCTGGCCGGGTAAGAGCGGCAGCCTGACGGACGAGAAACTCAGTGCGGTTACGGGGTACGAAGACTCCCGGATCCACCGCTATCCGTAAACCACAGAACTCCGTCCAGCCGATAACGTGTTCGAGGGGTAAACCAGCTACTCGTCGGTCCACCATAGCGGTGAGATCCTTCGGTGTCCTGGCCGCAGAAATGAGCAACTGAGCTTCATCCTCAGCGAAAACACAACCAGCAGCCCGAAGCCTGTTGACGATAATTGTATAAATGGCGCCTCCATGAAAACCACCACAATTGGCTTTCTCGAAGCTCAAAGATGCTTTCCTCGAATCCATAAGTTCTCCTCATTCCCATCTTCATAATCTGTCCGTTAGCTTAATCAATCAAATTACAGTTCAGTCTACAACTTTATTTTCATCAGACACTTAGAGCTGAAATTTTCTCTTATTACACATTACAAAAAACACACCAAAAGAGATGTCATCATGATATCTCTCTTGGTGTGTTTTTAAATAACTTTATTGCTGATGAACATGATTGTGTAGCTTCGAAATAAAGTTTGATTAAAAACGGACAGTATTAGAAATACTTTATTATCACTCAATAGTAAATATCCATATCAATAATCTTTCAGTTCAATCGCATTGGAAGCTTTCGTCATCATTTTCGTAACCATCTTAAACATTCCACCCATAAGGATAGGTACACGCAACATAAAATTGCGTAGCAAGATTTTGGATTTTGAGGTTTCAATCATACTTCCAGCAGCTATCAACCCTATTTTTTGGTTTTCCTCAACAAACTTTCTCATCTCTTTTTCGTAGGCAATAAAGGCACGTTCGTAATTGCCATGCGCAGCTTTCAGTTCACCAGCTAATACATAAGCTCCAACAAGTGCCAGGCTAGAGCCTTGACCCGAAAGTGGCGATGGGCCATACGCCGCATCACCTACCAATGTAATCCGACCTTTTGACCATGTTGGCATATCAATCTGGCAAATCTCATCAAAGTAAAAATCTGTTGCCTCTTTCATAGTTTTGAGTAGATGCGGAGTTTCCCAACCCGTATGACCTTGGAAAGCATTGTCTACAAGTTTCTTTTGGACTTCCACATCATAGCGGTCGTACTTCAGTTCCTCTGATTTAAACAAGAACATACCCTTTGCTTCAGTATTATCACGGGCACTATACATACCTACAGTTTTGCCTGGCATTGTATAAAGTAGCTGGCGGTGGTCGAGGTTAAGGTAATTCTCGAGGGTAAAAATCGAGATATAACAGCCCAGAGTACGCTTAAATTGTTCTTTGTCACCAAAAATCAAGTTGCGCACATTGGAATGGAGCCCGTCCGCCCCGATAATCAAATCGAATGTCTGCGGCTTGCCACGAATAAATTGGACTTCTGTACCAGCTTCGGTCTCATGTATAGCGGTAATCGAATCGTCCCAAATATATTCGATCGTATCCTCGGTCAAGTCGTACAAAATATGACTAAGGTCCTCGCGCATGATTTCGATATCCAGCCCCTGCTGGTTCCCCATACTCGCTTCGCTTATTTGACCTTCGATTTTACCTTTGCTGTTCACGAAGTAAACACCAGTCATGTGCGTGTCAGCTGTACGAACTTGATCGAGAATCCCCATCCGTTTAAGCACCGTAATGGCTACACCACGGATATCAACACCATATCCACCTGAGCGCAATGCGGGCGCCCGTTCTATTACAGTCACGTCGAAACCGTAGCGGTGAAGCCAATATGCTAGTGCCGGCCCAGCAATGCTCGCACCGGAAATAAGAACGCGCATCTTTTGTTTTATAATCGCTTATTCACTCCTATCCCTATTGAAGTCATACAACATATTTACAATATATTCACAGTCTATTTTATTTATGTACCACAGCAAAATATAGGACTCTAATTATTCAACAAAATACCCCAGCTGAACAAAAAAATCCTGTCTATCAATACAGGAATGCTGACTCTATAGTTTCATAATAAGATATTCCTTAATTACAATACTGTTTTACTAACTTATTTAGACGTTCTATGTTTTCTGAAGATACATTTTCTGATAATCTTGCCGCAGCAATAATGGGAGCCCACCCAAAAACTTCATCCTTGGATAAACCAGTATTTTTGCAATATATACGTAAATACATTTCAGCTAATTCTACTGAAGACTGTGAATACAATAGATATGTTCGATATACATCTGCACGAATATCTCCTGAACTAGAATCTACCCAATCAATAATTTTCACGTTGTCATTACTCATGATCAAATTAAATGGATGAAAATCTCCATGACATAGATTACAATAATGTCCTGCACTTTATCTAAATTCAATGTAATTATAGTGAAATCCTTCTGCTACTAAACTGCCCTGTTCGTTAAATAAAAAGATCCTGTAAAACAGGATCTAAACAAGATTTAGAACATGACTTACTTTGTTTCTTTCATCCTTATTTGTTGCATAACACAAAAAAGCATGACATTTTAATGCCATGCTTCCTAGCAATATATTTCACAACAAAAATTTTAGTATACAACTTTATCCCGCTATTCGTGGGCAGTAATACTCCCACCTCAAAATTCGGCGAAAGCATTGTCCAGCTCTAGCGGCTAGAATCTCCGGCCGTTTCCGCTTTTCTTAAGAAGTTAGGTGGGAGATAAACTGCCCGTAAAAGCCCGATTGGTTCAACTAACCATCAGTGGGGGATGAAGAAAACCCTCACTGATGGAAGTTTCACTTTATGTTGCTTAAACTCTTTCATTAAATACTTTTGTTTCTACGTCCAAAGAATTAACTATAGACTGGTTCTTTTCTACTTAGACCAAGCGTCTGCTCTGTTGAAGTATAAATTTCTTGGAAAAGCTCTGGGTTTTCCACTAGAGACACGCCATAAGAAGGAATCATTTCTTTTATTTTCGGTTCCCACTCTTTCATATGTTGTGGGAAGCATTTTTCTAATACCTCAAGCATAACTTGAACGGCAGTAGAAGCACCCGGAGAAGCGCCGAGCAATGCAGCTACCGAGCCATCAGCGGCACTAACAACTTCCGTACCAAATTGAAGTGTTCCTTTTCCACTTGCAGTATCTTTGATAACTTGCACACGTTGACCCGCTACCACTATACCCCAATCCTCGCTTTTGGCGTTCGGAATAAACTCGCGTAATTCTTCCATGCGCTTTTCATTCGATAACATAACTTGCTGGATCAGGTATTTTGTCAATGCCATCTCTTTTACGCCTGCTGCCAACATAGTAAAAACATTATTCGGTTTTACGGAACCTATCAAATCAAAATTTGAACCAGTTTTTAAGAACTTTGGTGAGAAGCCGGCAAACGGTCCAAACAGCAATGTTTTTTTGTTGTCGATATATCTTGTATCAAGATGCGGAACAGACATTGGAGGAGCACCAACCTTAGCTTTACCGTATACCTTTGCATGATGCTGCGCTATAACTTCCGGATTGTTACATACCATAAATAGTCCGCTTACCGGGAACCCTCCAATATGTTTTGACTCAGGAATACCAGTTTTTTGTAGTAAAGGCAGGCTTCCGCCCCCACCACCGATAAAGACGAATTTTGCAGTATGGTGTTCGATTTTACCGCTATCGATATCATGCACTTTCACTTCCCACGAGCCATCGCTAGTACGTTTAATATCCTGGACACTATGCTTGTAGTTTATCTCGACGTTTTTACTCTGTAAGTGGTCAAATAACATGCGTGTTAAAGCACCAAAGTTGACATCTGTTCCAGAATCGATTTTTGTTGCCGCTATCGGTTCATTCGATGTACGGCCTTCCATGATAAGCGGAATCCATTCCTTCAGTTTTTCAGGGTCATCGGAAAATTCCATCCCTTGAAACAAGGAATTACTTGAAAGCGCTTCAAAACGTTTTTTCAAAAACGTTACATTTTTTTCCCCTTGTACCAAACTCATATGAGGTATTGGCATGATAAAGTCCTGCGGATTACGAATCAGATTGCTGTTTACAAGATAAGACCAAAACTGTCTGGAAAGCTGAAACTGTTCATTAATTTTTGTAGCTTTGCTAATATCTATAGATCCGTCAGATTTTTCGGACGTATAGTTAAGCTCGCACAGTGCAGAATGGCCCGTCCCCGCATTATTCCATTCGTTAGAGCTTTCTTCTCCTGCGTTTGCGAGTTTCTCAAACACTTTGATTTCCCATTCAGGTACTAACTCTTTCAGCAATGATCCCAAAGTCGCGCTCATGACTCCAGCACCAATTAAGATAACGTCTGTTTTCTTCTGCATTTTGCTCATGATAACCTTCCTCATCCCCTATATTTACAAAAAAGAGTAGGTACTCCTGCTTAGATGTCACAAAAAGCAAGGCACCACCTAGCCCCCACCTAGGAACACACCTTTTCTGTCTTAATTATAACCGTATCATATTCTATTATAATTATTTATAGAGTAAAATATCTACTGTTATCTGATAATTTTAAACTATTTAAAGCTGAGAAGTCCGTTCACAAGGCCCTAGGAACACAATTTGCCGTTACTTTTGGTATGGTTCTCCGCGCTTAATAGAGAGTAAAACGTTTAAAAAAGGAACTTTAGTTAGTTTAGATATATAATACTTTATATTCCACAATCTGGCCCTTTGATGGAAGAACATATTTGATATTTTCAAACAATCTTATTGTACAAACCAATATTGGGATTAATCTTTTTATAGACGGTACAATTTTATTACAAACGGTCAAACTTTATTGATACCATCATATTCTTCCTCCCTTCTTCACCTTAACTCATAAAGTGAAACTTTAATCAGTGGGGGTTTTCTTCATCCCCCACTGATTATTAGTTGAACCAATCGGGCTTTTACGGGCAGTTTATCTCCCACCTAACTTCTTAAGAAAGGCGGAAGCGGCTCGTTCAGAATCGCAGGACGTTGGAGCACCCGACAGAGAGGCGCTTTCTGCCTCGTCCGAGGGGGCGAAACGACCGGAGATTCTAGCCGCTAGAGCTGGACAATGCTTTCGCTGAACTTTGAGGTGGGAGTATTACTGCCCGTTAATGCGGGATAAAAGAAAGATTCGGATTTACCATTATATGTCATTAACGGATGGTGGGGTTAGACTAAATAGAAGATATGCAATTTTTATACTGTGTCATAAAGTTTGCTTTTTGACAGACAGGTTTATCCACTTAGACGGTGCAAGGAGCTAGAAAAAGCTGGTAAATGGTAAAGCTTTTTTCTATAATAAAACGTAGAAACGATAAGGAGGAGATTATAACAAATTATTTGATTGTACAGATTAAAAGTTTAATAGGGGAAAAAATAGGGGGAAGAGAAATGTCAAAAAAAATAATTTCTTTATTTTCTGTCATGATGATTACAGCCTTTATGATGACTGGCTGCGGTCAAAGTGAGAAAGCAAATAAAGATCAAAAAGAGAATGTGACAAAAGAAAATAAGGCAGAAAAGACGGATACAGCAAAAGAAAAAGAATCTAAAGATAAAAACACTAAAGATACGGCAGCTAACTCAAACGATTATTCAAAGCTTATCTCATCTATGGAGAAAGAAACAAAAGGTAAAACAAAAGTCCTTTATGAAAACAAGGAATCGCAAGTACATAAATTGCAAGATGTTTCAGTATCACTTGATAACTATACATTAGTTGAATTAAATGATTTTCATGCCGATTTTGACATTCCTTTTAACAGACAGACAAATGGCGGGGTTATTCTTGCACACTATACTGTAAAGAATAGTTCAAATAAAGATGTTTATTATATGCCAACTTTAAACATAACATTTACAGGCGCTAAAAGGGATTACAGTAATTATAGAGATTTAATTCCAAAAGAAGAACAATTATATGAGAAATTGTCTCCAAAGAATAATTATTTAGTAGAAGCAGGGAAAAGCGTTTCTGGTTATGTTGCTTATCCATTCGGCAAAGATGATTTAGCAAAAATTTTGGAGCTATCAACGGTATCAGTAATGGTTCCTGAAGCGCAGGCTAATAAAGGAAAATTTGACGCTCGAATCGGAAGTCCGGGGAACTTTACGTTAAGTTTAAATAAACAAGGTAGTGAAAAGGCTGCAGCAAATAAAACTTTTTATAAAGATAAAGCAACTTTTGATAACATGGGCGAGAAGAAAATGCTAAGCGAGAAAGCGAACATTAATAAAAAGGAACAATTAGGTGATGTCAATGTTACATTAGATGGATACCAATTCACCAAATTCACGCCAAATTCCGTTGAAGCTTCCCGATTTAGAAATTTCAAAAATGGCATTGTTTTATTGACAGCTCAATTTAAACTCGATAACAAAGGGTCTGAAGATATTGGATTGTCTTCAATAAGTTCTACACTAAAAATGAATGATGACGCGCAGTATACGCTCGGCGAAAGCATGTTACTAACTTACAAGCGTAATGATGTGCTCAAAACCGGAACATCTGGCGAGTTATTACAAGTTTACATCTTAGATGAGGAACAGTATGAAAAGATTTGGAAAGACAAAAGCTTTGAGATCGAATTAGGGCCTATGAGAAATAACGATTCAAAAGATCTTTCAAATGGGAAAAAAGTGAAATTCACATTACCGAAATAAAGCAGCAAGAGAAGCCGGGGTGAGGTTGTTCCCTCATCCCAGCCAATGCAATCCTTAAAAGTGAATTTTTTATTCCGCTTTATAATTTTTTATTTAGGCTACACCGTAGATTTATTACTTCTTCAATTGATAAATTTTGATAAACCTTTCAAGATTATTAATAGAAATTCTTTTAATCCCCAGTGGTCTTGTTCCTTTCACAATTCATGTCGCTTTTCTTCATTCACCATTTCTCTTTCTTTGTATTATATATCCTAACTATAATAGGTGATGTAACGTCACTTACAACCTTCATTTTCAGGAGGAATTAAATAAATTGATGGATTACAGGAGGACAGACATAATTTCACTCCCAGAAAAAAAGCTTCCTTATGAAGACTGTTTCATCTTTATGTATCCTGTGAGGATATCCATTATAAAACCCTAAAATCTTTCATACTTTCTCCCAGAATATAGTGTGAAAACCACATCAAATTCTGCTTCATAATAGCCACATGAATTCCTGGCTGGTCAGAACTATATGCCATTTCTTTAAATATAATTAATTCTGTATCAACTTCCATGTCCTTTAATCCTTGATATAGCTCATATGCATTTAGAGTTGGAATTCTTGCATCCTTTTCGCCATGTTGGATTAAGGTGGGAGTACAAGCTGATTTAATATATGTCATTGGTGATGCTTTAGTATATATCTCTGGATCATTCCATGGATTATTTCCTAAATACATCCTAATAAAGTAAGGGATATCTGTATTTACATAATGGGTACTCCAATTAGTAATTCCACCGCCAACTGAAATAGCTTTAAATCTACTACTAAATGTAGAGCAGAAAGCTGATATATATCCCCCGTTGCTCCATCCCATAACCCCTACTCTATCTTTATCTGCAATCCCTTTGTCAACTAGTTTATCCACTCCAGATATAACATCATCGTAGTCAGCAATTCCCAGTTTTCTATAGTTTGCTTTTAAGAATTCATTACCATAACCAGAACTTCCCCTGTAGTTTGGTTCTAAAACGATAAAGCCTTTTTCGATAAACTTTTCAATAGGATATTTCTCATTAAAACAGTCTGAAAATATTGGAAAGGATGCCCAAGCTGGACCACCATGGATTACCACTAATAAGGGATATTTTTTATTTGCGTCAAACTCTATTGGGATTGATAAAACCCCCTCTATTTCAAGACCATCACTACTTTGCCATGAGATTATTTCCCTGTTACTTTTAAGCTTTCCTTTGAAAAAGCTATTTTCATTCGTTATTTTTTTATCGTCTAAATAGATTTCAAAGGTTTCATTTGTTATAGCCTTATTATAGGATATATGATTTCCATCCCTTGTTATAGAAGCATCCATTATAAAGCTATCTACTTTTTCGCTTAACATTTCCACAGTGCCATCCTCAGATAGCAACCCAATAAGATAATTAGTTTTATTCTGCCATCTAATTAAAATTCCTTTATCTGTCCACCGTAACGGCATAACCGTACTATCAAAATCTGTTAAAGGTTGAATTAGCTCCCCATTATTAATATCATATATCTCTAATGTACTGTCTTGTATATGGGTCTTATAGTAATCCTTCTCCCTTATGCTTGCTGAGTAACATATTTTGCTGCCTTCAGGAGAAAAGCAAACACTCCCTCCCAACAACTTATCTATATTCATCTTTTGTAGCTCTCCAGCTTTAATATCTAGTATGTATAGATCTCCATTCATATAATCTCCCATATTTGAGCTTGGTGTAGCCATAAATACAACCTTTTTTCCATCATTTGAAATATCAAATTCATGGATATGAAAATCCTTCCCATCAGTTAGTTGATAAACAACGCTATTTTCATGTTCATATTTATCATTTTGTATCACTTTTTCTATTTCAATGTAATATAAACAATTATTCTGGTATTCCTTACCTACATGATGGAAATTTCCATATAGTTCCTTACGTTTCTTTATCACCTCAGATTCTTTTGACTGTGCAACATAATAAAAACCCTTGCCAGTAGACTCCCATTTGAATTTACTGAC
Source organism: Bacillus cereus group sp. BfR-BA-01380 (assembly GCF_022663535.1). GTDB lineage: Bacteria > Bacillota > Bacilli > Bacillales > Bacillaceae_G > Bacillus_A > Bacillus_A cereus_BB. Next base: position 28,359 of record NZ_JAKUFS010000023.1, on the reverse strand, counting down.
CCCTTCTTTTTCATCAGTAATTTGAACCCCACTATAACCATCTATTGACTTAACAAAGATCTGATTTTTCTTATTATCCCCGTCACCAACTGGGCTAAGGTATGCGATATTCCTAGAATCTGGAGACCATAATGGGTATGTACTATCTATATCCCTAGTTGTTAATGGGTAACTCTGCCCCTTATCTTTTTCATATATCCATACATGATTCCTATATTTATTGTCTTTCCAGTTAGCTGTCTTCTTGACAAATGCTACGTTTTTGCCATCATCACTTATGTTTGTACCTGATAAGATTGGTAATGAAATAATCTCTTCTATACTTAGATATGTTTTTCCATTCATTTTCATTAATAAACCCCCTCGTAATGTCTAGTAATCTAATTTGTTCAATAAAGTGAAACTTTAATCAGTGGGGGTTTTTCCATCCCTCACTGATTATTAGTTGAACCAATCGGGCCTTTACGGGCAGTTTATCTCCCACCTAACTTCTTAAGAAAGGCGGAAGCGGCTCGCTCAGACTCGCAGGACGCCCACGCACCCGACAGAGAGGCGCTTTCTGCCTCGTCCGAGGGAGCGAAACGACCGGAGATTCTAGCCGCTAGAGCTGGACAATGCATTCGCCGAATTTCGAGTTGGGAGTCTTACTTCCCGTTAATGCGGGATAAAACCTCTGCCCTATGCTGAATCCCTTTAGAACTGTGTTTAGCTTTCACCACTGTAATACCTTGACCTTTATCAACTGTTAATAAAAAGTCCGTTGTCATAACAATTGGATCGCCTGTTTTTGGATCAGCTGGGTGTTTAATCCCAAGCTCTTCAGCAATGACAATCGTCTCTTCTTGTGGTAATAAAGGAAATTGTTCACGAATATCTAAAATAACATCTGAAAATTCAGTTAAATAAAAGTAGTTCCGTTCCAAATCCGATAAAAACTCATGTTGTCTGGCGGTCTTTATACCTTTTAATCTTGTTGACCGCCCTAATGAGGAAACATCTTGAATTTTAAGCCAAGGCTGATAATCTGCCCCACTATCCGTCCTCTACCCTCTTTAATCCACTTATCGATTTTAGATGTTCTTTTTCTTTTCGACACAAAAACACCCCTTTAGATAATCATATCCAAAGGGGTAAAGCTTCGCAACTTCTTTATAAACGTCGCGACTTTTGTAGCTTTTGAATAAAGATTGATTAAAATGTGGCTATAAATGCTGATTCTTATAATAGAAGAAACTCACACATTTTGAAAAAAGATTGATCAAAACACACACTTATTTAATGTGATAGATTAACTTCTTTATAAAAAAGTTTGATTATTTTATGCTGCATTCTTAAACTACAACAATCTTTAAACTATTTATTTTCATTCACTATACTTTCTATTGCGATAGAAATTCCATTCCAAACATTAATTAGATCAATAATTAAAACTAAGCTAATATATTCTTTCCTGTCATAATATTTATGCATTCAATTATATAATTACTGCAGAATGTTCCGATTATAAAAAATTTTGATTAGCGCTCCTAGAAACAACTTATGAAAGCACTAGAAAAACCTCTACATATATTACTGGATAAACAGATATTTAGATTTAAATCAATTAACATTTAAAGATACACTATTATTAATCATTTTGATATCTTTAGAAATTTTTAGTATAAATTCTAACTAAAGAATTGAGTTAGAAGGATTAAATTACTTAATTAAAAAGATAGTTAAGCACTATTTAATACACTATCATATATGACTCTAACGGTCCTGTTTTGATTCCAACTTGGGATAAAGCCTTTAATTTAACTGCTATTGGATGATAAGGATTCAATTCTCTCGAATGTATCTTCTTTTCCTCTACTCTATAGGGACTAGCTTGAAAAACATAGACTAATTTATCTAATGTAAATAAATAACTAAGTATATGATTAATCATTGAGAAGTATAGAGTCAGATGAAAATCTTCAGGCATACCCCAAGCCAATATTATATAGTCTGACTCTTTGAGAGTTTGCTTTATTACTGCCAGATTTTTATCAAAAATAGCATTAAATTTTTGTTTAGGTAGTAAGGATCTCAAATTTTTAAAGTCAGCATTTAAATTTTCAGAATTAGAATTATATAAGGAAAAAAGATTTAAAATGTTCAAGGTTTTGATATTTTCAGTATTAATTTCTGCTCCTTTAACAACCTCTATATAATCGTCTGCAAAAAAACTGATTACCTTATTTACAGTAGTATCTGATTTATGCTCATCCGCTATCGATGGATTCATCATGATAATAGATACTACCTTATCGGCATCTTCTGCTTTATTATTAAGCGTTATAGTTAAACGTTCTCTTTTTTCGAAATTCAATTTTCTTCCTTCTAAATAGATACTACTTTTATTCGAGATTATAGGTCTAATTATCTTATTTTCACTATAACTAGCCATTATTAAACACTTCTTTCTGATGTTCTAAATACCTCTTTATTAAACATTCAAACAACATTTTTTGAATTTTCTTCCACTTCCACATTTGCATAGCGCATTCCTTCCTTGATTAGGTACCTCTTTAACAAGGAATTTCAAATATTCATAACAACTTACAATATTTCCAAAGCAGATTTGCCATATTATATGATTGTGATATCCCATTCCTTTTTCCCCATATAGGCCCCCTACACGTAGATTATGATAAATATCATTCCTAAAAGAATGTAATAGTTGATAATTTTTTGTTTTTATTACCTCCTTTGCTCCTTTAGCATAACGACCAGCATATTTTTCATCATCTAAATCAGCAAAATATTTTATTTTACTGTAGTCTCCATAATTTAATGATAAGTACCTTGAAATTTTATCAAAGCAAGAATATATTCTCAATAATGAAGAATATAGTAAATACTGCTCATCTATTAAATCTCTAAGGTTAGAATTCGAATACCTTTCCCAATGGAAGTAGAAATATCCATTGTGCACATTAAAGATTTCAATAAGACATCTTGATGCTTCCTCTAGTCTAAAGAATACATCTAAAATCAAGAATTTATCTTCTCCTTGATATAATTCGATATCATGTAATAACTCAATTTTGTAAGTCTTTAATTTAATTAAACCTTTTTCTAATTTTTCTTTAGGAGTGATTGATTCAGTGAATTTTAAAAATTCTTGAATCATAGGTATATTCTTCAATTCATAGTGTAAAATATTTTTTTGAATTAGATAGATGATTTCCTCTAGAAGTTCATAATGCTTTTCGATACAAAATAGAATATCTCTAATCTCCGACAAATAAAATTCTAAATCTACATCATTTGCATCTCTGTCAAAATAATCAGATGTTTTTCTACCATCCTGTATAGCTTCTTTACATTCTTTTACATTAAAACTTAAATCATGAGTATTAGTTTTTCGAATAGCATCTAATTTCCTGTAAGAGTTATTGCTTAGTAATTGCCCTAGAACCTCTTTTAATTTAGATTTTTTATAATGTTCATCCTTCTTGATGAAGTCCTTAATTTTTGGAACCTTATTTTGTGAGAAATCATTTGAAAATGCAAAATCATAATGAATCCCCAGGAAGGTCCAAATACGTTCAGTAGCATGCCAAAGATTTTCGATAGCATTGTGGAAGAAGAAACGACCCGAAAAAAAATTCTGTGATAATGGCTGTTTATTTATCTCCAATGCAATGTCAGCTAACCTTAGATCCTTACAACTTCTATTAATAAAATAATGAATTTCTTCTACTAAATGGACGAGATAACCAAAAGGAGTAACGGTATTAGGGAGAGTAGTCAATGAATTTCGATTTAAGTATTGGATCACTATCTCATCCACCTGTTGTTCTAGGTAAGAGGTCCTTCTAAAGAATGCATTAATACTCTCCCCTTCCTTTTGTTTGAAGTTATGATATTGATATTTTTCTTGGAAAAATAAATCTATCCAATATTTCTCTGTTAAGTAAAAGTCATTTTCCAGTTCTTCTCTAGTAAAAAAACCCTTAAATTCATTTTCTTGAACAACTTGCTGTAAACTTAATTTAGTAGTATCACATTCATTTTTGCATTCCATTACTGTATCGTTAAAAATACGTAATGAATATTCATTACATTCGGGACATTTATAACGTTTATAATAATTTAGAAAGACTTGGTTCCTAGTACGTCTTAACATTAGAATTCTCCTCTTAATTTTAGATTAATATTACTGCGAAAGTGGTTGAGCTTATTTGTACCATTTCCTAAAAGATTAAAACCACTCTATCATCTTTGTTAATTAACTTCCTATTCCTCTAAAAATTCTTTGAACAACACTGTACTTGAGAGGCCTAATAAAAAGCCATAATCCCATTTAACCTATAATCTATTTGAACCCTTTGTTATATATTATTAACACAAACTAATAATGAAGGAACCGCTATTATGTTTATTTATCCCAACAAAAAAGGATTTAGTTTCATTCATCAGTCATAACTGGATTTGGAAAACCTATATCTAAATATCCTATATTTTCAAAATAAGAACCTTAAATGTAATAATAAAACTGACGATTTCTCGTCAGTTTTATTATTTTATAATTAACATTTATTAAAAACTCTATCTCAGATTATTATTCCTTTGTATCCATCTGCAATATTTCTAAGTACTAATTATCTTGTATCAGTTTCTTTAATAGTTATTCCTACAATTACTTGATTTTTAACAGATACACCCTTTAAACAGTCAAAAAATGCTTCCATATCTTCCACTACAATACTACGCTATCCAGGATCATCAAATATTATAATTCCTGGGTGATTCCCATTTAATTGACTAGATGTTTGTACCAAATCGATAGTAAACGCACATATTCTTCTAATATGACCACTGGCAGATGAACCAAACTACAAATCAAAATTACTTATTATAGTTATATATTTATATTATGATACCGTTACTTTATTTATATCTGTAGCTTTGAAATAAAGTTTGATTAAAATGGATTCTCTTATCCAATCTTCAAATTTAATTTTTATAATAATGTTTTATAAATTTAACATTAATAATATTTACTTCTTAATTCCGATAGAAGTTATATATCTTATAATTACTAGCTTATATGTTCAAACTCTTCTTCAAAAATCAGATCATAATATTCACAAAAGACGACACATAACTCTTTATAAAATTCTTCTAAAGCTACATAATCCTCTTTATTCTGTTTTTTCTCAGCAATTTTTTCCTTCAACAAATTTCTTTTCACACGTATTCTTTCAAGGTTATAGAAAATTTTATGCCTTTTTAAGTAGAGTTTTAATTCCTCATGCATATATTTTCCTAATGATGTTTTATAAACAATGTTCCCTTGCCCATCCCTTTCAAGGTGTAAATCGTATTCATCTGTACAAGGATCAATAAACCCCTTATTCCCAATAACATTTTCTTCCGGGGAACTACTCACCCACTTATTAGACTTTGAGATATTACAGTAGGGACAACTGTATAATAAATTATCATATGTAAACTCGAGTTCTTTAAATTTTTCTTTTGGAGCAAAATGCTCTACATGGTATACATTGTACCCACCGCTATAAATATCTAAATCATCGCAATAAGCACATTTATTATCAAAGTCTTTAGCTAACCTCTTTTTATTAGATTTATTTGTCCGCCAGATTTCTCCTGTAAGTGATCTAATCGGTTTTTTACTTTTTACCCTTTCCAACACTTTACCCCTTCTCTAAGATAGAATCAATTTTACTTATTAGTTCCGTTAATTTATTCGAATCTAAATCTCTTTTTAATTTATCTGGTATAGCATTTACGCCATTCATAGATTTTTCTAGCTTTGTATCCAACTCAAGTAATTTAGAATCTACCTCTTGAGATGTCCCAGCTAAAGGTAACAATCTTTTAATTTCCTCTTCCCATTTTTGTTTTTGCTTTGTAGTCTTTAATATTTGTTCAATGATTTTATAATTCAATTCTATTCTTTCTGATTCTTCATTTAAATATCGCGCAAAATCAAACACTTGATACGCATTAAATATTTCATTAAAAAACAAATCATCTTCATAAGAAGTTAATATAAAAATGGGAAAATCATATAGTGCGTCTTCTAATGTTTTGGCAAACTCAACCCCTGAATAATCTACATTCTTATAAGATGATAACTTATAGTCTACCACTACACAATCAAGCTTTTCCTCTATTACCTGTTGAATCATATCATCAATATTGTCTTTAAGTTCTAATTCTACCGGATCTAGTCGGTATATTGAATATTTCATTTGCTTTTCAGATTTTGCCTTATTAAAACCTTCCATCAGTTTTATCATTATTTGAGTTACTTTAGACGAATCATCATCAATTATTCCTATCCTAAATATCTGTTCCATCTTTTCCTCCCTAAATCGAGAATTTTAGTTCTAGACCAAATCCAGCTGTATACTTTGTTATGTTATATTTTGCATTATATTCTCGAAGCGTTGATGCAACGATATACATGCCTAGCCCCGTCCCTATGGGATTTCCATTTATATCATTTTTACTAGTTACACCATAATTAAATATATCATATGGATTTTTAAATGTATCAGATAGACCACTACCATTATCCTCATAATGCAAAATAAATTCTGACTTTGTTTCCATCGTAATATTTATAATTCGTTCATCTGTTTTTGTTTTTTCAAAAGCTTCGATAGAGTTAATAATTAAATTGTATACAATACTTTCAAAATCAGAAACATATATCCTTTTGAATACTTCTTTATTATCTTCTTTAATATTTACTTTTATCTTTTTTTGATTTAGTATTGGTTCCAATAACAGAATAAGGTTTTTAACTGTTTCATAAAGGTTTTTTTTCGTTCGCTTTCTTTTATCTTTCTTTTGGTTCGTTATAACTGTTATCCACGATTTTAGAAAAATATCATTTTTCCTTAAATCCTCTAAACAACGATTGATTAATGTTTTATTATCATTATCAAGAGCAAATTTTAATGAATCTACTCTGTTCACCAATATTGCATTTATACTTTTTAAATCATGAACTATGGATGTCGTTATTAAGCCATTTGTAGACAATTCTCGAAGTAACTTTATCTCAGAAATTAATTCTTCTCTCTCTTCCTGGAAATATTGTACAGCCTTTGCCAAGGTTTCAAAATTCTCTGGTTGCTCTGATTGCTCCTGCTGCTCTGATTGCTTTGGTTGTCCTAATTTCTCTTTGCTAACAGTAGACTCTTTTCTCTTTCTGTCCTTTTCCCTATCTTTTAGGTACTTATCAGCTATTTCGGCCCCACTTTGTTTTGTTTGCTCTTTTTCACTAATGATATCTTTATATTTTTTTATTGTTCGTGCAATATAAGCTCTATCCCTTTCAAAAACAGAAATAATATTTTTTATGACATCTTTGAAGATATTAAAATACTCATTCTCAATAATTCCCTCTCGGCTCGACTTATCTAAAATGCTATCATTATTAATTCTGGAAATAAATAGAGTTCCTTGTCCTTGACGATTCCTAACATGCCAATTACCAGATGGGTGACTTACCGCTGCTGGGTTTTTAGCCATTCTAGCATCTATGCCTAACCAATCAAAAGAATCTGATTTGGGATCCCCATAAGGTCTAACTAAAAAATTATCCCTGTAAATTTTAATACCATTATGGTGTTCAAGCCAAATTCTGCGTTTTTTACTAATTTGTTTATAGAAAAAACTTTCTTTATCATCTTCAGCAAGCGATAATTTCATAAAAGTATAATCAAATTTAAATGAACCTATTTTTCTAACTGCATCCTGATAATCTTTCTCCTTATTACGCATAAGCTCTGGTATTGTATACTCGTAATATATAATTTTATTTTTAAAATCTTGGTGTCTGTAAGGAGAAATTTTAAAATCTTCTATTTCAAATAAATCCTTAGGCATTTGATTTAAATCAAACTCATTTCTATTTAAAGTGATTTTAAATACTTCCCCATCAAACTCCGCAGATAACCTATAATCATATTCTTCTGAGACCTCATTTTCTACTACAAAGTAAGGGTCTAACAATGATTTTTGCGCACAAATTATATATTCCCTTTGTTCAGTAGGAGGGATTAGAAACCCAAGAGAGGTAAATATACTATTAAGCTCTCTTTGAGTCCATGTATCACGTAAATTACTTATTTTCAATAACGTCCCTGTCTCAAGTTCAATATTAACCCCAAGTTTTTTTTCCTTTATACTATTGATACTCTCTAAAATATCAGAAGGAATGATCTGTTTGAATGGTTTATCCAAATATTCAAAATCCGCTTCTATCTGATCAATTGTTTTACCAGGCTCCTCAAATTTTGACCAGTCATTTCTCCATAATATTAATTGTTCCTCCTTGTTCTTAGTATACATATCGCATTGGCTCCCTAAACGATCCAATGCAAATCTACCTATTCCTTTTTCACCCGATTTTATTCTATTTTTTACGGATTTATAATTCTCCCTTTTATTATCAGTTCCAATCATCATCCAACAATTTTCTATTATCTCCCGAGTCATACCAATTCCATTATCTAAGATGTAAATGCAATCATTTTCGATATCGAAGCAAATAAAGCATAGGGTAGCATCTGCATCGTATGTGTTCTTTACTAACTCAATAATCGCTCCATCAACTTTTGAAACACTCTCACGCCCTAGTAATATTGTCGCACGTGATGAGATCCTATACTTCATTTTCTCCATTACCGAAATACCTCCTGTTTTAAAAACTCATAATTATTTATATCCCTAGCAGTAATTCTTACTGAACTACCATTAGCATTGACCCCAATTGACTGTACATATTGATAAAACGAATCACTCTCTAATAATTCTTTAGCTTTTTCTAACTTCCAATCCCCTTTAGATACAATATATATACCTGAATACGGTATACATTCTTTACCTAAATTATAAACTTTCACCACTTTTGTTACGATAGTCGATGTTAAAAGTTTATCTTGATTCAAATGTGAAAGGGCTTGCGTTCTACCATATTCATACCATTTTACATTTTTATCAGAATGCCTTTTTTTTAAATTTTCTCTAAACGTTTCTAAATATTTAACTGCCTCTGGAAAATTTTTTTCAAATGTCTCTAGCGAATATTTACACAATTCCCCTTCTTCGTAAAAATACGGGAAAATTATCAATTCTTCTCTATTATAATTTAATCCACGTGGACTTGCTGCTACTCGTAGTAAATCTTTTTCTATTCTTAGATTTTCTACACTAATATATTCTTGCTCTGTTACAAAATCACTAATCACAAATGCCTTATTTAATAATGTTGCGACACTACTTGAGGCAGTGAAAAAATCACCAAACCTGTATTTCTCTAATACTGTCTCTTCTTTAGGCTTAGAAAATACCCATTTCTTGTTCAAATTCTTTTTATTTATTCTATTAGACTGGTTATTTTCGATATCAAAATATTCAATTTTACCAGTGTCTTCACCTTTATCAAGAATTAATATCGCAGATGATGTTAATGCATTTTCAAATATTTTTTGTATTGTATAATCATAGATTTTTGATAAATAAGGTAACATCATATCTCGCAATCCTTGAGCAAATACATTTTTAAATATACTGTTTGGAATAAGATATGCGATTTTTCCTGTATCATTTAAACTATTCAAGCTAGCTTCAATAAATGCATAGCAATAATCAAATTTACCCTGTGTACAAGATTGAAAATTTTCTCTAACAAATAACCTTGTCTCTTCATCCAAATCCCTATAATTAATATATGGTGGATTACCAATCACAAAATCAAATTTGATATCCAAATTTGTCTTTAAAATATCCACATTTAAAATGTTCCAAGATACATCATTAATACCGTATTTTTCCGATATTGAATTTAAATTTTTTATACAATTTGAATAATGAATTGCATCTATTTCCGCGCCGTATATGTCCAGTTGTAAACCGATTTTAATCTTTCCTACTGGCATGTCCTCACATAAACAATCCTCAATATATCTTCTTACAATCTCTATTAATACATTCCCATCACCACAGGCATTTTCAATAACTTTTTTTCCATATAAATTTGATATATATCCTACCCTATCCAGCATATCGCTTACTACTTTAGGTGGGGTAAATACTTGACACTTTTTATTCATTAAACTTTCTCCTATTCAATTTTTTGCATTGACTAAGAATACATATCCAGATTTTCAGATTGAGTATTAACTTATATTATACATTGTGATTCTATATACTAAATTACACTTATTTTTAAATCTATAATTTAATACCTACGATATCTCGCTACAAAATTCAATAAACAGAAAAAAACCCTTTTCCTGCCGAATCAAGTTATAACACCAAATTCACAGAAAATAGGGTTTCCCTATTAAATATTTTACAACAGCTACTCTCCAATCACTAGTAAAAAATATTATTAAAAATTTTCATACATCGCCAAAAATAATTATTTAAATTCATTTAACCATATATTTATCACAGACCAATGGCATGAATTTAATATGATTATATAATTCTAAATAAAAAATCCTCCATGGCTTCTCCAAATCAGATTATATCCTAAACAATTGTCACAAAAATCTTGGATAAACTCTAATTATTTATAGTATTAGGACTTTAAAATATTAAAAAAATCTTAAAGCCTATTAAATATGTAGAACCCACTCCGAATCAGCACTATTTTATTATTAACAAAACCTTTAAACACATTAACCTCAGGTTTTTTATATTAAACATTTTTTAATCATTATTATACAATATTAGATAAATTTATTAACTAGACATTCTGCCCACGCATATATCCCTTTGGAACTGTGTTTAGCTTTTTTTATCGTTACTCCTCGATCCTCTACAGCTTGTACTGATGCACTTGTCCAGGTACCACCATCATACACCAGATTTGATAGTAACTCCTTATAAATCAAATTCCAATTATAGATAGTATATGATGAAAGTATCAATGTAGATAAAGAATGATTTTCCCTCTCGACTTCGATAATGTTGAACCTCTTTCCTGTAAAAAGAAAAATTTCTGCAATCACATATTTTCTCCTAGTTATACCGTTATTAAGCTTGATAAATCGTCGTTCACCAAAATTATTCGGTAACACATCGATTATTATACGTATATCCTTCACTTCTTTTCGTTTCCCCATTATCTTCAATACATCGATAAATCCCTGCAATTCGCCTTCTACTTGAACTTCATACAGCATTTGATGCTCCAGACCTCTAGCTAATTGTTGGCCACCAGTATCTGCTGTAGAACGAACAGAATCATTATTAATATAGTATTTCTTCGTATTTTCATCTTCTTTAGTTCGTTGCTTACTAGAACTACCCTTAACACGCTCAATTTTAGGCACTTTTGTATATTCATGCTTTAATTGATTCATTTGAACAAGGTCAAAATCCTCAGTGGATCCATCTATTTGTTCATCTAATGTAAGTCCTTCCTCACCATCTTTTTTATTCTGTTTACGGTAAGCAATTTTCTTCGCTTCATCAGACTTTTCTCTCTCCTGTATTTCCGGATGTGAAATTGAAATATTTTCATAGGGAATATGCTTATTCTTTACGCTAATAATTTGTAGTATAGTCCAACTATTATTACTTTCCTTAATCCTAGCCGTTACAGTAATAGGCCTAGTAAATGTCCATTCAAACTTTAACACTTGTTGTTGGAGCCAAGTAAAAGATATATTTTCAAAGACTTGCCGTAAATCTGGATTTGTTAAAAGCCAGGCCAATTGATAAACAAAAGGTGTTTTTGTATACTTCTTTTCATATTGCGACGAAAAACTAAGATGCATTTTATTAGCTTCATATATTTCTGTAAAAAACTGAGGAAATGAATTAGATTCAAATAAGCGATATAATAAGAATCCATTGGGGGCTAAAACACTACGAATCACCTCAATAACAGGCAATACAATATTCTTCTCTTTGAAAGAGAATACGAAACTACGAGAAGTTGCAGGATCCTTACTCCCTTTAATAACCCAAGGTTTTTCATAATATTTTACTCCGTTAGGATAAATAGTTATATCAGTTTCAATTATGTCGTATGGAGCATGACTAGTCGTGACGATTCCATCCGTATAATAGTGTTGGATTGCCAAGCAAGGTAATGTCCCCCAATCCATTAATATACTTTCTGTACAATCTTGCACGTGAAAATAAGCTTTAAACATTATTTTATTATCTTGTCGAAAGGGATCACCAATCCAAATTAATTGTGTTTTTTCACCTTTTGCGAAAGGCCATTTAATTTTAACCTGTTGTTTGCTCATAATTGTCCACTTCCTGTTTCGCTTGTAAATATTCTTCCAAGTACGGTTTTATTTCATAAAAATGATGTGACTTTATAGCACCAATACGCTGTACCCTCCATAGCAATATAGGCTCTTCTTCCTGCAACATATGGTCGATAATCATACAACAACGACGAATTTGAAATTGCTGCGTTGATTCAGCAATCTTCTCAAGATATTTTTTAGTTTGCGACAGTTTATCACGATGTTTCTCCAAATTTGATAATATGCCTAAACGTTTACCAATAAGAGAAGTCGTGATACGAACAGGCTTATCTAAAACAATTAATTTTTTATAAAGTTCCTTTATTCTAGAAAGGTATTCTTGATCACGAATTTCCCAATCTACAGTATTCATTGGGTTTCCACTGCTTTGTTTTACTGGCAGCTGTTCAAAGAGCCATTCTCTGTCTTGATGATATAGGTACATATATTCATTCAGAAAACGCTTACGAATTTGCGTTCGTGAATAACTAGGATGATCCCGAATGCCTTGTAATAATCGCTCTCGATATAACTCCACTTTCAAAAGAGAATCATCCATAACAACGCTTGGAATGTTCATATCTGAGTCCAAATACTTTTTAATCGTTTTTGAATCTACACCAAGCATTCTAGCCATTTTTCTTACGCTATATCTTTTTTCACCGTTTATCTTTTGCAATTTCCCCTTCCAAACATCACCGAATGCCTTAATACGCCCAATACGGTATAAGTCATCTACTGATTTGTCAGGACCCTTTCTAGCATAAATAAAACCACAAGAGCAATCAAAAGTCCCAATAGGCGCTCTAGATTTAAAATCCCTTGTAACAATGACCTCTTGAATTACATGCTGCTTATAATGGCTAGCGGTTTTATTCAAGCAAGGCCATGGCCCTTTCCCAAAAGGACCGCTATCTTCACTAACTTCCTCTAAAAATTTCTCAATATCTTGATCTAAAAAGTAGAGAAATAGTAGATGTCGAAATGGATGTACATGTCGTTTCACATTTCTTGTTAGTACTTTTAACCAGTTATATTCATCATCTACATCTAATGTAGATTCATACTTTTCTAGAAAGCCAGTAGGGAACTTACTCAAAAACGCCTTACGTAAATCATGTTGTCTTATACGGTTTGCTGTTGTAATCAAACCTCTTTCACGAAGAAGTGTTCTATATTTCGCGACAATACTCTCCCTCCACAATTTTGTTATATCTATTTTCAAGAGTTTGTACGCCATCTTTGCTAGACTAACTTGAATATCAAAATAAGGTTGCTCTACACTTTGCAAAACCGATAAATCCATCCTTTTTACATCGAAGCGAATATACGCAATCCTACTTTGCATTGTATGATCAACTGGATATTTCTTTAACAGCAAAAAGTGATGCGGACAAATATCAATTCCTTGTAATTGATGTTCTCTATGAATGTACGGTTCACCAAAGTGATCCATATCATTTCTTACACATCGAGGACAATAATAAAGTCCATCTTTTCTACAAATACTTCCCGCTACTATTCCCAGCCGTGTATATAATCCTTTTCCATCTCCTTGAACATCCTGTATGATTTGTTGTTGTTTCTTCTGTGATAGAAAAGGAGCATAAAAAGGATAAATTGTATACTTTGATACTAGGTTTTCTACTGTATAATGTGTGCCCATTTGTTTAGCAAGGCTATTGAAATGACTACCAATTTCTACACTCGGTATCAGCGTACGACTTTGAAATACTTCTTCCAATGTATCTTTACAATCAAGATTACCACTATAAAAGTGATAACGTGCAATGGTTGAATAAATCAATTCATCTGGATAAGGCTCCGGAAAAAATGGCAGCATTAAAATCGCCTCCTAGTAGAATTCTTCTATTGGATTTTTAATATATCCATTTACCTTCAACAATTCATACGGGTGCTTTTTTTGATTCAACGCTTTTTGTCTGAGTGCCAATAACGGCAGAATATCTGCATTTTTTGATTTCGGCTTATTTTTTTGTTCTTTCTTCTGCTGATTTAATGCAAGTGCAACTTTTAGAGCATCTGTTTTTAAAACATTGTAATCTGTTTCAAGCGGTTGTTTTTCAACAATCTGCTGAACAAGCTTTTTAATGTCTGTTTCTTTTAAACCATCAAAAATCCCCAGTGAAGCTAATTCAACAACCAAACTTTCGATTGTATCACGTCTCTTAAATTCAATCGTATTTTGTCTTTCTTTAAATGCTTCTTGAATTCGTCCTGTTAGTTCCACATCTCGTTTATGATTTAACATAACTTCATCTAAATTAATCATGATGTCTTCATATTTCATCATGTCATGCAAGTTATTCTTACGGACAGCTTTCATCATTGGCTGAATCATTTGCATATCCTTTTGAGCTGTCTGCTTTAAAGTTCTAGCGGTAATAAGTTCATTGGGATTATTTTCATCGAATAAAGCTCGTTCTTGGGCCAGTATGAATAAATTAACAGCTACAGCTGTAATCCCCTGGCATTCCTCATAAAACGTCCTTCTTATATCGTCTGTTAGTTCAGAACGAGTTTTCAAACATTGTAGTTGCCAAAGTGTTTCTAAAAAGAATTGCCATTCTTCACTGTCTTCGGTCATACGATCCCAAATAATCGCTCCCTCACTAGCCGCACGCCTGGCTTGGCGGAAATTCCCTTTAAATAACTTTTGCGCTTTAGAAGTACCGATTAAAACTGTCGGAATACCAACGGTGTTTGATAAGGTTACAAAGAAATTAAGCATTTCCTCCTGTTCATTTTTTGCATGTAGTAAATGCTGTATTTCATCAATAACCAATACACCTATACCGTACATACTTGCTAACGATGTCATATGTAATAACATAGTAGAAGTCACTCGGTTTAAATAACCAAACTTTTCGAGATAACGTGTCCCTAATAAATCATCAATCGCCTTAAAAAAGCTTTTACATAGCGTTGATAAGCTACCATCATACGGACAATCAATTTTGAGCCATACAATTTGTGTTCGATTGAAGGGATGACCATCATACTGCTCATGCTTAATAACTTGCGGATACATTAACAATAATCGTTCAATTGCTGTTGTTTTACCAATACCGGAAATTCCGATAATAGATAAACTATCGGCTGTAGAGCGTATATAATTCAAACGTTCATCTATACTCTTTATTGATTTCTCTTCTTCTACTTGTAATTCATTTAATACACGAATTCTCTCAAAATATGTTTTATCTAATGGATTTCTCGCTAAATAACCTCTACGAATCAAGGTAGATAATCTGCGCTCTACTTCAAAATGAATTGGTAACGGCTGCATGAAGGTCTTTATTCTTTTCAAGATGTGATAGCGGATGTTTGCCTCTTGAGCTTTATCCTGCCTTGTAATACGTGGCGCTACCATAAAACGTTCTAACACATCATCTTCTGTAAAAATTGGTGGAAGGGCTTCAATAAAAGGATTTTTCTCATATTCTGATAAGGCTTGCTGTTTATATTGCGCTTTTTCAAATTTACCTTTTAAAACAACAATATCTTCATTCTTTTTCAAACTCCTCATCCCTTTTCCTTCTCAGTTTTTCCATTAAGCGAGAATTAGTTGATTGCACTGTTGATGATGCATCTGTTTTTTCTTTAACTGTAAAATCAATAATATCTGCTGATTCTGAAACATTTTCCACGCCTAAATCAAACTTCTCTGTTTCACGATTTAATTTCTTTTCAACCTTTCTATTCAATCGAATATCACGTAATTTCTTTGATTTATTGCTATCCCCTTGGTCTACGGTTTTCTTTTCCTTCATCGCATTTTTTACTATTTGTTCAATAGCTGCATCTGTATTAATTGCTAATTCTCTTTGCTCAGTATCATGTAAAGCTTTCAATTCTTGTAGCAATTCTTGATAAAATTGGATTTCTTCCAAATAATCACCTTTATATTGCTCACTAGCCGGCAATAAATAGCATGTATCAAAACCTTGTCCATTTGCGTGCGGTAAATAAATTTGCCACATATCTCGCGGGTCATAAGCAACCTCAATACTCGTATTTTTATATTTTGAATACCATTGTTCTGTCATAGCTTTTTCAGAACCATAGAATAAATTTTTAAATTTAATACCTGCCCTAGTAATTCTTGCGTTCTCTTTAGGCAACAAATTCATTCGAAATATACTTCTATCTGTAACACCTTGTAACCGTCCTTTTCTATTTGCTATGCCCCAATTCCATAAATTAATTGGAGTTGGAGTAAGATGACTCGCTATCATTTCTTTTTCCATCGGATATTTTCCGATTATTTTACAATTGTGTTGTAATACAAGACGAATGATAATCTGTGTAAACTCTTCTAAATTTAATGTGGCATCCAAACGGTAATCCCTATCTCCCCGTTCACGATATTCTTTTTGTATTGCTCCTGGGGTTTTACGCTTAATTTTCCCATTAATCGTGCAAAACTTTCGTTCAACAATACCCTTTAAATCCCCTCGATAAGCCGAAGTATTCTCAACCTTGATATTTAAATTATTAATAAGGTTTCCAACTGAATACCCCTCAAACTCACCACGGTCTGCAATAATAATTTCAGGCAAATGCTGTGCCGGCCACTGTTCATGTGTTATATCAATTCCAAATTTCTTACAATACTCTATTTTATCTGATATCATGTTATCTAATGCCATCATCGCTCCTATCCAAGATGGCCCTTCCAATCCAACATATATACCCGCTATTAAACGAGAAAACACATCCATCGCTGCATATATGATTGGACGTCCAATAACTCGATTACGATCAAAAGAACTTACCAAATAAATATCTGCTATTGTAGCATCAATCTGAAAACGAGTCCCTGGTCCATCGGTTTCAATTGTTGAATTACTTAATAAAGGGCGATGCTTTAAGTCATGCTCTTTTGCACTATGCCGTAGTACAATATCCTTTTGAGGGTCTTCATACTTTTTAAACCAATAGTAAAACTGGTTATACGTTGGTATTCTAGAACTATCCCAAACTTTATACTTAATAATTCCATCTTCTTTATAATGATCTGAGAAAAATTCTCTTAAAAGATACTCATATGTTTCTGCCAATGTAATCTGATTCTTTTTCCTATAATATTTATTAATTACATAAACAAATTGCTTTTTAACTTCTTCACTTATATTGATCCCCTGATTTTCTTCACCAAGTAAACTTATTTTCCGTGGGCGTCCAACCTTAGCTTTAGAAAGCTCTTTTTCTTTTCCTCTTCCGCCTGAATGCATATAATCAGGAAGCAAAGCGTTTTTATTTAAGCCTCGTTGCCAAAAACGAGTAAACATCCTTTTTACTTTCAATTTACTTAGATTATTAACATTTGTTATTTCATCGAAAACTTTCTCACGAGTTGATTTCTCTAATATCTGTTCTTTATACATATTCCAGTACTGAGATACTATTTGCCAATCTTCATCTCTTTTTGACATCTGCTTTATTGTTAAATCCTTGTCCGAATACATTTTTGAATAAGGATCATGAATTAATAGTAGAGATTCTCCTTGAATTTCTGCTTCTAAGTAGGCATATGATGCCTTTTTAGGCATTGCAGTATCTCCATCTAATTCAACATAATAAATACTCTTTTCGTTAATTTCTATCACTCTAATGCGATCTTTGCCCTCTTTACTGACGTACTGATAAACTTGGTTATTCAATATCATATAGCATTCACCTTCTCCGAGAAATCCTCTCGAATGGCCTTGATAGGAATAATGCTACCTATATTTAATTTCTCTAAAAGATCTACTTCAATCACTTTATTAATCACCAAATGCTTAAAAATACTTAACCCACTCCCCATCATCAAGTCGAATTCATGATCAAATTGCTGCGAAATAGTTCTAATTGATTCATTTTCTTGAAGTATTCTACTGATATATTCAATCGTTAAATCCTCTAAGTACAGAGGTGACATAAATTCAAATCCATCAATTTTATAAATATCATGATAGCCATGTACAAAACTAATATTTAAAGCCATTGTTTTGTTAATTTCTTCTTCTGTTACAATTCCCCAATCAATACCTGCTCTTTCCCAATATACTCGTTCAATTTCAAATTTCCCCAAAACACGCGGTTCTAGTAAATCAGTTTTGCTTTTAATTGTGCGTGCCCTATCATAACGATTAATTGTGTCATTACAGGTGATTAAGAAATCTGTAGTCATTACAATAGGCTCTCCTGTTTTGGGATTTTTGGGATGTACAATCCCTAATTCATCTGCAATTAATAACGTATCCTCAATTGGTAACAACGGGTATTGTTCACGAATATCCTCCGATAAGTCGGAATATTCCAATAAATAAAAGTAGTTTCGTTCCAAATCAGATAAAAATTCATGCTGACGTTGTGTTTTAATACCTTTTAATCTCGTTGATCTCCCCAATGATGAAACATCTTGAATGTTTAACCACGGTTTATACTCAGCACCAATACCTACGCCGCGATTATCTTTGATTTTCTTTTCTATAGAATTTACTCTTTTTCTTTTAGACAAAAAAATCACCTCTTAAGATAACGATATCTCACGAGGTGATTTTTATCAAACTTTTTTATAAATTATCAATCTTTTTTTAAAATTATCAAACTTTATTACAAATTATCAATCTTTTTTATAAAGCTACAACTTTATTTTAAATCTACAAATCTCTTACTCAACAGTCACCGACTTAGCTAAGTTACGTGGTTTATCAACGTCACACTCGCGGTGAAGTGCTGCATAGTATGAGATTAACTGTAATGGAACTACTACTACAAGCGGTGCTAATGCTTCGTGTACAGCTGGTACAATGAAGCGGTCGCCTTCCATTTCTAAGCCTTTCATTGCGATGATGCAAGGGTTTGCTCCACGTGCTGCTACTTCTTTTACGTTACCGCGAATTCCAAGGTTTACGTGCTCTTGCGTCGCAAGTGCGATAACTGGTGTACCTTTTTCAATTAACGCGATTGTACCGTGTTTTAACTCTCCTCCAGCAAAGCCCTCTGCTTGGATGTAAGAGATTTCTTTTAGCTTTAATGCGCCTTCTAAACCAACGTAGAAGTCAACACTGCGGCCAATGAAGAAACAGTTACGTGTTGTTGCTAAGTATTCTTTTGCAATTGCATCCATTTCATCTTTTTGGTCGCAAAGTACTTCCATTGCGTTTGCAACAAGACCTAGTTCTTTGATTAAATCAAAGCCAATTGCTAAACCTTTTGCTTTTGCAATGTCAGCTGCTAAGATTGCAAGTACTGCAAGCTGTGCTGTATATGCTTTCGTAGAAGCTACAGCGATTTCCGGGCCAGCATGTAATGGCAATGTATAATTCGCTTCACGAGATAGTGTAGAGCCTGGTACGTTTGTAACTGTTAATGCTTTATGTCCCATTTCATTTGTTTGCACAAGTACTGCGCGGCTATCTGCAGTTTCACCACTTTGTGAAATGTAAATGAAGAATGGTTTTTCTGTTAATAATGGCATGTTGTAAGAGAATTCACTTGCTACATGTACTTCTACTGGTACTTTTGCAAAACGTTCAATGAATTGTTTTCCAACAAGACCTGCATGATAACTTGTTCCGCACGCGATGATATACACACGATCGCTTTCTAAAATCGCATCGCGAATTTCTGCATCAAGTTCGATCTCACCAGCTTCATTTTGATACTTTTGAATAATATTACGAATTACAAGTGGTTGCTCATCAATTTCTTTTAGCATGAAATGAGGATATGTTCCTTTTTCAATGTCACTTGCATCTAATTCTGCTGTAAATGGTGCACGATCAATCGTTTCACCTTGTAAATTTTGAATTGTAATCTTTTCTTTTGTTACAAGAACCATTTCTTTATCCATTAGTTCGATAAATTGATCTGTAACTTGTAGCATTGCCATCGCATCACTTGCAACAACATTAAAGTTATCTCCAGTACCCACTAATAGTGGGCTTTTGTTTTTAGCAACATAAATCATGTCTGGGTTTTCTGCATCAAGTAATGCTAATGCATACGAACCGTGTAATAGTGTTAACGTTTTACGGAATGCTTCTTCTACAGCCAAACCTGTTTTCACTTGTTTTTCTACAAGCTGAACGATTACTTCTGTATCTGTTTCACTTACAAAGTTTACATCTTGAAGATATTCATTCTTTAATAACTCATAGTTTTCAATTACACCGTTATGCACAAGGGTAAAGCGCTCTAAAGTACTTTGATGCGGATGTGCGTTCACCTGACTCGGAACACCATGAGTTGCCCAACGTGTATGACCGATTCCCACGTTAGCTGCTACATTTTCATCCACGATTTCGCGAAGTTTTGCAATGCGGCCTTTTTCTTTAAATACAACAACACCGTTCGCTGCTTGCACTGCAATACCAGCTGAATCATATCCGCGGTATTCTAGCTTCTCTAACCCTTTTAATAAAATTTCCTTTGCATCTTGTTCCCCAATAAATCCTACGATTCCACACATAATTAGTCGCCGTTACAATATGCTTATGCTCTTTCATAAACATATAACGACATAGCCCGATCTTATTTTTGAATACAAAAAAACGGATTTACATATCGCTAGCTTTGTAAGCTTGTAACGGCTTTCACCTTCCTCTCATTTTGGTTTCAGCCTGTATACTTCATACTGCTAGTGTAATCCGTTCTTTTTCTCTCATCACACTTTCACCTTTGTCCGCTGAGTCACCTCAATGCTTTAAGTAAAAGCTTTCGGATGTGATGAACAACCGGGAGCCATCCGCCGAAATCTCGATAAACTCCTCCTCGTCAACTACATCGCAGGTAGTTCTGGCGCTTCTTACTTCAAACTATTTTGCTGAGAAAAAGAACAAAATCATCTTATAACAAATGGAATAAACCGTCAATGAAATTTTTTCATTGTAGATAACAAGTATATGCAAAAGGAGCACAAAACGTGCTCCTTTTTGTAGTAACATTCGGCTATTATTCAGCCCCTACTTCCGCTTTTACAACTTCTACAATACGACTTACGTATTGATTACAAAGATCTTGTGTTGGCGCCTCTGCCATAACACGAATTAATGGCTCTGTACCAGAAGGGCGAACAAGAATACGACCATCTCCATTCATCTCTTCCTCTACAACACGAATAATTTCTTTAATTTTTTCATTTTCTAATGCTTGTTTTTTATCTGTTACGCGAACATTCACAAGTAATTGAGGGAACTTTTTCATTTCACTTGCAAGCTCAGATAATGATTTTTTCGTCATTTTCATAATGTTTACAAGTTGAAGTGCACATAACATACCATCTCCAGTTGTAATGTAATCTAAGAAAATAATATGACCAGATTGTTCCCCGCCAAGGTTATAGCCACCACGTTTCATTTCTTCCATTACGTAACGGTCACCAACAGCTGTTTGATTACTTGTAATACCATTTGCTTCTACTGCTTTATAGAATCCTAAATTACTCATAACTGTTGAAACAACTGTGTTATGTTTTAATTTTCCAGATTCACTCATATATTTCGCGCAAATGTACATAATTTGATCGCCATCTACAACATTTCCTTTTTCGTCAACAGCAATTAAACGGTCACCATCTCCGTCAAATGCTAGACCAACATCAGCACCTTTTTCTTTCACAAACGCTGCTAATACTTCTGGATGCGTAGAACCTACACCTTCGTTAATATTCATGCCGTTTGGCGATGTTCCCATTGTAGAAATGTCAGCTTCTAAATCAGCAAATAAATACGGTGCTAGAGAAGATGTTGCACCGTGTGCACAATCTAACGCAATATGTAAGCCAGAGAAATCTTCATCCACTGTTTGTTTAATGTATTGTAAGTATTTTTGTCCGCCTTCAAAATAGTCATTTACTTGACCTAAAGCTGTACCAACAGGACGTGGAAGTTCATCTACTTCTTTATCTAATAGTGCTTCAATTTCTTCTTCTTGCTCGTCTGTTAATTTAAAACCATCTGGACCAAAGAACTTAATTCCATTATCTTGTACAGGGTTATGAGATGCAGAAATCATTACACCAGCTTGTGCATCTAATGCTTTCGTTAAATAGGCAACCCCAGGAGTAGAAATAACACCAAGGCGCATTACTTCTGCCCCAATTGATAATAGTCCCGCTACTAAAGCACCTTCTAACATATGTCCAGATACACGTGTATCACGGCCAATAATTACTTTTGGACGCTCTGTATCTTTAGTTAATACATAGCCACCAAATCGACCAATCTTAAATGCTAATTCAGGCGTTAATTCCTCATTCGCAACGCCTCGTACGCCGTCAGTACCAAAATATTTTCCCATTGCTATTCGCTCCTTTTTTCTTGCTCATTTCCTTTACTTGTTGGCTGCTTTGGCTGCTCTGGCTGCCCTTGTACTTCATGTCCGGTTTCTTGCTTCTTTGCGAGCTCTACCTTCGCATTTTTTTGTTTTAATTCTAATGTGACATTATTGGGACCACTAATTTGGATCGGAACGTCATGTGTTCCTGCACTCATATTTCCTACATTAATTGATGCTTTAATCTGTTCTGCGCTCATCTTCTCTACAACACTTGCATCCCCAAAAACATCAACACTAATTTTTCCATTTTGTGGATCAGATAATTTCATTGTTAATAAATCTGATAACCCATTCACCTGTAAAGGAATGTCAGTTATTGTTTTTCGCTGTTGCTTTTGTACTTCAACTGTCACTTTTACTTGGCTAGGTGCCGCTTTTGTAACACCTTTAGGCAAAGAAACAGAGGCATCGAAGGTAGTTGACTCTGTAATTTTACTTAAGTCCACTTCGATGCCCTCAAGAGATGTAATATTATCAAGTACGTCTTTCGAACCATAAATCTCCACTTCACTCGGTTCAACTTTTATACTCGTTACAGTTATACCTTCTTGTAAGCTTCCCGTTTTCGTGACACCTAGGGAAACTGTTTTTTCAGGTAATGAAATTGGTACAGTGACATTGACAGCAGAAGAACCTGTTTTCAAATCTAACTGATTCCCGTCTTTATCATACAATACAATTTTTGCTTCTTTTGTTACTGTTTTGTTAACACCCTTCAAATCAACATACGCCCGCACAAGAGCAATTTGTGAAAGTTGCTCTGTCGTACCAGCTACTTCTACTGTGCTTGGCTTAACAATCGGTTTATCTATAACCGTTCCTGCCTGCACTTGATTCTCATTTAAATATTTCACTTCTACAGGAAAAGATTTTACTTCTTTCTTTTTAATGGTAACTTGTATTTTCGCTGGCTGAACTTTGAAATGTAAGTTACTTGGAACACCGCTATATTTTAATGGGATTTCGTATGTTCCCGGTGTATAACCACGCAAATTAACAAATACCTCAAACTGCCGTTTTAATTTAGCAGCAGCCACAACGTTATTTTGCCCTTCAAGCGTGACACTTACTTTTTCAGGAATTCCGCTTACAATATACTTATCCTCATCATAGTATGCAGATACCGGGACCCCAGATATTGTTTCTGTTGTATCTCCTACAGGAAAAGGAGATGGATTAAAATTATCTGACACATTTTTATCTATGTTTGTTGACATGTAGAGCATAATTGCTAATAATAATGCAATTCCTCTTAAAAACCAATGGTTATCCATTAACTTATCCATGACGTTTTCTCCTCCAATTCCACAAAGACGAAGAAGACTGTTTTACGTTTCCGCCTAATTCTTTCATAAGCAGTTCCTTTAATTGTTCACTTTTTAAATCACGATGTAACTCGCCATTTTTTGTTAAAGAAATTTGTCCCGTTTCTTCTGATACAACAATCGTTAAACTATCTGTTACTTCACTTACGCCCATTGCCGCACGATGACGTGTTCCTAATTCTTTAGAAATAAGTGGACTTTCTGATAATGGTAAATAACACGCAGCTGCTCTAATAATATTTCCTTGCATAATTACTGCCCCATCATGCAGCGGTGTATTTGGTATAAAAATATTAATTAATAACTCTGATGAAACATTTGCATTTAGTGGAATTCCTGTTTCAACATAATCTCCCATACCAGTTTCTCTCGCCATTGTAATAAGTGCACCAATACGACGTTTTCCCATATATTCTGTTGCCTTTACAACAGCATTTACAACCGACTCATGTTCATCTTCCTCTTGATTGCCTCCACGTGAAAATATACTTCCCCGTCCAAGCTGCTCAAGAGCACGTCTTAACTCTGGTTGGAAAATGATAATAACCGCTAAAAATCCCCAAGTTAATGCTTGATCCATAAGCCATTGCAGTGTATGCAATTCAAAGAAATTACTTAAAATACGAACAATAATGATTACTGTAATTCCTTTTAAAAGCTGGACAGCTTTTGTACCACGGATTACAAGAATCAATTTATATATAACAAACCATACAAGGGCGATATCTACTATAGTGCTGAGATATTTCAAAAGAACATTTATATCTCCAAAAGGCATTCTGACCCTTCCTCCATCTATATGTAATTTACAACAACAAATTAATTATAACATACATTATACGAACCAAAATTTCAAACCACATCTCTAAACCTGACATGCAATCGTTAGATGTCAGACTTTAAAAACTGATTATAAACATAATTACTGTATCTTTATTTTAAAGTAAAAAAAGCAGCTTTTCAGCTGCTTTTTTAAATTATTTCAACTTTTCACCAAATAAAGAACCCATTAATGCTACAGCTGCAATTGCAGTTTTATTTTTTTCATCTAAAATTGGATTCACTTCCACAAATTCAGCAGATGTAATCATGCCAGACTCAGCTAACATTTCCATCGCTAAATGACTTTCACGATACGACAAACCACCAGCAACCGGTGTACCCACGCCAGGTGCATCATGTGGATCAAGGCCATCTAAATCTAAAGATAAATGTACGCCATCTGTATGTGATAAGTATGCGATTGTTTCTTCCATAACCGCTGTCATTCCCATGCGATCAATTTCATGCATAGTGAAAACTTTAATACCTTCTTTACGAATAAACTCTTTCTCTCCATCATCTAAAGAACGAGCACCGATAATAACTACATTTTCTTTTTTCACTTTCGGATACTCACCGTATAAATTAACAAGTGATGAATGACCATGTCCTAAACTTGCAGCTAATGACATACCATGAATGTTCCCAGATGGAGATGTTTCCTCTGTATTTAAATCCCCATGTGCATCATACCAAATAACACCAAGATTTTTATAGTGTTTCGCAATCCCAGCAAGCGTTCCTATCGCAATGCTATGATCGCCGCCTAATACAAGTGGAAAGCTTTTCTTCTCAATAATGCTATCAACTTTACTGGCTAGCTCATGACATACTTTTACAACTTGTTCAAGATTTCGTAATTTTTCATTTTCATTTATTTGAACTTCTCTTTCAATACATATATCCCCTAAGTCTTCTACGTTATATCCGATATTTTCAATTCTTTCAACCACTCCAGCATAACGAATCGCGCTCGCACCCATATCAACACCACGGCGCATTTGTCCTAAATCCATCGGTACTCCCACAATTGAAATTTCTTTCTTCATAGATGATTCCCCCTTTTATGCTTTCACTAAATATTTTAAATCTTTTATATTATCTGACTCAACTCGACATTTTTTTGTATTTATATACACTTAATACAACACAAAGAAGCAATAAATTAAGACTTTTCCACTAAAATATGCATAAAAAAAGCGCCCCTTACGAGTAGGGACGTTTCTGCAATCCTAGTTTCCATACAGCCGCAATATTTCGTGCTGTTATATAGATATTTTCTTTTCCCATTTCATACGCTTCTTCTAATGTCATTGCTCCTGAAACAATACTAAATACAGCATCAATGCCTTCTTCATAAATAGGGATATGATTCGGATGAACCGCTCCGGCAATTGCAATAACAGGAAGGCTATGCGCTTTAGCTCGCTTTGCTACTCCTATAGGCGCTTTTCCATAGACTGTCTGTTCATCAATTCTTCCTTCTCCTGTAATCACTAAATCTGCCTCTTGCAAATGAGCATTAAAATTCGTGTAATCAAGTACAATATCAATCCCTTTTCTAAGCGTACCATGTAAAAAAGCAACAATAGCCGCTCCAAGTCCTCCTGCAGCACCTGCTCCTGGAACAAATTCGATATCAACACGAAGAGTTTGTTTAATTAACCTAGCATAGTGCTTCAAATTACAGTCTAACCGCTCTATCATCTCGTCTGTAGCCCCTTTTTGTCTCCCAAACATAAACGATGCCCCTGTTATCCCTGTTAAAGGATTCTCAACGTCACAAGCTGCTTCAATTTTAACCCGTGCTAAACGAGAATCTAAGCGTGATATATCAAAATAAGTAATACAATCTAAATTGCCTCCATTTGGCTCTATAGCACAATTACTGCTATCAAAAAAACGGACACCTAACGCAGATAACATTCCTGCTCCTCCATCGTTTGTAGCACTTCCTCCAAGTCCTAAAATAATACGATGAACCCCTTTTTCTAACGCGTGTAAAATGAGTTCCCCTGTCCCTCTTGTTGTCGTTAAAAATGGATTCCTTTTCTCAAGTGGAACATGATGTAAACCAGAAGCAGCTGCCATTTCAATAAAAGCAGTCTGTTTATCCGAAGAAAGGCCGTAAAATCCTTCTACCACGTTTCCTAATGGACCTGTGACAGGGACCTTCACGATTTTCCCTTGCGTTGCATCAACAAGTGCTTGTACTGTCCCTTCCCCGCCATCAGCAATAGGAATTCTTATATACTCTGCTTCTGGGTATATAGAACGAAACCCTTTTTCTACTGCTTCACATACTTCTAAAGCCGTTAAACTTTCTTTATATGAATCAGACGCAATAATAATCTTCATATGAAACAACTCCCTTCATCTTCAATATTAAAGTTGGAGTCATCAAAAATATATAAATACAAATTAAAAACCGACATAAAAATCCTTTTTCTTTTTAGGCGGGCGAGAGCATCCGGCCATGCATAGAAGCGTTCAGGGCCTTTTTCTGCCACATGCAAGGTTTAAATAGCGGTCATGTTGTATTCTACATAGTAGCGGCTTACATGGCCAAAAATCAAAATTGGATTTATATAAACAAAAAAGCTTGAAGTCTTTTATTCGACTTCAAGCTTTTTTTAACTGTATGGAGCCTAGCGGGATCGAACCGCTGACCTCCTGCGTGCAAGGCAGGCGCTCTCCCAGCTGAGCTAAGGCCCCGGGTTGGAGCGGAAGACGGGATTCGAACCCGCGACCCCAACCTTGGCAAGGTTGTATTCTACCACTGAACTACTTCCGCAAAAATGGTGAGCCATGAAGGACTCGAACCTTCGACCCTCTGATTAAAAGTCAGATGCTCTACCAACTGAGCTAATGGCTCTTAAATGGCTGGGCTAGCTGGATTCGAACCAGCGCATGACGGAGTCAAAGTCCGTTGCCTTACCGCTTGGCTATAGCCCATTAATACTCACTATTATGTTCATCTCACCAAAAAAATAAACCTTTGTAAGGTTGTTTTTAAAAATGGTGGAGGGGGGCAGATTCGAACTGCCGAACCCGAAGGAGCGGATTTACAGTCCGCCGCGTTTAGCCACTTCGCTACCCCTCCGACATGAAAACTTATATGGTGGAGGATGACGGGATCGAACCGCCGACCCCCTGCTTGTAAGGCAGGTGCTCTCCCAGCTGAGCTAATCCTCCAAAAGTGGTGACCCGTACGGGATTCGAACCCGTGTTACCGCCGTGAAAGGGCGGTGTCTTAACCACTTGACCAACGGGCCAAAAAGTTTTGATACTTCTCACAAGCTTCCAACCGGGCTTGAACCGGTGACCTCTTCCTTACCATGGAAGTGCTCTACCAGCTGAGCTATGGAAGCATATGGCTCCGCAGGTAGGACTCGAACCTACGACCGATCGGTTAACAGCCGATAGCTCTACCACTGAGCTACTGCGGAATAATACAAGCCTGGCAACGTCCTACTCTCACAGGGACAAAGTCCCAACTACCATCGGCGCTAGAGAGCTTAACTTCCGTGTTCGGTATGGGAACGGGTGTGACCTCTCTGCCATCATTA
>NZ_JAKUFS010000022.1 GCF_022663535.1 Bacillus cereus group sp. BfR-BA-01380 | reverse complement strand
TGCGTGGGCGTCCTGCGATTCTGAGCGAGCCGCTTCCGCCTTTCTTAAGAAGTTAGGTGGGAGATAAACTGCCCGTAAAAGCCCGATTGGTGAGGGCTGATAATCAGTGGGATGAAAAAAATCCCCACTGATTATTAGTTGAACTTTATAAAAGGGGAAACTCTTCTGAATATTTTAACCTTTTTCTTCCTCTTTTTCAAAGTAAAATGGAGAAACAGAAGGAGGGGGAAACAGATGGGATTTTGGTCAATGCATCGCAACATTAAAATTAGAATTATTACATCCTTTTTAACTCGGACAGTAGGAACGATGATTTTTCCATTTATGGCGATTTACTTTTCCGTAAAATTAGGGGCAGCATTAGCAGGGTTCTTATTGTTATTGAATGTAATTGCGTCGCTCATTGTTGGTTTGTATGGGGGCTATATTGCGGATACATTAGGACGGAAAAAGGTTATGATTATTGGACAAATCATTCAAGTCGTCTCTATTGCTTGTATGGGAGTTGTGAACTCAGATTATATAGATTCAGCTTGGCTCACATTTGTATTTTTACTTATGAATAGCATCGGTTCTGGCGTGATGAACCCAGCAACAGAAGCAATGTTAATTGATGTTAGTACACCGGAAAATCGAAAAATGATGTACAGCATTAATTACTGGGCAATCAATTTATCGATTGCGATCGGTGCGATTTTCGGCGGACTTCTCTTTGAACACTACCGTTTTCAATTATTTATGCTGCTGACAGGTATTGCATTATTAACACTATATTTAATTACGGCTTACATGGAAGAAGTATATGTCGTTCAAAAGAAAGTAGAAAAGAAAAATGTATTGAAAGATATGGCAAACAATTACCGAGTTGTCATGAAAGATAAGGCATTTATCGTATTATGCTTAGGAAGTATATGTGCATTATCATTAGAATTTCAAATTAATAACTATATCGGCGTCCGTTTGCAGAAGGAATTTGAAACGATAACGTTTTCACTTTGGAACGGAAATAATTTTGATTTAACAGGGATTCGGATGCTAAGCTGGATATCTACTGAAAATACAGTACTAGTCGTTTTATTTTCAGCGCTTATGGTAAAAATCATGAATCAGTTTGAGGACCGGAAAGTACTGTATACAGGTTTATTTATCTATACAATTGGGTTTACGATATTTGGAGCAAGCAACAGTCTATGGATTTTATTACTGGCAGGCTTGTTCCAAACAATTGGAGAAATGATGTATGTGCCAGTCAGTCAATCGATTCGGGCAGATATGGCAAGAGATGATGCGAGAAGTTCCTATATGGCTATTACCAGCATGGTCTTTCAAATTGCGAAAATGGTTGGAACGCTCGGCATTATGATCGGTTCCGTTATTGCTTCTTGGGGGATGAGTATTTTATACTGCTTCATAGGAATAAGCAGTATCTTCTTATTTAAGAAAGCGGTGGATATGTATCATCATCAAAGGGATAAAGTAGAGAAAATAGGATAATGAGGAGGCTGCTTGTTTTGAGGACAAGTAGCTTTCTTAGGATAGGAGGTAATTGTAATGCAAATTAGTCCAAAAGAATTTTATAGTCGTAATACACATTATATGATTAGGTCTGCAGTGGAAGAAGATGCGGAAAATTTGTCTGAAGTACGATTACAAATAGATGGTGAAACAGAAAACTTAGATAGAGAGAAGGGTGAGGCGTACATAGACGAAGCTGGTTTTAAAAGGATCATTAAAGAGGATACAGACAGTGTTAGTAATCTATTTTTAGTAGCTGAAGTGAATGGAAGAATTGTAGGTTTTTCAAGGTGTGAAGGGAACAAATTGAAAAGAACATCTCATAAAGTAGAATTTGGCGTGTGCGTATTACAGGAATATTGGGGATACGGCATTGGAAAGAATTTTTTAACAGAATCCATCAATTGGGCAGACTCGCATGGAATTAAGAAAATCACTTTGAATGTTCTTGAAACGAACGAGAAAGCGAAAAATCTTTATGAAAGATATGGCTTTGAAGTAGAAGGGATATTAAAAAATGACAAAATTTTATCAGATGGAAATTACTATAATACTATTTTAATGGGGAGATGTAAGGGATAAAGCGTTATAGGAAAGGGAGTGGGAGAATGTTTCCCATCTTAGAAACGGAAAGACTAATCTTAAGAGAACTAATAGAAGATGATGCACAAGCGATATTGAATTGCTTTTCAAATGAGGATGTATTACGTTACTACGGGCAAAATCCATTAACAGATTTAGAACAGGTGAAAAATATCATCAGGAATTTTTCGAATAGCTACAAAGAAAAACGCGGAATAAAATGGGGAATTGTAAGAAAAGAAACAGATAAAATGATTGGAACGATTGGATTTCACGACTGGTCTTCCGAACATAAGCGAGCTGAAATCGCTTATGCACTTTTACCTGAATACTGGGGAAATGGATATGCCACTGAAGCCGTTAAAAAAGTGACAACATATGGATTTCATGAGCTAAACTTAACTCGGATTGGAGCAGTTGTTTTTACAGAAAATAAAGCATCTCATGTATTACTAACAAAATTAGGCTTTCAAAAAGAAGGCGTTCTTCGAAATTATATGTATCAAAATAATGTTCCATATGATACGAATGCTTACTCCTTAGTTCCAACTACTGATTTTACTCGGAATTAAGTTTATCGGCGCTTTTTATGATATATCGGCGCAAATGGTCTGTTTATCGGCGACTTTTCTAATATATCGACGATTCGACAAGAAATAAAGATTCCTCGGCAATGTTCGATATGTGAGCAGCCGGGGCGCTGGAACTGGATCATATTGAAAAGTAGAATGAAGTGCAAAGAAGCTGTCCTAAAAGAAAAACTTTAGGAACAGCTTCTTTTTTTATTTGGATATTAATAAAGATGTGTATATAATGTAAAAATTGTTAAAAAATGCTATCATTCTCTATGTAATATGATTATTCATATAAGGGGTAATAAATGGAAGGGTGGGGTTAAAATGATCAGTGATTTAAAAAAAGCAGCACTATCTTCATTAAAGGATAGATGGGGATTAGGAGCGGGAGCGACGTTTCTGTACTATGCTATTCCCTCGGCTGTTACGTCTATTATTGGAGGTCCAATGTTTCTATTGTGGAGCGTATGGATTACAATGATGGGTCCTAGTGCTTTTGTAGACTATTCGGTTACAGGAGAAGAAGAGATAAATGTAATAGTCTTTTTTTCTGCTTTAGCTGCTTATGTTCTTATATGTGCTATTATGTTTATTGGTTCAATAGCTGTACAAGGCATTATGATGTATGGGTATTTTAATATTACATTACGTTTCGCAAAACAGGAATCTACTACAATTGATGGTTTATTTGAAGGATTTCGAAAAAAGAATGTATTTAGATCTATAAAGTTGACACTTTTAATGACTGTATACATACTTTTATGGAGTTTATTGTTAGTTGTACCAGGTATTATAAAATCTTTCTCTTATTCTATGGCTTACTATATTTTGTTAGAGCATCCAGAATATACGGCGAGTGAAGCGCTTAAAAAGAGCCAAGAAATGATGAAAGGACATAAATTAGATTTATTCATACTAGGGTTAAGTTTTATTGGATGGTTTATTTTGGGGGTATTTACATTTGGTATTGCGTATCTTTGGATCTATCCATATTACACTACCACAGTATCGCATTTCTACTTAAATTTGGTGAATAAAGATAAAGTTGCGGAAGAAAAACCAGTTATTTAGGAGATGAAATATTGGTTTCTTATGGATTGTTCCATATTTCTATGCGACGACAGCACAATTTTACGAAGAAATTTTACAAGGAAGAAGCTGTCTCTAAAAGGTTGTTGAATAACGGCCTTTTGAGCCAGCTTCTTCTTTTTATTTTAGACAATTGTCAGTTTTAATCAAACCTTATTTTCAGTAAAATGACCATGAAAAAGAATATCAATTGCATAAAAGTTACTAGATATATAAACGTCATAAAAGCCCGCTTTCGTTCTACAAGTGAAACTGGATACAATGCTACAATACTATTTCCCGAAAAATAATTCCAAAGAGCGCGAAGTTGTAAAAATGATATGTATAGGAAACATAACGTGACGATTCCTTTTCCAATAAAGGTAGGAATGTAGTAGGAAATAAAGCCTCCTACTAAAGTTAATCGTATATACATACCAAAGTAATCGTTAGTACGTACAAAGGATAAACTATACAAATATAAAAAAGGAGAGCGTTTTTTATACAGAATCCGTTCCATCCAAGTGGTGAGCCATTTTCTTCGTTTTACTTGCTGCTTGATTTGCGGTACATCTGTAAAGAAATGAACAAATTGATAAAAGCGCATGTCCATTTTTTCTTCTTGCTCTATTAAATATTCCCAATGAATGTGCCTTTTTTGTTTGTTCATCGTATATAAAAATAAGAGCGTTACGACAAGGAGTATACTCCCTACAACTATAATGGAAGTGAATTGAAACATTGCATATGTAATGGCTGCATTGCAGAATATCCTCATAAGCAACCAGTATGAAGCAATTTCTGTATTTCTATATCTCCAATGTATGTACATATTCCACCACTTCATCAAAGCAAGAATGACAAAGGCTCCGCATAAAAAAGTAGGCGTTGTATGTAATGATTGCACGGCGAGGGGTGTAATGATAAGTATTACACATAATAATGGAAAGAGTTGAATGATATAACTATATAAAAGAGAACGTTTAAAATAATAGGTTAGTTTTTCTTCTATTGGCAATAGATATAGGATATCAGGCTCTTGTAAAAATGTTCGAATGGGAGAACGAGTGAGTATCACCGTAAGTAAAATCGTCACGATGGTTAATGCTACAAACTCAGATGGAAAGGAACGAAGAAATTTTGCATAATAATAGCCGCCAACGCCAAGAAGAATAAGGAAGCTATAAACTAGACTGCTTGCAATGCGTGCAAAGTACATCGTTATTTTTTGTAGGTGTTGCTGGAAACGGTTTGTCCAAAGTGTTTCGATTGTCATTACAGTCACCTCTATATTGTAGAATTGTTACGATTTGAAATATATGAATAAGTTCTCGAAGCGACTTAATATCCGTTTTTTCGAAAATGTTCTAGCGATTTATTTTTATGTTTTCTTCTTTTAGGCTTGTGTTCGGTTGCCATGCATAGGCCGGCTATAATATACATGCAATTAGATATTGCTAGTACGATTAAAGAAAAATGTATAATAGGTAAGACAGGAAAAACGGCTAAACACATAAGAGATGAGCGGTTGAGAATAATTGCGAATATGACTAACATGATAGACATGAGTAGGAAGGAAAGAGATACCATCATTTCCATATCTAAATAAAAGTTGCGAATAAACACAATTAAATTGAGGGTGCATCCAAGAATCCCAAATAAATATCCTAAAATATGTACAACGCTTCTCTTTTTAAAAACTTGTAACATGTTGCAAATACTCCTTATTCCTTTTTCTGTTATTTTATCATATTGCACATCACGACATCATGGGTGAATTTTGAAAATATCTTTTGGCTCACAAAGGTAACATGTGCTTGCTTTCTCTTTTGGTTTAACACTGCACGTGGCAGAAAAAGGCCCTGACCGCTCCTACACATGGCCAGATCCTCTCGCCCACCCTAAAAAAGGGGTTTTATATCTTTGTATGTACACAAAAAAGCAAGTCACCTTTCACTAGGCAACTTGCTCGTTTTGTTTCTCTTTTTTCTCGTCACGCTTCATTAATGGGTAGAATGCAAATCCGACGATAAATAATCCAATGCCGAGCAGGAATGTTTTCATATCAGAAGATCCTGTTTTAATAACCCATAGTGCATAAATAAGTGCAATAGCCGCAATGATTCCATCCATGATACGAGAACCTTTTTGATTTTCGTATGTTTCACCTGTCATCACGAGTTTCAGCTGGAAGATTGGTGAAACGAGATATGGAATTAAGTAGGCAAGTGTTGAAACGGTAATAACAAATGTATACGCCTCGGCAATTGTCCCGGATAGTGTTGAGAATAGGAACACTTGCGACATAATATTTGTTATACGGAGCGAATAAATCGGGCTTCCTTTTTTATTTGTTTTTGTAAAGAAAGATGGAAAGAATCCTTCTTTTGCTGCTTGATATGGTACTTCTGAGCTTAATAAAACCCAACCTAGGATGGATCCAAATAACGAAGTAAGTGCAAGCAGCGCCATTAATTTTCCGCCGCCATGACCCATTGCTGCAGATAATGCATCCGCTAATGGTCGTTCAGATGATTGCAGTTTATCGATATGAAGAACGCCCATTGTTAAGATTGTAATTCCTAAGTAAATTCCAACTGTTAATAATAAACCAGCAACAGTTGCGTGTTTTACTGTTTTTGGTGAAACAGCACGGTTTGATAATAAGACAGCTGACTCGATACCGATAAAGGCCCAAAGTGTTGTTAAGGCTGCTAAGTTTACTTGTGATAATAGTCCATGTGAAATGCCTTCTTTATCAATGATCGGTGTATACCATTGTCCAAATTTAGATGCTTGGAAAGCAAATAATGTCACAACAATGAAGAGAAGGAATCCTGTTACCTTCGTTGTTGTTGCTAGGAAGTTCAATTTCCCAGCGCCGTTTACGCCGTTCGTTAAAATCATATGTGTACCCCAAAGTAAAAGAGTACAAATGGAGAACGTAATCAATTTTCCGACTTCAATGTCGAACGTTCCGATTGAACATAATACACGTGTATCTTTCATAATTGGGAAAAAGAGCGATAAATAACCAGCAAATGATGTAATAATAGCTACGTTACTTGCCCAGTTTGCAACCCAGTAGCCCCATACGATACTAAAACCCGCCATTTTTTTCTTTTTTTGTGAAGAAAAGAGTGCATAAGCATGACTTTGCGGACCTGTCGTTAAATCAGGGCGACGAATTGCTAAATTACCGAAAACAAGAGCTAACATTAATACGCCAAACCCTGTCGTTAACCAAGCTAATGTAACACCAAGAGGGCTAGCTGTTTGTGCTAATGTACTCGGAACCATGAAAATACCAGCCCCGACCATATTTCCAACTACAAATGCAGTGAGTACCCAAAAGCCCCATTTTTTTTGTTGCATAGAAATTACCTCCAAAATTAGTATAACCAAGTCAAGCGAGGAGATATGTATGTGTTTGAAGTTCCAAACAAAACAAAAAAGCGCGTATATGTTCACGCGCTTCTCAATCTTATTAAGAAACCCACGGACATATCTCTCGATAGCTCTCCACAAGCAAAAAGCCTGTGACAGTCCTGCACTTATTCAATGCAGACCCAGCAAGAAAGCATTGTGGATACTTCTTGCTTCGGCAATTATTCCTTTCTGATTTGTTCAGCGATGCCACACATCTCCCAAATCATACTATTAATAATTGCAACCTCTACCTCACCGAGATACGAATGAGGATTTATATATAAAGTTAACATAACCAAGGGTAACAAATGGATTTTTATTCGTCAATGCAAACAGATAAAATCGGATGATTATGAGAATAGAGTATGTTTGAAATAATGAAACAACTTCGGGGTTTGTATCATACAATATGTATATAAAAGAAGGGGAAAGAGCAGCTTCTATCATTGAGAGCACTTTATTTCCTCAGAACTTTGAGGCAGGGATAAGCAGATGGAGAGCTGGTTTCAGAGAAACTGTTTTATATGCGGAAAGGAAATTCATAGGTGTGAAAAACCAGATCCAATAGAGGAGTTAAAAAAACAAAATGAAGAACTCGCAGCTTCTTTAGAACGATGTATGAGGTTACTTTATAACATACAAAAGAATGTAAGTAAAAAAACAGAAAAGAGTGCATTGCCTTCTCTTTTTTCATTAGGAGATAAGATAGAAGTATTTGATGGGGAAACAAGTATAGAAGGTGTCTTTATTGAGTGTGAAGATGAATGGTTATATTGGATTAACGTAGATTATGATTTAACTATTAGTCATATAAACAGTGTAAAACGTATTATAAAAAAAGAGTCTATTCAAAAAGGGGTAATATAACTCCTTTTGAATAGACCCAGTATTTTTTGTGAGAGGGTTAAAAATTTTTTATAGGTAATTAGGAAACTTTACGAATGCTAATTGTATCTAAACTTGTAACGTTGATATTTGCGTGGCTATCAACCCAAACTAAGAAGTTGTTGTTGTCTACGCGAATGAAAACACCTCGGCCGTCAATTTCACGTCCTGCTGAAAACACGCGAATTTTGTCGCCTTCTACTAAACCATTTAATGTGATTGCCATAAGGCCGCCTCCTTCCTATCAGAAGTTAATATATATATATGAAAGTGATAGAGAGTGTGTGCGAGAGAAATGTAGTACTAGCAACCATTTTTATAAAATATAAAGGTGAGTAGAGATACTTTCTACTCACCTTTATAGAGTTACATTACATTTCATACTGTTATTTTTTCACGTGTCATCGATTCAAGATTTTTACGAATACTTTGTGTGTCCGAGCGCCATTAGTCATATAAAGTGAAACTTCCATCAGTGGAGAGTTTTTTCATCTCCCACTGATGGTTAGCCCGCCCAATCGGGCTTTTACGGGCAGTTATCCCCCACCTATCTTCTTTAGAAAAGCGGAAGCGGCTCGCTCAGAATCGCAGGACGCCCACGCCCCTGACAGAGAGGTACTTTTTGCCTCGTCTGAGGGGGCGAAACGACCGGAGATTCTAGCCGCTAGAGCTGGACAACGCTTCTCTCTGAATCTTGAGGTGGGGGTCTTACTGCCCACAAATAGCGGGATAAACAGTGTGAAACGTATTATAAAAAAAGAGCCTATTCAAACAGGTTTTATATAACCCTTTTTGATATAGACCCAGTATCTTGTTGTGAAAGGGTTAAATAATGTTATAGGTAATTAGGTAATTTTACGAATGCTAATTGTATTTAAACTTGTAACGTTGATATTTGCATGGTTATCAACCCAAATTAAGAAGTTGTTGTTGTCTATACGAAGGAAAACACCTTCACCGTCGATTTCACGTCCCGCTGAAAACACGCGGATTTTGTCGCCTTCTACTAAGCCGTTTAATGTGATTGCCATAAGACCGCCTCCTCCCTATCAGAAGTTAATATATATATATGAAAGTGATAGAGAGTGTGTGCGAGAGAAATGTAGTACTAGCAACCATTTTTATAAAATATAAAAGGAAGTAGAAACTATTTTCTACTTCCAATTGTTTTGTCTTTTTGTTTTAAATTTTGCACGTGGCAGAAAAAGGCCCTGACCGCTACTTTGCATGGCCAGATGCTCTTGCCTATTTAAAAAGAGTGGTTTTAAGTCTTTACATCAAATTCAATACTGTTACTTTCTCGCGCGTCATAGATTCAAGACTTCTACGAATACCTTGTGCGCCCATACCAGAACCTTTTACACCGATGAATGGGAAGTGATCTGGGCCGCGCTCAGTGCGTCCGTTAATTTGAACAGAGCCTGTTTCAATTTTGTTTGCGATGAAAAATGCTTTGTTAATATCTTTTGTAAATACACTTGCTTGTAAACCAAAGTCAGACTTGTTTGCAATTTCAATTGCTTGTTCGTCAGAAGAAACGCGAATGACTGGAAGAATCGGACCGAATGGTTCTTCCCAAGCGACTTTCATATCTTCTGTTACATGATCAAGAAGTGTTGGATAGATTAAGTTACGCTCGCGTTTGTTGCCGATGACAACAGTTGCCCCTTTTTGAATCGCATCGTCTACTAAACTTTGAACGAAATCAGCAGATTTATCATCGATTAGTGGTACGATCGTGCTATCTTGTTCTGGAGAACCAACAGATAGCTTGGCAATTTCATCTGTTAATAAACGAACAAGTTCATCTGCTACATGTTCATGTACAAGTACGCGTTTAATCGCTGTGCATCGTTGACCGGAGTAAGAGAATGCCCCGCTAATAATATGTTTGGCAGCTTCTTGTAAGTCTGCGTCTTCGCGTACAATACCAGGATCTTTTCCACCAAGTTCAAGGACAAGTGGGATCATTGCCGCTTTTTTCGCTAAATGTGTTCCTGTATGTGTACCACCTGTGAACGATACCATATCGATGCCAGAATGCTCTACTAAATAATCACCAATGACAGAACCACGTCCTGTTACTACGTTAACAAGTCCTTTTGGAAGGCCTGCTTTATGCAAGGCTTCAATCATTTTAATACCGCTAATTGCGCCTTGTGTAGCTGGCTTAAAGATAACAGCGTTTCCTGTAATAAGAGCTGGTGCAAGTTTGGCAGCTGCTAAGTTAACAGGATAGTTAAATGGTGAAATTGCAAGAACGACGCCAAGCGGAGCGCGCTGAATAATGGCAAGTTTAGATTTAGCACCACCAGGGAAGCTATCGCCCATCATACTTTCACCATGCATATGCATCGCTTCATCTACTGTATAACGAATAAAATCAGCTGTACGAACAACTTCTTTTTGCGCATCTTTATACCCTTTGCCGACTTCTTTCATGATAATATCAGCAATTTCATCTTGCATATTCACGAGCTCATCCGCCCATTTATATAAATATTTTGCACGATCTTGAAGAGATGCTTCTGCCCAGTCTTTTTGCGCTTCTTTCGCCATTTGAATCGCTTCATCTACTTCCGTGCGAGTAATTGCTTGTACTTGTCCGATTACTTCATGAAGATAAGGAGATGAAATGTCGATTGTTTGTCCCGAAGAGCTTTCTCTCCATTCTCCATTTATATAAAATTTATACGTATTGCTAGTTGCCATTGCTAAGTCCTCCTAAAAATTAGTGACTTGTAAGAGTGAGTATATGGTGATTGTATGAGCTTTGAAAAAAAAATTCAAATGAAATGTTTGTGAAATCTATTCTTGGCACGGTTTTTGCATCCGCTTTCTTTGTTATAAAATAAGGCTATGTTAAAGAATTATGTTGGTAGTAATAAATACAGGAAAAGGACCAAGATTTGGTCCTTTTCCTGTATTTATTACTAACCGATCACTCGTTTTGCTAGCGAAATATCAGTATAAATTCATTAAGCTGAGGTAAACTCCTTCTTTATATAAAGTGAAACTTTAATCAGTGGGGGGGTTCTTCATCCCCCACTGATTATCAGCCCTCACCAATCGGGCGCATGCCAGCAGTTTATCTCCCGCCTAACTTCTTAAGAAAGGCGGAAGCGGCTCGCTCAGAATTGCAAAGCGCCCACGCACAAGGCAGAGAGGCGCTTTTTGCCTCGTCCGAGGGGGCGAAACGACCGGAGATTCTAGCCGCTAGAGCTGGACAACAAAGAAATGTGGAAGTGGCTCGCCCAGAATGTGAGGGGGATGGAGCTTCTGATGTAGAGGTGTTTTTTTACCTCGTAGGAAGAAGCGAAGCCACCGAACATTCTAGCCACTGGAACTGGACAATGCTTCCGCTGAATTTTGAGGCGGGAGTATTACTGCCCGCAAATAGCGGGATAAACCTGCCCGAATGGACGAACAGGATATAACCCTAATTAAAACTCAAATATAGATATTGTGAGTTTAATGTAAATGGTGTTTATTGAAGGCAAGCAACTATCAACATTTTTATTTAACGTAGCCTAAAATAAAAAAACAATTGACAGAAAAGTCTTTAAAGTTATACAATTAAAAATGGAAAATAAAAGAAGAAGGAGGTGCGCGTGATGATTGTAATCGTATATATGACTGGCTTAGGTGTTTTACACAATAAATATCATCACGCAACCTCTACGGACAAATAACGCTTCTTGTTAGCCTGAAAAGAAAGCGTACGTTGCGTGTGCCGTGACGTACGCTTTTATGCGTTTTTCGCATATCGTCAAAGCGACGGTATGCCTT
Source organism: Bacillus cereus group sp. BfR-BA-01380 (assembly GCF_022663535.1). GTDB lineage: Bacteria > Bacillota > Bacilli > Bacillales > Bacillaceae_G > Bacillus_A > Bacillus_A cereus_BB. The sequence goes on along the minus strand of NZ_JAKUFS010000022.1, from coordinate 83,679 downwards.
TTTTTGTCTCTTTTTTTAGATTGTTCCTATACATTTGTATAGTTTCAATAAGTAATTCTAGAAAGGTAGGAATGACGATGGAAAAGTATGAGGTACGTATGGTAAAAACGGAGACGCTAGATAGCGGATAACGAGTCTATGTTTACACAACAACGAGAAGGGAGAGGTTATATTGTTTTCTGTATTACAAAAATTAACATGGTTTTTTAAAACGCATTGGAAAAGGTATAGCATTGCCATTGTTTGTTTACTTTTTGTCAATGTCATTGAGGTAATCCCGCCAAAGTTAATTGGATTAGCAATTGATGATATAAAAGCCGGAGATTTAACAAACGCAGGAATTGTGAAGTATGTAGGGATGTTGCTCGGAGCAGCAGCTGCTGGTTATGCACTTTCTTATGTGTGGCAATATCAGTTATTTGGCGGTGCATTTGTGCTTGAAAAAACGATGCGTTCCAAATTTATGGGACATTTGCTGAAGATGACGCCAACTTTCTATCAGAAAAACCGTACAGGTGACTTAATGGCAAGGGCAACGAACGATTTAAAAGCAATTGCTATGACAGCTGGATTTGGTATTTTAACGCTCGTTGACTCGAGTTTATATATGCTAACAATTGTGCTGATGATGGGGATTTCAATTAGTTGGAAATTAACACTTGCAGCACTATTACCGCTGCCGATTATGGCGTATGCTGTGAGTGCTTATGGAAAGAAATTACACGATCGCTTTACAGTTGCTCAAGATACATTTGGAGATATGAATGATAAAGTGCTGGAGTCGATTGCCGGTGTACGTGTGATTCGTGCTTATGTACAGGAAAGAGAAGATGAGAAGCGCTTTAATACGTTAGCGACAGATGTGTATGAAAAGAATATGAAGGTCGCAAAAATTGATTCACTTTTTCAACCGACAGTGAAAATGCTTGTTGGGATGAGTTATTTAATTGGCCTTGTGTACGGAGCGTTTTTAGTATTTCAAAATGAGGTAACGCTTGGGGAACTTGTATCGTTTAATGTGTACCTTGGCATGATGATTTGGCCGATGTTTGCGATTGGTGAGCTGATTAATGTCATGCAGCGCGGGAATGCTTCGCTTGATCGTGTAAATGAAACGTTAGCATATAAGCAAGATGTGCAAAACGTAAAGAAACCACTTCGCGTACATCAACCAGACTGTATTGATTTTGAAGATGTATCTTTTTCCTATCCGACATCTTCTACGCTCAATTTAAAAAACGTTTCGTTTTCGCTTAACAGAGGAGAAACGCTTGGGATTGTTGGGAAAACAGGGAGCGGAAAAACAACGCTTGTTCGGCAGCTTCTGCGCCAGTATCCGCTCGGAACAGGGGAAATTACAGTGTCAGGTATACCACTGCAAAATATCCACATCGATCAAGCATTAAGCTGGGTTGGATATGTCCCGCAAGAACACATTCTGTTTTCCAAAACAGCGCGGGAAAATATTTTATTTGGAAACCGAGAAGCAAGTGAAGCAGAGCTGCAAAAGGCAATTGAAATTGCTGCTTTTACGAAAGACTTGGAGTTTTTGACGGATGGACTAGAAACACTTGTTGGAGAAAAAGGTGTATCGCTATCTGGCGGGCAAAAACAACGTATTTCCATTGCGCGTGCCGTCATTCAAAATCCAGAAGTTTTAATTTTAGATGATTCGTTATCAGCAGTTGATGCAAGAACGGAAGCGGCAATTATTGAAAATATCCGGAAAGAGCGCAGCGGGAAAACGACGATTATTACGACGCATCGTTTATCTGCAACGCAGCATGCGGATTGGATTCTCGTGATGGATAATGGTGAAATCATTGAAGAAGGAACGCATAATATGCTGATCCAAAAGAGCGGTTGGTATACAGAACAGTTTGAACGACAACAAGGGGAAGAAGTAGAAGGTGAGGTGAAAATATGAGTGTTGGAAAACGATTATTTCAATATGCGATGAAAGTAAAAGCAACGATTGGCATTGCTTTAGCGATGTTATTTATTTTCGTTATTGCGGAATTAGCTGGGCCGTTTGTTGCGAAAACGATGATTGATGAACATATTGTTGGTATTGAAAAGCCTTGGTATGAAACAGTAAAGAGTGATGATGCTGTTTTTTATCACAACACTTGGTATAAGCGAAGCGATCGGTTTGAAGCAGGTGAGCAGAAAGAAAAAGAAGTGCGCATTGTTCAAATTGGCCGCGACTATTATTTTATTCCGAATAAACTTTCACTGGAAGGAACGCGGTCTGTAAAAGGAGACATGGTGACGATTCAGCAAGGGAAAGCGGCGCAAGTATATAAAGGGACTAAGCTTACAGGGAAGGAAGTTTTCTCGTTTTATCAACCAGAAATAAAACGACTACTTTTACTCGGCGGTGGATATTTAGCTCTTTTACTAGTTGTATCCCTCTTTGCGTATGGAAAACAATTTTATTTACAAAAAGCAGCGAATAAAATTATTCAAATTATGCGAGAAGACGTGTTTTCTCACATTCAAACATTACCGATTCGCTACTTTGATCATTTGCCGGCCGGGAAAATTGTTTCTCGTGTGACAAATGATACGGAGGCGATTCGTGAGCTATATGTAACGGTATTATCGACATTCTTTTCTAGCTTTATTTATATTATCGGTATTTTTGCTGCCTTGTTCTTATTGGATGCAAAGCTTGCATTTATATGTTTAATCCTTATTCCGATTTTATGTGTGTGGGCGATTTTTTACCGGAAATATGCAGCTGCATACAATCATAAAATGCGCTCACGCTTGTCGGACATTAATGGAACAGTGAATGAATCCATTCAAGGGATGCCGATCATTCAAGCGTTTCGTCAAGAACGCGCTACAAAGCAAGAATTTGAGCAATTAAACGAAGAGTATTATATGTATCAAAATAAAATTTTAAGTTTAAATGCAGCAACGTCTCATAACTTAGTTGGCGTGCTCCGTAATATTGCATTTACAGGTGTGATTTGGTACTTTGGCGGCGTATCATTAAGTGCAGCAGGAGTGATTTCATTAGGTGTGTTGTATGCGTTCGTTGATTATTTAACGCGATTATTTTCGCCGATTACAAATATGGTGAATCAGTTAGCAAATTTAGAGCAAGCGCGCGTTGCTGCTGAGCGTGTGTTTGAATTGTTAGATGAGAAGGGAGAAGCAGTACAGGAAGAGCACATTCCGCAGATGCAAGGAAATGTTCGTTTTGATAACGTTTCGTTTTCTTATAACGGGAAAGATGAAGTGCTGCGAAATATTTCCTTTGATGCGAAGAAAGGGGAAACAATTGCGTTAGTTGGTCATACTGGATCAGGGAAAAGCTCGATTATGAATGTACTCTTTCAGTTTTATGAATTTCAAAAAGGAAACATCACAATTGATGGATACAATATAAAAGACATTCCAAAACAAGCGCTTCGTGAACATATGGGAATTGTTCTGCAAGATCCATTTCTATTTACAGGAACAGTTGCTTCTAATGTAAGTTTAGAGCAAGAACGAATTTCGAAGGACACGATTGTGAAAGCGCTGCGTGATGTTGGAGCAGAGCGTTTTGCTAATAACATTGAGGAAGAAATAACGGAAAAAGGCAGCACGCTTTCAACAGGTGAAAGGCAGCTCATTTCTTTCGCCCGGGCACTTGCCTTTGATCCAGCCATTTTAATTTTGGATGAAGCAACATCTAGCATCGATACGGAAACAGAGGCAATGATTCAACAGGCGCTCGAAGTTGTGAAAAAGGGGCGAACGACATTTATTATTGCCCACCGTTTATCAACGATTAAAAGCGCTGACCAAATTATCGTACTAGATCGCGGAACGATTCTTGAAAAAGGTTCGCATGAAGAGTTAATGGAAAAGCAAGGACGTTACTATGAAATGTACAAAACGCAAATTGCCGGTAGCCAAAGTGCGTGACGTTCACGGAATGTTCAGATAATTTTAAAACAATGTTTACAAGTTGGCCGTATTCTCCCCTTGTCTATATGATACGTTGAACAAAAGGGGGAATATAATATGGAGGAATTATCAGTTACCTTTAACATTGCGTTTTTTTTGTTATTATGCGGAATGATTGGATATTGTGTGTTAGATTCTTGAAGAACTTGCCAGGGTGGCAAGTTCTTTTTTATCCTGCATTAACGGGCCGTAATACTCCCGCCTCAAAATTCAGCGAAAGCAAAGAAGTTAGGCGGGAGATAAACTGCCCGGAAAAGCCCGATTGGTTCAACTAATAATCAGTGGGGGATGAAGAAACCCTCCACTGATTAAAGTTTCACTTTATTTGCCCGCTGATGTTCAATACGTTTGATTTTGAACGAAAAGGATACACTAAGTGAGAACATTTTGATTGAAAAATGTTGCAAGATTGAATAGAATAAGTTAATGTTATTCTTAAATTCCTATCAGAATACTTGGAGGATTGCCATCATGAAAAAAATACTTTCATTTTTCGTACTTGCACTGCTGGTTGTGGGAGTAGTAGCAGGTTGCGGAAAACAAGCAAAAGATAATACAGCGCAAGGAACTAGCAAAGATGCGCTTGAGCAAATTAAAAAGAGCGGAGAGCTTGTTGTTGGAACAGAAGGTACATACCCGCCGTTCACATTCCATGATGGAAGTGGAAAGTTAACTGGGTTTGATGTTGAAATTGCAGAAGAAGTAGCAAAGCGTCTTGGCGTGAAAGCGGTATTTAAAGAAACGCAATGGGATAGCTTATTTGCTGGACTTGATGCAAAACGTGTTGATATGATTGCGAACGAAGTCGGAATTCGTGAAGATCGCCAAAAGAAATACGATTTCTCTAATCCATACGTATCATCTTCAGCAGTACTTGTGATTCCAAAGGATAAAGATAAACCAGCGAAATTTACAGATGTGAAAGGTTTAAAAGCAGCACAGTCTTTAACAAGTAACTTCAGCGACATTGCGAAGAAAAACGGTGCAGAAATCGTTGGGGTAGAAGGATTTAACCAAGCGGTTGAATTATTAAACTCCGGCCGCGTTGATTTCACAATTAATGATCGTTTATCTGTGTTGAATTACTTAAAAACAAAACCAGATGCAAAAGTGAAAATTGTTGATACAGAAAAAGAAGCATCAAAAAGCGGTTTCATGTTCCGTAAAGGCAGCGACAAATTGGTTGCTGAAGTAAATAAAGCATTAGATGACATGAAAAAAGACGGCACATACGAAAAAATATCGAAGAAATGGTTTGGTGAAGATGTATCTAAGTAATGCTATATTGGATTTAGATCGATTATCTGTTTGGGTTGATATAACAAAAGCATCCTTCATGCCTATGCTGAAGGGTGCTCTTTTCAATACGATACCGCTCACATTGATTACATTTATAATTGGTTTAGCGTTAGCAACGTTAACAGCGCTATGCCGCATTTCTGGAAATCGCGTGTTAGAATGGATCGCACGCATCTATGTATCTATTATTCGCGGTACACCGCTTCTTGTTCAGTTATTTATTATTTTTTATGGGCTGCCGACAATAGGGATTACAATTAATTCCTTCCCAGCAGCGGTGATTGGATTTTCGTTAAATGTCGGAGCGTACGCTTCAGAAATTATTCGTGCTTCTATTTTATCGATTCCGAAAGGGCAATGGGAAGCTGCGTATACAATTGGTATGTCGTACCCGCAAGCACTCTGCCGCGTTATTCTGCCGCAGGCAACGCGCGTTTCGATTCCGCCTCTATCCAATACATTTATTAGTTTGATTAAAGACACATCGCTTGCGTCATTAATTTTAGTAACAGAAATGTTTCGGAAGGCGCAGGAAATTGCAGCGACAAACTATGAATTCTTAATTGTTTATACAGAAGCAGGACTGATTTACTGGGTCATTTGTTTCTTATTATCGATTGTACAGCAAGTGCTTGAAAAACGAGCAGAGCGTTATGTTTTAAAATAATCCTTGTTAAAAGGAGTTTTTGTTTCTATGATTTCAATTCAACATTTACAAAAAAGTTTCGGTGATAACACCGTTTTGCAGCAAATTGATATGGAAGTAGATAAAGGTGAAGTCGTTGTTATTATTGGGCCGTCTGGTTCTGGGAAGACGACATTACTCCGTTGTTTAAACGTACTAGAAACACCGAATAGCGGTGTCATTCGTATCGGTGATGAAACACTCGATTTTTCGAAAAAGGTGACGAAGCGTGATATTGTGCAGTTGCGCACACAAACAGGTATGGTGTTTCAGCATCACAATTTATTCCCGCATTTTACAGCGCGTGAAAATGTAATGGAAGGCCTTGTCACGGTGAAGAAAGTTCCAAAAGAGAAGGCAAAAGAAAAAGCAGAGTACTTTCTGAGAAAAGTGGGACTCGGTGATAAGATGGATTTATATCCATTTCAGCTTTCAGGTGGACAGCAGCAGCGTGTAGGGATTGCGCGCGCGCTGGCGATGGAGCCACAAGTCATTTTATTTGATGAACCGACATCAGCGCTTGACCCTGAACTTGTGCAAGAAGTGCTAAAAGTAATGAAAGAACTTGCACAGGAAGGGATGACGATGGTCATTGTTACGCATGAGATGCGCTTTGCACATCAAATTGCGAATCGTGTTATTTTTATGGATGGTGGTGTCGTTGTTGAACAAGGTACACCGGAAGAAGTTTTAGTACATCCGAAAGAAGAGCGTACGAAGAAGTTTTTACAAATGCTGCAGTAGCAAATAGAAAGGTCTCAAGCGATGCTTGAGACCTTTTTGCCATATATATTTATTTTTGATATCCGCCAAGGCTTTGTTCAGCCATTGCTACTAAACGCTTTGTAATTTCTCCACCTACTGAACCATTTGCACGAGATGTTGAATCAGGGCCTAATGTTACTCCAAATTCAGTTGCAATCTCGTATTTCATTTGGTCGATTGCAGCAGTTGCACCAGGTACTACTAATTGATTGTAAGAACTTTGGTTTGCCATAGGATATGTCCTCCTTAGTGTGAGTTTTGGTTGGATTAGCTGGAGTTGAACCAGGATTGCCCCGTTTGGCACTAATCCATCGTGTGGAGTGATTGATTGTATTCATAGTATGGATGATACGTAGAAAGATATGCGAGTTATTACTTTGTAAAATTTGTAAAATAAAATGATGCCAAAAATTACACATGTTTTGTTTGGATAGAAAAAAGATGCTTTTACATACTATGAATACACCAATACAAGGAGGTGACATAACATGGCTAGAAACAATAGTCTTGCAGTTCCAGGTGCACAAACTGCTTTAGATCAAATGAAGTATGAAATCGCAAGTGAGTTTGGCGTACAACTTGGTCCAGATGCAACATCACGTGCAAACGGATCTGTTGGTGGCGAAATCACAAAGCGCCTTGTATCTTATGCAGAGCAACATTTAGGCGGTTTACAAAAATAAATGAAATGGCTATAGGGGGACGGGAATACCGTCCCTTTTTTGGAGGAATCAAAATGGCGATATGTCCGCTTTGTAATGCATTAGAATATAAAGCATATATTTGTCCTACTTGTACGAGCATACTCCAAGATTATGGGAAAACAGTCGATTACCTTGGTCCATATAGTGCATATCAAGATCAAGAACTGCTAGAGAAAGTTGACGGATTATCTGCGTGTGATTCACAGCAATATTGCCTTCACCTTTTATATTGTCCGATTTGTGAAAAGCAAACCGAAATGACTGTACAGCTTATATGAAAACCCGTCTCAGCAAAAAGTTGAGACGGGTTTTTTTATCCCGCATTAACGGGCAGTAATACTCCCGCCTCAAAATTTAGCGAAAGCATTGTCTAGCTCTAGCGGCTAGAATCTCCGGTTGTTTCGCCCCCTCTGACGAGGCAAAAAGCGCCTCTTTGTCGGGGGCTCCAACGTCCTGCGATCCTGAACGAGCCGCTTCCGCTTTTCTTAAGAAGTTAGGCGGAAGATAAACTGCCCGTAAAAGCCCGATTGGTGAGGGCTGATAATCAGTGGGGGATGAAGAAAACCCCCACTGATTAAAGTTTCACTTTATAGCATATTTACATTTCCAGTTTACTGCTTGTGCTCCGTTTTATATAGCGGTAATAGTGAAGCGGCGCTGTGTATACTTTTTCAGCAAGATCAATATTATGTTGAATAAAAGTGGTGTAAGTAGGATTTGTATCTACTTGATATAGCCAAACAGCACCATTAACATCCATTATAATAGAAAGTTCTAATTCAAAAAGGTGAGAAGTGGCGTCCTCTAAGGCTTGGGACGTTTCTTTCATAATAATGTGTAAACTATCTTGTAATAATATAAGGTCAATTTTTGATAGTTGGTGTTGCCACTTTGTAAACGGAATAAAATGTGTTTGGTCTGTAAGAGGAAATAAGAAAGAATAAGGTGTGTCGTCTATTTGGACTAGCTTTTCTTGCTCTTCCCATATACCTTCTTTATTTTTTTGTAAAAGAGATCGAATATGAACAGGGGATGTTTGCGCCATAGGCTGTACTGTATACTCACATGTTTGAAGCAACGATTGTAACCAAGATAAAAATGTATCTCTTGTTTGGAACGTTTTTTTCAGAAAGTGATTTCGTTCTAATGTAGTAACATGAAACATACTGTTTTGATAAGAAATGTGGTACATATTTTGTTTGGAAAGTGAATGCAACGGCTTTATAACTACACCTTTTTTCATTTGTAATAGTTGTAACGTTGTCTTTTCACTTGCGTGTTTTATTAAGGGGACATAGGGTACCAGTTTTTTGTTTTTTGCAAGAATTTCATACATATCGGTTTCATTTGGAAGTTCGTCGTTTAAAAATAAGGATTGTGGGCGGCTTTGGAGCCATTTGATAATAGGGAGCGCTCTTTTAAAATTTTTTTCATTTTTGTATGTGCATCGGTTGTATATGTGAGATGGAATGACAAATTGTTGCTCTACCCAATCTTGCTGATTGGCATCAAAGAGAAGTCCGTTAACAAATTCTGTTTTAGGATCGATGCTAAAGGGAGTAAACTGTGCAACGGTAATATGATGGAAGCAAGCAAGCTTTGCGATTTCTGTGTAGTATTCTCGCTCATGATGAAAACGTGATGTTAATAGTCCGAGCACCATAAGACAACCTCCTTTCATAGGGGCTAAACGTGTATCTATTTGAGTAATATTCAAAGAAATCTTTCTTATACCAATTGCTCTAGATTTTATGTGGAATATTTTTGCTAGTATCCCGTTTGCTGGCGCATTATAGAGCAGTTATAATGAAGGGTATGGATTAAATCGCCTTAAAAACGAGAGCAGGTCACTGTTTGTTCTGCATAGCAGCGATTTATATATATTTGAGAAACGGAAGGTTGATAAAGTTTGAATATGTGGCTGAATCTCTTAACAACAACAGGAATAGGCGCGGTCATCGGCGGATATACGAATCATCTCGCGATTAAAATGTTATTTCGACCGCATCATCCAAAATATATTGGAAAGTTCCGGGTACCGTTTACGCCTGGGTTAATTCCGAAGCGCCGGGATGAGTTAGCTGTACAATTAGGGAAGATGGTTGTCGATCATTTATTAACACCAGAAGGAATTGAGAAGAAGTTAACAAATGAGTCGTTCCAGCAAGAGCTTATCGACTGGGCTCAAACAGCAGCGGACAAGCTTCTGATGAATGAGCAAACGTTGCATGAAATGTTAGAGCAGCTAGATATGACTCATATGGAAGACCGAGTTACAAAGCAAATGGAAGGCATCATAATACATAAAGTAGATTTATTATTTGAAACATATCGTGCTTATACGTGGGAACAAGCTCTGCCGTTTTCTGTTCACGAAAAAATTGATGAGAAAATGCCAGATGCAGCTGCTTTTATGATCCAAAAAGCTGTGGATTTCTTTGAAAGCCCAGAAGGAACACAACGTCTCTCCAAAATGGTTGATGAATTTTTTGCATCGCGCGGGACATTATTAAATTTAGTGGGCATGTTTTTAGGGAATGTAAGTGTAGTCGACAAGTTGCAGCCAGAAGTGATTAAATTTTTGCAGCAAGAGGGAACGAAACAATTGTTGTCTGATGTGATGAGAAAAGAGTGGGAAAAGCTGAAACAGCGTGAAGTGAGTGAAGTAGAATCATTCATTTCAAAAGAAGATGCCCTGAAAGGCATTCTGTCTTTTGTGAAAGTAGAACAAGCGGTAGGTACTCTATTCAATCAATCTGTTCGCGATGTATGTGCTCCGATTCGTGACAATGTGAGAAACAATGTGATTCCAAGTGCTGTGCGTAATGGATTACAGTGGGCGACGAATCATATCGGGGATATTATGCAGCGCTTGCATTTAGCTGATATTGTCCAGCAAGAAGTAGAATCATTTCCAATTGAGCGCATAGAAGAACTAGTTTTATCTATTACAAAAAGTGAATTGAAAATGATTACGTATTTAGGTGCATTACTTGGCGGCTTAATTGGAATTGTGCAAGGGTTATTACTAATTGTAATGTCATAAAGTGAAATTACTTCACATATGATACATAGTCTGATATCGTAGGAAGAGTATGTAAGGAACGAAAACATATAAAACAATGTGACATTGTATCGCATTGCAAGGAGGATATATATAATGGCAAAAAACGTGCATGATGTTGCGTATGAATTACAAAAAGCAATTGCAGAACATCCTGATTTTCAATCATTAAAAGTGAGCTATGCAGAAGTACAAGCAGACGCAGATGCGAAACAACTATTTGATCGTTTCCGTATGATGCAAATGGAGCTTCAGCAAAAAATGATGCAAGGTGAGCAATTAACAGAAGAAGATAACCAAAAAGCGCAAGAAGTTGTAGCATTAGTACAACAAAACGCAAAAATTACAAACTTAATGCAAGCAGAGCAACGTTTAAATGTTTTAATCGGCGACGTAAACAAAATTATCATGAAGCCGCTTGAAGATTTATATAACGTTTATATGCAATCGTAATAACAAAGCACTTTCTCGTAAGCGAGGAAGTGTTTTTTCTTTTTCTGTACAAGTATGAAGATGGGATGTTTAAATAGAAGGAATTAGTGTTCTATTAGTAGAAATAAAGTATTTGTATGAAAGCTTAGGGGAGAAATTTTAGAATGTTTACGGAGGAAATAAGATGGATTAAAACAGAAATCAATAGAGATGGCAGCTATATATAAGGAAAATCCGAAAGTAGAAGCTATTATTTTAGCTGGGCAATCGTTGGAATAATCGCGAAGCACTTTTGAAACGAAAAGATTGGTTGATGTTCTATGATGTCATTTGTGAGGTGCAGAAGAAGTTGTTTGGTGTTTTATTTGGATTGAATCAAATGTATGTGCATCACCCTGCATTTAAATGGATGCCTTTTAATACGAAACGCATGACAATCAAACTAGAAAATCTTCATGATCGAATGACTACTATTCTAATGGGCAATCCAGAAAAAAGTACAAAAGAATTAGAATCTTTAATTGAGGAAGTCATCATCCTTGTTCATGAACACCTTCCTGAATTAGATATTTGTGAACAAAAGAAGCATATGAGATATACGAAGTGATAGAAAAGAAAGGTGTTTTCATGTCTTGAAAACACCTTTTCCGTTCATTTCGAAACAAACGGGTGATCTTGAAAGTAAAAACGCCATGGATAGTGCACAGCTTCTTCGGCATAATCAATATTAATGCGCGGGCCTGCGGTGATGTTATATGTATGAGAAAGATGTTTCTCTGGAGAAACTTGTTCAATATATAGCTCATCACTCGTAAGAAGAAGTCCTTTTTGTTTTAACGTAATTCCCAGTGCTTTGCATAGTTTTCCAGGTCCATTTGTTAAGTTTTTGAATTGTGATTTCGTAATCGTTTGTTTACCGAACCTTGCTTGCTTTATCTCTTCGATACCTTCCACTGGTTCTAATGCTCGAATTAACACTCCTTGCGGGATCCCTTCTGGTGCTGTAATAACATTAAAACAATGGTACATACCATAAATAAGATATACGTAAGCATGGCCAGGAGATTCGTACATAATTTCTGTTCGTTCTGTGCGGCGGCCGCCATAGCTATGGGCCGCTTTATCATCAGGTCCTTTATATGCTTCTACTTCGACAATGATTCCGCTTCGTTTTACGCCATCTACAACGTGAACGAGTTTATGTCCAAGCAACCGTTTCGCAACGTCTAATGTATCGCCTTCATACAAAGAGAGTGGCCATTTCATTTCGCAAATTCCTTTCGTAAGACTTTAAATGAGTAAAGCAGCATCTTTTTGTATGGATGCTGCTTAAAATGAATTGTTTTATCCCGCATTAACGGGCAGTACTACTCCCACCTCAAAATTCAGCGAAAGTATTGTCCAGTTTCAGTGGCTAGAATGTTCGGTGGCTTCGCTTCTTCCTGCGAGGTAAAAAACACCTCTACGTCAGAAGCTCCATCCCCCTCACATTCTGGACGAGCCACTTCCACATTTCTTTGTTGTCCAGCTCTAGCGGCTAGAATCTCCGGTCGTTTCGCCCCCTCGGACGAGGCAAAAAGCGCCTCTCCGCCCTGTGCGTGGGCGTCCTGCGATTCTGAGCGAGCCGCTTCCGCCTTTCTTAAGAAGTTAGGTGGGAGATAAACTGCCCGTAAAAGCCCGATTGGTGAGAGCTGATAATCAGTGGGGGATGAAGAAAACCCCCACTGATTAAAGTTTCACTTTATAAATCAATCATGTAATTCTTGCAGTATACCATGAATGAGAGAAATAAGGTCTTGCTTTGTTTGTTCATCTGTGACTGTAGCATCACTATTAAATTTAGTTCCAACAGATGGAATGAGAACCGATCCATTTTGAACAATAGTAACATCCAGCATACCTAGTGTCAGTAGTAAAGATTCATGTGCCTTGTCCCCGCCAGTAATTGATGAGGAAGCTGTTATAACAGCCACTGGTTTTTTGTAAAGTTCAGCTGATGAGACAAGCCATTCTAATGCATTTTTCAAGATTCCGGGTACACCTTTTACATACTCTGGTGTGCAGATAATTAGTGCATGCGCTTCAGCTAGTGTCTTTCGAAAATCTTCAACAACAGTTGGTGCCTGAATGCGATCAATATCTGGATTAAAATGAGGAAGTTCTTGTATGCCGTTATAAATATTATAATCAATATTTTCGGGAATAAACGCTGCTAAAGTTTTTAATATATTGGTGTTGGAGGAACCTTCTCGAATGCTTCCAGAAATAGCTAGTATCCTTTTGCAGTTATCCATATCATCACCTCTACAAACAGAATACATTCTTAACTAGAAAGAAATCAAAAATATTGAACGATTTCATTGTAAACGTATTATCTAAATTCTCATTCGTTCTAATTAGCATCCTCTTTTCATAAATTAATGATAGAACGCTGCAGCTAAGAAGAGGAGGTACTGCATCATGATTTATCGTTTACTAGCTCTTAATATAGATGGAACATTGCTGCTTCCAAATGGAAAATTACAAAAAGGAACGCGTGAAGCGATTGAATTTGTAAAGAGAAAAGGTGTATACGTTACGCTATTTACGAACCGAAATTTTCAATCTGCTCACAAAGTAGCGAAATCATTAAAACTGGATTCGATATTGGTGACACATGGAGGTGCATTTATTTCATCTTCATTAGATAAGCCGTTAATTCAAAAACGATTATCAGAAGAAACAACATTTAATATTGTGCAGGTGCTCGAACATTTTGAATGTAACGTTCGCATTTCTCATGAAAGGTTTTCGATTGGCAATCGCCAGCAACATACGCCAAATTTAATTGCCCGAACAGTCTTATCCACTTCTGATCCGCTATTTTATCCCGTTCAATTTGTAGATTCGCTGGGCGATGCACTGCGTGATCAACCAGTCGCTGCCCCGAAAATTGATGTGACATTTGCAAGTCAAAGCGAGAAGCAGCGTGCGCTTACGACTTTACAAAAATCATTTGAAAATGTGCATTTTATAGAATGCGGGAAAGCACAAATCGAAATCGTGCCGCCTCATGTATCGAAATTACGCGGGCTGCAATTATTAGGTGAGCATCTCGGTATTGAATTAAAAGAAATGGTAGCGATTGGAGATAGCTTTGAAGATTTAGATGTTATTGAAAGCGTTGGATTAGGAGTAGCCATGGGCAATTCCCCAATTGAATTGAAAAAAGCTGCCGATTGGATTACACGCTCCAATGATGAAAACGGTGTACAATATATGATTAAAGAACATTTTCGAAAACAGTTTCCAATTAAATTTTTAAACAATCATCTACAAATAAAGAGATGGTAATCGAAGATCTCAGGCGGGTGCCTGAGATTTCTTTCTAAATATATCGGCGCTTTTTCGAATATATCGACTCTTCGACACGATATAAAGACCACTCTACAACATTCGACATAAATACACCTCAGAAAAAGGCCCTGACCACTCCTACGCATGGCCAGACGCTCTTGCTTTCTGCATATAAGTTGTTGCCATGCAAACAAAAAGAGACCTGCACTCATTTTGTCCTTCTGTTTTAACGCCGCGCGTGGCAGAAGAAGGCCCTGACCGCTTCCACACATGGTCAGACCCTCTTGCCCATTTAAAAAAAGAGGGGTTTCCCATCCCAGTAGTTCCTTGTTGACCTCCTATCACCCTTCAAGTAAACTAAAGGAAGTTTGAAAATAGAAAAGGTGATGATTGTTGTTAATTTCAATTAAAACGTTACAAGATGATCGTTTTTTACGTCCGCTTCAAAATATTAGCGGCTTATTTTTTGAAGAAAGTACAGTAGCATTTGAACAAGAAGATGCAAATATTATTGTTGATATAAATATAGAAGGAAATGTGACGGCTTCTGCTCGTTTAACAGAAATCGCGACAGGAAATGTGTATGAAGAGACGTTTTCTAAAGATTTATCGTCCTTTACGGAAGAAAAGGAACGTATGAAGCAAGTGAAGCATGTTGTCTCTTATGTATATTTGTCTGTTCTTCAGCAGTTAACAGGCGTGGAGCAAAAGTGGGGAATCTTAACAGGTGTGCGCCCAACGAAGCTGCTTCATAAAATGTTGCAAAGCGGTATGACGAAAGAAGCGGCACATAACGAACTGCGTGAAAGCTATTTAATTCATGATGAAAAAATTGAGCTTATGCAGCGCATTGTGGATTGTCAATTATCTGTTGTCCCAGATTTATATCGTTTAAAAGAAGAAGTAAGTATTTATATTGGGATTCCGTTCTGTCCAACGAAATGTGCATATTGTACATTCCCAGCGTATGCGATTAATGGACGCCAAGGATCTGTTGATTCATTCTTAGGCGGTTTACATTATGAAGTTCGTGAAATGGGTAAGTTTTTAAAAGAAAAAGGCGTGAAGGTAACGACGATTTACTACGGCGGCGGTACGCCAACGAGTATTACAGCTGAAGAAATGGACATGCTGTATGAAGAAATGTATGAGTCGTTCCCAGATGTTAAACAAGTTCGTGAAGTAACGGTAGAAGCAGGGCGCCCAGATACGATTACACCAGAGAAGCTAGATGTGTTAAACAAATGGAATATCGACCGCATTAGTATTAATCCGCAGTCGTACCATCAAGAAACATTAAAAGCAATTGGACGTCATCATACAGTAGAAGAAACGATTGAAAAGTATCACCTTGCTCGCGAAATGGGTATGAATAATATTAATATGGACTTAATTATCGGTCTTCCAGGTGAAGGATTAGATATCTTTAAACATACACTGGAAGAAACAGAAAAGCTTATGCCAGAATCGTTAACGGTGCATACATTATCCTTTAAGCGTGCTTCTGAAATGACGCAAAATAAGCGCAAATATAAAGTAGCAGGACGCGAAGAGATTACAGCGATGATGCACGAAGCAGAAGAGTGGACGAAAGAACATAATTACGTACCGTATTATTTATATCGTCAAAAGAATATTTTAGGTAACTTAGAGAACGTTGGCTATGCAATGCCAAGTCAAGAAAGTATTTATAACATCGTGATTATGGAAGAAGTGCAGTCTATTATCGGTCTTGGCTGCGGTGCATCAAGTAAATTTGTTCATCCAAAGACGGGGGCTATTACGCACTTTGCTAACCCGAAAGATCCAAAATCATATAATGATGGCTATATAAAGTATACAGAAGATAAACTTAAAATTTTACAAGAGTTATTTGGATAAGAAACCGCCAGTTTGGCGGTTTCTTTTTTTTTGTAAAACACTGTCGAGAATAATCAGAAAAAGGAAGTAAAAATAGGCAGGAAATGTCTAATTGTGAACGAATTCATAAAATTATGAAAATTAAAAAGGGGGTATATGTAGTATGTACATGACTATTGGCAGAATTTTTGATTTAGCTGTACAAAAATATCCGCAGAAAGAAGCGTTAGTAGAACCTGCAAAAAACATTCGCTGGACATATAAACAATGGGATATGGTGGTAAATAAAACTGCAAATGCACTTCTTACAGAAGGAGTACGAAAAGGAGACCGCGTTTCTGTTTGCTTATATAATTCACATGAATTTGTAACTGTTTACCTCGCTTGTACGAAGATTGGCGCAATCTTTAATCCAATCAATTTCCGTTTAAAGGCAAAAGAAGTTTCCTACATATTACAAGATGCCTCCTCAAAAGTTGTTGTTTTTGAAAAAGAAGTTGAACCAACAATTGCTTCGATTGAACGTGACTTTCCGCATACTTCATTTTTGTACATTGAAGAGGACACACCGTCTTATGCCACTTCTTATCACGAAAAAGTAAATGCAGCAAAGGCAGAACCGGTCGATATTGAAATTGATGAAATGGATTATTGCTCTATGTTATATACGAGCGGTACGACTGGGAATCCAAAAGGAGTATTGCATCGTCACCGAGACATGGCAGAACATAGTATGATTTGTACATATTATTTAAAATATAAACGAGATAGTGTCGGGTTAATTGTCGCACCGCTATACCACTGCGGTGAATTAAACGCTGGTATTTTGCCGCGTATTCAAGTTGGCGGGAAAAATGTGATTTTGCATCATTTTGATACGAAAACAGTGTTAGAAACAATTCAAAAAGAAAAAATTACAACGTTCTTTGCAGCGCCAACAATGTGGAACATGCTGCTGCAAGAAGATTTAACAGAATACGATTTAACTTCGATGAAGACTGGGATTTACGGCGGAGCAGCAATGGCGCCAGCGCTTGTGAAAGAATGTAAAGAACGTCTTTATATCGATCTTGTGCAAATTTACGGGATGACAGAGTTTGGGCCTGTTGTTGCGTTTCTTGTAGAAGAAGATCAAATTACAAAAGCAGGATCAGCGGGTACACCTTGCTTTAGTCATGAAGTGCGCATCGTGAAGTCAAATGACGATGAACCATCAGAACCAGACGATGTTCTTGCACCTTACGAAGTTGGAGAAATCATTATACGCGGGACAAGTATGATGGCTGGATATTATAACCGCAAAGAAGCAACAGAAAAAGTAATGTATAAAGGTTGGTATCATTCCGGTGACCTTGGCTATTTTGACAAAGATGGCTATTTATATGTAGCAGATCGTGTTGACGATATGGTCATTAGCGGCGGTGTGAACATTTATCCGCGTGAAATTGAAGACTTCTTGCATAGCCATGATGGTGTTTTAGATGTTGCTGTACTCGGAGAACCAGATGAATTGTGGGGCGAGCGCGTCGTCGCAGTAGTTGTAAAGAAAGATGAGTCATTAACAGAAGAAGAATTAGAGCGTTACTGTAAGGAAAGTGATGAATTAGCTGATTATAAACGTCCTCGTCGTTACGTATTTGCGAAAGAACTGCCGCGTAATGCGAGCGGGAAATTACAGAAATTTGTGTTGCGTGAATCTTTGAAGGAAGCGAAGAAATCTTAATAGAAAGAGAATGCACAGCTTGATTTTGAAGCTGTGCATTTTTTTGCTATTCTCATTCATGATAGAATAGGAAAAGCGTGAATAAAGAAAGGGATTTTACATGAGAATTAATAAATTCATCAGTGAAACAGGTTATTATTCAAGAAGAGAAACGGATCGTCTCATTGCTGCAAAGCGAATTACCGTGAATGGTGAAATTTGTGAGCCCGGACAAGAAGTAGAGCCTGACGACATTGTACTTGTGGATGGGAAGCCGATTCCTAAGAAGACGCATCCTATTTATATTGCTTTAAATAAACCGGTAGGGATTACTTGTACAGCAGCGAAGCATATCGAAGGAAATATTATCGATTTTGTTAATTATCCAGAGCGCATTTTTCCAGTTGGCCGCTTAGATAAAGCATCACAAGGATTAATTTTAATGACAAATGACGGTGATATCGTAAATAAAATGATGCGCTCCGAATATGGTCACGAGAAAGAATATATTGTTACAGTCGATAAGCCATTTGACGATGCTTTCTTAAAAGGAATGGCCGGCGGTGTAACGATTCGCGATGGAAAAACGAATCCGTGTGATATATATCGAATCAGCGATTCTGTATTTCGCATTATTTTGACGCAAGGGATGAATCGGCAAATTCGCCGGATGTGCCGCGCATTTGGCTATACCGTTACGAGGTTAGAGCGCATTGGGATTATGAACATAACAATAGACGGAATAGAGACAGGACAGTGGCGCGATTTGACTGAGGAGGAACTGAGTGAATTACTTGCCCTGTTAGGATAAAGGAAAAGACGCTCTTCCTATTTGGAAAGAGCGTCTTTCTTATTTGCGTGTAAATCCTTCTTCATCAAGGTACTGTGCTGCTTCTTTGTAAGAGTTAAATGTACCATCTAACTGTATACCAGCATAAACGTTCCACATATCTTCATCTTCTTTAATAAGAGTTAAGATATGCTTGTCCTCATTTACCCACTCTTCTTCTTGAAAGTTCTCCGCAATTGCAACTTCTTCTACTGGTTCTTGTGAGAGGGCAGCAATTGCTTTTTCAAGTAAGGAGCGAAGTTCTTCCGCTGAAAAATCGCGGATGTTCACCATTCCTTTATCGTTCGTTTTGTAGCCTTTTAGGTTCCCGGCATAGACAAACCCATTTCCGTTCGGGTGTAAATGGTATACAACATTCTTTTTGTCTAGGCGGCTTTCTTCATAATGAAAATTAATGCGTCCTAGAGAGACAGTTTTTCTTTCTAGCTCTGGAAATGATTCAATAATCGTTAATTTTTCTTCAAAAGTTAGCATAGGTCCTCCGTAATTGTAATAAATAATGTGATGGTTCATTATATCACTCTGCTTGTAAGTCCACAATCAGATAAGCGAGCAAGACAACAAAGAAAATGCTGACAGCCGGTGCGGTAAATACATGTCCAGCTGAAAATGCGATGCCAATTGCAAGCACGATTGCCGTGCCAAGCAACATATATTTTACGGTTAAAATAGACTTGAAGTTTGTGAGAATACGAAACGTAAGCCTGATGCCGAAGTAAACAAATGGCAGTAGGTACAGGATAAATCCAATGATTCCAAACGAGAAGAATAGGTCATGGAAGTCCATTTCTATCACTTTTGGTGTTTTTTCATAGTTTCCGGCATATCCCATGCCTAACAATTTTTGTGACAGTGGTGATTGTTGAAAGAACTTTTGCTGCATGTTTAGAAATTTGTCACGATCACTATAAATTAAACTGTTTACTTCTCCAGTTGTTAAAGCTCTTTCTTCTTGTTTACTAGGCTGTTCTTCTTGTTCATTTATAAGCCGTTTATTATAAAATTGTAAGTGAATTTCCATGTTTTTGGCGATGGGAGTAAACGGCGTTGCGATTGTGACGCCTCCTAATACAATCAAGGCTAGAATGGTATTAACGAGCTGCGGGCGGCCTCGCTTCATCATATATTCGATAAACGAAAAGAATAGTGCCACCCCTAATGTCACAATACTAGCTACGTATCCAACCTTTGTTCCTACCATAATACTGGCGTATAGTGCTAGTATTGTGGGGATCCAGTAGTATACTTGCGTAAAAGAAGTTGTCTTATAAATCGAATACAGGACAACAACTGGGAATGTAATGGCTAAAATGGCACTAATTTCGTTTGCAGCATAAAACCATCCTTTCGAACCGATTTTCTTAATTGTATAACTGTAACTTTGATAGTCTGTTCCAGTTGCGATGGAAATGGCCATGACAATACTCATGAATAAACTGGCATATAAGAAATACCGTAATAATGTATCGTACGAATTTTGCTTGTTCTGCAAAGTTTTAAATACAAGAATATATCCGAACAACATAACGATTGGATACATACATTTGGCCATAAATTTAACTTCTTCTCCAAGTGAAATTGGATGTTTTACAACGAGATTATTAAGAAGCCCAGCTGCCATGATAACACCTAGTAAGCAAATATATACGAGAGGCTTTTTGTTCTTCTGATAAATAAATAGATAGATCATCGCAAGAAGCATCACGTTAAAACGTACAACAATACTTAACGTTGCATCCATATGTAGCATTTGAATTGACAATGACGTTAACAAATCTAAGACTGGTTGCAGTGCGATGAATAATAGAAAGAAATACGTAAAATTCTGTTCCTTTTGTATCAATTTCGTACCCATTTTGTCCCCTTTCATAATCGAAGAAATGCATGTGTGTTATTTTTCTACAATACACCATTTTGGTAAATAAATGGAATGTAAAAATGATTTTTGTGTAAATTCGACAGAAAATTAAGAAAAAAGAAGGTTTTTGAAAGCCCTTTCTATAATTATATAAGGATAACAGATTATAGAAGGAGAGAGAGTTTATGACAGTTTCGAGCAAGGCGGAATCAGTAGTTGTACAATATGAAGGGCGAGTTGCGACGATTATGTTAAATCGTCCGGAAGTGTTAAATGCATTAGATGAGCAAACGTTAAAAGAATTATTACAAAAGTTAAAAGAAGTAGCTGAAAGTTCTGTTCATGTCGTTGTGCTATGTGGAAACGGCCGTGGTTTTTCGGCGGGCGGCGATATTAAATCGATGTTAGCAAGCGGAGATGAAAGTGCGTTTGAAGGCATTATGAATACTATTTCAGAAATTATTGTAACGCTGTATACAATGCCAAAGCTTGTGATTAGTGCAATTCATGGTCCGACGGCAGGGCTTGGACTTAGCATTGCTTTAACAGCTGATTACGTGATGGCTGATATTTCATCCATTATTGCGATGAATTTTATTGGAATCGCTTTAATTCCAGATGGCGGTGGACATTTCTTCTTGCAAAAACGACTTGGCGAGCATATGGCAAAAGAAATCATTTGGGAAGGAAAGAAATTATCCGCAAGCGAAGCGCTTGAAATTGGCATGATTGATGAAGTAATCGGTGAGAACTTCCAAGATGCAGTGAAACAGAAAATTAGTGAATGGCTGCAAAAACCAATTGCTTCCATGATTCAAACGAAGCAAGTTTTGGCTGAATTAAATCGTTCTTCGTTAGAACAAACACTTCAGCTTGAAAAACGCGGTCAATATGCAATGAGAAAAACAGCGGACCATAGAGAAGGAATTACTGCGTTTTTAGAGAAGCGTCCTCCGATGTTTAAAGGGGAATAAAGTGAAACTTCCATCAGTGGGGAGAGGGGTATCCCACACTGATGGAAAGCCCTCACGAATCGGGCTTTTATGGGCAGTTATCCCCACCTAGCTTCCTCGTTTCTTTCTGCATCTTGAGGGGGAGCTTACTGCCCGTTAAAGCGGGATAAAAGTTTTACAAAAATAGAAAGTGTTAACACATTTTTTTAGTATAATGGTGTTAGCACTTTTTTCTTTAATGATAGAAGGAGAAGTGAATGAGCCTAAAACAAAAAGGAATCTTCATGATCATAATCGGAGCATGGTTACTCGTACACGTGCTGTTACATTGCACGCCAACCGCAGCAATTCGAACAGGGATGTTTCTATCTGGCAATCCAAAGGCAGCTATGCAAGGTAAGATTGAGAGAATGGGAGATCCATATGAAGGCGTTGTCCCAGATCATCTCCGCGCTTTTTACGATGTGCCGGAGAAGGAATATGAAAACTATCGCTTTCCAGAAATACGTCACAGTTCATCGGGCATTGATATGTCGTCAGCTTGTGTAAGAAAACATTGGTTTTTATATTATGCCGAGTTAGGGTGCCATTAAGCATATAAATCCAGTTTATCATAGCACCGGCTTTTGTCTTTTGTTTTAAACTTTGCATGTGGCAGAAACAGGCCCTGACCGCTTCTATGCGTGGCCAGGTGCTCTCGCCTGCCTAAAAAGAAAGAGTTTTTAATTTGTATTTGGAGGTGTTCTCATGTCAGCTTATAATAAAATCGTCCGCGACCGTGTACCAGAAATGATTTTAATGTCTGGTAAAACATATACATCGAAAAAATTAAGTAAATTAGAGTACATAGCAGAACTATCGAAAATTGGCATTGAAGAAATGCGTGAGTTTGCATCTATGCAAGAACGTGAGCATGCATTAGATTCTTTAGCCGATGCATTAGAAGTGATTAAAGCATTGGCGCAAGCAGAAGGTGTAACGTTAGAAGATATTGAGCGCATTCGTAAAGAGAAAGAAGCGGAGCGCGGCGGATTTGAAAAGGGTGTGTATTTAGTAGAAGTGAGTGAGGAGTAAAGGGCATCGCAATACATGCGGTGCCTTTTATCCCGCTATTCGTGGGCAGTAGGACCCCAACCTCAAGATTATGAGGAATTCAAAGAAGATAGATGGAGGAAAAAACCCCCACTGATGGATGTAGCTTTTAAATAAAGTTTGATTAAATCTTGTTTTCATGCAAGATTTTTTCTTATTGAACTAATTTTAATAAATAATTACATCATACAAATACTTAAATAAATATATATTATTGGAGAGGTTGAAGTATGGGAATTATTAATAAACAGATAACTCTCTATGAAATAGAGATAATAAGAAACTCATTAGATAAATTGCATGAATACCATAACAGTAAATCAAAATTTTTTTCTGGTGATTATCCAAGAATTACATTTGAGGAACGTATTGAAGAATATAAAAAAAATTCAAAGTATGGAGAGTACAGGATTGAATTATTGATTGAGTCAGAAACAGACAATATATTAGGATTTTGTATAGCATATAGTAAAAAAGTAAGCGGGAAGATTGAGGTTCTATTTGTTGATGAAAAATATCGAGGAAACGGATTGGGTTTGAAATTAATGAATAGTGCAATGGAATGGTTTCAAGAAAAACAAATATATGAAATTGAATTAACAGTAGTGTATGGGAATGAAGCGGTATCGTTTTACCAGAAATTGGGATTCTATCCGCGTTCAATTATTATGACAACTACATCATAACGAGATTATGAGGATATTTTCTTGTTCAACTAAAGGGTACTTTAATGAAATAAAGATCACAAGGAATGATCAAACCTTGTTTCAAGTCTACAATAGAAGTTTCACTTTATTTCTATTTCATCATTTTTCTATTATACTGAATATTGGAAAGATAAAAGGGAGGGGAAAAACATATGGTACATAACGTAAAAGACACAATGGAGCTTATTAAGCAGCTCGTTTCAATTCCAAGTCCATCTGGAAATACGAACACAATTATTCGTTTTATTGAGGACTACGTAAAAGAGTGGAATGTAGAAACGAAGCGCAATAATAAAGGCGGATTTATTATCACGGTAAAAGGGGAAGACGATACGAAACAACGTCTACTTACTGCTCATGTTGATACATTAGGCGCAATGGTAAAAGAAATTAAAGCGGACGGACGTCTGCGATTATCCATGATTGGCGGATTTCGCTGGAATGCGGTAGAAGGAGAATATTGCGAAATCGAAACAGCGTGTGGTAAAACGTATACTGGTACAATTTTAATCCATCAAACGTCTGTACACGTATACAAAAATGCTGGCGAAGCAAAACGTGACGAACAAAACATTGAAGTTCGTATCGACGAGCGTGTATCTTCACCGGAAGAAGTACGTGAACTTGGCATCGAAGTAGGGGATTTCGTATCATTTGACCCGCGCGTGCAAATGACAGACAGCGGCTACATCAAATCTCGTCACTTAGATGACAAAGCAAGCGTGGCGATCTTACTTCAATTGATTAAAAGATTACAAGACGAAAATACGAAACTACCATATACAACGCATTTCTTAATTTCTAATAATGAAGAAATCGGTTATGGCGGTAACTCCAATATTCCAGAAGAAACAGTAGAATACCTTGCGGTGGATATGGGCGCACTTGGCGATGGCCAAGCATCAGATGAATACACAGTATCGATCTGCGCGAAAGATTCGAGCGGTCCCTACCATTACGCAATGCGCAAACATTTAGTAGAACTTGCGAAAGCAAATAATATTGAATATAAAGTAGACATCTATCCATTCTACGGATCTGACGCATCAGCAGCAATCCGCGCCGGGGCAGATGTGAAACATGGACTGATTGGTCCTGGTATTGATGCGTCTCACGCTTATGAGCGTACACATGAGACATCGATTGCACATACGGAGGCGCTTGTTTATGCGTATGTACAATCAGAGTTAGTAGAAGAATAAGGAATAGAGAAAAGAGCTGGTCTTTGATGGAGATCAGTTCTTTTTTGTATGAGGATAATGACGAGCATATATATAAATCCATTTTAAAAATTCGACAAATTCATCCGTTTACTTTTGATAGATTACTACTATAATAGGGATGAAAGCACTTACATTCATAGGAGGTTTGTTATGGGAAAGTTAAAGAAAGATAGAAAAACGCGTTCACTTGCGCAAACGATTGCACTATCGACACTTGTTTTAGGGACATCTTTACTGTACACGCCAGCTTCATCCTCGGCTTATGCTGCTACTAACGACAATAATGTGGAGTGGAATGGTTTATTTCATGACCAAGGTCCTGTCTACGATAGTGCGCCAGAACCGACATCTGTTCAAAGTGTGACGCTGAAATTCCGGACGTTTAAAGGGGATATTACTGGTGCCAATATAAAGTACTATGATACTGCTGACGGGTCGTCCCATGTCATTCCTATGTCATGGATGTCGGGCGATTCTACTGGAACGTTTGATTATTGGCAAGGGACAATCCCTGCTAGTTCTTCAAGGAAATATTATCGTTTCCAAATTACTGATGGGTCTTCTTCGGTTTGGTATAATGCTAACGGTACTTCTGCATCGGAACCATCATCAGGTGATTTTTATATGATCCCGAATTTTAAAACGCCGGATTGGATGAAGAATGGTGTTATGTATCAAATTTTCCCTGACCGCTTTTATAACGGTGATTCCTCGAATGATGTGCAAACGAATGCATACACTTATGCCGGCACGCCAACTGAGAAAAAAGCTTGGGGGAGCAGTGTCTATGCTGATCCTGGTCATACGAACAACCTTGTGTTCTTCGGCGGTGATTTGGCGGGAGTAAATCAGAAGATCGGTTATATTAAACAAACGCTAGGAGCTAACATTATTTACTTAAATCCAATTTTTAAGTCTCCTTCTAACCATAAGTATGATACACAGGATTATATGACTGTAGATCCTGCATTTGGGACAAACGAAACTTTGCAAACGCTATCATCAAATATTCATAGCACAGCAAACGGAGAAAAAGGATATTTAGTATTAGATGGTGTATTTAACCATACTGGAGACACTCATTCATGGTTTGATAAGTACAATCAATCTTCCTCTTTAGGAGCTTTTGAGTCTCAATCTAGCCAATGGTCTAATTATTATACATTCCAGTCTTGGCCGAATACATATGCTAGCTTTTTAGGATTCAACAGTTTGCCTAAGCTAGATTATGGAGCTAGTGGGTCACCAGTAAGAAATCAAATCTATAATAATAGTGATTCCGTAGCAAAAACGTATTTGAAAGCCCCGTATAACATTGATGGCTGGCGATTAGATGCACCTCAATATACAGATGCTGGCGGTGCGGATGCTGGTGGAGGAAATGGTAGTAGTTTGGTGAATCACCAAATTTGGTCTGAATTCCGAAGTGCCGTGAAGTCTGTAAACGAGAATGCAGCAATATTTGGCGAGTACTGGGGAAATGCAAATTCTTGGACAAGTCAAGGGAACCAATGGGATAGCACCACAAACTTTGACGGATTTACACAACCAGTTTCTGAGTGGATCACAGGAAAAGATTTCAATAGCAATGCAGCTTCCGTATCTACTTCTCAATTTGATAGCTGGTTAAAAGGTACGCGCGCTAATTATCCAGCAAACGTTCAGCAAGCGATGAGCAATCATTTATCCAATCACGATATTTCACGTTTTGGCGAGCGTGCTGGCGGTGATATTTGGAAGACATATTTAGCGCTTATTTTTCAAATGACGTATGTTGGTACGCCAACAATTTATTACGGAGATGAATATGGCATGATGGGCGGTGCTGATCCTGATAACCGCCGGACGTTTGACTGGTCACAAGGTACGACTTCCAATCGTGCTGTAGCTTTAACACAAAAACTCATCAGCATCCGTAACCAATACCCAGCATTAAGAACAGGTTCGTTCATGACGCTGCAAACAGATGATGCAAATAAAATTTATTCCTACGGCCGCTTTGACAAGGCAAACAGAATTGCAGTTGTACTTAACAATGATTCTATCGGCCATAGTATAACCGTCCCTGTATGGCAATTAAGCATGCAAAATGGAAGTGTTGTTACAGACAAACTGACTGGTAAAACGTACACAGTACAGAACGGAACTGTTACCCTTACGGTTGATGGACATTACGGTGCAATTTTAGCACAATAAATCGTATAACTAATATATTTTTATGGAACGCTTTTATTTTACCAGCTAAGCTGAGCACTCTTAAAGTGTTTTTGAAACAAGCGAAGGCTTTCTCGATTTCAATGTGGAAGCCTTCGCTATTTTTGTGTAAAGGAATTTTCCATTTTTTTAGATAGAACGTCACTTTTGTAGGCATATAAATATGCAATTTTACATATGTTCCTAAATTTATCTACATCTTTAAAACTTAATGTTAAGATTATGCAGGAAGGTAGCGTAATCATTTTTGAAAATAAGGAGGAACTCAGATATGTTCGTGAAAAGAAAACTACCTATACTTACGTTCTTATTATTACTATTTAGTTTAATCGTAACTGTTTTTCCTACAAATTCTGCTTATGCAGATGAGGGCAATCGTATACTGGATATTTATGGCGATCCAGTTAAGACAAATAAAGATTATATAATGGTACGTAAAATTTGGGATGGTAAGCCTCGGTATGCTGCTTATGCAGGTGTAGGTGAGAAGAGACTTGGAGTAACATATGAGAAGTTTGCGGGTTGGCATTATGTAATTCAGTATAAAGATAAATCTTATTATGGTACTGCTGAGACTCATAAGGATACAAAAGGTAATGAGTACTATGGTACTCCTATCAATTTTGAAACTCCAGATGGGGTAGAAAGTGATGGATATATAAGACATAATACGCCAGTTACTATGTCAATGTTGATTGGGGGGCCAGGAGGAACTAAAAAATATGTTAATGCAGGGAATCGCGGCTGGATTTATTTTAGCGATCAATCAAAAAGCACGTTAACAGTTCAGGAACAAAATTCAAAGGAAATCAATTTAATAACAGGTAAAACTGATTACCCTAGAGATAAAATGGGCAGACCATGTGATTGGTATAGTGCAGATCCACAAAATTCCAGCTATGGAGTTACATCATATTTCGAGCTAGAGCCTTCAGAACAACCATTTTCAAATCAAGATAAACTATGGGGAAGTTCTGCGCCGCCATATCAATCTGGTTTTGAATTAGTACCTGTACAATAAAAAAATCAATTACATGCAACAAATAAAAAAGCGAAGAATGATAAATATTCTTCGCTTTTTTATGAAATTCTAGGGTGGATGCGATGCTATGTATAGAATAGTCTCGCTTTTGCTATTATAGCAAAGTAACTGATTTATATTATATGCAATATTGCATATATAGATTTCGAAATCATCCTATTTTCATTTTCCGACATATAAACCGCTGCTATGCAGAATACAACATGACCGCTTCAACGCACGGCCAGATGCTCACGTCCTCCCCTAAAAAGAAAGTGGTTTTATGTCATTTTTCAACGTATATATGTAGTTTCTACGTATACTCTTCGTTACTCAATACAATCCCATATTTCTTTATCTAGAAATAAAGTTCCGCCGTCTACTAGTTCGATTTTTCCTAGCTGTCCTCCTTTGGCTGCTCTTGTATATGCTCCCGCATCATATCTTCTTTCTTTATGTTATACATTTTTTCTGCTTTTTTATTCAAATACAGCATTTCGCCATTTGTATTTACAATTGAAATAGCCTCTTCTACAGAAGAGAGCAGTGTATGGTTTCATTTCTATCACCTCTTTTATCCCGCTATTCGTGGGCAGTAATACTCCCACCTTAAAATTCGGCGAAAGCATTGTCCAGTTCCAGTGGCTAGAATGTTCGGTGGCTTCGCTTCTTCCTGCGAGGTAAAAAACACCTCTACGTCAGAAGCTCCATCCCCCCCTCACATTCTGGACGAGCCACTTCCACATTTCTTTGTTGTCCAGCTTTAGCGGCTAGAATCTCCGGTCGTTTCGCCCCCTCCCCTCGGACGAGGCAAAAAGCGCCTCTCCGCCCTGTGCGTGGGCGTCCTGCGATTCTGAGCGAGCCGCTTCCGCTTTTCTTAAGAAGTTAGGTGGGAGATAAACTGCCCGTAAAAGCCCGATTGGTGAGGGCTGATAATCAGTGGGGGATGAAGAAAACCCCCACTGATTAAAGTTTCACTTTATCGTTTTGTGTAAAAGAAAGTAGACACTGGTAAACAAATTTGTCGCTAAAAGAATACACTTTTTTGAAAAAGTGTAAAATTTTTTAACTGAATATGAATTGTATTGCGCATTTTGAGAGTTGGCACGGTACTTGCTAATAAAAAAGTAAAGAGAATACAAATAACGGAGGGACAAGAAATGAATATTAGTAAAACGTACACAACAATTGATGCACATGTAGCGGGGGAACCGCTTCGTATTATTACAGGCGGAGTACCGCCGATCAAAGGGGAAACGCAATTAGAAAGACGCGCTTATTGCATGGATCACTTGGATCATCTTCGCGAAGTTCTGATGTATGAACCGAGAGGACATCACGGTATGTATGGTTGTATCATCACGCCGCCGGCAAGTCCGCATGCTGATTTTGGAGTATTGTTTTTGCATAACGAAGGCTGGAGTACAATGTGCGGCCATGGAATTATTGCTGTAATTACAGTCGGAATTGAAACGGGTATGTTCGAGGTGACCGGTGAAAAACAAAGATTCATTATTGACAGTCCTGCCGGAGAAGTGATTGCGTATGCAAAATACAATGGGAACCAAGTAGAATCCGTATCATTTGAAAATGTTCCTTCGTTTGTTTACAAGAAAGATGTTCCTGTAAAAATTGATGGCCATGAATTTCAAGTAGATATCGCTTTTGGAGGAGCTTTCTATGCAGTTGTCGACAGTAAAGAATTCGGTTTAAAAGTGAATTTTAATGATTTACCTGCTATTCAAACGTGGGGCGGGAAAATGAAACAGTATATTGAAAGTCAGATGGAAGTCAAACATCCTCTTGAAGAAGGTTTAAAAGGCATATACGGCGTTATCTTTTCCGATGAACCAAACGGAACAGATGCGACGTTACGAAATGTGACCATTTTTGCTGATGGGCAAGTAGACCGTTCTCCTTGCGGTACAGGTACTTCAGCTAGACTAGCAACTCTTGTTGAAAATGGAGTATTGCAAGAAGGCGGAAGTTTCGTCCATGAATGCATTACTGACGGACAATTTGCTGGAGAAGTATTGTCATTAGCGAAAGTAGGCGAATATGACGCGGTGATTCCGAAAGTTACTGGTCAGGCGTTTATTACAGGATTCCACCAATTTTTAATCGATCCAAGAGATCCGTTAAAACAAGGATTTTTATTAGCATAATACGTGGGGAAGAGTTGTTTTCTAGTTAGGAAACAACTCTTCTTGATATAGGAAAGGACGAGATCATATGTTAGTTATAAATGCAGCTGAACAAAGAAGTTTAGTAGATATGAATGAAGTAATTGAATATGCGGCGATTGCTTTACGAGAGTTTTCGGCAGAAAGAACGATCACACCGATTCGCTACTCGTTGCCATTTGCGAATTCACAAAATACCGCATTAATGATGCCTTCCGTAGCGGAAGAACTTGGCGCACTTGGATTAAAGGTCGTAACGGTCGCACCGAATAATCCGAAAATAGGAAAGAAAACAATTAACGGGGTTGTGATGCTCTCTGATTTTCAAACAGGGGAACCGCTCGCCCTTTTAGAAGGATCGTTTTTAACGATGGTTCGAACAGGTGCTTTATCAGGCGTTGCAACGGAATACTTAGCTCGCCAAAATGCGAAAAACTTATGCATCATCGGAACAGGAGAACAAGCGAAAGGGCTTGTTCAGGCAATGCTTACTGTGCGGGACATTGAAAACATTATGCTTTACAATCGGACAGAACAAAAAGCTGCCGAGTTTGCCGAGTATATTAGGGAGAATTTTAATAAACCTGTCTATGTATACTCCAGTGCAAATGAAGCAGTGCGCGAGGCCGATATTGTTGTCACAACAACAAACTCTTTCATACCAGTTTTTTCAGACACATTACAACCTGGTGTTCACGTAAATGCTGTCGGCTCATTTAGACCAGCGATGCAAGAACTTCCTTCTCATGTCATTTCATCAGCTGACAAAGTGGTAGTGGAATCAAAAGAAGCAGCACTAGAAGAAACAGGAGATCTGCAAGTTCCAATACAAGAAGGAGTTTTCACAGAAAGCGATATTCACGCCGAACTTGGACAAATTATAAGCGGAGAACGAACGGGCCGGGAGAGCGATCAAGAAATTACCGTCTTTAAATCTGTCGGACTCGCTGTTGTGGATATTGTCGTGGCGAAGTATTTCTACGAAAAAGCTGTTAAAAATGGAGTAGGAACTCGAATTCGGTTGTGATTGCTTTCCTTATTGTGTGGCGAAGTTTGTCGGAAAGTCGATATCTTGTGTCGAAACGTCGATATATTCCAAAGAACGGTCGATATATTTGAAAAAGCGTCGATATATTGGCAAGAACGGTCGATATCGTATGAGAATGTGAATAAACAATCAAAAAGGACTGCCTACGGAGCAGTCCTCTATCGGCGTGGCGGAATTTCACATGTGGTAATCTCTTTAAAAGTGATATTTTCAATATATAAATATGAAATTATGCATATTTATATATTATATAAGGGTATGTAGGTATAATTTTTACGTGTATGAAATAAGCGAGAAGGAATAAGTAAGTTTAAGAAGTTGCTATAGTTATTGTCTTAGTGAGAAAATCGGCGTTTTGTATGAACGTTAGAACGGATTGGAATGAAAGGATTGATTTATTTGAATAGTAAAAATAACCGTAAATCACAAAAACCAATGAAAGTATTTATGGCATCTGCTGTTATGACAACGGCATTATTTACATCTAGCACTGTAAATAGTTTGGTCATTCATGCTGAAACTACACAAACCCAGGCGCAATATGAAGCGAAGACGTTTGAACTTCCAAGTACAGGACATTATATGGGTGAAGCAGCCAGAGAAAGAAGAAGTGAGCAACGAAACTATGTGCCAACAGGAATCTATGTAAAACCGAATGAACAAGTCACAATTGAAGTATCGGGACTATCGGGATTTGACAAACTTGGAGCAACGATTGGGACAAATGAATATGATAAAGAAGGGGGAAAAACATTTCGTCTTTCTTCTGGTTCTAACACTATTTCCTCTCCAAACGGTGGTTTATTAGGATTTGATAACTGTGAAGGGAAAGGAACAGTTAAGGTGAAAGTAACACAAGGCGGAAGCCCTGTTCCATTCTTTGAATTAGGGAAGCATACGAAAGCAGACTGGATTGCGATGATGGACAAGTATCCAGATGCACATGCCGTTCAATTAAAGTCAAAGAAAGCAGTACTTACTGTTACTCGTGATAGTGCGAAGAAATATATTGCGGATCAGGATCCTGTTCCTCTATTAAAAAAATATGATGAAATGATTGTAGCGCAAGATAAAATATCGGGACTATCTGAAACAAGTTCTAATCCGTTACATCGTTCAACTCGCCGCCTTTGGGCTTTTACTGAAAACCCTAACAAATCAGATTGGGGCATGTATGCAAGTCGGGATGGAATGATATTTACTACTGCTGGTAATGCAATCGAAAGTGCTTTAAATGTCAATGAATTTGGCTGGGGACAAATGCATGAAGCAGGACACACAAGGCAACAATACCCTTGGATGTGGAATGACCTTAGAGGAATGACTGAAGTCACTGTTAATATATATTCTTTAGCTGTACAAAAACAATTATTCCCGAATCAACCAACACGGTTAGAAAAAGAAGGCGATTACGATAGAGCCTTTGCATATTTAAAACAAACAGATAAAGAGTATAAAAACATTGATGACTTGTTTGTGAAACTTGTTATGCTTTGGCAACTTCATTTAGCATATGGGGAAGATTTTTATCCAAATCTTCACAAACTATATCGAGAGTTACCAAAAGATAAACTTCCAGAAACGGATGAAGATAAAATACAAGCATTTATTTACAATACATCGAAAGTAGCGAGACAAAATGTACTTCCATTTTTTGATCAATGGGGACTAAAAGCATCACCAGAAACGAGAAAAAAAGTAGAGGCTTTGAACTATCCAACATTAACTGCCCCTATATGGGAAGCGACGGATGCAAAACCTGTTAAACCAACAGCCGCGTATGGTCAAAGAAAATAATGAAAGCAAGTACGTGATCCAACTAGTAATGTAATCGATGAAAAGCGAACGATTACAAACGTAGCATGTCTCTTAAGACAAGGTTGGTCAGAAAAGAAGCTGCTGAAATCAAAAAGAAGATAACTTCCTATATAGTAGGGAGTTATCTTCTTTTTTTATGGACTTATAAAAAGGTATCATCTGGAACATGGAAAAGGAATGGAGGGGATGAATTTGCAACATTCGAATCTGTTTCTGCAAAATATGTACAAGGAGAAGTAGCGAACGGAAAAAATGGATATGTTTCGGCAGCTGACGTAGACATTTGGGGGTATTACATATGAATGAACATGTTATCACAGGACGGATTTTCAAATCTTACAAGCATTTAGTAATTTTATATATAACGAACAATGTAATTTATTCCCTTATTATGTAAATACAAATTAAAAAATCGACATAAAAACCTTCTTTCTTTTTAGGCGGGCGAGAGTATCAGGCCATGCATAGAAGCGGTATTACAGACCAGAGCAGGAACCTTGTCACTAGGTAAATTAAATGTTTTTAGCAAAATTTAGGTGATATTAGACTTTATTTGATAAAAAAATATTAACTTTTCCAAATTTCGACATTATTTCAAGATGCTTCAATATATAATTGACAGGAGTTTTAGGGTATCAAAAACCAAAGTTGGATTTTTAATATCCAAAGCTATTTTTGTTTTTTAAATTATGCAGTATTAGCAATAATACGTTTCTTAATCTTCCATGCATCTTAGTTAATCATATTACTAAAGAAATCAATTCAAATAGAAAAACTATTTGAATTGAGATAGATAAAAAATCAACTAGTAGTAGAAATGAGTTAAATAAATAGAAATATTGTTATTTATGCTATTTTTAACCATTTTCTAGAAAAACTAAGCGTGCCATGAATTTTAAGTACAATATCTTAAGTTATACGGAATTGTTAATAGCTGTATTTTGTAAAAAAATCTAATAGAGGTGAGCGGATTGGTAAGTGAAAAATGTATTAAAACTATCCCTTTATCAAAAGGACAAAGGGACTTTTTTTTGCAGTATTGTTTGTATCCAGATAAATCTTCATATAACGAACCGTTTGCTTGGCATGTTTATTCAGAACTAGATGTTTCACTTGTAAAAAAAGCTTTTATTGAAATTATTAGACGCCATGAGATTTATCGATCTACTTTTGTTATGGAGAAAGAACCTGTACAGAAAATTTATAGTGAGCCGGTTCTAGATTTTAAAGTTATTGATGTAGGTATCGGAGAATTGACTTCTATTAATCGAGCTTTGTACCAAGAATCGTATAAACCTTTTGTATTGGAAAATGAGTCACCTTTTAGAGTGAGATTGTTTCGCTATGCTGAAAATCATTATATTATGCTCCTAGTATGGCATCATATTGCTACTGACGGTTGGTCTATATCCCTAATATTAGATGAGTTTGGAACGATATATAAACACTTAAAAGAAGGAACTAATGGTGACTTAAAACCCGTTGTATTTCAGCATTCGGACTTTGTTTCCTGGCAAGAAAATTTATTGTTAAGCGAAATTGGAGAAGCATCGAAGGTATTTTGGAAAAATAAACTTAAAGATGAGATACCGGTATTAGAATTGCCTATTGATAAGAAGCGACCACCTGTTCCTTCATATGAGGGTGGATTAGTACCTTTTAAATTAAGTAGAAAGATTAGTGAGAATTTGTCTAAATTCTGTGATAGAGAAGGTTTTACTCTTAATACAGTCTTATTATCTCTTTACTTTGCTTTTTTACATCGTTATTCAGGACAAAATGAAATCATAGTAGGGACACCTAGATTTGGAAGACGGAACAAAGATTTTCGTAATACTTGTGGATATTTTGTTAATATGCTTCCTATTCGAATTCATTTCAAGGATGGCCATTCATTTGAGGAACTTTTAAATATTCTTAATGAGGAATTAATGGAGTGTGTGAAACATCAAGACTATCCTTTTTCTATGATGTTGAAAGAATTAGAGTTTAGTCGTGATGTTAGTTACCCACCTATTTTTCAAACTGGATTTGTGCTGCAAAGAGCTAGTAAGCAAGATGCAGCGGTTTTTTTAGGAAATGCTACGAATAAATTTGATTTACATGGACTAACATTGTCTCCTTGTAGCTTAGAAAAGAATACGGCCAAGTTTGATTTAACTTTATTTATTGAACAAGAAAGTGACAAAGCGATTTGTGGTAATTTCGAATATAACAAAGATATTTTTCATGAAGATACAATTTTGAGATTAACTCGTTATTTCGAGCAATTTATTGCATCTGTTTTACATAATTACGAAGAAAGCATTTCTAAAGTTAATTTATTACCTGAAGCTGAAGAGAAGCAATTATTGAAGGAATGGAATGATACAAGAGTAGAATATCAGGCGGAATATGTTATTCAAGAGCTGTTTGAACAACAGGTAACACGGACGCCAGAAGCAGTAGCTGTAGTATATAAGAATCAACAACTTACTTATAGAGAATTAAATGAAAGAGCGAATCAGTTGGCTCATTCCCTACTAAAAAAAGGTGTAGGACCTGAGACGATGGTTGGAATCTGTGTGGAACGATCTTTAGAAATGATTATTGGTCTACTCGGAATTTTGAAAGCAGGCGGTGCATATGTGCCACTGGACTCAACTTATCCAGAAGGGCGACTTAAGTATATCTTGGATAACGCGGATATTAAATTGATGGTAACACAAAGAAATGTGAAAGGATGGGTACCTGAGGGAGTAGAGGGTATTTGTTTAGATGAAAATCAAGAAATGATTTCAAAAGAGAGTATTACCAATCCAATAATTGAAGTGACTCCAGAGAATTTAGCTTATGTAATTTATACATCGGGATCTACTGGAAACCCGAAGGGTGTATTACTGGAACAAAAAGGATTATGCAATCTTGTTTATGCCATTATTGATCTAATGCAATTAAATTCAAACAGTAGAGTGATTCAATTTGCTTCCCTATCATTTGATGCGGCGGTATTTGAAATATTTACAACTCTTGTAGCGGGTGGAACGTTGTATGTAAGTAGCCAAGAAGATGTTATGCCTGGGGAACCATTGACGAAATTTTTACAAAATAATAAGATTACACACGCTACTTTACCACCGACAGTGTTAAATGTCTTAGAGGAATCCAAATTTGAACATCTCAAGGTAGTTGTCTCTGCTGGTTCAGCTTGTAGTGAAGAAATTGCAAAACGTTGGTCAAATAATCGTATATTTATCAATGCTTATGGGCCAACAGAAGCAACAGTTTGTGCAACCGCGGGAATTTATGAGGGAAATGGTCAACCTCATATAGGACGTCCGATTTCCAATGTGGAAGTGTATGTATTGGATCAAAATCAGCAACCTGTGCCTATCGGTGTAGCAGGAGAACTGTGTATTGGAGGAGTTGGATTAGCACGTGGTTATTTAAATCGTCCTGAATTGACAGAATTATCCTTTATTCCGCATCCATTCAATGGTGATTCTAATGCTAAGTTATATCGAACTGGTGATTTCGTTAAATATTTATCAGATGGAAATTTAGAGTATATAGGCCGAATTGATAACCAAGTTAAAATTAGAGGTTTCCGAATTGAATTAGGAGAAATTGAAACTGTATTAGGCCAACACCCTATGATTAAAGAGGTCGTTGTAGTAGCTCAAGAAGATGAACATGGAGATAAACGATTAGTTGCTTATGTCGTAGGTGAAGGGAGCGTACAAGACTGGAGAGAACACATAAAGAGGAAACTCCCCAATTATATGGTGCCAGCCCATTTTGTAAAAATGGATGCCCTACCACTGACGATTAATGGTAAATTTGACACGAAAGCTTTATCTAAATGGGATAGTGTAGTGCAGGCAAGTTTAGAGCGTATCGAACCTCGCAATGAGACGGAGAAAAAATTAGTAACAATTTGGTCGAGTGTATTGGACATTGACCGATCAACAATTGGTGTACATGATAGTTTCTTTGAATTAGGCGGGCATTCTCTATTGGCGACTCAAGTTGTATCTCGTTTGCGAGAAATGTTTGAAATTAATCTGCCATTACATGAATTATTCCAGTACTCTACTATTGAAGGTTTATCACAGCGGATAACGACGTTATTACAAGAGAATAAAGACTGTGATATTCCACCATTACAACTAAAGGAACGAGGGGAACGAGTACCATTGTCTTATGCTCAGCAGCGTTTATGGTTCATGGATCAACTTGAACCGAATAGTTCGCTTTATA
Source organism: Bacillus cereus group sp. BfR-BA-01380 (assembly GCF_022663535.1). Classification (GTDB taxonomy): domain Bacteria; phylum Bacillota; class Bacilli; order Bacillales; family Bacillaceae_G; genus Bacillus_A; species Bacillus_A cereus_BB. Next base: position 46,660 of record NZ_JAKUFS010000022.1, on the reverse strand, counting down.
ATATTCCAACTGCATGGTGCTTGAAAGGGAAATGGGAGATTGAAGCATTAGAAAAAGGATATAATTCGTTGATACATAGGCATGAAGTGTTACGCACGGTAATTCAAGAAATTAATGGTGAAGCGATGCAAGTTATCAAAGCTTATACACCGAGATCATTACAGGTAATTGATTTGCGTCACCTTCCGCAGGAAGAAAAAGAACTCCAAATGAATGATTTAACTCAAAGAGAAATAGAAACACCATTTCATTTAAGCGAAGAACCATTAATTCGAACTCAATTGATTATTATGGAAGAAGAGGAACTCGTACTTCTTTGTACGATGCATCATATTATTTCTGATGGATGGTCTATGGAAATTTTATTTGATGAATGGTTTGCCTTGTATCAAGCATTTATAGAGAAGAAACCAGCGCAACTTCCACCTTTAGCACTTCAATATGCTGATTTCGCACAGTGGCAACGAGATTGGCTGAAGGACGAGGTACTCACAAAGCAATTAGAGTATTGGGAAAAAGAACTAAGTGGAGAGCTTCCAGTATTACAACTACCTTTTGATTCTCCACGCCCACCAGTACAAAGTTATAAGGGGGATACATATCAGGTTACTCTACCAGTTTCATTACTGGATAAAATTAAAGCATTTTCGAGACAAGAAGGTGCTACATTATTTATGACTTTGTTAGCTGGATATCAAGGATTTCTTTCGCGTTATACGGGACAAAAAGATATTTTAGTAGGAAGTCCTATTGCGAATAGAAATCATAAGGAAATTGAAGGACTTATTGGATTCTTTGTTAATACACTTGTATATCGTGCAAATTTTACTGATGATTTGACATTTAAAGAATTGGTGGCACAGGTGAAAAAAAAGTCATTAAAAGCTCAAGAATATCAAGACGTTCCTTTTGAGAAAGTAGTTGAAGTAATACAACCAGAACGAAACGCTAGTCATTCACCAATATTTCAAACGATGTTTACTTTACAAACTCATTCAAGAAAGCTATCAAAAATATTGGATCACAGTTTAGAACCAATTCCAAATTATATGGCAGTAGCGAAGTTTGATTTAACAGTAGTGATGGAAGAAACTGAAGAAGGATTACACGTAGCCTTTGAGTATAATACAGACCTATTTAATGCTTCGACAATAAATAGGGTGGCTAAACATTTTGAAATTTGGTTAAGTGAAGTGATGGATTTCCCTCAAAAATCTATTGCAAGTTTGAAACTGATGAGTAAAGGGGAAGAGAAGCAATTATTGAAGGAATGGAATGATACAAGAGTAGAATACCAGGCGGAATATGTTATGCAAGAACTATTTGAACAACAGGTAGCACGAGCACCAGAAGCAGTAGCTTTAGTATATAAGAGTAGGCATCTTACTTATAAAGAATTAAATGAAAGAGCGAATCAGTTGGCTCATTCCCTACTAAAAAAAGGTGTAGGACCTGAGACGATGGTTGGAATCTGTGTGGAACGATCTTTAGAAATGATTATTGGTCTACTCGGAATTTTGAAAGCAGGCGGTGCATATGTGCCACTGGACTCAACTTATCCAGAAGGGCGACTTAAGTATATCTTGGATAACGCGGATATTAAATTGATGGTAACACAAAGAAATGTGAAAGGATGGGTACCTGAGGGAGTAGAGGGTATTTGTTTAGATGAAAATCAAGAAATGATTTCAAAAGAGAGTATTACCAATCCAATAATTGAAGTGACTCCAGAGAATTTAGCTTATGTAATTTATACATCGGGATCTACTGGAAACCCGAAGGGTGTATTACTGGAACAAAAAGGATTATGCAATCTTGTTTATGCCATTATTGATCTAATGCAATTAAATTCAAACAGTAGAGTGATTCAATTTGCTTCCCTATCATTTGATGCGGCGGTATTTGAAATATTTACAACTCTTGTAGCGGGTGGAACGTTGTATGTAAGTAGCCAAGAAGATGTTATGCCTGGGGAACCATTGACGAAATTTTTACAAAATAATAAGATTACACACGCTACTTTACCACCGACAGTGTTAAATGTCTTAGAGGAATCCAAATTTGAACATCTCAAGGTAGTTGTCTCTGCTGGTTCAGCTTGTAGTGAAGAAATTGCAAAACGTTGGTCAAATAATCGTATATTTATCAATGCTTATGGGCCAACAGAAGCAACAGTTTGTGCAACCGCGGGAATTTATGAGGGAAATGGTCAACCTCATATAGGACGTCCGATTTCCAATGTGGAAGTGTATGTATTAGATCAAAATCAGCAGCCTGTACCTATCGGTGTAGCGGGAGAACTGTGTATTGGGGGAGCTGGATTAGCACGTGGATATTTGAATCGTCCTGAATTGACAGAAGCATCCTTTATTCCACATCCATTCAATGGTGATACTAATGCCAAGTTGTATCGAACTGGTGATTCTGTTAAATATTTACCAGATGGAAATTTAGAGTATATTGGTCGAATTGATAACCAAGTTAAAATTAGAGGTTTTCGAATTGAATTAGGAGAAATTGAAACCGTATTAGGCCAACACCCTATGATTAAAGAGGTCGTTGTAGTGGCTCAAGAAGATGAACATGGAGATAAACGATTAGTTGCTTATGTCGTAGGTGAAGGAAGCGGGCAAGACTGGAGAGAACATGTAAAGGCACAACTTCCAAATTATATGATACCAGCCCATTTTGTAAAAATGGATGCCCTGCCACTGACGATTAATGGTAAATTTGATACGAAAGCTTTACCTAAATGGGATAGTGCAGTGCAGGCAAGTGTAGAGCGTATCGGACCTCGCAATGAGACGGAGAAAAAATTGGTGACAATTTGGTCGAGTGTATTGGATATTAACCAATCAACAATAGGTGTACATGATAATTTCTTTGACTTGGGTGGACATTCAATGAAAATTATGGAAACGTTAGTAAAAACATTATCTGAAGGCTGGAATGTAACAATTAAAGATTATTATGAATTACAAACAATAAGTAAAATAGCGGAAAAAATCGATAATGGAACTAGCGTATATTCACAGTCAAATAAATCGCAGATCCAATTTTTAAAGCCACCAAAGAAAAGAGTAGAAACAGAAAAATTACACCAAACATTTGACCAGAATAGTGAAGTGTTGTTAACAGGTGCTACAGGATATTTAGGTATACATTTATTGGAACAATTACTGGATACTACAAAATGTAAAGTGTACTGTTTAGTTCGTGGAAGAGATGAAAAAGAAGCTCAAGTACGTTTGTTGAAAAATTTATGGTTGTATTTTAAAGACAAATTTACTAAGTATGAGGCATTAATAAATGAGCGGATTTTTATTGTAAATGGAGATTTGGATGAGAAGAGATTGGGTCTAAATGAAGATATATATGTAACCCTTCATAAAAATATTAAGACTGTAATTCATGCAGCTGCCTTAACTAAGCACTTTGGAGATTACGCTGATTTTGAGAGAGCGAATGTTAAGTCATTAAAAGAGATACTAACATTTGTGGGCGATGATAAGAAGCTACATTATATATCCACAACGAGTGTGTCCGGACAGTTTGCGTTAGGAGAAGAGGAAAAAGTATTTAAGGAAAATGATTTTTATATTAAACAAAATTATGAAGATAATGTCTATGTGAAAAGTAAATTTTTAGCAGAGCATGAGATTTTCAAAGCGATATCCCAAGGAGTCAATGCAAACATCTATCGAGTAGGTAACCTTACTAATAGATATTCCGATGGTCAGCACCAAACTAATATTGCAGACAATGCATTTATGAGTCGTTTAAAATTTATGTTGCAATACGGTGTTGTGACAAATAATTTATTATCGAGTAAAGTGGAATTCACACCTGTTGACTATTGCAGTAATGCAATTATTAGATTAATCACTTCGAATATAGATACCGATAATGCTCAGGATTATATTTTCCATATGTATAATCATCAGAAGCTTGAACTTAAAGATATGGTGGAAATATTTAAACAAATAGGGCATTCGATTGAAGTTCTTGACTATTTGGAATATCAACAACTCATGTTAAAAATATCTCAAGATGAAAATAGGCAAGAAGATATTCAAATGCTCATGGTATCAGGAGAAAAAATGGATGAGCGATATAAAGTAGTAAAATCAGATTCGATCAGGACACAAAAGAAGTTAGAAATAATAGATTTTGGGTGGCCGGAAATTAATATTGAATATTTACAAAAGGTTGTAGAATATATGATTTCATCCAGTTTTTTATCACCAGATGAATTAGGAATATTACATGCAGTCACAAAATAATTGTATGTTTTAAGGATTATTTAAAAATTAGTGAATAACATCTGTCTATCCCTGCTGTTATCAGCACTGCTTGTATAACGGGAGGGATTAGGTAGGAGATTAATTTTTGGAAATGTATATTATATATCTGGATATACTATTTAGCTACTAGAAGATAAGGAGAAATAATATGACACAACAGATAAATAATTCTAACTGGTTTACTTGTCCTTTAGTGCGGAATCAGCCCAAATTAAGACTCTTTTGTTTTCCATACGCAGGAGGGGGAAGTATGGTATACCGAGGATGGGAAAAGACACTCCCTCCTGATATTGAAACACATATTGCGCAACTCCCAGGAAGAGACAAACGTTTTTCTGAGGAGATACCACGTTCAGTAAGTAAAATGGTAGAAGGATTAAAACAAGGAATACTGCCTTATGTGAATGAGCCATTTGCTTTTTTTGGTCATAGTATGGGAGCGCTCCTTGCTTTTGAATTAGCAAGAATTTTAGTGAAAGAGGAGAATGTTTCTCCACTTCACTTGTTTGTATCAGGAAAAGCAGCCCCACATTTAAAAAATATTCATCGAACTATTTATAATCTTCCTAAAGAGCAGTTTCTTCAAGAATTGCGTAACCTAAATGGTACACCTAAGGAAGTACTTGAAAATAAGGAATTAATGGAGATATATGAGCCGATTTTACGTGGGGATTTTGAAGTTTGTGATACGTACCTTTATGAAAGAGGAAATCTTTTAACCTGTCCCATATCTGTTTTTGGTGGATTACAAGATGTAAGAATTGATGAGAGAAGTCTAAAAGCTTGGGGAGAACTTACAACAGGATTTAATCAAGTACGTATGATAGAAGGGGATCATTTTTTTCTTCATAGTCAGCAAGACTTTATCCAAAATGCAATAATTAGTGATTTAAAATGTAATGTATAAACTTAGAAATAGTTTCGCACTTTTTTTCAGATGAAGAAGTAGAAGATTTAAATACTAGATCATCGGTCGGAAAAATTGATTATTTTTATGACTTGTGGACACTAAAAGAAAGTTATATAAAAGCAATAGGAAAGGGTCTTTCGATTCCTTTAAATTCTTTTACAATTAAAAAAAATAAGAAGGAAGGCATTATCGTGAAACAAGATGGTCTCCATTCTTCTTATTTTTTTACACAATACCAAATAGATTCTAATTATAAATTATCTGTATGTGCAACCTCTAATCAGTTTCCAGAGAAAGTTATCATTAGAGATATATCTGAAATTGTTCAAGATGTATTAGTGAATAATAACATAACTAAATTATAATAGTACTTAAACAAAAATTACAAAATGCAATAAATTATTGATGATATGAGTTAGCTTGTAGTCATACTAGTAGCAAATCATTTATTATCGAGTAAAGTGGAATTCACACCTGTAGCTTTGTGAAACAGTTTAGTTGAAAATATGCAGCTTATTTTCATGAAAAATGGCAAATATATAAGCGGTTTAATAAAATGACGGTATGAACATTTTTGGAATAAAAAATGGAATTGTGGCTAAGAAAATACAAATCTAGCATGTTGTGTGAATAAAAAATGAGGAGGTTTAGAAATGCCAGAAACTTTTTTAGATGGTCTTGGCGACTTTTTCCACATAGGTTATACATACAATGAATGAAAACGTGATGATTATGGAAAATTATATGACTATTTAAACTAAGGAAATAGAGTAATTCATAGGGAGGATGCAATGATAAATCAAAAAAAGTTAGGAATGGCTTTTAAAAGATATAGCAAAAATTTTGTGGATGGAATCAAATTTGAAGATGTTAAAGATAAATATAATGTCAATAGAAGAGAGATTGAGAAAATCGTTGAGCAAAATGAAACAGAGAAAGATCACATACTATTAATAAATCTAAACCAAATTTCTTCATATCACTTGTCACTATGGAAAAATGATGTATTGATCAGTGGTGGAAACAATGCAGAAGGATTAAAGAACATGCAGAAGGTCTTATTTTACCAGTGCATGGGACAGGATCTCTATACAATCAGGTATCCTGGGATGATGTTGGAATATTCGTTTAGCGAAGTCGTCTTCACATTAGTTCATTTTGCAATGTATGGATGGGAGAAAGAAGAAAATATATTATATGATTTTATGACTCATCACTTCGGTGAACATTTAATAGATGCCAATGAAGAAGATAGACATATTTGGTTTTTGCTAGAGCTGTACTTGCAGTATAAAAATAAAACTATCATGGGAACGAATGAAAAATTGCATCTAGCCGTGATAAATAAGTTTAAGGAAGCTGAACTACGATGCGACTTAATCCCTGAAGACCTGAACATTTATGATGAAGTGCTGGGACGTTGGTCGACTGGTGATTTAGAAGAAATAGAACATCTAATTTCGATAATGTCACAGTATCATTCTGCATTAGCTTCTGAAATCGGACAGTTCGGTGAATTTGGTGATTTCGGATTCGGATTTTATCCTTTTGAGATCTTATTCTTGATCCATGTAAGGAAACAACTAGGGTTGCCAGTACCTACTCAATTCGATAATTTTCTGATGAATACTCCAGAAGCGAAAATGGTATTTGCAGAACGTGAGCCATACCCTGAATGGGATCCCGTGCTTCAGATGATCGATCAATTTTATCGTAAAAACTACCCAGAATATATTCCTAACAAGCATGGAGAATTATTTTAATAAAAGGGAGGAAGCTAATATGCCTGATAAAGGGATAGCACAGATTATATTTCCTGATAGCAAGGATTTGGAAACGTTTTTGAAGGAGCAAGGAAGTTATGACTTACATGAAGACCTATTAAAATATGGATTAACGACGAAACAGTTTTTATACGTTGACTATAAAGGTGAGGAATACCAAGAAATTGTCAATTTTATTCTTGATTACGAATTTGCCCACCAAATTGAATTAGCAACACAAGAAGAACTCGAGAAATTAGAAGCATTTAACTATGAATTTTTACCTGAAAAGATCAAGGAGGTCAACAAAATACTGTCACCAAAGGGATATGGACTATTTTCATATCCAAATTCGGGCGACTTCTTCGCACTATTCATTGTAAAAATAGAGAATATAGCAAAATTGCTGCAAGAAGAGGTGCTGCTCGATGATAGAATCCCTTTTCAAGAAAGGTGTATCAAGTATTATAAATAGACCTAAGATTGTACGTCTTCAACCTTGAATCCGGTCAAGGTTTCCTATAAGTTAATATCAAGATTGCATAGCTATCTAGAATGTGCAATTTTTGGCCATGTACGATTGTAATAACACCATGTGTTACGGTGATCGTTCATGTTCTTGCAAATTTATTTGAAACTTTTCGCATGAACATTAGTCAAAATAATAAAGATGTTTTGCATTTGGAAGACTTGATACTAGAAATAGAAAAATAAGTTGAGAAATGTGCCTATTTTGTGGGTTACTTGGACACTGACAAAGATACATGCTCAATAAAGGAAGTCAATAGCGACGTTAGGAGAACGTAGTGGCTATTGACTTCCTTTATTTTTACAACTGGGCTAGAAAGAAAAGCGTGAGAATTCGGCGAGATGACATTTCATTGAAAAGACATGGAATGGACTTAAAACGAATGAATTATAAATTTAGGGGACGTACAGATGCAGGGATGGTAATTGAAATGGTAATTAAGAATGATAAGATTGTTTCAGCTTAGGGGTGAATCATTTTATGGGGATTTTTCAAGAAGATTATCAATTATTAATTGATAGATTTAAAAAGAATGGTCTAACTAAAAGTTTTGTTATTACTGTCCTAGCGAAATTCGCTTTAGACTTCGACTTTATAAAAGTTTTAGATGGCTTCTGTAATGAAGATGTAATGAGAAGGGATACTATTGGTGTTGTTTACTCAGATGAGTTTGAAAAAAATGATACGGGCTACTTTGGGGAAGATAGGATATTATTCTATTATGGAGTCGATGAAAATTGGTATGATATTATCACCTTTGGCGAGTTGTGTAATTATTTGCAGGTAGTTTGCGACTTTTATGTTGAAAAACACGATGACAAAGCTGAAGAAGTGCAAGAATATTTACAAAAAATTAAAGGGAAATATAAAGTAAAATAAAAGTGTCTTATTCTCCAATCATTGAGAAGCTGTTTTTCGTGATTTTTAAGCGAAAAACAGCTTCTTTTTTAACTTTATAACATAGGGTACGGATAATCTTGATTTTAAAGAATGGGAAGAGATGCCTGTTAGTGGTCAAACTCGTCTAACAGATGATGGATTAAGGATTATGAGTATTCAAGATTTAAGGGAATTTAAGAAAGGCATGAATGAAATTGGTATTAAATTTAAGTGCCCCTCATGAATCTTACCATGCTAAACAATCTAGAGAACTTGGACAAGAAAATTATTTGAGACAATCAAGATCAGCAAGAAAAGAGTACGTTTATAATGAAATTATGAAGAATAAGGAAAAAGGTATTGCTGAAGAGATATATGACGCACAAAGATATATTTTTTTCATTAGAAGTAGACAATGGCCATTACCTAATTGGAAAGGGTATGAGAAATAGTGATGGAAGAAAAGGAAATAAATCTAACTGCAAGTCAAGCTATTCAAATTGCTAAGCGATATCAGAAAAAGCATAATTTACACGGGATCATACATGATGATATAGAAAGGTCCGTAAGATTTTATAATGAATTTTATAGAATTAAAGGAAATGCGTGGCTCGTTTTGGCAGATATAACCCCAAAGACATATGAAGGTGATGATGAAATTACTTTTGTTGTTTCTGATGAGGAAGGTGTTGTAGATCATGTTCTAGACCATAACGGGATCACACATCGTTATCATCTATCAAGTAATAGAGATTATACTGATGAGGAGTTTGAGGCCATTTTTAATGACGATGAGATTAAGTAGAAAGTACTTATACCCAGTAGTGAATGAACCTTTTTACCTCATAATTACCGTAACTAGTAATATAAGAAAATAAGTGTGTAGAATAAAGAACTCATGATGTTTAGACAATTATGGAGCTATATAATGATATTTATTTATAAAAATAAAAACGATACGTAGATCAGAAGCAATTTTAAATATACGAATTATTGTTACTGAGAACAAACCATAAACTTACAAACTTAAAGCATTTGATTGTCTACAATCGACGATGAGTGCTTTTTTGTGTTTTAGTTATAGAAATGAGTGAGTTTATTATTCATTTTTTAAGTGATTACTGAAATAGGATTTCAAGATATCTTACTTTAAAATATTGTGTTAAAGGAAAAAATAACAAATGGAGGTATTAAAAATGGGGAAAAGCTTTTTTCAAATTAAATATGAGATTACTAGGAACTACTATATATATTTAAATATTGATAACTATACACCAGAGCAATCTGCTGGAAGATGCTATGATAATTTTTATGAAGAAATACAAAATAATGGGATAGAATCAATTGTTGTAATTTCAACTATAATAGGGCTACAAAGTACAAATAAAGGAAATATTGATGAAGATGATTTAAGTAATATAAAAATAATTTTAGATTTATACAAGGATATTGACATAAGGGAATGTCTGAATGGATGTGAATATGAATATTTACAAGATGATATAGGATGGTTGCAAAATTATTATGAAGAAATTACTAAAAATTAATTAGTGTATGTTATTAAGGTAAATCTAGTAGTAGCGTAAATAAAAAATAAATTGGCAGCAGCTTTAAAAGAAACACCTCGCCAAAAAGTAACAGTTAATGTTGCTATAATTTACTCTGGGAATAATATGCGTCCCGAGAAATTTTCAGTAAAATACACTGTTGATGGTGAGGCGTTCTCTGAGGTTATTAAAAATTAATCTAAGGGGTGCAAAAGTAGTGTGAAAGAATTTGAAGATAGATTTAGTGAATTGCAAGCAGATATGATATCCATATGTATGGAATTTGTTGAGGATAGAGCTGATAAAGTGTATGTTTACGCTTCACGTGAAGAAAGTATTATTTCGAGCAAGTTCTTTTATCTAGTTAACAATAAGTATGTGAAGCCTCATAAAGTGAATGATGCATTGGAGGCTGGGGATGAAAGATATGATCTGTCTCCAAAACGAGGGCTTATGGTATTGCGCATAATATGTGAAGATATCGAAAAAATCGAAGACTTATGCAAAGAATATACAAGAGATATGCCCACTGAGATAAAATTAATATATGATGTTAAGAGTGGAAACTTCAAAGCTGAATACAAGTATGATTTAGTATATACGAATGATGATATTAAAACGGCAGATCATATCGCTGATGAGTGGTTTGAGGAGGTAAAAAGTAATAACCTTTAAATTGTTTACAGTTAAAGATATGTTCTAATTTTGAGGTGTAGGTATGAAAGCAAATGAAGCATTTAAGAATGTATGTAATCTAATATCCGAAAAGTATTTAGATAGTGGTTGGAAATATTCTAAGTCTAGTCGTTGGATGACCAAAAAAGATAAGAATTTCATCTATAAGATATTTTTTTATACAAGCTGGAATAATATATCTGATAAAAATGTAGCATTTTATGGTGAATGTGCAATTATCCCTTTAAAATCCAAAGATAAAATATTTTATATCAATATACGTCAATGTAATGTGCCAAGTGGTCAATTATATTGGAACGTAGCAAATAGAGAAGATTGGGACCGGACAGTTAATGAATTCACTAATTGTTTAGATAGTGTATTTATGCCAATTGTAGAAAGATGCGCGAACGATCTGGACAACTTTGTAAAAGAGGTTGTTATAAGTGGCTTTTATCCTCCAAATGGTTATGTGGTTGATATTAGTTTTATCTTAACACATGGATCTCGTGAATTAGCAGAAGAAGCTACCAAAAGATACTATGCAAGCTTGGAAGAGTCAATAAAAAAAGAATTTAAAGGTAATTATGAAAGTATGATATATGGTAATGAGGCTGTTAGTGTATACGGTAATAATATGATGAGAAATTACTCTAACTTTAGAACTATCATAGATAATAAAATCGTTGTTACTTTATAGCGCACCAAATGGTTTGGATTAGTCAGCGATAATTGGTAACCCAGTTATCGCTTTTGTTTAATCTCTTGGAAGAGGTTCTACTGAACGTACCACTCCAAAGAATTTATATGAACAATTGGCAATGCAGGAAGTCTGATCAAACTATAAAATGATAAAAAACACAAACTTTAAGAGTCGTTTACATTTAGAAAACATTTAAACTTAAAGCACTTGATTGCCTTTTGGACATCAGGTGTTTTTTTCGATAATTTATGCTTTGGACAACATAGTCTTGATGCTTTAGAGGAAGTAGTTAATCGGTTAAGGGCTGTTGAAGCAATGGGCGGTGACTTTGATGATATTGTTGAAGCTGTTAAAGATTTAGGAGACATAGCTAGTACAAGATAGTAGAAATACAGGAGGTAATGTTATGGATGAAAAAAGTCTCAATAAAACTATAAGAAATGCTATTAAGCTTGGTGATAGTAATGAAGTAAAGCGTTTAATAGGCGATAATCCAGAATCTTTACATTCAATGACACCATTTGGTACGTGGTTACATGTTGCAGCAAAGAAAGGACATTTTGGAATAGTAGAATATCTGATTCGTAAAGGAATCGATGTGAATACAAAAGGTGATATATTTGATGCTTCCCCTTTAAGATTGGCTGCAGGAGCGGGGCATTTGGAGATAGTAAAGTATTTAATAGAGGCAGGCGCAGAATTAGATGTGACCTTAGCAAAAAGAAATCCATTATTTGGAGCGATTTATGGTGGACATAAAGAAGTAGTTGAGTTTCTAGTTGAAAAAGGAATAGATATTTCAATTAGATACACTGGAGAAAATATTAAGAATATGAATGCTTATGAATATGCTAGAGAATTTGGGCAAACAGAAATTGCTGAATATTTAAAGATGAAGATGGGCGAAAAAGAATAAGTAAGAGAGATTGATATTGTTGAAATACTAGAAGACCTTTGAAAACAAGCCGCTTCTGGAAGATAAAAATTAAAGGGGAAACTAAAATGGATAAGACTCAAATTGCGAAAGACATTAGAGGTGCCATAAAAGGTGGCCAACTGGATACGTTAAGAGGTTTGCTAGAGAAAGACCCAGAAATGTTAACATGGATGACGCCCTTTGGTACATGGTTACATGTAGCAGCAGCTCATGGGCATTTAAAAATAATAGAATATCTCATTAGTGCTGGGATAGATATTCATGCACAGGGTGGAACCTTTTCTACAAATGCCCTTGAAAGAGCGGCTACTGCAGAATATCTCGTTAATCATAATATTGAGATTGATATTAGTGAACCAGATAGAAATCCTCTGTTTGCTGCAATATATGGTGGTCATTTTGAGATTGTTAAATTGTTAGTTGAGAATAATATAGATATTTCTATAAAATACTCTGGTGACAACATGAGAGATATGGATGCTTATGCATTCGCTGTTGAAAGAGGAGAAATAGAAATTGCTGAATATTTAAAGCAAAAGATGGATGAAAAAGAATAGAAAAAGCGACTTTTTATCCCACATTAACGGGCAGTAATACTCCCACCTCAAAATTCGGCGAAAGCAAAGAAGTTAGGTGGGAGATAAACTGCCCGTAAAAGCCCGATTGGTGAGGGATAATAATCAGTGGGAGATGAAGAAAACCCCCACTGATTAAAATTACCTGATTTTATGGATATCTATTAAAGTCTGTATTTGTGATTGAAGGATTCGCCAATAAAAAAGGAGATTTTAAAATGATAATAAACGATGCAGTTTTTGGAGAACTTGAATATAATTATGGGTGGTCAAAGGATACTACCATTAATTTTTTTGGAAATGAAGTCGAAATAGCATTGATGGTCAAAGGTGATGAGGATGGTAAATTTGATAAAGAACAATATGCGGCTTATACCTCACTTATGCAAAATTGGGAGCACTTACAAAAAAGTTTTTTGCAATCAATATTAGACTATTACAAACAAGAGCGACATGAACTAGGTTATGATATTGAAGTAAATGAAAATTATCCGCAAATCGAAACAACTAATCAATTACTTGAGATGATAACTTTAGTTGGAATTGTTGTTCCATATGGAGATATTCATGAAGATCGAGATATTGGAATAACCTTTGATTGTACATGGGACACAGAAAATGGACTAGGGCTTCGTCTATTAAATGAAAAAGTAACTGAAGTGGGTTACCAGGATGTCGTAATTTGAACGCATTGGGTGCAGAAGTAAGAATTCTTGAGGAAGATAGACAGATCTCTCTTGAACTGTTGAGCAATTCACCCACGCTCATGACTAGTTAAAGAAATTAAGTATTTATAGATAAACATTTATCAATGATCTTCGGATGTATGAATAGAATACAAAAAAGGAAATCGAAATGATTTCCTTTTTCACTTTGTAAGCTGTAAAGCTTTCATATAATCACCCTTTTTCTCAAGGGCCTTTTTTGCTTCTTGTACCTTATGTATACTCAAAACAAATTACTGCTTTTTTTAATTCTTTATTGAAAAATAGGTATATACGATCCGCACCATAAGCTTGAAAATAATAGCCTGTAGCAAATCCAACATATGTAAATGGATGGCCATCTTCATCTTTTGGTACATACAGTAGATTGGTATAGTCAAAAATTTCGTCTTCGCTAACGTAATCTTCCAATAATTCTTGCCCTTCTTCTGTCATAAAACGTATATCATCCAAAATTCCATTTACCTCGGGATAATCTAATCCCCAGCCATTTGTTTGCTTTTCGATAAACTCTTGCTCTAATGATTCTACGGATGTAAATTCTTTTCCAAAGCTAGAATAAGGATAAATTTTTTGATTGCGTTGGAAAAATTCTTTACGGATTTGATAGTCTTTTTCATTACGCGCATAGGCTTTCTCTACAATGTCGGAAGGGCTCTGTTCAATTTCAAAGTAATTCCAATCTGCTTCAAATTTATACTTTCCGTCAACGACATCAAAGCCTAACGTATCTTCTTTCGTAAAATTCGTGTGAAATGGTTGGGTAAAATCGCCAACACACCCCTCATGAATTTCCTTTGCTGACACAATATGTAACCATTCATCCCATTCTGGTTCAATGCATTGTAAGTTTATAGAGCAAATGGGTAAAAAGTGTTTTTTATGCTGCTCCAAATTATCATAAAACACTTCTTCATATGCAGGAAAGGGTTTAATGAATTGTTTAGGAATGTTCATCTGTTCTCCACCTTTATACAAGGTTTTTGTTTAATTTTATCTGAAACGTAGACAAAAAATAATTCCAAAATCAACTTTTATCCCGCTATTCGTGGGCAGTAATACTCCCACCTCAAAATTCAGCGGAAGCATTGTCCAGCTTTAGCGGCTAGAATCTCCGGTCGTTTCTCCCCCTCGGACGAGGCGAAAAGCGCCTCTCTGTCAGGTGCTCCAACGTCCTGCGATTCTGAGCGAGCCGCTTCTGCTTTTCTTAAGAAGTTAGGCGGGAGATAAACTGCCCGTAAAAGCCCGATTGGTGAGGGCTAATAATCAGTGGGGGATGAAGAAAACCCCCACTGATTAAAGTTTCACTTTATTGTATATTTTGGAGTTACTTGACGTTTAGGTAGCACCCATGCTCATCAACCTTAAGGGATTGATGGATACCAAGAAAATTTTGTATCACTATCAAGTGGTTTATTCTGAGTTTCCTTTTTAATTAGGCTGAACCATTCGTTTAATATTTGAGCTTTTGGTAATTGTGAGGCGGGATCGTCTTCCCAGATGATGTGTGAAAACCAGGCCTTTGTTTCCCATTCAAATTGCAGTTCTGCAAACGAGATTGTAGGATGGTCCGCTTCGTGAAATTGCAGGTTTACTGCATCTGAAACTTCCGAAGCTTGTGGTAACAACTCATTCTTAATTCTATTTTTAATCGTCTGATTTTCTAGCTGATTCCAGAAATACAATTGCCCGTTAATTTGATAAAAAATATCAAAAGAAGCCTCTCCTTTTTTAAAATTAACCAAAACAAAAGCGCGTTCCACATTATTGTCGGCGGCTTTTACAGTATTGACAATTAAATTTTGTGCCATTGATACCCAAAAACTATTAGCTTCTTCTATTGGAGATTCAACATATAATTCTTCATTTAATTCATTGAGGGTTACCTCTCCATTGTTTGCTTGTTCTACTTTTTTGAAAAATCTACTAAAAAAGCCCATAAATTCCCCTCCACGTTGTCATTTTCTCATTTTGTATTTCAATAATTAAGTAATAATTAATGCTATTGCCACTGTAATCATATCATTTTCAGATGGGTTATGAAACCGAGCTAATGAATGGAGTTTGTCCTGTTTGCGTCAATGTACAACAACAGATGCATGCTATTGTTGTTGGTTCAAATTTCCTTAAACCGATGTCAGAAAATGAAAACCCTAAAGGATTGTATTGAATTTTAAGTAAATCTATTATGTTGCTTGACATGGTTAAATGCTATAATAGTAAATTGTGGATAAAGGATATGCCTTATATATTTATAGAGGTGATGAATTATGCTTAATAAGCCGAGTGATTATATTGAAGCTGGTTTGAAGCTGGAATTGGAAGAAGATTTAAAATACTTATTTAATTCAACAGCTGATATAAAGATGGTACCAAAGGGTACAATTGTTTTAAGGCAGGGGCAAAGAGTTTCTTCACTGTATTATATTCATAAAGGAATTATGAGAGGCTATTATATAGATGCTGCAGGGAATGATGTGACAAAATGTTTTGCAGCTGAAACGGAATTTGCCTGTGCAGAGGGTTTATTAAGAGTTGAAGAAGCTAGATTTAGTGTAGAAAGCCTGGAAGACAGCATTTGCGTAGTTATTCCGTATAATTCCATAGACCAAGGTATGAAGAAAACTAATCAAATGAAGATTATATTCACTAATTATATTCAGAAGATTCTTGTTGGTATGCTAAATCGAGAACAGGCGTTACTTATGAAAGATGCACTGGAAAGGTACATGGAGTTTAAAAGAGAGTATTCTTCTTTAGAAAGTAGAATAAATCAATCATATATTGCTTCTTATATTGGAATTAGAGCAAGCTCACTTAGTAGAATTAAGAGAAGTATGAAAATAGAATAAACGTTTTTAGGAAACATCAAATAAAAGTATTTGGTGTTTTTTTATTGCAATTTACATATGTCAATTACAACAGGCTATTATCGCATTATGATAACTGGTGTAATCACTGATTTAGGAGGATTTATTTATGAAGAAAATTTCCTTGGTAACAGGTGCAAATGGTCATTTGGGTAACAACTTGGTAAGGGAATTATTAAAAAGAGGAGAAACTGTTAGAGCAAGTGTACGAGATTTAAATGACAAAGAACCATTTATAGGCCTTGATTGTGAAATCGTCTACGCCGATTTGAGGGATAAAGAATCACTTCATAAAGCACTTGATGGAGTGAATACCTTATATCAAGTAGCTGCTGTATTTAAACATTGGGCACAAGATCCTGAAAAAGAGATAATTATTCCTAATGTTGAGGCAACTCAAAATATAATGGAGGCTGCTAAAGAAGCAAATGTAAGAAAAATAGTATATGTAAGCTCCGTAGCAGCATTGTCATTGGACAAGACAAACTTAAAGGGTAAAATTGATGAAACTACATGGCTTGAAAACAGTCATGGAAATGCATACTTTGATTCAAAAGCACGAGCTGAAAGAACAGCTTGGGAGCTGGCAGAGAAATATGATTTGGATATGGTTAGTGTTCTTCCTGGTGCAATGATTGGTGGAGAGTTTTTAAAGAAAACTCCAACCATACTGGGCTTCGATAGTATTCTTTTAGGAAAGATGAAAGTTAACTATATAAGTGAAATGACACCAATAGATGTAACTGATGTTGTGAAAGGTATGATTGCTGCAGCGGAAAAAGGTGTAAGGGGTACAAGATATATCTTGGCTAATGAAGAGCCTGTAACTTTAGAAGATATCATTAAAATTGCAAAAAAATTTATTCCTAATCTTGAGATACCACAAAAATATACTAAAGGACAGTTGTTAAATTTAGCTGATAAACTTGAATTTGAAGCAAAGGAAAAGAATACTCAGCCATCACTACTTAGAAGTCAAGTAGAATTATATTATGGTGGAATAAATAGACACTATGACCTTACTACATCAAGACAGGATTTGAATTTTAAGCCTAAGTTGGGTGAAGTGGCATTAGAAGAGTATTTTAAACGGGTTTTTGCTAGCCTAAGAAAAAAATCCTTATAATGAATCGGCTACACTTAACTGGACAATAAAATAAAGGTTAAGTAGACTTACCGTCAATTCTGGGTATACTTCTAACTAACATAAGTGAACAGTCCCAGAAACTTTATATGGAGTGGCGGGTATGTTAGACTTGCCGGCGAGCCAGGTGCATTGATTAACTGGGTCCTGGATGGGAAAGCATGCCTGTCGAGGCTTCATGTCAAGTTTCGGCAATTACTATGGAATACTGGGAATTAATTAAAATTCTAGAACAAAAAAAGGCTTTGATAAATTTACCTCAGTTAGGGGATTATTTGAAGATACAATAAAGGAATATAGTTTTTTAGTTCAACAGATAATACTTAAATATCGACAAAGTAAGAGAGGATTTAAAGAAGTAGCTTTATTCTATTTAAATATTTACAAATGGATAATCTTTTATTTTAGAGAAATATATAGTCTATTTTGATGTAGTATGGAGAACATTCGATACGGACTGTTCTAAACACTCTCTTCGACTAAGGTGTTGCCAGATTGTTTAGTCAACAACCTGGCATTTTTATTATGCTTATAAAGCAAGAGTTTTTCTTGCCAGTTGTGAATTTGAAATAGAGTCACGATGTTTCTATAATTCTTTAATAATAAATGAGTTTAAAATAAAAGATTACATGCTATACGCGAAAGAATATAAACAGGTGAATTATGTGCAAGGGATTGATTAAAAGTCCTGTATGATATGCAGGGCTTTTTTGTTCTATTAAAAGTAATATTCTGGAATAAAATAATTGTTCAAGGACCGTGATTATGAAATAATTGTTATTAAGTTAAGTGGAAGAAATATATTGGGGGATATAAATATGACATATAGTTGGGAAAATTGCCATTCTGATATAAAAGATTTTGTCTTTCACATCCTAAGTGAGACGAAAGAAATTATTAAGGACGATATTATTGGTTTTTACATACACGGTTCTTTGGCGATGGGAGGATTTAATCCGAAAAGTAGTGATATTGATGTTTTGGTTGTCACGAACAATTCGATGGCTAGTGAAACCAAAAGAAAGTTGGCACAGTTATTTCTAACTTGTTCTAATGATCCATTTCCACTGGAAATAAGTTTCTTGAACAAAGAACAATTAGAAAATTGGAAGCATCCCTGCCCCTTTGATTTTCATTATAGTGAATTCTGGAGAGAACGGTATGAAGAGGAGTTATCAAAAGGGACAAATAAATATTTAAATGGAGAGATTACGACTGATCCTGATTTAGCTGCACATATAACTATAATCAATCATCGAGGAATTTGTATAGAAGGAAAAATAATTGTTGAAGTCTTTCCTTTGGTTCCACGTTCACATTATATATCTTCCATTATGGGGGATTTTCAAGAATGTTTAGAAAATATTGAGGAGGACCCAATCTATTGTACTCTAAATTTGATTGGGGTTTTTTGGTATCTAAAAGAAGGGATTATTTCTTCCAAGAAAGAAGCTGGTAACTGGGGGGGAGCATCATTTCCAAAAGAAATGAGCTTTACTATTCAAAAAGTGGTTAACAGTTATACAAATGAGAAAGATATTTATAATTTGGAGACAGATGAACTTTTGTCATTAAAAAATTATATATACGGTAATGTTCAAGAGTTATTGAACTAAAGAGGGCGATTGTAGAGCAACACAGGTAGAAAATGATCAAATTTTTTTATAAAAATTGAACACTCGAACACAAAGAAAGAATCTATTTTGAACAATCTTTTTTTCAAAATAGATTTTTTTGGTTCTCAGTAAATGAGAACTGGCAAAACATTTTTAATCTTACTTTATTCCAAACCAACATCTGAAACTACGAAAAAATATTTATTTTTAAGATATGTATTACTAACTTTGAGGTGAAAAAAGTGTATATGAACGAGGCAATAGTAAGAATTAATAATGTAAAATGGGATATAGTGGGTACAAATGCATCGGAAGCAGAAGCTACCTTAGGCTATGAATTTTTGAGGAGATTAGCTAAATTTTTTGAGGAGGAATCAATACAACCAATAAAACCTCTAGTTGCAAATATAGCCAAACTACTTGGTGATGTGGAGGAAGAAGTAATTATTTCCGACTACTGCAATTCAGAAACTGTAGCGTTTTCAAGTGAAAATATATATATCAAAAATATAATACAATACTACATCCAACTAGCTAAGTATGCTGATAAAAATCCAGATGTTATTAAATATCTAAGTGTATATGAACCGTTAATCAGAATACTTGAACGAGGAGGTATGTTTGTTCTTAAAATAAACACATTAGATATAGTAAAGGCTGCACATTTTCCACTGGACAGATGGTATGAAGGGTTTGTTGAGGAGAGGCCTATTGATATAGACAAACTATAATTTAGGAAAGGCTGTTTTTTATTTCTCTCCATTTCAACATTCTAAGTTTCTCCTTTTTCAATAAATTTTACAAGTTCGTTTCCCATTTGATCACAAACTTTAAATTCCTCAGCAAATAAATTATTAGGTGTAATATTTGGTATTTCTAGGGATTTTCCTTGCTACGATTAATGATTTGTATGGATGGCACGGGGGGAATAGTTTACCAGGAGAGCCGATACGAGATGTTTTCCATTTTTAAGGAGGGTTTTAAGTGCATGATATGTCCTTAATAGTTAGACCAGATAAGAATATTGTTAAGTATATTACCTTTTTAAGAAAATTTAGTCATAAATCAATTAGTGAGCTAAAAAGAAATATAGAAGATGAAACTCCAGTTTTAAAGTTTAATTATTATGATACAGAAGAATTGATTAAACTTAAAAATGTTGTTGTTAATTTGGACGCACTGGGTGCAGAAGTAAGGATTCTTGAGGAAGAAGATAGACAGATCTCTCTTGAACTGTTGAGCAATTTAATTGAAACGTATAGAGAAATAGCGAGAGAAAGAGAAGAATTAGATGATAGAATATTAGAAGACACTGAATAGAAAATCTTTGATAACAAATGAATAAAAATACTTAATAATTTTGTGAAATATGTCCTTTGTAAAGGACGTTAAAAAAGTTAGGCAGTTTTAAAAAAATGACTTTTGTATTGTGGCATTCCCCCTATGGTAGACAGTTGAGAGAAAGTTACTGTACTGTTTATTAAGGAGGGGATTTTTTTATGGGGAAAAGAAGATCTTTTTCAATTGACTTTAAAATGAAAGCTATTGATTTTGTTAATTTTTTTAAAGGGGGAGTTCATATGGATAGTAGATTTGAGATTAAGAGATTATATAATTGTAGGTTTTTAAAAAATCAATCAGAATGTGAAGAGTTTGACGATGCATTAGAAAACTTAGCAGATTATGATGATGAGAAGCTTATTAAAGACTTGTGTATGATATTTGATGATGAAACACAAGAGGAAGAAGTTATGTTTGGTCTAGTTCATTTTATTGAAAGTTTTGAAATGGAAAAATATCTGACAGAGATGCCTAAAGCTTTACCAAAAATGGTTGAGAGTGCAAAAGAATGGGCAATGCTACTAAACATAAGAATTTTAAATAATGATTTATATAGAAGTGAGTATGCTAAAATTCTTGTAGGAATGAATAGTGATATAAAATTAACAGTAATCAATTTGCTTAATGAAATTATTTCTGACGATCCTAAAAGATTCGAGGGCGTTGCTAATGAAATTCTTAGTAAATTAAAAGAGGCTGATAGAAATTCTTTCATATAGAATAAAAACCGATTTGATAAATTAGTGTCATTTCGGTTTTTTGTTGTCTTTTTTGACACGCGATATCCGTATCAAACGTGTTTGTACCACCACTGAAGAAATCAACTTTAAAATGGTATGAAACGACTCAATACAATCATTATGAGATAGTAATAACTTATAGAAAATTAGCTGGAAATCAGTAGGTGGAAGGGATGTGTGTGAATGAAAGAGTTTTATCACTCTAAAAAGAAGAAAATACGAGGGTGGAAACGACATAAGAGAAAGATAGAAAGATGGAAGCAAAATGTAATCGACATAGATATGAATTACATTCGTGAGCATCAAAGAGATTATGCAAAGTTGTGGATTCATCCCTTTTATTCTTTAGTCCGTAGAAATCCTCCTAATTGGTATAACTGTTTATTATTAAGTGAAATGATAGATGTATATCTAAACTGGTATGAAAAAATGACAATGGAGGATGAAAACTTTTACCTGAAAATTTGGTTATATGAACCAGACTTTATAAGTTCTCAAATTGTCGTTTCTTACAAGGATTGTATAAATACTTACAATGATACCTTTGACAAAAACCTTACTACAAAGAAATTTCCATTTCATAAATATGAATCATTAAAGGATAAGTTAGCTTTGTTTGATTGGGAAGCTCACATTGATACCAAAATGTATTGGGATGAGGAACTAAAAGAAGATATAGTAACAGGGTTTAGAACAAAAGACGAGGTAAATGAAATAATAAATAAGGCTTATAAAACCCAGAAGATTAAGCTCAGTGATGGAGATGACGTTCTTTATAAGGTTAATGTTGGGGAAGTTTGGTTGGGAACACTAAAAAAGGTTTTGTAAATCGTTGGAAAATCACAGGGAAAGAAGCTTTAGGAGGGAATGAAAGTGAATGTTTTGCCTGATAAATTAGACCAAGTTCTTAGAGAAGACATTTATAAACGTGAAGATAAGAAAAATGTGAAAGAGGCCTTAATTAGCTTAGGTGTAGAAGTCTCTGATACATTTAGTGAATTTTATGATCGGTATGCTGGCCCTTTTTGGGAAGAGCACGTTCCCTACGAGTTGTTAGATATTATAGATGAGGAGAGCAATATTCAATCAAATACAATGATTGCCCGAAATGAGCATGGATTTCCTAAAAAGTATCTAGTTTTAAGTGAAATGTCAGCAAATGCCGTACTAGTGCTTGATAGTGTAACTGATAAAGTTTATGCGGTTCATTTTGAAGGGGGAGATGAGCTGCTTTTAAGTGGAGAGTTAAAGGAAACTTGGTCAACATTTTATGTGTTTTTAAAAGAATATTTTAATTGTTAGCTAGGGAATAAGTTAATGTCAAATAGAATGATTTTACTTATGGTGCTAAACAAACACACAAGACTTGTTGCAGTGACCCTATAAGTGTTACAACAATTAAACTTTACAAAAAAATATAATGATATATAGGGGTCACCATATATGAGGCGGCAACACATCGCCATCAAGATAAAAAAATGTATCCATAAAACAAAAAAACGTCATCCTTTCTAATTTAGCCTGTTTAGAACGGATAACGTTTTTGGGGATATGAAGGTATTAAAATCTCTGGAGTTAATAGGTATGTAAGGTGACCCCTAGTAGAACAATTAAAGTAGCGGATCCTTAATTTGATTCAGAAGTTGTGTAGTTCTTTTTTAAAATATCGCGTATATTACTGGTTAATGATATAAGAAATATAATTGCTAGAATAACATGAAACCAATAATACGAACTTCCTGTTGTGTATTTATCATAGACAGAATAGAGATTGAAAAATAAAAGGATTGTCCAAAGAACAATAAAGGTTACCAGTGAACCGTAACTTTGCATATTGTCACCTCGTGTTTTAAATATTGGAAATTACACTATCATTATATATTTATATAAATAAATACAAAAGAGATAATGAAAAAGATATGTGAAGTTACTGGTGTAAGTCGTACGGTTCTTTATGAGAGGGGTACCGCCATCATTTCGGAAAAACCCCACGCTAAGAGCATACAAGATTTTATACAGTTTTTCGGCCAATCCAGTAACAAATGGGAACCCTGAAACCCACTCTAGGATAGGAATGTATAAAAAAGTGAATAGAGTCATAGAAAAAAACAGGCGGATTCCTTGTGAGGCTGAGAATCCGCCTGTTTACCTTGCTACTGATAATGATACGTTATGTTAACTTTACATGAATATCCTATACATCCAGTTTTTATAACAAGTTGCTTCCTCCAGATGGTACAATTAGAAAAATATGGTTCCTTGTACTGCTTTTTTGAAGTGTTTTACATTTAATGTAAATAATCTGACAGACTAGGGCAGCGATCCTGTGACCAGTCCTGAGAGATTACAATTAAAAGGTTAATATTTTTTACAAAAGGAGAGAAAATGTTGAAAATAATAATTGGAATATTCTCAGTATTATTAACATGCTTACTTACTATTTCTGCATGTTCAACGGAGAAAAAGACAAGTGAACAATCTAAAACATCTGCAAATACAAGCAAAACAGAAAAAGAACAACCGGAATTAAAATTAGTTGCAAAAACGAAAAAGGAAATTGAAGAATTTTGGAAAGCAATTAAGGATGTAGATGCCCCCAAATTGAACGAGCCTACGAAAGTATGGGAAGAATATTACGCAAAGCTAGGTTTATCTAGTCGGATTTCATCACAGATCAACCCATCTTCTCAAGAAACGCTTTCTTATTTTGAGGGAAAGAATGAACAGGAACAGAGATATGTTGCCTCTGTCAACATATCTCCACATAGCACTACTCCTGAAGATAATACAATATTGAGATTACAAGAAGGTATTGCAATTGCTAAAAACTTTCTACCAAAAGGATATACTCAAAAGGAGGAGACATTTTCCATCTTATATCAAGATTCACCATCCCTATTAACTTATCAAGTAGAGTATGTGGCAAATGGATCCGTACCAAAAGGAGCAGAGAGCCTGTATCTTGTTATTTGTTATAATAACCTTGGAGTAAGTTCAGCTTCTATAGGTAGGGAAAAGAAAGGTTATAATCAACCTGAAATGGAAGGAAAGTACGCATACCTCAAACCGGATCTAATTAAAGATGAAGCTGCTCTCAAGAATCTCATAGAGGTTCAATCCAAGCAGGATATCAAGCCAGAATATATTGTACAGTAGTACCTGTTATTCTAGAAATATCCTAACTTCCTTTTGGTCGTGTGACCCCTAGTAATATGTAACTTCCACTTTCGACAATTATGTAAAGAGTAAAACCGTCCTGAGGGACGTTTTTTTGTATTTTTTGATTAGCGGGGTATTTTAAAAAAATACCCTATGCCCATTAAGTTAAGAAATGAGACTATCTCCAAAGCGTTAAAATGTACATGGCATCCTGGTTGAAAATAAGAAAATTTGGTAAAATGGATATAGCTTATAAATTCAAGCAATTATTGCCTATTTAAGGAGTTGACTTCGTATGATAATACCTCTAATTTTTTTAATTGTTCTTTTAGCCATTGTTACTTTTAGTTCGATTCGAATCATACAACAGTATGAACAAGGTGTTGTACTTCGATTAGGGCGTTATACTCGTTCGATTGAACCTGGCATTCAGTTTATTATACCATTAATCGAAACAGTACAAAAAGTGGATATGCGTATTCGAGTCGAAAATGTTGAGAATCAAGATATAATTACGAAAGACAGTGTTCCGGTTACCATAAATGCTGTTGTGTACTATCAAGTGGTTAATGCTCAAAAAGCACTTCTTGATGTTGAAAATTACCGTAAAGCAACTTCGACTGTAGCTCAAACGATTCTTCGTTCAAACCTCGGTGCTCACACGATGCAGGAAATGCTCACTGAGCAAAAAAAATTGGATGATCTGTTGCGAAAAGAGTTAGATAAAGCTACAGAACCATGGGGAATAAAGGTAACAGGGGTAGAAATACGCTCAATGGACCTTCCAGAAGGGTTACGTCGTGCAATGGCTAAGGAAGCAGAAGCGGAACGTGAGCGGGTTGCAAAGGTAATTGCTGCAAAAGGAGAGTATGAAGCCGCTGAAAAGCTTTCTCAAGCTGCCGAATTAATTAGTAAACAGCCAGCGGCACTACAATTACGTACACTACAAACTATGACAGAGATTGCAGCGGAAAAAAATAGTACCATCCTGTTTCCATATGAAATAGCAGGATTAGCAAATCTATTTGCTAAACAACAGCAAGAAATATCCATTGAACCTCAACCTGCTTCACGAGAAATAGAATAATAAAAACAATAATTTAATATGTAAAAAGTAAAACCGTCCAGATGGACGGTTTTTTGTATTTTTTGCTAGTATGAAGATTTTCCCCTTGTTTTTGGGTGTAAGTGCTGGCTAGGGGTTTTTGGAGGAAAAACCCCAGGAACTTAACGTAATTGAATATGGAAAAGCAAAACCTATTCAAGTGGAAGCGTTATTAGCCTGAACTAATCTTATTAAGGTTTCTTTGCCCATCCCCCGAAAAAGGGGGATGGGCAAAGAAACCCTATTTTTAAATTAGATACGTAATACGTGGGGTTTCGCCCCCACACGACGAGCCAGCACTCTAGCCAAAAAGCAAAGGAAAACCTTACACTGACAACTATCTTTGGTGAATGATATAATTGGAAATATAAAGAAATGTTTTCAGTTATGTTTTGCAATTAAAGAAACGGATAAGTACCTAACGTGCTGTACAGTATATAGAAATCACTCTGACTATAAGTTTTAAACGATAAATATAGTATGAATGTATACAATAAACATAATTAAAGGAGAATAGAACTTGATAAAACATATACTCAGTTTCATTTTTGGAACAATTGTTATGTTAATTGGTTCCTTTTGGGTTATTCCTTGCACTCTCGAAGTAATTGACAGTAATGTAAGCCATATTCCTCGTAACAAAAAGTATTTTAGTAAGCTATATGACTATGATATTAACCTTTGGATGATTGCAACCCTTATATCTTTCATTTTTTGTGCAATTACTATTTTTATATTTAAGTTACCTAATTATAAAAAGAACAGAAGTACTCATATAAAAAAATATAGTCATACAAATCAGCGTAAAAAAGCAAAGAGAAGGCGTCGTAAATAATTATTTTTTATAAAACAATATACATATTTTATTTTGGATAATATAAGTAGAAAAATGAAAAAATTGACATCTCCAGGAGAAAATGTACATTTTTTGTTTGGAGTGTTATAAAATTATTAAGTTGATGGGCATGTAAGGTGATCCCATATACCGGAACATATAGTTATAAACCGCAAGTATAGAAATCTGATGATGTTATATATTATACATTTCGCGGAAACGTATGTTCGTATTAAAAATAATATGCTATACTAGTAATGTAAATATATTCCGTATATTGTACAAAACGGTTTATCGCAATTAAGTGTTTTAGAATTATAAATTTCAGATATATGAAAAAATAAGCGCTATCATTTTTGTGTTATGTAATTAACTATAAGTTGCAGTGATGAACTTATAAAAGAACTAGGGAGGCAGAGAAGATGGCAGTCGGTACATATCAGTTGTTTCAGCACCTTAATATGACAGGGGCACAAGAGGATTTGGCAATACGTTACTTGCAGACGAGAGATGAGGAAGTTTTAAAACATATAGAACGAACGACCATCCACGAAAATAAGCGAAATGATTTTTCTTGGCAGTTCATGCAGGATTTTGAGAAAACGTATAAGCACGATCCAGTCTTTTTTCGATTATTTTATTATTTACTTGAGGAGCAACTGTTGAATGTTCTTCTCGTACGTT
Organism: Bacillus cereus group sp. BfR-BA-01380; assembly: GCF_022663535.1. Classification (GTDB taxonomy): domain Bacteria; phylum Bacillota; class Bacilli; order Bacillales; family Bacillaceae_G; genus Bacillus_A; species Bacillus_A cereus_BB. The sequence goes on along the minus strand of NZ_JAKUFS010000022.1, from coordinate 19,619 downwards.
TTACACGTGTAAGTTTTACGGAGATGAAGGTTTATTTCGAAAAAAGCGACCTTTCGCTTGATCTGCTTGTAGCATCTGCTTGTAAGTACTTAACAAATCCTTCGCGATATGTAAATGAAGCGGATGTTTTTATTAGACAATTAATACGGGAGAACCCAGAGTACATAGAAGGACAGCTGCAAGTACTAATAGGTCGGCCAAAGCTGCTTTTGCTTCTGCTTATGCTCGATGCAGACTATGAGAGATTTCTTACTTACAGTTCTTTATTGGAGGAAGAACTGCAAGAGCATGCGGAGTTTATACTGAAGCTGGACGGAGCACAAGAGAAGATAGAGTTGGCTAAAAGATACGTTCAAGGTGAATCTGTCAATGAGGTTTCCGTCGGTTCGTCTTTACCTGATGTGACTTGGCAGCTATTATTTCGTATTTATCAGCATTCGAATGTTGCAAGACGATATATGGACTTGTTAGCGAAACGTTCTGTTGAAAATTTTATGAATTATGCAAAGATTCATGTGTGTCGTGTTCTTGATCAGTTTGGAAACCATATAAGAACAAAGAGTTTTGATAAACAAGCGTATGAAACTATTCGAAATTTGTGCGAACAATTCGGTGTTTCAGAAGAAAGATTTTTTGCATATCGTCTTACACAGCATCATTTAGGTGCCGTTAACTTGGACCAAGTATATGAATACCAATTGTTGTTTCGTATGGTGGAAGAGCAGCCGGAATTTGTCCAGCGTACGCTGCAATATTTAAGTCAAAGTTATTATATTTTCGTGTCGCTGCTTTTGGCGGAAAATGGATGTGAATTCAATCGAAATAGAGTACGTGAAGAATTTTTAACGGTTATCCTTCCGTCGGAGTCATCTGATATACGTGATACATATCGTGACTATTTAGTTGGAAAATTGTCATTTGCAGATATAAAGCAAGTACTCGAAAGTTCGAAACATCAAAATAATTACTGGAGAATGCCTGTCTTAGAAATTGCACTCCTTTGGGATATAGAGGAAGTGGCAAAGAGGGAAGCAGCGCTCAATCTTCAATTCGTGAATGATTATAATTGTAGTTTATATGAACTTCTGCACCGATGTTCTCATATGGAAGGTTCGCTGGAACAAATGTTGGAAGATCTTCTTTCCTATGGTTTATCGAAGGAGAAGCTCGTTTCTCATTCAGTTAAACAAGCTGCCTGGCACAGTGGGAAGGAAAATAGGGCAAAAGAGGCGCTCGTTAATTTGTTTATAAAAGAACAGGCATATGTGACAGAGACATTTACTGCGTATTCTGCGGATGAACGAATTTTCATTTTGGATGAGTTGGCAAAGAATGATGCGGTTAAAACGCGTGCTCTTCTCATTCAAAGTCTCGGAGATTCCTCTAAAAAAGTACGTGCTGCTGCAGTCGAGTTTCTTACAAAAGATGTGGAAGCTGCAGAGGATGTAGCGAAGGAACTAAACAGTAGAAAGAAAGTCGTGCGCGAAAATGTAATGCAGACACTTTTATACTATAAATCTGAAGAATATACACAGCTTGTGCAGGAAGCTTTGCAAGAAAAGAAAAATGCTTCCTTGATGGAGAAGTTTGCTCCGCTGCTTGGTGATGAAGGCTTAGAAGGAGCATCAGGAAGTATTGAAGCCCTTTGTACACGTATTTTAACACCGCAAAAAAGAAACGCACTCGTGCAGTGGCTCGGATTTGAACCACAAATTCGTCTTCGTGATTCCGATGCAATTGCAGATGCAACGCTTCCGCTTGCTTATTTTCAGCAGTATGTATCGGAGTCTGTAATTGAGAAAAAGGAAGCGGCGGAAGCAATAGGTGCCGCTTTGAATGAACAAGATTTGAAAGAAAATATACAAGCGATCTATCAGCTGTGGATTTCTCAAGGGGCGGAAGCGAAGAAGCGCGGTATTCTTTCGATGTACGGCATTCATAGTGATGATGAAATGGCGCTGCTGCTCAAAAAGCAGATTGATGAGTGGGCTGTTGGCATGCGCGGAGCTATCGCTGCTGCAGCTGTTCAGGCGTTGGCGTTGTCTGCATCACATCTTGCACTTATGACGATTAATACTATGGCATTCAAATATAAACATAAACAGGTGCGTAATGCTGCGAAAGAAGCGTTGAGTCTCGCTGCTAAAACACGCGGTATAACAGAAGAAGAGCTAGAAGATCAGCTTGTTCCGGACCTTGGTTTTAATAAACGCGGTGAAAAGACAATTGATTACGGAAGCAGGACGTTTACTGCTTATTTAACTCCAAACTTGAAAATCGAGTTAAAAACAGAAGAAGGAAAACGAATAAAGTCGCTTCCGAAACCAAATGCAAAAGATCATACGGAAAAGGCAGAAGAGGCTAAGGCGGAGTTATCGTCTATAAAGAAACAGCTTCGAAGCATCATTAGTATGCAAACGCTGCGTCTTGAAATGGCACTTTCTCTTAATCGCTATTGGTCGCAACATACGTGGAAGTCTCTGTTTGTGGAAAATCCAATTATGCAGCAATTTGCTATCTCGCTTATTTGGGGCGAGTATAAAGAAGGAAAACTGTTTGCGATGTTCCGTTATATGGAGGACGGCACGTTCAATACGATTGAAGAAGAAGAGCATGAACTTACGCCAGACACTGTTATCGGTCTGATCCATCCGCTAGAATTGTCCGAAGAGGAACGGGAATTATGGAAGGAACAACTAGAAGATTATGAGGTTGTCCAGCCATTCCCGCAAATTGCCCGCGAAGTATTTCGGGCGAAGGAAGATGAGGAAGTAACTGTGGAAAGGTTTGCTGGCATTCAAATAAATGGTCGTTCGCTGTTTGGTAAGTTGACGAAGTACGGCTGGAATCGCGGACCGGTTGAAGATGCTGGTGTGTACCATACTTTCTATAAGGAAGACACTCGCACAGGATTAGGAGCGGAGCTTGCATTTGAAGGTGCTCCAGTAGGATATGAAGAAGAGGACGATGTATGCTTATTTGAAATTCAATTTTATAAAGCAGGCACAGTGAACCGCGGTTCATACTCTTATGACGAAGTTGATGATGCGAGACGCATCGTGCCAAAGCAAGTACCTGAACGCTTTTTCAGCGAAATTTTATATGATATAAAACGAACGACAGAATCGAATCTCGGCCGTGATGAAAACTGGCGCAGTAAGCGATAAGAAAGGAAATGACATATGCAGTCTATTAAACCATTAATGGAAGAACTATATGAAGTAGAATTGAATGCTTTAGAAGCGAATGATTCGTTTCCAAAACCAGCTAACTGGCGGTTGTCACCACGCGCGGTTCGTACGTTTATTATCGGACAAGAAGAGCCGCTTCTTTGGCAGGGGCAAGAAGTAGAAATTAGTCGTAAATTTTACGGTAATGATGCGCTTGTGGAACGAGCCATTGTCACATTAGCCGGGAATCGCGGACTTATGTTAATCGGGGAGCCGGGAACAGCAAAGACGATGTTAAGTGAGCTGCTTTCTGCTGCGATATGCAGAAATAGTCGTAACACTGTGCAAGGAACAGCCGCTACGATGGAAGATACGATTAAGTACTCATGGAACTATGCACTTCTTCTTGCGAAAGGGCCTGTAAGAGAGGCCCTTGTGCCAGGTCCCCTTTTCGTTGGTATGGAACAAGGGATATTAACTAGATTTGAAGAGTTGACGCGCTGCCCTCAGGAAGTACAAGATTCGTTGATCAGCGTTCTGAGCGATAAGGTGCTGAACATTCCAGAGTTTGGGGAGCAAGGAATTCTTGCGGCAAAGCCGGGATTCAATATTATTGCGACTGCCAATACGCGCGATCGCGGCGTGAATGAAATGAGTAGTGCATTGAAGCGTCGTTTTAATTTTGAAACAGTGCATCCAATTAAAGATGTAAAGCTTGAAGCGAAAATTATAGAGTCGCAAGTGACGCGCTTATTAGGAGCTTCTGGCATCGTACCAGAAGTGGACCGGACGGTTGTTCAGCTATTGGCGACTGTTTTCCATGAATTGCGAGAAGGCGTGACTGCTGAAGGAAAACGAATTGATCAGCCTTCTTCTGTTATGAGTACTGCAGAAGCAGTATCGGTATATTATCAAAGTGCAATGGATGCGTATTATTATGGAAGCGGACAGGTGAAGATGGATGCACTTGTTCGATATTTATCCGGAACGATTGCGAAAGAAAACAAGGAAGACTTAGAAAAGCTGCGCAGTTACTTTACAAGCATCGTCAAAGCGCGAAGTCAAGTAGGAGGAGAGGCATGGAAGTCGTTTTTCGAAGCTCGCAATCAGCTGAAGTAAACACATTATTTCAAAGAGCTTACAATGTAAATAACAACGTCGTATACGTGCCTATTCGCCATCATAGTCCCGCATGCTCTTTTCATGTCCAAAAAATAGTTGAACTATATAAACCCGATGCAATTCTTATAGAGGGACCGATTGATTGTAATCCGCTTATTCCGCATATCGTGAGTGCTGAGAGTGAGGCTCCGATTTGTATTTATTGCAGTTATGATGATAAACCGGATGTGCTTGAAAAAGGAGAGAGCGGAAAGTACCGTGCGTACTATCCCTTTCTCGACTATTCACCGGAACTTGTCGCACTTCGGGAAGGATCTATGCGTAACATTCCGGTTTCATTTATTGATCTTCCCTATAAGGAATATTTGTATGTAACGAAAAACGAGGAAGAGCAGGGGAAGTATGATGAACAATACTTCCGGCACAGTCAATATGTCCGTATGCTCTCAGAAAGAACGGGTTGCCGAAGCTTTCATGAATTTTGGGAGAAATACTTTGAATTGCAAGGTTTTCATATGACAAGCGAGGAGTTTATCCAGCAGCTCTTCGATTATTGTTATTACACACGCGCAGACTATACGCAGGAGATGTTGATAGAAGACGGCTGTATGGCTAGAGAAATACATATGGCAAAGGAAATTGAAAAAGCGCGTAAAGCATATGAAAAGGTGCTCGTAATTACCGGAGGCTTTCATGTAAAGGGACTTCTTGAATTAGAAGGAGAAAAGAAAAAACTGTCTAAAAGTCCGTTGTCTGCTACATATGCAAAAACGTATCTTATGCCGTATTCTTTTCTGGAAAGCGACCAAACGCGCGGTTACGAGAGCGGAATGCCTGCACCTGCTTTTTACCAACACATTTGGGAGAATAGGGATGAAGCGGCAGCTGAGCAATTTATGATACGGGTTGCCCGGCAGTTAAAAACAGACGGGATATCAATAGCAGATGAGATTGAGGCTGCGCGAATGATCCGTGAACTTGCACTGCTTCGGGGCAAGATGCGGCCTGGATTGTATGAGTTGATGGACGCGGTGCGCAGCGCATTTGTTAAGGGAGAGATATCCTCGGTAGATAAACCGTTGACGCTGCTTCAGAAGAGTCTGCAAGGGACGAAGCGAGGCAAATTGTCAAAATCCGCGGATGTGCCGCCGCTTGTGCATGATTTTCGGGCCTCTGTTCGTTCATTCCGTCTTCCAGCTCGCTCTACTGTACCGCATGAAACGATTCTTGACATATATAAGAAAGAACGGCATCAGCATTTAAGTCAATTCTTTCATTGCCTTGCCTTTTTAGAGGTTCCATTTTGCGAGAAGCTGCGCGGTCCAAACCTTGCCAGAAAACAGAACATTAACCTTATGCGAGAAACTTGGAAATATCGTTTCTCAGCGCAGGTGGAAAGTGCTCTCATTGATTTATCTGTATATGGCGGAACGGTAAGGGAAGCCGCTCAGGAAGTGCTGCGGGCAAAGCTATATAAGGCAAAAGGGCGTGCTGGAGAGGTGGCTCTTTTATTGATGGAAGCCTACTTAAGCGGGTTGTTTTCTGATTTTGCCATGTACATCCCGTTAATGGATGAGGCGATACAAGAGGATGGAGACTTCGTGTCTATAGCAGATTGCGCTTACTATTTATCGCAAATAGAGAAAACGAATCAACAGGCGGAAAGTGCTCGAAGCAAAGCGCTTTCGTTATTCTCTGTTTTAGATGGCGGCGAGCCGGGAATCATTGCGGAAAAGCTTATCGATTTGTATACATTGCAGCCTGCAGATCAGCAGTTTATTGAAGCGCTGGAGCTTTATTTGCAAAAAGAAAAACGGGAAAGTCAAGTAGAAGGGGCAGTATTTGGGCTGTTAACTTCCTTAACGAAGCGGACGGTTGATGATGTCATTCGAGTGGCAGAAGGATACTTTTATGGGAGCGGCGATATGCAAAAGCAAGCACCTCTATTTTTGAATGGTTTGTTTGCTGGTGCAAAAGATATTTTCCTATATAACGAGTCGCTGCTTGGCGGGATGTCTCATGTCCTGCAAGAACTTGATGAGGAGATATTTTTGCAAGTGCTGTCGCATTTGCGCCTCTTGTTCAGTCAATTCACTCCGCTTGAAGTCGATACGATCGCCAGACAGATTGCTCGGTTATATGACACAACGGAAGAAGCGGTAAAAGAAGAAGTGGTTTCGGAAGCTGTGTTGACGTATGCAATGCAATTAGATCGGAAGGCACGGGAGAATTTGATGAGACGGGGGCTAGAAGATGGAGAATAAGATCTCTTTGAATCGATGGCGTCTTGTTCTTGGAAAATATGCGGATGACCAAATCACATTTCAGGAAGAAAGCCCTGTATACAGGGAGATGGACGAGGCGCTGGAGTTTTTGTATGAACGGGAGCGCGGGGAAGAACGCGGCGGGTCGTTGGATCCTTCGCAGCTAACAGTGCCCACTTGGGTTTCTAAAGTGCGCGAGTTGTTTCCGAAAGAAACAATTGAAATTATGGAAAAGCATGCGCTGGAAAAGTATGAATTAACGGCTTTGCTGCAGGATAAGCAGACGCTTGAAAAAATGGAACCGAATATGAATTTGTTAAAATGCATCTTACAATTTAAGGATCATGTAAATCCGGATGTATTGGACACTGCTAAGCGTATTGTGGCTAAAGTAGCTGAGGAGCTGCGCCTGAATTTAGAGCAGGAAGTGAAGCTCGCTTTAAGTGGTAGACCGGATCGAAACCGTGCGAGTCGTGTACGCACGATGCGCAATTTTGATTTTAAGAAAACGATTCGAAAGAACATGAAGCATTTTGACAAGGAAACGAACACCATTCATATTGAAAAACCGTACTTCTATGCGGCAACGAAGCACGTTAACCCATGGCGCGTGATTCTTGCGGTAGACGAGAGTGGAAGCATGCTTGATTCGGTTATTCATAGTGCAGTTATGGCTGGCATTTTTGCAAGTTTACCAACAATAAAAACAGATTTGTTCATCTTTGATACATCCGTTGTTGATTTAACAGATCGTATTGACGATCCAGTCGAAACACTTATGAACGTACAGCTTGGGGGCGGAACATATATTGCTCAGGCGCTGCGCTATGCAACGAATAAAATAGAGATGCCGCACAAAACAATTGTTGTGCTTGTGACGGATTTATATGAAGGCGGCAGTTACGCTGAAATGTACCGAGAAGCGATTAAGATTGTGGAATCAGGAGCAAAGCTGATCGTGCTTACTTCTCTTGATCCGACTGCACAGCCTTTTTATGATAAACAGGCGGCAAAAAAAATGGCAGCGCTCGGTGCTCATGTAGCGGCGCTAACACCAGGGAGGTTGGCACAGTGGATCGCAGCAATCATTTCTTAAATGTTCTTTCCTCTATTGATGAAACATATTTGATCGCAATGTCCAACAAAGGAACATACAAGAGAGCAATCAAGGATTTGGCTGCTGTATCAAATGTCAAAATGGATGTAGAAGAAAATGCAGCGCACATACAATTTGATGCCGAAATTACTGTAACGTTTACAGGTGATATCCGTAGTTACTCCTGTACTTGTGATGCCCGCTCCATTTGCAAGCATGTCATTATGGCTCTGCTCGAAGCTAAGAAGATGTACGAAGGAGAAGCGGAAACAAAGGTTGATTTTTCCCCTCTTTTGAATGTGAACGTACGCAGCATTGTTTCCGAAAAGATATGGGCTGAAATGATGTTCCGCGAAACATTTCAGCCGAAGTTCGTTTTGGAAGAAGAGGCAGCTTTAATTGCATCCTTTCCAGAAGAGAATATAACTGTTCGCTTTCTAACAGCTGAATCGGTAGCTGATGCGATCTGTACGTGTAAGGCAGATGGGATATGCCGTCATAAGGCAGAAGCGGTATATTGGTATCAAAAAGAAAAAGGGATCTTGCATGAAACGAAACAGATGAATCCTCTTATCATTGCTCCGGAAAAGCTATCCATTTTCAAAGAGATGATCGAACAAGTTGTTCATTTTGGATTAACGCGACTTACTGAAAACACAATTAATGAAATAGAACAACTTTCTGTAAAAGCTCGTTCTTTGAAACTAGCAAAGTTAGAGAACTTATTTCGTAAGTTAGCGACGGACATTGGGCTATATCGGATGAAACATGCGTCTTTTCAAATGGCATCCTATCGGCAAACGCTGTCTGCGATTTATGAACACATTATGTTGTTAGAAAAGCAGCGCTTGCAAGAGAGTCCGTATCGCTCGGAATATTATGAAGTACCGCCGCTTATTTTGTATGCCTTCGGTGCATCCGGCTGGCAAACGAAGTCCGGTTATGTTGGTGTAACGTATTATTTCTATAATCAAGAGCAGGAAAAGTGGATGACATACACGCAGTCGCGTCCGATGTTTTATGAAGGAAGCAGCGCAACTCCTGAAGTACTCCATGAAAAGCAAGCCCCGTGGGAGATTGCGGGGAAAGGATACGAACTGTCTCGTTCATCTTTTCGATTGAAGCAGGCAAAACTTAACGCCGATTTTCAATTGTCATCTAGCTCACAAACAGTAGGAGAAGCAGAAGGAAAAACAAATGTAACAGAGTGGCAATCTCTTTTTCTGACCTCATGGGAGGAATTATTAGAAAAAGTAAAACAGATAGAGACAAATAAGCAAGGAGTATTTTGTATAGAAGCTGCTGAAATAGGAGAATGGCTGCTTCAGGAAAAGGAACAAAAATGGATTATTCCTCTCATTGATAAGGCCGGTAAAACATTGCAAATGCAAATGATGAAACGACCAGAAAACGAACGGATGATTAGACTTGTAAACATGTATATGGGCTCGTTGAACGTAAAGCGAATGCTTGTCCATTTCTATCAGGAGAGTACAAAGCTCGTTGTCACACCTGTTATCTTATACACAGAAGCAGGAGAGATTTTAAATATTACCCTCAATGAAGGAGAAACATTCTATGATAGAGTTAGTGCGCATAATCGATGAATTGGAACAATTTCTAGATGAGATGCTGATCTCGGGAGCAGGTACTGTACCTCTTTCTTTTTTTCATGATATGAAACGAGAATGCGAACAGTATGGTCTCTCTTATGCTGCCGCGCAGCTGCTTATCATAGAGGAAGAGCGAAACAAAGCACGCTTCCTTCATATAGAAGAAACAAGCAAGCTCACAGAAGCATTTTGTAAGTTGCAGGAATATATTCAAGTTGTAAAGGCTGAAATGTTGCATTTATAGATAGGATAGAAGATGTTGTAGTAGATACTGCTATAGGTTAACTACTAATATCATAAAGATGAAACCATATCTATTATTGCGTACTTTGATAGCTGCTTCATTAATAAACATATTATTAGTATGAATAAGCAAAGCGAAAATTTCCCCTTGTTATTGTCTAATTTGTACAATACAGGAATTTTCGCTTTTTGTATGCCTTTCTTTCTGCCACCCCCGTGATTTGGTTCTGAACTTAATTTTCATTCATTGGTCTGATTTTTTCCATCCAGTTCGCTACTTCTATTGCAGAGGCATCTTTTTCATTCTCAAGATTATTAATAATTGATTTGTAGTCATCATTATTTCGGTTTTGACTTAACTTAAAGGAAGCTTCAACTTTCTCAACTTTTATTTTGAAGCCTACAATCCCTTTCATCTCTTGTTTTAAAAATTTTGGATCTAAAGTATCCCATAATACGCCATTATCTCTACCTTGTTCATATTTCTTTAGCATTTTTGCTAACATAATCTCTAATTCTTCGCCATCTACAAGCTGAGCTGTACCATATACATGGACTGATACATAATTCCATGTGGGTACATTTTCTTGCGCATACCAGGAAGAAGACACATAAGCATGTGGCCCTAAAAATGTAACTAATACTTGAGGATTTTCTTTTAACCATTTCCAGTGAGGGTTGGCATAAGCGAAATGCCCCGATAAATAAGTGTGTCCCTGTTCATTATATATATCCAGCGGAAGGTGTGTTGCAATTGGAAAATCTTTTGTACTAGATAGTAAGGTTCCAAAATTTATAGATTACTTGCAATTGGCTTGAAGTTTTCCAAATAATAAGTTACATTTTTAAAGTTCAAGACACTATATGACAGTACAAAAAGGGGAGAACCATTGTTATGATGTCAAAAATGAGATGGAAGAGCCGTGTATGTTATTTTGTTATTTTTATACTGTTTGGAGCAGCAATAACAATCCAACCAGTGATCTCTAAAGCAGAGGAGTCTGATGTTAATATTACATTATTAGGTACTGCAGATATTCACGGTAGGTTTATGCCTTGGGATTATGCACTTGATGGTGCTAATATGAGTGGAAGTTTAACGCAGCTTTATACGGTTATAAAGAAGGTACGCCAAGAAAATCCAAATACCGTATTATTAGATGCCGGAGATACAATTCAAGGGAACTCAGTAGAGTTATTCAATGATAAGCCACAGTCTCCGATGATGGTAGCAATGAACGAAATGGGATATGATGCTTGGGCATTTGGAAATCATGAATTCAATTTTGGATTAGATACATTGAAAAAAGTTAGTGGGCAATATAAAGGAAAGACATTAGCAGGGAATATTTATAAGGAGAATGGAGAGCGTTTTCTTCCTGCATATACGATCGTTGAAAAAGGTGGCATCAAAGTTGGGGTTATTGGCATGGATACACCAATGATTAGTGATTTTGAAAAAGGGACAGATCATTTGGCTGGTTTAGTGGTGAAAAATCCAGTAGAAGAAACAAAGAAGGCAATTAAAGAATTAGAAGGTAAAGTAGATGTAATGGTAGGGGTTATGCATATGGGACTAGAAAATGAGAATGGCATCCCTGGTACTGGGGTTCAAGATATTGCAAATGCCTGTCCAGAACTAAGCGCTATTTTTGCAGCTCATATGCATAAACTTGTTAAAAAAGAAGTTGTAAATGGTGTTATTATTACAGAACCAGATAAATATGGCACGCATATCTCACGTATTGACCTTACTTTTACAAAGCAAGATGGGAAGCTGGTTTTAAAAGATAAAACAGCTACCGCTTTACCTGTAAAAAATGCTGATGGAACAACGGTATTATCCGATCCTGCACTTGAAGAAACATTAACACCTTTTCACGAGTATGCGAGAGGAGATGCAAATGTTGTAGTCGCTCAATTAAAGGGGAGAAATCTTGTTCCTAAAAATGAAATAAATGGTATTCCAAGCGTGCAAATTCAAGAGACACCTTTATCAGATTTTTTTCATGAAGTCATGCTCTATTACAGCAAAGCAGATGTAGTAGCCCATCAAATTGATAACGATTATGCTCGTTTAGATGTAGGCCCTATTAAGAAGAAAGATATTGCGTATAATTACCAATATGCTTTGGGAGAAATTACAGTATATAAGATAACTGGAAAAGATTTAAAAGATTATATGGAATGGGCGGCGGGGTATTTTAACACATCTCGTGCCGGAGATGTAACAGTTAGCTTTGATAAAACACGCCGTGCGTCTAAATACAGTACGAACGACTTCTTTGGAGGCGTGAAATACGAAATTGACTTAACAAAACCATATGGAAGTCGAATTACAAATTTGCGATCTATTCGTACAAATAAACCAATCAAAATGAGCGATGTTATGACTCTGGGAATGAATGCATATAGAATGGAGGCTCTTCAAGCAAAAGGAGGGGCTTTAGAGGGACGTAAGTTTGAACAGATTTGGTCATCTAAACAAGAGAATGCATTTGGCGAAACAGGTGGAACCATTCGTAACCTTGCTATTACATATTTAAAAGAAGTAAAGAATGGTGTATACACGCCAAAAGTGATGCATAATTGGAAAATTACCGGTGTAGACACACATTCTTCAGAGCATAAGGCTGTAGTGGATCTCGTAAATAAAGGAATTTTAGAAATTCCAAAAACAGAAGATGGAAAATATACAAATATAGCATCTATCAATACTAAAGATTCAATTACAAAAGAAGAGATTGTAGCACTATCTCAAAAAGCTCATATGAATCCAGATCAGTTTAAACATGTAAAAACAAAAGGTGAATTTTACAAAAAACTTAATAGGATTATTAAAAATATAGGGGAAATCTAATACTTAGATTGTTTTAGAGAAAGGGAATAAGTAAGAATTGACTGGTTCGGTATTCAAAAGATATATAAGGTAAGTCAAATAAAATCTTGTTTGTATGAATGTTTTGATTTGCATTTTAATAGGGATGTTACAGTTGTAAGTTTTGGTGAATGGATATATTCACCTTCAGGATATGCCATTTATCCCGCTATTCGTGGGCAGTAATACTCCCACCTCAAAATTCAGCGAAAGCATTGTCCAGTTCCAGTGGCTAGAATGTTCGGTGGCTTCGCTTCTTCCTGCGAGGTAAAAAACACCTCTACGTCAGAAGCTCTATCCCCCTCACATTCTGGACGAGCCACTTCCACATTTCTTTGTTGTCCAGCTCTAGCGGCTAGAATCTCCGGTCGTTTCGTCCCCCTCGGACGAGGCAAAAAGCGCCTCTCTGTCGGGTGCTCCAACGTCCTGCGATTCTGAGCGAGCCACTTCCGCCTTTCTTAAGAAGTTAGGTGGGAGATAAACTGCCCGTAAAAGCCCGATTGGTGAGGGCTAATAATCAGTGGGGGATGGAGAAAACCCCCACTGATTAAAGTTTCACTTTATGTGAAAATGTACAATTTTTTTTGTTTTGGGGTGTTATAAAGTTCTTAAGTTGATGGGCATGTTTCCATCAACTTTAAGGGGCAGGTGTGGAGACACCATATAGGTGAGATATTAAAAAGCTAGCATTTTGCTAGCTTTCACATTATTTTGAAGTAAGTGCAACTAAGACATCTACTGGATAATCAACTGAGGTTTTCACTTTATATTCCGTTGGACTTTGTATACCTAACTGACCAAAAAGATTATCCCAAACACCGCTTTGTTCAGACATCCATTTTTGCAATTTTTCTCCCGGAACAACTGAATATGTTGCTACCTGTTGATATAATGCAGTTCTATATTGATCATATGCATAATCAGTAGGCTTTGGATTAAAGTCGAATGTTTTTGTAACGGTACTTTCTGAATTTAGAGTAACACCATAACCAAAACTTGCAGTTAATGATTGATTTACTTTTGCAACCCCCTCAAGACCTACTTCCATCCCAATTGTATATGATAATCCTACAGTTACATTATGCGAAATACCACTTGTAACTGCTTTGCTCCAATGATAGCCTGAATTTTTATCTACTATATTTGAATCAATTAATTTCCAATTTACGTCTTTTTTCAATTTAGTATCTTCTAAAATTGGATCAGTTTTAGGAATTGCTATTGTATATAATACGTCGCCTTTATTTCCAGTTTTCTCATAACTCTCTCCATCTTTAAGCCAAGTACCATCAGCTTTTATAATCTTATATTTATCATTAGCATTACCTGTTATTCCATAAACTCTTGCCCCATTAGACTTAGCAACTTTATCTACATATACATAATCAATTAATTTTCCATCTTCTGTAGACACATGCCATTCATTAGGAAATTCTTCATAAGGACCTGTAGGAATGTAAGGAAGTTGCGTACCATTTTTAGCAACCTGAGCTGCTGTCATAGGTGCTTTTCCTTCTTGAGAACTGATTACCACTGGAAGATTTCCTACTTTCGTAGAAGTATCAGTAGCCGCAGAAGAAAATCCTGGTGCTACAAATAAAGCTGTACTTAACACAAATGCTGCGGGAATTATTTTTTTCATACGTTTCATGCTATTTCTCCTCTTTTTCATTATTTCTATAAGATTACAAAAATGGAATTATACTGTATATTGTTTATACTTTTAACGTGGAATAAGATCACCTTTGATAAAATTATCTTATTATAAACATCTTTCAATTTACTTTCGTAAATGTTACAAAAGTCTTTCAGTGATTTTAAAGTCTTTGAAATCTCTATATAGTCATGTTCATAAAGTGTGTAAACAAATCAATGTTCAATTAAACTTAGGTTTTTATCCTTCTGAACATGTATTCATCTTAAAAAAATACTGTAATGATAAGGATTTGTAGTCCTTAGCGTACAATTTTCTGGACAAATATAAAAGACTATACGTACTGATAAATTCAATGAAAATTTAAGTAAACATTTCTACATTTTTATTCAATAGGCAAATGACAATAAAATTGACAGATGCCCCCACTCCTATATGGATACAAACGAGATACGATTTTTCTTAAGTCATATGTTCACACTTAACTTGATGGGCATGGGGTCACGTCACATCGCCATCAAGTCAAGAAATTGATTGCTCCCCAAAACGAAAAAAATGATTTGAATTCTCATAAATAACTGTAAAATAATTAAATTTCTGTTTTGGGAATATCAAGTAAATTTACTAAAATATTGTAGTATTATATATAATTAAAGGGAGGGGGAAATGCTTTGAAAGAGAAGCTTTTGATGCTATTTTCTATGATTATTACATTTTTTGCTTTTTTTGTTTCTAATGTGTATGCAAGTTCGCCATTAGTTATAAGCAAAGAAAAAGCTGGTGGTTATCAATACACTATGATAAAGGAACAAACCAATTTTACTTGGAAAATTGGTTATCGAGACAACTTAGTTACGCTCTAAGAAAATAAGGATAATACCGAGAATTTGGAACATTTCAGAACTGCTGTTATGGATATTAGCAGGAACATATTTGAAACGATATTATACGCATCCTACTTTTTGATTGTTGTTTTAATAGCACTAATTTTCTACAAGAAGAACAAGCAAATATTTAAAAGAGGCCGTGCAATTTTTATTATATTTGCAGGTATAGCATTATATGCTGTGTTTACAACTACTATCGAATTAAACACTACATTCCAAGATGCAAAATCTTATTATTCGGTGCTAACTAAGTAAGTTTATTAAACTAATAAAGCTCTTCTACAAGAATGGGAGAAATCCATAAAGAACTGAGCTTCCTTTAATTTTATCGTATTCTCAACATTAAAGTTTAAAATGAGGTACCGCCAGCATTTCGAAAAAAACACGTTAAGCAAAAAATACAATGAGCCGTCCATATGGACAGCTCATTTACATAATAATCGTTATTGGAAGTTATAAGCACAGTTTGTATTATGTTTAGGTAAATCTCAATCTTCATCAAGCATATAAAGTTTCTAAAATAAATCAAATATGATATTAGTTATGTAAGTTTCTAAGAATGCAGCAACGATAATTATAGGTAAAGTTAAAATAGCATAAATTTTTATTACCTCTAAAATCTTTTTACTAAGAGATACTCTTTCTTTATCCTTTTTGAACATAATTTTTAATTTAATTCTAATAAATTTATTTAATTCAAAAAGAATAGCCGCAAATAAACACAAAGCGAAAACTTCAACAAGATAATGAGGGATGGATGAAATTATCAGCACAAAACCTTTTTTAAAACCAACTTGTAACGCAATTCCAAAAGAAACCCCAAGAAGTGAAGCAGTTAAAATTATATGTATAACATATAAAAATTGTATTGGAATCAAGGCTAATATAAACATTTGTAAAGGCACGATAAAACCATTATTAACAATGTATTCCCATGCCTTTTCTATACCTGTTAATTCCTTTACTTGATCTGGTATTCTATTTCCTAACCCTTCCAGTGTTTCTTTTAGATCTGGATTGATTATAAAAGTTATTATGGTTGCAATAACTGTTAGTGCTACCCCTAATATAAAAAAGTTAATAGCTCTTTTAAATACCATCTTATTAATTACATTCGAAATAACTCTCACCCCTTTTTCTAAATTTTACCATCTGAATAATACGGTAGTAAAGAAATTTTTTTGTATATCGTATACATAATCGGTTGACATAACGTAACATTATCGGTAGCAAGGAAAAAGGCAGACCCTTACTCTTACAAGGGATCCGCCTTTTTTTCTTTTTGTGATTCTATGCATCGTTTTATACATTGTAGAGATACTGGGGTTTTTCTGGCTTATGAATGTTCTGTATTAGTACAAAAATCTGTATAGAATTCTGTATAAAAAAAGCCTTGCTTATATGCAAGGCTTTTTTTATTTCCAGAATTTCCACCAATGTTGTTTATTTTCTATAGTAGGAGCAACTAGTTGTTTAGTCTCTTGAATAGATCGTATGTTATGTAATAGTTGTTCATCTCTTTCTTGTAACAATTGTTCATGATGTTTTTGATATATTTGTATACCATCTTTCAATGTTTGAAATTCTTCTTGAGTTCGTCGTAGTTCTTCTCTCATGGATTGAAGTTCTTTTGTTATTTCTTCGCGTTCCTCACGCAACAATTCACGTAACAAATTAGTGTTGTTTTCGCGTTCCAATATTTCTTTATCTCTTGTAATAAGCAAGGTTTGGGAATCTATTGGATCATGGGACGTTCCACTCGCGTTCCAATTTTCATTATTTATGGTTATTGCTACGGTTTTGGCAGCTTCGGACTTGTTATATCCGGCATCTTTCATAAGTGTTTGAAATTGTTTCAAAGCTTTTATATCTTTTGAAGTAAAGGTTCGATACTCGCGATTACTTTTAGGATCACGAACCTTTACAAAGGTGTACTTATGTTTTTCTAACTCTAAACACCATTTACGCAAATAGCTTTCGCTAATATTTAACATTTCTGCTACTTCCTTGGTTAAGAAAGCCGGGAGTTGTTCGGATTGTATACCGTTTCGCGTTCCATCAGACATTGTTCCTCACGCTCCTCTTAATGCTCCAATTGACGTTCCTAAAGTTACATTATACATGATAAAACGAAATACCTTTGAAATGTGAAATTTGTCGGTAGTATAGTCCAAGTTAAGATTCAAAGAATATGAGGAAACCACAAAATAAAAAAAGGGGGGGAAAATAAACAGCTTAATTAAATTTGTTTAAAAATATTCAAATATGTTTAAATAAGCTAACTCATTCTGTTACACTTCACTTATAAAGTGAGGTGTTTTTTTATGTATACCATTCGTCAGGCGGCGGAAATGTTAGGGGTGGCCACTTCTACATTAAGAAGAGGGGAAGAGGAAGGGAAAGTTAATGAAATAAGGGGTGTAATTTATGAATTCAGAAGAACAGTTAAAACAGTTTAAAAACAAGTTATTTCTACTTCAAGTATCAATGGCAGGAACAGTTATCTTTGGTTGCATGTTTGTACTTTTCGACAATCCATTTAAACAAGATATATTACATAAATTCGGTGAGCAAACCTATAACACAATGAATATAGGAGTCGCAATTTTATTTATACTATACTTTATCTTTCTATCTTCAATGTGGTATAAAACGAAGAAGGTGTGTAAGGAAATCGAAAAATCAATTAATTAAAAGGGGAATTATGTATTTTATTGATGGGGTACCGCCACATTGCCATCAAGCTAAGATTTTAAAGTACCCCCTAAATGGAAATTTTGTGTTTTTTGTAGCACCAAAGTTCATTTTTATCGTTTTGGGGAAGAATGTGTTTCTTAACTTGATAGCGATGTGACGTGATCCCATGCCCATCAACTTAAGAAATTTTATTACCCCCCAAGTACAAAAAAACGTTATTCTTTCTAAACAAGCTAGATTAGAAGGAATAACGTTTTCTGTGAATTATGGATATAAATTTATCTTAGGTTGATAGAGATGTGTTTGAACAACCTACTCCTGACAATAACATGACTGGAACAACTAAAGCTAACAGTTTACGTTTCAGACTCACCTACCCCTTTGTTTGTTTATCTGTTACTTAATCTTTTTCATTTCCTTATGCCCTTCATCTATTAACTTAGAAGCGGTTTTTAGTTCATCAACTGCTATTTCTAGGCTTACTTTGTCTCCCATAGATAAAGCAGTTTGCATATGGTCTACCCCTGCTTTTACGTATGTCATTGCTTCATCTACCTTATTGTGTACAGGAAAGTATTTTTGGTCGTACTCTAATTTTCCTACCTTGTCTACTGTATCTAGGAAAGGTTCAGAAAGCTCTCTAAACTCAGTTGCTTTCTTATACTGTGATTTCTTGCTATTGATAAGGTTATCAATGTCTCTAGCTTGGTCTGTAAAATCTTTCATTAGATATTTTAGGTTTTTAGGGTAGTCTTCTGGTTTATTTTGCTCTATTGAAACTTTAATTTCTTCTTTTTCTTTCTGATTGTTTACACAACCTACCGCTGATAATAACATGACTGGAACTATTAAAGCTAACATTTTACGTTTCATTATGTATACTCCTTCTTAACAGTGTTGTAATTGACTAACATATGGAACTGTAACATAAAATAAATAAACAAATATAAGCTCATTTTTTGTCCTTAAAGGAAATCCCTCCTTTTTTTTCGTATTTTCATTTAATGAAAAGTAATTCTCCAAATAAAATAAAAGAACTTGTAGCAGGCCCCGCTACAAGTTCTTTTAGCTAAATATTTTAGCTCAGCAAAACAAAATATACATTCTACACAATCGGGATAATTCCTAAAATATGGTTTGTTAACATCATTATATAACATAATTATGAATTTTTGTTAAAAATTCTATATTCTTAGATAAATTGCACTCCACTTTCTTACTTGTTTTTATTTACATGTAGTTTAACCATTTGAAAGTAATAAAGTGGTAGATGGATTTATTCATGTTGAACATATAATCGTTGTCAATATTGATACACAAAAAGCAACCGTTTATTATACGGATGCTTTTTGATTGCAAATATTATTAAAATTAAATGAATTTCTTAATTTATATCCTTTTCAGATTCAGCCCAGCTATACACTATTTTATCGAAAGTAAACTTTTACCCAAAAGTTTACTTTGTAACAATTTTTGATACCTTGAATAGAGAAATTTTTCGGTATCGCTCAGCAAAATAAAAAAACGATATCAGTTGACGGGGGCTGTTTTCCAGAGTACACCCGGTTAAAACAATAAACTGGCACATATTTTTAAGGTGAAAGGGCGATTCCGAAAGGGATATGCCCTTTTTTGTGTAGAGAAACAAAGCGATTTTGCCCCGCTAAGAACGCTTCGATGCAACACAATTTACTCGAATAATCTAATTTCGCATACAACACAATTTAAATTAGTGCTAAAATGATTCGAAAATCTTTAACGTGGTTTATTTCCGGTTCGCTGGCGGTACACCATCGCTATCAAGCTAACAAAACAAAATTCCCCCTAAAATGAAAAAATACGCTATTCTTTCTGTAGAATCATAGGAAAGGATGGCGTTTTTGCATGTCTATTTCTGTATCTGATGAATTACAACTATTTGCTCAAGAAATTCAAAGTTTCTTATCCCCAAATATCTTACGAAATCTTGCTAGAGATGTTGGTTTTGTACAGCGA
>NZ_JAKUFS010000021.1 GCF_022663535.1 Bacillus cereus group sp. BfR-BA-01380 | reverse complement strand
CTTTCATGAACGCCCTTCTCATGAAAGGTTAGTTGAGCCAATCGGGCTCTTACGGATGGTTTGTTTTCTTCTTGCCTGTACTTCTTACCAGCCGTTTGAGCGGGGTAAAGTAAAACTTTACGTCGCATAAAAGTAAGCGTTTTCTTAAAATTGCATTATAATCCATCTTATCACCACAACTAGAAAGTAACAATAATCCTTTTTTGTAATATTTTGACTAAAAAAAGAGGAACGCTTTCGCATTCCTCTCGTAATAAATTTTATCCCGCATCAACGGGCAGTAAAACCCCCACTGATGGAAGTTTCACTTTATTCATTTAGCAAATAATGCTTTCCTTTTACAAGATAAAAAACATTTTCTGCAATATTTGTACCATGATCTGCTACTCGTTCAATATAACGTGCAATAAACGATAGCTGTGTAATTTGTCCTATTGCCTCTGGCTTATTTGGAATGGAAGAAATAAACTCACGAATTGCTTTCCCATACAGTTCATCGACTTCATCATCCATCTCAGCAATCTTCTTCGCACATGTTAAGTTTTCTTCTCTATAAGCTTGAATCACCTTTTGCAACATATCTATTGCAATTTTGAACATACTTTCAAGGTTTTGTAATGATACTGGTACCTCTTTTTCTCCAAGACGAATTGTTGCCTTAGCGATATTTACCGCATGATCTGCAATACGTTCTAAATCTGTTGCCGTTTTAATCGAAACAAAAATTCTTCGCAAATCACTAGCAACCGGCTGTTGTTTCGTAATCAACATTAATGCAAAATCATTCACTTCTTCTTCCAAATTATCCATACGGTAATCACCATCGATTACCTCAATCGCCTTCTCTACATCTCTTGTACGCAATCCTTCCATTGCAATTTCAAGAGCTTTTTTTGCTAATTCACCTAGTTCAATAACCTTTTGTTGTAATGTTTGTAAGTCATATTGAAATTGTTCGCGTACCATGTTGCTTCCTCCTTCACCTGTTACACATGCACTGTCATATAAAATAAAGAATCAAATAAGAAGACAAATTAGTTCCTCAAACAGATACTATTAACCGAAGCGTCCTGTAATATAATCTTCTGTTCGTTTATCTGTTGGAGTTGTAAATAACTTATTTGTATCCGTATATTCCACAACTTCTCCACTTAAGAAGAAAGCTGTTTTATCAGAAATACGAGCTGCTTGTTGCATATTATGCGTAACAATCACAATACTAAAATCTTTCTTTAACTCCTGAATTAACTCTTCCACTTTTAATGTAGAAATTGGATCTAACGCTGATGTTGGTTCATCCATTAAAATGACATCTGGTTCAATTGCTAAGCAACGCGCAATACATAAACGTTGCTGCTGTCCACCGGATAATCCGTATGCATTATCATGTAATCTATCTTTCAATTCATCCCAAATCGCCGCTCCGCGTAAACTTTTTTCAACAATTTCATCCAACGTTTTCTTATCGCGAATACCATGAATTTTCGGACCATACACAACATTTTCATAGATTGATTTTGGGAATGGATTTGGCTTCTGAAATACCATTCCAACATGCGTACGCAGTTCTTCAACAGGATAAGATTTATCAAAAATATTGCGATCACGATACTCAATTACCCCTGTTGTCCGAACGATTGGCACTAGCTCAACCATACGATTTAATGTTTTTAAATACGTAGATTTTCCGCATCCACTCGGTCCAATAATCGCTGTTACTTCATTTTCATGAATGCTTAAATTAATATCTTTTAATGCGTGGTCGTCCCCATACCATAAGTTTAAATTTTTCGTATCAAATACAACTTTTTTTGTTTGCGGTTCTGCCTTTTCTTCATTTTTCACCTGAACTTTTACTACTGTAGATACCATTTTGAAATTCCCCTTTCATCCAGTCCTTCTTACTTACGATTTCGCAGCCATATTGCAAGAGTATTGATAAGAAGCAGCAATAGTAGTAGCACAATAATTCCAGCTGCTGCTACATGTTGAAATTCCTCTTGCGGCCTATTCATCCAATTAAAGATTTGAATTGGTAAAACTGTAAATCTATCCATTACATCAAGCGGTACATAGTTTGCAAAAGCAAGTGCCCCAATGACAAGTAGCGGGGCCGCTTCTCCAATCGCTCGTGATAACGCTAAAATACAACCTGTTAAAATCCCTGGCATTGCCGCTCTGATTACAACATGATACATCGTTTGCCACTTCGTTGCTCCTACTCCATAAGAAGCTTCTAGCAACGACTTCGGTACAGAGCGAAGCGCTTCTTGCGCTGCAACAACAACCGTCGGCAAGACGAGCAGGCTCATCGTTAATGCGGCTGCCAATATGCTTTCACCTAACTGTAAGCCATATACAAACATTGTTAATCCTAATAATCCAAAAACAACTGATGGTACTCCTGCCAACGTTTGAATATTGACCTCAATTATTTTTGTAAACCATGATTGTTTTGCATAGTATTCTAAATATAGGGCTGTTCCTACTCCAAATAAAAAGGAAGTAGGAGCGACAACACTCATAAATAAAATCGTTCCCCATAAAGCTGCTGCAATTCCAGCTTGCTCTGGATTTCGCGATGCAAAACGGATTAAAAAGTCTAATGAAATATATGTTATTCCTTGTTGAAAAATTTGGTATAGTAAAAAAACCAATATACAAAGTGAAAATAACATTGCTATGCGAAATACAGTTTTATATACACGATCTTTCCAAAAGCGCGGAGGCATATGTTCTTCTATGTTTCGCTCATTTAGCAGTCGCATATTATGTCGCCCCCTTCAAACGACGCATAATGCGCTGTGCAATCATATTCATAATCAACGTAAACATAAATAGCGTCGCTCCGACAGCGTACATGCTGTAATAGGTCATTGTTCCATAAGGGGCATCTCCTAAGCTAACTTGCACAATATATGCTGTTAGCGTCTGTATAGACTGTGTCGGATTTAACGATAAACTTGGCGTCGAACCACCTGCAATGACGACAATCATCGTTTCTCCAACTGCTCGTGAAGCAGCTAGCACAATTGCTGCTAAAACTCCAGTAAATGCAGCTGGTAACACGATATGCTTTGTCGTTTCAAAACGAGTGGCGCCAATCGCAAAAGAAGCCTCTCGCACTTTATGAGGAACAGCTCGCATCGCATCTTCACTAAGAGATGCAATCGTCGGGATCATCATAATGCCAATTACAATCCCTGGGCTAAGTGCGTTAAAAAACTGTAAATCTGGAACAATGCGTTGCAAAATAGGTGTAACAACTGTTAAAGCAAAAAAACCGTATACAATTGTCGGAATCCCTGCCAATAACTCTAATACTGGCTTTAACACCTTTCTCGCCGCATTAGAAGCATATTCACTTAAAAACACTGCACATCCTAACCCAATCGGAATAGCAACAATCATTGCAATACCAGTAACGAGTACCGTTCCATATATAAGCGGTAAAATACCAAACTTAGGATTCTCAAAAAAAGGAAGCCATTCTTTTTCTGTAAAAAAGGAAACGATTGATACTTTTTCGAAAAACATAAATGTTTCATTTGCCAAAGTTACAATAATCCCCATCGTTGTAACAATAGAGATACTGGCGATTATTCGTAACACAAAAGGAACCATTTGATTGATTCGCTGTGCTTTCTTTCGCTTGCCTGCATTTCTTTCAATCAAATGTTGAACAGAAATCGTAACATGACTCTTTTTATTACGAGCCAAAGATGAAAACCCCTTTCCATCTTGACATTATTTTTGCATTTCTGTTAACATTTGTAGCTGTTCATTATATTTATATTGCGGCAACTTCACGTATCCAATCTCTTCTACAAGCTCTCCAGCATGCTTCATCATAAAAGATACATAATTTGCAACACTATTTTTTTCTCGGATAGAAGAATTATTTACATATACATAAAGCGGCCTAGATAGCGGCTTATATGCCCCGGATTGAATTGTTTCTTTCACCGGAGAAATACCGTTAATTTTTACGGCCTTTACTTTATCACGATTCGCAGCATAATATGCATATCCAACAAATGCAATTGCGTGTTTATTACTCATAACACCTCGTATTAAAACATTGTCATCTTCGGATAATGTAACTGTTTTTGTGATTTGCTTTTGTTGCAACACTACATTTTGAAAGTAATCGTACGTACCAGAATCTACCCCCGGCGCGTAAAATTGTATCATTTCATGCGGCCATTTCGGATGAATTTGTGACCATTTTTTCGCTGTTTCACTATCACTCCATAACATTTGCAACTCTTCTATTGTAAGATTATCTGCCCACGTATTCTCACGATTCACAATAAGTGTGAGACCGTCATAAGCAATTTGAAATGGCGTATACGTAACATGGTGCTTCTTAGCAAGCTGTTCTTCCTCTCTTTTCATCGGCCGAGAAGCGTTTGTTATATCCACTTCTCCTTTTCCAAAACGATGAAATCCCCCGCCCGTTCCAGATATACCAATGGAAAGTTTCACATGAGGTTCTCGCTTCGTATACTCTTCTGCTACTGCTTCCATAATCGGAAAAATTGTAGAAGATCCGTCAATTTGTACTTCTCCTACAATACTAGCGGCGGAAACAGGTAACGTATGAACAGATAAACAAAACATTGATATGATAAAAACCATGGTGCGTGTTCTATTACGTTTCACGTAATATTTCCTCCTAGGAGCCTCCTGCTAATGGGAGTACATATATAAGAATAATGTTGAACTATTAATACGGTTTTAATAGTTTGTAAAAGTTTTGTAAATATCTATAAACAAATTAAAAAACCGAAATATAGACCCTTTTTTTGTTAGGTGGGTGAGAGCATCTGGCCATGCATAGCAGCGGTCAGGGCCTATCCCTGCCACGTGCAACGCTAAAACAAAGGGCGAAAGCAAGTAGCGGTCATGTTTTGTTCTACATAGCAGTAACTTTTATGTTGAAAAATTAAAATGGATTCATATATACATACAAATTAAAAAACCGAAATATAGACCCTTTTCTTTTTAGGTGGGTGAGAGCATTTGGCCATACATAGAAACGGTCAGGGCCTGTTCCTGCCACGCAAACGGATTTATATACACGTATTTATGTGCTATTCTCCATTCCTCCTTTTTTAAAGTAAGTATTATACATGAATTGTTCTTGGGCTTGTACACTTCTGTCATCACTATATGCAACATGCATAAAAAAAAGCACACTATCTTCACAGATAGTGTGCCAATTTTACACATTTTTATCCTTCTTCATTTGTTTTCTTCGTATCTTCTAGTGGTCCAGTATTTCCGTTTGCTTCTTGCTTTTTCAAATCGAAATATGCGTCCATAATTCGGCGTGCAATAGTTTTAGTTACTGGGTTATGATCATCCATAAGCCACGGAACAACAACAGAGAATGCAACTTCTGGATCAGATGCCGGCGCATATCCAACAAATGTTAAATTATATATATTTCTATCACCTAACTGCGCTCTTACTTCTTTTGCATTTGGACCAGCATAAGCGGCCTGTGCAGTTCCTGTTTTTCCTGCTGGATCATATGTCGCAGTACCAAAAGAACCATTACCTGTTCCTTGCTGTGTTTGCATTACCATTTTAAAGCCCTCTTGGACGTGTTTAATATAATCCTCTTTCATATCTACCCGATTTAAAACCGTTGGCTCCATCGAATCTACTACTTTTCCTAACTCTTCAGGTTTTGAAGTTGGCTTGCGAATTTCTTTTACAATCTGTGGTTTCATCCGATAACCACCGTTGGCAATCGTTGATACATATTGCACCAATTGCAGCGGTGTATACGTGTCAAACTGTCCGATTGCTAAATCGAGTAGCTTACCAGGTTGTCCTGCTGCGTTTCCTTTTAACCCTGCCATTTCATTTGGTAAATCTATTCCCGTTGGTACGCCAAGACCCAATTGACTAAAGTTATAACGCATTTTATCAAAAGCATCTTGTTTAACGTTTAATGTACCATTGTACACATACGGTGCACCAGCAATTTCCATTGCGGTTTTAAACATATATACGTTTGAAGATCGCTGCAAGGCAGTTAAGTCATCAATTGGTCCCATTCCCGTTCCTGTCCACGATTTTTTCACGTCCGTACCTTTAAATTTGATTGGTTCATCGACAATTACTTCTCCTGGTTTAATAGCCTCTGTTTGATACCCTGTCAAAAGAGTCGCCCCTTTTACAGTCGAACCCATTTCATATGAACTCGTCATCGTACCAAGTGCATAATCTTTTATCACACTTTGTCCATTTTCTTCCCCAATCTGTTTACCAGCCATCGATAAAATTTCTCCGTTTTTCGGATTCATCATCACAACAAATGCACGGTCCATATACGCCGCTGAGCCTGAAGCTTTTGCTTTTTTCATTTCTTCTTCAATAATTTGCTCAACTTTCTTTTGTAGCTCCATATCAATGGTCAAAGTTAAATTCTTTCCACTTTCCCCTTTAGAAAGGTAAACTGTTTCAAGAATATTTCCCTTTTGATCCGTAATATTTTTCACTTGTGCTTTCGTGCCATGCAATACATCTTCGTATTGCTGTTCAAGATAACTTTTTCCGACGCGGTCATTACGGGTATAATCACGAACTAAGTAGTAATCTAGACTCTCTTTCGGTAACCCTTCATCTGAACTCGTTACACCGCCAAGTACGGTACGGAACATATCACCATATGCATAATTACGATCCCAATCAACCGTTGTATCTACTCCAGGAAGTTTTGCTAAATTCTCACTCACTACAGCATATTCTTCAGGTGTCACATCTTTTTTAATAATTTGCGGCGTCATTGCATAGCCGCCTTCCATCTTACTCTTAATGGCTAACACTTTTAAATCTTCAGCAGTTAACTCATTCAATTCTGATTCTGTAATACGATCGAGTTGACGTTGTGCCAGTTGTTTATCATCAATTTTTTTCGCTTTCAAATCAGCTTCATCTTTTTTCGTAATTTTTGCTTTTGCCCGTTCTTGATTTAACTGAATCCAAAAATCTTTTTTATCTCGCTCTGTTAATTTATCAGTCGGTACATCAAGCAGCTTTGCGAGTTGCTTTGCTGTTTCTAAACGTTCTTCCGGTTTTGACCCCTTTATTTTTGTATACGTAATCGTTCGAAGTGGTGTATTATCCACCACCGCACGGCCATATCTATCAAACATCTTCCCGCGCGGAACAGGGGTGCTTACCGTCAAGTTTTCCTTTCTGTTTACTTCATTTTTATAATCTTCACCATGGACAATCTGTACCATACCTAATCGAACAATTACTGTTGAAAACAGTAAAAACACACAGAAAAACAGCACGTTTAACCGAAATGGAACGTGGGTTTTCTTTTTTTTCTTTTTCTTACTCATACGAACCCCCTCTGCCAACCGCTATGTAAGCGGAAAGGGACACCTTCTTCAGGTGTCCTCGCTACTGTCATATACGTTTTATTATTTTAACATAAAACATCGCAGAAGTTAACCTTCTCCTTCTGTTGTATTTTGCGTCGTTTGTACAGCTGCAAGCCCTGTAGAACATGCTTTTTCATCATCGTATTTGACATTTCGAATCGCAAAATAGATAAGTAAATGTCCAGCACCTAATATTAATAATAAAATAGGCAAGCTTTTTTCTGCCGGAAATAATGAAACTGCTAGTAAAAAACTTAAAACTGAACAGATTCTTCCTCCATTTAGCCATAGTTCACGAACAACAATATATTCTACGCGCCGCTCCTTTGCTTGTTTGGCTCTGCCTATTATATCATATGTCATTGAACCATATGGAACAAGAAGAATCGGATATGCTACGGCAATACAAGCTGCATAAATAAGTAATTTCGCATATGTGACATGAAAGACAACTAAAAATACAACTGCATATAAAATGATTCCACCGAGTAAAATGGCTTTTTTTCGCCATTCCTTTTTCAATACACGTGCTACTACATAATAGCAAATGAAAGAAACAGCGGAATTTACAAGCCCATATTTCCCCAGCGCTAATTCGCTCCCAGAAGCCATATACACATATACAGAAATAACAAATATAAATGTACCTTCTCTAAGCCCTTGAAAGAAATGAGCGAGTGTAATTCTCCCCCAGTTTTTATTAATTCTCCTCTCTTTCATTACTTCAACAAGTTCATAACGCCCTTCACATTCACGTTTTGTTAGAAAAAAACTGACAACGATCGCGATGGTAAATAAGGTTAAAGATAGGAAAAAAACGAATGTATATCCACTCCACTTTTCCATACGCGAAATGATAAATCCGGATGCAATTGGACCAATCATACCTGAAAATGAGGTAAGCAGTCCGAGAAATCCGTTAAAAAAGTCACGTGTCTCCGGCTCTGTAATTTCAAATGTTAACAAATTAAATGAGAGCCAGTAGAATCCATATCCTATCCCCAGCAAGCTACCGATAAGTAAAATATACTGCGAAGCATTCGTTCCCACCAGTAATACAACAATAAAAAAAACAGCTAATGTTGTTACACCAATGCGGAGTAAAATCGTACGATCTACTCGTTTCGCTAGTTTTCCGGCAACAAGAAAAGTCAGCGGCTGTAAAACAACGCTTGCTAAATTATAAAAGCCAATATTCATAAAATCCTTCGTTTGTTTCCATAAATAAATATTAACAAACGTATTGGACAACGAAATGGCCAACGTATATAACCCGCCAATTATGAGTAATAAAACTAAATCACGATTCACCTCAACATCGCCAACTAAATGTTTCCATTTCATATAAACTCTCCTTTACTTCATGTTCTAGTCTTCCAAAGAAGGTAACAATTATGTAAAGAAGAAAAACGGAAAGTGAAACTTTCATTAGTAAGCAGTTTTCTCACTAACATTAAGGTAAGCCGATCCACACTCCAGAAAAAGAGCAAACAAAAAAACTAGGAGAAATATCTCCTAGTTTTTACAATTATTATTATTTTGCGTCTTGGTAACGTTTTTCAATCGCATTCCAATCTACAACGCTCCAGAAAGCATTGATGTAGTCAGGACGACGGTTTTGGTAGTGTAAGTAGTATGCATGCTCCCAAACGTCTAATCCTAAAACTGGTGTTTTGCCTTCCATTAATGGAGTATCTTGGTTTGGTGTGCTTGTTACTTCTAATTCACCATTGTTTACAACAAGCCATGCCCAGCCAGAACCGAAGCGAGTTGCGCCTGCTTTTGCAAACTCTTCTTTAAATGCGTCGAAGCTACCGAATTTTGCTTCAATTGCGTTTGCAAGTTCACCTACTGGTTGCCCGCCGCCATTTGGAGAAAGGATAGTCCAGAATAAAGAGTGGTTTGCATGTCCACCGCCGTTATTACGTACTGCTGTGCGAATTGCTTCTGGCACTTCGTTTAAGTTTGCAACTAACTCTTCAATGCTTTTTTCTGCTAATTCCGCATGTCCTTCTAATGCAGCATTTAAGTTTGTTACGTATGTGTTGTGATGTTTTGTATGATGGATGTTCATTGTTTCTTTGTCAAAATGAGGTTCTAACGCATCATACGCATAAGGTAAATTTGGTAATTCATGTTTCGCCATTGTTATATTCCTCCCATTATATGTATTGCCGATAATGACTTGGCATACAAATTCATTTTACCCTAATTACATAAGGGTGAAAATAAATTTAGCGTATTGCCTCGCTAACACTAAAGTAGCAAATTTCCCATTTCTTTTCAAACGAAATGCTCATACATTTCGTAAAAAAAGCTCCCTTCTATAAGGAAGCTTATCTGCTATGTATCAATATGTGAAATGGATATGGACCCTGTAGGACTCGAACCTACGACCGGACGGTTATGAGCCGTCTGCTCTAACCAGCTGAGCTAAGGGTCCGCAATATATGAATAGCTGCTGCGACATCACAGTTATAAACCTTATACGCTAACCAGTTAAACTACGATGGAATGTATGATTATATGTAAAAATGTAAGATAAATTTACCATAGTAAAAAGAAATGTGTCAATTGTATTTTCACATGCGACATGATATATCTTGTGATTCGTTAAAAACATACGTTACAATGAGATTGTAAATCAATATGTTTAAAGAAGGAAGTGAATGCATGTCCATATTTACACAACTATTTAAAAGCTTATACGCAACAAGAGAAATAACACTCTTTCGTTTTCAAAAAATCGGAAAGACGATTCTTTACATAATGTTACTATGCCTGCTTGCTACTGTTCCAAAAACGATTTTATTTGGAAATTTCCTTCAAGAGGGCACTAGTCTAGTCAATAGCTCTTTCGAAAAAGATGTGCCTGATTTCAAAATTGAAAATGGCAAGCTTCATGCAGACATTAGCAAACCAATTGTAAAAGATAAACCAAACTTCATTTTTGTATTTGATCCAAACGTAACAGACACAAAAGATTATCCAAACCGCGATGGTATATTCATTTTAAAGGATAAAATGAATTTAACAATAAAACAACAAACACAGGCCTTTCCATATAGTGATTTAGGAAATAAAACTTTTGAAAAGAAAGATATCCAAGAACGCGTTTCATTCGTTGATAGCATCTATCCAATTGCTATATTCTTTACCGGGATGTTTATTTACTTACTCCAACTATTTATTACATTCTTGGGTGTTACTTTATTAGCATTTATCGGCTCTGCGATGAGCGGAGAACGTAAATTATCTTACAAACAAGTTTGGACATTAACTGCCTATAGTTATACAATCCCGACTATATTCTTTATGATTATGGACTTGTTAAAAGTGCATGTCCCATTCTCATTTTTTCTATTTATTGGTATAGTTCTTATCGCTCTTTATTTAACAATATACGAAGTGCCAAAACCAAAAGAAAAACATTCACTATAAAGTGAAACTTTAATCAGTGGGGGTTTTCTTCATCCCCCACTGATTATCAGCCCTCACCAATCGGGCTTTTACGGGCAGTTTATCTCCCACCTAACTTCTTAAGAAAAGCGGAAGCGGCTCGTTCAGAATCGCAGGACGCCCACGCCCCTGTCAGAGAGGCGCTTTTTGCCTCGTCCGAGGGGGCGAAACGGTCGGAGATTCTAGCCGCTAGAGCTGGACAATGCTTTCGCCGAATTTTGAGGTGGGAGTATTACTGCCCGTTAATGCGGGATAAAAAAATGCCTTCCAGGCATTTTTTTTTTGGACAAGCATATATTTCTTTACAAAGGAGTGGAGAAATATGAAAAGGCTTGGTAGTATCTTGTTACTACTTGTTCTCGGTTACGTCTTGTACTATGATATGACAATTGGCACATTACCGTTGCTTCATACATATTCCAAAACAAAAGCAACTTCGGCTACAAATGATAAACAAAAAGAAAATACATCACTGGCAAAATATAAAGTCATTGAAGTAAAAACAGGCGATACCGTTCTCTCTATTACAGAAGAAATCAATAAGAAGAAAATCCCTTCTATCGAAAAAGTTGTTACAGACTTCAAAGACTTAAATCCAAACGACTCGCCAGCAAAATTACAAGTCGGGAAAAAATACAAATTCCCCCTCTATCCGTAATAACATCACATAATTCTTGTCAATTGCAGTAAGGCGCTGATACAATAGAAAAAGTGAAACTATATAAATACAAATTGAAATAAACAACATCCCTTTTTTCGTTGGGAGAGAGCATCTGGCTAACGCATAGAAGCGACTTATATGTTGAAAAATCAAAATGGATTTATATAGACATTTGGCTTCACTAGACAAATACTGCATACAATATAAACGTATTTGTCTACAAAATAAGAAACTTCTTTTATAAGGAGAGCGATCTATTCGTGAATGAAATAACTCATCGTACAAAAACACGTCCTGTTAAAGTTGGAAATTTAACAATTGGCGGTAATAATGAATTAATTATACAAAGTATGACAACAACGAAAACACATGATGTGGAAGCAACAGTTGCCGAAATTAAACGTTTAGAAGAGGCAGGTTGTCAAATTGTTCGTGTAGCCGTTCCCGATGAGCGTGCTGCAAATGCAATTGCTGATATTAAAAACCAAATTAATATCCCTCTTGTTGCTGATATTCACTTTGACTATCGCCTAGCATTAAAAGCAATTGAAGGCGGCATTGACAAAGTTCGTATTAATCCAGGAAACATCGGACGCCGCCATAAAGTTGAAGCGGTTGTAAATGCTGCAAAAGAACGCGGTATTCCAATCCGCATCGGTGTAAACGCAGGTTCATTAGAACGTCACATTCTGGAAAAATACGGATATCCAACCGCTGATGGTATGGTAGAAAGTGCATTGCATCACATTAAGATTTTAGAAGATCTAGATTTTCATGATATCATCGTATCTATGAAAGCCTCTGATGTAAATTTGGCAATTGAAGCGTACGAAAAAGCATCTCGCGCTTTCAATTATCCATTACATCTTGGTATTACAGAGTCTGGAACTTTATTTGCCGGAACTGTAAAAAGTGCAGCTGGTCTTGGGGCAATCTTAAGTAAAGGTATCGGTAATACATTACGTATCTCATTAAGTGCAGACCCAGTTGAAGAAGTAAAAGTAGCGCGCGAACTATTAAAGTCATTCGGACTTGCTTCTAATGCTGCTACATTGATTTCTTGTCCAACTTGCGGACGTATTGAAATTGACTTAATTAGCATCGCAAATGA
Source organism: Bacillus cereus group sp. BfR-BA-01380 (assembly GCF_022663535.1). Lineage (GTDB taxonomy): Bacteria > Bacillota > Bacilli > Bacillales > Bacillaceae_G > Bacillus_A > Bacillus_A cereus_BB. Next base: position 85,631 of record NZ_JAKUFS010000021.1, on the reverse strand, counting down.
AGTAGAAGAATATATTTCAAAAATTAAGGCACCGATTAAAGTTGCCGTACTCGGCTGCGCAGTAAACGGTCCTGGTGAAGCGCGTGAAGCAGATATTGGGATTGCTGGAGCACGCGGAGAAGGTCTTCTCTTCCGCAAAGGTGAAATTGTACGAAAAGTACCAGAAGAAACAATGGTGGAAGAATTAAAGAAAGAAATTGATAAAATCGCAGCAGAATATGCAGCTAAACAAGAAAAATAAGTTGAAAGCTTCCAGATAAAAAAGCTTGTCAGTTTCAGAACTGACAAGCTTTTTTTAATCTACACATTTCGGACAGCGTCCATATATTTCAAATTTATGCCCCGTTACTTCATATCCTGTAAAGTCTTTATTCATGAGTTCCATTGGACAAGATGTAATTTCCTTCGTTCCTCCGCAATCTAAACAAATGAAATGGTGATGATGTTCTGTAGTAGAACATTTGAAGCGAAAATGTTTTTCACCATTTAACTCTGTCTGTTCTAAAATACCGATTTCTACAAACAGTGTTAAGTTACGATAAATAGTATCAAAACTGAGCCCTGGGTAATCACCCTTCATATTGGCTAAAACATCTCTTGCTGTTAAATATTTATTATGATCTGCAAATAAACGCAGCATCTCTTCTCTTTTTCCAGTATGTTTATAGCCCTTCTCCTTCATAAGGTGTAAAGCTTCTGTAAGATTCATAGTCATCCCTACTTTACGCAGTTTTTTTCTTCTTCCATAAGATTGCACCGATTAAAATAAGAACTGATAACATAACAATTGTACCACCAGGAGCAAGGTTGAGCTGATAAGAAGCTAACATGCCGCCAACTACTGCAATCTCACCAAATACAACAGAGAAAAAGATCGTTTGCTTAAAACCTTTCGCAATTCGAATACTTGCTGCAACCGGTAATGTCATTAATGATGAAACAAGAAGAATACCGACAACACGCATTGAGACTGCAATCACAAGTGCGACTAAAATAATAAAAATAAAGTGAATCCATTTCGCACGTAACCCTGTCGCTACAGCGTATTCTTCATCAAAAGATAATAAAAACAGTTCTTTATATAATAAAATGATGACAGCAAACACAAGCACAGCAACGAATCCAATAATTAATAAATCACTAGTTGTAACTGCACTCACGCTACCAAACAAATAACTAAATAAATCTGTATTAAATCCATTGGCAAGAGAAATGAAAATTACACCAATCCCAATACCAGCTGACATAATAATAGGAATTGCTAGTTCCTGAAAATGTTTATATACCGTTCTTAATTTTTCAATAAGCAGAGCGCCGCCAATAGAAAATATCATCCCCATATATAATGGATTCAAAAAACCACCCGTAAATACGGTTTTTTCTAGTAATAAACTCGCCGCAATACCTGATAACGTAACGTGACTTAATGCATCAGCAATTAACGATAAACGACGAATGACAACAAAGACACCAAGCATCGGGGCAACAAGTCCAATTAACAGTCCAGCATATAAAGAATTTCGTAAAAAATCATATTGCAAAAAATCCTGTATCATCGTATCCCCCCATGATGCTCGTGATCATGCTCTAAACGATGAACATGATAACCGTATAATAATGACATTTCGGCATCTTCTAACTTTTGAAACGCATCTATATTTCCGTGGAAATGTAAACGTTGATTTAAGCAAGCGACATGTGTAACCTTCTCTGTGACAGCTCCCATATCATGAGTGACAAGAATAAGTGTAATCCCTAAATGCTTATTTAAATATTCTAGCATTTCATAAAAACTTTCTACATTTTTCACATCAATACCGACAGTAGGCTCGTCCAAAATTAATAATTCCGGTTCACTTACAAGTGCGCGCGCAATAAAAACACGTTGTTGCTGTCCACCAGAAAGTTCGCCAATATTCCGATTCATAAACTCACTCATTCCAACATCAGCAATTGCTTTTGCTACTTTCGCTTTATCCGCCTTTGTTAAGAACCGAAACAAACCTTTTTTAGAAACAAGTCCCATCGAAACAACTTCAAATACAGTTGCTGGAAATCCAGAGTTGAAACTATTGGCCTTTTGGGAAACATATCCAACTTTATTCCAATCTTTAAATTTTTTACTGTCCATACCAAACAACCGAATCGTTCCTTGTTTCGGTTTTAAAATCCCTAATATACATTTCAATAATGTAGATTTTCCTGATCCATTCGGTCCTACTAAACCTAAAAAAGCTCCTTTAGGAACTTGTAATTGAATATCCTCTAACACATTTCGCTCTTCATAACGAAAGGTTAAATTCTCGATTTCTAATATATACTTCATCATATCTCACCTATTTTAATTCAGAATGATTCCGATTTATTTCTATTTAAATTATATTATAGCTCAATACAAATTGTAAACCAATCTGCCCTAAAATATATATCTCATTTTAGACAACCTATCTATTATAACAAAAAGCAGAGAAAATCTCTCCGCTTTTAATGAATTGCTGATTTAAATTTTGCACCTTTTGTTTCTTGTGTATTCATAATGGTGATAAAAGCATTTTCATCGACTTCATGAACAATCGATTTTAGCTTCGTTACCTCCAAACGAGTAATAACTGCATAGATGACTTCTTTTTCTTTATCCGTATAGCCACCTTTCCCAACTAACTTCGTTGTTCCGCGGCCAAGTCGATGTAAAATTGCGTTTGATACCTCTTCATAATGATCTGAAACAATAATCACTGCTTTCGTTTCATCTAAACCTTGGATAACAGTATCAATCGTTTTAAATGCAATATAGTATGTCATGACAGAATACATTGCTTGTTCTACGCCAAAAACAACTGCCGCCCAAGAAAAGACGAAAATATTCATAAACATAACAAATTCACCGACAGAAAACGGTAATTTCTTTGTTAGCAAAATACCTAGAATTTCCGCTCCATCTAATGAACCACCATGCCTAATCACAAGCCCAACACCAACACCTAAAATTAACCCTCCAAAGACAGTCGCTAAAATCGGCTCTGTCGTAAAAGGCTGGATAGAATGTAATGTTGACTCAATGAAAGCTAAACATATTACCGCAAAAACAGAAGATATCATAAATGTTTTTCCGATTTGCTTATAACCTGAATACATAAATGGTAAGTTGAGGATTACAACTAAAGTGGAAAAGCTTAGCCACCAAATATTTGGTGTAAGGAAATCTAATATGAGGGAAACACCAATAATACCACCATCAATAATTTTGTTTGGAATTAAAAATAGTTCAAGTGCAACTGCTGCACAGCCAGCACCTATGACAATCATAACAAGACGATACACAAGATGAATTATACTTTCTTTTCTATGCTGTTTTTTTTCCATGCTACCTCCCTTAAGTATCTTTATATAGTTTTGCCCTTTTATTATAACATGGTCTCCTTTTTTTGATAAGAAAACGGCCTGTTCTGGAATATATACAAGCATATTCCACATATATTCGGATATGAGGACAAAACAAAGGGGGTAGCAACATGAACCTCATTCAGCAGTTTGTAAATAAAAAAATAAACAATATGACTTCTAAGGAATTATTAAAATACAGTAACGAATATGAAGTGCCTATAACAAGCGAACAAGCAGATAAAATTGTCACATTAATTCAAGGAAAAAATATTAATATTTATGATGTCCAAGAAAGATTACAACTTTTAAAACAAATTGCAAAGGTTACTTCTCCTGCTACCGCACAACAAATCAATACCCTATTCCAAAAATTAATAAAGTGAAACTTCCATCAGTGGGGGGGCTTACTGCCCGTTCATGCGGGATAAAGTGAAACTTCTATCAATGCAGTTTTACTGCCTACGAATAGCGGGATAAAATAAAAAAGGGGCTTCCCCCTTTTTTTATTGTCCTTTAATTTTCTGAAGAATCTCTTCATCAAACACACCGTTTTTCAGCATTTCAATTTCAAATTTATACGGTGGTTTTTTATCCTGTTTATCTTCACCTACATATGGTGTTTCAAGAATTTTTGGTACATGCTGCAATTGTGGATGATGTACAATGTGGTGCAATGTTTTATAGCCGATATGACCGAAACCGATATTTTCATGACGGTCTTTTCTAGCGCCGCGCTCATTCTTGCTATCATTAATGTGTAATACTTGTAAACGATCAATACCTACTATTTTATCAAACTCGTTTAAAACGCCGTCAAAATCATTAACGATATCATAACCAGCATCATGCGTATGACATGTATCGAAGCAAACTGATAATTTCTCATTATGTGTTACACCATCAATAATTCTCGCAAGCTCGTCAAAGCTGCGTCCACACTCTGTTCCTTTTCCAGCCATTGTTTCTAACGCAATGTTCACTGTTTGATCAGTTGTTAATACTTCATTTAATCCTTCAATAATTTTTTGGATTCCTGCATCCGCACCTGCTCCAACATGAGCTCCTGGATGGAGTACAATTTGCTTTGCAACGCCTAATGCTGATGTTCTTTCAATTTCCATGCTGAGAAAATCAACACCTAGTTGGAATGTTTCAGGTTTCGTTGTGTTACCGATGTTAATGATATACGGTGCATGAACAATGATTTCTTCAATTCCGTGCAATTCCATATGTTTACGTCCAGCTTCTATATTTAACTCTTCAATCGGTTTTCTTCGCGTATTTTGCGGTGCCCCTGTATAAACCATAAACGTTGTTGCACCATATGACACAGCTTCTTCACTTGCTGCTAATAACATTTTCTTTCCACTCATCGAAACGTGAGATCCAATTTTCAACATGTAATCACCTCTTATAAATGCAATAGCTATAATGATAGCATAATTTGTAGAAATCTGACACTGTAAAAACCTTTCTTTTTAGGAGGGGACGAGAGCATCTGGCCATGCATAGAAGCGGTCAGGGCCTATTTCTGCCACATGCAAGGTTTAAAACAAGGAGAGAAAGCGAGTGCAGATCCTGGAGTGTGTTCTGCAAAAGAAAAGCGGCGACGAAAAATCAAACCGGATTTATATATTAATTTCTCCGAAAAAAAAGGATAAGGAAAATCCTTATCTTTTCTTTTTGTTATATTTTTTCTTAATTTTTTCGCGTTCCCATTCAAGCTTTTTCTTGTAGTTCGGCTTTACTTTTTTCGGTTTTTTCACAACTTTTTGCGCCATAGCATCTAATTCGTCATTTGGCTTCTTACGGCTTTGACGGCGGCGACGAGGCCCTAATTCAATCCACTCACCTGCACGTAAGTCCACGTGTTTGAATTCAATATGACGTTGCTTTTCTAACGTATCTATTGCTTCTTCATCCGATTGGGCATAAATTGTTGCCGCGACACCAGAATATCCAGCACGCGCTGTTCGGCCCACACGATGAATAAAGAAATCTAAATCAGACGGAATTTCGTAGTTAATAACATGACTAATTCCCTCAATATCAATACCACGTGCAGCTAAATCTGTCGCTACAATATATTGAAATTCTAAATCACGAACTTGTTTCATCATTTTCTTACGATCACGTGGTGATAAATTACCGTGAATACGACCAACTTTTAAACCACGTTCTGTTAAACCATCCGCTACTTCATCCGCCATTTTCTTTGTATTCGTAAAGACGATTGCTAAATACGGCTGATATTGTAGTAACAGATTTTTCACAAGTTCAACTTTATTACGATGTCTTGATGGAATAAGGTGATGTTCAAGATTAATCGCTGCTATTTGCTTTGGATTAATATGAATATGCTCTGGATTCTCCATATATTTCTTCATAAATGGTTTTAACTTTTGCGGAATTGTCGCTGAGAAAACGAGCATTTGCAAATTTTTAGGCATACGTGCTGCAATTTTATCCACATCATGAATAAAGCCCATATCAAGCATTAAATCTGCTTCATCGACAACAACTGCAAAAGCCGTATGTACAAATAGCGCTTGCTCTTCCACTAAATCTTTAATACGCCCTGGTGTTCCCACAACAACATGTGGTTGTTTCTTCAATTTTTCAATTGAACGCTGTTTATCTGTTCCACCGATAAAACAACGGGCTGTAATCATTTTGCCTTCTTCACAAAACTTTGTTAACTTTACGATTTCTTCATAAATTTGCTGCGCCAACTCACGAGTTGGAGCTGTAATTACAAGTTGTACTTCTTCTCTAGTTGCATCAATACGATTTAATGTTGGAAGTAAATACGCATGCGTTTTTCCAGATCCTGTTTGTGATTGTCCAATAATACTAACTCCCTTTTTCACAACCGGAAAAATCTTTTGTTGAATTTCTGTTGGTTCTGAAAAACGTAATTCACGAATTGCATCTATTAAAAATGGTTGAAAATCATACTGTGTAAATGTTTGCACTGTCATACATTCCACCTTCTTTCTTATTTCTACTGCGTTCATTAATCAGTCAAGTTAACATTATATCGAAATCTATCAGTAAAATCTATCTTTAGTTTAGCATTTCAACGGAAAAACTAACCTTCTTTCCTTCCATTGCATATTGTAGTGTATAGTACCTAATTGAAGAAAGGAGGATTTCCTCATGTATATGAAATCCCCTCCCTATCAACAAATGTACACGCAGTCTCCGTATCCTCACACAATGTACCCAGCACAAGGCATGCAACCGATGATGCCTAAGAAAAAAGGATTTCTTGCAAAATTGTTTCAGAAACGCAATCCTGCTGCTGATTATATGTCTATGATGCCCCCTCATGGACAATTAGAAACATACTCAAATACACCGTACCAGCAAAACCATCCATATATGCAACCGCCACCACAGCAAAGAATGATGCAACCACCGCCACAGCAAAGAATGATGCAGCCGCCGCCACAGCAAAGAATGATGCAACCTCAAATGATGGCACCAAATGAAACACGCGGGGCAGAAAATGAAACGCGCGGAACAGCAGGAAGTACACCCGTTGGAATTGGCAGCTTTTTCACGAACTTCATTTCAAATCCAACCGGAATGCTAAACAACGTTGAAAAAGTTGTCCAAATGGCACAATCCTTTGGACCTGTCGTGCAGCAATATGGTCCGATTGTTCGCAACATTCCTAGCATCATGAAAATACTTTCATCCGGAAAAAGCACTGAGGAAAATCAAACAGAAGTAGCTGAAAAACAAACAGAAGTAGCCGAAGTCTCTCCTTCCACTCCATCTAAAGAAATACCTATTACAAGAAAACCACTCGCTCCTAAAATCATAATTGAAGATGAGACAACAGTAGAAAACGTACAGTCCACCACCCCTAAACCAAAGCTATACGTGTAACATTTCTTTGTCATCTGCTTTCATCTCCTTTATAATGAAAAGGATTAGCTTTATAAAACAAATCCTTTTTTAAAGGAGCGGATTAATTACATGAAAATCGTTAAAATTTCCCCTCGCGGCTATTGCTACGGCGTTGTAGACGCGATGGTCATTGCGCGCAATGCAGCGCTTGATAAAACATTACCAAGACCAATTTATATCTTAGGCATGATTGTCCACAACAAACACGTAACAGATGCATTTGAAGAAGAAGGCATCATTACGCTTGATGGCCCAAGCCGCTTAGATATTTTAGAAAAAATTGAGTCTGGAACTGTTATTTTTACAGCTCACGGTGTATCTCCAGAAGTGAAACAACGCGCGAAAGAAAAGGGCTTAACAACAATTGATGCAACATGTCCTGATGTTACAAAAACACACGACTTAATTGAGGCAAAAAAAGAAGAAGGCTACCATATTATTTATATCGGTAAGAAAGGACACCCTGAGCCTGAAGGTGCAGTCGGGATTGCCCCGGATATTGTCCATCTTATCGAGAAAGAAGCTGATCTTGAAGTACTTACCATTCCAACAGAGAAAATTTTAGTTACAAACCAAACGACAATGAGTCAATGGGATGTTCAACATATTATGGAGAAAATTCAAGAAAAGTTTCCAACAGCAGAATTTCATAAAGAAATTTGTCTTGCTACGCAAGTGCGCCAAGAAGCCGTCGCAAAACAAGCAACTGCTGCTGATTTAACAATTGTCGTTGGTGATCCAAAAAGTAATAACTCTAACCGCCTTGCACAAGTATCTAAAGAAATTGCTAGTACAAAAGCATACCGCGTTGCCGATGTAAGTGAAATCCAATTAGAATGGCTGCAAGGTGTAGAGACAGTCGCTATTACAGCAGGCGCTTCTACTCCAACGCCTATTACAAAAGAAGTCATCGCATTTTTTGAACAGTACGATCCAACAAATCCTGCAACATGGGAGCGTAAGCGAAACGTACCACTACAAAAAATCTTACCAAAAGTAAAAGCAAAATAAACTCTACATCAGTAAAGGTTTTTTGCTCGCAAATTGCAGGATGATACAAACAAGAGGCTGTTCCAAAAGTGAAACTTTTGGAACAGCCTCTTTATTCTTATATAGAATAAGCTGACTAAAAAGCCCACTTTTAGTCAGCTCGGCGAATCGACCACTTGTATGTCGAATATCATCGAAGGACCTTTATTTCATGTCGAATCGCCGATATATTCTAAAGAGTGGTCGATATATCGTAAAAAGCGCCGATATATTACAAAGAACGGTCGATAACCGAAAAAAGGACGGATTTTTTCATTCTATACAAATATAAATGGATCTGTATGTAATTCTGAAGCATGAATACGCGCAGTAAATTTTCTCTCATCCACTTTTGCTTGTAGTTGTTTTTGTACACCTTTTTTCATTACTTTTTCCACGTTATGCCCTGGGTCTACGATATTTAATCCGAGCATCATCGCATCATGTGCAACGTGATAATACATATCTCCCGTTACATATACGTCTGCCCCTTTAAACTTCGCTTGTTTTATATACTTATTCCCGTCTCCTCCAAGTACTGCTACTTTTTTCACCGTATCCTGTAAGTTACCGACAACGCGAGCTCCCTTCACCTCAAGAGATTGCTTCACATGCTCTGCAAATTGTTGTAAAGTCATTTCTTGCGGCAAATATCCAATTTTCCCAAGACCCAACGTTTCACCTTTGTTTTCTAACGGATAAATATCGTATGCCACTTCTTCATACGGGTGTGCCCCAAGCATTGCCTTCATAACTTTACGTTGCAACGACGCCGGGATAATCGTTTCAATACGAATTTCTTCTACCTGTTCTAAACGCCCTGTCTCTCCGATATACGGATTCGTTCCTTCTTGTGGCAGAAATGTACCCGTACCTTCACTATTGAACGTACAGTGGCTATAATTCCCGATATAACCTGCTCCTGCATCACCAATCGCTCGACGTACCGCTTCTGCATGTGAAGAAGGAACAAATACAACTAGCTTTTTCAGTTCTTCTGTATAAGTGGGAACAAGCACCTCTGTTTCCTGTAATCCTAAAGCATCTGCTAATAAATCGTTCACGCCGCCTTTTGCGATATCCACATTTGTATGAGCAGCATAAACTGCAATATCGTTTTTTATACACATTTCAATAATACGTCCGTACGCTTGCTCTGTATGAATCGCTTTGAGGGGATTAAAAATAAGCGGATGATGGGCAATAATTAAATTTACCCTTTTTTCAATTGCTTCTTGTACAACTTCTTCTGTTACATCAAGCGCAATTAGTACATTCTCTACCGGTTTATTTAATGCCCCAATTTGCAATCCAACCTTGTCACCTTCGACTGCTAAATGTTTTGGGTACATACTTTCAAATAAAGAAATGATTTCATATCCATTAGGCGTTTTACTCACGATAAAACCTCCTCAATCATACGGATCTTCTCTAGCACTTCTGCACGCTTCGCTTTTGTCTCTTCTGTTTCTGTTGCACGTTCTAATTGTTTAAAAATATTTTCAAAGTTCTTTCGTTCACTATCCCATTTCTCTACAAACACTTCATTTTTCTCTTTCATTAAAAATGGTCCCATGAATAAGGCTTCTTCTTTTTTCTCATTGTAGGGTGCTAGAACATCACCCTGTTCTCCTACTAAAATTTCGTAAATCTTTCCGTCTTCTTTTACGATTTTTTCTTTTATCAATTCCCAACCATTCTCAATAAACCATTCACGAATATGATGTGCAGCAATGTTAGGTTGTAAAATTAAACGAGTTACACCTTTCAGCTTCTCTTTTCCATTTTCTAAAATATCACGAATTAACGCACCACCCATACCTGCAATTGTAATTACATCTACTTCGCCTGGCGCGATGACTTCTAAACCATTCCCTTTACGTACACTCACTTTATCTTGCAATCCACATTCTGCTACTGTAGCTTGCGCAGAACGAAATGGACCTTCTACAACCTCTCCTGCTACTGCCTGCACGGCAATATGATGTAAAATGGTATAGCAAGGTAAATAAGCATGATCCGAACCAATATCTGCAACAGTGGAACCTGCTGGAATTTCAAGTGCCACTTCTTCTAATCGTTTTGAAAGCTTTACTTCATTCATTTATTTCAATTGCTCCTTCTCTTTCAGTCTGTCTCCATGATAAAGAATTTATAGTTATTATTGCAAGTAGATAAATCATTTTACTTTGCTTACTAACCATTTATTTATAAAAAAAGCCCTTTACTTAAACGTAAAGAGCTACTATGTAATCAACTATTATTTTTTCTTTGATAACCAATCTGCAACTTTAGACGCTTGATCCGCTGGAATCAGACCTGGTGGCATATTTCCTCTTCCTTTTACAATCACTTCTTGGATCTGATCTTTCGAAAGCTTACCGCCAACTTTTTGCAAATTAGGACCAACCGCTCCTTGCAATTGATCACCATGACAACTTGTACAACTTTGTTTTACAATCTCTTCTGGTTTTGCTGCTGTTTGTGTCGTTTTCCCCCCGTTTTTCTTCGCTTCAGCTAGTTCCTTTGATTTATGCAGGCCTTGAAATGAAAATACAAACATAATAATAATTCCCAATACAGCAATAAGTGCAAATGGAATTAACGGATTACGCTTCATTTTTTCTTTTCCCCCTCTAAGTCCTCCAATAGTTTGATGATTCAGTCATTTCTATTGTACTTGAAAACAATCTACCGGAAAAGACCAAACTACAATAAGTTGAAAATATTCCATATATTCAATTAATTATCCCGCTACAAAATTACGTAATTTTTTGCTAAATATCCACTTTTCTCCTCACAAACATTTATATTCTCCATATATTTTTGTTAAGAATACACGAAATTAATCGAAAAATCGAAAAATGACTATTTGCAAATCAAAAGACAATTCTGTAAAATAAATTACAAGAATTGTAATTGCTACTGACATATAAATTTTAACAAAAATTAACAAAAGAAAAAAGTTTACTTCACATTAATGAAGTAAACTTTACACAAAGCTCTATTCTAAGAAATCTTTCAAGCGTTTGCTACGGCTTGGGTGTCTTAATTTACGAAGCGCTTTTGCTTCAATTTGACGAATACGCTCTCTCGTAACGCCGAATACTTTCCCAACTTCTTCAAGCGTACGAGTTCGTCCATCGTCTAAACCAAAACGAAGACGAAGAACATTTTCTTCACGATCTGTTAATGTATCTAGTACATCTTCTAATTGTTCTTTTAATAATTCATATGCTGCATGATCTGCAGGAGATGTTGCTTCTTGGTCTTCAATAAAATCACCTAAATGAGAGTCATCCTCTTCACCAATTGGTGTTTCAAGAGAGACTGGCTCTTGTGCAATCTTTAAGATTTCGCGTACTTTTTCAGGAGCAAGATCCATTTCTTCACCAATTTCTTCTGGAGATGGCTCACGACCTAAATCTTGTAATAATTGACGTTGAACACGAATCAATTTATTAATTGTTTCAACCATATGAACTGGTATACGAATTGTTCTTGCTTGGTCTGCAATTGCACGTGTAATGGCTTGGCGAATCCACCACGTTGCATACGTACTAAATTTATATCCTTTGCGGTAATCAAATTTTTCAACTGCTTTAATTAAACCCATATTTCCTTCTTGAATTAAGTCTAGGAAAAGCATACCGCGGCCAACATAACGTTTTGCAATACTTACAACTAGACGTAAGTTTGCTTCTGCAAGACGGCGTTTCGCTTCTTCATCGCCTTCTTCAATACGTTTTGCAAGGGCAATCTCTTCTTCAGCAGATAGTAAGTCAACACGACCAATTTCTTTTAAGTACATACGAACAGGATCATTAATTTTCACACCTGGCGGTACACTTAAATCATTTAAGTCAAACTCTTCTTCTGTTTTAGCTAATTGACGAGTGTTTGGATCTTCATCATTATCGCCAACTAAGTCGATTCCTTGTTCACCTAAATATTCATAATATTCATCCATTTGTTCGGATTCAATATCAAATCCGCTCATGCGTTCTGCAATCTCTTCATATGTAAGAACGCCACGTTTTTTTCCGAGCTCTGTAAGTTGCTCTTTCACTTGCTCAAGTGTTATATCAGTTTCAATTTGTTTAGAACGAGCTGGTTTATCAGCCATTTGTTCCCCTCCTTACGCGAGATACAAACAATGATTATAGTAAGTTTTTATACAAAAAGCTATTTTCTTGCTTTTCGTTTTTGCAAATATTCTTGGAAAAATCGTGCTGCTGCTAAATGATCTTCTTTTTCCATTTGCTTCAGCATAAAAATATTTTCCATTTTCTTTAACTTTTGCTTATGCCGACGCAGCGCGTCTACATCGCCATGAAACAATTCTTCTGAGAACTCAGGATTAATCATTTCATCTGTTGAAATATTAGTTACAATATTTTTCAGCTTTTCATCAGAAAGCCAACTTAGAAAGTTTGCGACTGACGGTTCATTTCCCTTTTCATAATATGCGTATAACTCATATAAAATCCCTTTATGTTCTTCTGTATGAAAATCTTCTATATGAGGTTCGATACGAAAAGCGATATCTTCACTCTGCAACATGTGATAAATAAGCTCTCTTTCAGCTCTTTCAAAACCAGAAAATTTCGGCTTCACATGAACAATTTGAGAAGGCTGTGCAATTGGCTTTGTCTGTTTTTGCTGTACCTTTTGTTCTTTGCGATATTGGTGCAATTGCCCCAACAGTGTTTCCATTGAGTAAGCAAATTCTTGTGACAATGCCTTCAAATACGATTCCGCTTGCATTGCATCTTGCAATGATGCTAACTCTTTTAAAACACTTTTCACATAAGCTTCTTTTCCAGACTCATCTTGCAAATTTTTCCCTAAACGAAGATAATTTATTTTAAACCCAACAAAACTGATACTTGCTTGTACAAGTTTTTGAAACGCTGTTGTTCCATAGCGCTGTACATATTCGTCAGGGTCTAATTTATCTGGCATAGAGACAACTTTCACTTCACAACCGGTTTGCAATAACAATTGTCCTGCTTTCATTGTTGCTTCTTGTCCTGCTTTATCACCATCATAGCAAAGAACAACAGTTTCAACATTACGCCGTAAAAGCTTCGCCTGTTCCTCAGTTAAAGCAGTTCCCATCGTAGCAACAGATTCTTCAATCCCACTTTTCACAGCAGCTAAAACATCCGCATATCCTTCAAAGAGAAGAACTTGTCCTCGTTTTCGAATAAATGACCTTGCTTGATGAAAGTTATATAGCAACTTGCTTTTATGAAAAATAGGTGTTTCTGGGCTATTTAAATACTTAGGAGTATCATCCCCTAATGCCCGTCCACTAAAAGCAGTTACTTTTCCTTGCAGTGTATGAATTGGAAACATCACTCGTCCGCGAAAACGATCATGATAACTACCATCTTTCTCACTGCGAACAAGTAATCCGGCTTGCTCCATAACAGCAGGTGAAAAACCTCGTTTTTGTAAGATTTTTGTCGCTGCATCCCAAGCAGGAGTGGCGTATCCAATTTCAAACTTTACAATCATTTCTTTTGTAATACCTCGCTCTAATAAATACGCAAGCGGCTGTTTTCCTTCTTCTGTATTTACTAAGAGATGATGATAATACTTTTTCAAAAGCTCGTGGGCTTGCAACATAATCGTGCTATCATCAGATATATTTTGTGTTTGCTCTAGTTCTGATGTAAAGTTAGCAACAGGAATACCATTTCGATCACCTAATTTTTGCACAGCTTCCACAAAAGACAGTCCATCTATTTTCATTAAGAAAGAAAAAACATTTCCCCCTTCTCCACATCCGAAGCAATGAAAAATTTGCTTATCAGCGGAAACTGAAAACGACGGTGAGTTTTCGCCATGGAAAGGACAAAGCCCAAAATAATTTCGACCTTGTTTTTTAAGCTGTACATATTCACCAATCACTTCAACAATATCAGATGATGTACGAATTTGTTCTACAACTTCCTCGGGAATTCTGTTCCCCATAACTCCATCTCCGTGTCGTATTTTGTATTCGATACAAATTAAAGGATTCCTTTATAATTCGACAATATTTTTTCTAAACTAGTCAAAAAATATTGTCGATCACGCTCAGAAAACGCTTTTGGCCCTTTTGTAAAGGTTCCTTTTCTGCGTAACTTCGCAGATACGTATCGATTATATAAAATTGTATCCATATGCTCATCGGTCACAATTGTGCCACGCGGAGATAATACATATACTCCTTTTTTGACAAGAAGACCAGCAAGTCCCATATCCTGTGTGATAACGAGATTTCCCGCTTTTGCACGCTGATAAATATAAAAATCTACCTCGTCTTGCGCAGAATCTACATATATCCAATTCCCTTTCTGACTTCTTAACTGATGGGCGTAGGAGGCGATAAACCAAATATCGACATGAAATTTTGCACCAACGCGCATAATTTCTTCCTTCACCGGGCATGCATCTGCATCAACATAAATTTGAGTGATGCTTTGCATATTTCTCTATTCTACATCCCTTCTGTGAATCCTTCCATAATGTGCGTTTTCTTGTTCAGATTTTTGTCGATTTTACGTAAAAGCATGTCCTTTACAAAACCTATCACTAGTTTATTCTGAAAAATTGAAGTCTAAACGTAAAATGAATGTTTTTATCACAATTTTTTATTATAATACATTTTTCTAAACTTAGCTACATGTCCTGTTAATTTTTATCCCGCTATTCGCGGGCAGTAATACTCCACCTCAAAATTCAGCGAAAGCATTGTCCAGCTCTAGTGGCTAGAATGTTCGGTGGGAGATAAACTGCCCGTAAAGGCCCGATTGATGAGGGCTAATAATCAGTGGGGGATGAAGCCCCCCCACTGATTAAAGTTTCACTTTATAGCGTAGTGAAAAAGCACATTCACCTTTGGTAAATGTGCTAAAACATTTTTTGGTTTTGCACTGCATTCACAATAATATTTGCCGTTTCTTCAATTGCCTTATTCGATACATCAATTACCGGGCAACCTATTTTACTTACAACCCGTTCAAAGTGTTTAATCTCTTCTTTAATACGTTCAATGTTTGCATAATTTGCTCCATCACTTAATCCAAGAGATTTTAAACGTTCTTTGCGGATATGATTTAATTTATCAGGCGTTATTTTTAACCCAAAACATTTTTCTTTCGGTACATGATATAATTCTTCTGGCGGATCCACTTCCGGTACGAGCGGAACGTTAGCAACCTTTAATCGCTTATTATGTGCTAAATATTGCGAAAGCGGTGTTTTTGATGTACGAGAAATTCCAATTAATACAATATCTGCTTTTAAAAGACCTCGTGAATCTCTACCATCGTCATATTTTACAGCAAATTCAATTGCCTCAATTTTTTTGAAGTACTCTTCATCCAGCTTTCGTACAACCCCTGGCTCATATCTTGGAGTTTGTTTTGTTATACCTTCAATTTGATCGATAAGAGGACCGATAATATCATAAACTTCTACGCCTTCTTTTGCTGCTTCTTCCCGTAGATACTTTCGCATATCAGGCTTTACTAAAGTAAAACAAATAAGAGCATTATTACTTTTGGCGATAGAAATAACTTCTTTTAACGTCCCTGTATCTTCTACATACGGCACACGTCTAATATCCGGCGCAAATGGAAATTGTCCCATAGCTGCTCGCACAACTAAATCAGCTGTTTCTCCAACTGAATCAGATACGACATATACGATTTTACTATTCATTGCATTACCTCACTTTAAACGAATTGCCCTTACTCATGATTCACTAAATCAACGAATGCACGCGTAATATTTGTTTTTGTAATTCGACCAACAACTTCTAATCCCTGCTTCGTCTCTTTTACAACTGGAATAGAGTCAATCTGCTTTTCTATTAAATCCATTGCAATATCATACAAGCTATCTTCCTTACAACACATCGTAACATTCGGCATTCTTGTCATAATAATATTTACCGGTAATGACGTTAAATCCTGCTTCCCCAAGCTTGCTCTTAACAAATCTTTTCGAGAAACAACACCGACTAACAATGTATTTTGATCAACGATAAATAAAGTACCAACATCTTCTAAAAACATTGTACAAATTGCATCATATACCGAAACATTTTTATCAACCACAACTGGCCTAGATTGATAATCTTGTACGACAATCTTTTTAACTGCTTCTGAAAGCAGTTGTCCACCTGTTTTTCCAGTGTAAAAATACCCAACACGAGGACGCGCTTCTAAATAGCCGGCCATCGTTAAGATAGCCAAATCTGGTCTAAGCGTTGCTCTCGTTAAATTTAATTGCTCAGCAATCGCTTCCCCTGTAATTGGACCGTTGTCTTTTACAATCTGGATGATACGTTCTTGGCGCTTATTCAGTTCTATGATAATCACCACCTTCATTACAAAACGAAAAATGTTATACTATCTCTTAAATATTATATACTAAATATATCATTCGAAAAAGAAAGTATGTAAAAAGGACCTAAATACGGTCCTCTATATTTGAAATTTATCAAGTTGATCTAAAAAACGCCTTGATTTCAAATATATCCCACAGTATTCATCATAATACATATTCAATACTGTACGCATTTGTTTTTTTGTTTCTGCTTTAACAGAGACATTTCCAAGACGGGCTAAATCGAAATGATAAAATAATCTAAGCAGCTTGTGAATAGCTTCGCTAATTGAAATACGATACGGATCCTGCTCAGCGTGATGTTTACACAGAAAGCCGCCTTCCCTAACAGAGAAGGCGACAAAGTCTGTTGACTGATGACAAATCGCACATGTATCAAAGTATGGGTTAAGCCCTAGAACTGGCAGCATCTTCGTTTGATAGATTAGTGCTAAAATTTCCGGGTCAACCCCTTCACTCATATAATGCAATGTTTGATATAGCATTTCGAATAAATACGGATTATGTTTTTTCTCTTCTGTCGCTTTATCAGTCAACTCAACAATAAATGACGCATAAGCAGTTAAAAATAAATCTTCACGAATTTCTCTCATAGAAGAAATAATCTCACCTTGCTGCAATGTTCCTAAACCAGAACCCATTTGAATAAGAAAATGGCCATGAGTTAATAATTGAGAAATGGATGACACTCTACTTTTAGGCTTTTTAGCACCTCTCGCCATCGCACTAACTTTCCCTAATTCACGAGAAAATATAGTTACAATTTTATTTGTTTCTCCATAATCAATTGTTCGAATGACTATTCCCTCAATTTTTTGAAACATGTTCGTCACCATCCAAGGTTCAAACAAAATGGGTTAGGAAATTGGAGAATCTAGCTCTACTTGTATTTCTTCATGCTGTTGCATTTCATCTTCTACATTTTTTTCCATTTCCTTCAAAAGAAGATATGTTTCAATGCTTCCTGTTTTCGAGAAAACTTTCCAGGTAAAATCTAACATAAGAATCCACCTTTCGCAGTGAGCGTTCATGTAATCCAATTTCTTTCTTTGCTATTAAAATGACCCATTTTGTTCATTTTCATGTGAGAAAAATTTTTCTAAATTATGCAGCTTTTATCCCGCTATTTGCGGGCAGTAAAAGCCAGAGCTGGTTCAACTAATCACTCATAAAGAAAAGCGTTTTATTTTATAGATATTCATCTTCACGGAAGCCAAGATCACGTAACTGGGACATTTTATTGCGCCAATCTTTCTGCACTTTTACCCACAGTTCTAAAAATACTCTTGAACCAAGAAGCGACTCCACATCAAAGCGGGCTCTTTTTCCAATTTCTTTTAACATCTTACCTTGTTTTCCGATTACAATGCCTTTTTGTGACGGACGTTCTACAATAATTGTGGCATTAACGTAAATCGCTCCGCCTTCACGCTTTTGAATTGCATCAATCACAACTGCAACAGAATGAGGCACTTCCTCACGTGTTAAATGCAATACTTTTTCACGAATAAGTTCCGCAATAATAAAGCGTTCCGGATGATCCGTTACTTGATTTTCCGGATAATATTGAGGACCTTCTGGTAAATACTTTTTAATTGCTCCGATTAACGCATCAATATTATTTCCTTGTAATGCTGAAATTGGCACAATTTCAGCAAAGTTATATAACGTACGATATCGATCGATCAGTCCGAGGAGCTCTTCTGGATGGACTTGATCAATTTTATTAATCACTAAAAATACCGGTTGCTTCGTTTCTTGTAATTTTTCGATGATAAACTCTTCACCGCGTCCAAAGCCTTCCTCTGCGTTGACCATAAATAAAACAATATCTACTTCTTTTATTGTCGTTTGAGCCATTTTAACCATAAAATCACCAAGCTTATGCTTTGGTTTATGTATACCTGGTGTATCAATAAATACGACTTGCGCATCATTTTCTGTGTACACACCTTGAATTTTATTACGTGTTGTTTGTGGTTTATCACTCATAATCGCAATTTTTTGACCGATAATTCGATTTAAAAACGTTGATTTTCCAACGTTTGGTCTCCCAATAATAGAGACAAAACCTGATTTAAAACCTTCTCTACTCATGTAAATCCTCCGCTACAAATGCTCCTGGCAACAATTCTCCTACTGTTGTTTCTTGTATGTCACCTTGCAAATTTGTCAAGTAAACTTTTGTATTTGACTTACACAATTCTACCATAACTTGACGACACGCTCCACATGGAGGTACCGGACGTTTTGTATCTGCTACAACTGCAATTGCAGTAAATTCTGTACTTCCTTCAGAAATCGCTTTAAATAACGCCGTTCTTTCCGCACAGTTACATAAACCATACGATGCATTCTCAACATTACAACCACGGTATACTTTCCCGTCTGTCGTTAATAAGGCAGCGCCTACTTGAAATTTTGAATACGGTACATATGCTTGCTTACGTGCTTCAATCGCTTCTTGAATTAATTCATTGTTGTTCATCGTTTCTCTTCCTTTCCATTCACGATATGAAAAGATAAAAATCTTTGGAATGCAACTATATCATATACGATCCAAAGATAATAGCACCAATTACAACAGCAATAATCGAAAATAATAATACCGCGCCTGCCGCTGCATCTTTTGCTATTTTAGCAAGGGGCTTCACATCCCTTGTTACTAAATCAACGGTTTTCTCCACCGCTGTATTCACGATTTCTAGTGCAAATACAACACCAATAGTCAAAATCAAAATGAGCCATTCTGTTTTTGTAACATGAAAATAAAAACCGAGGAAACTAACAATACATGCTGCTAAACAATGAATTTGCATATTTCGTTCATAGCGAAGACAAAAGAAAATACCAGCAAACGCATAGCGAAAACTGTTTATAAGTTTTCCTTTTTTCATCTAGCTAATCCAAATGCATCAAGAATTTCTTTTTGCTTACCAAACATAGCCTTCTCATCTTCTTCTGTCATGTGATCGTAGCCAAGCAAATGTAAAAAGCCATGCACTGCTAAAAAACCAAGTTCACGATCAAAAGAATGGCCATATTCTTCAGCCTGCTCTTTCGCTCTCGGAATAGAAATAATAATATCACCTAACATGCGAGGCATTTCTACACCGACAATTTCCATTTCTCCTTCCCCTATATCTTCCATCGCAAAAGAAATTACGTCTGTTGGCTGATCCTTATCACGATATTCACGGTTAATTTCTTGAATACGTTCATTACTAACAAATGTAACCGAAAGCTCCGCTCCATCCTCTACAGATTCTATCTCTGCAGCTTTTTCAACTAATTGTTGAATCATGTCAACATACTCTTCTTTTACTTCTTCTGTTTCATCAATAAAGTCAATTATTAATCCCATTCAGTTCACCTTTTCTTCTGTTAATTTCGGATACTTAATCCGAGAGTGAAAAATTCCATTTAATGTTTCACATAATGTTTTCCCGACAATTTGCAGTTCTTTAAATGTTAAATTACATTCACTGAATTGGCTATCTTGCAAACGATCTTTAATAATACTGCGAACAAGATGATCAATTTTCTCAGGTGTTGGTGCATTCATTGAACGAACTGCCGCTTCTACACTATCAGCAATCCCAACAATTGCCGACTCTTTAGATGTCGCTTTTGGCCCTGGGTAACGAAACATTTCTTCTGTATATTTCTCTTTATCTTCTTGTATTGCTTTGTAGTAGAAATATTTTAACAAAGTCGTTCCATGATGCTCGGCCGCAATATCAATAATCTCTTGCGGAATATGATGTTCTTCTAACATCTTCACTCCATTTGTAACATGAGCGATGATAATATCTCTACTTGTTTCAGGATCTAACCGATCATGGGGATTTGATATACCCATTTGATTTTCAATAAAGAAATGCGGCTGTACCGTTTTTCCAATGTCATGATAATATGCTCCTACACGTGCTAATACTCCATTCGCTCCAATAGCTTCGCATGCCGCTTCCGATAAATTGGCAACCATAACACTATGATGATACGTTCCGGGTGCCTCTAACAAAATTTTGCGAATCAATGGATGGTTCGGGCTTGCTAATTCTATTAATTTCATGCTAGAGACAAGACCAAGACCGCTCTCTAAATACGGCAATATCCCCATCGCTAAAATAGATGAAATAATCCCAGACGCCGCTGCCATTACTAATTGTGTTCCAATCTCAATTACCGAAAAGTTTCCGTTACGCAATAGCAATAAAGCTGCTAATACGACAACATTTAAAATCGATACAAGTATCCCAACTTGCAATAGCATTGTACGACGATGCTTTTCCCGTAAAAAAATACTAACAGAAAGCGAGCTAAGCAATACATAAATTCCAACTGCATAATTAAGTGTACTCGTTACACCTTCATTAAATAAAATACTGCCGCATACTGAAAAAATCACACTTGTTATAAAAACAAATCGATCACCAATCATTAATTTTACTAATATCGTCCCCATTGCAACCGGAGCAATATAAGCAATACCGGCATATTCTAACTTTTGAAACAAACTAATAATTTTCATTAAAACAACTGTAATAGCGACAATTGTTGTATAAGCTAAAATATATGGCTTGTCTTCTCTTCTTGGCTTTAAAAATGCCTCAAATTGCTTATGCATAAAAAATAAAAGAACACTAATAAAAATCGCTAGCCCCAAATACGGCTGAAACGAATTACTCTCATCTAGTAACCCCACTAACTTTAACTGTTCATACGCTTCTCTTGTAATTGTGTCTCCTTCTTTCACAAGAATTTGACCTTGCAAAATATAAACAGGAGCTACTTGATCTATTGCCATTTGCTTTCTTTCTTTCGTTGCATTCGAATCATAAAAATAGTTCGGTATAATCGCATACTGTCCAAGCGTAGTAATTGCTTGTTTCAATTCATTGCTGACAAATACATTTTTTAACTCGTTAGCAATACGGTCTTTAAACTGATCTGCATCATTCATTTTAATATGAGCACTCATTAAACTATTCACAGCTGTAACAGTTGACTCCCTCGCTATAAGAAGCTGATCGTCTGTCGCACCTAGAAATTGTAATAACACTTGATCAGACAAACTTTTTGTTAATTCCCTTGGGAGTTTCTCCTTTAACTTGTCCAATCTTTCTGCCGCCGACAATTTATTTTGTCCTGCCGGCGCCGAAGCGGCTGCATTTGACTCTGCATTCACCTCTTTAATTGCATCAAAAACTGAGTTCACAATATCAATCCGGTTTTGCTTATATTCACTTCGATATGTATACTGATCTTCAATCTTTTGAGCTGCTTCTCTCTTTTTCTTTTCTGTCGTTACTTTATCTTCAATTTTGATGGGAGAATGAATTGTCTTTTTAGAAATAGACAACATTTTGACATCGAGTTGTTCTGGTTTTACATTATTCATCAGTGCAAAAAATAACACTGCTCCTATTAAAATATAAGAAATCCAGCTCAGTTTTTTCGAATGCTGTAAATTACGAATCCACTTAGCAACTTCTTGCAACCTTGACATAATTACAATACCTTCTCCTCTCCAAATATTAAGTGAAACTCCCTTTTCACACGTTTAAGTATAAGAACAAATACCATTTCCTTTATTTATGATAATAAAAAATAAAGCATTAGCCAACCTGTTCACAAAATCTATATACATGCAAGTTAAAAAAACGACATAAAACCACTTTCTTTCAGAGGAGGACGAGAGCATCTGGCCGTGCATAGAAGCGGTCAGGGCCTTTTCCTGCCACATGCGAGGTTTACAAACAAAGGCAAACAAGTAGCGGTCATGTTGTATTCTGCGTAGCAGTGACTTGTATGTCGAAAAATCTAAATGGATTTATATATAAAAAATATACAGTGAAACTTCCTTTTAGAGTGTTCTTCTCTAGAAGGTTAGAACCAATTGAGATAAAGTGAAACTTCCGGTTTTCTTCATCCCCCACTGATGGTTAGTTGAACCAATCGGGCTTTTACAGGCAGTTTATCTCCCACCTAACTTCTTAAGAAAGGCGGAAGCGGCTCGTTCAGAACCGCAGAACGCCCACGCACAGGGCGGAGAGGCGCTTTCTGCCTCGTCCGAGGGGGCGAAACGACCGGAGATTCTAGCCGCTAGAGCTGGACAATGCTTTCGCCGAATTTTGAGGTGGGATTATTACTGCCCACGAATAGCGGGATAAAAAGAAATGATCCTTATAAGTAGGATCATTCCATTTTATCATATGCTTCAATAATACGCTGTACGAGCGGATGACGAACAACATCCGACTGCTCAAGTTTAATAAACGAAAGACCAGGCACACGGTCTAATACATTCGCTGCAACAGAAAGACCAGATTTTACACCTTTCGGTAAATCAATCTGAGATGGATCTCCTGTTACAACCATTTTTGAGCCAAATCCAAGGCGTGTTAAAAACATTTTAATTTGCGCTCCCGTTGTATTTTGCGCCTCATCTAAAATCACAAATGCATCATCGAGTGTTCGTCCTCTCATGTACGCTAACGGAGCAACTTCAATGATACCGCGTTCCATCATTCTTTGCGTATGTTCTTGTCCAAGTACATCATGAAGAGCATCATAAAGAGGTCGTAAATATGGATCCACTTTTTCTTTCAAATCTCCAGGTAAAAAACCAAGACTTTCTCCCGCTTCCACGGCAGGTCTTGTTAAAATAATTTTTTTCACATAACCATTTTTCAATGCTCGAACAGCCATTACTACAGCTAAATATGTTTTACCGGTACCTGCTGGTCCCATTCCAAACACAATGTCATTTTTCTTAATCGCATAAATATATTGCCTTTGTCCCATTGTTTTTACACGGATAGACTTACCTTTTGCTGTTTTAAAAATTTCTTCTTCATATAACTCTTCAAAATGAGCCAGCTTCCCTTGACGGCCAAGTTGAATCGCATAGGCTACATCACGCTCAGAAATCGATATACCCTTGCGAATAACAACTAAAAGCTGTTGTAATACGCCTTCAACAAGAGCTACCGCTTCGTCCGTTCCAGATACACGAACAGATTCTCCTCTTGTAACAATCGATACCCCAAGTTCGTTCTCAATTATTTTTAAATGTGCATCATTTACTCCAAACAAAGCAATTGCTTCATTATGGTTTTCCAATTGTTGATTCATCTCTACTAATTGTTCAGCCATTAATTACTCAATCTCCTTGAATATCGGATTCAGATAGCGGTTGAGCCTCTGCAATATTCTCAATTACTGTATAATGCAGCAATATTTTTAAATTTCCATTCTCAACCTGTTTATGCAAAACTTTCTTCCCTATAATCATAGCACGTTCATCCAATTTTTTCTTTAATTCTTTTTGTCCCATTTCCTCCGCCACCGCCAGTGCCTGTTTTTCTGTATATTCACGGTTTGCTTCTTCCTCTTCACGTACAATCGCTTTTTCATAAGCAATCGGGAGTGTAAAACCGAGCAATTTCACATCATGTCTTACTATCTCCGTTTTAGACTGCTTATACTTATCATGCTGAAATCCCCATATTTTTATTTTCATGTTTCCAAAAGTAAGATAATGTTCTTTATACGAATCCCCTGTATAAACTTGAAATTTCGTCTTTAGAGGCACCTCCACTTCAGACTTGTACCAAGTTTCACCAAATACAACACCTTTGGCTGACACAATCGTAGGACTCTCTTCTTTCCCATACATTCCTGACACAAGAAGTTGTCCTTTTTGCACATATTCATTTTTCATAACCATTGGTTTTCCGATCTCTACAAACATTTTTGTGACAATCGCTTCTTTTTTTGCGACTAAATGTTGCGGTACCTGTTCTTTTTCTTTTTCCGGCTCATTTTTTTCAACTATTTTAAAATGATACGTCGTTCCTTTCACGTCCAAACCAACCCATGTAATGGCGTTAATATTATCAGTCAAATAACGCTGTATATTTTCCACACTCGGCATTTGAAATTGAAGCTTCCCTTTTTTTATACCCATTTTGTCTAATTCTTTCATCATAATATATTCCGTCTCTGGCTTCGCCCCTGTTATCTCTATTTTCCATACCATATTTGATAAAACAATGACACTTAAAAAAAATAAGAGAAAACCAACAAAAAAACCGCTATTTCGAAGTAAGCGCTTATTCCAAAATGGAACTCCGTAACGTCCAATGAAATATAGATTGCATTCATTTTTACGGTAAATTGGGCGTAATCGTTTCACATCACGAAGCAATATACAAAATACAAGTGTATCATCCGCAACTTTCTTGACATCCCAAACTAGGATGTCCCGTCGTACACATTCGTTAATAAATCGTTCCGCTCCTCTTCCTTGAATTCGCACTTTTACATACCCAACCCAGTTTGTAAACCACTGATTTTTCATAGCTCGCCTCCATCAGCTTTCTAAAAAAGGCGCAGCCCCTTAAGAGATCTGCACCACCTCTATGACTTCACTCCGCTCATACAGCCAGTAGTAGGAGGACTAAGAAGTAAATACTACCTGACCACTTGCGCCTGATTCGTTCAATAAAACCTCTCATGAATAACAGTTTCATTTTATTTCCCTTTTTTTTCATCTTCTAAAAATAAGACTTGTTCAATGGTTCCCTCAAGTAAAAGCTCTTCTGGAAGAATCGTCTTAATTACAAAAGAATCCCCTTTTATTAATAATTGTCCTTGTTTTAATAAAAGCCGTACCTCTTTATCACTAAATACCAATAATCCACGATGATTTTCTATATAAATATGTACCTGCCCAACAAGTGTAATTCTCGGCAGATCCATGAACACATCTGCAGGTAGGTCTATCTGCTTAGTAATCCAGTTTTTCATTTGCTGCAACTTTCTCATCGAAGACCCCCCTCTCATCCCATATGTATGAAAAAAAAGCTTGTAATATCACGTCCAGATTGAAAAAAAACATAAAAAAGCGTCTCATTATAAATGAGACGCTTTTTTATGCTAATAGTTGCGAAACAAGCCTATTCACTTGTGAGCCATCTGCTTTACCTTTTACTTTCGGCAAAACAGCACTCATCACTTTGCCCATATCAGCTTTAGAAGCTGCACTAACTTCAGAGATAGATTGCTGAATAACAGCAAGCAATTCTTCTTCTGTCAATTGCTCTGGCAAATATGTTTCTAAAATCTGAATTTCGCTTTTCAGTTTATCGACAAGGTCTTCACGACCCGCTTTTTCAAACTCAAGGAGGGAGTCTTTATACTGTTTTACTTCACGAGTTAAAACTGTTAGTTCCTCTTCTTCTGTAAGAGGGTTCTGCAGTTTAATTTCTTCATTTTGTAAAGCAGCCTTAACCATACGAATAACGGTTAATTTATTTTTTTCTTTATTCTTCATCGCTTGTTTCATATCATCGTTTAAACGACCGAGAAGACTCATAAATTACACCCTCTCTTAGAATTTACGCTTTCTTGCCGCTTCAGATTTCTTCTTACGTTTTACACTTGGCTTTTCATAGAACTCGCGTTTTCTTGCTTCAGCAAGCGTACCAGCTTTAGAAGTTGATCTTTTAAAACGGCGAAGTGCATCCTCCAAAGACTCGTTTTTACGAACGACTGTTTTTGACATTCTCTTTCCCTCCCTCCGAAACATCCACTTACATCCTAATTTCAGCATGCAAAAAGTAAACACTTTCTCAGCATGTCTTTTACGATTATAATACATTTTATACTTTTAGGTCAACTGTCTGATAAAAGAAAAGAAGCGCACTCACTCTTCTTTTTTCATGATACGTACAATTTCGATATAAATTTCTATGTCAATGCGACATTATTCTACCAAAATGTTCGCTTCTGCTTTCTCATCCTCTAAGTACTGCACCGTAACCTACAAACGAGATCAAAAACGCCTCTACGTCAAGAGTTCCAATGTCCTCATGTTCTATATGAATCCATTTTGATTTTTTGACATATAGATTGCTGCTATGCAGAAAGAAAGGAGACTGCACTCGCTTGCTCTCTTTGTTTAAACTTTGCATGTGGCAGAAAAAGGCCCTGACCGCTTCTATACACGACCAGATGCTCTCGTCCACCTAAAAGAATGGGTTTCTGTCTTTTTCTGCTTTTAAATTAATAATCAGTTGTTGCTGTTTTTCCGCTTACTAGCGCTACACCAGAGCTTGTACCGATGCGCGTTGCACCTGCTTCGATCATTGCATCCATGCCTTTTTCGTCACGAACACCGCCTGATGCTTTTACACCGATATTTGGTCCTACTGTTTTTCTCATCAACGCAACATCCTCTACTGTTGCACCGCCTGTTGAAAATCCTGTTGATGTTTTTACGAAATCGGTGCCTGCTTTTACAGACAATTCACAAGCACGAACTTTTTCTTCTTCTGTAAGTAAGCATGTTTCAATAATTACTTTTACAAGAGCTTTTCCTTTTGCAGCCTCTACAACAGCACGAATATCACGCTCTACTAACGCATCGTTTTTATCTTTTAGCGCTCCGATGTTAATAACCATATCAACTTCCGTTGCACCTTTTGCAATTGCATCTGTTGTTTCAAACGCTTTTGTTTCTGGTGTATTTGCTCCAAGAGGGAAACCAATTACTGTACAAACTTTTACATCTGTTCCTTTTAACAGTTCTGCTGCCGTTTCAACCCATGTTGGATTTACACATACAGAAGCAAAATCATGTTGTTTTGCCTCTTCACATAAAGTCACGATTGTTTCTTTTTTTGTATCTGGTTTTAATGCCGTATGATCAATTAACTTTGCATAGTTCATTTAAAACTTGCCCCTTCCTTAACTTATACTTAGTAAATTTATTGCTCATTTAGTTGTCTGACAACCTTAATCTTCAGCATTATAACATAACGTATAGCGTTTTCATATTTTAACTTCTCCAGCAAATAAAAAAGCATACAAACAAAACTGTTTGCATGCTTTTCTGTTACGCGCTTGCTGATTCTTTTGGAGATGCATCTTCTAGCACCCGAACAAATTGTGCTTCATTGTAAGGATAGCCAGCTTTCGTAATTTTTACTTTAATTAATTTACCGATTAATTCTTCAGAACCTTCAAAGACAACTTTTAAGTAATTATCTGTATATCCTACATATAATCCTTCACGATCAGCTTCCTTAAATGGTTCTTCTGGAATAATTTCAAGCACTTCATCTTCAAACTGTGATGCATATTCTTTCGCTAATTGATCAGATAATGCAATCAAACGATGTACACGCTCGTTCTTGATTTCCTCTGGCACTTGATCGTCCATGCGTGCTGCTGGTGTCCCAGTACGTTTTGAATATGGGAATACATGAAGTTCAGAGAAACGATTATCTTTAATGAAATTGAACGTTTCCGTGAATTCTTCTTCTGTTTCACCTGGAAAACCAACGATAACATCAGATGTAATTGCAAGTCCTGGCAGTGCTTCTTTTAAGCGGTCTAAACGCTCTTGGAAAAACTCCATTGTATATTTGCGACGCATACGTTTCAATACTGTATTAGATCCAGATTGAAGCGGAATGTGTAAATGACGTACAACAACTTTAGAGTCACGCAACACTTCAATCACTTCATCAGTAATTTGACTCGCTTCAATAGAAGAAATACGAAGACGTTTTAAACCTGTTACTTGTGCTTCCATATCGCGAAGTAATCCCGCTAAGTTATAATCTTTCATATCTTCACCGTATCCACCTGTATGAATACCTGTTAAGACGATTTCTTTATAACCAGCATCTACTAATTGCTGCGCTTGACGAATAACTTCTTCCCCATCACGAGAACGCATTAAACCACGAGCCCACGGAATGATACAGAACGTACAGAAGTTGTTACACCCTTCTTGAATTTTTAAAGAAGCACGCGTACGATCTGTAAAATATGGTACGTCTAATTCTTCATATACACGTGTTTTCATAATATTACGTACAGCATTAATTGGCTGACGTTCATTACGATATTGTTCAATATAACCAAGCATCTTCTCACGGTCTTGCGTTCCGACTACAATATCCACACCTGGAATTGCCATAATTTCCGCCGGAGATGTTTGTGCATAACATCCCGTTACACAAATTACCGCATCAGGATTTTGACGAACGGCACGACGAATAATTTGACGACTTTTTTTATCCCCTGTATTTGTTACAGTACATGTATTAATCACATATACATCAGCTGTTTTTTCAAATTCAGTTCGCTCATAACCACCTTGTTTAAACAGTTGCCAAATTGCTTCTGTCTCGTAGTGGTTTACTTTACAACCTAACGTATGAAACGCAACAGTTGCCATATATACTCACCCCATTAATTCAAAATGATAAGAAGCGGCACTTAGCGCGTATAAAGGCGCCGTTTCTGTCCGCAATATTCTTGGTCCTAAACTACAAGATACAAAAGCATGCTCAGAAAGAGAAGATACTTCCTCTTCCGTTAAACCACCTTCTGGGCCAAATACAATGAGCACCTTTTGTCCTGGCTTTAATGTTGTTAAAGCCTTAGCGAAGTTTGATTTTTCACCTTGTTTTGCTTCCTCTTCATACGCAACGAGGCAACTATCATAATCTTTGCTCATCGCGAGAAGCTCTTTAAAAGACACAGGTGCATACACAATCGGAATCTCACTGCGATGAGACTGTTCAGCTGCCTCTTTGACAATTTTATTGAAACGCTCTACTTTTTTCCCAGCTTTTTTCGCATCCCATTTCACAATAGATCGAGATGCTTGAAACGGTAAAAAGGCGGCTGCTCCAAGCTCAGTTCCTTTTTGTAAAATTAACTCAAGCTTATCTCCTTTAGGCAATCCGCTTGCAATTGTCACAAAGACAGGGAGCTCAGTTGACATCTCTACCCATTCTACAATAGTCGTATTTACAAATTCATTGGTAATTTCAGCAATTGTACAAATTGCTGTTTTTCCATTTGTACAACAATAAATTTGATCACCAGGCGTCATACGCATTACTCTTACGATGTGATGCACATCATCTCCTACAATACGAATCGCCATTTCATTTACATTTTGTTCTTCTACAAAATAACGCTGCATTCTATCACCTTAGTAAAGTTTAGCTCTTTTCGTAAACGAGTGCTTACGAAAAGAGCCAAACGGTATGATTTTGACAAAACAAACGGCAAGTCCCTCACTACTTTCAGCGAGAGACTTTCCGCTTACCCCCCCGTACAAACGGGTAATAAACACTTGATTAGAGAAACTTTATCCCGCTATTCGCGGGCAGTAAGACCCCCACCTCACATTCAAGATAGGTGGGGGATAACTGCCCGTAAAAGCCCGATTGGACGGGCTTTCCGTCAGTGGGGGATGAAGACCCCCCCACTGACGGAAGTTTCACTTTATCTTATCCTCTACGCGCAATAATTGCTACCCAATCTTCCATCGTTAACACTTCTTCCACTGTAAAACCAGCATTTACTAACGCTTCTGTTACAATTTTTTCTTTTGCAGCAATAATACCAGATGTAATGAACAAACCACCTTGCTTCACAACTTTCGCTGCATCTTCTGGGAATAGTAAAATAATTTCCGCTAGTAAATTTGCGACAATTAAATCAACAGGCCCTTCAATGCCCTCTAGTAAGCTGTTTTGCCCAACTGTTACAACATCTTCTGTATGATTTAATTGTACATTCATTTCTGCACTTTCTACCGCAACCGGATCTAAATCGTACGCTTGAATAGAAGCAGCACCTAATTTAGCCGCAGCAATACTTAACACGCCAGAACCCGTTCCAACGTCAATGACAGTATCTCCCGGCTGAACAGTTTTCTCTAAAGCACGGATGCACATCGTTGTTGTCGGATGCGTTCCCGTACCAAATGCCATCCCTGGATCTAACTCGATAATTTTTTCTTCTGGTGAAGAAGGTACATACTCTTCCCATGTTGGCACAATTGTAAATGTATCAGAAATTTTCACTGGATGGTAATACTTTTTCCAAGCAGTAGCCCAATCCTCTTCATCTACTTCATTAACAGATACAGTTGCTGCTCCAATCTCAATTCCATAAGAAGGCAACAGATCAATAGACGATTTCACATTTGTAATTGTTTCTTGCAAAGCATCATTCTTTGGAAAATACGCTTTTACAAGTACGCCTTCTGCCGGATATTCAGCTGGATTTAACGCATAGATTTCACCAAATTGTTGTTCACGCTCTTTCGTTAACTCAGCAGGATCTTCAATCGCAACGCCGCTTGCACCTGCTTCGTGTAAAATATGCGAGATTGCTTCTACTGCTTCCTCTGTTGTATGAATACTAATTTCTGACCATTTCACAATTTACCAACTCCATTTTTTATTTCCATTATTCCCCTTTAAAAGCTCGCTTAAGCTTTCCAAATAGGCTATCATCTTGATCTTCTTGACCTGCAAATTCTCTTAATAAATCTTTTTGATGCGTTGTTAATTTCGTTGGTGTAACAACACGTACCACTACGTATTGATCACCTTGCCCATATCCGCGTACGTTTGGCGCACCTTTTCCTTTTAAACGGAATTCTGTTCCTGTTTGTGTTCCTGCTGGAATTTTTAATTTCACTTTCCCTTGCACAGTTGGAACTTCCACTTCATCCCCAAGCGCTACTTGCGCGAATGTTAATGGCATTTCACAAATAATATCATCACCTTCACGATGGAAGAATTCATGATCTTTCACACGAACTACTACATATAAGTCACCAGCTGGGCCGCCGTTTATACCAGCTTCCCCTTTACCAGTAACGCGAATTTGTTGACCGTTATCAATACCTGCTGGAATTTTAACATTAATTTTTTTGCGTTTACGTACTTTTCCAGATCCATGACATGTTGTACATTTCTCTTTAATCATTTGACCTGTTCCAGAGCAATTTCTACAAGTTTGGCGATTTACAATACGACCAAATGGTGTGTTTTGCTCCACGCTAACTTGACCTGTTCCAGAACAATGTAAACATGTTTCCTTGGAAGTTCCTGGTTTCGCCCCACTACCATTACATGTATCACAAGGATCCTCAGTTGGAACTTCAATATTCATTTCTTTACCAGAAATCGCCTCTTCAAAATCTAAATTCACTTGATATTGAAGATCTGCACCTTGGCGCGGCGCATTCGGATCACGGCGTCTACCGCCTCCGCCGCCTCCGCCAAAGAATGAACTAAAGATGTCTTCAAAGCCAAATCCACCACCGAAGTCGCCTCCACCAAAGCCTTGATTTGGATCAGCATGACCAAATTGATCGTACTGGGCGCGTTTTGAATCATCGCTTAATACTTCGTATGCTTCTTGCACTTCTTTAAATTTTTCAATTGCATTTTCTTCAGTACTTACATCTGGATGATACTTTTTCGCCAAACGACGGTATGCTTTTTTAATCTCATCTTTTGAAGCGCCCTTGCTAACGCCGAGCACCTCATAGTAATCTCGTTTACTCATAAGTTTGTACCCCCCGAATCCTTTCACATAAACGTAATTTTAACATCGAAAGAAAGTGCTTTGCAACACTGTTTCCTCACTTACAGTATGCAACAAGAAAAACATTGGACTCTCACGCAAAAGACTTTGCGCACCCTCAGTCTTTTCTTCATTCATGAAAAAAGCCAAAGCCAAGGCACGCTTGACTTTGACTTTTTGTCATCTTACTTATTTAATTATTTAATTATTTATCTTCTTTTACTTCTTCAAACTCAGCATCGACTACATTGTCATTTTTCGCGCCTGCATTGCCTTGTGCGCCTTCTGCTTGCTGTGCTCCTGCAGCAGCTTGAGCTTGCTCATATAATTTTACAGTTAATTGTTGTACGATTTCTTGAAGTGCATCTTTTTTCACACGGATTTCATCAAGATCATTTTTCTCGATCGCCGCTTTTAATGCATCTTTTGCTTCTGTTGCTTTCGCCACTTCAGCTGCATCTACTTTGCCTTCTAAATCTTTTACAACTTTATCTGTTTGGAAAACAAGTTGGTCAGCTTCATTGCGAAGTTCAACTTCTTCTTTACGTTTTTGGTCAGCATCAGAATTTGCTTCTGCTTCTTTTACCATACGATCTACTTCCTCATCAGAAAGACCTGAAGAAGATTGGATTGTAATTGTTTGTTCTTTACTTGTTCCTAAATCTTTCGCACGTACGTTTACGATACCGTTCGCATCAATATCGAATGTTACTTCGATTTGCGGGATACCACGTGGTGCTGGTGGAATATCTGTTAATTGGAAGCGACCTAGTGTTTTGTTGTCCGCTGACATTGGACGTTCACCTTGTAGTACGTGAATGTCTACTGCAGGTTGGTTATCAGCAGCAGTTGAGAATACTTGTGACTTACTTGTCGGAATTGTTGTATTACGCTCGATTAATTTTGTAAATACGCCACCCATAGTTTCAATACCTAAAGAAAGCGGAGTTACGTCTAATAATAGAACGCCTTTTACATCACCAGTAAGTACGCCGCCTTGAACTGCAGCTCCTAAAGCTACAACTTCATCAGGGTTTACTCCTTTATATGGCTCTTTACCAGTCTCACGTTTAATTGCTTCTTGTACAGCTGGGATACGAGTAGAACCACCAACAAGAATTACTTTGTCTAACTCGCTTGCAGAAAGACCAGCGTCTTTTAACGCACGACGAGTTGGTTCTAGTGTTCTTTCAACAAGGTTAGCTGAAAGCTCTTCAAATTTCGCTCTTGTTAACGTTAACTCTAAGTGTAATGGACCAGCAGCTCCAGCACTAATGAATGGTAATGAAATTTGTGTTTGCGTTACACCAGAAAGATCTTTTTTCGCTTTTTCAGCAGCATCTTTCAAACGTTGAAGTGCCATTTTGTCTTGGCTTAAGTCAATATTGTTTTCTTTTTTGAATTCAGCTACTAAATGATCGATGATCACTTGGTCAAAGTCGTCACCACCAAGACGGTTGTCACCAGCAGTTGAAATAACTTCAAATGTTCCATCTGCTAATTCAAGGATAGATACGTCGAATGTACCGCCACCTAAGTCATATACTAAGATTTTTTGTTCTTCGTCTTGTTTTTCTAAACCGTAAGCAAGTGCAGCTGCTGTTGGCTCGTTAATAATACGTTCCACTTCTAAACCAGCAATACGGCCAGCGTCTTTTGTTGCTTGACGCTCTGCATCGTTGAAGTATGCTGGTACAGTAATAACAGCTTTTGTTACTGTTTCACCTAAGTATGCTTCAGCAGAAGCTTTTAAGTTTTGTAAAATAATTGCAGAAATTTCTTGAGGTGTATAGTTTTTACCTTCAACTTCTACTTTGTAGTCTGTACCCATATGACGTTTAACAGACATGATTGTATTTGGGTTTGTAATCGCTTGACGCTTCGCTACTTCCCCTACTTGACGCTCTTCATTTTTGAAAGCTACAACAGAAGGAGTTGTACGGTTACCTTCTGGATTTGGAATAACTTTTGGCTCTCCGCCTTCCATAACAGCTACACAAGAATTTGTTGTACCTAAGTCAATACCGATGATTTTACTCATGGCGAAACCTCCTACATTTATGTAATTATTGATTTACTTTTACCATTGATGGTCGAATCACACGATCTTTTAGCTTATAGCCTTTTTGGAATTCTTCCACAACCGCATTTGATTCAAATTCACTGTCTTCTACTTGCATAACAGCTTGATGTTCATGCGGATCAAACTGCTTTCCAACAGCTTCAATCGCTTCAACACCTTCTTTTACTAGCGCCTCTTGCAACTGACGATATACCATTTCCATCCCTTGTAATAAAGATTTCATCTGCTCATCATTTGCTTCTACCTGCATTGCTCTTTCAAAGTTATCAAGAGCCGGCAAAATATCTGACACAAGGCTTTGTGATCTATATTTTTCAGCCGCTTGCTTATCTAGTTGAACGCGGCGCTTATGGTTTTCAAAATCAGCTTGTAGACGAAGCATGCGACCTTCCGTTTCCGTCAATTTCGCTTGTAATTCATCTACTTTTTCTTGTAAAAGAGCAGCTTCACTTTTTTCTTCAACAGTTTCTTCGCTATTTTCTGGTGCTACAGCTTCTTCTGTTTGCGCTTCTTTTACTTCTTCTACCACTTGTTCATTACGCTCTTCCACAACTTTCACCTCCTTAAAAAGGCAGGGCAGGCACAAATCAGCACGAACCAAGCCATCTAATTTCTTATATTCAACTAATCATCAGCAGCGGGAAATATCTCCGGTACAAATGAAAGTTTCTTATTATTTCGGTTTATATAAACCGTTCAATTCACCTGTAAATTGTTTTGTAAACAATTGCAACAAACTAATAACACGAGAATATTGCATTCTTGTTGGTCCTAAAATCGCAATTGTTCCAAGCTGCTCATCTCCAATTGAGTATGTCGCAGAAATTAAACTACAATTTTCCATTACAGCAG
This sequence comes from Bacillus cereus group sp. BfR-BA-01380, assembly GCF_022663535.1. Taxonomy (GTDB): domain Bacteria; phylum Bacillota; class Bacilli; order Bacillales; family Bacillaceae_G; genus Bacillus_A; species Bacillus_A cereus_BB. The sequence goes on along the minus strand of NZ_JAKUFS010000021.1, from coordinate 50,539 downwards.
AAGAATTCTCACGGCCAATTTTCACTTGAATGCCAATTTGTTTACTCTTTAAGATGTCATAAAAGGCATCTTCATTTTCAATCATATTGAATAATGATCGGACCTTTTGAATATCATGGAATTCTGGCTGCGCAAGCATATTTGTTTTTCCACCAAAATATACTTTTTCAGATAATGGAAATTGGAATGTACCGTCTAACATCTTCATGACACTATCATAATTATGAACGTACTGACGCAAAACCATTACAATTTCTTTAAAGATTTTATTATGCAGTTCTGACATCGGTACACCAGACAACTTGTCATTCAAAATGTTAACCATTTTTTCCAAATCTTGCAAATCAACAGATTCCGGAACTGTGATTGTTTTACTTTGCACATGTCCTGTATCAGTTACAATAATTGCAACCGCAGTTTGATGACCGAGCGGAAGAATTTGTACATTTCTTAGCTTATTCGCACTTACTTTTGGCCCAAGAACAATTGCCGTATAATTCGTGAGTTCTGACAAAATTTGCGCGGATTGCTGCGCAAGCTTTTCTGCCTCAAAAACTCTTTGAGCGAACAAGTCTTTAATTTGTACAACATCTTCACTAGGCAAATGTTGCGGTGCAAGAAGATGATCTACATAAAAGCGATACCCTTTTTCAGAAGGAACGCGCCCTGAAGAACTATGTGTTTTTTCAATAAACCCTAATCCTTCTAAGTCAGCCATTTCATTTCGAATTGTTGCTGAGCTAAATGTAATTTCTTCTTTCTGAGATAATGTTCTTGATCCAACAGGTTGTGCTGATCCGATAAAATCGTCAATTATCGTCTGTAAAATTAAGAGCTGACGTTCCGTAAGCATTTCATCATCACCTCTGTTAGCACTCTTGTGTTTCGAGTGCTAAATCTATTACTAACTTACCAAAATTGATATTGAATTGTCAACGGAAACGTGATGAGATAAAGTGAAACTTTTAGCAGCACGATTTTTCGCTGCTAATTAGTTGAACCAATCGGGCTCTTACAGACGGTTGAACTTCTCGATTCACCTCTCTGTACCGGCTGTTTGAGCGGGATAAAGTGAAACTTTTAGCAGCACGATTTTTCGCTGCTAATTAACCCTGCCAATCGGGCTCTTACAGACGGTTGAACTTCTCGATTCACCTCTATGTACCGGCTGTTTGAGCGGGATACAGCGTTTAATCCACTAAGAATGATTGAAAGACTTCATTTCCTAGTAACTTCCCTTTTCTTGTTAAACAGACATGAGTGTTTGTTTCTTGAAGCAATTCATGTTCTTTATTATGACGTAATTGTTTTGCAAAGATGTCATTCATCTCTATGCCGAATTTTTTTCTAAATTCTACTTTCGAAACACCTGCTGTTTTTCGTAGCCCCAAAAATAACTCTTCTTCCATTTTTTCTTGTCTCGTTACTGTATGAACATCTAAGTATGGCAAACCTGTCTCATCGATTTTCGCGAAATATTGTTTTAATGGCCCTACATTTTGAATTCGCTCGCCATTTACATAACTATGAGCGCCAGCTCCGAAACCATAGTATTCTTCATTATTCCAATATGTGAGGTTATGTCTACTTTCATAGCCCTCTTTCGAAAAATTACTAATTTCATACTGCTGGTAGCCATGTCTTTCCATCTCGTCCATTACAATTTCATACATTCTTGCTTCATGGTCTTCTCCTGGAAGTCTCAGTTTTCCTTTATTCATTAAATTATAAAAGACCGTTTTCGGTTCAACAATTAAAGAATACGCAGAGAAATGTTGAACTCCAAGTGTAAACGCAATCTCTAACGTTTCTCTTACATCCTCTATCGTTTGCGTCGGCAGTGCATAAATTAAATCAACATTAATATTTGTAAAACCAACTTCCTGCGCTTCACGAATCGCTACGAATGCATCTTCTCTCGTATGTCCGCGCCCAATTTTTTGCAATAATTCGTCTCGAAATGTTTGAACACCAAAACTAATCCGGTTTACACCGCCTTCTAGTAGAAGATTTAATTTCTCTTTTGGTAAATCTCCTGGATTCGCTTCAAAAGTTAGTTCACAATTCGGCGCAAACGGACGTAAACGACGATTAATAATATCTAGCAATTGCTTTGTCTGTTCCATATTTAGCGCTGTTGGCGTTCCTCCACCAACAAAAATTGTTTTCATTTCTTTAAACGGCGTTTTGTTGATTGTATTCACAATTTCTTTCTCTAAATATTGCAAGTATTGTTCAACTGGCTGACGTTCAATAAACACTTTATTAAAATCACAATAGTGACAAATATGCTGACAAAACGGAATATGAATATATGCAGCTTGTATCAAATTCTGTCCCTACCTTTCTAAAAAGAAACCCTCCGCACTTCGGAGGTTTCTTTACTTCTGTAATCCTATGCGAGTTTTCCCTATTCGCATTCTTCCCCCCTACAATCAAAGGCATAACTACTATTGTAAAGGAGAGAGACAAAGATGTCTAAATATTAACCGAGGCTTTAGACACTTTAATTTCTAGTCCTTAAATAAAAAGAAGCCGTACAAACGGCTTCTTTTTATTAGTTATCATCCATTTTCAATACAGCCATGAATGCCTCTTGCGGTACTTCTACAGAACCAACAGACTTCATACGCTTCTTACCTTCTTTTTGTTTTTCAAGAAGTTTACGTTTACGAGAAATGTCACCGCCGTAACATTTTGCTAATACGTTTTTACGCATCGCTTTAATTGTAGAACGCGCCACAACTTTATTTCCGATTGTCGCTTGTATAGGCACTTCAAACTGCTGTCTTGGAATTAACTCTTTTAACTTTTCTACAATTACTTTTCCACGGTCATATGCTGAGTCACGATGCACAATGAAAGATAACGCATCGACCTGTTCAGCATTCAATAAAATATCCATCTTCACAAGCTTAGACGGTTTATAACCAATTAGCTCGTAATCAAAGGATGCATATCCTTTCGTATTCGACTTTAATTGATCGAAGAAATCATATACAATTTCAGAAAGTGGAATTTCATATGTCAAAGTAACGCGTGTTTCATCTAAATATTGCATATCAATAAACGTCCCGCGTTTTCCTTGGCAAATTTCCATAACCGCTCCAACATAATCATTCGGAACCATAATAGATGCTTTTACATACGGTTCTTCCACACGATCAATAGATTGCGGATCTGGCATGTTAGATGGGTTATCAACTATCATGTCTTCACCGTTTGTTAAATATACTTTATAAATAACACTTGGTGCTGTTGTAATCAAATCAATTTTAAATTCACGTTCAATACGTTCTTGAATGATTTCCATATGAAGTAAGCCTAAGAATCCACAGCGGAAACCAAATCCAAGTGCTTGAGATGTTTCTGGTTCAAATTCAAGAGCAGAGTCATTTAATTCTAGCTTTTCTAACGCATCACGTAAATCATTATAACGTGCAGAATCAATTGGATATAAACCACAGAATACCATTGGGTTTAATTTACGATACCCTGGTAAAGGTTCTGCCGCTGGACGTTTTGCATGTGTAATCGTATCACCTACACGCGTATCACCAACATTTTTAATGGATGCTGCTAAGAAGCCTACATCACCTACTGTTAATTCTTCACGCTGCGTTGTTTTCGGTGTGAACACACCTACTTCTGTTACTTCAAACTCTTTACCTGTTGCCATCATACGTACTTTATCGCCAACTTTTACTGTACCGTTTACAACACGGATATAAGCAATTACACCGCGGTACGGATCATATAAAGAATCGAAAATCATACATTGTAATGGTTCTTCCGAATCACCTGCTGGAGCTGGTACTTTTTCAACGATTTGTTCTAAAATCTCTTCAATACCAATCCCCGCTTTTGCAGAAGCAAGCACAGCTTCTGATGCGTCTAAGCCAATTACATCCTCTACCTCTTGACGAACACGTTCTGGATCAGCGCTTGGTAAGTCGATCTTGTTAATAACCGGTAAAATTTCCAAATTATTATCAAGTGCTAAATATACGTTTGCTAATGTTTGCGCCTCAATTCCTTGCGCCGCATCCACAACAAGTATCGCACCTTCACAAGCCGCTAAACTACGAGACACTTCATACGTGAAGTCGACGTGACCTGGTGTATCAATTAAGTGAAGAATATATTCTTCTCCGTCTTTCGCTTTATACGTTAATTGTACTGCATTTAATTTAATTGTAATCCCGCGCTCACGCTCTAAATCCATGGAGTCAAGCAACTGTGCTTTCATCTCGCGTTGTGTTAACGCATTTGTTTTCTCCAAAATACGGTCTGCCAACGTTGACTTCCCGTGATCAATGTGAGCAATAATGGAAAAGTTACGAATGTTAGACTGCCTTTTTGCTCTTTCTTCTTTGTTCATCTATTTATCACTCCTACTAATCTCGCCAATATACACTAGCACTGATTATATCAATACCAGGAAAAAGATTCAATGAAAACTGGTGCAGCGTTATAAGCAAGTACTCTTACTTTTATCATATGCAATTCGTAAACAATAGACAAACCTTTCCTAAAAATACAAAAAGCTATCCTACTCGTACGTAAGATAGCCGCTTTTTTATACTTTAAATTAATGAAATATACCTTTCATTTTATCAACAATGGTATATGTTATGCTGCGAATGACATTTTGCACCAAAGAAGTCAATCCTCTTCCCATACTCTCGAACATATTAAAGCTGTTTAATTCTTCTAGTTGCTTTTGTTTTTCTTCAACGGAAAATACATTTCCAAGAATTGTTGTTTCTACATCGCCGTAATTTGTTCCTGTTATGTGAGCAATTTGCTCATAGGTTGGATTGTTATAGCCTTTCATTCGTTTCAATCCGCTATTGGCAACTTGCATACCCGCTAACGTTATAAGAAATGCGCTAACAACGAGAATGATACATTTGCGTGTAAACCGCTCCAATTCTTATTTCTCCTTTTCCGATCAATGCGTATATGCCCCTGTGTTATCTTGATCAACTTGATGATGAAGAGCTGCGTTCAAACCACTCGCAATCAGGTTTGCCATATCTTCAATAAACGCATCCACTTCTTTAGGTGTTACCATTAAATTATGCCCTAACGGTGCTAGCACTTCATAAATTAATTTTCGCTTCTCTTCTTCTTCAAGCGTACCAACAACTCCTAAAAACATATTGCGACTTTTTTCATCTGGCATATCTTCTTCTGTAAGCTTCTTCTTCTCACCAAATGTAAAACCAGCTGGAAGTAAAGAACGGGCTGGTTTTCCCCCTTCACGCATCTCACGTCCAAAGTGCTTTAAAATATAATCAATTGTATCACTTGTAATCGAAACCGCATCTACAACAGTTGGAACACCAATTGCAATCACCGGTATACCTAGCGTATCTTTACTCAGTTCTTTTCGTTTATTTCCAACACCAGAACCAGGGTGAATTCCAGTATCCGAAATTTGGATGGTACTATTTACTCGTTCAATAGAACGAGCAGCAAGCGCATCAATTGCAATCACAAAGTCTGGTTTCGTTTTTTCAATGACACCATAAATCATATCGCTCGTTTCAATGCCAGTAATCCCCATAACGCCTGGCCTAATCGCGCTGACAGGACGGAACCCTTCCTCAACACTTTCCGGCTGCAACTTAAATAAATGGCGCGTAACAAGGACATTCTCTACAACAATTGGGCCTAATGCATCCGGCGTTACATTCCAGTTGCCAAGGCCAACAATTAAGCAGCTCGCTTCTTCACTTATTCCAATTTCTTTTAGAAAGCACGAAAATTCCTTTGCAAAAATCCCCTCTACTTTTTGTTGCAACGCTGTATCTTGCTGGCGAATTCCTTGCACTTCTAAAGTTAAATAATTTCCTGCTTTCTTTCCCATCGCCGGAGCGGCACTTTCATCAATCGTCACCTTTGTGATTGTAATCCCTTCTTCTTCGCGCTCTTTTACAATTACACCTTGAATCGCAGTTTTTTCTTCTTGCTTCTCTTGCAGCATTTGGTGCGCTTCTAATGCAAGATCTGTTCGAATCCCATATTTACTTAAATCAAGCGGTTCACTCATACAATCTCCTCCACTATTTATAATAAATATTCATTAGAATTCCCCAATTTATTTTCAGACATTCTTTTCCTATATCGAAATTTCATCGATCTCACTATTGCAATTCTCTTCTTCGTTTGATAGAATATCACTTGTTCTATGTAAGAATCGAGTCACTCGATTGCACCAGGGAGGTGAAAGATATGGCAAACATTAAATCTGCTATCAAACGTGCTAAACTTAGCGAAGAGCGTCGTGCACATAACGCTTCTATCAAGTCTGACATGCGTACAGCTGTTAAAACTGTAGAGGCTTTAGTTAACAATAACGATCTTGAAACAGCAAAAGAAGCATACAAAGTAGCTTCTAAAAAACTTGACAAAGCAGCTCGTAAAGGTCTTATCCACCAAAACGTTGCATCTCGTCAAAAATCTCGCTTAGCGAAACAAGTAAACGCGTAAGGCGTTTAAAAACGATCCATATGGGTCGTTTTTTATTTACAAAAAAATGTTCATGCAGTTATCTACATGAACATTTTCCCACTATTCAATATGATTTAAACGCATGAGAAAAAATTCTAGTACAAGGCGTTTATCCATTCTTCCTGTCTTCATATTATAATCTGCCTCAGCAAGTTCGTGAATTACTCGTTTTAACGCTTCAAAGGAGAAGAAATTCGTTTGATTCATAGCCAACTTCACACGATACGGATGCACCCCAATATGCGATGCTATTTGATTTTGCCCATAACCGCGCTGCTGAAGTTCTTTCACTTGATATAATAAACGAAATTGACTTACAAGAAGGGCAAGCAATTTAATTGGCTCTTCTTGCTGTGTAAATAACCCTTCTAAAATACGCATTGCACCTGCAATATCTTTTTTTACTACCTTTTCTGTTAAAGAAAATACATTTTGTTCAACGGACTTTGGAACGAGTTCTGCGACAAGCTTTGCCGTAATTTCACCGCCTGCTCCAACATATAATGTCAGCTTATCCATTTCCTTAGCAAGCATCGTTACATTGCTTCCAACAAGCTCTAATAGTAAACTAACTGCCGCTTCTTCTATTTGAATATGCATTTCTTCCGTACGGCTTATAATCCATTTACGTACATCTTGTACTTGCATAGCATTTGCTTCTACTACATCCGCTGTTTTTTTCAAGAGCTTCGTAACTTTTTTACGCTCGTCCAATTTTTCAAACGGAGCAATAAACACAAGGATAGAAAATGGTGAAGGTTCAGCAATATATTCTTCTAGCACTTTGACGTTTTGCTCAATTTTTGCTTTTTGCGATGTTAAAAACAACGGTGATTTTACAACGATAATTTTACGTTCCCCAAAAAAAGGAAGCGTCCTTGCGTCCTCAACAACTTCCTCTATGTACGCTTCCTCCAAGTCATACGTAACAATATTGAACTCACGGTCCTCTTCAGCTAACGCTTCTGATGTTAAAAGCCGCAGCGTTTCATTGATAAAATACGCCTCTGTTCCATATAACAAATATAACGAAGCAAATTGCTTTTTCTTTATTTTTTTATGTATATCACTCATGTAACTTCCTACTCCCTAACACTTTATATACTTATAGTAATGTGACAGCTACCGTTTTACAAGTCCAAAGGAACGGGCAGCTACCCGTTCCTTGATCTATATAAAACGTTACAAAATAAGCCCCGGGCATCTTATTTCATAACGGTAACCATCTTGATTTTATTATTTACACCTACCTTACGGGCTATGAATGACAACTGTTAACACACTTGGAAAAGCATTGAACCTATCAGGATTTTATAAGCAGTTGTTCCCCGCTCTCACATTCTTGAAAAAGAATCTTACTGCCCACGAATAACAGGATAAATTGTAGATTTTTTTCTGACAATATTTTATACTAAAGTGGAATGTTGGGAGGGATTCAAAGATGAATGAATTTGAAAAAAACGTTCAAAGTAAGCGTAATGATGCTACCGATTCAGGGGTAGGCTTTATCGTTTCATTCGGATTTTTTACCACTTTATTTATCATCGCAACAGTCGTTAAATTTATCGGTTCTTAAAGACTGCATGTGGCAGTCTTCTTTTTTTCTGTGTTTCATTATATGTTAACTTACTATGAAACGTTCCCATCTCCCCTCGGAAAACGTAAGAAATTGCCCCTTGTTCATCCGTTCGCCACACCTCAATGCCACGCTCTGTTAGACGTTCTAATACTTCGATATACGGATGACCATAACGATTTTTCTCTCCAACAGAAATAATGGCTTTTTTTGGCTGAATAGTATCTAAAAACTGTCCTGAAGATGACGTTTTACTACCGTGATGTCCAACTTTTAAAACGTCTGCATGCAGCTCTGGATACCATTGTATGAAGCGTTTCTCACCTACTTCTTCTAAATCACCCGTAAACAACCATGTTAATCCCCCTATTTTTGCCCAAAGTACAATAGATTGATTATTATCTTCTTTTTCTTCTCCTTCTGGCGATAATACTGAAAACACCGTCTCTCCCGCCTTCCAGCTATCTCCCTTTTCTACAATTCGAATGGGCACATTCTTTTGCGCAGCAAGCTGCTGTATTTGTTGTTCAAGTAGGGAAAATTTTATCTTTTTCCCTAGTACAACCTCTTTTACAGCAATCGATTGCATTACCTCTTGCACTGCTCCCATGTGATCCATATCTCCATGTGTCACAATTAACTTATCAATCATCCGCACACCCTCTTTTTGCAAAAAAGGAACGAGAATATCATGTCCAACGGAAAATTCATGTTTTTTCTGCTGCCATTCTTCCTTCTTTACCGGAAGTGTTCCACCCGTATCAATTAAATATGTCCCTTGGTTGTATGGAAGGCGAATCAAAATGGCATCCCCTTGTCCGACATCAATATACGTAACACTTCCGTTTGCATTTACATATGGAAAGGCATAGTGACATGTACTAAGAATGAAAAAACTCAATAGAAATAGCAAGCGATATTTTCTCCAAATAAGTCCTTCCCATGATAAAAGAACAGTTACAACACTTATACAATATAAAGCAACAAGAAATGACTGGGTTTGTCCAAAGGTAAGACGCGCAAACGGTAAAGCTTCGCACATTTGAAGCATCACATTTGAAACATGTATACATAGAGACAACAGACTAGCTAACCATTGGGATACAATCGGAAGGCATAGAAGGCATACAAGAATCACAATACAAGCCGGCAAAACAAATAAAGATAAAAACGGGACATAAATCATATTGAGAAGAATACTGTAAGGAGAAACATAACCGAAGTGATAAAGCAAAATAGGTGTACTTGTCAATTGAGAAATAACGGAAAGGTATATAGAATTTTTCACTATACCATTTTCATTAGTTAACAGACGTGATGAAGATAATAAAAGAGAAAAACTTCCAACAAATGAAAACTGAAACCCAATGTCAAACAATACATACGGATCATAAAAAAGCATAATTATTAATGTCATACTTAAAGCATCCATCCCTGACACTCTCACCGCTCGCGTAAGGGCCCCGAACACAATAACAGCTGCTATAGATGCTCGAACAACAGATGGTGAAGCCCCTGCACAAAACATATATAACGGAATACAAACAAGCAGAAGCATCGTTGTGCTTTCACGCGTCATACCAATTCGAAGGGATACAAAATAACATATTGCAGTTAACAAAACAATGTGTGATCCTGATATCGCTAATAAATGAACAAGTCCAAACTGTTGATACTGTTCTTCTACTTCAAACGTCATATATTGACGATCACCAAACAATAAAGCATTCATAAAAGCTGCTGACTGCCCAGAAAAAGTCTCTCCTATATAAGAAACAGCCCGTTGTCGCACTGAAAATAACCAATGGATAAATGAAACATCTTTTTGCACACAATTCGAAAGCGATTCCACTTCAAAAAGGGCATGAATATGCTGTTTATATAAATAATCCTTATAATCAAACGCATAGAAATTACGAGGAGATGGTGGTTCTTTCAACATACCAGTAAACGTACACACCATACCAGGGGTTAACTGTTTCAATTTTTCTTTTAATTCACGAGAAGGGATTTTATAAAACAACTGGACTGTTTCATCATTGTTCATTTGCAACTGGAAAGAAAGGCGATTTCCATTTATAATCGGCGTACTTTGAATTGTACCTATTACGTCTGTTTCCCGAAAAGAAAGCATAGAATCATTTTGCGCATCTACATAAATTGCGTATACATAGGTAAGACCAAACGCGAGGATAATCAAGGAGAGCATTGGAAGAGAGGTACGTGAAAAACAAACTGCACAATAACAACCAAATATAAGAAAAGGAACGACAGAAAAAGAGGAATAAGCTGTTGCAATCCCAAAGATAACTGAGATTGCAACGCAAATCCATTGCCCGTGCAACACGTGCTCACCCCACGGTTTATACCATATTTTTTGCCTGCAGTAATACTTGTTGCAACTGTTCTAACGTCATTTCGTCAGTTTGTAACGAAGACAAAAACTGTTTTAACTCTTGTATTTTTCGTTGTTCTTCTAATGTTGTTACGTCAAATGCAAGAGGAACATGTTTTACTTTTACATTTGCTTGCTCAAACAACTCAAGTGCATACGGATGATTTTTATAATCTTGTGCATAATACACTGCTGTAATACCACTTTGAATAATCGCCTTACAGCAATGTAAACACGGAAAATGCGTGACATAAATTTCCGCACCATCTATTTTCGCACCAAATTTCGCGCATTGTAGCAGCGCATTCATTTCGGCATGAATTGTACGCACACAATGATTATCAATCACATAGCAGCCTTCATCTATACAATGCACACCGCCGGCAATCGACCCATTATAGCCACCAGCAATAATACGTTTATCACGCACAATTGTCGCGCCAACCGCAAGCCTTGTGCACGTGCTGCGAAGTGATAATAAATGACTTTGTGTCATAAAATATTGATCCCAAGAAACTCGTTCCATTATCTTCACCTACTTTTTAATCTGCTTATAGTGTAGCGAAATAAGAAAAAAGTCGTCAATGTTTATTTAATGAACAATTATCTCACCTTTCATTTTTTCCAGTGATTTTTCACCAATTCCATCGACCTCTAATAAATCTTCTACTTTTTGAAAGGGGCCATGCTGCTCACGATACTTTATAATATTTTCTGCTTTTCTAGGACCAATGCCCGATATTTTTTCAAGCTGGTCCTTTGTCGCTGTGTTTATTTGTATTTTCCCTTCTGACAAAGGTGCTCCATTCACAGTGGCAATTTGCTCTCCTTTTTTCGGTACATAAATCACCATTTGATCTTGTACAAACTGTGCTAAATTTACTTTTGTAACATCTGCTTCTGGTAAAAATCCTCCTGCCTTTTCAACGGCATCTTTCACCCGTGCTCCGCTTTGTAATTCATATACCCCTTCACGATGCACAGCTCCTTTCGTATCAACAATAATCGTTTTCGATTGCAATTTAGATTCTGTTACCTTTGCTTTCTCCTTTCTTTCTTGTATCTTCGAATTCGCTTCCACTTTCACTGCCGATTGTTCTTGTCCACCTTTTGTTTGCCATACAAATAAAATACTGACAACACCAATTGCTGCAAACAAAACGAACCACTTTCTGGGCAAATTCATCATCATCATTTTGCACCTCTAATTCATAAATTCAATATAAACTTCATATTGTTTAGGAGAAAGATGTTACGAAGGAGGGGATGAAACATTGAACATAGGAATAATAGGAACAGGAAATATGGGGAATATACTTATTGATGCATGTATCGAAGCCCGCGCTGTCAAACCTTCGTGTCTTACTATCATTAATCGCACTTTCGCAAAAGCATATCATATAAAAGAGAAGTATCCTTCTATTCATATAGCAAAAACAATCCAAGAAGTAATCGAACGCTCTGAGCTCATTTTTATTTGTGTAAAGCCATTAGACATACACTCTATTTTGACAAAGCATGCTTCAATTCTTACCAACGATAAATGTCTAATCTCTATTACAAGTCCCATATCTACCGGGCAATTAGAGACGATTGTATCTTGTCACGTTGCTCGTATTATTCCAAGTATTACAAATCGCGCATTAGCCGGGGGTTCTTTATGCACATTCGGGAAAAACTGCTCACAAGAATGGCAAAAACGCATATTGAACTTGTTTCAAAAAATCTCTAAACCTATCATCATTGAAGAGAATATCACAAGGGTAGCATCCGATATCGCAAGCTGCGGCCCAGCATTTTTCAGCTACTTATTACAACGTTTTATTGACGCATCTGTAGAGGAAACAAATATTACACGTGAAGAAGCTACTATTTTAGCGAGCGAAATGATTATTGGGATGGGAAAACTGCTAGAAAAGCAAATTTTCACTTTACCAACTTTACAGGAGAAAGTTTGCGTAAAAGGAGGTATAACAGGAGAAGGGATTCGCGTTTTAGACGAACATATTGGAGATTTGTTTAACAAGGTGTTAAAACGAACACATGAAAAGTACGAAGAAGATGTAGAGCACATAGAACAGCAATTTAATAAACATTAATATATCTTTTACGACGAAAACAACTATATTCCTTCATAAAATATTTTATTTTTTGCTATATAATAAAAAAGCAACCGAGAATGGTTGCTTTTTTATTATGCGTTTTTTGTAGCGACAAAGAAGATTCGCTCTGTTTGTTCTGTGACTTCCATTCTTTCGAAGTCTCCTGTTACACGAAGAACAGTAAAACCAGCTTTTTCAAGCCACTCCGTCAGTTCTTCAACAGGATATGTACGCTGCATATGCAATTCATCAAACCGATGATACACATCCTCTTCTTCATCTCGTACAAAAAATGTCAAGTCATGCTCCACACTATTTGGCCCTTCACCTGGGAAACAGTTCCAAATAAGAGAGATTTCATCTTCATTCATTGTATACGTTTCATTTTGAAATACGTGATGAATTTTATAAAGAGAGTGCACATCAAACAAAAACAAACCATCTGGGCGCAAATGATGATACACACGTCGGAATGTCTCTTGGATGCCCTCTTCTTCTAGTACATAATTTAAAGAATCACAAAAAATTGTTACACAATCGAACTCGCCTGGAACATCTAACTCACGCATATCTTGTTGATAAAAAGGAATAAATTGCCCTTCTTCACCTAACTTTTGCTGAGCAATTGTTAACATTTCCTCTGATAGATCTACTCCTGTTACATCGTACCCTTTTTGTACAAGAGGTAACGTAACATTCCCTGTTCCGCAAGCAACATCAAGAATTTTCGCATCAGTCTTATCAACTTGCGCCAAGCTTTGTTCCGTAAATTCCACCCATTTTTCATATGGGACATCATTCATTAGCTCATCGTATAACAATGCAAACTGTTCGTATCTCATTGACCTAACTCTTCTGTAACATCTTCGCGTGGTACATCGCCCCAAAGACGTTCTAAATTATAATAATCACGCTCATCTTTATGGAATACGTGTACAACAACATCACCAAGATCAACGAGTACCCAACGTGCTTCTTCAAAGCCTTCCATACGTTTTACATCAACTTGTACTTCATGTGCTTGTTCTTTAACTTCACGAGCAATTGCTTGTACTTGTTTATCTGAGTTACCATGACAAATTACAAAATAATCAGCAAGCGGGGAAATCCCTTGCATGTTCAACACAACAATATCTTCTGCTCTTTTATCATCAGCTGCTCGCGCTGCTAATACTAATAATTCTCTATCCTTCATTTCGTAAGGTCCTCCTTAATGACTGCATTATACGTTTGAAATGTTAATGGATAAATCGTTTGATTCTTTTCCATTAAAAATTGTATCGTATGCTTTAAAGCATATAATAACGCTTGATTGAGATCTTCTCGCGCTAACTTCCGTGCTTCTTCAACGCCTGGAAACTTACGACCAGGTTCAATATAATCCGCCACGTAAATCACCTTATCAAGCATCGTCATCTGTTCATGTCCACTCGTATGGTACGTAATAGCTTGTAATATGTCAGCGTCTGTAATACCGACTTCTCGTTCTACTAAATATGCCCCAACTGGTGCATGCCATAATTCTTTATTATAAAGCAATAAATCTTTTGGCAAATTTTCTCGCTTAATAATCTCTTCCATTTCTGAAATCGGTCTACACTTTGCATAATCGTGAAAAATTGCTGCCATTTCCGCCTTTTTTTCATCAACACCATATTGCTTTGCAAGTTCGATAGCCGTTTCCATAACACCAATTGTATGAATATAACGCTTTTCATGCATTTGTTGTTTCACAATTTCAAGCGCTCGTTTACGATCCATATAGCCCATTCCTCTCAATGTATTCCTGTACTCCTTTAGGAAGCAAATATTTGCATGTCTTCTTCTTTGTAAAACGTTCGCGAAGAAGCGAAGAAGAGATAGCAAATTCCGGAATTTCTACCGTTACAATGTCATAAGGCGTAGAAAGTGTATAACCAAGACGAGCAACGCCGACAAATGTAACGAGCTTTAACAATTCATCGATGTTATACCATTTTGGTAAATACTCCACCATATCCCCGCCAATAATAAAATAAAATTGAACATCTGGATGCTCCTTTGTCAATTGTAACATAGTGTCATATGTGTAAGACGGACCTTCTCGTTCCAGTTCCGTTAAACAAATAGAGAAATGCATGTCTTGTTCAATTGCTAAATGAATCATTTCTAAACGATTACGTACACTTGCAACTTCCTTATCTCGTTTATGAGGGGGGATTTGATTTGGCAGAAACCAAACTTCATCAAGCCCTAATTCATCATACACTTCATTTGCAATTAACAAATGCCCATTATGAGGCGGGTCAAATGTCCCGCCAATAATCCCGATTCTCTTCAAAGAAAACGCCCCTTTACCTTACCCTTATAGGTGATAGTTCTCATTCATGAAAAAACGAGGCACCTATAAGAACTCGATTGGTTCAACTAACTTTTAGAAATCGTTACTTTATTTTTGGTAACACAATACGTTTATTTTCTTTTGATTCTTTATATAAGACGATTGTACTTCCGATTACCTGTACAAGTTCAGCTTTTGCACCTTCCGCAACCTCTTCTGCTACTTCATGGCGATCAAATTCGCAGTTTTGCAGTACGCTAACCTTTATCAACTCGCGTACTTCTAGCGCTTCTGCAATTTGTTTTACCATATTTTCATTTACGCCGCCTTTACCAACTTGAAAAATTGGTGTTAAATGATGCGCCTCTGCACGTAAAAATCGTTTTTGTTTTCCTGTTAACATGTATTTAGCCTCCAAGCTTTTTCATTACTATTTGTTTCATTCGTTCTATATTCGGCAAACACCCCGTCCAAATTTCAAATGCAAGTGCGCCTTGAAAGACAAACATATCAATGCCATTTTGTACAATCGCTCCATGCGCCTTCGCGTCTTGCAATAACTTCGTTTCAAACGGATTATAAATAATGTCAGACACAATACTTCCTTTTTTCAAACCTCGAATGCGTAGCGGTGTATCTCCTACATGAGGATGCATCCCTACTGTCGTTGTATGGATGATAATATCATACAGTGCCTGTTTATCCGTTGCTTCTTCTAAGGAAAGCGCCAAAGACGCGACTTCACTTCTACAATCTGCAATAAGCTGCTCTGCTTTCTCTACTGTACGATTCGCAATATCAATCTCTTTCACACCAGCATCTGCAAGTGAATAATAGATCGCACGGCACGCCCCACCGGCTCCGAGCAGTAAAATACGTTTGTTCGTCAATGGCTCTTTACTAATAAATTGCAATGAACGAACATACCCTATTCCATCTGTATTATAGCCAATTAATTTTCCTTCTTTATGAAGCACTGTATTTACCGCACCGATTTGTTCTGCCAAAGGATCAATTTCGTCTAAATGCTTCATAATCGAAACCTTGTGCGGCGTTGTCACATTAAATCCAACAACTCCAAGTGCCTTCAATCCTTTCACTGCTTCGCCTAATTCACTCTCTTGAACGAGAAAAGCATGATAATGTGCATCCATCTCTAAATGGACAAATGCATCATTATGCATAAGCGGTGATAAGGAATGTCCAATTGGATTTCCAATTACGCCATATAATTGTTTCACAAGTCCTCACCACTTTAAATTAAAGATTTACGTAATGAAACACTAACTCCTTTTGGTACATGCGCTGCAATTTTTGCACCAGCTTCATTCACTGTTACCCACCCTAAACCTGAAAATACAACATCTGTTTTCGGTTCATGAATGGTAAACTCATACTTTACAAGCTCTGGCATGTTCTCAAGTTCTTCTGGTGTTGGCGGATTTAATAATTCCCCAGCATGCTTTTCATACAATGCATCTGCTTTTTCAAGCTTCGTACGATGAATCGTAAGACGATTGGATAGATGACAAGCAAACGAACGACGACCACCGCTTATATAATCAAATCTTGCTAGTCCACCGAAGAATAACGTCTGTTCCTCATTAAGTTGAAAAACCATCGGCTTAATTTCTTTTGTTGGCGTAATTATTTTTAAGCTTTGTTTTCCAACATAATGCGCCATTTGATGATGATTAATAATACCTGGTGTATCATATAAAGATGAAGTTTCATCGAGTGGAATATCGATTAAGTCCAGTGTTGTACCCGGAAAATGTGATGTCGTAATGACATTTTCCGTTTCCTCGCTAAACGTTTTAATAATACGGTTAATAAACGTTGATTTCCCAACATTTGTACATCCAACAACATAAACATCTTTTCCATCACGATATTGTTCAATTGCATTTGCAAGCTCATCAATACCTTCACCTTTTGCTGCACTAATTAAGAAAACATCTTCCGGCTTTAAGCCAAGTTGCTTTGCACTATAGCGCATCCAATGTGTAAGCTTTTCCTTCTTTACTGATTTTGGAATTAAATCTGCCTTGTTACCGACAAGAAGTACTTTATTATTTCCGACGAAGCGATGCAGACCAGGAAGCCAGCTTCCACTAAAGTCAAAAATATCAACAATTTTAACAACTAATGCATCAGATTGTCCAATTCCATTTAAAATCCGTAAAAAATCATCATCTGTTAATGACACATCTTGAATTTCATTGTAATGCTTTAAGCGAAAACAACGCTGACAAATGATATGTTCTTTCTCTAACGAAGAAGCGGGTGTGTAACCAACTTCATTTTTATTTTCCGTTTGGATGACAACACCGCATCCAATACATTTAAACGTCTCAGTCAAACTCTATTCCTCCCAATTAATTAAACCTTTTTTCTTCATGTTACGCATGATTCTACGCTCAATTTTTCGATTAAAACGAGTCATAAA
The DNA here is from genome assembly GCF_022663535.1 of Bacillus cereus group sp. BfR-BA-01380. Lineage (GTDB taxonomy): Bacteria > Bacillota > Bacilli > Bacillales > Bacillaceae_G > Bacillus_A > Bacillus_A cereus_BB. The sequence continues at coordinate 33,178 of NZ_JAKUFS010000021.1, read as the reverse complement.
TCCATCTGTTTGTGCAACTGGAACAACTAAAATCGTGTGCAGTCCAACACGATTCCCTCCAAGCACATCTGTTAATAATTGATCTCCAATTACAACTACTTCTTCCGCACGCAGATTCATTTTCGTTAACGCTCGTTTAAAAGCACGAACAAGCGGCTTACGCGCACTATGAATAAACGGAATACCAAGTGGATTAGCAAAATCTTTTACACGTTGTTCGTTATTATTCGAAACAACTGTCACTTGAATGCCGTGTTCCTTCATTTTTGCAAACCATTCTTCCAATTGCGGCGTCGCATTCGGACGATCCCATTCAATCAAGGTATTATCTAAATCAGTAATAATTCCTTTTATACCTCGGTTTTTCAATTCTTCAGGTTGAATATGATACACGTTTTTCACGTATTCATTTGGTAAAAATAAACTCAATCTCTTTCACCTCTTTGAGGAGTTTTGTATAGTTCAACTTCTATTTTGAGAACGGGTTTCTCTCAAAATAGAAGTTGAACTTACCCCGCTCTTACAGGAAGTTATTCTTCTCGCAACTTCCTGTAAGAGCGGGGTAAATCATCTAACAGCTACCGTCTGTTAAAATTAGATAAAATTTTTCGACAGCATTTTTCGATTATGCATCTGTGGATAAACTTGTACACAATTTCCCTCTTGGTAAATTCAGTTAATTCAAAAATTATCAACAATTCTTACACATCTTATCCACGACAGAATGTGGATAACCAACAGATTGTGACATAAGACAATTTTTGGTACATTAAATGAGACAAATTTCCTTTTTCGCAGGAGGTGAACCGCCTTGACGGCGAAACATATGGAACAGTTATCTACTGAATTACTCACTGAGTCTTATTATAAAGCAAAAGAACTAAAATTAAATCCTGACTTCATTTTACTTATTAAACAAGAAATCATTAGACGCTCATTAGAGGACAAGCTTTTAAAATCGTCTTGAGTATATATACAGTCAAACTTCCATAGGTGGCATTTAACCGCTTATGCTTAATTGAACGAGATCCCCTAAAGACTTACTGCCTATTACGTGAGAAATAGATACTGCTTCACCTGTAAAAAGAGCCATCTTATAAGACGGCTCTTTTATAATCGAGTTGCAACTTTCTCACCAACACGAACCTCTTGTCCACTAGCTAATGATTGAACGACTTCAACCATACCTTTTTCAAATAATAACACGACTGTGGAGCCAAATGTAAAATAGGCCATCTCTTCACCTTTTTGCATAGTTTCTCTCTCATGCAACAGTTCAATACTATTCACAAACATTGCACCTACTTTAACAAGCGCCATCTGCTCACCTTCGCTCTCTATCTCTGTTACAGAGCGATAGTTTTTAGACAACGTATCTTTTCCATACTTCATACCTGCTGCATTAACAGGATATGACTTCCTTCCAAGTACAAAGCGCTCTGTCACTGTACCAGAAAGTGGACTATGAATACGGTGATAGTGGCTTGGACTTAAATAAATAACCATGTATGTACCACCTGCGTAACGCGCTGCCCTTTCGTCCGTACCAAGCATGTCCACAATAGAATACTGTTTCCCTTTAATTTCAAACATTTTTTCCTCATTAATGGGACCATGATCTGCAAAAACACCATCAACCGGACTAACAATAGCAGACTCTTCTGTATCAATTGAACGTTTGTCCTCTTTTAATTTACGCGTAAATAATTCATGAAGCGTTTGATACTCTTTTAAATCCTTTTCCATCTCATCTTGTTTAATTTGAAATACTTTCGCATAAGATGGAATAATAATTGAGCTTAAACGAGACTGTGCAAATTTACGCAATATATAGGACGTAAAACGACCGTTTGTAAGTTCAATCAATAATCGATATAACGTACGTCGCAAACCGCGAAACCCCCTACTATGATATATAATGTTGTAATAAGACCCTTACATGTAGTTTTTCCTATTCTTGTTTCTATATCATAAATTATTAGCACCTTTTAATATTACAGATAGAACCCATCATTTTCAACCGTGAACATCGATTTATCATGGAAGCTTCATTTTATTTAAAAAAGAAAAGTGCTTGCTTTCGAATAAAAGCAAGCACTTTTCCTCTTTAATATTTCTCCTTTTTCTCCTTCTCCGCACGAACAAATTCGTGAAACATCTTCATTAATGCTCTCTTCTCAATACGTGATACGTAGCTTCGTGATATACCAAGTGCCTTCGCGATTTCACGCTGCGTTTTCTCTTTCTCCATACCAAGACCAAATCGGTTCACAATCACTTCTTTTTCCCGTTCATCTAATATGTCAATATACTCTTTAATTTTCTCAAGCTCCATACTCAGTTGAATCGTATCAATTACATCTTCTGATTCTGACTTTAAAATATCGATTAAAGAAATCTCATTCCCTTCTTTGTCCTGTCCAATTGGGTCATGAAGAGAAACGTCTTTTTTCGTTTTCTTTAATACACGTAAATGCATTAAGATTTCATTTTCAATGCAACGAGCCGCATATGTTGCTAGTTTTGTTCCTTTTCCTTGCGAATAGCTTTCGATCGCTTTAATTAAACCAATCGTACCGATGGAAATTAAATCTTCTGCATCTTCTCCTGTATTTTCAAATTTCTTCACAATGTGTGCCACAAGACGTAAATTATGTTCGATGAGGAGATTTCTTGCATGCGCATCCCCTTGCTCCATAAGCTCTAAGTACTTCCTTTCCTCATCAGGCGACAACGGCTGTGGAAATGCATTATTTTTGACATACGATACGAAAACAAACATTTCACGAATCATATATCCAATTGCGGCGAACAGACTCAACCTCTTCACCCCCGCAAAAATAGTGGTCTTTACTATTTGTATGTGGGCGAGTGGTTATTTGTGTCTGTACAGCTTTATGGACAAAGCGAAAAACATTCCTTATCTAAATACAGTCATTTCAAATTTTCCACCAAATTGCTTTTCCCGTACTCGCATCTATATAGCGGATTTCTCGTCTATTGCTATAATCCCCATTGTACTCTTCATTATTTTCTGCTGTTGTTTGACTATAAATAAGTCGATATTGAGGAGGCTCTTGTTCCCTTTCCTCAAACCATCTTAATTCTGCCTGAAGTGATTGACAATAACACTCTAACGCTTGCTCTTCGCTCACTTTCACTTCCTTGTCATAAGTAAGTAATTTGGGAATAAGACTTTGCGATATGCCGCTATACACTCTTATTTGGCCGGTTTCTCCATCTACAACAACGCGCACCAACTCACTTTCTACCCGAACACCATTTACATATACGTAAAAATGAAAATGTCCTGGCTCTTCTTCATCCGGATCATCTTGATTGCTCCATACACGAAGATGTTGTTCGTAATTCGGAAATACCTTTCCTAAAAATTGCAGTGCTTTTTCAAAACATTGTTCACGGGTTAATACCGGTGTTCCGTGGTGGTTTCCTCGCTCATAATATTCAAGCAATTCATTTGTTTCTTTGTCCATTTTCACGATAATTGACGTATCATACTTGAACATATGAAACTGTTTCTTCCAGTAAGCATCGAAAGATTTGTCATTTTCTTCTACACCCTCTTGCCTATCTGGTACCTTTGCCCAAATAATTGTCTTCTCTGTTTCTCTCTCTTCTTCGTGCACTTTCTTCATCACGTTCTTATCAATATGAAATAAACGATCTATATTTGCTTCTAATTGTGGTTTCTCACTTAAAGCTGGCAATTCTCTTGTTTCAATCACATAATGACTACGCTCATGTAAGTCTTCTCCAGTATGCGCATCAATAAAAGCATGTGAAGGACTCGGTTCATAAACAAGATAATAACCTTCTTCTATTTCGCCATCCTCCCATTCAAACAACGAATTCGAAAGTTGTGTAAAAACAGGCTCCATACTCTGTCTTTGCTTCAACTGCTTTGTCACAACTTCTTTCTCTACAATAGAACTCGGCCACATTGGTTTTTCCTTTATGCCCTTGTTTCTAAATTTAATAACATTCCCATCTACATCAACTTCTACTACAAAACCCGTTCGAGGCAACGAATAGCCATTTACTTCCTGCCTATATTCAATTACTACACTCTCTTTTCTTTCATTTATATAAATAACTGTACATTCTTTGTATGTATGCGGTGCATGCTGCTGCAAGAATGCATCCGCAATGCTTTTTCCTTTCTCCTTACTTACACTCAACTGCTTTTGGACACACTCTTTATATATGGATAATTCCATTAACTCTCCTGTTTCTTTTCGTAAACAAACTTGAATAGATTCTTCGGGATTCTCCTGTTTCTCCCACCATAATAAATGAGCATCTTCATTTACGTTTTCTTCATCAACAACAAGTGTATAATCATTTGGAATTTCAACAATATGAGCTACCTGCTGCACTCTCTTCCTATCTACTTGATTCATCATGTTCCCCCTATGACAAAAAATATATCTATATCGTATCACAAAATATAGGCGAATTTGGAATTAATGGCATTATTGGAAAGCAACTTAAATATACAAACAACTCCACGCTATATATACTTTTCCCGACATATAAGTCGCTACTATGCGGGGCAAGATGCTCACGTCTCTCCTTATTTTTTATAAACAATACAAAAAAATACAAAAAACTGAAACAATTTGTTCATACGAAATTCACATCAATCGATTAGTATAAAGAGTATATAGATTTTACATACAATAAATTCCATATAAAAAGGAGGGGCATCTCAATGAAAACACGTTATCGCTTTATGATCTCATCATTCGCAGCATGTGCGTATATGATTTGGTATTTAGTGTAAGAAACCCTATTTTCCAAATAAGAAAAAGGTGTGTATAAAATGGAGTATAATCAAACAACAGTTAACTATTGGAAAGCATTTGTATTACCTTATACATTTGCTCTTGAAGAACTGAAAACAAAATTCGAAATTATGAACCGGGAAGCTCAGTTTCTAGAAGACTACAACCCGTTTGAACATATAAAAACACGATTAAAACAACCAAAAAGTATTATCAAAAAGCTAGAACGAAAAAACTTAGCACCAACTGTCGAAAACGCCCAACAACATTTATTCGATATTATCGGTATTCGAATTACATGTTGTTTCGTGGAAGATATTTATTATTTAAAACAATTAATAGAAAAACGAACAGATATGGAAATTGTAGAAGTTAAAGATTATATCCAAGTGCCAAAACCAAACGGCTATAAAAGCCTCCATATGATTATTAAATATCCATTAGCATTAAATTCAGGAACACAAGATGTTTTTGCGGAGATTCAATTACGTACGTTAGCAATGGATTTCTGGGCAAGCTTAGAACATAAAATGTATTATAAATATGAAGGGAATATTCCAGAGTATTTAAAAAATGAATTACATGATGCTGCCATGAAAGCTGAAGAACTTGATGATAAGATGGCATCTATCCGTCAAGATATTGATGAAATTGAATCGTGTTCAGAGCGCATTTTATTACCTGTGTAAAAGAAGTTCTCTATTTTCGAGAACTTCTTTTTTATCCCGCTATTCGTGGGCAGTAAAGGCTGGAAAAGAGCAGAGAAGAAAACTGCCCGTAAAAGCTCGATTGGGTGGGCTTTCCATCAGTGGGGGATGAAAAGCCCACCACTGATGGAAGTTTCACTTTATCCTTCCCCAATCACACGCACCTCTTCTATCTTCCATACATCATTTTCTTTCCCTACGGTGTAACGTACTTTCTTTTGAACAGATTCTTCTTTCTCTTTCGTTTCTACAACAGCATACTCTCCTTCAAAATTTTCTACATGAAAATCCAATAGGTCGATTTTTTTATTCTTATTTCTAAACTCTGCTTGTTTTTGGGCTTTTGTATCCTCTAACCCTAATGACTTCGTTGAAAATAGTGCCATATGCCCCTCAAAGTTTTTCTCATTTATTGTTTGAATATATGAGTCTATTAACTGTTTAATTGTTTGTTCTTCTTTCTCCGATATAGGCTTTGTCATCTTTTTATTTTTCTCTTCTTTATATACCGTTTCTTCCTTTTTCATTGTATCGTTTTGCACTTTTTCTTGTGAGCTGCATCCACATAATTGAAGACTAATGATCCCTACAATCCCCAACCTCTTTAGCATTCTTTTCATATATCTCTCCTCCAAAATGAAAAAGAAAAAGCAAGGCAAAGCAGCCCCGCTTTTTCTCCATATTAGCGTCGACCTTTATTTGGGTCACCGCCGCCAACAATATCAAACACACGCTTTGCTAAGTTTGTATTTTCTTGAACGCCAGCAAATAAATATTTTCCTGGTCCAAATGCGTAGACACCAACATCTTCACCAGTATGACCATCCGTTGTCCATCCTGTATAAGAGCGCTTGTTAAAGATCGCTTCAATTGCATTATCAATTTTTGTCGCATCTTTTGACGTTGCAGCATCATTTACTGACTTAATTTCTTCTGGTGTTAATTCTAAATCAATATACTTTTTCAATGTTTCTTCAACACTTGCCCCTTTAGCGATTTCAGCCGCCATAAAGTCAGGTGTACGTTTTGCTGCTTTAATTGGTTTTACATCAAAATTGTACTCGCCTTTTGTTCCAAGAGAGAAGCCACCAGTAGAATGATCAGCAGTTGCTATAACCAATGTATGTTTATCTTTTTTCGCAAACTCAATCGCTGCCTTAAATGCTCTTTCAAAGTCTTCCATTTCACTCATCGCTGCAACAACATCATTATCATGACCAGCCCAGTCAATTTGGCTACCTTCTACCATTAAGAAGAAACCATTTTTGTTTTTATTTAAACGCTCAATCGCTGCGTTCGTCATTTCTGCTAAAGAAGGCGCTTTATCATTGCGATCAATCATTTTATCAAAACCGCCTGGTGCAAATAAACCAAGAATTTGGTCACTCTTATCATTTAATAATTGCTGACGATCCGTTACATAGCTATAACCATCTTTTTTAAATTCTTCTGTAAGATTGCGATCTTTTCTTACAAAGTTATTTACACCGCCGCCAAGAAGAACGTCTACTTTATGCTTACCATTAATTTTTTCATCGAGGTAATCATTTGCAATGGCATCCATATTTTTTCGGCTAACATCATGTGCACCGAAAGCCGCTGGTGTTGCATGCGTAATTTCAGAAGTTGCAACTAAACCTGTAGATTTCCCGCGTTCTTTCGCTTGCTCTAGTACTGTCTTTACGTTTGTTTTGTCATTATCCACTGCTATAGCTGCATTATATGTTTTAATCCCTGATGACATTGCAGTAGCAGCAGAAGCTGAGTCTGTAATATTTTGATGCTCGTCTTCTGGATATGTAACTTGTGTTCCTACAAGGTGTTTATCAAATTCCGTTTGCTCCATCTCAAATGTTTTTGGGTTATCTTTCATATAACGATGCGCTGTCATATAAGAAGGTCCCATACCATCCCCTATTAAGACAATTACATTTTTAATCTTTGTATCATTCTCTTTTTCGTCTGCTTTAATAACATCTGAACGTGTCATATTCCATGTAACAATTGAAGTAAGTGCTAACGATGAAACAACAGCAAATGGCCATGCTTTCTTCATAAATTTTTTCACTTTATAAGTCCCCCTAAATTGTTAATTCAATTCCCATTACCAAATGTAATAGAAAACTGTTAAGGTAAAATGAGAAAAATGTAAATGTTTTGTTAATTGTTGGTGATTATCGTTACAATGTGCATCTCTTTGTCGTTTTATTTCTTGAACCAGCAATATTTTTTCAGTTGAAACTGAATGTTTTAAATTCCTATGCTAAAATGTATTGGTATATGGAAATATAAGGGGGATAATATATGAAAGTAAAAATATTAAGTAAATCTGATATATCACAGCTATTATCTCTTTGTGATGCTGTAGGATGGTTACACGATGTTTCGTTTATGAAGGAACAATTCGAGACATACCTTTCTGTCGGTACTTTATTTGGTCATGATAACAAAGGTCAGCTCGTCTCTTGTATTGCTGTTTTTCCATATAAAACAGGATTTACTTCTCTTGGTATGCTTATTGTCCATCCAGATTTTCAGCGAAAAGGATTAGGACGTTCCTTGCTAGATATTTGTATGAAAAATTCTCCGCCATTACAACCTGTTACACTCATTGCAACGGATGCTGGTGCGCCTTTATATCATGCATATGGATTTCATACAGTTACTTCTATTCATCGATTTGAACGAACTAAAACAACAACAAAACTGGGTTCCTTTGCTACTCGTACAATCACAAGTGAGGACCTTAATACACTCAGTCAATTCGATTACGAAGCAAGCGGCGCTCATCGCCCTAATCTGTATTCAATTCTGTTACATAGAGCACACCTTGCATTAAAGGTCGAAAGAAATGATAGACTTGAAGCTTTTGCGTTATGTATCCGAAAAGGAGACACCTTATGTGTTACTCCCCTTATCGCTAGCAATGAAGAGGATGCCTTGCATTTACTGCTATCCATATGTAACCAATGGAATGGAACTGTTCGCATTGATGTTCCACATACACAAAAAAGCTTTAGAGATAAACTGTTATCATTTGAGTTTAAAGAAACGTTGCTTTCTCCTTTCATGATAAAAAACGGAGAAAACCTCCCTGGTAAACGTAATTTTATATTTACCATAATGGATGCAGCGCTATGCTAGAAAGGGGAAACCATTTTGAAACGATGGAAGCTTTACATGCTCATCTGCTTTGTTCTCACAACATTATCGAGCTGCAGTACAATCGAAAAACAAACAGAAAAAGCAACGCAAGTAAAAGAAACAATTGAAACAAAACTAGAGACAAAAGAAAAAATGATTGAAATTGATGGACAAACCATTTACTTTAAACAAATCGGTAAAAATAAACCTCCTTTACTTATGCTTCATGGCTTTGGAGGTTCATCAAATGGATTTAGTGATATTTATCCCGATTTAGCAAAAAATCATACCGTTATCGCTGTCGATATTTTAGGTTTCGGCCATTCTTCAAAGCCGATAGATTTTCGCTACTCCTTTCCAAACCAAGCAAACTTATATTATAAATTAATGAAAAAATTAGGCTATGATACATTCGCTATATTAGGACACTCTATGGGCGGAGAAATTTCTTTAAATTTAACATACTTGTATCCTGATGCAGTAACCCACCTTATTTTAACGGATGCAATAGGAGCAGAAACTTTACAGCACGGGAAAGGATCTCCAAAACCAAAATTATCAAATGATTTAAGTACAGTCTCTACTCCGAAAGAATTTCACGAGGAAGAGGTAAAGAATAAACGTGAAGATACAGCACATCATGATGAACTGGGTAAAATGTGGCCGCGCCGTTTACGTATTAACGCTGATGAAATCCAACTACCAACGTTACTTATTTGGGGAAGACATGATCAAAGCGTTTCCTGGCAAAAAGGCGAAACGTATCATCAATTCTTAAAAAACAGTACATTTCATATTATCGAAGAAGGCGAACATGCACCGTTTCGTCAACAGCCGAAAGAGTTTTTGCAGTATGTTGATGAATTTTTCAAAAAGTATCCTACTAAGTCGTGATCTAAAAAAATGCCCAGCCTCATTTTCTTTCTATCAACAATTATCATTCTGAGTTTATTTATAGCAAAATCATCTCAAATTCGTTAAAAAGGGGTATCTCATGATGAGATACCCCTTTTATACACTAAGCAGCTTGATTTTTATAATTGCGTGATTTTTTATTGAAAATTTTAGATAAAATAAATCCATCTACACCAAATTTGCCAGCATTATAACCTGCAACTAGAATCAACATAGACAAAATTACTAATTGTGGGTTTACGCCTGTTGACCCACTAAACATATAGGAAAAGTTCATTACAAGACCAAAAAATACAGCTGTTTTCGTTAAACAACCAACAATTAACCCTATTCCAACTAAAATCTCTCCCCATGTAACTACAAAATTAAATAGCTCTACATTTGGAATTGCTACTTCTTTTAAAAAGGATGCCCACCATGATTGCACTGCTGGCTGAGCTCCTGATGCTTTTTCAATTGCTCCTTTTAAATAACCTGTTGCGTCAAATCCACCACCTGTTAACTTTTTCATCCCTGCCATAAGCCACGTATATCCAACATAAATACGCACTACTGCTAGTAAAAAGGAAACGGCTTTATTCTCTCTTAAAAACTGAATAACCATACAGTCCTCCTAATTTTTGTAATTAAATAAGTTACATGAATACAACAACATTCGTAACCAGTTTTTGGTTCATTCATTATGAATGCTTTTTATCAATTTTGACAAAATACTTTAACGTACGCTATATAAATACTTTTATTTGCAAATAAAAACTTGAACCTATAATAACATAAACGATAATGATTTTCATTACTATTTATAAAAAATTATTTTCTCAATGCAAAATTTTCTTATTCTATGAAAAAGATCTTATAAACACTTACCCCTCACCTACCTTTTTCTGTTTCTTTCTATTTTGAGGTGGGGGTCTTACTCCCCCATAGAGAGGGATAACTCAAATATAAAACACAGTTATCTCCTCTTGTTCATGCAACATTTATTTCTACTATAGTTGCATTTCATACACTCCGGTCTCCTCTAGAAAATCTTCCCTCGTCAATGCTTGTTTCATCACATATTGCCTATATGCTGTAATCGTTCCATCATGAGACACGATTATCACACGTGAAGCTTTTAACGTTTCACACCATTTCATGAAGCTATGAGCAGCTATACAAAATTCAGGCTCTGCAATCGTATTAATCCCATTTCTCCATAACTCTTCATTCTGTTCTGCTGCTAATACAAATTGCGAAAATGACCGCTGAACGTTCTTTTGACTTAACATCTTGTCACAAGGCAACGTTCTTGCTCCTTCTCGATATGGAAAAATGCGCGGTGAAATATACGGATGAACAAACTTTCTACAAGCAACTTGCTCACTCCATAGCGCAGCTGTCTGTAATGTTCGGACTACCGGACTTGCAATCAATATATCACTCTCACGTAAAGGAAGTTTTTCTCGCAGCGCTAATGCCTGTTCTCTCCCTTTATCCGTAAGAAGTGGATGATCCATTCGTAAACTATTTGGCAGATTGTTTGTATGCTCTCCTTCTCCGTGCCTAACAAAAATAAGGTTCATATGAAAATCCCTTTCTATTTCGTATTGAAATGAAGTCTCTTCTTCACTTTATCCTTCTCCTCTTCAAAAAAAATCCTCTCTTTATGTAAAAGAGAGGATCAACGTATATATTCATTTTCATTTTTCCACATCTTTGTCTAGCTCTGCCTCCTAGACCCGCTTTTCTTTGTAAGTCACTGCTATACAGAATACAACATGACCGCTTCTATGCATAGCCAGATGCTCTCGCCCGCTTAAAAAGAAAGAGGGTTTTATATCATTTTTAAAATTTGTGTTTATATATAAATTTAAGGGGGGGAATATAGTAAGATCGTTCCATCCTTACAGGAGTTAAGCACCTATACAACGAATGTAATACGTTACATAAAAATAGAAATGAGTGGTAACAATGATTCGCGAAATTACAGAAGCAGATGCAGCTCCTTTTTTGAAACTATGTCAAACGATTGATCAAGAAACAAATTTTTTGTTATTTGAGCCTAATGAGCGAAACTTTACGATTGAGAAGCAAAAATCTATGATTCAATCTCTTCTCTCTCCATATAATTCAACACTTCTAGTAGCTGAGAAAGATGAGCAACTTGTTGGATATATAATCGCTCGCGGCGGCGGAGTAAAGCGAAAGCAACACGCTGCATATTTAGTCATTGGCGTACTCCAGCAATATGCAGGTCAAGGAATCGGCAAACAATTACTTCATGAAATTGAAAGGTGGGCCCGCACACAACAATTACTGCGTCTAGAATTAACAGTCATGTCTCATAACGAAATAGCCATTGCGTTATATAAAAAGATGGGGTTTGTTATTGAAGGTGAAGCAGTGCATGGTGTGATTGTTGATGGACAGCCAAGAAATGAATATTATATGGCGAAAATCTTATAAAAGACTTAGGTGATGCGAAATGAATCCTTTTTTTATCGATATATGTAAAGTACAGCCAAGTCAATTGTTTCTAAGCAATGACAAAATAATGAGACTGCAACAGACTTTTTCACCACTTGCATTTGCTTTACATACACCATTACCCGTAAAAAAATTAGACGATAAAATTATTTTTACAGATAGTCATACCCGTGCATATTTATATTGGCAAGCAAATATAAAAGAGATTCCTGTCTATTGGGATGACGATCCATTACATTATGACTTATATAAATTATGTGTAGATTGGTGTCTATCAGAAAAGATTTTTCATGTCGGTCATTTACAGCATCGGATTTTACCTCATTCACAATATGAAGTTCAATGGATACAACGCTGCATAAATGCCGAAAGATCTATGCCAAACTATACACTCTTTTGATATGCGTTCTCTGCAAACAGAGAACGCATATTTTATTCTTTTACCGATACAACATTTTCCCAATCTCGTTTCTCATAATAATTTGCTGCTTCGTCTATATTGTGAATCCATTTTCTCGCTTGTGAACCATCTGCATTGGCAAGCCACATATCAGCTTGCTCTCCGTTAGAGCGTATCCATAGGATTTGATTTGTGTGTGTAATATAGTATGGATAATAATCTCCGTATCCTTTTGATGGGGTTGTTATTTGAAGTTGCTGTGCATTCGTAACATTGATTTGATATAGTGAAGGCTTGGGACGTTGTTTTGGATCATTGGACCACTTCGCTTCCTTTGCTCTGGAAATTGTAATCAAATTATTATTATTCCAAGTAAAATCCCAATCAACATAACCTTTTGGAGTAAAAGTAGTTTGCTTAAAAGCAGGAAGTTCTTTTAATTTTAAATGTTTATTTTCGACGGTAAAGCGACCTTCTCCTTCTATGTATGCAAGAATATTTTTTGACGGGGCCCATTGAAACCATTTTGGTTGAATCAACATGTGATCAACTGCTTCAAACTGACTTCCATCTGCTCCGATTATACATAAAGTATTACTATCCATTGACCAAGAGGCAGTTGGTGTTGCTAAAAAGGAAATCCATTTTCTATCAGGTGACCATTGGAATAAACTTGCTACAATTGCAAAAAATTGTGGTGATTCTTTCGGTAAGGTGTAAAAATGTTTAATCTTACTTCGATCTAAATTTGCATGAAGTGGTACTTGAAATAACTCAGCACCTGTCCATCCTGTTGGCAGTAAATGAGACATAGAAGAAACGAGAAATTTCTTCCCATCAGGATACCAACCACAATCTCCCACACCAACTGATACATTCTCAAAACCTTTTTGTGGATTTTCTACATCGTATATATTCAAAACACTACCAAATTGAAAGGCAATGATGTTTTGCTTTGGTGACCATTGATAGTTTGTTGCATCCGCTCGGAAAGGTGTCACCTTTCTCCCATCTGAAATTCGGTATAATTCAAGCTGATTTGCGTCTTTTCCTTTTGCATAAGCAAGCCACTTCCCATCATACGACCACTTTGGATTCACAATACGTTCTCCTTTTGTTACCTGCTTTTCTTTTCCATCTATTTTTATTCATAAGTTATGATTACGAATAAAAGCAACTTGTACTGGCACACTTTCCGCATAACTACTTGAAACCGCGCTAAAGAAAACACAAGCAAATATGAAAAACTGAAACATACTCTTAAGCATATGAATACCTCACTTTATAAGCTTTGCAATTCTCTGCAATCCTTTTATGAAAAATAGCATGCTAATTCCCCATGATGATCCGGCAAGTCCAATATAAAGTGAATTATATTCCGATTCAAACACCTCTCCAACAGGCGGTTCTTGTAAAATATGTACCCAAGCTGCAATCCCAAAACTTAGAAATATAAGATGACTAAAAAACCATCCATATACACTACATTTTGTTTTCCACCATAGCAGTGCAGCAATAACAAAAGACAACATTAAAAAGATTGTTGCCCCGTGTATTAATAATGATAATATCTCTTGCTCCATTGCCACAATTATCCCCTACCTTTTTCTTATAGCATTTCGCTACTCAACCAAAGAGTATGCAACATTTATTAAAAACAAATCTTTATCACGTTCACCTAAAAAATTACAAGTGAGTTAGTACTACAATTTTTTCTATTTGCACCAAAAGAAATGTTAAACAATTCGGAATCTTGTGATAAAATTAAAAGCGCTTACATTATTCTGAAAGGAGCTGCGCGTATACCACATGTAACATCTTATTTTTTCACTTAAAAGGAGGATGTATATATGACCAAAAAAACAGAAATTCCATCACATTTAAAACCGTATGTATCAAAGCAGCATTACGACCAATACACACCAATTGATCATGCTGTATGGCGCTACATTATGAGACAAAATCATAACTTTTTAAAAGACGTTGCACATCCAGCTTATGTAAATGGATTGCAATCTTCCGGGATTAACATAGATGCCATTCCAAAAGTAGAAGAAATGAATGATTGTTTAGCACCGAGCGGTTGGGGCGCTGTTACAATTGACGGATTAATTCCTGGCGTCGCATTCTTTGATTTCCAAGGACACGGACTTCTGCCCATTGCGACAGATATTCGCAAAGTAGAAAATATTGAGTATACACCAGCTCCAGATATCGTTCATGAAGCAGCTGGTCATGCTCCAATTTTACTTGATCCTACATATGCAAAGTACGTGAAATTGTTCGGAAAGATTGGAGCAAAAGCTTTCTCCACAAAAGAAGAACACGAATTATTTGAAGCAGTTCGCCAATTAACGATTGTAAAAGAAAGCAGAACATCTACACCAGAAGAAATTATGGCAGCAGAAAAAGAAGTGGAAGAAAAACAAAAACATATTTCCGGCCTATCAGAAGCAGAACAAATTTCACGCCTATTCTGGTGGACTGTAGAATACGGGCTAATTGGTGATCTACAAAAACCAAAAATTTATGGTGCTGGTCTCCTTTCCTCTGTTGGTGAAAGTAAGCATTGTTTAACTGATGCAGTCAAAAAAGTACCTTTCTCTATTGAAGCATGCATTCAAACAACTTACGATGTAACGAAAATGCAGCCGCAACTGTTTGTTTGTCAATCGTTTGAAGAGCTTATTCATTCACTTGAAGCATTCTCGGAAACAATGGCATTCAAATTAGGCAATGCAGAAAGTTTAGATAAAGCACTGCGCTCTGAAAATACAGCAACTGTCGAGCTAAACAGCGGATTACAAATTACAGGCACGCTCGTTGAAATCGTAAAAGATGAAAACGGCGCGGCAATTTATATGAAAACAAATAGCCAGACGGCATTAGCAATTCACCATACACAATTACAAAATCATTCTACAACTGTACATCAAGACGGGTTCGGTACACCAATTGGTTTATTACAAAATGATATCGCATTAGAGTCTTGTACGGATGAAAAATTACACGCATTAGGAATCGTTATTGGTAATAAGGCTGAGCTTATTTTTAAAAGTGGTGTACATGTAACAGGAATAGTAAGCGATATGATTAGAAATAAAGAAAAAATCGCTGTCATTTCGTTTACAAACTGTACAGTAACGCTGAAAGACCGCTTATTATTTGATACATCATGGGGTACATTTGACATGGCAGTTGGTTCAGCTATTACTTCTGTATTCCCTGGGGCAGCAGATCCAGCAGCATTCTTCCGGGTGGATGACGAAGAAGAAGCAACACCTGCACCGCGTATTCAATCAGAGCTAGAAAACATGTACGAAACAGTTCGTAACATTCGGGGTGAAAGTTCACTACATGAACAGCATACAGAACAGCTTGTAGCGATTTATCACGTACTAGAACGATTTTATAAAAAAGAATGGTTACTGCGCCTTGAAATTTTAGAGTTATTACAAGAACATAAAGCGGAGATTCCAGAACGTGCAACATTGTTCCAACAACTTTCTTCCTTTACAGATAATGAAGCCGTGCAGCGTTTAATCCATAACGGACTTGCCTTACTTCCCATAAAGGATGTGACAAATAATGCAACGACTAACTAATAAAGAAGTACAAGAAGAGTTAATGAAGTTAGATAAATGGACAATAAAAGACGAAAAATGGATTGAACGAAAATACATGTTCTCCGACTACTTAAAAGGTGTCGAATTTGTTTCTGAAGCGGCCAAACTATCAGAAGAACGCAATCACCATCCATTTATCCTGATTCAGTATAAAGCAGTTATTATCACATTGTCATCATGGAATGCAAAAGGATTAACAACACTCGATTTTGAAATGGCAAAACAGTTTGATGAGATGTTTTTACAGAATGAAAAAGCGATTATACGATAATTTACAGTGAACCAGACAGAAACTATTCTGCTGGTTCCTTTCATGTAACAAAACATATAGGAGGCACATAATTGAAAAAACTCGTTCCACTTTTTCCGGTGCATTTGTTGGTTGGCTGATCATCGGTTTCTTCACAGACAACTACAATTCAAGTAACTTATTTCTTTTCATGCTAGGTGCAATTTCTGGTTATCAGGTTGGAAAGAATAAGTAATAATATTTCGTACTTCTAACATTGTTAAAATACAAAAAAGAAGCCACTATTTAGGCTTCCTTTTTCTACTTTACATAAACAAGTTATTGATTTTTTCCATACGCAGCAGGTATAAAAAATCCCCAATTAATGATTATCTATATAAATCATAAGTCGCTGCTATGCAGAAAAAACATGACCTGCACTTGCTTTCTCCCTTTGTTTTAAATTATGGCACGTGGCAAGAAAAGGCCCTGACCGTTTCTACGCATCGCCAGATACTCTCGTCCATCTAAAAAAAAAGGGGTTTTTTAGATTTGCATTTATATAGAAGACTAAACAATACAGTCTTATGTTAAATTAGTCTTTTTTCAAAATCGTAGCTTTTAAAAAACGATCTACAAATCCTTCTGCTTTTACAACAAATAAATAAAGACCCATTGTTAATAACGCTAAGTCTAATTCATATCCTGGATGCTTTCCATCCCCTAATAAACCAAACGGTCCGTTTACTTTTACAATTGCTCCAACTAAAATAAGTGCAAATAATAATCCTACGTATCTTACACCTAAACCGATAATTAATAACACACCGCCAACTACCTCTACTGTTGCAACGCCATATGCAAGGCCGCCTGGTAAGCCAATGCTTGTAAACCAACCTGCAATATTATCGATTCCTGCTTGAAATTTCTTTAAACCATGAGCAAAAAATATAATTCCTAATACAACTCGAATAATTAAATTACCAATATATTGATTCATCTTTTCTCTCCTTTTTGTTTTGTTATATAAAACTTTTATTTATATTACAAAACATACAATAAAATTTTTTATTCGTCAATTTATTTTTAGTGAGAAAAAGGAAAAAAGATTTGCTATGATACAACTATCTGTTAATAAAAAGGAGCAGGGTCATTATGAATATCGGTTCGACAATACGTGAAATTCGCCAGCGCAGAGGAATTACAATTGCGCAAATTTGTGAAGGAACAGGGCTTTCTAAAGGATTTATGAGTCAAGTGGAAAACAATAAAACATCTCCATCTATTCTTACTCTCGAAACAATCGCTCATTTTTTTAATGTTCCTCTTCCTTATTTATTGTTAGAGCAAAAAGATCGGATGAAAATTGTAAAAAAAGAAGAACGGAAATATAGTATTTACGGAAAAGATCAACAAAAAATTGAACATGTAGCCGAGCAAGGCGGACTGCGTTTATCATTAGTAGAAATTCCTGTCGGCTTTCCGAAAGAAAACACACCAAATGCTCATGAAGGTGAAGAATGCCATCTTGTCTTGCGCGGAAAATTAGAAGTACAACACGGAGAAGATATTGCCATTGTAGAAGAAGGAGATTCGTTTTCTTGGAGTGCATGTGTACCACATATCGTTCGTAATATTGGTGATGAAGCTGCACTTCTTCTTATTTCAAGCCATACTGAAAATCGAAAACATGTATAGTCAACTACCTACCACTTAAACGCTAACACATTTTGAAGTGGGGGCTTGTAAAAAGCCCTGGTTGTCTAGCCTCAGTCTTTTGTGGACTCCGTTCGTAGGTTGCATACCCAAGAATGATTCCCTAGTTCTTGGCTCTATGGTGGCTCTGTAACAGTTCTGATTGGGAAGGAACGGTCAACCACAAGCCTTCTTGTATAAGAAGTTGAGGGCACCTACAAACATTATTGAAGGGAAACAAACTCTTAGGAGGGACAAAACATGCATGTATTTGTCAAGAATTTAAGAGGGGAACCGCTTATGCCTTGTAGTCATCGAAAGGCACGAATTCTTCTCAAACAATGAAAAGCAAAGATTATTGGATACACTCCGTTTACGATTCAATTACAATATGCCACAGGTGAAGCGGTGCAACCCGTCACAATCGGTGTTGATAGTGGTGCAAAGCATATGGGTATTGCAATCGCTACAGAAGATAAGGTGCTAGTAAAAGGAACGATTGAGTTACGTCAAGACGTCAAAGAAAACCTTATATTAAGAGCTATACGCAGAGGCAGAAGACAACGAAAAACAAGGTATCGCAAAGCTCGTTTTCTCAATCGAAAAAAGAAAGAAGGCTGGTTGCCACCATCGATTCAAAGCAGAGTAGATAACCAAATTCATTGGATTGAAACATTCAAGTCACTCTTACCCTCACCAATCGGGCTTTTACGGGCAGTTTATCTCCCACCTAACTTCTTAAGAAAAGCGGAAGCGGCTCGCTCAGAATCACAGGACGCCCACGCACAGGGCGGAGAGGCGCTTTTTTCCTCGTCCGAGGGGGCGAAACGACCGAAGATTCTAGCCGCTAGAGCTGGACAACAAAGAAAAGCGGAAGTGGCTCGTTCAGAATGTGAGGGGGATGGAGCTTCTGACGTAGAGGTGTTTTTTACCTCGTAGGAAGAAGCGAAGCCACCGAACATTCTAGCCACTGGAGCTGGACAATGCTTTTCTCTGAATCTTGAGGTGGGGGTCTTACTGCCCACAAATAGCGGGATAAATAAAATAAAACGAGCAGGTTGTTATTTCACTCACCTGCTCGTTTCATTGCATATACGAGAACATCCATATCGTGGAATACAACTGTCTTCTCATAAACCATACCTGTTTTTCTTGCTACAAAAATAGAAGCTGGATGATTGGGATTAATAAGAGAAATAAGTTTCTGAAGCTTAAGTACTTGAAAGCCATAATCTCGAAAAGCTGCTGCCGCTTCTTTCGCAAATCCGTTTCCCCAATACTCTGGGAGTAGCCAATAGCCAACTTCAATCTCTTCTTTTCCATCAACGCGTTGCCGAACAAGTCCCGCATGTCCCATTGGTTCTCCCGTTTCTCTATGTAACATTAGAAATAAACCAAGTCCACGTTCGTATCCCGGTAAGACCCAGCTTTCAAGACTTTTTTTACATTGTTCATACGTTTTTGGTGTTCCTTTCCCGATATAACGAATTACTCGATCGTTCCCCCATAAAGAAGCGTAAAAATCTAAGTCATCCATTGTATATTTACGAAACTGTAAACGATCTGTGTGAAACATGTCATTCTCCCCTTCTTGTCGATTCCCTTTCTATAACGGAAATAGGTAATTGTATTTGCTGCAAATGTTCACCTTGTGATTGTTTATGCAATAGAATAATAGAATGCTTTGCCATACTTGCAATTGAGGTGGAAATAGTCGTTATATTAGGATTCATCATCACCGACAGCTCCTGATTATCAAATCCAATCACACCAAGATCTTTCGGAATACAAATTCCCATTCGCTGCGCTTCCATAATCATTCCGGCAGCTATTTCGTCACTACCTGTAAAAACCGCGTCGGGAGCATTTTTCATAGATTGCATCATTTGTATCACCCGTTTCCCATCCTTTAATCCATAACAATTTGGAAATATCCATTCCTGTTGCAATGATAAATGATGATCACATAAAGCTTGTTTATATCCTTTATACCTTTTTCGCTGTGCCTTACTTTTTAATGTATCATAACAAAATCCAATGTGTGTATATCCATTTTCTAAAAGATGCTTTGTTCCTAAATACCCTGCCCGTTCTTCGTCAAATTGAACTGTTGATATCAATTCTGTTTCTACATGTTCATTACATATAACAATCATACCTGACGTACTTACACATTCCATCTCCTCTATTGGCAAAGAAAGTGTCGTAAAAATAAGCCCATCTAGCTTCTTCGTTCTTACGTAATGGATAAATTCTCTTTCTCTCTCTGGAGCATAATTGGATTGTAATATCACAACATCATAACGATCTTCTTTTAAAATATTACTTATTTCTTGAATTAATTGACTAAAGAATGGATGGTATAAATTTGGTACTACTACACCAATTAAATTCGTTTGAAGGCGACGTAAATCTTTTGCTA
The DNA here is from genome assembly GCF_022663535.1 of Bacillus cereus group sp. BfR-BA-01380. GTDB lineage: Bacteria > Bacillota > Bacilli > Bacillales > Bacillaceae_G > Bacillus_A > Bacillus_A cereus_BB. Next base: position 12,766 of record NZ_JAKUFS010000021.1, on the reverse strand, counting down.
CCGCTACAGGGACATAATTTTTTTCATCAATAATCGCTTGCACTCTTTCTCTTAATTCTGATCGAACATACGGATGATGATTGATTACACGAGAAACGGTCGCTTTCGAAACTCCAGCTAATTTGGCGATATCTTCAATTGTGAAAATCGTAAGTTCCCCCCTTGACCTGTAAAGCATTTCAGAATGTACAGTATATAGTAAGTGATATATCTATTATAAATGAGGTGACCTTAAATATGGGGAAAGTTCAAATTTCAGGGGAAATTATTGATACAAAAGCTGTTGCTTTCGATAAGGACGGTACGTTATTTCAAGCTATCCCGTTTTGGTATGAAATTGATAGACTGAGAAAACATAAATTTTCACAAATCGCCGGCGAGGGATACGAATCACTTTGGGAAAAAGCAGTTGGTTTTGTACATCCTGATCAAGTTGATTTTACAGGATTATTAGCAGTTGCCCCTGAAAGTGATGAAATCATTGTTACCGCGAGCTTGTTATATCAAATTACAAAATATCCATGGCATCGCTGTAAAGAACTTGCCGCTGCCATTTTTAAAGAAAGCGATGAAGAGTTATGCATCGAAAAAGCTTTTCATCCGATTCAAGGAGCAGCTGATTGTATAAGTTCCTTGCAAAGTGACGGAATTTATACAGGCATTTTAACATCAGACAATACATTACGAACAAAAAAGTGTATTGAACTTCTCGGTGTGCCACCTCTGCATTTTCTTCTTACTCCAGAAGATGTAACATGCGGAAAGCCAAACCCAGAGATGATTATAAAAACATGCACACAACTTGGCATTGAAACAAAGGAACTCGTTATGATTGGCGATACTGTTGTGGATGTAAAAATGGCTAAAGAGGCAGGGAGTATTGCTGTAGGGATCGCAAATCACGAACACGCAATAGAAGAGTTAACACCGTATGCTGATTTTATCATTACAGATTACACTGACATTCAAATGTTAACTAAAAAAACACAGTAGGAAAAACTGTCTACTGTATTCGTATCATAACTATATAAATTTAAAAAACGTTACTCAAAGATACACATTCTTTAAGTAACGTTTCTATTTATAGTGGCTGTTCATGTTCGTTCTCCTCTAATTTATCACGCAGCACTCTGGCACGGTAGAAAAAATAAAATGAGCCGCCTAAAAAAGTAACAATCACACCCATCATAGCAAATATTTGCGCCGTTTCTTTTTGTCCATTTGGGAGTAACAAACCGAGCATTAAAAATGCACTTAGTGCTAACATGACTTGACCGAAACGAATATAATCAGCAATTTTTTGCTGCAATTCTTTCATTCTTCAATCACTCCTCCTTTTCACTGTATCATATTTTCATCGTTTCGTAGGCAAGTAAATACAGCCAATGAGGGAGAAGTTTTCCACCATATATACATACAAATTGAAAAAACAGGATAAACGGCCTTTTCCTGCCACGTGCCATAAGAAAACAAAGAGAGAAAGCAAGTAGCGGTCTCTTTTCGCTCTGCATAGCAGTTACTTACATGTTGAAAGATTAAAAAAAGAGCCGTAATCAATACGGCTCTTTCTCATTTATACACCTTTATATGCTTGCTTATATACTTCTTTTAATTCTGAAATAAGCGGTAATTTCGGATTTGCTGTTGTACATTGATCTTCAAATGCGCGTTCAGAAAGTACATCAACAACCGCTTCAAATGCTTCTTTTTCAACACCTTGGCCAGCAATGCTCATATTAATATTTAATTCTTTTCCAAGAGCGATAATAGCTTGTACTAATGATTCTACTCCTTCTTCCACTGTACGTGCTGGAAGTCCAAGCATTCTTGCAATATGTGCATAGCGCTCATCTGCAATAAAGTGCTCATATTTTGGGAATAGTGCATGTTTTCTTGGTTTGATTGCATTATAGCGAATGACATGCGGCATTAAAATGGCATTGGCACGTCCGTGCGGAATATGGAATTCCGGTCCCAATTTATGTGCTAAGCTATGGTTAATACCAAGAAATGCATTTGCAAATGCCATACCAGCCATTGCTGATGCATTATGCATTTTTTCACGAGCCTCTTCATCATTGCCATCTTTATATGCACGCGGTAAATATTTAAACACAAGATCCATTGCTTTTAAAGCTAATCCATCTGTATAATCATTTGCCATAATCGATACGTACGCTTCAATTGCATGTGTTAAAACATCCATTCCTGTGTCAGCAGTGATATGTGGCGGTACTGTCATAACAAACTGCGGATCCACAATGGCAACATCTGGTGTTAATTCATAATCAGCGAGCGGATATTTGATATTATTCTTTTTATCTGTAATAACCGCAAATGGTGTCACTTCTGAACCTGTTCCAGATGTTGTCGGAATTGCAACAAACTGCGCCTTATCTCCTAGTTTTGGATATTTACATGTACGTTTTCTAATATCTAAAAACTTTTGTTTTATACCAAAGAATTCTGTTTCTGGGTGCTCATAAAATAGCCACATTCCTTTTGCTGCATCCATCGCTGATCCGCCACCAAGAGCAATAATAACGTCCGGTTTGAAGCTTCTCATCATTTCTGCACCTTTAAATACAGTTTCATCTGACGGATCTGGTTCTACTTCAGAGAATATTTCTACTTTTACATCATTTCTATGTTGAGCTAAATAATGCGTCACTACATCAATATACCCAAGCTGCACCATTCCAGGATCTGTTACAATGAATGCGCGTGAAATGTTCGGCATACTTGCTAAATATTGCGTAGCGTGTTTTTCAAAATAAATTTTTGGCGGCAACTTGAACCACTGCATATTCTTTTTTCTATTTGCAAGTCTCTTTACGTTCATTAAATGTGTTGCCGTTACGTTTTGAGAAACAGAGTTCTTTCCGTATGATCCGCATCCAAGTGTAAGCGATGGAATGAAAGCGTTATATATATCACCAATTCCGCCTTGTGCTGACGGAGCATTTATAATAAGACGACATGCTTTCATACGTAGTCCAAACTGTTTTTGTACTTCTTTATTTGTAGAATGAATTACAGCAGAATGCCCTAATCCGCCAAGCTCTAACATATTTTCACAATGCTGTAATCCATCTTCTAATGAACTCGCTTTTATACAAGCTAATACTGGACTTAATTTTTCACGAGATAACGGATAAGCTGCACCGACTCCTTTAATTTCAGCTACAAGCATCTTTGTGTCTTCAGGCACTGTAATCCCTGCTAATGCTGCAATGTAATGTGCGGATTTCCCAACAATATCACTATTTACTGCACATGTATTCTCATTAATAACAAGCTTCTCTAGTTTTTTTCGTTCCTCTTCTGTCACAAAGTAACAATTATTTGCGATCATTTCTTGTTTCACATCATTATAGATTTCTTTGTCCACAATAATCGCTTGTTCAGAAGCACAAATCATACCGTTATCAAACGTTTTCGATAAAATCACATCATTTACAGCACGTTTCACGTTCGCTGATTTTTCCATATAGCATGGAACGTTACCTGGTCCTACCCCTAGAGCTGGTTTACCAGTAGAATATGCTGATTTCACCATTCCTGCTCCTCCAGTTGCTAAAACAAGCGCTACACCTTCATGATTCATTAATTGTTTTGTTGCCTCAACAGAAGGCTTTTCAACCCATTGAATACAGTTCTCTGGTGCACCAGCTTTCACTGCAGCATCGCGCACTGTTTTTGCAGCTGCGATAGAACATTGCTGCGCTGAAGGGTGGAATGCAAAAATAATTGGATTTCTCGTTTTTATCGCAATAATTGCTTTAAACATCGTTGTTGATGTTGGATTTGTTACTGGCGTTACCCCAGCAACTACACCGACCGGCTCTGCAATTTCTATTACTTCCTCATGTGGATCCTCACGAATAATCCCCACTGTTTTATCATTTTTTATACTATTCCAAATATATTCAGTTGCGAAAATATTTTTGATACATTTATCCTCATACACACCGCGGCCCGTTTCTTCAACAGCCATTTTCGCAAGCGGCATATGTTGATCCACACCCGCAAGTGCCATTTCATGTACAATTTTATCAATTTGTTCCTGTGTAAAGCCTTCTAATGCATGTAAAGCTTTTTGACCTTTCTTTACTAACGTCTCAATCATACCTGTAACTTCTTGCATTTCATTTACAACTTTCTCTTTGACTACCATGTAATTTCCTCCTATTCTGCTGTTGGACTCATAAAGTCCCTAAGGGTCTAAATATGTCCCTATTAGCTTAAAAAAATAGAACTACCTTTTCTACATGAATTTTATTATTTGTGAAATGTTTCACATGATTATGTGTGAAGCATCTCTCTTTATGCTTTTACTATACACTAGATATTTATATATGTGTGTGTCTAATTTGTGAAAAGTTTCACAAACTGGACGGAATAAACAAACACTACTTCTATATAAATCTGTTTTCATGTTTCGACATCTTTGTCTAGCTCTGCCTCCTAAGCCCTCATGTCTAAGAACCTTCCACACGAGAAGGTAAAAAACACCTTCTGTGTGAAAGAACCTTAGCCAACAAGCTTAAACAGTCGGCTCCGCTTTTCTTTATAAGTTGCTGCTATCCAGAATACATCATGACCGCTACTAGCTTGCTCCTTTTGTTTTAAACCATGGCATGTGGTAGGAAAAGGCCCTGACCGCTCCTATGCCCGGCCAAATGCTCTGGTCTCCTCCCATAAAAAGAAGGAGGTTTTTATGTCGTTTTTTAACTTATATACATATAGTGCTTGTTCCCTTATGCTAGCGCTCGTGCTAAATCTTCAATTAAATCTTCTCCGTCTTCAATTCCAACTGAAATACGAATTAATGTATCTGTAATTCCTAGTTCCGCACGGCGCTCTGCTGGAATAGAAGCATGTGTCATTTGCGAAGGAATAGAAATTAAGCTTTCTACTGCTCCTAAACTTTCAGCAAGTGTAAAATATTGTACTTTTTCAAGTATAGTGTTTAATGTTTCTTGACTATCTACATCAAATGAAATAATTGCACCGAAGCCATTTGCCTGTTCTGCTGCTAAGTCATGGTTATGGTGAGCGCTAAGTCCTGGGTAATACACTTTATTTACTTTCGGATGATTTTGTAAAAACTCAGCAATTGCACGAGCATTTGCTTCATGCTCTTCCATACGCACTCCTAATGTTTTTAAACCACGTAGTAATAAAAAGCTATCTTGTGGTCCTAAAATACCACCTGTTGAGTTTTGTACAAAGTGAAGATCTTCTGCTAACTCTGCGTTATTTACAGCTACTACCCCAGCAACAACATCACTATGACCGCCTAAATATTTTGTTGCACTATGAAGGACAATATCTGCACCAAGAGAAATTGGTGTTTGCCAATACGGTGTCATAAATGTATTATCAACAATTGTTAATAAGCCTCGTTCTTTAGCAAGTGCTGCAATTTGTTTCATATCCGTAATTTTTAAAAGCGGATTTGTCGGTGTTTCAACATAGATAGCCTTTGTATTTGGAAGAATCACTTCTTTTACTTCTTCTAAGTTTGTTGTATCAACAAATGTATGTTCAATACCAAAGCGATTTAATACTTTTGCCATTACGCGGTACGTTCCGCCGTATACATCATCTGTTAAAATAACATGATCTCCTTTAGAGAAAAGCATCATGACCGCTGTAATTGCTGCCATACCGGATCCGAATGCAAATCCTGCATAACCATTTTCAAGAACCGCAATTGTTTCTTCAAGAGCTGAACGAGTTGGATTTCCTGTACGTGAATATTCGTACCCTTTATGATTTCCTACACCGTCTTGTTTGTACGTACTCGTTTGATAAATCGGTACAGTCACAGCTCCAGTTAAAGGTTCTCCGATATGAATACCATGAATTAACTTCGTTTTTGTTCTCATTTTATTCCCATCCTTTGTATATATGCTTACTCAAATAGCGTTCGCTGCTATCTGGAAAAATGGTTACAATATTTGTTCCTGGCTTTGCTTTCTCCGCTTCTAATAAGCTTGCATGAAGTGCCGCCCCCGAAGAACTGCCAACGAGGAGCCCTTCTTTTTGCGCCAGGTGTTTAACACGTGAAAATGCATCACGATCCGAAATCGTATGAATAGCATCAAAATAAGTTGGATTAAGAAATGACGGTATAAACTCCAGCCCAATTCCTTCTGTCTCATGAGAACCGGCTTCGCCCCCATTTAAAATAGAGCCTTCTGGTTCAACAATTACTGTTTTAATTTGTTGATTTTGTTCTTTCAAATATGATGCTGTTCCCATAAATGTTCCACCAGTACCAGCACCAGCAACAAACGTATGAATGTTTCCGTCTAGTGCATCCCACAGTTCAGGACCTAATGTTTTATAGTATGCACGTGGATTTGCTTCATTCGCAAATTGACACGGAGAATACGAATTCGGAATTTCTTTCAAAAGTTCTTCTGCTTTTCCAATAGCACCTGTCATCCCTTTTGACGTTGGCGTGTGAACAATCGTTGCACCAAGAGCTTTCATAAGTTCTTGTTTTTCAATACTAAATTTTTCCGGAACGCAAACGATAACATGTAAATCATGCTCAAGTGCTGCCAGTGCCAGTCCGATTCCTGTATTGCCAGCTGTTGGCTCAATAATTGTTCCACCTGGCTTTACAAGCCCTTTCGTAAGAGCATCCTCAATTAATTCTCGACCTAACCGATCTTTCACACTTCCACCTGGATTGAAAAATTCAAGCTTTGCGAAGATTCGAACACCTTCTGGAAGTAAAAAGCGCGTAATCTCAACGAGTGGTGTATGTCCGATTAGGTCATGAACACTGCGATACACTTTCATCGTATTTCCTCCTTACCTAACCCTTCAAAAGAAAAAGGCAACTGTATGTATTTTCTATATATGAAACAGTTGCCTTTTTGCTACATTACTTTAACTCTTCTAATACGTTTACAATAAAGTTTGTAGAATGAAGAGCTGCTTGATCTAAAAATTGGTCAAATGAAACGTCTGATTCCTTACCAGCAATATCAGAAAGTGCGCGAATGATTACAAATGGCACTTTATATTGATAACATACTTGTGCAACTGCCGCTGCTTCCATTTCTACTGCATACAAATCAGTAAATTTCTCACGAATACATGCAACGCGGTTTGGATCGCTCATGAAAGAATCTCCCGTTGCAATCATACCTTTTACAACTTGAATATCATTAGCTGTTTGCATACATTTTTCAGCTAATGTAACAAGTTCTGCATCTGCTGGAAATCCTGCTGGCATTCCTGGTACTTGACCGTATTCATAGTCAAATGCTGTTACATCTACATCATGATGACGTACTTCTGTTGAAATGACCACATCACCCACGTTTAAAGAATGATGGAATCCACCAGCTGAACCTGTATTAATGATTTTTTCCGGTTGATAACGCTCTAATAAAATCGTCGTGGACATCGCTGCATTCACTTTTCCGATACCAGATTTTAACAAGATCACTTCATGCCCTGCTAATGTACCTTTCGTAAATTCACAACCTGCAACTGTTTCTGTTTCTGCTTGTTCTAACTTGTCACGTAAAATACGTACTTCTTCTTCCATAGCTCCAATTACAGCAATTCTCAATCTAATCCCTCTTTCTATTGCTTCGTTGCCTCCATTACCCAAACATAATGATTCATACGAGTAAATGTGACGTGAAAGCCATTGTTTTCAAAAATAGATTGCATGACTGGAATACGCGTATAATATTCCGTTTGTAAATCATTTGCTAACTCATGAAATCCTCGCTGCTGCGCATATTCAACAGTTTTATCATATGCTTCCTGATCTACAAATATCGTGTCAGCAAACACTATTTTACCACCTTTATTTAGCAGTTGACCATACTTCGCAATCGCTACATTTTTTTCTTCATCAACTAGGTGATGAAAAGCATATGTGCTAACGATTGTATCCACATGCGAGGGAGTGACAAAGTTCAAGAAATCACCTTCTGTAATCGATACTTCTTTCGGAAGCTTTTGCTTAGCAATTGTACGCATTTCTTTTGATGGCTCTATACCGTGAACAGCGCGACCAGCAGCTAATAATCTATTTGTTAAATTACCAGTACCAACGCCAAATTCTAAAACATTACCAAAAGATTTATTTACTACATCCTCTAAAATCTCCTCATAATGAACGAAAACTTCTTTATATTGTATATCTTCACCCTGTACGAAAGAATCGTACGTATGAGCCCATTGATCAAATAGTTCATTAAATTCTGTTCCCATAGAAAATTCCCCTTTTTCTTATCGGATTTATCAGTATAATATTCCTTATCCATCAAAAAGTCAACAAAAATGCACATGGTATTTCTTAGTTTTCTTTGATAAACTATACTATGAACATGCAGAAAGAGGTGTTCTTCATGTCATTTACATTCGAAATGATGGAAGATAAAGTTGAGTTTTTTGAGGCAGCTAGCTTAGCATTGCTAGAAAAGAAAATCAATGAACAAATTGATAATAATAAGGCACTTATGCTAGAAGTACATCACGTTTCACATCAAATGATGATGGATCCCGAAAGCAAACGACCATATTATAGCGCTGTTGTTCACTTTAAATTGAAAAAATTACGCTAAAAAAGGAGAGAGGCTCTATGACCTCTCTCCTTTTTAGTTCAGGGTTTGAACAAGCGTTGGTTTCCAGCCCTCATTCTCTACCCAATCAATATTTACATAATATTTGTTTCCTGATTGTTTATCTTGTACGTTTCCGTATGCTTTCTGTTTCCCGTTATGTCCAATACGGCGAATCACCAACTGATCTGCTGGGATATCAATTGCAGAAGCAATCGCCTTCATCATCTCATTCCAGTCAGTGCTTCCTTTTTGGAACGTCATTGCTGGCGATTCCCCTTGCTCAGTACCAACTGGTTTCCAAGCTTGTTTTGTATATGCTTCTTTCGCTTGTGCCATTGTTTTCTCTGCAGGTACTTTTTCATCCTCTTTTGCTTTCGCTTCTTCTTCCGCTTTCTTCTTTGCTTCTTCTTCTTTCTTCTTAGCCGTTTCTTCTTTTTCTTTCTTTTTTGCGGCTTCTTTTTCTTTTTCAGTTTGCTGCGTTACTTTTTTATCACTAGAAGCAGCCTGCTCTGTATTATCAGAAGTAAAGAATAGTTGATATGCTACAATTATTACCGCTAATAACACGATACCAATTGCAATATTCAATATACCATTTTGGCGACGCCTTTGTTGTTTTTGTTGAAATCTAGTTCCTCCTGCCATTATTCAAACCTCCATGACAATTTTCATACTTGTTATTGTAACATCAAATGCACAAAGGTTGAAGGAGTAGGACTATTTTTTCACAAAATGAAAATATTTCTTATCACTTTCTCTATTGTTCCCACTTAGCAATCGCCTTCACATAATCAGCGAAAATACGTGTTACCACATTGTCTTGTCTATTTGTTTCTAAATCAACGACAACTAACGCATACCGAGGGTTCTCATATGGAAAATAACCAGCAAACCAACGATTTTCGCGATTGTCTTTCCCTGTTTGTGCGGTTCCTGATTTTCCCGCTATTGTAAATGGTAATGATTGATACGCAGATCCTGTACCGTTCGGTTCCGTTACAACACTTCTTAGCAACTGCTGTACTTTCTTTATCGTGCTTCTTTGGAGTGTTTTCCCTCCCAACATATGATCTTCAAAATGAAATAAGTTCGTTCCATTTTTATATGTAATATCTCTAACAGCTTTTACTTCCTTCTTTTCGCCGCCCCTTGCAATTGTTGCCATCATACTAGCAACCGCTAAAGGTGAGATCTTTACATTCTTTTGCCCAATTGCCGTTTGAGCAATTGCCTTATGACTCCTCTTAATTTCTTCTTCATTCCAAACAATTGCTTTCTTTTCTTCTAGCAATTGTTTAAAGTGAGACGTATGAAACAATTGACCTGTCCATCCTACCGTCTCGCTCGCTCCTAGTGCCTCTAAATACGTTTCCATTATATGTTTATCCTTTTGCATCAATTCGCCACCAAGCACTGCAAATGTCCTGTTACAACTCCTTGCAAAACTCTCTGTAAAACTTAATTTTCCCATCATAATCTGCTGGGCACGTTCGCCATATAAATCTGTATCACAGTTAAACATACGATGAGATTGAATAATTCCTTGCTCAATTGCCGCCGTTGCAATAACTGTTTTAAAAACAGAACCAGGAAAATGCGGCGCTAGCATCTGATTTTCCATGCTCTGTTTATATGTACGTTGATTGTTCATCTGCAAGGATGGTGTACTCACCATTGCTACAATTTCACTCGCCTGTACATCCAATAATACTAATCCGCCCTTTTGCAACCCATACTTTTTCACGAGTTCTTCTGCTTTTAGTTGCAACCATTTGTCTATTGTTGTTTGAACTGTAACTGGATAAAAGGGGTTTCCAGGCGCGATATATTTCGCATGGTCTCCAAAAATCGGCTCCCCTTGCCTATCTATTTGATACAGCACTTTCGTTTCACCGTCAGTCATTAAAAATTCATCAAATGACTGCTGTAATCCAGAAATACCGATGGGAGTTTTCCTAGGTAACTTTTTTAATTTCTCATAACGCTTTTTAAACTCTTTCTCATTTTCTCCGACTACACCGATCAGGTGCTCTGCTTCTCGGCTTTGTTGCATTCTTACTTCGGTTGCTACCATACCTAACATACCGGTACGGTTCACCTTTTCCATTTGTTCTTTTGTTAACGGAAAAGGACGATCATCTTTTTGAAATATAAATGGTTTACTTCTACTTTTCATCTGCACTTGAATATCTTTGCGAGATACACCAATTATATGGGCTATTTTCTCTAACATATCATTGTTTATTTGTAAAAATGGAAAAACAACTAAAACTGGATATCTTTCTTCTCCAAGATTTTCTCCATTTCGATCAATAAAACGTCCCCTGCCATCGTCCACTGTGACTGCTTGTGTACGCTGGTTAACACTCTTTTCTATTAAATTAATATGTCTATCTGTAAATGACTCAGTAGCTATAAGCTGTATTTGCATCAACCTACCAATTAGTAATAATATAATGGACATAAAACATACTAAGATGATAATCATTCTCCGCCTGATTTTCATAAAAAAACACCTCGTCTTTTCAGTTTAGACGAGGTGTCATTCCTTTTATACAAAACAAGCTATTATTAGAGTTTATCCCGCTATTCGTGGGCAGTAATACTCCCACCTCAAAATTCGGCGAAAGCATTGTCCAGTTCCAGTGGCTAGAATGTTCGGTGGCTTGGCTTCTTCCTCACATTCTGGGCGAGCCACTTCCACATTTCTTTGTTGTCCAGCTCTAGCGGCTAGAATCTCCGGTCGTTTCGCCCCCTCGGACGAGGCAAAAAGCGCCTCTCCGCCCTGTGCGTGGGCGTCCTGCGATTCTGAGCGAGCCGCTTCCGCCTTTCTTAAGAAGTTAGGTGGGAGATAAACTGCCCGTAAAAGCCCGATTGGTGAGGGCTGATAATCAGTGGGGGATGAAGAAAACCCCCACTGATTAAAGTTTCACTTTATATTTTTCTTATATAGTTTTTATTGATCTTTTGGCATCTTTAAAAATTTCTTAAGAATCGTTTTATAGCTCTCTTCATCTATTCCTGAATTTTTCGCAACCTCAATTGAAGTAGCTGTTACTTGAGCTGCTGCTTTTAAATATTCCGAATGTAAAGCATTCATTTCATTTCTTTTTTCACTTGCGTTTTCAACCGTTACAGAATCAATACATACAATCATTTTGTCTACTATCTTTAAATAATTATTTTCTGCGTCAATTAGCTTTTGAATTTCACCTTTATTACTTATTTTAGATTGTTTTAAGAAAGTATACGCTTGATTCACTTCATCTTTGAAAAGCTTATCATTATTCTTTGCCTGTTCTTGTAACATCGTCTTCATATCATCTATTGTCTTTTGATCCATTGTACCCTTTAACAAATACTCCGGATTACCAATCGCATAATCATACTTGATCGTTACATCTTGAAACATTCTCATTACAATAGCTAACTGATATTCTGGATCGAAATCTTCAAATTTCTCTCTCTTTTGTTCTTTTCCTAATTCTTGTTTTCCCTTTTCGCTAGTCGAATTTTTTGAAGATGCAGACGCCTCTTCCTTTTTTTCTTCTTGTTTCGGTTTCGACTCATTTGATGCACTTGTTTTATCATTAGATCCACATGCAGCTAATCCTGTCATCATAACACCACAAGTAAGTGCTACAAATAATTTTTTGTTCATAAACTTCCCCTCTTTCCTATCCCCTTTAAAATTCCTTTACACTTCAAAACGTAAAGAAATTCTTCAACTATAATATCAGAATGAAAGTCCTTATATTGTCATATTATGTCGAATAAAATAACAATTCCTTCAAGGATAGTTCCACCTTCTTTTTTATCCCGCTATTCGTGGGCAGTAATACTCCCACCTCAAAATTCGGCGAAAGCAAAGAAGTTAGGCGGGAGATAAACTGCCCGTAAAAGCCCGATTGGTGAGGGCTGATAATCAGTGGGGAATGGAGAAAACCCCCACTGATTAAAGTTTCACTTTATTGATCACACTATTTGATATAAAACTTGGTACTGTGAATCTTGAAATGGGGGATAAATAAAAAAGGTTCACTCCTCAGTAAAATGTACCCTATAGAATAGACACTTAAAAAAAGTCTGTTCTATAGGGTATTTCTTGTATAATAGGAGAAAAATTAGAATCGGAGAAATTTCAAAATGACGAAAAAACT
>NZ_JAKUFS010000020.1 GCF_022663535.1 Bacillus cereus group sp. BfR-BA-01380 | reverse complement strand
GGTCGATGGTTCGAGTCCATTTAGGCCCACCATATTCCGCAGTAGCTCAGTGGTAGAGCTATCGGCTGTTAACCGATCGGTCGTAGGTTCGAGTCCTACCTGCGGAGCCATGGCCCGTTGGTCAAGTGGTTAAGACACCGCCCTTTCACGGCGGTAACACGGGTTCGAATCCCGTACGGGTCATTATAAAAAGAGTCAGCATAGTGCTGACTCTTTTTATTTGAAGAAAAATAATATCATACATTATATCTTCCTCATATTATATTACTTCATTGATTAATGATCTCCTTATACATACGTTTATTCAGCTACTTTTGGGCAGTAAGAACGAGAATGCTTTAACTAACCAAAAGTAGCTAAATAAAGAAACTCCACCGATGATCGTTTCACGTTATTTTAACAATAAGTATATCTTCATCGTATTATAAAATGTTTTATTTTTTATTATAAATAATGAAGGATTTTGTATGATTTTGTGTAATTAGGAAAGAATATGGTACATTATATTTTTACCAAATGATTATTTTAGCTATACTTAGATTTGAACGATATCAATTCATTTTGATGTCTGTATAACGAAATGTTGCATGAATATTTTACGGTATAAAGTATTTCTTTTACTAACCTCATCTTACTTATTGCTCTGTATCTTTACAAATTTCCTTCTCAAATAAGAACGATAAAATTTATATTTACTCTTCGCAATTCTAATGTTTTTAGAGTTGGTATTTCGTTTATCTTTTAAGGAACTTGCGAATTGAAATGAAGAGGGTTGGAGATGCTAAAGTGTGTAAAGGAGGGTAATATATTTATGACAACTGTTCGAGAATTGATGAGCACGAATATTGTACAATGTACATCACTAGATAACGTATATGAAGCAGCGGTGAAAATGAAAGAAGAAGATATAGGAATGATTCCTGTTGTGGAGAATAATCAAGTTATCGGACTTGTAACAGACCGTGATTTGGTTGTGCGGGGAATTGCAGAAAAGCATCCAGGTTCCAATCAAATTACAAATGTTATGACAACGCAAATTATTTCAGTGTCACCTGATGACGCTATTGAAAAAGCGACAGAGTTAATGGCACGTTACCAAATAAGAAGATTACCAGTAGTTGAACATGGACAACTTGTTGGGATGCTATCACTTGGTGATTTAGCAACAACTAAATATGCAGATGATCAAGCAGGCGTTGCCTTAAGTGAAATATCAGAGCAAATAGACTAAAGAAAGCGATACTTTTATTCTGTTTGCAGGGTAGGAATGTTTCATCTGAAAATTCATTTGAAAGCAAAGATGTAGTGAAGGATAAGCATGTTAACATGCGCTCCATTAGCTTAATGAATAATCTGTGGGGGCTTCCCCGCAGATTAAATCTATATTTTATGTAAATTATTTCTAATTTTTTCGTTAACGACTATTAACATATGAAAAAGATGGTATACTAATAAATATAAGTATTATATGTTATTTTGAATATAGTAATATTTATGATTAGTTTAATAGCATTCAAATATTTTATCATACATATAGAAAATGGAGGGGGGATTATATGGGGATTATGCAAACCGATCCGAATTGGAACTTGGTTACGGATGCGTATGCAGAGCCGGAAAATTTTGCTGATTTACTCTCTTTGCTTATACCAGAGTATCCAAAGGGAGAAGGAAAAGAACGAACTATTCTGGCTTGGAAAGAAAAAGAATTTTATAAGAAAGAAAATTTAATTCCTTTTATTTTATATGGCATGAAAAAATTACATGATCTGCCGAAGTTTCATAAAGATGAAATGCCAACTTTAGTTCGGATTATTCGTTTATGTCAAGAAGTAGGATGGTATCAACAGGCCTATGATTTTATGATTGCTGAGGGATTAGAGGAATTCGTGCAAACATCGCTAGAATACGAATCATGGGATGTATTTACACAAGTAGTTGCTTGGAATTATTTAACTGTAAAGCAAAAAGTTACGGAATTAGAAAGTAATGATGATCTTATTTGGGAAAGAATTAAGTTTAATGTAGAGTGTATTGAAAAGTATAAGACACTCTTGTCTCATAAAGAAGTGATGGAGTTTATGTTTCTGTATCTTTGTAAACAAGCAAAGGGATTATCAAAAGAGAAGTTAGATGAAATTTTAATGGAGTTAGCAATATATTGCAATACATATATATGTGATGTATACACGTTAGATTTATTAAAAAAATATAGAAAATGTACGGATTTTTTAACATATTATGAACCAAGCCGTGCTGTTGTAGCATGTCAGCGCGCAGTGATTGCACAAATATCTGATCGTCTTAATCCGTTGAAGACAACTCATGTTGATGATTATTTGTTTGTTATAAAAGAGATGATGGAACATATATCGTTTGAATTTATAACAAAATATGAGCACTTTATTGGGAAATTACTATCATACATTCCATTTTTTGAAATGATTCAAGTTCCACAACAAATGTATTATTGTGAAGAACTTATGTGTTTATGCAAAGGAATCGATTATAAAGAGGAACTACTACGCAATTATATATTTAAACAATTACCAAATTGTTTTCCTTCCTTTATTAAGCAATTTTTAAAGAATAAGCGCTATGCATCAATACATGATATTTTATTTTATTGGTGCAGCGACGAACAACGTATGGACTTAGAACATAAATATAATTTAAGTTTTATTTATGAGCAGTATGCATGCGGATAAACTAGAAAAGTGGTTTTATCCCGCTATTTGTGGGCAGTAATACTCCCACCTCAAAATTCAGCGAAAGCATTGTCCAGCTCCAGTGGCTAGAATGTTCGGTGGGAGATAAACTGCCCGTAAAAGCCCGATTGGTGAGGGCTGATAATCAGTGGGGGATGAAGAAAACCCCCACTGATTAAAGTTTCACTTTATATAAAAGCATAAACCCCCTTTCTTTTTAGGAGGACGAGAGCATTTGGCCATGCATAGAAACGGTCAGGGCCTTTTTCTACTAAAACAAAAGGACTAAGCAAGTAGCGGTCATGTTACATTCTACATCGCAGCGACTTATATGTCGAAAAATCAAAATAGATGTATAGAACGTAAAAAAGGATTCTACATCATGTGGAATCCTTTTTTAATAGTAAAGAAAAAGAAAATAATGCCAAAGAATTGTGGCGTTATTTTCCTATTTTCCATGTTTCTTCATGTTGTTGTTTACGATGTTTTGGAACATATATATACTGAGATACTATAAGAAGAATAGTCATAAAAAATACTGGAAACATTGCGGAGACATGGAAGTCATTAAAAGTAATGCTTGTTAATAAAGAACCTATAATGAATAGTACGGTATATATGTGTGAAATATGTCGCTTTAGTCGAATCTTGAATGTTTCCATCATCACTTCACAAGCAACAAACGCAATAATAATGCTTAAAAATACAATGTTTGTGTTATAAATTACTAAGCAACAAATTAAACCGAGAAATGCTAAACACTCAATAGTTAACGCAATATTACGTGCCATTATGCGTTACCTAACTAAGAAAGGAAGTGGATTTACAGCATTTGTTTTTTCAAAATTCCATTCCCCGTTATGTAATTCAAAATGTAAGTGTTGTCCAGACGAGTGTCCTGTATTTCCCATATAACCAAGCAATTGGCCTGTTGCCACTGTATCTCCCGCTTTGACAGCTCGACTTTTCATGTGAGCATATACAGTTGTATATAAATTCCCGTTTATATGATGAGCAACAAATACAACGTTTCCATAGCTTGTAGAATAATATGATTTAACAACAGTTCCAGGTGCTGCGGCTTGGATTGGAGCATTTCCTGTTGCTGTAATATCTACGCCATAGTGCATTTTTCCCCAGCGTACAGCAAATTCTGAACTTATTTTTCCTTGAGCGGGATATTTAAATACAGCTGAAATAGACGGTGTAGCTTGCGGTTTTTGTTGCTGTTGTCCTTGTGTTAAATAGTGCTGCGCGACATAACCATATCCTAATCCGTAGCGAATTTTATACCATGTTCCTACATTTTCAACGACTTGTACTTGTGTTCCATTTGTTAAAGACCCGATAATAGCTGTATTTGTTCCTGCTCCGCTACGTACTTTTAATGTCGGAGTGGCAACATAATAAGAATTTATACCTTGTACAGTAATTCCTTTTACTAATGGCTGATCGGCGTTAGATAAAAATTCTTTTCTTACATAGCCGCTTGTTCCATTATGTACAATTTTATACCATCCCTCTTGTTCTTCTTGAACAGTAACAAATTTCCCATTTGGTAATACAGTAATAATTTCAGATTGTGTATTTGGTTCAGAACGAATGTTTAATGCATCTGTATTTACGATATATTGATTCCCACTATTGTGTGGTTTTGTTAAAGAAATTGCTTCTTTTTTTACATAGCCAGTTTTATTGTGAGCGTGAACTTTATACCATTCATTTGTTGTTTCAAGAATTGTAACGGGAGTGTCGCGTGTAATGCTGTCAACAACATAATCTGCCCCATTAGGACTATTGTACATTTGTAATGTTTTCGTTTTTACATAACCAATTTTTGCTTTTGATGTTTGTTCTGCTGCTACGGTATGTACATTAGATTCTGCTATAGAGGGGAGCATAGAGGCAACTGCTACAGTAGTTGCTGTTATTGCAGCGACTTTTAAATTCATATATTCATAGACCTCCTTATGTAATGAGCTATTATAATTAAACTTATAATATAAAGATGCTGAGTCTGTAATATATTTGTTGATTAAAAACAAGCGAATGCTTTTTCACCATATATACAAGTTAAAAAATCGATAAACCCCGTTCTTTTTAAACGGTCAGGACCTTTTCTTACCACATACAAGGTTGAAAACAAAAGGAGAAAACGAGTACATGTTATATTCTACATAGTAGCGGCTTATATGTCGAAAAATTGAATTGGATATATAGCTATATAATAAAAGGATAGCAGATTTATAGCTGTTATGAAAATAGATGGAAAGAATTTGTTTTTTTCTGAACTTACAATATGTTTTTTAATGTTTTATCATATCTGACGAGAAGACCCCTACTTCAAGCGCGCAATGGTAGGGGGAGTTCAATTTGTTTAAACGATTAGTGTTTCACTTTATAACACTACTTTTGGAAGGTAAGGCCCTACCTTAAGATTTAGAAAAAGCGAAGAAGATAGGTGAGGGATAAAGAAACTCCACCGATGGAAGTTTCACTTCATAAATGAAAAGAGTTGCCGATGAGATATGGCGATGGTATACTGACTATGTTAAATGAATATAATGCTAGGGGAGCTAGTGTTGCTAGCTGAGAGTAAGACCTATAGTCTTTGACCCTTTTACCTGATCTAGATGATGCTAGCGTAGGGAAGCAATTTGGACGATATAAATAACGTCCCCGTTTCTTTATGCATAGAAACGGGGATTTTTTATTGACAATTTTATAGAACACCACTAGGGGTGCTTAAAAGCTGAGAGAGGTAAAAACCTTAACCCTTATGACCTGATCTAGGTGATGCTAGCGTAGGGAAGTGGAAACAACAAATGGGATTTTCTTTTGTTTGCTGTGGCCACTTCTTATATAGAAGTGGTTTTTTTATTTGGAACATATATACAGGAAGGGGAAGCTGAGATGACATTTTGTGAAAGACTATTTGAAAAAGTACAACCTGTTTGGGAAAAAAGTCATAATCATCCATTTGTAACAGGTATGGGAGATGGAACGTTAGAGAAAGATAGATTTCAATATTATATTGTTCAAGATTATTTGTATTTGTTAGATTACGCAAAGTTATATGCAATCGGTGTTGTAAAAGCAACAAATCCAAAAGTCATGGCGAGGTTTGCTGAACAAATTGATGGAATTTTAAATGGAGAAATGACGATTCATAAACAATATGCAAAACGTTTAGGAATTTCTGTTGAAGAGATGGAATTCGCAAAACCGTCTGCTATGAATCTAGCATATACAAACTATATGATGTCTGTCTCACAAAACGGTACACTTGCTGAGTTAATTGCGGCGTTGCTTCCATGTATGTGGAGTTATTGGGAGATTGGGAAGCGCTTAAATGCTATTCCAGGAGCACGCGATCATGAATTTTTCAGTGAGTGGATCCAAGGATACAGCTCTGAAGAATATGGGAATCTTTGTGTATGGTTAATTGATTTGTGTAATGAAATTGCAGTTGGGAAAACAGAAGAAGAACTGAATCGTTTAGAAGAAATCTTCTTATATTCCAGCCGGTTTGAATATTTATTTTGGGATATGGCATATCGTAAGGAGATGTGGGGTTTTGAGGAGCAAGAACATACTACAATTTCATAACGTTTCTTTTCATTATGATAAGAAGCCGATTATAGAGAATCTTGATGTTGTAGTACAAGAAGGGGAATTTATTAGTATTATTGGGCCGAGCGGCTGCGGGAAAAGTACATTGTTTCGGCTTATTACGGGACTTGAGAAAGCAAGTGCCGGCACGATTGATGTAATGGGAACAACTCCTGCCGGATATATGCCGCAAAAAGATATGTTACTCCCGTGGCGAACCATTATTGAAAATGCAGCTTTGCCTCTTGAATGTCAAGGAATGAAGAAAAAAGAAGCGCAAATGAAAGCGCAAGAGCTGCTGGAGCAGTTTGGACTGCAAGGATATGAAAAGAAACAGCCAAAAGATTTATCAGGCGGAATGCGGCAACGCGTATCGTTTATTCGGACATTGTTAACGGGTGGCGAACTTTTATTATTAGATGAACCGTTTAGTGCACTTGATGCATTAACGAAGGCATCTTTGCAAGAATGGCTGTTTGAACAATGGAAACATTGGCGAAAAACGATTTTGTTTATTACACATGATGTTGATGAAGCGCTTTTTCTTTCTAATCGTATTTTTGTCGTAACAGAACAGCCCATTACATCATTAACTGAGCGGGTTGTACCGCTTGGGCAAGAGCGCTCTCGAAAGGATTTGCATCGCCCGGAAATGCTGACATTAAAAGATGAACTTATTGGCATGTTGCAAAGACAGGTGCTTGTATGAAGCGAGTTGTAGATTATATTCCAGCTATTATTGTAACGACTATTTTGCTGATTGGTTGGGAAGTAGGAGCACGGATTCTCGATGAAATGTACATTTTACCTTCTCCAAGTGCTATTGTTCAAAAAATATGGGATTTGCGGGATATATTGCTTACGGTACATTTACCGGCAACGCTTTCTGTTACAGTGATTGGTATTGTCATTTCCATTGTATTAGGTGTTGGATTAGCGATGATGATGAGTATCAGTTCATTTGCCCAGAAAGCATTTTATCCGTTATTAGTTGCTTCACAAACAATTCCCATTACAGCTTTAGCACCATTATTTGTTTTATGGTTTGGCTATTCGATTTGGAGTAAGGTTGTTGTCACAGTACTTATTACATTCTTTCCCATTGCAGTGAATACGTATGATGGCCTTCGTAGTACGAAAAAGGAGTGGGAAGAGCTTTTAATTACATATGGTGCAACAAAAAAAGATATATTTTTAAAATTGAAATTACCGTCTGCACTGCCCTATTTTTTCTCAGCTTTAAAGGTGGCTGTGCCGTTTAGCGTGATTGGGGCAGCGATTGGAGAGTGGATCGGGGCACAAGCGGGGCTAGGCTATTTTAGTAAACGAATGATGACACAAATGGATGGTGCGGGTGTGTTTGCACCAATTGTTTTATTGTCATTACTCGCTATTTTCTTTGTATTACTCGTTTCGATATTTGAGAAGAAATTGATTAGTTGGAGGAAGCATTCATGAAATTAGTAAAGCGCATCTTTGTGTTTACGTTGTTAATTGCGATGATTGCTGGGTGTTCTAGCAATTCGGCATCAGAAAAGAAAAAGGGTGAAAAAGAAGTAACTGTCATGCTCGATTGGTATCCAAATGCAGTGCATAGCTTTATTTATGCAGCAATTGAAAAAGGTTATTTTAAAGAAGAAGGTGTGAAGGTAAATATTAAATTTCCTTCCAATCCAACTGATCCATTAACGTTAGCAGCAGCAGGAAAAGTAACCGTTGGATTGTATTATCAGCCTGACGTTGTGATTGCGAGAGCGAATGAACACATTCCAGTGAAATCTATCGGTGCAGTTGTTCGTTCCCCTTTAAACCATGTTGTATCGTTAAAATCAGCAGGCATTTCTTCTCCTAAAGATTTGGAAGGAAAAACAGTTGGATATTCAGGGACACCGTTAAGTGAAGAGTATTTAAAAACGATGATTAAAGAAGACGGGGGAAACCCAAATAACGTAAAAGTAGTTGATGTTGGTTTTGATTTAGTACCGGCTCTTACTACGAAAAAAGTAGATGCTGTTACAGGGGCATACATTAATCATGAAGTTCCAGTCATGCGTCATGAAGGTTACGAGCCAGCATATTTTAACCCAGCGGATTACGGTGTACCGAACTATCATGAACTTGTATTTGTAACAGGCGACAAAACATTGAAACAAGATAAAGAGACATTACAAGCCTTTTTACGCGGGGCGAAAAAAGGGTATGAATTTATGAAGAAAAATCCAGATGAAGCATTAAACATTTTATTAAATCATCAAGAAAAAGAAAATTTCCCGTTGATTCCAGAAGTTGAAAAAGAAAGTATGAAAATTTTATTGGACAAAATGGAAACGAAAGATGAACCATTTTTATCAGATACAGCAAGTTCGTGGGAAAAACAAAACAAGTGGTTAAAAGAAAAAGGAATGACAAAAGAAATGGTTCCGGCAAATGAGTTGTTTGAAAACATTTTAAAGTAGGCGAATGGATATGAAAGCTGAGCTTCACGTTATATCAAATGGTTGTATGTCATTTGAAGAGTTAGCGCATATAGCAACTGATATTGAAAGTGAAATAGATTATTTGCACATTCGTGAGCGAGAGAAAAGTACGAAAGAGTTATATGAAGGTGTGGAAAAGCTCTTATATAAGGGGTTTCCTTCTTCTAAACTTGTCATCAATGGTCGGATTGATATTGCAATTTTATTCAATATTAGACGAGTACAACTTGGATATCACAGCGTGGATGTAAAGTCTGTTAAAGAAAAATTTTCTTATTTACATGTTGGTTACTCCGTTCATTCATTTGAAGAAGCTGTATTTGCTTTTCAAAGTGGTGCAGATTCTCTTCTGTATGGGCATTTGTTTCAAACAAACTCTAAAAAAGGAGTTCCGCCAAGAGGATTAGCTGGAATTACCGAAATAGCAAAACGTTTAACAATCCCAATCACCGCTATTGGAGGGATTACTCCTAATCATACAGCAGAAGTACTCGGCACGGGGGCTACTGGTATTGCAATTATGTCCGGAATTTTAAACGCAGTAAAACCGAATGAGCAGGCAAAATTATATAAGGAAACGATACGAAAGTGGGCGAGAAATCATGAAAAAAATATATGATGTTGCCATCGTTGGCGGCGGTGTAATCGGAAGTTCAGTTGCACATTTCCTTGCTGAAAGAGGTTATAAAGTGGCCATCATTGAAAAACAAAAGATTGCTTCTGAAGCCTCTAAAGCAGCAGCCGGATTATTAGGTGTACAGGCGGAATGGGATGAATACGATCCGCTGTTTGAATTAGGCAGGAAAAGCCGTGCGATGTTTCCAAAACTTGCAAGTCTATTACGTGATAAAACCGGAATTGATATCGGGTATGAAGAAAAAGGGATTTACCGCATTGCTCAAAATGAAGAAGAGAGTGTACGGCTTCTTCATATTATGAAATGGCAACAGCAAACAGGAGAAGAGTCCCATTTTATCTCAGGAGAAGAACTACGGGAAAAAGAGCCCTATTTATCTTCTTCTATTATTGGAGCAGTCTACCATCCAAAAGATGGTCATGTGATTGCCCCGAAGCTGACGAAAGCATTCGCTCACTCTGCTGCAATATCTGGAGCCGATATATATGAAGAAACTGAAGTGTTTGATATTCAAATGAAGGATAATCGCGTAACAGGATTACTTACAACAGAAGGCACGATTTCATGTGAAAACGTAGTAATTGCTGGAGGTTCGTGGAGTACAAAACTATTAAAATATTTTCACCATGAATGGGAGACATATCCTGTTAAAGGTGAAGTCGTTGCAGTGCGCAGTCGTAAGCCGTTATTACAAGCACCTATTTTTCAAGAGCGATTTTATATCGCACCGAAGCGCGGCGGACGTTATGTCATCGGGGCAACAATGAAACCTCATACATATAGCAAAGCGGTACGTCCTGAAAGTATTACTTCTATATTAGAGCGTGCATATCGGATTTTGCCAGCGTTAAAAGAAGCAGAATGGGACGGAGCATGGGCAGGATTACGTCCGCAATCGAATCATAATATGCCGTATATCGGCAGGCATGAAGAGATTACTGGTTTATACGCTTGTACGGGCCATTATCGAAATGGAATTTTATTAAGTCCCGTTTCAGGAGAATATATGGCTGATTTGATAGAAGGAAAGCAAGAGAATCGTTTACTAGATTCGTTGCTTTCACAATCTATATAAATCAATCTAAAATCTCTTTCTTTTTTGAGGGGGGAGAGAGCATTTGACCATGCATAGAAGCGGTTAGGGTCTATTAAAACAAAGGGAGAAAGCAAGCGGCGGTCATGTTTTACTCTGCATAACCGCGATGTATATTTTTCGTAAGGAGATGAAAGCTTGAACTTAAAAATTAACGGAAGACAAGTTGACGTGCCAAGTGAGGTTAAAAGCGTAGCTGATTTGCTTGTTCATTTGGGATTAGAGACGAAAATTGTTGTTGTAGAACGTAATCAAGATATTTTACAAAAAGAGAATCATCAAGATACATCTGTTTTTGAGGGAGATCAAATTGAAATTGTAACATTCGTAGGAGGCGGTTGATTATGTTAAAGATTGGACCATTTGCTTTTCAGTCTAGATTGTTATTAGGAACAGGGAAATTTTCCGATTTTGATGTGCAAAAGAAAGCGATTGAAGTATCAGAAGCAGAAATTTTAACGTTTGCAGTGCGTCGGATGGATATTTTTGATGCAGAGCAGCCAAATTTACTAGAAAAAATTGATGTAACAAAGTATACCCTTCTTCCAAATACAGCAGGAGCAAAAACAGCAGAAGAAGCAGTGCGCATTGCGAAATTAGCGAAAGCATCAGGCTTATGCGACATGATTAAAGTAGAAGTAATCGGTGATGATAAAACGTTATTGCCAGATCCAGTTGAAACGTTAAAAGCGTCAGAAATGCTATTAAAAGAAGGGTTTATCGTTTTGCCGTATACGTCTGATGATGTTGTGTTAGCACGTAAATTACAAGAGTTAGGCGTCCATGCAATTATGCCTGGTGCCTCACCAATCGGCTCTGGTCTTGGGATTGTAAACCCATTGCATTTAAGCTTTATTATCCAGCAAGCGACTGTTCCCGTTATTGTTGATGCGGGCATTGGTAGTCCAGTTGACGCCGCATTTGCGATGGAATTAGGTGCAGATGGCGTGTTATTAAATACAGCTGTTTCGGGAGCAAAAGATCCTGTGAAAATGGCAGAGGCAATGAAGCTTAGTATTCAGGCAGGAAGATTAGGTTTTGAAGCAGGGCGTATTGCACGTAAGCGCTGCGCGACTGCAAGTAGCCCGCTAGAAGGAATGAGTATTCTTGAATAGCCGATATTCCCGTCAAGTGTTGTTCTCTCCAATTGGAGAAGAAGGACAGCACAAAATAAGAGAAAAACATGTCCTGATTATCGGCGTGGGAGCACTTGGTAGTGCAAATGCAGAGATGCTCGTTCGCGCTGGAGTTGGCAAAGTGACGATTGTTGACCGCGATTACATTGATTGGAGTAATTTGCAGCGGCAACAGTTATACTGCGAGAGTGATGTGCAAAATCATTTACCAAAAGTAGTGGCAGCTAAGCGGCGCTTGCAAGCCATTAATGGTGATGTAGTTGTAGAAGCTTACGTACAAGATGTAACAGCAGAAGAGCTAGAAGAACTTGTCACAGGTGTAGATCTCATCATCGATGCAACAGATAACTTTGAGACGCGTTTTATTGTAAATGATATATCGCAAAAGTATTCTGTTCCATGGATTTATGGAGCTTGTGTTGGGAGTTACGGTCTTTCTTATACAATTTTACCAGGAAAGACGCCGTGCCTATCTTGTTTATTGCAATCGATCCCGCTCGGGGGAGCGACATGTGATACGGCAGGAATTATTTCGCCTGCTGTATCCATTGTTGTATCACATCAAGTTGCGGAAGCATTAAAGATTTTAGTAGAAGATTATGAGGCACTTCGTGATGGACTTGTGTCATTTGATGTATGGAAAAATGAATATTCATGCATAAACGTACAAAAAATGCGAAATAAGCACTGCTTATCATGCGGGGAGGAAGCTATTTATCCGTATTTAAGTAAGGAGAATACTTCCAAGACAGCTGTTTTATGCGGAAGAAATACAGTACAAATTCGTCCGCCGCATAAAGAGCAGCTTCATTTGTCTATGTATCAAAATTTGTTGCAAAATCGTGTAACGGATTTAACGGCCAACCCTTATTTACTATCATTTTCTGTTGATAATAAACGGTTAGTGGCATTTCAAGACGGTCGTGTGCTTGTGCATGGGACAAAGGATATAGCGGAAGCAAAAACGATTTATCATCGTTACTTTGGTTAAAAAGGGTGAGGGAAATGAAAGTGAATAAAGCATTAACGATTGCTGGCTCTGATAGTGGCGGTGGTGCGGGGATTCAAGCAGATTTAAAAACGTTTCAAGAGCTCGGTGTGTACGGAATGACAGCCATTACAGCGATTACGGCCCAAAATACGCTTGGCGTACAAGGGGTATATCCTGTTCCTAGAGAAGGAATTGAAGAGCAGTTACATTCTATCGGTACGGATTTAACGCCTGATGCAGTAAAACTTGGAATGTTATTTAGTAGTGAAATTATTAAAGTCGTAGCTGAAAATATTAAATCATTTTCATGGAATAATATTGTGCTAGACCCTGTAATGATTGCCAAAGGCGGCGCATCGTTATTACAACAAGAAGCAGTTGCAGCATTACAAGAACATTTGCTGCCGCTTGCAACGGTAATTACGCCAAACGTTCCTGAAGCAGAAGTATTAACAGGAATGAAGATTCATACAATTGAAGATAGTAAAGAAGCTGCGAAGATGCTGCATGATTTAGGTGCGAAGTTTGTCGTGATGAAAGGCGGACATGCAGCGTATCAAGGGAATGAAGTAATTGACTTATTGTTTGATGGAAATGTATTTATGGAGTATAGAAGTAAACGGATTGCTTCTATCCAAACACACGGAAGTGGTTGTACGTTTGCGGCAGCTGTCACAGCAGGACTCGCGAAAGGTTATAAAATTGCTGACGCAGTTCGTGAAGCGAAGAACTTTATTAGTATAGCAATTGAAGATGAGCTGAACATTGGCAGCGGTCACGGACCAACGAATCATTTTGCGTATGGACATAGAAGTGTACGTGTATAAATATGTATTTTTTTTACGTTTACTTTTTCCAAAATTAGGAGTAATATATCAGCCAGAATCTATTTTTTAGAACGCTGAATCCAGAATTTGGAGCGGAGGAACCAATTTTGTGCATTGTCACTTGGGGTGAATCCTTTTTTGAAGGTAGGGCTACTCTCAAAGTCCGAATCCGACAGCTAACTCCGTAAGCGTGTTGAGAGAGGATGGTGCAAGTGAATACATCAATTCATCGGTCCGACTAGCATAAGAGAATTTTAATCTATACTTAAAAATTCTTTTATGTGGAGGAGGATGTAGTGCATGGATAAGGAAAAAGAGTACACGCTCATTTGTGTAGGAGAAGCTGCGAAAGTAAAGAGTTTGAAAGATTTAGTACCTCTTCAAGGTGAAATGGTCATTTTTACAGCGAGTGAGCATGTGGCAAGTGAAGTGAAAGCATGTGGATTTCAACAAACATATTGCTGTCCGGATGATCCGAGCATGATAGTGAACATATGCAAAGGAATTAAAAAAGCGATTTTATTAGGAGATGAATTATCCACAATTAGTTTCTTCGCCGAACGTATTCGATCTTCTTTTACTGCGCCTATTACAGTTGTCACGCGAAATAAACAATATCCAAAGCATCTCTATGAAACGATTGGAGTTCAATTAGTGGTGTTTACAACTTGTGATAATATTTCGTTTTTGACTTTAGAGTAGGGGCGGAGGAATCGGATATGAAAGAAGCGATGAAAGTATTACTTTGCCGTGATTTAGCAAAACGCTGGGCGTTATCGTTAGAACGGGTACATGAGTTAGCAGAACATGATCCATTCTTTCCAAAACCATATGTGATTCTTCCGCTAGAAGATATCCAGTTATATTTAGAACAAGACATTATCGAATATGAGAAGCAGCATGCAGAATTGGTGCGAGTGTATATTCGAGGTCGTAACTTGCGTTTTTTTTTATAATTTAGATTCATTGTTTTGAAGGTTATCTATCAATATGAATTGAAAAATTAGCATAAAAACATCTTTTTTAGGTGGGCGAGAGCCCCTGGCCGTGCATAGAAGCGGTCAGGGGCTTTTTTTCATAAAACAAAGGGAGGGAAAGCGGGATTGGGCCTATATGCCTGGAAATTAAATTTGATTCATAGAGACAATCTTCTTTTTTTATTTGCAAAATAACGTATACATAATGAAAAAGGAAGAAAATAAAAGAAAATGGATGATAAAGATGTATTTATCCTTGATGTAAGCGTTTAAAAGGGGTTATATTTTCATATTTTCGTTATTTTACCTCTTTACAAGTGAAAATTAGAGGAGTATATTTACATTCATAAATTGTTCATAAAATTTCCAAAAACAACCTGATATCGCTGAGTCCAGAAATGGAGCGGGGGAACCAATTTTGTGCATTGTCACTTGGGGTGAATCTTTCATGATGAAAGTAGGGCTACTCTTTAGGCCCGAATCCGACAGCTAACCTCGTAAGCGTTTGGAGAGGAGGTTTACTTTTGTGTTGTTCATTTTCGAACACTGAGTAGATCCTCAGTGTTCTTTTTTATGCTTTTAATGGTAAAATTTTACGTTTAGTGAGGGATGAAGAATGTTAGATATCGCTATGATCGGAATTTTAATTGTGTTAGTTGTATCAATGATCGGTCTTGCAAGATGGTCGGATAACGTTGTGAAAGAAGGGAAGAAGCAATGAGTATTGCGGTATCCATTATTGTTGGCTTACTTACTGTGTACTTAGTTTATGCGCTATTAAATCCAGAAAAGTTTTAATTAGGGGGAAAGGTTTATTATGATTTGGATTGCAGTTTTGATTACAATGTTATTATTTATTCTTGTTGCAAAGCCAACCGGAATTTATTTAGAGAAGGCGTTTCAAGGGAATAGCAAATTGGATAAAGTATTCGGGCCTTTTGAAAACATTATTTTTAAAATTTCCGGTGTGAAGCCTTATAACCAGAGCTGGAAGCAATATGCATTATCATTAGTTGCACTTAATGGATTTATGATTGTTGTTGTATATTTCATACTTCGCTTGCAAGGCGTATTGCCACTAAATCCGGCTCATGTTCAGGGAATGGAACCCACACTCGCTTTTAATACAGCGATTAGTTTTATGGCAGATACAAATCTACAGCATTACAGCGGTGAAAATGGTGTATCGTACTTATCACAATTAATCGGAATTACGTTTTTAATGTTTACAGCACCAGCGACAACATTAGCGATTGTAATGGCTTTTATAAGAGGTTTGGCAGGGAAAGAACTTGGGAATTTCTTCGTAGATTTTACACGTGCTTTAACAAGGGTTTTTCTTCCAATTGCATTTATAGGAGCGTTGATCTTCGTTGCTCTTGGTGTACCGCAAACGTTAGAAGGTGCAGTTACAGCTCATACAATTGAAGGCGTGAAACAAAGTATATTACGTGGTCCAGTTGCTTCTTTCGTTTCGATTAAGGAATTAGGGAACAACGGCGGAGGATTTTTCGGTGCAAACTCAACGCATCCATTTGAAAACCCAGGTCAAATTAGTAACATTTTACAGATGATGTTAATGATGCTGTTACCAACGGCTTTGCCATTCACGTACGGAAGAATGGTAGGAAATAAAAAACAAGGGCGCGTTCTTTTCGTTTCTTTATTCATCGTATTTTTAATGGGATTTACAACAATCGTGACGTCAGAGTTACATGGAAATCCAGTGTTAAATCAAATGGGGATGCAACATAGTCAAGGTAGTGTAGAAGGAAAAGAAGTTCGCTTTGGAACAGTCTTTTCGTCACTGTACGCAACAGTAACAACGGCAGCGGAAACCGGTGCTGTTGACACAATGCACGATACGTTAACACCAACTGGCGGTTTAGTACCACTTGTCAATATGATGTTAAATACAGTATACGGCGGGGTTGGTGCAGGATTTATCAATATTATTATGTACGCAATTATCGCGGTCTTTATATCGGGGTTAATGGTTGGACGTACACCAGAATTTTTAGGGAAGAAGATTGAAGGAAAGGAAATGAAATTAATTGCGGTAACAATACTATTTCATCCTTTACTTATTTTAGGGTTTTCAGCATTTGCTCTTTCCACTCATCTCGGAACAGATGCTATTTCAAACTCCGGTTTTCACGGTTTGACACAAGTTGTATATGAATATACTTCTTCGGCAGCGAATAATGGTTCCGGTTTTGAAGGTTTAGGAGACAATACAGCGTTTTGGAATATTACAACTGGTATTGTGATGTTTTTGGGACGTTATTTCAGCCTAATTACAATGCTCGCTGTAGCGGCTTCATTAAAAGAGAAAACGGTCGTACCAGAAACAATTGGAACATTCCGAACAGATAATGGTTTATTTGGCGGCATTTTCATTGGAACAATTGTAATTGTTGGGGCATTAACGTTCTTCCCAATGTTAGTGTTAGGACCAATTGCGGAATTTCTTACATTGAAGTAATGGAGGGTACATGATGAAACCTGTAGTGGTAAAAGATAAACAACCAAATCAATCGGTTGTATCACCAAAAACGGCAGTCGAAAATGAAGTGAGACAAACAAAAACAATGGATCGTGACATTATTACACATGCGATAAAAGAAGCTTTTGCAAAATTGAATCCACGAGTGATGGTAAAAAATCCGATCATGTTCGTGGTGGAAATTGGGTTTTTTCTAACATTAATTTTATCATTTTTACCTAATGGATCTAGTAGTATCCCAGGGTGGTTCAATATAACGGTTTCTCTTATTCTCTTATTCACTGTTTTGTTTGCTAATTTTGCAGAAGCATTAGCAGAAGGACGCGGGAAAGCGCAAGCTGATTCTTTAAAACAATCGAAAAAAGATGTATTTGCAAATGTAATAAAAGAAAATGGAAGTGTTGCTAGGGTTTCAGCAACTGAACTGAAAAAAGGTGATGTTGTTCTTGTCAAACAAGGTGAAATGATTCCTAGTGATGGAGAAGTCATCCGAGGTTTAGCGTCTGTTGATGAATCAGCTATTACAGGGGAATCCGCACCAGTTATGAAAGAAGCTGGCGGTGATTTTTGCTCCGTTACAGGCGGAACAATGGTGGTAAGTGATGAAATTACAATTCGAATTACAAGTAATCCTGGTGAATCTTTCTTAGATAAAATGATTTCGTTAGTAGAAGGGGCATCTCGTCAAAAAACACCAAATGAAATTGCTCTTAATACGGTATTGATGAGTTTAACACTTATTTTCTTAATCGTTGTTGTGACATTACCAATCTTTACGAACTATCTTGGTTTTCAAATTGATACATCTATACTCGTTGCACTTCTTGTTTGTTTAATTCCAACAACAATTGGTGGTTTGTTATCCGCAATTGGGATTGCAGGGATGGACCGTGTAACGAAGTTTAACGTGTTAGCAATGAGTGGTAAAGCAGTGGAAGCAGCTGGTGATATTAACACCATTATTTTAGATAAAACGGGTACAATTACATTTGGTAACCGTATGGCACACACGCTTTTACCAGTAGGAAATGAAACAATTGAACAAGTTGCAAAATGGGCAGCGCTTAGCTCTGTGTTAGATGAGACGCCAGAAGGACGTTCGGTTATTGAATACGTAAAATCAAAAGCATTTTCTTATAACAGTACACTTGCTGAGCAAGGTGAGTTTGTTCCATTTAAAGCTGAGACACGTATGAGCGGTGTGGACTTAACAGATGGTGTAAAAGTACGAAAAGGTGCGGTTGGCGCTGTCATTGAATGGGTACAATCGCAAGGCGGCACAGTTCCGAAAGACTTAAATCAAAAAGCGGATTTAATTGCAAAAGAAGGCGGTACACCGCTTGCAGTTGCAGCGAATGATCGTATTTACGGATTAATTTATTTAAAAGATACTGTAAAACCAGGTATGCGCGAACGATTTGAACAGCTTCGTCAAATGGGGATTAAAACAGTAATGTGTACAGGTGATAACCCGCTTACTGCTGCAACCATTGCGAAAGAAGCTGGTGTGGATGAATTTGTTGCAGAATGTAAACCAGAAGATAAAATTGCAGTTATTAAAGCAGAGCAAGACAAAGGAAAGCTTGTTGCGATGACAGGTGATGGTACAAATGATGCGCCAGCTTTAGCGCAAGCGGATGTTGGTCTAGCGATGAATAGTGGTACAGCAGCAGCAAAAGAAGCCGCAAATATGATTGACTTAGATTCAAACCCAACGAAGATTATTGAGGTTGTAGGGATTGGGAAGCAGCTATTAATGACACGCGGTGCGCTAACAACATTTAGTATCGCAAATGATATTGCGAAATACTTTGCAATTATCCCGGCGATGTTTACATTAGCAATTCCGCAAATGGCAGCTCTGAATGTGATGAATTTACATTCGCCGCTATCAGCGATTTTATCAGCGCTTATCTTTAATGCGATTATTATCCCGATGCTTATTCCGCTAGCGATGAGAGGGATTGCTTATAAACCGATGAGCTCTAATGCATTGTTAGGACGTAACCTATTTATTTACGGGCTTGGTGGAGTGATTGTTCCGTTTGTCGGTATTAAGCTGATTGACATGATGGTCGGATTGTTCATTTAAAGAAAAGGGGAAATGAAAATGTTTGAAAAACAAAAGATACTTTCACCTGTCATTCGTGTAACCTTTACATTTCTTGTTATATGCGGGCTCATCTATCCACTGCTAGTTACAGGAGTTGCACAAGCATTTATGAAAGATAATGCAGATGGAAGCCTTATCTATAATGACAAAAATGAAGTTATTGGTTCGAAATTAATTGGTCAAAATTTTACAGATCCACGTTATTTCCATGGACGTGTCTCTAGTATAGAATATAAAGCAGAAGCATCTGGCTCTAACAACTATGCACCGTCTAATCCAGACTTAGTAAAACGTGTAGAAGAGAGTGTGGAAAATTGGAAGAAGGAAAATGGGGCTGTTCCTGTTACAGAAGTTCCGATGGATTTAGTAACGAATTCAGGTTCAGGATTAGATCCAGACATTAGTCCACAAGCGGCTTATGTACAAGTAGATCGCATCTCTAAAATAACGAATATTCCGAAAGAAAAAATTAATAAGCTGATTGAATCACAAACAGAAGGGCAAGCACTTGGGTTATTCGGTGAAGATCGCGTCAACGTGTTGAAGTTAAATATAGAATTACAAAAAATGATGAAATCATAACAATACTACCTCAATCGCTTAGATTGAGGTAGTATTGTTTGGCTAGAAAGGGTGCATTTTGATGTATGCAGATGACTATAAGCCAACGTTTCAAAGGCGAACGCCAGAAGAATATTTAGAATACATTCGTCAACTAAACAGAGGGAAGTTAAAGCTTTATGTCGGAGCAGCTCCTGGAGTCGGAAAAAGTTACAAAATGCTTTTTGATGCAAGAGAGATGCGAAAAGAAGGCATTGATGTTGTAATTGGTCTCATCGAAACGCACGGTCGAACAGAAACAGAAGAAGCGATTGCGGAGTTAGAAGCTGTTCCGTTAAAAAAGGTTCAGTATAAAGGGAAAATATTTTCAGAACTGAATGTCGAAGCAATTATAAAACGGGCACCGCAAGTTGTAATTGTGGATGAGTTAGCCCATACGAATATCCCTGGATCTAAACATAAAAAACGCTATCAGGATGTGGAAGAATTACTGGATGCTGGCATTGATGTTCTGTCTGCATTTAATATTCAACACCTGGAAAGTGTTCACGATATTGTCGAGCAAATTACAGGGGTTAAAGTAAGAGAGCGCGTTCCTGACTTCATTTTACAAAAGGCCAATGAAATTCAACTTGTTGATGTCACGCCAGAAGTACTTCGAAAACGATTGATGGACGGAAAGATATATAGGCAAGAAAAGATTCAACGGAGCTTAAATCATTTTTTTACGCTAAATAATTTAGGAGCGCTCCGTGAATTATCACTTCGAGAAGTTGCGGATGATATGGACGAGAAAATAAGTCAATTTGCTGAGGAACCAATTGGAGTGAAAGAAAAAATTCTTGTTTGCGTACAGTACAGTTCGACGGCAGAAAAGCTCATTCGCCGGGGGTGGCGCATGGCAAACCGTTTAAATGCAGAGTTATATGTATTAAATGTAGAAAGAGAAAATATTGAATCTATGTCAGAAGGAAAAAAACAGGTTATTGAAGAATGGAAAGCTTTAACGCATCAATTTGATGCAACCTTCTTATTAGAAGAAGCGCAAGGTAATAAACCGGCCGATGCCATTATTAAGGTGGCAAAAGAGCGACAAGTCACACAAATTTTGCTTGGACAATCGGCAAGAACAAGATGGGAAGAAATTCGAAAAGGTTCCATTGTAAATGAAATTATGAGACAGACGAAAAACATTGATATTCATATTGTGGCGGATCAAAGAGGGTAGGGAAAGAGAATCTCTAAAAGTGGTTTTTAGAGATTCTTTTTTCATGATTATTATATATACAAGTTAAAAAAACTCTTTTTTAGGGGAGGACGAGAGCATATGGCCGTGCATAGAAGCGGTCAGGGCCTTTTCTGCCACATGCGATGTTTCAAACAAAGCGAGAAAACAAGTCGCGGTCATGTTGTATTCTGTATAGCAGTGACTTATACGTCTGGAGTGATTGAAAATATTATCTTTCTAAATTGCTTCTTTTCTTGTTTGAGAATGAATGAAATTCTTCATTGCATATAAGAGAAACAATAGAAAAACAACGAATCCCGAAAAGAAAATCCAAAAGTAATTTTGATCAAATAGTAGAAAACTGCCAAGGAGTGGACCTACTCCCATTCCGAAGTAGCGAATAAAGTTATAGATACCAATAGCAGTTGCCCGTTCATCCACAAATTCTTCTGTTAATAAAGTTGTATGAGTTGGTATTGATAATCCCGTGCTGAATCCGTATAGAGAAGTCACGATGATAAGGATAGGTATCGTAATATTATAGGTGATAGAAAATAATAAGATACATGCAATATGAAAGAAACTTGTAAAGAGTAAAGCATGTTTTGTCTGGATTTTCTTTTGTAACATTTTATAACAATAACTACCTAACATCATACATAATGACATGGGAACAAAGATGAGTCCAATTGTATCTGCATGCAGATGAAATAAAGCTTTTAACATGGGTGGTAAAAAGACAAGGAAGCAAAAATAAAGATAAAATTGTATAAAACCAATTATGACAATGGTAAAACCAATCTTATTTTGTAAAACCCGAAAGTAGTGTTTCGTTACTTGTTGTTTTATAGAAGAAACTGGTTTTGTTTCTGGAAGTAAAACAACGTTTATGAGTAATAAAATGATGCTAATCGCGGCTAAAAAGAGAAAGATAGAAACGTGACCATTTTTATTTCCTAAATAGCCTCCCATTAAAGGACCAATAGCAGGTGCCAGTGCTAAAAGTGTCTGGTAGATGCTCATTGCTTTGCCGCGCTCATTTCCTTCATATAAATCTCCAATGATGGTAGCTGAAACAACTGGGATGGCCGCTGTTCCAAAAGCTTGAATGGCTCTAAAAATAAGAAATATATAAATGTTTGGTGAAAAAACACAACCTATTGAGCCGATGAAACTCATCAATAGACCTGGGATAAGAATGGATTTTCTTCCTTTTGTATCAATAAGAGGACCGTATACAATTTGCATAATCGCAAGTACAAAAGTAAAAATGGAAACAGTAAGATTGACTACATAAAATGATGTGTGAAATGACCCCTGAATAATTGGCAAGATGGGGGTATACATATTTTGTGCTAGAGAACCTAATAAAGCACTTATACAAATGATATAGAAAATTGGTGTTCGGTTTGTTGTAGTTGTCATAAATATTCCTCCTTTTTGTTTCCTTGGAAACTAAAAATAATTTTAACATGATTTTCTTTTTTGTAAATAGATAATATTAATTTTGTTTTTAATGTGAAATGATATACAATATAATTGTTTCTGAGGAAACGTAAATTGTGTTTGGAGGGAAATAAAGTGAGCCGGACAGCGCAACAAAAACAAATACTAGTCGATATGCAAGCACTTATTCATAAGAAAGAAGAGTACATGAAAGAAGGACATGAACAGTTTTTAAGTGAAATTGGTATAAGTGATATCTCATTATCGGAATTACATGTAATTGCTTGTATAGGACAACAAGGTTTGATGAATGTAACAGCAATTACTGAAAGTATGGGGATGACAAAAGGGGCCATTTCTAAAATTTGTACAAAATTATTTAATAAGAACTTTGTTGAAAAGATGAAAATGTTGAACAACCAAAAAGAAATATTTTTCCGTTTAACAGACAAAGGGAAAGAAATATACAATGCTCATGAAACATTACATCATCAAGCTGAAGAAGAGTGGTTATTGTTTTTAGACAAATATACAAAAGAAGAGTTGGAGGTTATTCAACAATTCATAGCGGATGTAACGATGCATATAGGAGCGGAGGGGAGATAACAGAAAGCTACCGTTAGTAGGGAAGTAATATGGTTAAGAGGGAAGGTGTTTTTTATGTTCACAATGATAAAAAATAACGTATCGTTGATTGCAGGAATTAGCCTATTAATATTGGTTGTGACGAATTCTTTACTAAAAAATGATGTAGCGGTAATTTGTATAGATGTAATTTTAGTTTCAATTAATTTAATTTTGTATCTAGAGGTTTTAAAAAAGTGAATTAGATTTACCACAACATCGCCATCATGGATTAGTAAGAAATATTTCGTTTCAGTTAAGTCGTCTGAATATGGTTTCTCAACAGTTTTATATATAATAGAAAGAGATAGTTAACAACGTGAATCATTACAAAGTATATATAAAACGAGGAGAGAGATCTATGCTTGAAAATACAGGTTTAGTATTAGAAGGCGGCGGTATGCGCGGCGTATATACGGGTGGGATACTGGAGTACTTTATGGAACAAGATTTATATTTTCCATATGTAATTGGTGTTTCAGCCGGTGCTTGTCATGCAGCGTCGTATCTTTCCAGACAAAGAAATAGAAATAAAACAGTAAATATTGATTACGCAAAACATCCAAGATATTTATCTTATAAAAATCTATTGAAAAAGCGTCAACTATTTGATATGGATTTTATTTTCCGTGAAATTCCAGAAAAGCATGTACCGTTTGATTTTGACACATATTTTAATAGTCCAGAGCGCTTCCTTGTAGGGACGACAGATTGCGAAACTGGACAGCCTGTTTATTTTGAAAAAGAAGGAACAAATGAAGATGCGTTGAATGTATTACAAGCTTCTAGTTCCTTACCATTTATCGCACCGATTGTAAACTATCGTGGTAAGCAATTGTTAGATGGGGGAATTTCCGATCCAATTCCAGTTCGTAAAGCGCAGGAGGATGGATATAAGAAATCAGTCGTTATTTTAACGAGAAATCACGGGTACGCTAAGAAAAAATCAAAGTTTGGCTGGATTGCAGCGAAGGCGTATAAAAAATATCCAAACCTCGTGAATACGATGCTTACTCGTTATGAGATATATAATGAGACACTTCACTATATTGAAAAAGAAGAGTTAGCAGGTAATTTATTTGTTATTAGGCCAGAATTACCACTGCAAGTAGATCGTATGGAAAAAGATACAGAAAAACTACAAACCTTATATGAGCAAGGATATAAAGATGCCAAGAGACAATTTGCAGGTTTAAAGGTATTTTTGCAAAGTTAAAAACCTCTGTATAGAGGTCTTTTTATTTATAGTAAATATCAACATGGTATAATATGGATGAAGGTATATGAAGGAATGATACATATGGAAAATGTATATAAAGGACTTCGGCATACTAGGAATTTGGTAATGATCATTTTTGTCTAGGGATATTCATTTCTTCCTTTTTGATTCAAAAGTATAGTAAAGAATTGCGAATGAATGAGAAATATTAGAAAAAGCCTTGGTTCACAAGTTCCGCGAACCAAGGCTTTTTTATTAATGTGGTATGAATACTAACTGATAAGCGAACAAAATAGCAAATACATATATAAGCGGATGAACCGCACGGAATTGTCCTTTTGCCACTTTCATAAGCGGGTATGAAATGAAGCCAAGTGCAATACCTGTTGCAATGCTTGATGTAAGCGGCATGCTTAAAATCACTAAAAACGCTGGGAAAGCTTCATCAAATGCATCCCAATCAATGTGACGAACTGCGCCCATCATTAAGCTACCAACAATAATTAATGACGGCGCTGTAATAGCGGAAACGCCAGATACTGCACCAACAAGTGGTCCGAAGAATGCAGTTGCTGCAAATAATATTGCAACAGTTAATGTTGTTAAGCCTGTACGACCACCAGCCGCAACGCCAGCAGAAGATTCAATATAAGCAGTTGTTGGTGTTGTACCAAACATAGAACCAATCGTTGCTGAAATAGAATCTGAAAGAAGAGCGCGTCCGGCATTTGGAAGTTTTCCATCTTTCATAAGGCCGCCTTGCTGTGAAACGCCAAGAAGTGTACCTGTTGTATCGAATAATGTTACAAGGAAGAGCGAGAAAACAACGCCGTATAATCCGTAGTGAATAACATCAGACACTGCTGTAATTGGATTGGAAACAATTACGCCTTCTGGTAAACCAGGCAGAGAGGTAACTCCGTTTGAAAACGTTAATTGTCCAGTGAAGTAAGCGATAATTCCTGTTAAGAACATACCGATGAATAATGCACCGTTCACGTTTAAAGACATTAGTACTAACGTAATTGCAAGTCCAGCTAATGCAAGTAAAACAGACGGAGAGTGAAGATCTCCAAGTCCAACTAAATTGGAAGGATGTTTTGTTACAATCCCTGTTAAACGCAAGCCGATAAATGCGATAAATAAACCGATACCAGCTGTAATAGCATGTTTTAAGTTTTCAGGAATTGCTTCCATTAATTTTGTACGGAAAGAAGTTAATGATAGCAAAATTAAAATCATGCCTGCTACGAATACAGCAGAGAAAGCAATTGCGAATGTCATGCCTTCATGAGTTTTTACAACTGAGTAAGCAAAGTAAGCATTTAATCCCATACCTGGTGCGATTGCAATTGGTAAATTTGCGAAGAATGCCATGCATAATGTTCCGATAACAGCAGCGATGATTGTCGCTGTAAATGCTTGTTCAAATGGAACGCCTGCATCACCAAGGATGACTGGGTTTACGACAATAATATATGCCATTGTTAAGAAGGTAATAATACCAGCTGAAATTTCAGTTTTAATAGAAGTTTGATGTTTTGAAAGGTTAAACATAAAAACATCCTTTCTTTTTACGAATAATTGTCACAACAGTTATATATAATATTCGTTATTTTGTTTTTTTGCAAGAGATTTATAAAAAGAAATTCATATTTTTCGGTTTTTATGTCGAAAGTTCGAATGTTAAACGCATTTTCTATGTATATATTTCGTTTTTTGTAAGAATTAAGTATATTTTTTGATTTCGTACATCATAAGAAAGATATAGGATAAGGAGGTTTTACAGTATGACAGAGCAAGAACAACCAAGGAAAACACTACCCCCGCAACATCAAGAGAAACAGCCGGGAATTGAGAAAATCATGAATCCACGTCCGAAATGTATAGATGAGAAGTATGTAGGAAGCGGGAAGCTTAAAGGGAAATCTGCACTTATTACGGGAGGAGATAGTGGAATTGGAAGAGCAGTAGCGATTGCTTTTGCAAAAGAGGGTGCCAATATAGCCATTGCGTATTTAAATGAACATGAAGATGCAGAGGAAACGAAGCGCTGGGTTGAGCAGCAAGGTGTTCAATGCTTTTTATTTCCGGGTGATGTAAGTGAAGAGCAGCATTGCCAGCAAGTTGTAACGGAGGCTGCAACGCAATTGGGAGGTTTAAATATTGTTGTGAATAATGTTGCGCAGCAATATCCACAGCAAGGTTTAGAATTGATTACAGCAGAGCAGCTGGAAAAGACGTTTCGGATTAATATTTTCTCGTATTTTTATATCACAAAAGCTGCACTTGCTCATTTAAAACAAGGGGATGTTATTGTGAACACCGCTTCTATTACGGCGTATGAAGGAAATGAGCAGCTCATTGATTATTCAGCAACAAAAGGAGCGATTGTCTCTTTCACACGTTCATTAGCAAAATCTTTAGTTCCAAAAGGCATTCGGGTTAACGGCGTTGCTCCAGGCCCAATTTGGACACCGCTTATCCCGTCAAGTTTCGATAAGAAAAAAGTATCTGAATTTGGCGGCAATGTTCCAATGAAACGGCCGGGACAACCGTATGAATTAGCACCGGCGTATGTATATTTAGCTTCAAATGATTCTACTTATGTTTCTGGACAAATACTTCACGTTAACGGGGGCGTTATTGTTAACGGTTAGGTAGTTTTCATGTCAAGATGTGTCGAGGAATCTTTAAATTGTGTCGAAGCGCCGATATATCACAAAAAGCGCCGATAAATGTATCATTTCCGCCGATATTTTTGAGAGCTGACCTTTAAGGTCAGCTCTCATTCATAAGAATTGGATTTATAGTAAAAACTAAATGAACCATAGTATTTTAATGGTGAGATTTTGAGGGGAATGTGGAGGTGACATTGATGAAAAAGGCATGTTCACTTGCATTAGTATTTCTTTTCTTTTTTTTATGTGTACCAATTGCTTTTGCTGAGAAGGCGGATCATTTATTGCTTATAAATTTAACAACAAATCAATTATCTTTTTTTGAAAATGGAAACTATGTACGAACGTTTCCTATAACAACAGGAAAGAAACACACACCTACACCAGAAGGAACATTTTGCATTATTAATAAATATAAAAATAAAGAATATCATCGAAAAAAAATCCCGGGCGGTGCACCTAATAATCCACTTGGAACTAGGTGGCTGGGCTTAAATAAAAGTGAATATGCAATTCATGGGACAAATCGTGAATGGGCGATTGGCACACGTGAGTCGAACGGATGCATTCGGATGTATGATCGGGATATTCAATGGTTGTATGAGCGAGTTCCATTACAAACGAAGGTAATTATTACTCATTTTCATACATCTCCTGAATATGCGGCGCATCAATTTGGATACCGGGTTGTCAGCTGGAACGGACGTGTGTTAGAGGAAGAACAGATCGGGAAGATTACAATGATAGATCAAACGAAAATATATTGGCAAGAGCCGAACGGACAATTTACAGAAATTCGAACAGTATTACCGAATGAAGTATATCCTGTGTATTCGAAAGGAAAGAATGGATTCTATTATATAGGAAATAATTTATATATTATGGATGAAAAAGAAACGATGGTAAAGTATGAGCAAGTTCCTTACTCTGTATTAAGTAATATATATAAAAGAAAATACGAAGTGAAGTAAAGGATACCGTTTGGGCATGGTATCCTTTTTTCATCCCGCTATTCGTGGGCAATAAGCCCCCCACTGATGGAAGTTTCACTTTATATCGCATCTGAATCCTTCCTTGAATAGAATGTTGTAAAGGCAGGGGGAAGATGCGATGAAAAAAGAAGACAGTAAATTTGCATTTAAAATTTTTTTAATTACATTGTGCTTATTTGTTATATATTTGTTTATTTCATTTATCTTTTCTATGTACATTCCGTATATAGACTTATTGTTATTAGTGGGATTTGTATGGGCATTTGTTGAAGCGAGAGAGTGTGAAGATAGTATATATCGCTGGGTTACATTGGGCGGAACGGTTTTTATTCTTATTGTATATACTGCAATGATGCATGACGTTTGGAAGCAAGGGTTTGTTTGGATATAAGAGCGTACGATGATAAAGTGAAACTTTAATCAGTGGGGGTTTTCTTCATCCCCCACTGATTATCAGCCCTCATCAATCGGGCGCATGCCAGCAGTTTATCTCCCACCTAGCTTCTTAAGAAAAGCGGAAACGGCTCGTTCAGAATCGCAGGCCGCCCCCGCCCCCGCGGCCGAGGCGCTTTTGGCCTCGGCCGTGGGGGCGAAACGGCCGGAGATTCTAGCCGCTAGAGCTGGGAGTATTACTGCCCACGAATAGCGGGATAAAGGCAAAAAAGAAAGCCCATCTCATGTATTATGAGATGGGCAGCGGCTTAGTATTTTGGCTGAAATGTATGGCAACATGTTTCTACGCTTGTTGTTGCCGAATTTTCTATCGTTTGTCCAGAGAAAATTGTATCTGTATATGACTCGTCTTCTGAGTGTGTAGACTCTTGAGAGTCAGGTTGTACGAAGATGGCATTTGCTTGACAAAAGTTACCTTGTCCCCAAAATGAGCAGTTAGAGACAGAGCATCGTACTTCTGGCATAGAATCCCCTCCTTATACAAGTAGTGTGAGGCTTTTGGGCACACTTCATGTATACAGGAAGTTTCCTTTTCTTGTCACTTTTTATTTTCTGTAAACCACTTTTTAAATTTGTCTTTCGGTTGTTCTCCCGTAATACGGCTTACTTCTTTACCTTCTTTAAAGTGAACAATCGTTGGTGTACCTGTAATTTTAAATTCATCCCATACAGCATCTGGTTCATTTTCTAAATCGACGACTTTCATATCAATGTTCATATCTTTTGCCATTGGAACGATAATTGGTGATACTTTGTGGCAGTGTGAACAGCTTGTTTGGTAGAAGTATATCGTTTGATCTTTCTTTTCTTGTATGTTTTTTCGAATATCATCTAGAGAAATTTTATTTGTGTAGTAATCTGTTGTTGTGGTGGTTTCTTCTTTTGGCTCCATGTTTGATACAGCAAAAATAGCGATTAATAAAGCGATGACAATACCGCCAAAAAGAAACATTTTTTTCATTATTTCATCTCCTTATTTGTTTTTAATAAGAGAAAACTACAAAGTGAAATGATGACAAAAGCAATTAGTGCTAAAAATGGAATTGTGACGAAGCCGAACCAATTAATATATTGTCCTGTACAAGGAATTCGCCCGCATATTGTACCAGCTTCTGAGAAAGCAGGAACCTTTTGAATGGCATAATGGTATAGCGATATACAAGCGCCGATGCTTGCGATTGGCAAAGAATATGTAGCAATGCGGTAATCTTTGCGCGCCACTGCAATTCCAAGTAGTAACACAAATGGATACATAAAAATACGTTGGTACCAACACAATGTACAAGGTTCAAATTTCATAATTTCGGAAAAATATAAGCTTCCGAGTGTAGCGACAAATGAAGTTCCCCAAGCGGTAAATAACAGAGCTTCTTGTTTTTTTTCGCGGTCCATTTTTTATACCTCTCTTATAATAGTTACATACAAAATTATAGTATGAGGAGGAGGGGAAAAGAAAGCAAAACATTCAATATAATAAAAGTTTTTTGCGCTGAAAACTCGGAAATAAAAAAACAAGGTGATGTCCACCTTGTTTTTCATTGGATTTTAATGGTTCACAGCTTTCGTTGAATTCATAAAAAAGTCGTGAATTGCTTCTTTATTTGTTTGGGGATGAAGTTCTAATACGGCCCCGGCATGTTCATATGTTTTTGGTTCATATCCATTTGCCACTGGAATTCGCATCGTTTTCACTTTTTCAATAGGGTGAACGAGAACGTTACTGCCAAGTGAGAATAGCATTTGAGTATCCATACTAGTTTGAATATAAGGGAGAAGGTCTTGTACCATCATAGGTAATTGGAAGACTCCGTCTACGGATTGTACTTTTTCGGTAAAGGCTTTTTGCAATGCTTGTAGTACTTCTTGCTGACGCTGTACACGTCCAAAGTCGCTTTCAGCATCATGACGGAAGCGTGCATATTTTAACAATTCTTTTCCGTGTAATTGCTGAGAGCCAGGTTGTACATGTAATCCCATATCATCGATAATTGTCTGCGTTACATTTACAGTAATTCCTTCTGGTGCGATAGTATCTACAATTTTTTCAAATGCAGCAAAATCAACTGTCACGTAATGAGATACATCGATTCCAAAGTTATGTTGGATCGTTTTGCGTAATAATTCAGGACCGCCATAATAGTAGGCGGCATTAATTTTATTATACTTTTTATCGTATGTAGGAATCTCTACGTAGCTATCGCGCATAATAGAAGCAAGTTTGACTGTTTTTTCTTGTTTATTATATTGTGCGATCATAATTGTATCAGCTCTAGCTTGTGCTTCTCCGCGTGAATCACTACCAATTAGGAGTACGTTAAGTAATCCTTGTTCGTTTTTCACTCCTTGAAACTTAGGATTTGTTTGTTTAGGTGATTTTTGACAGCCAATTACCAATAGTACAATAAGTAAAAGTAAGTAAATGTGTTTTTTCATACCATCACGTCCGTCTGATTATTGTTCATAATATGCATTATAAACAATGGTTTGGCAAAATATACAAAAACGCTACCCCGGTGCATAGGGATAGCGTTTTATCGTAGTAGGAGTTGGGTTTGTTACATATGGACTTGCTCTACATATGTCTTCTGCGTAGCATGATCAATATATTGAAACAAAAGTTGAAGTTGTTTGTCAATTTCTGATAAATCTTTGCCGTATTGATATGCGTGTAGGAAGTGTTCAATTCGTTTTGAAAACAACTGATCTTCTGTTTGTACCATAAGTACAAGCAGCTTCTCCCAATTACAACAATATGTGTAATAAAGAGCCTTATCGTAGTCGGTGTATGTGTGCATTGTGTGCCTCCTTTAATGAGGAGTTATATATAGTGTGTGACAGAAAGGGGGAAATACACTTGAAAGAATTTGTTAACAGAGCGAGGGAGTTTGTGGGGCTTTACATGAAAAAACGAGGGAGATAATCCCTCGTTTTTATTTCGATGAAATGGAGAATATGTTAATACATCATGAAAAATTCAGCTTTTTGGCATCGGAGTAGGCGTCGGTTTTGCATAGCCTTCTTTATATTTATTATCAATGTATTTTCGAATTTCAAGCGGTGA
This sequence comes from Bacillus cereus group sp. BfR-BA-01380, assembly GCF_022663535.1. GTDB lineage: Bacteria > Bacillota > Bacilli > Bacillales > Bacillaceae_G > Bacillus_A > Bacillus_A cereus_BB. Next base: position 68,431 of record NZ_JAKUFS010000020.1, on the reverse strand, counting down.
TTTTCCTTTTTCTTGTAACCTTGCCGATTCTAATGCGATTTCAAGGCAATTTACACAAGTTGTTGCATGGGAATCCCAAACAACTTGGCCATCTTTTTTGATTTCACGAATGAAACAGTTTTTATTGCTTTTATGTCCTACGCTCTCACCGCATCCACAGTAGCATGGAATCCATCGAAGCAATTCGGCGTGTTGTCCTGCCACAGCGTAAATCTTTTTAATTTGCGCATCTTGTTCCGATAAGAAAGAAGGAAGTGTGTCGATTCCTTTTGTTGTTTCGGCAATATCTCTTTGCTCTTCTGTATGATGTTGATGTGATGAGCTCGTTTCTTTTACTGGTTGTTTTTGTTCAGCATTGTTACAGCCGATCATTGTAAATGCAAGAATTCCCGTCATACAACATAATAAAAACGACTTTTTCATTGGGATTCCTCCTTTAGTTTCCTCCAAAAATGGACAGGTATATAAACATATATTAAGCGCAGCTTAATTTTAGAAGTAAAAAAGAAGGAGCGAATATACACTCCTTCCTTATCTTGCTTTTTTCATTTTTAATTCTGCTTTTAATTTCTTCATTTCTGCTTGTATATCCTCTTTTTTCACATTTAATTTTTCAGCAATTTCTTTTACATTCATACCATCTTTCTTCATTTTTAAAACGTCATTTAAAGGTGTGTTACTCTTTTGTGAAATCATGTTGAGCGCTGCAAGTTGGAACAAAGATACTTCATAGTCACGCATCGTTTGTTTCACTTGATCTGGCGTTGATTTTTGCATGTCTGCTACTTTTTGAAACAACTTTGCTTTTGCTTCTTTACTCATATGATGTTTATGCAGTTTCTTCTTATCAACGCCAAAGTGCTTAGCAGTCTCTTTCCAATTCTGGTTTTGCTTATAGTAGTCTAATACAGTGTTAATATCTTTTCCGCTTAACTTAGCAATGCGCACTGCTTTCCTAATTTCACGCTTTTGATATCCTTTTTCTGTTAATGATTTGTATTGTTCTTCAGAAATGAATTTATGGTGCTTTGTTTCTCCTTGTGAGTTATTTGTAGAAGCGTATGCAGTTAGCGATGTTGCTCCGCATAATAATGATACCGCTAACATTCCTGTTACTAGCTTTTTCTTCATGTTTGATCACTCCTATATGTATTTTGTTATAGCTTATCCAAAAAGTATGACAAAACTATGAACAAATTATGTTTTAAATAGGTACAAATTGAAAAAGCGACGTCAAAAATCCTTTCTATCTAGGGAAGACGAGAGCATTAGCGGTCAGGATCCTTTCCTGCCACGTGAAAGGATTAAAACAAAGAGAGAAAGCAAGTAGCGTTCCTGTTTTGTTCGGCATAGCAGGGACTAATATGTTGAAAAATTAAAATGGGTATATATAGAAGTAGAGAGTTGTTTCTATATGATAAGAGTTTTAAAATGAAGAAAAAGATTTCGAGGAATGGAGAAGATGCTGCGATGCATGTATTAATTGTAGAGGATAATGAGAGTGTGTGTTCCATGCTTGAAATGTTTTTTATGAAAGAAAACTTTCAAGCAACATTTGTCGCAGACGGTTTAGAAGCATATGCATTGTTTCAAAAGAAAGAATGGGATTTGCTTATTATAGATTGGATGATTCCAGGGATGGACGGTATAAAGCTATGTCAAAAAATAAGAGAAAGCAGTGACGTTCCGATCATTATGTTAACCGCAAAAGATAGTGAAGCGGATCAAGTGCTAGGATTAGAAATTGGGGCAGATGACTATGTTACGAAGCCATTTAGCCCACTTACATTAATCGCAAGGATGAAGGCAGTTGTCCGCCGTTTAGCAAAAAAACAGGTGAAAAATGAAACGAATCATTTTCGTATTAATGAAGAAACGAGAGAAGTATTTTTAGACGGTGAGAAAGTGAATAATTTAACGCCAAAAGAATTCGAACTACTCGTTTTTTTTACGAAGCACCCGCGCCAAGTATTTCGAAGAGAGCAGCTTTTAGAACGCATTTGGGGCTATCAATTTTACGGAGATGAACGAACGGTGGATGTACATATTAAGCGGCTTCGTAAAAAAATTAGGATTGACTCACATATATGGATTCAAACTGTGTGGGGCGTTGGTTATAAATTTGATGAAGCGGTAACTGGCTGTGAAAAGGATTAAATATTTTTATCAGCTGTTGTTTAGTTACATTTTTGTTTTTCTTATTGCCTTTATTTTATTAAGTGTGATGTTTTTAAGTTTAGCTGAAAATCTTGCTTATGAGACAAAAGTAGAAGAGCTTACTTCTTATGGAAATAAAATTATTGATGAGCTTGAGAAAAAGGAAATGGATGTTCATGTTGTGAAACTAAAACATTTTTCTAGTCTATTACGTGCACGTGACACGAAGTTTTTCATCTTTAATGAAAAGGGAGAAATTACGCAATCACCAGTTCATGTAAAGAAAAATCCATTGTTAAGCGAGGAAGAATGGAAGAAAATTCAACATGGTGAAACATTGAAAATAAAACGAGATGTAAATAGATTTGAACAACCTGTATCCATTGTTGCGCTTCCATATATGAGAAATGGTGAACTGCAAGGCGGTGTGATGTTAACAGCTCCCATCCGCAACACACTTGAAATCATTACGGAATTAAATCGTTATTTATTTATTGCGGCAGGCGTTACATTCCTAATTGTACTTGTGGTTAGTATTTTTTTCTCACGCTCTTTAGTCAAACGGGTGCAGCGTCTTCGCGGGGCAACTGAAATGATCGCAAAAGGCCAGTATGATGTACATATTCCTATTGGACAATATGATGAAATTGGTTTGCTCGGAAACGATTTTAACAATATGGCGCAGCAGCTTTATAAAGCACAGACAGAAATTGAGCGTTTAGAAAAGCGAAAACGTCAATTTATTGCGGATGTTTCCCATGAATTAAAAACACCACTTACGACAATAAATGGTTTAGTAGAAGGGATGAAGAATGACCTCATTCCAGAGGAGAAAAAGCAGCGCTGTTATGAAATGATGGAACAAGAAACGAAGCGATTAATTCGCCTCGTTCATGAAACGTTAGACTATGAAAAAATTCTTTCAAATGAAATTACACTTCAAAAAGAAGAAATTGACGTAAAAGAAGTCTTTGAAGTCATTCGTGAACAGTTAGAACTGCAAGCAAAGGAAAAGAGAAATAAGATTGAAATCGATGTCCCTGATTGTTTACGTATTTACGCTGACTATGACCGATTGCTGCAGGTTTTACTAAACATCACAAAAAATAGTCTGCAATTTACAGAGAACGGAACGATTATGCTTCTTGGAAAAGAAGATGAACAAACGAAAATCATTGAAATTACAGATACGGGTATAGGAATGAAGCAAGAAGAAGTAGCTGCCGTGTGGGCGCGTTTTTATAAAGCGGATGCTTCTAGAACAAATAGCTATGGCGAATTTGGATTAGGATTATCAATTGTAAAGGAACTTGTGAAACTACACGATGGAACAATTGAGGTAACGAGTGAACAAGGTAAAGGAACAACGTTTATCATGCGTTTTCCGAGATCATGAAAATCGTCTTAACATAAAGTAAGACGATTTTTTGTTGTGTTATATAAAAAGAAAATGGTTTTTCTGTATTAAATATTGATTTATATAAGGAAACTAGATTATAATTGAAATTGATAATCTTTATCAATGAAAAACATATACATATAGATAGAAAATGATGAAGGAGAGGAAAATATGACAACTTATACTTCCATTGCAACTGTTGTGAAAGAAAGAAGATCCATTCGTACATTTACAAATCAAGCAGTAGAAAAAGAATTATTGATTGAACTATTAAATGATGCAACGTGGGCACCGAATCATAAGCACCGCGAGCCGTGGCAATGTAAATTATTTATAGGTAACGGCAGAAAAACATTAGTAGACGCTGTTTTAAGGTCGTTTTCAGCGGAGGAGAGAGAAAAACGCGGAAACATGTTAACAGAACGGTTTATGAACACACCAGTTCAAATCGTTGTTTATATGGATGAAGACCCGCGCCAAGCACAGCGTAATGAAGATTATGCTGCTGTATGTGCATTTATGCAAAACTTTCAGCTTCTAGCTTGGGAAAAGCAATTAGGCGTTGTTTGGAAAACAGGCGGACTGATTTACAACCCTGATTTTATGAAAGCAATTGGTTTAACGAAAGGACACCGAATTATTGGTATTTTACATGTCGGATATTTTGATAAAGTACCAGAAGGAAAAGAACGTACGCCGATTACGGAGAAGTTAGAGGTTATTGAAGGATAAAGTGAAACTTCCATCAGTGGGAGGACTTCATCCCTCACTGATGGAAAGCTCGCCTAATCGGGTGTTGGTTTGAAATAAAGTTTGATTAAAAGTGTATTGCAAACGTTGATTTTGTAATAGAAAAAAAACACGCATTTTGAACAAAGATTGATCAAAATACGTGGGCTTTATTTTGGGATAGATTTAGTTTTTATAAAAAAGACTAATCATTTTCTAACAGTGTTATTTCACAGTCATGCCTGATTCTTGAAGAACGGTCCATCATTATTATCAAAAGAAAATGCCAGTAAGGCTCATCTAGTTATTGAATTCATTAACTGGAAGAAGTATTCAGGTTTATGAGTCTTATGTAGGTTATACCATGAATGCAATGTATCTGGTGCAAATACATCTAAGATTTTTAGTACTTCCGTCGCAAATTCCAAAGGAGCTATTCCTGATGCAGTAACCAAATTCTTATCAGATACTGCAGGTCCCATCTCATGAAATTTTTCTCCTTTATAATTAGGACAGACCATTTTAATATACTCTAAGTTATTGCTTGTATGCTTTCTAGAGTTTAGGTATCCAATATTCGCCAGTCCCTCAGTTGCACCACAAATTGCAGCGACAATAGTGCCAAGCTTTAAAGCTTCGCCAATTTTTTTCAAGATAGGTTGATGAATATCTTCTCCCCAAGTATTCCCTCCGGGTAAAACGATAAGATCCTTACTCTCAAGTGTACACTCATCAAGGGAAATATCTGGTTTTATATTCAGTCCTCCCATTGTAGTAATAATTTCTTTAGTAGTTCCTACTGTAACTACTTTTAAAGGTGCTAAATCTTTTTTGAAATATCTTCCTGAGTTTAGTTCAGCAATTAAATATCCATATTCCCAGTCTGACATTGTATGAAATATATAAAGATAAGCTTTTTTTGTTTGCATCCAATCACACTCCAATCACAATTGATATCGCTTATTATAAAATAACTTCCCTGACAGCTAACGTCAGGGAAGTTATCATACTTGATGAAATTGTATTAATTCCGACAGAACTTCAATAAGTCTTTTCTTAAGACTTATTGGCTCAATAATTTGAATAGATTTACCGTACGGTAAAAGTAAATAAGGTACATATGTATGTATTATATCTTTTTCAATAAGGAATACAGCTTGATTTGAAGTTCGTTCATGTAAATAATTTCCCAAAAACCAATGTTGGCAAACATCATTTAGCGTACTTTTATTTCCATTAATAACTAAAGAAATAATCCCTTTCTTATCTTCCATAGTAGGAAGGAGGTTTTTCAAAAAAAAGTCACGTGCCGAAAAATTTTCTGGCGGGTTAAACTTATTTCCAGTTAGCATTAGACTTTCAATTCTCTCTACTCTAAAACTGCGGATATCATTTCTAAGATGACAAAATCCAATCATATACCACTTATTATTCCAATAAATAATTCTGTATGGATCAACCAACCTATACTTTGATCGCTCTTCGCCACTTTTATGGTATCGAATTTTTACAGAGTATCCATCAGCTACGGCCTGCTCCAGCTCCTTCAAGAAAGGTTCCATCGAGAGGGAACTTATTCGACTTATTACTTCAAGACTGGTTAAATGTTGGTTTATCTTTGTTTCCTGCTCTTGGTTTGAATATTTGCTTAGCTTTGAAATAGCCCTATTTAATGCTTCTCCTCCATAATATCCGGCCTCTTCTGCAAAAACAGCAGCGTGAAATAGTGATGTTTGTTCCTCAGAATCAAAAAAAAGAGGAGCTTCAATAAAATTATTCAATAAAGTATATCCACCGTTATGTCCTGTGTCTGAAATTATAGGTACACCACTTGTCGAAAGTGTATCAATATAACGATACACAGTCCGTATATTCACCTCTAACTTTTCTGAAATTTGTTTTGCAGTAATTTTTTCACCTGAGCTAAGCATCCATAGAATTGCTAGTACATTGTCCATTTTAGGCATATAAAGCCACCTCAATATGGAATTTATTATTTATCATATAAGTTTTTCCCCTTAATTCGTGTTAAGTAAATTTTACTGTATTAATCATTTGAATTTAACGTATTTTTTAAATATAACTCTTTACAATATATCCCCAGACTGCGGATTAAGAAAAAAATCCTGCCAATATTTCAACAGGATTTTTGAACAAACTTTATTATAAATGATCAATCTTTTTTATGCGAGTTCTGCTGGAAGGATGAACGTACCATCTTCATGTTGATGTAATGTGTAAACATTTGTAATCGCACTCGTATGAATGACACCGTAAATGTGCGGATATTGTTCACCATTTGCAGCTAATTCGTACTTAATTTCTGCTTGTACACGTTCGGCATCAATTGCTAACAATACAAGAGAAGGTTCTGATGCAAAATGTTTATGAGCAACTCGTAATGATTGGCTAAGGAATGAGCAGTGAATGAAGCCCTCTTCGTGTAAAGAAGGTTCGACAATTACTCCTTTTTCCTTTGCGTTCTCCCATGCTTGTACTGTCATAACTTTCATGATTGTTTTCATATGATTGTCCCCTTTGTAATGACTATTTTCCTAAAGAAAATTTTACATGTTTTTCAAGTGAATCGCATCTACAAAACAAAATAAATGGAGGGAGTTTCTATAATCTTCATGAAAGCTTGCTTCTATTCATACACTTTCATAAGGGAATGTGTAAGGAGGGAAAAGAGATGAGAAGCAGTGAGGATAAAGTATTGCAATATGCAATCGCGGAAATTACGGAAATCGCCACAGGATTTGGATTAGATTTTTATCCGATGCGTTATGAAATTTGTCCAGCAGACATTATTTATACATTCGGTGCCTACGGGATGCCAACGCGTTTTTCACATTGGAGCTTTGGAAAACAATTTTATAAGATGAAACTTCACTATGATTTAGGGCTGAGTAAAATATACGAGCTCGTCATTAACTCGAATCCGTGCTATGCCTTTTTATTAGATACAAACGCACTCATTCAAAATAAACTGATTGTTGCTCACGTATTGGCACATTGTGACTTCTTTAAAAATAATATTCGATTCTCTAACACAAAAAGAGATATGGTCGAAAGTATGTCGGCAACTGCAGAGAGAGTAAAAAATTATGAGCATAAATACGGAAAAGCAGAAGTCGAAACATTTTTAGATGCAGTGTTGGCTATTCAAGAGCATATTGATCCTTCACTTATGAGACCAAAGCTGTCGTGGAGTGCAGATGATCAAGACGAGGAAGAACAAACAAGAAAGGCCCCAACGCCATACGATGATTTATGGAACTTAGAAAATCGAAATAAGAAACGAGAATTACCTAATGCCCGGAAGAAAAGAAAAATTCCGCCGCAACCAGAAAAAGACTTACTTCTCTTTATTGAACAATACAGCCGCGAACTAGAAGAATGGCAGCGCGATATTTTAACGATGATGCGTGAGGAAATGCTGTACTTCTGGCCGCAGCTTGAAACGAAAATCATGAACGAAGGCTGGGCTTCGTATTGGCATCAACGTATCCTCCGCGAAATGGACTTAAGCTCAGATGAAGCAATCGAATTCGCAAAGCTAAACGCAGGAGTCGTGCAACCGTCAAAAACAAGCATTAACCCGTATTACCTCGGTATCAAAATTTTTGAAGACATCGAAGAACGCTACAACAATCCGACAGAAGAAATGCTACGCCGAGGCGTAAAACCAAACTCAGGAAGAGAAAAAATCTTTGAAGTACGCGAAATTGAATGGGATGTATCATTCCTGCGAAATTACTTAAACAAAGAACTTGTCATGCGCGAAGATATGTACTTATTCCAACGCCAAGGAAAAGATTATAAGATCGTTGATAAAGAATGGGAAAATGTTCGCGATCAGCTCGTCAATACGAGAACAAATGGTGGTTTCCCGTATTTAATGGTCGAAGATGGAGATCACTTAAAGAACGGAGAACTGTACATTAAGCATTACTATGAAGGAATTGAACTGGATTTAAAATATTTAGAGAAAGTATTGCCGTACATTTATCAATTATGGGGAAGAACGGTGCATATGGAATCTACCGTAGAAAATAAGAGTGTTGTGTTTTCATATGATGGGAAGATGGTGCATCGGAAGTATGTGTGAAGCTACTGTTAAACAGTAGCTTCCTTTTTATGGATATCATTTATAAATAAAATGAAACAAAAACGTTATTTTCTGTATAGTAAGAATAGATAAATATTAAAGGGTGTGCACAACAAGAATCAACAGCAATTCTAAGGGGAAAGGTGGAACAGGTGAGTTGGTAAAAGTCCAAGTGAGACCTGATACATTAGAAGAAATTGCAAGTTCTTTTGCACGAGCAAAAGAAGATAGTGAAAAAAGGATTCAAGATTTGACATTGACTATTTTTAATTTACAAATGCAGTGGTTCGGAACATCACAGCAACGATTTTATTCAGACTTTTTCGAAGCGAAAAAGCATATGGAATCATACATAAAACACTTGAGTTTTACAGAATTAGAGTTAAGAAGAATTGCGAAAAAGTTTCGGGAAGCGGATGAAAAAGCGTATGGTGAATATAATCCAGTTGATAAAATGTGGGAAGCCTTTCAGCGAGGAGGAGCGAGAGCAGCAGAAGACACTATTTTTGACCCACTTCAAAAAGCGTGGAAACAAACATCCGACTTTTTCGGAAACTTGGTTGATGATCCAAAAGGAACACTCGAAGACGCAAAAGATAGAATCATGGACTCTATTGATGACAAGAAAGAGGAATTTAAAGATAAATACGAATTTAGTAAAGACCTGTTGAATGATCCTATTGGAACATTAAAACATGAGTGGGCCAAGGAAATCCAAAAGATGTATGATATGCGAAACGCTTTGTCGGATTGGTATGTTAGAAATATACAATATGGAGATTTAGAAAGTGGAACCGAATTAGTAGCATACGGAGTGACTTCTTTTGCGTTCCTCGCAGTTGGTACAAAAGGTGCCGGTGCTTTAAGTAATGGCGTAAGATGGGGAAGAGATTTGTCACGGATGTCTTCTTATGAAATGAGAGGTGGATTGAGCACTGTATATGGAGGGAATTCTTACGTTCGTCGCTTTGATACAAATTCACCAGCTAGAGATACTTTTCAATTTTCAATAGGAGAAACAGCTAGAGACTACAGTCATTTAAAGAATCTAGATAACTTTAAAATTGGAACAAAGGAAGACGCTTTAAAACATATTTTTTATGGTGAGGTAACGAAGAAAGGAAAAGCAGTGGGATTTCATTATGAAGGTATGGAAGGTAGTAAAGGGAAAATAGTTGGTGAGATTGAGGGTCCAAACAATTTAGGTGTTTATCGAGCGAATGTGGAAATTGATGGCGAGAAGAAAAATGGTAAATCTACTTTTTTTCCAAAATCCATGACAGAGCAACAAATTATTGATTGTATTAATGAAGCCTATGAAAATAAAGAGTTGGTGCAGGGACGTTTCTATACAGGGACAGCTTCAAATGGGATGACAATTGAAATGCAGATTAATGGTAAGGGACAAATTACATCAGCATATCCTATACTTTAATTGCTTAGAGCGAAAGGGAGATAATTAATGGAGTTAAAATATAAATATGGTTTTAATAGGTCTGAAAGATTTAATGATGTTAGAATTAATTTATATATGAATAATAAATTAAACAACACAGAGTTAATTACTATCTTTTTTGGAAGTGATATACAAAGATCTTTTATATCCGTTAAGAATGACTTAGAAGATTTTGATAGAGTTCTAAGAGGAGAAGAAGAAAAGATTGAATGCAGTTATAATGCGAATTATATTGAGATGGATCAATATAAAACAGTAATAGAGGAGTTGTTCCCTGATGATGAAGATGATCCATTACAGTGTGAAATTGAAACAATAGAATTAAGAAAATTACTTTTAGTCTGGTTTAAGGAACTGACACAGTATAAATATGAGCGAGATAAAATTGAGAAAGAAGAAAAAGAAATAATATTAAATTGGATTGAAGAACAACAAAAAATTGGCTATAAGTTAGAAGAGAATCTGAAAAGATAAATAAAATAAATAGCACCTTAACAATACGAAGGCTGGGCTTCGTATTGGCATCAACGCATCCTCCGCGAAATGGACTTAAGCTCAGATGAAGCAATCGAATTCGCAAAGCTAAACGCAGGAGTCGTGCAACAGTCAAAAACAAGCATCAACCCGTATTACCTCAGTATCAAAATTTTTGAAAACATCGAAGAACGCTACAACAATCCGACAGAAGAAATGATACGCCAAGGTGTAAAACCAAACTCAGGAAGAGAAAAAATCTTTGAAGTGCGCGAAGATATGTACTTATTCCAGCGCCAAAGCAAAGATTATAAAATTATTGATAAAGAATGGGAAAATGTTCGCGATCAGCTCGTCAATACGAGAACAAATGGTGGTTTCCCGTATTTAATGGTCGAAGATGGAGATCACTTAAAGAACGGAGAACTGTACATTAAGCATTACTATGAAGGAATTGAACTGGATTTAAAATATTTAGAGAAAGTATTGCCGTACATTTATCAATTATGGGGAAGAACGGTGCATCGGAAGTATGTGTGATAAGGAAAGCCACTATGTATGTAGTGGCTTTTTCGTTGTTACAAGGTGACGGATTAGTAATGTCTTTATTAGGGACAGAAACATCAATTTCATAATTGAAAGGTTTGTTTAACTGTAGCCTTTTAAAAATATTTATAACACTAAATTTAGTATCTTTTTTGTCCTTTATTTAATTGAATTTTTTAGAAATAAATTCTTTAAATTTCCATTTATAAATTGACTATACATCTTTTTAGAGATAGAATCATTTATGGATAACAGTTATCCATAAATGATTCTAATTTAAGGATGGTTAATTTATGCGCATAAAATCTGGAATGGAACAAGCTGTTTATACTTTACTTTTATTAACAAGGGTGCCTAACCGTAACACTCTAACTTCAGAAGCAATCAGTGAACGTTTAGATGTATCCCCATCTTATTTGAAGAAATTAATGAGATTACTGGTACAGGCCGGGTTAGTAGAATCAATAACAGGAACGAAAGGAGGATTTTCATTAGCAAGATCTCCAAAGGAGATTACTTTGTATGATATTTTCCAAGCAGTCGAAGGAAGAGGCGCCTTTTTTCAGGGAAAAGGCATGGCTCTGTCTGTCTTTGATTCAAAAGAGACTCATCATCAAGAAGACTGTGTTTTAGCAAGGGTTATGAAAAAAGTAGAGGATAAGTGGGCTCAAGCCATGAGTGAGGAAACATTAGCAACATTAATGGAGCAGATCGAAGAGTTTTATGATGTAGAAAAAGTAGACGAGTGGATACGTGAGAAGACTTTGATGAACTAAAGTTTTCATAGCACCGAATTATCTCTTTCCTAATAAATTTATGTTATAAACATTAGAAGTGTTGTATCAAATAAAAATTTATAAATGTATTACTGCTTCATAGTGTAAATACCTAGAATGGATTATGCATATACATGATCCATTCTATTGTTCTTGCACTTTAATTGACCTTGTGTAATAAAGATTTTTATAACAAAAGAATGGAGGGTTTGGTTAGAAATGAAATTACAACGTACTGACGATATAAACATGGAAGTAGCTAAAATTCAAGATCAACCATCCGCTAGCATTTGGAAACTTGTTGTCCTAGCAATGGGATTTGTAATGGCAACCCTAGATACGACGGTAGTAAATGTCGCAATTTCAGATATTCAAAACTCTCTTGAAATTAACCTTACTGGAATTACGTGGGTTGTAGATGGCTATATCTTGACATTTGCTTCTTTTTTACTTGCGGGAGGTTCACTAGCTAATCGTTATGGTGCAAAAAATATTTACATACTTGGTTTAGGTTTCTTTGTATTTGCATCATTATTATGCGCTATAGCACAGACTGCAAATATTCTTATAGCAGCTCGCCTTCTTCAAGGTGCTGGAGCAGCATTATTTATGCCAAGTTCTCTTAGTCTACTTGCACTTTCTTATACAGATGAGAAACAAAGAGCCAAAATGTTTGGTATTTGGGCAGCAATAGTCTCTGCATCGGCAGGTATAGGTCCTTTTGTTGGGGGGGTTTTAGTAAATTTGGCTGGATGGCAGAGTATCTTTATTATTAATCTCCCAATTGGTATTATCGCTCTATTTTTTACTTACCAAATTATTGCTCAGTCACCTCGCGTACAAAGTGAATTAAATCTTATTAGTCATGCTTTAGGTATTATTACATTAGCAGCTCTGTGTTTTACTTTAATTGAAGGTCCTTCAATGGGGTGGTTCTCTCTTCCAATCGTTAGTTCAACCATTATAGCGATTTTGACTGCAATTCTTTTTGTTGTAAGAGAACGCAAGATAGAAAATCAAATGATTCCAAGTCAATTATTTAAGAATCCTCGTTTTTCTGCTGCAAATATGGTAGGGTTTTTGCTTAACTTCTCTCTTTTTGGTGGCATCTTTATGCTAAGTCTATTTTTACAAAAAGCTCGTGGTTCAAATCCTTTTATAGCAGGATTACAGTTATTACCTATGATGGCGGTTTTCGTGGTAGGTAACCTTTTATTTGCTAAAGTAGCTACCCGTTTAGGCTCAAGACTACCTATGCTCGTAGCTTTATTTACAGCAGGAATTGGCTCATTGTTATTGGTAATCTTCATTTCTCCATCTATGCCATATTGGTTATTAGCAATTATTTTTTCAATCATCAATTTAGGGGTAGGGGTAACGGTTCCAGCAATGACTGCAACGGTCATGCAAGCAGCAGGACCATCTCATGCAAATATGGCTGGAGCTACATTGAATGCGAATCGACAAATCGGTGCTTTAGTTGGTGTAGCAGTTATGGGGGTTATCATTCATTTATCAGGAGGCTGGTATAATAGCGCAAGTAATACATTCATAACTATGACTATTGCTTATCTAACAGCAGCATTTTTAGTAGGGCGTTTCATTCGAACAGAAACTAAATCATAATTCAATAAACTAGTTCTGGAGTATATGTGTTAAGTATTACTGAATAAAAATATGGAGCTAGACAAAAAGTATGAAGAATAATCGGAATGTTGGGAAATAAGGAGATTTCTTATATAATCACAGCACAGTGTAGTCGAATGAAATAGCAAATAACATAGATAACTGGAGAGGTTAAAATGAGTAAAGTAGGAATATGTAAGATAGATATTACCCCTCCTTTAGGTATCGAATTTATCGGATACCATAGAGAAACAGGGGTCCGTAATATTGATGAACACCTTTATGCAACAGTACACGTGTTTGAAAGTAATGAAACAAAGACCATATTTATAAGCATTGATAACATAGGGATGTTAATAGAAGATACCGTAATCATTCGGGAACAAATTGCAACTGAATTGAATGTTCCATTAGAAAACATAATGGTTGTGTATACTCATACTCATTCTGGTCCCGAAACAGTCGGTGATGATAAATTAATAAAGTCCTATAAAACGGTTCTAATCAATAATGTAGTAAAAGCTGCTGTTATTGCAAATGACAATATGCAACCATCTGAAGTTGGTTGGAATGTGACAACAGGTGAGATAGGGATAAATCGAAGAGAAAAAACACCTGATGGTAAAGCGAAAATGGGTGTAAATGTAGATGGAGTTGTAGATAAACGAATCGGCGTTTTAGCAATTAGAAATGACCAAACAAAGGATTTAACCGGAATCATTGTGTTTTGTACAGCTCATCCAAATGTATTAAAGGCAGATAGTGATAGATTATCAGCCGATTATCCAGGTTTGACAAGGGAAATTCTCGAAAGAACACTTAACTGTCCGGTAACAATTGTTCAGGGGGCCGCGGGAAATGTAAATGCAAAATATCGTGGTTCAATGGAAGCATTAAAACAAATGGCTTACGTAGTAAGTGGAAATGTCTTAACGATGTTGCCAACAATTACTTACAACTCAATTTTAAAGCTAAAAATTATTTCAAGTACACTGCAAATGAAATTAAAGGATATTCCTGAACCTGAAGGAATAAAGAGGATGGCACGATTAGCTGAAACACATTGGGGCGTAAATACTGACCAATGGCTTACGATCATGTTAGATAAGTACAAACGAAATATAAGACAGTTAACAATAGATTTAGAAATTCAGTTATTTCAAATCAATGAAGGTTCATTTTCTGGAATACCAATGGAACCATTTTCAGAAACAGCTCTAGAGATTAAAGAGAAACTGAATAACGAACTTGCTTTTTTGGTGGCTATACGAACGGTTATGTTGGTTATCTACCTACAAAGAAAGAATATAGACACGGAGGATATGAAGTAGAACTCAATCCTGTGGTGTATGGACCAGTTACAAATTTGTGGATGCCTCCAGAAGAGAATACTGCTGAGCTTGTAGTGGGAAAAGTTATGGAACTGTATAATAGTTAAAATTTTTATGATCAAGTACAATAGCTTTATAGAAAAAGAGCTCGGAAATAATCCAAGCTCTTTTTCTATAGTTTACTTAAAATAAATGACGTCATTCCAATCAATAGTATATTTAATTCTGTGCACCTGAAATTGATTGAATATTCAGCTAAATATTGATAGAATTTATATAGTAATTTTTGGAAAGTTAAGAGATGTATAGGAGGATGGGGGAGTATGAAAACAATCACAATCCAAAAAATCACCACAGCGATTATGCAGCTCATTCTAGCTGTAGCAGGTATTCTTTGCTTAAGTTCACTACCGAGTTTGTTTAAAGGAATGGAAATTGATATAAATAATTATCTTAAAGCTCTTGGTGGCTTATGTAAAAAGCTATTAGATTTTTCTCATTTGACGTATGGGAAAAGTTTACGGCCGATATTTCCGCAAATTTTTGAGTTTTATTGGCAGTCTTTGGGGTTATTTATGCTGGCACTTTTCATTTCGGTTGTATGTGCTTTTTGCTTTACCTATCTGATTATTCGCTTTTTCTATGAGAAATTGAAAAGAATGAAGTTTGTGTTAGTTATATTAGAATCAGTACCTGATTTGTTCATCATTATGTGTTTTCAGATTTTTGTGCTTTGGTTATTTCAAAAAACAAATATTATGGTATTCAATATCGCCAATACATGGCAGGAGAAGTCCATTTTGATGCCTGTTGTTTGTTTAAGTATTCCCCCCACGATTATGTTAACTCGTATTTTCCTGCTGCAAGTAGAAGCAGAGCTGCAAAAAGATTATATTGCTTATGCTCGTGCAAAAGGTTTGAATTTCTATCACATATTTCGTCATCATGTGCTCCGCAATGTGTTGTTTACGATGTTTCATTATTCTAAGACGATTGTATGGTTTATGTTTTCTAATCTGTTGATGGTTGAATATTTGTTTAATATTCCTGGTATTGTGCATTTTGTTTTGAAATATCCATTTCCAGAAGTGTTTGTTGTGACGCTTTTATTGCTTTATATTCCATTTTTTATGATTTACAAAGCGTACGATCTATTTGTACCTGCTGTTATGAGAGGGGAGGGAGTGTAGATGATCAGACATCTTGTACGGGAAAAGCACTTTCTGTTTAGCTTCTTGTTTTTAGTTATACTGATACTTGCTAGTATTGCGAATACGATTTTCAATGATGGTCAAATTAGACAAGTGACAGCCCTTTATGAGAACGGAACGCTGATGGGAGCGCCGCCATTCCCGCCATCTACTCGTTTTTTGTTAGGTACTGATATGCATGGATATGATTTACTTCATGTCATTATACAAGGTGCAAAATTCACCATTGGCTTATCGGCGTGTATTGCCATGCTGCAGGTCGGATTTGCAATTGTGTTTGGCGTCGGAATCGGTACGTTTCTGAAAAGCTGGAGCAGTAAGCTTGAATCGTTTTTTGATAGTTTTACGATTATGCCGCTGACAATCATTGCGTACTTCTTATTAGTAAATGTGATGTCGATGCCGATAGATGGATTTCAGCAGCCGTTTTATCAACGTGCTCTTTTTGAAATGTTTATTCTTACCATTCTTGCGCTTCCTACAACGTCTTTTTATGTAGCGAACGAAGTAAAAAAACTATTCATAACAGAATTTGTGGAAGCTGCCTCTGTATTAGGCGGATCAAAGTTTCACATTTTACGTAAACATATATTCCCGCAGCTTCGTTCTACGTTAGTCATCTTATTAGTGCAGCAATTCAATAAGGTTCTTCTCGTTTTGGCGCATTTAGGAGTATTGAAGATGTTCTTCGGCGGAACAGTTATTGACCACAGTCCTGCAAAAGAACCGCCGCGGACGTTATCATTTGAATGGTCTGGGTTAATTGGGGATAAGTTTCATATGCTTTCTGTTCACCCTTGGATTGCTCTCGTTCCAATTGTCTTTTTCTCTTTAACAGTCGTTGCTGCTAATTTGATGTTAGTCGGATTACAAAATGCGTTTGAAAAATCAAATGCTTCAAAAGTGCAGAAAGTAGCATATGATCTAGTGGAAGAAAAACAGACTTCTAATTTTTGAGATTGATATAAGTCGCTGCTCTTCCTTTGTTTTAAATCTGGCACGTGGCAGAAAAAGGCCCTGACCGCTTCTAGGCACGGCCAGTTGCTCTCGCTCACCCAAAAAAGAAAGGTTTTTAATTATATAAAAAGCCCGATACAATGTCGGGCTTTCGTTGTTTCCTATATGATTAAACACTCTTAGTTGCAAAGTTCATTTCTTTTTGTAACCTCATAAACGAACGGTACATGCCAATTCTCCAAGAGACGATCATCGCAAAGGCAAGTAAGAAGAACATACCGCTTAATTGTCCTAAATCAATTGATTGACTTAAATATTCTTTCATACCGAGTCGGACAACAAGTAAACCGACTAAAATAAAGATAAATGCTTTAGAAGGTATTAAATAGATGTCTTTTCCACGTATTTCAAATTTTGATGTTTTAATAAGAAAAATAGAGAAAAATAAACCAACGATAACAGCTTCGAGAATTTCAGTTGATGTTAAGCGAAATTCTGGTAAGAAGTACATGCATGCTCCCGTACTCATAAAAAATGGCGGGAGTATAATTTTTTTAAGTGTTACAGGTTTCTTTGCTGATTTTAAGCGAAGAAACATCATTCCAACAGCCATACAAAGAGCAATAATACTTGAAAAAACAGCTAAGCTCATGTTTGACCTCCTTTTATCCTTTGAACGATTTTTTTAATAGAATCATAAACCAAACGAGAGCGGCACCCATAATCGTATGAGACATTCCGGCAATGTGACTTAATCCTTTAAAATCAGCCCCATTGAGTTGAAGAAGTCCGCGGGTTGCCATTGAACCAATTGTTAAAACTAATCCTACATTATAGACGATGAACCACATGTTAAAACTTTTTGCCTCATGGAATGCAAATGATTTTGATAGAGCAAAGGCAACTAAGAAGAATATAAATCCAAGAACTAGCACATGTGTGTGCAACTTGTATAGCGATGTAGTACCTTGAATTCCTTGCGCTTTTGAATATTCTCTCGCGAATACACCTGATAATAGACCGATAATTAAATAAGTGAATGCTGCATTATATAACTTTTTCATCATATACCTCCTAGATAGCATTAGCAATGTTTATTTTTGGATAGTAGACTGCGATTATTAGTGGTTTGTCATTCCGTATATAAGGCCAGAAATATATGGGATCAGCCAAATGAACCAGACGATAATACTTAGCTTGTGGAATGTTGTCATCATTTTTGTATCTTTTTTGATTAATACAATTGTTGCCCAAACAGCATGGAATAACATTAGTAAAATGGCTGCTAAGCCTGTGATTCCGTGGAAACTGAATAGGGATCCTGCTTCTGCCATTTTCTCCATTAATGTCGTTCCGAGCGTATCACATACGAGGCCGAGCCAAAAAATGACGACATGCCAAGGTTTTAATGTCTTTTGGAATTTTTCACTCCATACGCCAATTGTATAAAAAATGAGTGCAGCTGTAATGCATGCAATAGCAGATGCCAACACGTTCATCATTCCTTTCTAACAGTCATGTTCCTTATATAAAGAATGTTACATGAGAATTATGAATAGAATATGAACGCAATATTACATATGAAATTGGCGTAATTATTATATTTAAATTGTATTATGTTGTAAACAAAAAATGAAGAGGTACTTGTGAATAAAGAAAAAACTTTCTTATTCCCTATGTAAATAGGGATAAGAAAGTTTTTTTAGACTACTGTTGTTTACACCTCGTTTTCTCGTAATAATTTTCCGTCGCGAAGTGTTAAAATTCGATCGCATACATCAAGCATTTTTTCATCGTGTGTAATCATAATTGCTGCTTTTTTATTTTTCTTTACTTCTTGTTTCATTAACTCAACGACTTCTCTTGCACGTTTTGAATCAAGGCTAGCAGTCGGTTCGTCCGCTAAAATTAAGTCTGGATCATTCATAAACGCACGAGCGATCGCTACACGTTGTTTTTCACCGCCTGAAAGTTGATTTGGATAATGATTCATTCGATGTCCTAATCCAAATGTTTTCAGTAATTGTTCCGCAAACTTACTAGCTTCTTTTTTATCTTCTCCCTTTAACTTAGCGATATACAGAAGTTGTTCTTTCACCGTTAAGAAAGGTACAAGATTTGCGAACTGGAATATAAATCCGATTTTTTTTAAGCGAATATCTGTCATTTCTTTTTCTGATAAACTTGTTACGTTTTGATTAGAAATATAAATGTTTCCTTTTGACGGAGAGAGAAGTGCACCTGCAATGGAAAGCAATGTACTTTTTCCTGAACCAGATGGGCCGACAATACCGATAAATTCGCCCTCTTTTACATCTAATGTAATGGGGTGCAGGGCAGTTACTTCTGTTTCACCTTGGCCGTATGTTTTGCTTACTTGATCAAGCTTTAATAATGACGCGGGGTTATCCCATTTTACTTCCGTTACCATTACATGCCACCTCCGATTGCTTCTAATGCATCTACTTTTAATACTTGATATAGAGAAATTAATGTACCCAGTATACTAATTACGATAAAGGCACCTGTATATTGCAAGATTGTTGTTGCTGTTAATAAGAACGGCATACTAGCTGGTAGAACAGCTTCTACAGCAAAGATTAAGCCAATGCCGATAATAAGAGCAACGCCAGTTAAGACGATAGATTGTACAACTAACGTATTTGCTAAATATGAGTTTTTTGTTCCGATTGCTTTTAATACACCTAATTGATGTGTTTTTTGTAATGTAATGACATAGAAGAATACGCCAATTAACAATGCTGAAATAACAAGTAAGAACGTGATAATCATCGTTAATGTTCCTTGTTCTTCTTTATAACCTGGAATACTTTGTAGTACTTCTTTTTTATCAACAACTTTTGCGTTATCAATTTTTTTACCAGTATTTAGAGCGATTACACTGTAATCTTTTTGATTTGGCAGGGCAATAGTGTCCCATACATTTTCATTCATGTGAACAACAGGTGAATGACTAAACATTTGATTTTGTGTAAATCCGACAACTTTGAAAGCTTTTTTAGAAATAGGATCTACTAGTTGATCTCCAAGTTTGATTCCTTTTTCTTTAATTGATTCATCAGCGACAACTTCATTGTCTGCTAACGTCCCATTTTTTCCTTCAATTACTTTTGGAGCAATGAATGAATCTTGTTTACTTGAGAAAATAGCAACATCAACTTTATTTGAAGTTCCTTCTTTTTCAAATGTTGATACTTTAATGTGCATTGGAACTGCATCTTTTGCATCAACTTGTGCCAATACTTTATCGACATCTTCTTTCTTAATTTGCGAGCGTAACAATTTACCATCTGCATCATCTGATAATATAAATTTGTTTGCTTTCATTTCGATAATAGAAGAGGCATTATCATGAGATAAACCATTTGCTAGACCTGATATGATAAGTACAAGAAATGATAATAACATCATGATTGTACCGATTAATCCGTAACGTAATTTCGATTGTTTTAATTCTTTAAGTGCTAAAAACATAAGGTTCGTTCCTCCTTGTTTCGTTCTATGCTCTTATCATAAAGAAGAAATATGAACGGAATATGAACAGAAAGTTACAAAAGACGAGTTTAAAAAAACAAAAACCCTTTTGTTTTTAGGTGGACAAGAGCGTCTGGCCGTGCTTGGAGCGGTCAGGGCCTTTTTTGGCCACGGGCGATGTTAAAACAAAGGGAGCGAACGAGTAGCACAGCACTTTTTACTCTGCATAGCAATGATTTATCTGTTGGAAAGTTAAGTTGGATATATATAAATGACATACGTTTTGTGGGTAAAAGTGTCCATTATAAAGAGAAAAAGAAGATAGGAGCTGACTCAAAAGAGATGTAGATGTCTTTTGAATCAACTCCTTCTTATATGTTCACTGATATATCGGCGCTTCGACAATGTTCAACATTCTGAGTGCATAAAATAGAGCTGACATTAATCTTTTTTCTAGTCAGCACCAGTATCTTCTTTTTGTTTCAATTTTAATTTATATACAATACAGAATTTTCAAATATACATCTATAAGATATAATGGAAGTATTAACTAAAGGGAGTTGTGAATATGATTGCGAAAATGGCAGTAGATGTTTTGTTTTACCAACAAAAAATCTAAGGGGTTGTACCTCAGGCTGCGCCCCTTAATAAAGGGAGAATAACATGGAAAAGTTTTTGAATCACTTTTTAACAGGTCAAACGGTTATATTAAAACAAATGGAACAAAATCACCTTGAACGCTTTGCTCAATTTGAAAATGAAAAACGTACGCTGTTACTCGCAAATGATGACATTCCGTTTCCAACGACATTGGAAGACAACAAAACGTTTTTCAATGGTATTAGCAGTAAAAAAGAAGAATTTATTTTTGGTATTTTTGATAAGGAATCGAATGAACTAATAGGATCATGTGGTGTCTTTTCCATCAATTGGAAAAATAGTACTTGTTTTGTCGGCATTTCTATCGGCACACAATGGCAAAATAAAGGCTTTGGTACAGACGCTATGAACACTTTACTATCGTTTATTTTCAATTACATTCACATTAATAAAATTAAACTGCAAGTGTTTAGTTTCAATGCGAATGCGATTCGTTCATACGAAAAATGCCACTTTGTAAAAGAAGGTACTTTACGCAATGAAATTTTTAGATTTGGCAAATTCCATGACGTATATATGTTTGGCTTATTAAGAGAAGATTGGAATGACCTACACCTACAAAGCAATTGATATATGAATCCACTTTGATTGTTTAACAAACAAAGTGCCACATGCCATTTGTTGCAAACCTGGCATGTGGCAGGAAAAGGCCCTGACCGCTCCTACGCGCGGCCAGAGGCTCTCGTCCCCCCCCTAAAAAGGGGGTTTTTAGCATTTAAATAGACTTAGTGAGTTAAAAGGGAGAGAAGGCAAACATTGTGTCACTTAAGTTGGTGCAACTGTGTCAATCCACAGCTTATATAAATACAACTTGATTTTTTAACACATAGATTGTTGCTATGTAGAGTACAACATGCCCGCTACTGGCCTGCTCCTTTTGTTTAAAACTCGGCATGTGGCAGGAAAAGGCCCAGACCGCTCTAATGCGCGGCCAGAGGCTCTCGTCCTCCCCTAAAAGAGGAGGTTTTATGTTTTATATATGTCTTTTTACCCATTCATGTGTAAAGTGTTCTTCATCTGGAGTAAAGGCTAGCTCTCCATAGCGGATTTTCTCGTACACTCCTACTATTTCATGTGAACAACCGATACGTGTTAACCATTGTTGGATTGTTTCATAGGGGCGTCTTTGTTTAGATAGTGGTAATTTCTGTTCCCACTTCACTAGTTCAGCACGTATAGGATTATGAGGCAATGCATTTATTTTTTTCTGTTCAATGGGAGATTGATCGATTTGGGAAGGAAGTTTTTTTTCAGCTATCGTATCTTGTAGTAATTGTTGTTTATTTCTTCTGGACTTATAAATACGCCAAACAATAAGTAATATTATAATGATAATACAAGAGTAACTTATTATATTATTCTTATTCTTAGATGTCATTCCTTTCTTTAAGAGGGGGGTGTTTGAACCGTCATCCACTTTTTCTCTAGATTCCATAATCCACGATTTACCACCTGGTCTGTGACCTGACTCATCTATCGGATCACCACCAGATAAGTAGGCTTTATCCTTACTCTTTCCACCGCTCAGCGTTTCTGCAAAACCATCTATAAGATAATATTTTGTGTTACTAATCATCCATTCCTGAAATATTTCGCGTGAATATATGGCTCCTTGGGCTAAAAAAAAGGCAACAATTATCGTACTACAGATTAAAACTAAGCGAAATCTGGCAACTATCCACTTGTCCATACAATCTCCTTTCTATTTTCACCAAATTGGTAATCTTAGTAGATAAAAATAAAAACAAAGAGATGTATTTTAACATCCTTTTTTAAAAAGTACCAAATTTTCTGTATATTTGTAAATGGTTTTTGTGAATATACAGAAAATTACCTCGACTAATCAGTCATACATTTCATTTAGAAGTTTGGTAAGGAGTATGATTCCAGCAAAAATACTCCCCTTATTACCTAATTACAATTGCAAAGAAAACGAAAAGTGTGCTGGAATGCACACTTTTCATTTTTACGGCTATTTTATATCTGCCTTGAGGGAGGAAACATGCTTGGAACGTCTCGATTTGAAAAAAATCAAAATCGAAGGGAGTAGCATACCACGAACAAGGAACGTATCAATTAAAATCCCCATTGTCATTGTCAAGCCGAACAGAAAGAGTTCTTGAAGGGGCTGAGTAATGAGCACAGCGAATGTAGCTGCGAGTATAATACCAGCTGATGAAATGACGCCCCCTGTTAACGCAACTCCGCGTGCCACAGCTTCTTTCCATTCATATTTTTGCGCCTCTTCTTTGATTCGGGATACGAGCATAATATTGTAGTCGACCCCTAATGCAATGAGAAACACAAAGGTGTAGACAGGTAGACGATAGCTAATTGAGTCGTAGCCTAAAATATAATGAAAGATCATCCAACCTAGTCCTAGCGTCGCTGAATACGAAAGTAACATGGTTATTATCATTGTGAACGCGATAATGAGCGATCGTGATTGATATGTCAGCATAATGAGAATGAAAAGGGAAATGAGCGTGAACGTTACAATCGTATCTTTTTCATTTAACGATTGCACATCTAATTGCTGCGGGGTTTGCCCGCTATAATGCAAGGAATATTGCTTGGAATCAAAGCCGCTCTTTGCTAACAAACTGTTGCTATTTTCTCGCAGTGCACTGATTGTATTTAAAGCTGCTTGGTCGTAAGGATTGTCTTGTAAAGTCAATTGCAGTTTGATGGCATGTTTTTCTTCCGATAAGAAATTTTTGGGCAAGTTCGTATTAGGTGCCGCTAATGCGGAAGTGATTTCCGGTGTGACGGTGTTTACCCCATCTAGTTTCTTCAGTGCGTTTGATAATGAAGCTAATTTATCAAGAAAGGATTGGTCTAAGACAATTTCTTTGTCTGATTTTAAAATGACAGTTACAGGTGCTAATTGTCCCGGTGGAAAGTTTTCCTCTAAAGTTTCAAAACCTTGCCGCGAGGAAATGTCATTCGGAAATGACTTCATTAAATTAAATGAATATTTCATAGATCCAACGTTCAGCGAAGCAAGAATGAGCATAAGTAACAGTATACTTGCAGTGATGGAAGGCTTTTTCTTTACAAAAGTGCCTACATTTGTCCAGAAGCCGCCCAGCTTTTCTTCTTTTTCGGCTACTTTTGGAATGAAAGGCCAAAATGCTTTTCGGCCCACGAGTGCAAAGAGGGCTGGGATGAGTGTGATGCCTCCAAGAAGAATGAACACCATGGCAACTGAAAATACTGGGGCAAAGTTATGATATGCATTAAAAACAGCAAAGAACAATGTAAGCATCGCGACCAGCACTGTTCCGCCGCTGAAGAGAATAGGTTCCATGACTTGCGTTAATGCGACTTGCATCGCATCGTACTTCGAACTTGTCTTTTTTAACTCTTCTTTATAACGAGCTAAGATGAATAAACAATAATCCGTTAAAACAGCAAAGAGTAAAATCATCATAATGGAAAGAGCTTGTTTTTCAACAACGAACCATCCGTTTTGGCCTGCCAATCCTAAAATGCGATCGACTACTGCATATACGATACCAGCAATGATTAATGGAATGACAGCGAGCAATGGGGACCGATAAATGATGATTAATATAATGAGAATTAATCCGATTGTTGCAAACATTAATACGAAGTCAGCATTTTTGAAAAGCGTAATCGTATCCGCTGCAATTCCAGCTGGACCTGTAATCTCAAGCTTTAAGTCACCGATATCCATTTGTTTTATATGGTTTCGAATTTGCTGTAATGTCTCATAAATTTGATCTGATTCTAAGCCTTTTGTCAGAGCAACATTTAAAAGAATGGTTGTGTTATCTTTGGAGAACATTTTATCTTGTGTGGCTTTTGGAAGTTGGTGAAATGGTAGGGCACTTGCTACATGTTTCGGTTTATCATCTGAGGAAAGCCATTTGCTAATTTCTGAGATTTTTGCGCGTTCGTCCTCAGTGATTGCATCTTTTCCATGAAAAACAAGTAAGGCGACTGCGCCATCTTTGGATGGAAATTGTTCGTCTACTATCTTTTGGGCTACAGCAGACGGCGTATCTTCATGGATGCTTCCTTCACCGCTGCTTGTTGCGTACTTTTTGGCTGATGGTGCGATGAAACTTAAAACGCCAATAGCAAGAATCCAAGCGATTAACACGATTTTGGCACCCTTCGGACTACTTATAAAGCGAGCAAGTTTATGGATCACATATATAACCTCCTCTTATTATCTTCAAGAAGATTTTAAAATAAGAATATGAACGGAATATGAACGGAATATGAACGGAATGTTACGAAAATTAAGATTATTCAGTTGTTTCGATTTTGTGAACAAATGGAGAGATTAAGTTTAAAATGTTGCGTTATTGTTTTTTTATGCTTATTATATACCTATAGGGGTATAAGTAAGGAGGAGAAAAAGAATGAGTAGAAAAATTGTTGTAGTTGGCGGAGTTGCTGGCGGAGCATCAGTTGCAGCACGTCTGCGTCGTTTAAGTGAAGAGGATGAGATTATTATGTTTGAGCGCGGAGAGTATATTTCGTTTGCGAACTGCGGACTGCCATATTATATTGGCGGAGTTATTCAAGAAAGACAAAAGTTGTTAGTGCAAACAGTAGAGAAAATGTCCAAGCGCTTTAACTTAGATATTCGCATTTTAAGTGAAGTAATAAAAATTAATAAAGAAGAAAAAACAATCGTGGTGAAAAATGTAGTTACCAATGAAACTTACGAAGAATCTTATGATGTTTTAATTCTTTCACCAGGTTCTAAGCCGATGGTTCCACCAATTCCAGGAATTGAAGCAGCGAAAGCGTTATTTACATTACGAAATGTACCGGATACAGATCGTATAAAAGGATATATTGATGAAAATAAACCGCACCATGCGACTGTAATTGGCGGAGGCTTTATCGGTGTTGAAATGGCTGAGAACTTGAGAGAAAGAGGCCTTGATGTAACACTTGTGGAAATGAACAATCAAGTCATGCCGCCGATTGATTATGAAATGGCTGCATATGTACATGAGCATATGACAAAACATGGCGTTCAGCTCATTTTAGAAGATGGGGTAGAAGCTTTTGAAGAAGAAGGAACGGTTATTCGTCTGAAAAGCGGTACAAAAATTCATACAGATATGATCATTCTTTCTATCGGTGTACAACCTGAAAGCAGCTTGGCAAAAGAGGCAGGATTGGAACTAGGAGTTCGAAATACGATTAAAGTAAATGAAACGCTGCAAACTTCTGATCCATCTATCTATGCGATTGGAGATGCGATTGAAGTAAAAGATTTTGTTACGGAAACAGAAACAATGATTCCACTTGCATCGCCGGCAAATCGTCAAGGTCGTCTATTAGCGGATATTATTCATGGCCATGCAGATTCTATATATAAAGGAACGATGGGTACATCCATTGCAAAAGTGTTTGAGTTAACAGTCGCTTCGACAGGGGTGAATGAAAAAGTATTACAACGTTTAGATTTGCCCTATGAGGTAGTTCACGTACAAGCAAACTCTCATGCGGGGTATTATCCGAACGCGTATCCGGTTTTATTAAAGCTCATCTTTAATAAAGAAACAGGAGAAATTTACGGAGCGCAAGCCGTAGGTCAGGTTGGTGTAGACAAACGAATCGATGTCATTGCAACTGCAATGAAAGGAAATTTGAAGGTGATGGATTTACCTGATTTAGAATTGTCATACGCTCCGCCGTATTCTTCTGCTAAAGATCCTGTAAACATGGTGGGGTATGCAGCAAGCAATATTATTGAAGGACTTGTTGATATCGTGCAATGGCATGAAATTGATCATATCGTTGAAAAAGGCGGGTATTTAATTGATGTCCGAGAACCGCATGAATTAAAACAAGGAATTATCAAAGGATCTGTAAATATTCCATTAGATGAATTGCGTGATCGATTACACGAGATTCCAACAGATCAAGAAATTTATATTACGTGTCAACTCGGCATGAGAGGGTATGTAGCGGCACGTATTTTAATGGAACATGGGTATGAAGTAAAGAATGTTGATGGTGGTTTTAAGCTGTATGGGACAGCTCTACCAAACCGCGTTGCGCATGAATAGGAATAAAGTCCTGTCAATTTTGACAGGACTTTATTCTAAAAAAGTGTTTACAACATACCTAATAGGGTATAATCTTTAACAGAGAACAAGTGAAAGTATGGAGGTGCTCCATTGGAATACGGTCAAGATATGAAAAATCGTTTGAAGCGAATTGAAGGACAAATTCGCGGTGTCCTTCGCATGATGGAAGAGGGAAAAGATTGTAAAGAAGTCATTACACAATTGACGGCATCACGCTCCGCAATGGATCGTACGATTGGATTAATTGTCGGAACAAATTTAGAAAAATGCCTTCGCGAGCAATTTGAAAAAGGCGATACATCTAATGAAGATGTTATTAAAGAGGCTGTACAATTACTAGTTAAAAGCAGATAATCTGTCAATTTTTTTGGCAGATTTTAAAAACGATCTTATTATACCTATACAGGTATATGTATAGAGAAAATACTATTAATACATGAATAAAATTATGAAACATACTACTGGAGGTATATAAAATGGATATCAAACAAGTATTAGATGTAAAAGGATTAGCATGTCCAATGCCAATTGTAAGAATAAAAAAAGCGATGGATGCTTTGCAAACTGGAGAAGTGCTAGAAGTGCATGTAACAGAGAAAGGTGCGATTAAAGATATTCCAGCATGGTCACAAAAAGGTGGACATGAAGTATTACAACATGTTGAAGAAGATGGAGTTTTGAAGTTTTGGATTCAAAAAGGGTAAGAACAAGGAGGGGATAATATGAATGTAGTGTTGAACGGCGTTTTGATTGTATTGATTTCCTTGTTTATTATTTCTCGTTTGTTACCTGTTAAGGGAGTGAAAAATATAAGTGGGAAAGAACTAAAAGATGAAATGAAGAAAAAGAATAAGCAATTGATTGATGTTCGTACACGAGGTGAATTTAGAGGCAATCATATTCCAGGTTTTCGAAATATGCCATTAAATGAACTCATACAACAAGCAAATAGCTTAGATAAAAATAAAGAAGCAATTGTCATTTGTCAGAGTGGAATGAGAAGTAAACAAGCAGCAAAAATTTTAAAGAAAATGGGATTTAAACAAATCATAAATGTTTCAGGCGGTATGAGCGCTTGGCGTTAAGGAGGATGTAGGAAAATGAAAGAAATGACTGCGAAAGAATTAGAACATAAATTAATGAATCATGAAGTGGTAAACATTATTGACGTACGTGAGATAGAAGAAGTTGCGGAAGGGAAAATTCCAGAAGCACTTCATATCCCGCTTGGCTTATTAGAATTTCGTATGCATGAGTTAGATAAACAGAAAGAATACGTAATTGTATGTCTTTCTGGCGGAAGAAGCTCGCGAGCAGCTCAATTTTTAGAAAGCTATGGTTTCCAAGTGATCAATATGAACGGCGGTATGTTAGCTTGGGAAGGGAAAACAGAATAACTGTTAAATAGATGAACAAAAGATACAAAGTCCTTTCATTTGCGAAAGGACTTTGTACGGGCTTTTAAATTACCTATACGGGTATATGTAGTGACGGGAGGAATCAATATGGAGCAACAGAAAAAAACAACAATTGTGTTGTTTAGCGGGGATTATGATAAAGCGATGGCGGCATATATTATCGCAAATGGTGCAGCAGCGTATGATCAAGAAGTAACGATTTTTCATACATTTTGGGGATTGAATGCGCTTCGTAAAGATGAGCCGATAAAAGCAAAGAAAAATTTCTTAGAGAAAATGTTTGGAAAGATGATGCCGCGCGGTGCAGATAAGATGGGATTATCGAAAATGAATTTTGCAGGCATAGGACCGAAAATGATTAAGCATGTCATGAAAAAACATAACGCAATGCCATTGCCAGATTTAATTGATCTGGCGAAAGAACAAGGAGTGAAACTTGTCGCGTGCCAAATGACAGTGGACTTATTAGGACTAAAAGAAGAAGAAATTATGGGAAATGTCGAATTTGCAGGAGTTGCAGCGTATTTAGCGGATGCGTCTGAAGGAAACGTAAACTTGTTTATTTAAATTCAATTCCTTTTAAACATTTAACAAGTATTGGTGTGGCATAGGGGAAAGAATGAACATAAGCGCCCTGCCCTTATTGTTGTTGTAGTATACCCATTTTGCTTTTGGAGAAGAATTTTCGTTCGCGGAATTTCTTTTTCAAAAGCTTTTTTTGTGAAGAGGAAATTTCAGTAATTACAGATTGATCTTGAATAGTAAAATATTTACTTTAATTTCACACATGGTTAAAAATCCCTTAATAATTAAAGGTTATAGTAAAAATATCAAAAAGAAACAAACTGCGACCAAAAAATAATATTTGTGAGAATGTATGGATAGAGATAATTTACGAACACCTGCTTGCATAGAATAGTGCCATTCACAATCAATAAGAGATCATAAAAGTTGTCTATGTATTGTGTGTGAATGACGGTCTATATATGCAAGTAGGTGTTATTTGTTTTTGTAAAAATAGACTAATTTTTCATTCTTTCATATTTGGAAATAAGAGAGGATTATAACATGATCACTTTGCGAAACGTATGTAAAACATATGAAAACTCAAATCAAAAAGCAGTACAAGATGTTTCTGTTCAGATTCAAAAAGGAGAGTTTTTTGTTTTAGTGGGGCCTTCAGGATGTGGGAAGAGTACATTACTTCGAATGATTGCTGGGTTAGAGAATATTTCATCAGGCCATCTTTTAATCGATGAAGTTGTTTCAAATGACTTGCAGCCGAAAGATCGTCACTTATCAATGGTGTTTCAAAACTATGCTTTATATCCGCATCTTACGGTAAAAGAAAATATTTTATTTGGTTTAAAGGTGCGAAAAATAGAGAAAACGGAACAGAGAAAACGTTTAATTGAAGCTGTTGAACTAGTTGGCTTAACTTCATATTTAAAGGCGAAGCCGAGAGAATTATCAGGAGGACAGCGTCAGCGTGTAGCACTTGCACGGGCAATTGTCAGTCAAGCACCGATCTGTCTTATGGATGAACCGTTATCTAACCTTGACGCAAAACTGAGGGCACAAATGCGCATGGAAATTCGAGATATTCAACAGCGTCTTGGCATTACAATGATTTATGTAACACATGATCAAATTGAAGCGATGACAATGGGAGATCGTATGATGGTATTAAATAAGGGCGAAATCCAACAAGTAGGGACACCGCTTGATATATATAACAAGCCAGAAAATGAGTTTGTTGCTACTTTTATTGGTTCTCCGTCTATGAATGTTGCGAATTGTCAAATTGATACGGTGCAAAATACTGCGCGTGTAGGATCTTTACGTATTCCGCTTACAGATTCGTTAGTTAGTCAATTACAGCATACAGATGTACGTATCGGTATAAGGCCAGAATATATTCGTATTGGCGAGCAGGGGCAGCCTGTTATTGTACAATCTGTTGAAGTATTAGGAAACGAATCAATTGTTAACTTTCTAGTAGACAATCACATGTGGAGTGCTAAGGTGACTGGACAATTG
This sequence comes from Bacillus cereus group sp. BfR-BA-01380, assembly GCF_022663535.1. Taxonomy (GTDB): domain Bacteria; phylum Bacillota; class Bacilli; order Bacillales; family Bacillaceae_G; genus Bacillus_A; species Bacillus_A cereus_BB. The sequence continues at coordinate 37,962 of NZ_JAKUFS010000020.1, read as the reverse complement.
AAGTGTAAACGAGATGAAATTGTCCATGTACAGTTTCAAGTAGATAAGCTGCACTTCTTTGAACAATCTACATTAGAATCAGTATTGTCACATAGTGAGCAAGGGGTGGCCATAACATGATCGATGCGACGAAGCCTTTAACAAAGCAGCAAAGTGTAAGAAAACGGAATGCATGGAACCGAACATCAGATTTACGTATAGCTTTTCTATTTTTGGCTCCATCACTTATTCTATTTTCGGTATTTTTGTTTTACCCGTTGATTAAAACACTATTTTATAGCTTTCACTTAACGAACGCCCAAGGTGAAGCAAGTGTCTTTGTAGGTCTAGAAAACTATCAATATTTATTAACAGATCCTTCTTTTTATCAAAGTATAAAATCGACGTGTTTATTTACTTTATATACTGTTCCTGCTAGCATATGTATTTCTTTATTTCTAGCAGTGCTAGCGAATGAAAAGTTACGAGGAATTGGGGTTTTTCGTGTGCTTTTTTCTTCCACAATGGGAATTTCCGTGGCTGCGAGTGCGGTGATTTGGTTATTCTTATTTCATCCAAGTGTTGGCGTATTTAATAATATACTAGGCACTCTTCATCTACCTACAATTGAATGGTTAACAAGTCAAAAATGGGCATTAATCTCAGTATCTATTCCAACGATTTGGATGAATATTGGCTTTTCATTTTTAGTAATTTTAGGAGGCTTGCAAAATATTGATACGACACTTTATGAAAGTGCATCAATTGACGGTGCATCTTATTTTTATAAACTTCGTAAAGTGACATTGCCTATGTTATCACCAACTTTATTCTTTATAGCAATTGTTACGCTTATTAATGCAGTTCAAAGCTTTGGACAAATCGATATTTTAACAAAGGGTGGTCCAAACAATGCAACGAATTTAATTGTTTATTCAATTTATAAAGAAGCATTTGTGAATTACCAGTTTGGTACAGCAAGTGCTCAAGCTATCGTGTTGTTTATTTTTATTTTTATTGCAACAATACTTCAGTTTAAACTTGCGGAAAGAAAGGTGCATTACCAATGAGTTATACATGGGGACGGAAAGTATTGTTATACATATTACTTTTGCTTAGTGCAATACTTGTATTCTTTCCGGTGTTATATGCAGTTTCAATCGGATTTATGACACCTGATGATATCCAAATGCGTCATCTTTTTCCAAAGAATTTCACTTTTAATAATTTTGTTCATATTTTTGATAAAGTACCACTGCTTTTATATTTGAGAAATAGTTTTATCGTTTCAACAACTGTTATGATTGGGCAACTTATTGTATCTAGTTTAGCAGCATATGCGTTTGTGTTTTTACGATTTAAAGGAAGAAATGCAATCTTTTTCTTATTTATTTCAACGATGCTTATTCCATGGGAAGCAACGATGATTCCAAATTTCTTATTGGTTCAGCAATTTGGATGGACAAATACTTTGATGGGTTTAACAGTACCATTTTTTGCAATGGCTTTTGGAATTTTCTTATTAAGACAACTTTTCCTTACAATTCCGCATGAACTTCGAGAAGCGTCATTAATTGAAGGTGTTAGTCATTTTGGATTCCTTTTTAAAGTAGTAGTTCCGTATTGTAAAACGAGCTTTATTACGTTAGGGGTGTACGGATTTTTAACAACTTGGAATATGTATTTGTGGCCACTTCTCGTAACGAATGATGCAACATCTCGGACAGTACAAATTGGGATTAAACAATTGCAAACACAAGAAGTAGCAAATGATTGGGGAGGTGTTATGGCTGGCATTACAATTGTGATTCTTCCAACATTGATATTGTTATTTTTAGGTCAAAAACAACTACAACAAGGATTGACAAAAGGTGCGATTAAATAATGTTTAAAAAATGAGAAAAGGTGGATAAAAAACATGAAGTTAGTAAAAAAAGGCTCTTTATTACTTACAGCAGTGGCAATGGCAATGTCAGTAGCAGCATGTTCAAGTTCGCAAACTTCAGTTAAAGATTCTTCACAAGCAAAAGCTGAAACAGCACCTGTTGAAAAAAACGGAAATAAAGTTGTTGTACGTTTCTGGCATGCAATGAGCGGAGATTTACAAAAGAAATTAGATGCACTTGCAGCAGAATATAATCAGTCCCAAGATAAGTATGAAATTAAACCTGAATTTGAAGGAACATACGAGGAATTATTAACAAAATTCCGTAGTACAGCTACATCTAAAGAAGTGCCAGCGGTAGTACAATCCAGTGAAATTACAACGAAATATATGATTGATAGTAAAAAAATTACGCCTGTACAAGAGTGGATTGACAAAGATAAGTATGATACATCGAAATTAGAAAAAGCTATTACAAACTATTATTCGGTAAATGGCAAAATGTATTCTATGCCATTTAACTCATCTACACCTGTATTAATTTATAACAAGGATGCATTTAAGAAAGCAGGTTTAGATCCTGAAAAAGCACCTAGCACGTATTCGGAACTAGAAGAAGCTGCGAAGAAATTGACAATAAAAGAAGGGAATACAACGAAGCAATACGGTTTCTCTATGTTAAACTATGGTTGGTTCTTTGAAGAATTATTGGCAACGCAGGGCGGCTTGTATGTAGACAATGAGAATGGCCGTAAAGGTTCGGCTAAAAAAGCATTATTTAATAGTAAAGAAGGACAAAAAGTTTTCACAATGCTTAATAACTTAAATAAAAGTGGGGAACTTGGAAAATACGGTAACGATTGGGATGGTATGCGCGCAGCATTTCAATCTGGACAAGTAGCGATGTATTTAGACTCTTCTGCTGGTGTTCGTAATATCATTGATACATCTAAATTTGATGTAGGTGTTGCATATATTCCTCATCCAGATGGCGTAGATTCAAAAGGTGTTGTAATTGGTGGGGCATCACTATGGATGACAAATATGGTTGAAAAAGAGACACAACAAGGCGCATGGGATTTCATGAAGTATTTAACTAAGCCAGATGTACAAGCGAAATGGCATACACAAACAGGGTATTTCGCTATTACACCAGCTGCGTATAATGAACCATTAGTAAAAGAACAATATGCGAAATATCCACAGTTGAAAGTAACAGTTAATCAACTTCAGTCTACAAAAGCATCACCAGCGACACAGGGGGCATTAATTAGTGTATTTCCTGAATCACGTGATGCGGTTGTAAAATCACTAGAAGCAATGTATGGTGGAACAGATAGTAAACAAGCATTAGATGATGCAGCGAAAGCAACAGATCGTGCTATTGAAATTGCAAACAGAACAAATGGTAAAAAATAATAGATATTGTAAAGGGAAAATTCATAAGGCCACTGAAAAAGTCCTCATAATAAAAAAGTGAAAGCTTCTTCGATTTCATCGAAGAAGCTTTCACTTTTTTATAGGGCTTATCTTTTGCATTAATTGTCATTTTTGTCGTTAGTCATTGTGTTCTTTGGTTTAGACTGTTGTCGATCTTCTTCGTTTTGTTTTTTATCATCTTTATCTGTATCTTTATTCTGTGTAACAGACTTTGTATCAGCAGGAAGTCCAAGATGTTCACGAAGCTGCTTTGATATGTCAGCGATATTTTTTTGATCAGGCATGTAGTAATACGTATGTTTTGGAACATAGTTAGGCTGACAAACTTTATCTGCCGCCATATAGCAGTCTTCCCCAGCTAGTTGAAGTTTTCCAATTGAAGAATTTATACCATATTTGTAGAATGATAACATATCGTCAAATGAGAAGTTTGTTTTAAATTCCCCATTAATATCATCAATAATTTTTCCTACTTTTGTGATAGATCCAGCACTTGCTAGTTTTTTAACAATCGCTTCAATGACAAGTTGTTGACGTTGGCCGCGCATCGCATCGCTATCAATTTTACGCGTTCTTGCTAGCGCAAGAGCTTGTTCTCCATTTAGATGTTGATACCCCTTATTGAGATGAATCGCATCAGCTGTATCGTTACTATCTTGTTCTGTAAATGTAACAGGTACATCTAAGTCAATTCCATCTAAATCGTTGACAACTTTTATGAAAGATTTAAAATTAAACCTCACAAAATAATCGACCGGAACGTTGAAGAGTTTTTCTACTGATTCGATCGTAGATTGAGGCCCACTGTCTTTTCCGTTTTTTGCAACCCCGAGTGAATATGAGTTTGTAATTTTATCCTTTTTCTTCTCTACTGGAATGTATGTGTATGTATCACGCGGAATACTTACTAGTTTTACTGTTTTATTATCTTTATTAAACGTTGCAAGTAACAGTGCGTCTGGATGAAATGCACCAGAATACTCTTTTTCACGCCCTTGATTCTCATCAATTCCCATAATTAACACAGATACGTTATTGGAAACGGGTTTAACCGCTTGTTCGCGTAATTCAGACTTTTCACCACGTTCTAAATTTTGAGAGGCATTTTGAACAGCGGAAGAAGCTTTATTTACTAAAAACCAAGCGTAACCTCCACCGCAAATTAAAAACAAGACAATAATGAACATTGTAATTTTTAGCTTTTTATAGCTTTTTTTATGCTTATTTTCACGTAAATCCGTTTTTTCATCCATTTTATATGCTCCTTCATCAATAATGGGAGCTAATTTAGCCCCTGCATCAATTAATTATAATTCTTTGTTATTAAAAAGAATATTACAAGTTATTTACATTTTTAAAATTTTCTTTCTTTTTTAATAGTAAGTTAGGTTTTGTTTTTCATATATCTGTAGAAAAAAAGGTTGCCATATTTAGCAACCTTTTTTATCCCGCATTAACGGGCAGTAATACACCCACCTCAAAATTCAGCGAAAGTGTTGTCCAGTTCCAGTGGCTAGAATGTTCGGTGGCTTCGCTTCTTCCTACGAGGTAAAAAACACCTCTACGTCAGAAGCTCCATCCCCCTCACATTCTGGACGAGCCACTTCCACATTTCTTTGTTGTCCAGCTCTAGCGGCTAGAATCTCCGGTCGTTTCGCCCCCTCGGACGAGGAAAAAAGCGCCTCTCTGTCGGGTGCTCCAACGTCCTGCGATTCTGAGCGAGCCGCTTCCGCTTTTCTTAAGAAGTTAGGTGGGAGATAAACTGCCCGTAAAAGCTCGATTGGTGAGGGCTGATAATCAGTGGGGATGAAGAAAACCCCCCACTGATTAAAGTTTCACTTTATTATTCATATCGCAAGCATTCGATCGGATCTAGTTTCGCTGCTTTGTTTGCTGGAAGTAAGCCGAATGCAATACCGATTAACATGGAGAGTCCGACCGAGATTAATCCTAATTTTACCGAAACAACAAGTGGCCATGCTGCAAATATTGATACGACCCATGCAAAGAAGATACCGAGTACAAATCCGATTAAGCCGCCTAATGCTGTTAAGATACAAGATTCAATGAGAAATTGCATTAATACTTTTCCGCGCGTTGCACCGAGTGCTTTACGGACTCCGATTTCACGTGTACGCTCTGTAACGGATACAAGCATGATGTTCATAACACCGATACCACCAACTAATAATGAAATGGCTGCAATACCACCGAATACACTTTTTAAGATACCTGTGAAGTTATCAATTTCTTTTAGCAATTCTTTTGGATCTGGTACTTTGAATTTTCCTGTTTGCTCTGGTTTTTTAGCGCTGTTTAATGATTTTACAACTGCATCTTGTACAGCTTGCTTATCTTGACCAGGAGCGATTTTTACTGTGATGCCATCATACTTATTTTTTCCAAATAAAACAGGCCAGTTTTCTGCGGAGATGATACCTTCTTTTAATTCGGTGATATCACCCACCGGTCCTTTCTTAGAATATACACCGACTACTTTATAAGGAGTACCTTTTATATCTACATATAAATTTGATTCCCAGGAAGAGAATAATTTATTAAAGGCACCTTTGCTTAATACAATCGTATGTCCAGGCTTATCTAAATCAGCACTTGTTAAAAAATTGCCGTGTTCAAGTCGAAATTTAGAAGAATCATCAAAATAATCACCTTTAGCACCAGTTACATCAATATCTAAGTCTTTTTTTCCTGCATATACTTTCGCTTTGCTTCCAACATCAGGATAAACATCTTGAACACCGGGAATTTTTAAGACATTGTCATACATGCTCGCTGAAATTTTACCGTCCATATCTGTAATATCTTCTGTGCTATAGTTTACTGTAAACTGATCTTTCTTTTCTTTCCCGATTTGTTCACGGAATTTAGCATTTGTTCCATCACCGATAGAGATAATGGTAATAATCGCACTAACCCCAATAATAATTCCAAGCATTGTTAAAATAGACCGCATTTTATGAGCGAAGATGGAGGAAAGGGCCATACGTATATTTTCATTCATGTTCAAGTTTAACCTCTCCAATCTTGGACGATCTTTCCGTCACGAATTACAATTTGGCGTGATGCCGCTTCCCCAATTTCCCGGTCATGGGTGATCATAATAATGGTAGAGCCTTGTTTATTTAATTCGTAAAAGAGATCCATAATTTGTGCACTTGTTTTCGTATCAAGTGCACCAGTCGGTTCATCAGCTAAAATGAATTTCGGGTTATTCACAATTGCACGGGCGACAGCGACACGTTGTTTTTGTCCACCTGATAATTCATTTGGTAAGTGAGTTGCTCGGTCTGCTAGCCCTACTTTTGTTAATGCAGCTAACGCGCGTTCACGTCGTTCTTTTTTATCTACGCCAGCATAGATAAGTGGTAGTTCGACATTTTGCATCGCATTTAGGCGAGGGAGCAGCATAAAGTTTTGAAATATAAATCCAATTTCTTTATTGCGAATGTGCGCCAGTTCTGTTTCGGACATGTTTGAGATATTTTTCCCAGCTAACGTGTATGTGCCTAGTGTAGGTCGATCTAAGCAACCAATGATATTCATTAATGTTGATTTCCCGGAACCAGATGGTCCCATAATGGAAGTAAATTCACCTTGATTTAGTTTTACATCAATTCCATGTAGAACTTGAACAACTTCTTCTCCGTTTTGAAAAGACTTCGTGATGCCTTTTAGTTCAATCATTTAATGACAACCTCCATACCATCTTTTAAATCTTTTTCTGGTTTTGAGATTACTTGCTCACCTGTTTTTAAACCGGAAATTTTTGCTTCGCTGTCTGTTTCAAACTCAATGGTAATAGCTTGTTCTTTTGCTTTTCCGCCTTTTACAACGAATACGACGTTTTTATCACCCTTTTTCACGATACTGCTTTTTGGAACAACCATACCGTTTGCTTCACCTGATTTTGCTGTTACATAAACATGGAAGCCAGGTTGTAAATTATCATTATTATCTAATGTAATAATGAAAGGATAATTAGAAACTGTTTTGTTTTCATCTAGATTTTTCAATGGTGTTGTTCCAATTTCTGTTACTTTTCCTGTCCATGTTTTTCCTGGTACTGTTTTAGATGTAACAGAAACCTCTTGGCCAACTTTCATTTGAGAGAGTTCATATTCAGATAATTGCCCTTTTACTTTTAATGGGCCAGCAGTGCGAATCGTAATACCGCTCATAGCAGCTTTTTCTTCTGTACCTTTGTTAATGTCCTCGATTGTGCCATCTACAGGACTTGTTACTGATAGTGCATTTTCTTTTTCCTTATTATTTTCAATCATTTGATTCGCTTTTTCGACTTCAAACTTTTTTGTTTCAAGCTGCGTTTCCTGTGCTTGCACTTCTTGTTCAGCAGCCTTTAGCATTTCACTCGTAGCACCAGATTGTTTTGCTGTTTGTAGTTTTTGTTTTGATGCATCCAGTTGTTTTTGAAGGAGTGCAACTTCTTTCTCTGCTAGTTTCTTTTGCATTTCCGCATCGTTTTTTTCTAGTTTAATAGATGAGTTGTTATATTTAAATAGCATCTGTCCTTTTTTTACTTGATCTCCTTTTTTAACGGCAAGCTCATAGTTGCCTTTCGTTGGATCAAATGCAATTGTTTCGATACCGTTCGGGATGACTTCACCGCCAAATTTCTGTGCATTTTCAATTTTCTTTTCCGTTACTTTATAACCACTGTACGCCATAGTTGAGTCAGACCCGCCAGCTAACGCAAAGTAAGAACCAGCACCAATTCCGATTGTTGCTAAACCGATGATTAATATTTTCGTTTTCTTTTTCATTGTATTTTCACCTTTTCGTGTCGTTTTTATCTCTGTAACTTCTAGTATAAGGGGGAGACCAAATCTGACAAAGCGTTTTATCTTACAATAGTATTACAATTTTGTAAGGTTTAAATTAAGAGATGTAGGATTACGTGTGAAATGAATACAAATTGAAAAAAGACAAACCTCTTTTTTTAGGTGGGCGAGAGCAACTGGCCATGCATAGCGGCGATTTATATAGAAGGCTCTTCATAAAGAAACAAAATGAACGAATAGTTTACAGAAAATATATACAATTGTAAAAACTTTTTATAAAATGGGAGAAAAAGGATTGGAGTTAGGAGAATATGGCAAAGAGGGTGTTTATACATAGTTCGGAAGTCATTGTGCAATTTTTCTTATCGATTATCGGAATTATTTGTGTAGGAGCGTTACCCGGTTTGTTTCAAGGTTTAAAAATAGATTTTCATAAATATGTAGAAACGATTAAGATGGTATGCAATAATTTGGTGCATCTATCATCGATGACGTATATACCAACTAGTAATAGCGAACGGCCACTATTTCCACAACTATTTATCCACTATAAAGAAACCATGATTATTTTTTTAGCGGCTTTTTTCATTTCACTTTTGATTGCTTTTCTCATTGTCTATATTGTTTTACGAAGTGATGCTAGTGTTCAAAGGAAAATTAAATCATTTTTACTCTTTCTTGAATCTATTCCAGATATTCTTCTTATTCTCGGCTCACAGCTTTTCGTCATTTGGATTTTTAAACAAACAGGTATTTTAGCTGTAAGTATTGCAGGAACGGGAGACCAATCAGTTCGAGGGTTACCCATTATTTGTTTAAGTGTACCGACAATGATTATGTTTGTGAAACTAGTCTTACTGCGTTTTGAAACCGAGCTTGAAAAAGATTATGTCCTATTCGCAAAAGCAAAAGGGCTGGATAAGCTTTATATTTTAAATCATCATGTTTTACGTAATGTGTTATTAAGTACACTCTTTTTTGCGAAAACGAACATTTGGTTTATGTTATCTAATTTGTACATTATTGAATGGATATTTAATACATATGGCATGTTTGTATTTGTAAGAGAAGCAGCTGAGAAGGATTTTACAACAGGTATTCCTCTGTTTACAGTTAGTTTGCTGTTACTTTACATACCTATTTTTATTATTTTTAAGCTGTTTCATTATTTTGTTCCAAATGCAATGAAAGAGAGGTTATAAAATGTGGCAACATTTGAAACGTGATAAGCGCTTTTGGATTAGTAGTGCATTCATTACTATATTTCTTTTGTTAAGCATTGGAAATACAATTTTTAATGATGGACAGATTCGGAAGGTGTCCATTCAATTTAATAAGGAAGGAATACCAGAAGTACCCCCATTTCCCCCTTCGTTTCAGTTTTTACTGGGGACGGATAGAAAGGGATTTGATTTATTAAACTTAGTAATTGAAGGGGCAAAATGGACAATCGGAATCTCCATACTCATCGCCTTGTTACGGATTGTATTTGGAGTTTGTTTCGGTGTTTGTCTCGGTATGTACGTAAAGAGAGGGTTTACAAAATTAGAGGCTTTTTTTGATAGTTTTACAATTATTCCAATGGTTATGATTGCAGCCTTTTTATTACGACTTGCGATTACATTTGGGAACGGTGAAGCAACGTCAACTTTTTTTGAACGAGCTTCGTTTGAAATTATTTTATTAACGGCACTCGCAGTTCCGACCATTTCTTTGTACGCTGCCAACGAAATTCGTAAAGTATTAACAGAAGAATTTATTGATGCTGCTAAAATTTTAGGAGGAAGTAAGCGACATCTTCTTATAAAACACGTGTTTCCACATTTGTACTCAACTTTCATCATTGTATTTATGCAGCAGTTTGTACAGACCCTTATTATTTTATTGCACCTTGGTTTATTGAATTTATTCTTTGGGGGAACGGTAAGCTTTTATGGAGGAGAGACCGATTCTTTTACTCATGAATGGTCAGGATTAATTGGGGTATACTTTCGGTCTTTAGCAGTGCATCCATGGATTCCGCTTGTACCGATTACTTGTTTTGGATTAACGATTTTTTCAGGGAATATGATTGTGAAATGTATTCAGGATGCGGTGGCGAAAGCAAAACTAGGAGAGAGAACAGAGCAGGAAGAAGTAGAAACGGCAAAACCTATATCACAAATGAAGGAAGAGTTGTTTATGTTTAAGCATACGATGTAAGAGCTTGAACCCCTTAAACCCCTCTTTTTTAGGTAGGTGAGAGGGACTGGCCATGTGTAGGAGCGGTCAGGGCCTGTTTTGTGTAGCGGTGATTTATATGTTGAGAAATTAAAATAATTTTATATATGGGTTGGAAAAATGATTTAAACCCCTCTTTTTTAGGTGGTTGAGAGGAACTGGCTGTGCGTAGAAGCGGTCAGTTCCTCTTTCTTTCGAGCGGATCATGTTGTCTCTTCATAGCAGTGACGTATATGTTGAAAAATAAAATTGTAAAAGAGGGTTCTACATTGAGAAATGCAATAAGATAAATTTACAGAAAATATATACAATTGAAAAAATATTGTATAAAATGGGAGAAAAAGGATTGGAGCTAGGAGAATATGGCAAAGAGGGTGTTTATACATAGTTCGGAAGTCATTGTGCAACTTTTCTTATCGATTATCGGAATTATTTGTGTAGGAGCGTTACCTGGTTTGTTTCAAGGCTTAAAAGTAGATTTTCATAAATATGTAGAAACGATTAAGATGGTATGCAATAATTTGGTGCATCTATCATCGATGACGTATGTACCAGCTAGTAACAGTCCAATTGTAAGTAAAATTCCAATTACAAAACCATTATTTCCACAACTATTTATCCACTATAAAGAAACGATGATTATTTTTTTAGCTGCTTTTTTCATTTCACTTTTGATTGCTTTTTTCATTGTTTATATTGTTTTACGAAGCAACGCTAATGTTCAAAAGAAAATTAAATCATTCTTACTTTTTCTTGAATCTATTCCAGATATTCTTCTTATTCTCGGTTCGCAACTTTTTGTCATTTGGATTTTTAAACAAACAGGTATTTTAGCTGTAAATATTTCAGGGGTAGGAGAAAAAGCCGTTCGAGGGTTACCGATTATTTGTTTAAGTGTACCGACAACGATTATGTTTGTAAAACTAGTATTACTGCGTTTTGAAACGGAACTTGAAAAGGATTATGTTCTATTTGCAAAGGCAAAAGGACTGGATAAGTTTTATATTTTAAATCACCATGTTTTACGTAATGTACTATTAAGTACGCTTTATTTTGCGAAAACAAACATTTGGTTTATGTTATCCAATTTGTACATTATTGAATGGATGTTTAATACATACGGCATGTTTGTATTTGTAAGAGTTGCTGCCGATACGGATTTTGCAACAGGTATTCCTCTGTTTACAGTTAGTTTGCTGCTGCTTTATGTACCTATTTTTATTATTTTTAAGCTGTTTCATTATTTTGTTCCAAATGCGATGAAAGAGAGGTTATAAAATGTGGCAACATTTGAAACGTGATAAGCGCTTTTGGGTTAGTAGTGCATTCATTACTATATTTCTTTTGTTAAGCATTGGAAATACAATTTTTAATGATGGGCATATTCGGAAGGTGTCCATTCAGTTTAATAAGGATGGAACACCAGAAGTTCCTCCATTTCCACCTTCGTTTCAGTTTTTACTTGGAACAGATGGAAAGGGATTTGATTTACTAAACTTAGTAATTGAAGGGGCCAAATGGACAATTGGAATCTCCATACTCATCGCATTGCTACGGATTGTATGTGGAGTTTGTTTCGGTGTTTGTCTCGGTATGTACGTAAAGAGAGGGTTTGCAAAACTAGAAGCTTTTTTTGATAGTTTTACAATTATTCCGATGGTTATGATTGCAGCTTTTTTATTACGACATGCAATTAAATTCGATAACGGCGAAGAAATGTCAACTTTTTTTGAACGAGCTTCGTTTGAAATTATTTTATTAACGGCGCTCGCAGTTCCGACCCTTTCTTTATATATTGCAAATGAAATTCGTAAGGTATCAACAGAAGAATTTATTGATGCTGCTAAAATTTTAGGAGGAAGTAAACGACATCTTCTTATAAAACACGTGTTTCCGCATTTGTACCCAACCTTTGTCATTGTATTTATGCAGCAGTTTGTACAGACGCTTATTATTTTATTGCATCTTGGTTTATTGGATTTATTCTTTGGGGGAACGATAATGTTTTATGGAGGAGAGACCGATTCTGTTACTCATGAATGGTCAGGATTAATTGGGGTATACTTTCGGTCTTTAGCAGTGCATCCATGGATTCCGCTTGTACCGATTACTTGTTTTGGATTAACGATTTTTTCAGGGAATATGATCGTAAAATGTATCCAGGATGCGGTGACAAAAGCAAAGCTAGGAGAGAGAGCAGAGCAGGAAGAAATAGAAACGGCACAATCTTTATCACAAACGAAGGAAGATTTGTTTGTGTTTAAGCATACGATGTAAGAGCTTAAACCCCTTAAAACCCTCTTTTTTAGGTAGGTGAGAGGGACTGGCCGTGTGTAGGAGCGGTCAGGGCCTATTTTTGCCCCGTGCGAGGTTTTAAAACAGAGGTAGGGAACGAGAGCAGGGCATGTTGTGTTTTGTGTAGCAATGACTTATATGTTAAAAGCAAAATGAAAAGACTAGGGATTCCTAGTCTTTTCATTTTGCAGAAACTTCACCTTCTGTTTGTGTTTGCGGAATGAAGTAGCCGACAATACCACCGATAATTGCGGGAACAATCCAGCCAACTCCTAATTTATAAAATGGAATTGTACTTGCAATAGATGTAATGGCAGATGGCATCATGCCGATGTTATCAAGGGCATGAATGCAGCTTATAATAAAGGCTGCAATCATGGCGCCGACATACACACTAGGTTTTCTTTTCGTATATTTATCAAGAAACGATACGAAAATTAAGATGATTGTAATTGGATAAAGGATGATTAATACTGGTAGTGTAAGTTTAATTAATAAGCTTAATCCTAAGTTGGAAATGATAAAGCTAAAAATACAAACCCACAATACGAGTTTTTTGTATGATACATTTGTTAATACGTTCGAAAAATAGTTTGCAAATGCACTAACAACACCAATTGCTGTCGTTAAACAAGCGAAAATGATGGCAAGACTTAATAATATGTTACCGCTTGTCCCAAATAAATGGTACATAATCGTTGCTAATAGCTGGCCACCGTTTTCAACTTGTCCAAGTAGCCCGTTCGATGCTCCGATATAACCTAATGCAAAATAAATGACTGTTAAAAATAAAGCCGCAATACTTCCGCACATAATCGTATATTTCGTAATTGCTTTTTTATCATGTACCCCATTTTGACGAATCGCATCTACAACAATGTTAGATAATACAAGCGCTCCAATCGCATCTAATGTTAAAAATCCTTCTAAAAAACCTTTAAAAAAAGGAATTTCTTTATAGTCACCAATAGGAGTAGCAAACGAGCTTGTTGGTGAAAGAATCGCTTTCGTCGCCATTACCGCAATAATAACAAGTAAAATAGGTGTTAAAATTTTTCCGATGTGATCCACTAGTTTGGAAGGGTTTAACGATAAGAAGTAGACAATCGTAAAGAAAATTCCTGTAAAGAGCAACATAGAATACCAGTGATCTTGAAAAAGCGGTGCAATGCCGATTTCGTATGAAACAGATCCTGTACGCGGGATAACGAACAGCGGGCCAATAGAAAGGTAAATAATGATGGCAAAAATCGTTGCGAATTTTGGATGAACACGACCTGCTAGGCTGTTGAAGCTGCCTCCTGATAATGCAACTGCAACAATTGCTAATAGTGATAAACCGACATCGGTAATCACAAATCCTGAAATAGACACCCACATATTCTCTCCAGATGAAAGACCAAGTAAGGGCGGGAAAATCATATTACCAGCACCAAAGAAAATCGCAAATAGCAATAAGCTAATGGAGAGAATTTGGGATGGCTTTAAAGTTGTACGCATTCTATAAAAATCCTCCTAGATGGTTTTTGTCGAAAATTCAAATAATTTGTCGAATCGATGTTTTTATTTTAATGGTCTGATGATTAGAAAGCAACAGGTAATTATTAAAAAATTAATAATTGATTCACTAAGTTGAATAATCATTCTAAGGAGGGAAGGATACTTATCCCGCATTAACGGGCAGTAATACTCCCACCTCAAAATTCAGCGAAAGCATTGTCCAGCTCTAGCGGCTAGAATCTCTGGTCGTTTCGCCCCCCTCGGACGAGGCAAAAAGCGCCTCTCTGTCGGGTGCTCCAACGTCCTGCAATTCTGAGCGAGCCGCTTCCGCCTTTCTTAAGAAGTTAGGTGGGAGATAAACTGCCCGTGCATAGAAGCGGTCGGTTCCTTTTTCTGCCACGTGTGATGGTGAAACAAAGGGAGAATTTAAATGATTTAAGGCGAATAGAACAATATAATGCACATACCGATTACAGTATGTGCATTATATTTTAAAAATAAATTTGTCTGTCTCGTTCTTCTTTTAATATTTCGACCGCTTCTCGAAAGCGCTGAGAGTGAACGATTTCGCGTTCTCGTAGAAAGCGTAATCCATCGTTTATATCAGGGTCGTCGGACATATTAATGAGCCATTGGTATGTGGCCCTTGCTTTTTCTTCTGCGGCGATGTCTTCATATAAATCTGCAATTGGATCTCCTTTTGCTGTTATGTAAGTTGCTGTAAATGGAGCGCCTGCGGCATTGTGATAGAAAATAGCGCTATCGTGATCAGCGTAGTGGGCATCAAGACCGGCAGCTATCATTTGATCAGGTGTGGCATCCTTTGTTAATTTATATACCATTGTCGCAATCATCTCAAGATGTGCAAACTCTTCCGTTCCAATGTCTGTTAATAAACCAATCACTTTGTCAGGAATGGTGTAGCGCTGATTTAAGTAGCGCAGGGCAGCAGCTAATTCGCCATCGGCACCGCCGTATTGTTCAATTAAATATTTGGCGAGTTTTGGATTACAAGTACTTACCTTTACAGGATATTGCAATTTTTTTTCGTAGATCCACATATTTTTCCCACCTTTATCCCGCTATTCGTGGGCAGTAATACTCCCACCTCAAAATTTAGCAAAAGCATTGTCCAGTTCCAGTAGCTAGAATGTTCGGTGGCTTCGCTTCTTCCTACGAGGTAAAAATCACCTCTACGTCAGAAGCTCCATCCCCCTCACATTCTGGGCGAGCCACTTCCACATTTCTTTGTTGTCCAGCTCTAGCGGCTAGAATCTCCGGTCGTTTCGCCCCCTCGGACGAGGCAAAAAGCGCCTCTCTGTCAGGGGCGTGGGCGTCCTGCAATTCTGAACGAGCCGCTTCCGCTTTTCTTAAGAAGTTAGGCGGGAGATAAACTGCCCGTAAAAGCCCGATTGGTCGGGCTAATAATCAGTGGGGGATGAAGAAAACCCCCACTGATTAAAGTTTCACTTTATATTTGCCATGGCCAAGGTCCTTTACTCCATTCCCAAGGAGCTTTTGAATAACTATTACCGAACTGTTGAAGAGGTCCGTATTTTTCTTCAATTTGCTGTTTCAATAGTCTCCGTTTATAGGAAAAATCGTTAAATTGTTTAATGGATGTAACATCATCAGGATGGGTATCTAAATATAGAGTCAGTTCTACTAGTACAAAATCAAGTTCCTGCATTTCTTCCATCCATTTATAAAATTCATCAGGAAGTGGTTGCGCCACGATGGTGTCACCGTCCTTTTTTATAAGGATTTTCATAATAATCATATAAAGCAGGCCACAATGTCCCTTTTTTTAATGCTTCACTCGGAGAAAATTGTGGTAAGTTTACTGGCTGAAATCCCATAAATAAATGAGGGGGAGTAAAGTAGTATTTCTTTCCGATTGGTGGACATGGGTCTTGTGGACTGTGATAAGGTGTGTATGACCTCACTGATTTATCCAACCGATACACCTCCTTTGAAAAACATCGCTATTATGTATTGTATTCAAACATAATTATCATTTATGACTCATATACAAAACTAATAGATGAGAAGGGAGAAGGCGGATAAGATGACTCATTCTGTTGTGTTAGAGGTGAAAGATTTAAAGAAGACATTATATTTTTATGAAGGTATATTAGGTTTTCGGCCAAGCATAGAAAGGCCGCAATTAGATGTACCTGGTGTGTGGTATGATGCAGGGGAAATGCGAATTTGTTGTGTTTTAAATAAGGAAAAAGGAGTTACTAAGTGTGAACAATTTCTTCCGAGAATCGAAGTGAATATACAATCCCATGAGGCGGAGAAGTTACTGAAAAAGTTAGCTTACTATCAAGTAATGTACACAGAAATAGAAGATTATATAGAGAAGAAAAAAGTGATATCTGTTTATGACCCTGACTGGCATATAATTCAGTTGCAATTGCCGCATGAGAGCGGGGCCTACTAAAGCTATATATAAGCAAGGGGTGTGTGAATATATAATTGTGAGGGGGCAAATATGATGGATCGAGCTTATGAAGAAAATGCATTATTCGAGCATCGGTTTTGGTTAAGGATTTTGGAAGATCATGCTCATTTTATAACGGATGCTTTAGCTCCTAAAGAAAAAGAAGAAATCGAGCGAGCAATGTATTTTATACAAAAGTTTGATGAATTGAAAAAGAAAATTGGAACTACTGACTTAATTGCACTTGCAAAAGAGGCAAATGAAGCAGCAAATGAAATAAGAAAGTTTAAATTGCATATTTTACATAAACAATTAGAAGGGAAAATTTCTATTCATTTAACACCGACATTTTTTAATCACATGGTTAATGAAGTCGAAGAATACATAACAATACTGAAACATTTAATGGAAGGGAAAGTACCTCCCCTTTTTCACGAATTACATCATCATCTCCTTTGGCTAATAGATGCAGCCGGTCATGCAGAAGCCATGTCTACCGGACTAGATTCTGTCGAAAAACGTTTAAAAGAAAAAAGTGAAGAATATGAAAAACATTTTGAACAATTGTATATAAAAGCTGTTGAAATGACAGGTTATTTACGGACAGAATTAGTATCTTTCCCTGCTTTAAAGAAGTTCACAAAAGATGTTTCGCTGGAAATTACTTTATTTTCGCACTTCCTTCGTGAACTAGAAGAGTTAGAGTTATCGGGACAAATGCTAAGCTCGCTTTCGGGGAGAATGCCAGATCATATGGCAAGAGAAGAGTGTTATTATCTATTAAAACTTGCACAGTCTTCGGGAGTAGAGATTCCGAATTGTAAATCTTTTTAGGAGAATAACTATGTACATTACAAACCTTTTCTTTTTTGATGGGCGAGAGGATCTGGCCAGGCATAGAAACGGTCAGGGCCTTTTTCTGCCACATGCAGGGTTTAAAACAAAAGGAGAAATTTATGTTTTGTTTAGCATAACGGCGACTTATAGGTTGAAAATTAAAAACGGATTAATAATCTAGTACTAATCAAATCATTGACTTTTTAAGTGAAACCTTTTAACATAGCGGTATAAAACATGTATATAAAGGGGAGTAGCTCTTGCAGCAAAGTCGTCATTACAGGGAGAAACCCTCGGCTTTGTTGGCAACAATCGTGTTGTTAGTGAGACCTTTACCAATCATGGTAAGGGCCCCTTATTGTCTTTTTAGGACCTTTATCATTTCGGTAAAGGTCCTTTTTATATACTGCAATTGGAAAACGAGAGAGGAGAAAGAATATGAGAAAGTTGTGGAAAAGAGTACGTCTAATCTTTCAAGTACGTAAATTTATTCCGTTTTTAGGTGAATTCTTTCTATCGAAGGATGTTGAATTGAAGAAGAAAATGCTTTCTATCTTATTCTTATGTGGATATGTCATGTTTCCGTTTGACATCGTTCCAGATTTTTTATTGTTTTTTGGTGTGCTAGATGATGTAGCGGTAATTTTGTTTATTTTGCAGTGCATTGTGAAGATGGCTCCTATTCATTTACAGGATAAATATGGACTAATAGAGTAGGAGAAAGATAGATGGAACAATTGATTTTAGATTTTATTCATTATTTAAAACAATTTTCTTATTTTGGTGTTGTTTTCGCTTTAACGTTTGAGTTTGTCCCAGCTGAAGTTATATTGCCGCTCGTTGGATATTGGGTATATGAAGGTGATATGAATTTTTGGGTTGCAGTTTTAGCAGGTACAATTGGAGGAACGACAGGACCGTTAACATTGTATGCTTTAGGATATTACGGAGGCCGTCCTCTAGTCATCAAATATGGAAAGTATTTCTTTATGAAAGAAGAACAGATTCAAAAGGCAGATCATTTCTTTGCGAAGTATGGTCCTGTCGTGGCATTTACAGGGCGATTTGTTCCAGGTGTACGTACACTTATTTCGATTCCATGTGGTATGGCGAAAATGAATATTTGGCAGTTTATCATCTATACATTTGTTGCGATGTTCCCATTAACAGCGCTGTATGTTTATGTTGGAATGAAGCTTGGTCCGCATTGGCACAAGGCTGGTGCTATGGTGGAGCAGTATATGCTGCCGGTGTTAGGAATTATTGCTGTTTTCTTAATTGGGTTTGTGATGTACAAGCTGATTAAGAAGAAAAGTCGAGGAGAAAATTGCCTTTAAAATATAAAAAGTGTTTGCCTAGAGTAAGTAACAAAAGCTCCATCAATATATAGAAAAGAATCAGCTATCTATAGTAGATTGTTGATTCTTTTCTTTTTCTCTCTAACCTATTTTTAATATATATTCTGTTTCCTGTTTTTTGAAATTGCAATCTAAATTTTTGGAGAGACATTTTTTGTATCTAGAAAATGATTTTGAAAAGTGAGATAGGTTATTGAATCCTACGCTGACCGGTAGTATAAGCTTACAGCCTTTGTGCACCCCCCCCTTTGGAAGGAGGGTTATGATTTCACTGCAATAATGCAATAAAATGCAATAAATTAATACTATTTTAATACCTTTCTAAATTTACGACCAAAAGAAAGAACCATACCTGCAAGAACCATCAATACACCCATTGCTGCACTGTTATTTGTACTTGCACCCGTTTTTGGAAGCTCTTTATATGTATCTTCTTTTTTATCAGAAGTACCATTGTTTGAGATATTACTGTTACCATTATCAGAGCCATTACCGTTGTTATTACCATTATCAGAACCGTTGCCATTATCTTTTTCTTTCACAACTACTTTTTGTGTTGCAGTAACCTCATGACCTGCGGAGTCTTTAACTGTGTAAGTTAATACGTAAATACCTGCTTTAGAAGTATTTACTTTACCGTCTACTGTTACTTTAGAAGTAATGTCGCCATCTTCTTTATCAATAGCTGATACCCCTGCCATTGGATCGAATGAATCTCCTACATTAATTGTTGCTCCAACAGGTACTGTTAACTTCGGTTCCATATCTGGAGTTTCTCCATTTTCTTCTACAATTACAGACTGTGTCGCTGTTGCATTAACTCCTTGAGAATCGACAATTGAATATTCTACAATGTATTTACCTGGTTTAGAAGTATCTACTTTACCTTTATATTTAACTTTACTCGTTAAATCGCCATCTTCTTTATCAACTGCTTTTACACCTTTCATTGGGTCAAACGTATCACCTACATGTAGTGTAGTTGTAAACGGTACAGTTAACTCCGGCGCTTGGTTTTTCGCAGGTTTTTCTTTTTCTTTCACTGTTACAGTTACTTCTTTTTCTGACCTATTTCCACTCTTATCTGTTGCCACTACGGTTACTTTCACTTTTCCTGCTTTTGTGAAGTCTGGCTCTTCTTTAAACGATAAGACTGGATTTGGATCCTTGTTATCTTTTACTGTTACAAGGTCAGACGGTGTTAACTTGCTACCTACTTCTACCGTTACATTTTCTTTCGCTGTTAATACTGGAGTTTCTTTATCTGTTTCTTCCTCATTTCCATACTTATAGTTGAGTCCTAATGGTTTATTTGCAAGATCTAAGAACTCTTGATGTTTTGATGCAAATGGTTCTTTTTCTAAATCAATTTTTGTATTTCTAATATCTAGAAGTGGTACCAAATATACAAAAGGTTTCATTTTAAAATCTGTTTGGATACTTTCAAGATTTGTATTAGAAATATTCAAATGTCCAAATGTAGAGTTTGGGGCAAACTTTAAAGAATTTAAATTATTCTCAGAAACATTCAAATGATGAATTTTATTATTTTTCACTACGGATACAGTTTCCAGTTTATTTTTTGAAACATCTAGAGATTCTAGTTTATAATTATTCTCCAACGAAACTGAATTTAATTTATTTCCAGAAAGGTTCAAAGATCTTAAGTCCGAATTTTTTTCTAATGAAATAGATGTCAATTGATTGTTCTCTGCAAATAGTGCATCTAAATTTTCCAACATACTTGTGTCTAATTTTGTAAGATTATTATCACCTACAAATATGTTAGATAATTTAGGGTTATTTGAAAAATCAATATTTGAAATCTTGTTTTTTTCAATATACAGATCCTCTAAATCCTTTTGATTAGAGATATCTATTTTAGTAAGTTGATTATTAGTAAAAATAGCAGCAACAAGTTCTTCATTGTTACTTAAGTCAATACTTGTTAGTTTGTTGTTTTCCATCCATATATATTTAAGTTTTTTGTTAGCACTAAAATCAACTTGAGATATATTATTATTATTTAAATATACAGCTGTAAGTTCAAAGTTATTTGAAGTATCAAGAGTTTCCAATCCTACTGCTGATGCATCAAACATGCTCAACTTTGGATTTTTACTAATATCAATGGTTTTTATTCTATTGGAGTTTGGTGTATCCTTATAATCGTTGAAACCAATAAATAACAATTCTAGATTAGGGTTGTGACTTACATCTACTTCAGTAAGGTTATTTCCCGCAACACCAAGGGTTCTGAGTTTCGAAAATGATTTTAAATTAATAGTTTTAAGCTTATTTCTGTCTAAACCTAGACTCTCTACATTCTTAAATATCTCTATTCCAGTTGCATCTGTTATTCCTGCCTCAGCTAAAACAAGTTGTGTCGTCTGATTAATTTCATCTTCAGTTAACGAATCCGTCACAGATTTTCCAAATTTATTTGCAATAGCTTTTGCTAAATTTGCATCTGGAAATAATTCTAAAATTTTCCCAACTTCTTTAACTTTCTCACTAGCATTTTGAAGTTCTTCTTTTCCAACGATTTTCGGTGCTTTCTCTACAATCTTTTCTTCAGCATCTTTTAACTCATCTATTTTTTTATCTTTAACAGTATCTTTTTTATTAGCTTCATTTTTTTTACTATTTGTTTCGTTTTTTATTGAACTCTCATTTACATTTGTTTTTTTCTCAACAGGTTGATTTGAATCACCCTGAACTTTTGATTCCTGTTTCTCTTGTTCTGCTACTTTTTTTGAATCAGTTTCTGTCTTATCTTCTTTATTTAATAACGCATTCTTTTCAGTTTCTTGTTGTACTACAGGATTTTCTATTTTTTTTTCTGTAGTTTCTCCATGTGCAACTGATGGAATCATCGACAAGCATAAGACTCCACTTGCCCCCACTTTAATTACAGAGCTTTTTAATGATTTTTTCATGTCCAAATCTCCTGTTCCAAATATTATATTTACCATACGATTAAATTTTATAATTTTTCTAAATATTAGTAAACATTATTTTACGAATTATCTAAATATTGGTTCATCACCAAAAGACGGGGGTGACATATAGATAGATGTACACTCCACTCCGAGTGGACGCTTTCCGCGGGGTCTCACTTTCCTCGCTATTCCCGCAGGAGTCTCTACTCACAGTGAAGTGTATTAAAATGATTCATTTTCAAAAAATCAATCCTATGTTACGATGATGAACCTTTGTTTTACAATTTTTTAACATTTTTTTACCTTTCCTTTATACTAGTTTAATAACGTTTCGCTAAAATATTCTTGTATTTTACAATATATGCGAGGAGGATTTTTGTGATCAAAAGGATGTTGTGTAAAGTGAAGGGTCTTATTGGTTTTTTAGCAGTTTTCTTTTTAGTATTTACATCTTTCCCTTGGACTAGCTTTGCGGAAATAAAAGAAGAAAAAACAGAGAAAGAATCGTCAGAGAAGAAGCTTGTTTTTCCAGTGTTAAGTGATGTGCACATTAAAAATAGTGGAACGGATGATACGTTTCGTTTTCAAAGAGCGCTGGAGCAATTGAACGCAGTCGCTCCAAGACAAGATGCCTTTGTAGTTGTTGGTGATTTTACAGACAGTGGTTCAACGCAGCAGTATGATCGTTTCTTCCAAACTTATAAGCAATATGGAAACCAAAATGCAACTGCTATGTATGCTCTAGGTAACCATGATTATTGGAACGGATTAATTGCACAAGATGCACAGAAACGTTTTCTTAAAAAAACAGGAATGGAATCTATCTATTATCACAAAGTTGTAAAAGGCTATCATTTTCTTGTGATGAGCCCGGAAAATGGAGTGACACATGGATATTATTCAGATACACAAATTAATTGGTTGAAACAGGAATTAGTAAAAGCGAAGCAAGCTGATCCAAATAAACCAATCTTTGTCTTTTTACATCAGCAAATTAAAGGAACAGTGTACGGGAGTCATGAGTGGGGGACAAATGATAGTGCCAAAATTAATGAAGTCTTAAAAGAGTACCCACAAGCTGTAACATTTTCTGGTCATTCTCATTATCCACTTGATGATCCAAGATCAATTCACCAAAAAGACTTTACGTCTGTTGGTACATCATCAGTTAGTTATATGGAAATAGAAAGCGGAAAAGTACAAGGGAATATTCCGCCGGGAGCTGAAACATTAAGCCAAGGTTTATTGGTAGAAGTAGACGATCAAAAAGTGACGATTCATCGCCGTGATTTTCATAATAACTCTTGGACAGGTGAGCCGTGGGTAGTTGAACTTCCAGCAAAGAAAGAATCTTTCAAGTATACAGAAGATCGTGATAAGGAAAAACCGGCATTTTCACAAGATGCAAAGCTGAAACTTTCGAATATAACAGAGACATCGGTGACAGCGACATTTCCGCAAGCTGTAGATAATTTACTCGTTCATTCATACCGTTTGCAAGCAAAAGAGAAAGCAACAGGAAAGGTGAAAAAACAGCTTTTAGCCTTCTCCGAGTTCTACCGGGATCCGGTGCCTAAAGAGCTGACATTTACATTAGATGGACTAGATATTAATACGGAATATAACGTAGAAGTAACAGCATTAGATTCATTTGGAAATGAAAGTAGTGCTCCTTTGCGCGAAGAATTTGAAACGAATACAGAAGTAATTGATCCGAATGCGAAAGTACCGAAAGCAGATGTATTCGATGTAAACTTTTTAGATGGTACTTTTAAAGATTATTCATCGTTTGGTGCAAATGGAAGTGTAAAAGGAAATGTAGCAATTGAGTATGAGCAACCTTTAAAGAAACACGTAATGAAATTAAGTGGACAGAATAATACATATGGATATATTCCATTTTCAAATGAGCAAAAAGAAAAGGTAAAGGATTCTTTTACGCTGGAAGCAGCGTTTTCTATGAATCAAATTCGCAATCAAGCAATTATGGAAAATACCGAAAGCGGTGGAATTGGATTTGAATCAACAAGTTCTGGTTATGTAGAATTATGGGCACATATTGGTGGCAGTTATAAACATATTGGTGTACAGCTAGAAGCTAATAAAACATACCATCTAACAGGAACATATAATGGAAGTGAACTTGCAGTATATGTAGATGGAAAAAAAGTAAATAGTCAGCGAGTAACGGGGAAAGTGTATCATCCAAACGTACCATTTGCGATTGGAGCAGATCCAACAAGCAATGGTAATGGTAATGTTCCGTTAAATGGAAAAGTTGCACTTGCAAGACTATATAGTAAGGCACTAACGCCTTCTGAAGTAAAAGCAGCTTATAATGAGTTTCATAATCGGATAAAAATAGAAGAGATCCATAACTTATATGAAGAAATGAATAAGGTAAAAGAAACATTGGCAGGTACTTACGAATTTGGAGAGAAACCTGGTCAATATTCACAAAAAGCGTTTACTGCATTACAAAAAGCATATAACGGTGCAAAAGAAACATTTGAAAGAATGATGGTCACAAAAGAAGAAATCGTTACAATGTATCAATCGTTACAAACGGCACATCAAACCTTTTTACATTCTAAAGTAGCAGAAGAAAATCCACAAACGGCGAAAGAAAGGCTTCAAGTAACGATTAATGGAGCAAAAGATTTCTTAACAAAGATACAAGTAGGAACAGAGGTAGGGCAATACAAGCATGAACCAGTGAAAGCATTAGAGCAAAAAATACAAGTAGCCGAAGCAGCTGTACGTGATCAAAATATGACGGACCAACGTGCAGATAGTATAGAGCGCACATTAAAGGATGCCACTTCTCTTGTTGAGAATAGTATAAACAAATAGGGCGGGGAAGAGGCTTGTCATGGACAAGTCTCTTTTGCTTGAGGATCATTCGGGACTTGAGGAAGTAGAATATATGTTAAAATAAAATAGAGATTATTTAAAAGGAGCGGATCATGTGTCGAACCGAAAGAAAAAACAAATTCTTGAGTATATATGGATTGGTATCGTGCTCCTAGTCGGATATAAATTTTTAGGAGATAAAAGTCTGTGGATGCTCTTTTTAATAACCTTTGTATTAGGGGGACTAGGTGCACTGTTTATTAACTTTTTCTTTGATAGTATGGAAGCTTGGAAAAAGAAGAAGAAAGAACAAAATTGATGATAGAAAAAAGCAAGCTCGCTGTTTTTAGCGAGCTTGCTTTTTTACGCTTCTTTTTTTTCATCGTTTGGCTTAGAAAGGAGTAAATGACTGTTTCGTTTGGAGTAGAAAAAGTATACACATAAACCGATTGTTAACCATATTCCAAAGCCAATCCATGTTTCTTTTGAAAGGTTGAACATCAAGTATAGACAACAGCAAATTGCAACGATTGGTAAAATAGGGACAAATGGAACGCGGAATGCTCGTGGTAAGTCTGGGTGTGTTTTTCGTAAGATCAATACTGCAAAGCAAACGAATGTGAATGCTGTTAATGTGCCGATACTTACAAGGTTTGCAAGCATGTGTAAATCTAATAAACCAGCAAGCGCCGCAGCGCCAATCCCCATAATCCATGTGTTTACTAAAGGAACTTTAAATTTTTGATTGACACGAGATAACGCTTTTGGCAGTAACCCATCGCGGCTCATCGCATAGGAGACGCGTACTTGTCCATACATAACGACAAGAATAACAGTTGTCATCCCTGTCATTGCTCCTACAGCTAATAAACTAGCAACTGTATCTTCACCAACAAACCTAAGTGCATAAGCAACTGGATCTGATACGTCTAATTGTGTGTAAGGAACCATCCCTGTTAATACAAAGGAGACAACTATGTACAATACGGTACAAATAAGAAGAGAACCGATAATTCCAATTGGCATGTCGCGCTGCGGTTTCTTTGTTTCTTCAGCAGCAGTTGCAATCGCATCAAAGCCTAAAAAGGCAAAGAATACAGTTGCGGCACCGGCAATAATTCCGTCGTAACCAAATGGTAGAAATGGTGTCCAGTTTGCTGGTTTTACATATTTTGCGCCGGCAGCGATAAAAGCAATAATGACGGCTAGTTTAATTAATACCATGATATTATTCATACGGGCGCTTTCCCGAATGCCTCTACTTAAGAGTAATGTGATAAAAAGGATAATGAGGACAGCTGGTAAATCAATGAGACCTCCTTTTCCTATACCAGGGGCAGAGGCGATGATGGCCGGGAGTTTGATTCCAAATCCAAGCAGTAGTGATTGTAAATAACCAGACCAACCAACGGCAACCGCAGCAACAGCGAGTAAGTATTCAAGCATTAAACACCAGCCGACGATAAAAGCGACAATTTCTCCAACTGTCATATAAGCATATGTATAAACGCTTCCTGAAATAGGGATAGAGGATGAAAACTCAGCATAGCAAAAAGCAACGCATGCACAAGTAAAGGCGGCAATGAGAAAAGATAGCATAATAGCAGGACCAGCGTGCTTTGCAGCAACAATACCGGTTAAAACGAAAATGCCCGTTCCAATCACAGCTCCAATTCCTAAAAAGGTTAAATCAAGGGCACCTAATGTTCGGTTGAGCTGGCGTGGCGCTTCGGTCGTAAGGGGTTTCTTTCGTAAAAGTGTTTTCAAATTCAAATCTCCTCTCCGTAAAATGGTGGCCTTTCTTACTCCCGCTAGAAAACGGGATTGATACAACTGCGAGGTTTCGTAGCACCTAAAAGAACGAAGTAGAGAGTCGAGATTGTATGATATATAAATATAATGAATGGTGCAGTTGCACTTTTTGGAATAAATATGTAATTTCACTTGTGAATTTATCATAATTCAGAATATTTTGTCAACTAAAAACTGTAACAAATAAAACGACACAATTAAGTGAACACTACGGTAAGAAAGTCATGCATTTTTACGTAGGAGAAGATATCATGTCATTTTATTTTGAACTTGTCGTCATTTTACTTTGTACGAAACTGGCCGGTGATATTAGCGTACGGTTTGGACAGCCGTCTGTATTAGGAAAGTTAATTATCGGTATTATGATTGGTCCGGCAGTGCTCGGCATTATAGGTGGGTCTGAGCTGATTGATGAATTAAGTGAAATTGGTGTATTACTTCTTATGTTTATGGCCGGGCTTGAAACAGATTTAGAGGAATTAAACCGTAATCTTACATCATCTTTTGCTGTCGCAATAGGGGGAATTATCTTTCCGTTTGTCGGCGGATATATTGGCGGTCTTTTATTTGGGATGGTGCAGGCGCATGCCATTTTTTTAGGGCTACTTCTTTGCGCTACGTCTGTAAGTATTTCCGTGCAAACATTACGAGATCTTGGGAAAATGAATACGAGAGAAAGTATAACAATTTTAGGGGCAGCTGTATTTGATGACGTGATCGTTGTTATCTTACTAGCGTTTGTGATGAGTTTTCTCGGCGCACAAGATGTGAATATAACAATCGTCATTGCGAAGAAAGTCATCTTTTTTGTTACGATCTTTCTCATTAGCTGGAAAGGTGTTCCGTTTATTATGAAGGTGTTATCGCCGCTTCGTGTTTCAGAATCATTAATTAGTGCGGCACTCATTATTTGTTTTTCTTTTGCTTATTACAGTGAAGCCATGGGGATTGCCGGCATTATCGGAGCGTTCGCTGCCGGAATTGCTATTTCCCAAACTACATATAAGCATGAAGTAGAACATAAAATTGAGCCCATTGCCTATGCCATTTTTGTTCCGATCTTTTTCGTAAGTATTGGAATGGAAATTACATTTCACGGGTTAGGGAATCAAATATGGTTTATTGTCATTATGACTGTTATTGCTATAGTAACAAAATTAATCGGTTCAGGACTTGGAGCCCGGTTAACAGGATTTGATTTACGTTCCTCCATTAGTATTGGAGCAGGAATGGTATCAAGGGGAGAAGTAGCACTCATTATTGCTTCAAACGGATTGACTGCGAATTTATTGGCGAAAGAGAGTTTTACATCCATTGTCATCGTTGTCATTTTGACGACAATTATTACGCCGCCTTTGTTGAAGAAATATTTTGTGTAAGACCTGCCTTTGACAGGTCCATTTCTGTATCGATTATCGGCTGTTGTTCGCAATATATCGACCATTCTTTGGAATATATCGGCGATTCGACACAATATAAAGATTCCTCGACGATGTTCGATATACTGAGCGTACTAGAAGAAGCTGATTCAAAAGTTCCTTTTGAGTCAGCTTCATTGATTTTGAATTTAATGTGTTTTTGCCAAGCTGGTCGATGTATATGAAGTAGTATCAGATTTAAAGTGCGAAAATAAGTAACAGCCACTAATCACAATCATACTTCCGACGACTTGCATCCACGTCATTTGTTCACCTAATAAGAGAAACGCTAAAATAGCGGTGAAAATCGGATTGAAATTTAAAAAAATACCGGACGTAGTCGCTCCTAATTTTTGAACGCCGATATTCCAAAAAACCATACATAACACAGTTGAAATCACACCTGTGTATAGAATAGATCCTAAGAACGAAGCGTTTACATTTGAAATTGTGAAATCAGATATATTAAAAGGAATCAATATGATGAGACCAAAGATACCAGAATATAAAGTAGACATCATCGGTGTCGTCTTTTTCGTTGCCCATCTGCTGCAAACGGAATAGATTCCCCATACGCATACCGCAGCCATCATCCATAAATCACCTATATTAAAATGTAAGGAAA
Source organism: Bacillus cereus group sp. BfR-BA-01380 (assembly GCF_022663535.1). GTDB lineage: Bacteria > Bacillota > Bacilli > Bacillales > Bacillaceae_G > Bacillus_A > Bacillus_A cereus_BB. Next base: position 9,532 of record NZ_JAKUFS010000020.1, on the reverse strand, counting down.
ACAGTGTATCTATTTTTCCTTTTGAAAGAACAAGCGTAACGCCAAAAAAGGAAATCATCATCGATGTGATTTGTAATACATTCATTCTTTCTTTTAAAAATAGAGCGGCGCAAACAGCGATTGAAATCGTATTTAATGTAGAAATAAGACCAACATTTGTTGCTGATGTATGCTCTAACGCCCAAAACTGAAAAATGTTAAAGAAAACAACGCCAGTAACCCCCATTATAAATAAAGGAAGAATGGCATCTTTCGGCGGGAATAGTTTCTTTTCTTTCAGCCAGACAATTGGGAAAAGACAAATGACGGCAATGCCCCAGCGAAGGGTCGTAAGTGTCATCGGTGAAGCGTGCCCGACAAGAGATTTTCCTACTACAAAATTTCCGCCCCACAATAGGCTTGTGATGAGTAATAAAATAACATAAGGCATAATACGAGTTAGCTCCTTTTACAAGAAAGTTGGGCTTGCGCATTGCCCGTTAATGCGGGATAAAAGAAAGCCACTGTGCACGGTGGTGTGATACATATATTTTAAACTATGTAAATTGTAGCATTTTTCTTGTTTGTCATATATGTTGTTTTGTATAATTAATAAAATTCGAAATAATGTAAAGTAACTATATTGTTTTGCGGAATTTTATTCATTTTATGGGCAGTTGTCATGTATTTTCGTGAATAATCGTTCGCTAGGAAAAGGGAGACTGGAAATGGAACATGTCGTTCGTAAGGGGTTAGATGATTTAGATGTACAAATTTTAAATGTGCTGCAACAAGAAGGACAGCTAAGTAATGCGGAGGTTGCCCGCCGCGTTAATCTTTCGCCGCCAGCTACACATGCACGGGTGAAACGATTGGAAAACGAAGGGTTTATTAATCGGCAAGTAGCCATTTTAAATCAAGAGAAACTTGGATTTGACTTATTATGCTTTATTTTTGTCAGCACAAATATTCATCAAGCGGAGAAGCTCGAAGTGTTAGAGAAGGCTATGCGCGAAATGCCAGAAGTATTAGAATGTCATTGTTTAACAGGGGAGTATGATTATATTTTAAAAGTGGTGCACCGCGATCGAAACGAACTGGAACGTTTTATTCGTAAATTAAATATGCTCGGCATTACGAGAATTCAAACGAGTTTAGCACTAAGGGAGATTAAGTATTCTACGGTGTTGCCTTTGCAGAGAGAGGAGATTTAAGGAACGCGTTACATATTCCTAATTATATTTATCCCGCTATTCGTGGGCAGTAAGACCCCCACCTCAAGATTCAGAGAGAAGCGTTTTCCAGCTCTAGCGGCTAGAATCTCCGGTCGTTTCACCCCCTCGGACGAGGCAAAAAGCACCTCTCTGCCTTTGGCGTGGGCGTCCTGCGATTCTGAGCAAGCCGCTTCCGCTTTTCTAAGGAAGATAGGTGGGAGATGAAAAAACTCTCCACTGATGGAAGTTTCACTTTATGGAATCAATTCCGAATCTCCTTGACAAGCATACAATAGTATGACAGAATTAAGAAAACGCTTACAAATAAATGTATGGATTGTTACTGTTCGGCAGGCAAAACCTAAGTTTGTATGAGAATGACTAAATGGTTATTCTTATGTGCAAATTTAGGTTTTTTTATTTAATTATTATATGAATCTACAAAATAATTCAATCGAGGACGAGTGCCAATGGAAATAAAAAAAATATTAAACAATAATGTCGCTGTCACGAATAATGAATTAAATCAAGAGATTGTTGTTATGGGTAGAGGGCTCGTTTTTCAGAAGAAAGTTGGGGGAAAAATTGATGCCTCCAAAATAGAGAAGACCTTTGTATTAGAAAATCATGGGGTTTCTGAAAAACTGGCTACCTTATTGAAGGATACTTCTGAAGTATATTTGAATATTTCTTCAAAAATTTTGAATTATGCCCAGTCTCAACTTACATATAAATTGGATGAATATTTATATGTTGCGTTAACTGATCATTTAAGTTTTGCGATTAGCAGGTATAAACAAGGAATCCAGCTGAAGAATGCATTATTATGGGAAATAAAAAAATATTATAAGCAGGAGTTTCAAATTGCTTTAAATGCATTGGATATGATTGAAAATGATACAGGTATTCGGCTTGGAGAAGACGAAGCGGCTTCCATTGCCTTACATTTAGTTAACAGTCAGTTATCTAGTGAAAATATGGCGGCTGCAGTGCAAGCAACTGAAATGGTTAATAACATCTTGAATATTGTAAAATATCATTTCAAAATAGAAATAGATGAAAATTCAGTTAACTACGAACGGTTTTTAACACACCTCCGTTTCTTTTCAATACGATTTATACGTAAAGAAAAAGAGGCTGAAAGTAATGATCAATTTCTATATGAGCAAGTAAAACAGAAATATCAAGCTGCATTTCAATGTAGTCAAAAGGTTAGAATTTATTTGGAGAATACCTATAATTGGGTGATATCAAATGATGAGGTAGTGTATTTAACATTACATATTCATCGGGTGACCAGTCGACATGAATTTCATCGTACATCAGAGTAAAGTAGTTTAAGAGATAAATAACTTCTCTTTGAAAATTAAATATTCGTAGGAATGTTACCAATATTGGGCATAACCTGAGTCAACGTGAACACACACTATTTTTGTGTGCTCACATTGGCTCAGGTTTTTTATTTCTAAAAATATCATAGAAAGTAGGGAGCATCATGAAGTATGAACAATTGGCAAAAGACATTATTGAAAATGTCGGCGGTAAAGAAAATGTTAATAGTGTTGTTCATTGTATTACCCGTCTGCGCTTTAAGTTGAAAGATGAAGGGAAAGCAAAGACAGAGGTCTTGAAAAATATGGATGGCGTCGTCACTGTTATGAAAAGCGGTGGCCAGTATCAAGTTGTTATTGGAAATCATGTGCCTGATGTCTATAAAGCAGTTGTAGAGATCGGTAGTTTTCATACACAAGCACCTGTAGAAGCAGATGATAATAAAAGTAAAGGCGTATTTAATACATTTATTGATGTCATTTCTGGCATTTTTACTCCTATTCTCGGTGTTTTAGCGGCAACTGGGATGATCAAAGGTTTTAATGCGCTGTTAGTAGCTTTAGGTTGGCTTAGTAATACTTCAGGGACGTATCAAATATTAAATGCGGTTGGCGATTCGCTGTTTTATTTCTTCCCAATCTTCCTAGGATATACAGCTAGTAAGAAGTTTGGCGGAAATGTTTTCATCGGTATGGCAATAGGGGGTGCACTCGTTTATCCGGCACTTTCTGGATTAACAACTGCTAAACCGCTTTACACATTATTTGCAGGCACGATGTTTGAATCACCAATTCATATTACTTTCTTGGGAATTCCCGTTATTTTAATGAGCTATGCATCATCGGTTATTCCAATTATTCTTGCGACTTATTTCGGAGCAAAAGTAGAAAATGGGTTTAAAAAGATCATTCCAGATGTTGTGAAAACTTTCTTAGTACCGTTTCTTACATTACTTGTAGTTGTACCAATCACATTTTTAGTTATTGGACCAATTGCAACATGGGCTGGTCAGCTTTTAGGACATGGAACAGTTTGGGTTTATCAATTAAGTCCAATAGTAGCAGGTCTTTTAATCGGTGGACTTTGGCAAGTGATGGTTATTTTTGGTCTGCACTGGGGAGTTGTTCCAATTGCAATCAATAATATTACTACTCTGGGAGCAGATCCAATTTTAGCATTGATGTTTGGAGCTTCATTTGCACAAATCGGTGCTGTTCTTGCAGTGTGGTTAAAAACGAAACAACAAAAATTGAAAACGCTTAGTATTCCAGCATTTATTTCAGGTATTTTTGGTGTGACAGAGCCAGCAATTTATGGGGTTACTCTTCCTTTGAAAAAGCCGTTTATTATGAGCTGTATTGCAGGAGCTATCGGCGGAGGAATCATAGGAGCAGCTGGTGCAAAGATATACATGATTGGCGGTTTTGGAATCTTTGGTATACCAACTTATATTAGTCCAAAAGAAGGGCTCACTATGGGATTTTGGGGGTTAATTATCTCCATTGTTGTTTCTTTCGTACTTGGATTTATTCTTACTTATTTATTTGGACTTGGCAAAGAAAAAGGAACTGCTGATGAAACAACGGTTACACAAAAACATGCTAATCGTAAGGAAACTGTGGTGAAAGCCGAAAGTACTACGATTGCTAGCCCGTTTAACGGTGAAGTAATGGCTTTATCTACTATTAAAGATGCAGCATTTGCATCAGGTGCACTTGGAAAAGGAGTTGCGATTGAACCTTCAGAAGGTAAATTATTTTCGCCAGTTTCCGGAACAGTTTCTGCATTATTTCCAACAAATCATGCGATTGGAATTACAAGCGATCAAGGAGTTGAACTGTTGATTCATATTGGGATGGATACGGTTCAGCTTGGTGGAAAACATTTCACTGCACATATCGCACAAGGTGCTCATGTAGAAAAAGGACAGCTGCTTATTGAATTTGATATCGCATCAATTCAAACAGAGGGATATCCGGTGACAACACCAGTAGTTATAACAAATCCAGATAAATATAATCTAGTAATAACGGAAGGAAAGAAAATTGCAGCCGGTGATTGCTTAATTGAGCTAGTGGTTAAATAAGGTTTATATATAGTAAAGGAGTGTTCATATGTCTAATCTCGTATTTCCTAAAGGGTTTTTATGGGGCGGTGCAATTGCTGCTAATCAGGCTGAAGGAGCATATTTAGAAGGTGGAAAGGGATTAACAACAGTTGATTTGTTACCAACAGGGAAGAAACGCTGGGAAGTTATGACTGGGAAAATCAATTCTTTTAAACCGATCGAAGGAGAATTTTATCCTTCTCATGAATCTATTGACTTTTATCATCGTTTTAAAGAGGATATTGCTCTATTTGCAGAAATGGGATTTAAAGCGCTGCGTGTTTCGATTGCTTGGACGCGAATTTTTCCAAATGGTGATGAACTGGAGCCAAATGAAGCTGGTTTGCAGTTTTATGATGATTTATTTGACGAACTATTAAAATACGGGATTGAGCCAGTTGTTACAATTGCTCATTTTGATGTACCTGTACACTTAGTTGAAAAATACGGAAGTTGGCGAAATAGAAAACTTGTACATTTCTTTGAGACTTATGCCAAAACTATTTTTAATAGATATAAAGATAAAGTGAAATATTGGATGACGTTTAATGAAATTAACATGCTTCTCCACTTGCCATTTGTAGGTGCTGGCCTTGTATTTAAAGATGGAGAAAATAAAAAACAAATCCAATATCAAGCAGCGCATCACCAGCTTGTTGCAAGTGCACTTGCTGTAAAAGCCTGTCACGAAATGATACCGGATGCCAAAATTGGTTGCATGCTAGCAGCGGGGGCTACCTACCCATATACATGTAATCCAGAAGATATTTTTCATGCAATGGAAAAAGATCGTGAGTCCTTTTTCTTTATTGATGTACAAGCACGAGGCGAATATCCGGGTTATGCAAAGCGATTCTTTAAAGAGCATTATTTGACTATTGAGATGGAACAAGATGATAAAGAACTTTTGAAAAATCATACAGTTGATTATATTGGATTTAGTTATTATTCAAGTAGAACAACAAGTAAAGATCCCGAAGTATTAAAAAATATGACAAGCGGGAATGTATTTGGATCTATTGAAAATCCTTACTTAGAAAAGTCAGAATGGGGATGGACAATTGATCCTAAAGGCTTCCGAATTACGGCAAATCAGTTGCATGATCGCTATCAAAAGCCTCTGTTTGTGGTTGAAAATGGGCTTGGGGCTGTTGATGAGATAACTTCTGAAGGGGAAATCAATGACGATTATCGAATTGCATATTTAAAACAACATATCACAGAGATGGGCGAAGCTATCCAAGATGGAGTAGACATTATCGGGTATACAAGTTGGGGGCCAATTGACCTTGTCAGCGCCTCTACGGGGGAAATGAAAAAACGTTATGGCTATATTTATGTGGATAAAGATAATGCCGGTAAAGGCTCTTTAAAGAGAATGAAAAAGAAGAGCTTTCACTGGTATAAGAAAGTGATTGAATCAAATGGAGAACAACTCGATTAACCAAATAATCTAAGTTTAGGAGTGGATTGGAATGGAAAAACAAACGAGAAAATTTCCTGAAGGATTTTTATGGGGCGGTGCTACCGCTGCTAACCAGATGGAAGGCGGATTTTATGAAGGTAATAAAGGATTAAATATTGCAGATGTTCTTCCAGGGGGAAAAGAACGACTTAAGATATTACAAGAGCCTGGATTTCATTTTGAAATTGATAAAACAAAATATACTTATCCAAACCATGAAGGAATTGATTTCTATCATCGTTACAAAGAAGATATTGCATTGTTTGCGGAAATGGGTTTTAAAGCTTTTCGTATGTCCATTGCTTGGACAAGGATTTTCCCAAATGGTGATGAACTGGAGCCAAATGAGGAAGGTTTAGCTTTTTATGATCGCGTATTCGATGAATTGGCGAAGCAGGGGATTGAACCAGTTGTTACGATTTCTCATTATGAAATGCCAGTAAATCTTGTGAAGAAATATGGTGGCTGGAGAAATCGTAAAGTGGTTACGTTCTTTGAAAGATATGTGAATGCGATTTTCAATCGTTATAAAAATAAAGTGAAATATTGGATGACATTTAATGAAATTAACAGTGGTTTAGTTATGCCGATTATGGGTCTTGGCTTTTCAGTAAAAAAAGAAGAGGATAAATATCAGCCGACTTTCCAGGCATTCCACCATCAATTTGTTGCCAGTAGCATTGCTGTAAAAGCTTGTCATGAGATGATTCCAGATTCAAAAATAGGTTGTATGATTATATTTGCACCAGTCTATTCATATGACTGTAATCCAAAAAATGAACTGTATGCACTTCAGGAAGAGCGCTTGTTCAATTATTTCTGTGCGGATGTTCAAGTAAGAGGAGAATACCCAGCATTCATCAAGTCTTATTTTAAAAAGCATGGTATAGAGCTGGAAATTCAGGAAGGTGATTTAGAATTAATTCAGAAACATACAGTAGACTATATTGGTTTCAGTTACTACATGTCTCGTACGGAGAAAAAAGAAAAAACTGAACAAGAAAAAGCGCAAGGAAATATCTTATCAGGTATGAAAAATCCATTCCTGAAAGCAAGTGACTGGGGATGGGAAATTGATCCAACCGGTTTAAGGATTTCATTAAATAAATTGTATGACAGATATGAAGTACCGCTTTTTGTAGTTGAAAATGGGCTAGGTGCTTATGATCAGGTCGAAGAAGATGGCACGATCAATGATGAGTATCGCATTGATTATTTACGAGAGCATATTGCAGCAATGCGTGATGCGATACATGAAGATGGTGTTGAAATGATGGGCTATACGAGCTGGGGCTGCATCGATTTAGTAAGTGCTTCAACGGGAGAAATGTCTAAGCGTTATGGCTTCATTTACGTCGATAAGCATGACGATGGTACTGGAACGTTAGAACGGAAGAAGAAAAAGTCTTTCTTCTGGTATAAAGATGTGATTGCATCGAATGGGGAGAACATTTAAAGTTATTTCTTACGAATAAATAGTAAACTTACATTTAAATAATGTCATAGCAAAGAGAAGATGGCGGAGCTGTTTAGCTCCGCCTCTTATACATGCGGACGAATCCACAGTTTGGCAAAGTCTGTCCATCCGAAAGAGTCGATGGTGACATTTTGCAAGGCAGATGGGAAACTTCTTCTTTTTAAGACATGGTAGTAAAAGACAAGAAGGTACTGGTCGCTAAGAAGTTTTTCGATGCTGGATATTAAGTCATATCGTTTTTCTTTACTTGGCTCTGCGATAAAGCGGTCAAGCATGCTTTCAATTTGCTCATGATAATACGGATGTCTAAAGCGATGAACAAAGCAGCTTTTATTTTTAAAGATATGTATAAAAGACATTTCAAGATTAGCGTCGAGCACTTCGCCCGTTAAAATGATATCAGCTTGCTTGGCAATGTCTTCGTTAAAGTAATCAGTGACTAGAAAAGGATGAAGATGTAAATGTATGCCGAGTGGTTCACATCGTTTTCGTAACCAGATCGCATCATGTTCACCATTTTTAAATGCAAAGAAATAAATGTGTATTATCTCTCCATTATATGTACTTTGTTGTAAATATTTTTTTGCCTTAGATAAAGATGTTTCTTTATGCATTATTCGACTCTTATCAGGAAAGAAGCTATAAGCTGGCATTGTCCGATTATCACCAAGATCTTGAATTAACGATGTAGGATCCATGATTTCTGCCCACGCTTTTCGGAAAAAGATATCATGCTGCGGACCGTTTTTTTGGAAGTTAAATGCTGCGTATATACAGCCAATTTCTTCTGTTTCTACTGCTTTTTCTTCTTTACACCCCATGTTCGGTAATTCATAATTTGTTTGTATTTTTGACTGCTCTGGAACAAGCCAAAATTCAATCCGATCAAGGAGTGCCCGCTCTTTAAAATAATCTGGAAATGCTTCTAAAATAACATTATCTTCGGTAAAGCTTTTTATTTTAAAGGGACCTGTACCACTATACTGATGAGTTTGAATCATTACATCATGCGGTAAAATAGATAATTGCACAGAGCTTACGTAATGTAGAAAAAAGCGATTTGGTTTTCGTAAATGAAAGATAACTTGCAGAGGAGACGGATTTTCTATTTTCTCAATTCCCTCTGTTAACCAGTCAAAGGGAGAGTGAACGGCTTGTAATCTTTCGAAGGAGAAGATTACATCTTTTCCTGATAACGTGTTTCCGTGATGAAAACGAACGCCTTTACGTAAGTAGAATGTCCACGTAAGTTGGTCATCGCTTACTTCCCATGTATGTGCCAAATGCGGCTCGATTTCGTCTGTTTCCTCGTTATATCTCACTAATGTATCAACGATTTGGCTAATAAGATGACTTTCTGTTGTCACAGCCGCAAAAGCCGGATCAATGGGGAGTAATTTTCGGTTATATGGAATTTTTAACACATCATACAGATCATCTGAAGTTGTATATCCAAAATAAGTATTTAATCGTCCTTCTATTTGTTCTTTCAGTAAGAAAGGCAGCGGTTCTTTTAAGAGGAGGAAAACTTCTTTTAATTTCTCGTTTTTTAAAAGTTCTTCAACATGCGGCAAAATTGCTTCTGTAAATGTATGAAGAAAGCGAATTTCCGTTTTATTCCCACGACCTCTTCCTGGTATCCAGTCAATCAGTTTTTCTTCACTCATTTTTTTCAGTAAAATCTTCACATTTTTTGTACTGCAAAATAAAATAGCGGCCAGTTCTTGGAGACTATTTCGAATATGTTGTTCATTTGGAAAGGAAAGCCTTAGCCGAATATAGTGGTCCATAATTTTCATGTTATACAGCTCCTTTTTCTCCCGCATTAACTGGCAGTAATACTCCCACCTCAAAATTCAGCAAAAGCATTGTCCAGTTCCAGTGGCTAGAATGTTCGGTGGCTTCGCTTCTTCCTACGAGGTAAAAAACACCTCTACGTCAGAAGCTCCATCCCCCTC
>NZ_JAKUFS010000019.1 GCF_022663535.1 Bacillus cereus group sp. BfR-BA-01380 | reverse complement strand
AAGGGGCTCGTCCAGAATGTGAGGGGGATGGAGCTTCTGACGTAGAGGTGTTTTTTACCTCGCAGGAAGAAGCGAAGCCACCGAACATTCTGGACGAGCCACTGAAACTGGACAATGCTTTCGCTGAATTTTGAGGTGGGAGTATTACTGCCCACAAATAGCGGGATAAAAATATGTTCTACATTGTAGTATAACGAAAAACAATTTTAAATTTTAGAAAATTTTGTTAAAATATTTAAAAAGCTTGTACTAGAAAGGAAGAAACAAATGATACATAAATTAAAAGAAAATATCTCTTCTGTTTTTGTCGGAAAAGAAAATGTAATTGATCTCCTTCTCGTTTCTTTATTAGCAGATGGGCACATCCTATTAGAGGATGTACCTGGAACAGGAAAAACATTGCTGGCAAAAACAATTGCAAAAAGTATTGGCGGACAATTTTCACGTGTACAGTTCACACCTGATGTGTTACCGAGTGATGTAACAGGTATTGAATACTTTAATCCGAAAACAAGTGAATTTGAACTGCGCCTTGGTCCTGTTATGACAAATTTATTATTAGCAGATGAAATTAATCGTGCGATGCCGCGTACTCAATCGAGTTTATTAGAAGCAATGGAAGAAAGGCAAGTAACACTCGAAAAACAATCCACACCTCTTCCGAAACCATTTTTCGTAATCGCAACGCAAAATCCAATTGAATCACAAGGAACATTTCCACTTCCAGATGCTCAGCTTGATCGCTTTTTAATGACTGTTTCGATTGGCTATCCTACTCCAGAAGAAGAACTCCAAATGATGAGACGTTTTCGAAAGAACAAACCGTTAGATAAACTTCACCCAGTCATCTCACTAGAAGATATAATCCAAGTACAAAATAAAGTAAAGGATGTTCATGTTTCAGAACCTTTAGAAGGCTACATCATCAAACTTGCTAATGCAACTCGTAATCATGATTTTATTGCAAATGGAATTAGTCCGCGCGGAACACTCGCTTTAGTCAGGGCAATTCAAGCTCTTGCCTTTTTATGTAATCGCGAATTTTGTACACCAGAAGACGTACAATTTCTACTTCCTTACATTTGGAAGCATCGTATTATTTTATCTATGGAAGGTGCTCTTCGTACGACAAAACAAGAGATTATCGAAGGAATTTTAAAAGAGGTTGATGTACCGGTGGAGATTGAGCAAGCATGAACGGTCAACGTCTCGTTTCCATCCCGTTACTATTTCAAAGTCATATTATAAAATTAACGATCCCGATTGCACTGTTGTTCACATTTTACTTACCGCAGTCAATTATCATATACCCGTTTCTGTTTTATTATATATTTTCTTTTTTTATTTATCGGTATGTCACTTACATAGAAGACCACTTTCAAATTATCAATAAGAAACAAACAACAAGATTGTTTCCTGAGGAAAATGGACAACTATCCATTACGTTACAAAATGAAGCAAAATTACCGGTAGTGAATGGAAAATGCTTTTTTCATATAAATCCATCGCTCGTTATGCAGCCAAGTAACGGTCTAGATCAAATATCAAAAACGCTCTTTTCTTTCCCATTTTCACAACGTGCTCGCTCACAGCAAATGTGGGATTTAACATTCACAGCGACAAGACGGGGCGTTTTCCAAATTAAACAGTTTGAATGCATCATTGGTGATCCCTTTAACATCATTCAAGTTCATTTACCCGTTATGCATAAATTAAAAACAGAAATTATTATCTATCCTTCTCCAAAGCAGGTTGCGGGGTTACAAGAAATACAGCAACTATTACTAGGCACTTACAGAACAAATTTTTCTTTTTTCCATGATGAAACGTCAATTATCGGAGTAAAACAGTATGAAAGAGAATCATTTCGCTCCATCCATTGGAAAGCATCAGCGAAAATGCAAAGTTTGCAAGCAAAGCAATACGAAGCAGTAAAAAATTATAGCTGGACTATTTGCATCTGTCTTGCCTCAGATCGAGGACTTGGATGGAAAGAAAATATAGAAGACTTAATTTCTTATGCAACATACATTTGTCAAATTGCAACAGAAAAGAAAATTCCCTTTGAATTATTTATTAGCATTTTGGGAGAAGATGGGCCGCTGCACCTGACGCTGAATGAAGGTCCCATGCATTATGCAAAAGCATTGGAAGAACTTGCACGTATTTCAGAAGATAGTACATTACTGCCGCGAGATGGTTTTTTGCATTATATGATGCAAAAAAGAGTCAGGTCATCTACACTATTTTTCCTTGGCGTCCCAAAACATAATATACCTTATACAATGCAGCCAACATATATTGTTCACAATGAAGGAGTGGTGGAACAGCTTGAATACATGGCTACGGTACGTTAATAATTTTATTCTTCTTCTCCTTCTTTCTTTATTAACTGAAAAAGGAGAATTTGTACACATTGTCTTGTTTCTTCTAGTCAGTCATATTTGCTTACTTCCTATTATAAAAATTAGGAAAAATAAAAAAACATGGTTCGCAGCACTATTCATTCTACAAATCATTGCTTGCTATTCGTTGGCGTTATTTTCTTCAATAAGTTCCGTATTATTGCCGTTTTTCTTTTTACTTGTATACGCCAAAGATGATATTTCACCCTTTCATAAATTATTGGGAGCATTTCTATGGTCCTTTTGTTCGATCCTTCTCCATATGCAGCTTCCAAACATATTGGAAATAGGATTACTTATTTTGCATACATTCCTAACATTATGGATTACAAGTTTCAATCGAAACCAACAAATATTGCGTTTATTCTCAATTATAGCTATTGGGGTTATTGGCTTTTTATTCCTCCCTTTACTCTCTTACATACGAACTGGTATTGCCTATGCCATTCAATGGATTGCCTTAGGGTTGGGATATATATTAAATCCACTGTTTCTAGCAGCTGAACAGAAGCAAAAAGACGATTCTTTAAATCTTAAATTGGGGCAAGGTACTTCCCAGCCTCCTCCACCAATTCCTGAAAAAGGATATGACCCATTTATTTTACAATGTATCACTATTCTTATTATAGTAGTTGCTGCTATATATGTGATTTGGAAACTATATAAGAAACGTCATGAAATAAACTTAGGACGTATGTCTTCCTATGAACCTATCGTTGTTGGTCCAGAACAAGGAAATATACAAAAACGAAACCGAAAGTTACGACCACCAAACAGTACAATTCGTAAGGAAATATTTAAACTTGAAAAGAAATTAAAGCCGCCCTTAAATCGGCAACGTGGTGAGACAGTGGAAAAATGGATGGAAAGACTTCGTACTGAAGGAGACATATATATTCAGTCCAACATTATTATAGAAGCATATAGTACTGCCAGGTATGGAGAGAAAGAAGATAGCACTCTTCTTCAGCAGTTCAAAAACGAAACGAATACGTTATATCACTATAAAAAGGTAGCTAATAAGAAAAAATAATTCCAAATCCTAAAATTAAAAATCAAAAGGAGTACATATTAATCATGATATGTACTCTTCTTATTTGGTTGAACAGAACTCTCTATTTATCTCAAAATTTTATAAAGAAAGAGGATAAATTCCCTTATATTTTATCAAAATGGGGTTTTTCTTTGTAAAGTATTGTTCAATTTTTATAAAAAAGTTTGATCATTTTCTACTATTGATTCTCCACAATCGCTCATAAGTTATTGTTTTTTTAGCTCTTTACTTCCCTTTTTCCGGCTCAAAAATTTTTCTACCAATAATGATAACAGACCCTATCCCCGCAATAATTACACCGGTATTCATATTCTCAAACTATGATTCCCCTTTCTTACTATAAATTCCATATGCAATAACTCCAAATAAATAGCCTATTCCAGCTCCTAAACTAACTATAAATACTAGAAAGTTTGGTTTGAAAAACATGCCAAAAATTACACCGATAGCACAACCAAAAATCATTCCCATTGGTATTAAACTATCTATTAAATCTTTAGCGTCTCTTGACTTTTTCATACCTAATGTTCCTTTCTGTGTAAATAAAGTATCAAACTTTATTCCAAATCAACAAATGATCTATTTTTATCTAAGGCTATGTTAAACAATGTATGGATTTAAAACAAAGTTTAACCGTTTCAAAAAAAGATGAACCGAAATATCCTCTTAAGTGTGAAGTGACAATAAAATTGTTTAATTTTCGGAAGATTAGTAAATAATTGCTCCCCTTTACAATTTTAAAAGCCTTTCAATTACCAGTTGATCTGGAGGACTTATATTATTAGGAAGTTTTGTTAAATCAAAAAATTGAATATCTGTAGCTTCTGACTCGTCAAATTTTAATGAGCCACAATAATCTCGACAGATAAAAGCTGTTACAACATTATATACTTCATCTCCATGTGGATATTGGTAATAAAAATCCTTTCCTGAAAAAGTGCTTAGTAAATCTAATTGATTCGCTTTTAATCCTGTTTCTTCAAACATCTCTCTACTTGCAACATCTTCAAGACTTTCCCCTAATTCCATAGAACCACCCACAAGTCCCCAACATTTATTATCTTTTCTTAATTGCATCAAAAATTGATTCTTATTATTAAAAATTAACACACAGGCTCCAACCATAATTAGAGGTTCAGTTCCAACTTTTTTTCGTAAATTCATAATAAAGCTCATGTTATTTTCTCCTGCCTTTTTTCACTGATTAAATATCAAAATATTCTTTCTTTTATTATACAGAGAAGTTAAAGAAGATGGTATAAAAATCCAAATTCATACCATCTTTAAAAATTTTTGTTTGTTTTTAAACTACTTTATTGTAAATTAAACAACTTTATTATCTCTGTACAGATAAAGGAGTGCCACCAACACGGATTTACAGCGTTAAGGATATTCCAGCATTAAAAATCCCAATCTCTCAGTGATATAAATGAGAAATTGGGATTTAATTATTCAACAATTGCGCACAATTGTTAAAGAGTTTGATGCCATCAGAATTATATTTTCTTATCTCCACTAAGGACCACTCCACATTTTTTCTCTAATTTATTATCTTTCTCCTTCTAAAATAACAGCCACTAAAAAAAGAATGAATTTTCTCGCAATTACTCTTGCGTAATTCCTTTCTTGTAGTTAGAATGAATTATAGTTAGATAATCTAATTAAAAGGAGTAGACATAAAGAAAATGCGTAAGAATGGCAAAGGAACATATTCAGATGATACCTTACCAAAATTGGGTATTCACCCTTATTTAGACCTTATTAATCACTCTGCACCATCAAGTACAAACCGTAATGATGCCTCTATGGGCTTAATCATGTTATGGTTAAGCGATAATATCTTAGATGTAATGGATCAAGAGTTAGCTCACTTCGGGATTACAGAAAGCAAACTTGATTTGCTAATCTTAATAACTCTGCATGATAACAAAGTGATAACCCCTTCAGCAATAGCTGAACGTTTAGGAATTAGGCGGGCATCTGCAACTTCTATGATTGATTGGTTGGAAAAAAGAAACCTTGTTACACGAAAACCTAGTTCGTTTGATCGTAGAAAAATCCATGTCAGTATTACCGAAGAAGGCCGTACGTTTGTTGAAAAAGTATTGCCAACATATTGGTCCGTTTGTGCCTCTATTTTTGATGAATTAGATCCTACTGAGCGCCAAGTATTTGAGAAAATCATCAAGAAATTAAATGAAAATATGCAAGTACGACTTGGAGTTGGGCGATAAAGTGAAACTTTAATCAGTGTTTTTTTTTTCATCCCCCACTGATTATTAGTTGAACCAATCGGGCTTTTACGGGCAGTTTATCTCCCACCTAACTTCTTTGCCTTCGCTGAATTTTGAGGTGGGAGTATTACTGCCCGTTAATGCGGGATAAATAGCAATTAACAGCTACCTATCCAAAGCGATAGTAGCTCTTTTTCAACTATTTAATTAGGTTATCTAACTATAAGTTAATATAATTAAAGTAAAGGTGAAGGTGATTTTATGATCGCGATCGATTTTGAAAAACAGCACAACTATAATCTTATGACACTCATATTATGCTGGACTGGAATGGTTGTTATGTCCAGTTTATATGTAAGTATCCCACTCATTACCATATTTAGTGATAATTTTCATGTTTCTCTATCGCAAGCAGCTACAACTTCTAGTATATTTTCAATAGGTTTTGCTAGTGGATGTTTTATTTACGGTGCGATTTCTGAAAAATATGGCCGCAAAAACATTATATGCATTGGATTAATTTCTTTAAGTGTCATTTCATTACTGCTTGGAATGGTTCATTCTTTCTCATATATTGTTGTATTAAGAGGTCTACAAGGTTTAGCTGCTGCAACATTTTCACCAGTGGCGTTAGCGTACACACTAGAAGCATTCCCTAACGAAAGAAAGGTTGGTGCTGTTGGTTTTATTAGTACAGGATTCCTCGTTGCCGGAATCGTCGGTCAAGTGTTTAGTGCTTACGTAAGCCAACAATTTCATTGGCAATTTGTTTTTTACTCCCTTTCTGCAGTTTATATTCTTACTGCATCAATAGTGTTCTGGTTACTACCAACAAGTATAAGTCATAATCAAAAGAAAAATATTTGGGAGCCAATGAAGCAACTCGGCATTGTCTTTACTAATAAAAATCTAATATTTAGTTACGTAATAGCGTTTGTTCTACTCATGTCTTTCGTTAGTATGTACACCACCTTAGGACAATATTTAACTAATCTACCTTTCCAAATGAACAATCACGAACTTCTTTATATTCGTTCATTCGGGGTCCTAGGAATGATATTGTCTCCACTAGCAGGTAAATTAGCAAAACGTTTTAGCGTTCTGTTTGTACTTCGGTGGGCGCTACTTCTCTCCATTTTCGCCCTAGCTTCGATGGGCTTTCTTACAAACATATTCTTTTTAACAGTAATGAGTATAGTCTTTGTAAGTGGCATTGCACTCTCCGTACCTTCTTTAGTTTCTCTTGTTGGTCAATTAGGAGGTAAAGCTCGTAGTATTGCAATATCAATGTACACAGTCATTTTATTTGCTGGAACAAGTTTCGGTCCAATTATTTCTTTTACATTTATGAAAGCTTTCAGTTTCACTACGACGTTTATTCTACTTGCAGCCATACTCGGTCTAGGCTTACTTGCAGCTTGTCTCGTTAAACATGAAAATTCACCAATAGTTGAAGTGAAATAAGGAGATTTCCGCTACTTTTAACGTATTTCCGAAAGAAGTCCCCATCTTCAAGTGCATGACGGGCATGAAGTGAGCCCAGCGGTAAGGTGGGGATGAATTTTTTCGGTTAGGCATAGCCTAACTGATTTGTAAAAACTGCCAATTATTCGTATGGTGTATACGTTCTATATCCGAGTCCTTCACTTGTTTATAAGATTTAGCAGGATTTTGTATATATTGTCCATGTATGTCTTGTACGTATACCATTTTCCCTGTAAACCCTACCACAAATCCTACTTGTCCAAACACTTTCACTTTATCTCCCAAATAGATTCCATTTACATGTGGTGTATTTTTGTTGTTGCGTTTTGCACTTGTATTTCTCGTTTTTCTCCCTTTTCTTGCGGTTGCTTCATGCAGGGAACGTTTTTTCTTTCTAAATTGCTTGATGCAAAATTCGCCGCTTTGATCATATTCTTGTATTTGTGTTGAATTGGTAATCGCAATTGCGTCATTTACATGTGTTTTGGATAAACCTAATTCTTTTCGTTTTAGCATGGTGTAACTACCATACGTAATGTCACAATCTAAATGATTCATGATTTGTAACCGTAATATATTCATAAAGGCGGTTTCTTTATATTGTTTTGGTTTCTTGAAACTGTGTTTGAGTGTGCCTTGATGAAATTGTTGATGGCATTCATCATGTACTGTTACAAGATTATCTGCCATATCAGAGCCACCATTGCAGCGTTCGATAATATGATGCGTATGCAAAATGCCACCTTTCTTCTTACAAATTTGACAGGTGTAATTGTCTCTTGCGAATACATAATATCTCGTATTCCAAAAGCCAAAGGCATCTCCTTGTTGATATTCCGTTCCTTGTATATCGGGATTTTTTAGTTTTTGCGCATCAAATTTCCCTACTTCTACAATGACTTTCGGTGAGGGTAAAAGTGACTTGAATGTTTCAATCCAATGAATTTGGTTATCTACTCTGCTTTGAATGGATGGTGGCAACCATCCTTCTTTCTTTTTTCGATTGAGAAAACGTGCTTTGCGATATCTTGTTTTTCGTTGTCTTCTCCCTCTGCGTAATGTAGCTCTTAGTGTGAGGTTTTCTTTGACATCTTGACGCAATTCAATCGTTCCTTTTGTTACCACTTTGTCTCCAGTGGTAATCGCAATACCGATATGCTTTGCACCACTAACAACACCAATTGTAATGGGTTGTACCGTTTCTCCAGTAGCATATTGTAATTGAATCGTAAACGGAGTATATCTCATAATCTTTGCTTTTCCTTGTTTAAGAAGAAGCCGTGCCTTGCCATGACTGCAAGGCATGAGCGGTTCTCCTCTTAAATTCTTGACAAATACACACATGTTTTGTCCCTCCTAAGAGTATGTTTCCCTTCAATAATGTTTGTAGGTGCCCTCAACTTCTTATAAAAGAAGGCTTGTGGTTGACCGTTCCTTCCCAATCAGAACTGTTACAGAGCCACCATAGAGCCAAGAACTAGGGAATCATTCTTGGGTATGCAACCTACGAACGGAGTCCAAGAAAGACTGAGGCTAGACAACCAAGGCTTTTTTCAAGCCCCCACTTCAAAACGTGTTAACGTTTAAGTGGTGGGTAGTTGACTATGTAATGATTCATTCCATCACGTAAAAAAGAGTATACCTTTATATCCTCTTTTTTATCATACATTTCCCTATTTCTTTACGTTGTCACAATATGTTCTACACACTCAGGTAAATATTTAAGCTTTGTTGTTAAAAAGGCAGGTTGCATATGAAAAAGATGTAACTCCTCTAGTGGAACCCACTGAAATTCAAACTCTCGTCCTCCATCTTCTCTTATAAAAGAACCTGTTTTCGGAATAGGGCAATCTTCTAAATGCGTTTCATAGTAAAAGCCAATTTCATGGAAATCATGATTATCATAAGTAAAAAACTTCTCAACAACCCATATTAATCGTTTTACATTTGCATTCGCTTCGAGTTCTTCTTGAAGCTCTCTTTTCAGAGCAGACTCACTACTTTCAAGCATTTGAACTCGTCCGCCCGGTAAACACCAAAAATTATCTCCCTTCCCACGATGGAGAAGAACCTGTCCATTTTCAATACATACTGCCGCTACGCGATAATTGAATCGCTTTCCGTTTTCAGTAAAAACAATATCCATCCTTATCCCCTCCATACTTAACTAACAACTCAAAAGCCGCAAATTTCATTATAAGAAATTTACGGCTTTTTTTCTATATATATACAACTTTAAAAACCGATATAAAACTCCCTTTCTTTTCAGGGGAGACGAGAGCATCTGGCCGCGCATAGAAACGGTCAGGGCCCTTTCCTACTACATGCAAGGTTTAAAAAAAGGAGAAAGCAAGTAGCGATCAAGTTGTATTCTGCCTAGCAGCGACTTATACGTCGAAAAATTTAAATGGATATATATAACAACTTCTTAAATTTCCTAACATCCTCTAACTCTTAAAAACAAGCTTTATTTACCAAATAGTAGAAATCTCTCTCAATTTATTGTATGATATACCAGAAAATTTTAAATTTAATAAAAATATTATTATAATGAGTCAATCCATTTGGAAAAATCGAAATTATGTCCGCCTTTTCACAGCAAATTCTACTTCAAGCTTCGGCGATATGTTTGATATCATTGCTATGCTTATGCTATTTACGTATATTGGGAAAGCACAACCCATTTTAATCGCTCTTATTCCTGTTACATATACCTTTCCTAGTATATTGTTTAGTCAATTTACTGGGATTCAAATAGCATTTCGGACTGTTGGTATTATTACATTATTATTGTGTTTTACAAGTGCTATTATAAATAGACTCTTGCTAAAAAGCATTTCTCAAAAAGAAACGAAAGTATTCATTTCCTAATCAAAAAGCAGCATAACAATTTTATATCGTTTTGCTGCTTACTGTGGATTTGAAATAAAGTCACTGGTTATTGATAGTTACCTATTTTCAACAGATGTAACTTATAAAAAGCTCAGATTATATAGGTTTACCGTTTAAAGGGGTGATTAAATGATTGAAATAATCTATGATGCCAGTACCCTGGAAGGCTCTTGTTATATAGAGGTTCTCCCTGATAAGTATAAAGGCGAATGTTGGAATACTTCCTCTATTTTCTTTACAGAAGAAAACTTTGGCTATATAATGCCTGCCTTTGAAAAGTGCTATAAGAAATTCGATTATTTTGCTTTCAATGAAATAGATATAGCAACTTGGAAGTTACTTATTATGGAATTAGAAAAAATGAAACAATATCTATCTGAAAAACCTAATCCACATTCACTGAAGGATGTATTAGGTTTTCCATTCGCCTATTCCAAGGAAGAATTTATGGAAAACTATGATACGAACATAAAGCAACTTATCTCGATGATTACCGAATTTCAATCGTGGATAAAGGAAAAAAGTGTCTCAACTAAGTTCATTTCCGTTTTAGGAATGTAATTTAATGAGTTCAAAGGACTTTTCTAAATACTGAAGTCCTTTGTAAATATTAAAAATTAACAATATTATTTAACAGAGCCTAAAATTAAAGAATATCACTAGTCTTTCTTTTATTCGGCATAATTCTTCTTTTTAGTATATGTGTTCGCTGAAAGTAGCAAACCAAGTTCCTTTGATGAAATGAAATACATCGCTATATGTTCCAGTAGCGGTATATTCATATAATTGCGGAGTAAAAAATCCAGTATAGGTTATATTAGGAAAATGGGTAAATCCATGGGATCCACCTGCTATTGTAAATGTAATCTCCTTTGTAGTACGATTTATGAAACCAGATACGTCGTTACCATCTATTACACCCGATACAGTGCCGTCACTAAGAATTAAAAGGAATCCCCACATTGGAGTTGGATTCCCATCAAGAAATAATTGTACGTCATTTCTACTCCATATTGGAACGTCTTTAACACTGATTCCATCTTTTAAATTATATGAGGTGCAGTACGCGTGGGGATATGGATTATAAGGATGCTGTTGCATAATAACACTCCTTTACAGATAATAATTACAGTTACAAAATATGTGCAAATCAAGGTATGTTGCGCCTATCTTTTTCGTGGTATGTACCTAAAAAAGGGAATTCTTCAAATATTCTTGAAGGCTTATCTCCCATGTAGTAACGAACAAAAACTGGTTTCAACATCGTGGGTATTAAGTGCTTTAACTGAAAATCGGCTATTTAAAAACCCTTTCACTTGTTAATTCATATTCCTCTTTCTTTCGACCACGTTTATCCCGCATTAACGGGCAGTAATACTCCCACCTCAAAATTCAGCGAAAACAAAGAAGTTAGGTGGGAGATAAACTGTCCGTAAAGGCCCGATTGGTTCAACTAATAATCAGTGGGGGATGAAGAAAACCCCCACTGATTAAAGTTTCGTTTTATCTTGTAGTGCTTCTTCACCATTCGCTTCATACCTTCTCTTCCACTCTCTAATCGCCCCAGGATCAACCGAAATTTAGAAGTAATGTCAGCTATTGATTGATGACCATCTTTATAAAGCGCTAAAATCGCTAATTTTTTAGCTTTAGAATATTTTATTCGCTCCATAAAAAATACTCCCCTTAGATAAACAGATTTTTATTTTTTATCTGTCTACCTAATGGGAAGCATATCATCTTTTTTCAAAATAGATTCTTTTTATTTACCGTAGAATACGGGTTAACACGATATTTTTAATCAAACTTTATTTTAAAGCTACACTTACATCATTTATATATACTTTACAAATAACACTCGACTTCCACCTTTTCCATCATAGTTTGTATGTACAGACACTCCCTCTATTTCATCATCTCCTCTTTCAATATCAAATCCGATCTCACGATGAAATTGAATTGATTTTGTATTAATAGGAGATGTTATTGCTTTTACAACGTGACGACCATTAGAACGAACTACATCAAAAAAAGAAGAATACAATGCTGATGCAACCCCTTGTCTTCTAAATTTCGGATTCACACCGATAAAATGAACATACGCTTCATCTTTAAAAGTTTGCGAGAAAAAGCCGCATAAAAACCCTGCAATTTCATTGTCTTTTTCAATAATAAAACTAGTTTCTTGAAAATGAACAAAAAAGAGCTTTGGCAGCAAATCTGCCATCGGTCTCCCGCCCCACCAGTCATTAATAACAGAATGAATTGTAGTATAGTCCTCAGACCTAATTTTTCTTATGTACATATGTCATGTCCTCTCTTTTTCCAGTTATACTTATGTTATTAAATATTGAGATGTATTTTCCTGTTTAACTTAGAAATTCATTTTTGCCGATTCCTATAATCATATGAGATAATTCGTTTAAAACAAATGAAATTAGGTGAAAAAACATGCACATAAAACCTTCTTTTGGCGAGAAAAAACAGCATATAGAATACATCTCACGCCCAAGCTCTTATGCAATTATTTTTAAAGAAAATACTAGTAAAATAGCCGTTCTCCGAAAAGGAGTAAGATACTTTTTACCTGGCGGTGGAATAGAAAATAATGAAACAAAAGAAAGCTGCTTACACCGTGAACTATTAGAAGAGTTAGGCTGGGAAATTGAAGTGCAGCACTATATTGGAAATGCTGAGCGTTACTTTTATGCTAAAAAAGAAGGCGCTTACTATTTAAATGATGGGTATTTTTACATATGTAACAAAATACGAAAAAAGCATGTCCCTCAGGAAGATGACTATATCCTGCATTGGGTATCTTCTTCTGAAGCACAGCAGTTGCTTGTTCATGATCATCAACAATGGGCTGTGAGGCAAGCAATTTTATTATGCAAACAAAAATAATTACTTTTTCTTAGAATGATCACCCTTTTATTCCACAAAAAAGAAGTTTAATTTTTATTCACATAAAATCCGTTACTTAAATTTGTTACATCTTCTATAAAGTCACATGTTCGTATTCTAATTTACTACTTAACTGTTCGACTATAAGTTCAAGTGTTTGCTTTTCTAATGTATCTGCATTATTAACTATAAAATCTAATGCACTCCATATTTTAGCTATTGTAATTTGCTGTGTTAATTCTGAGGCTGAATATGGAAACAATACTGAAGTAGCTTTCCAAAAGTTAATGTATGTGTTAGCAATACTAGTTTCTAATGATTTATCTACTGTTCCTAATCCAGGGATTATAATGGCAAGATCAATTGCAGGAGAACCATATCCTATACGTTCCCAATCGAATAAAACTAATTGATTATTATTTCTTATTCCCCAATTTGTAGGATTAGGATCACCAGATATACAACATAACTTGGCAAATATTTCTTTAGATGCAATACGTAAATCTTCAATTACTGTTTTTACATTCAATGGTAGTAATTTTAATGCTTTGTTATCTAAATTCTTACTCCATTGAAAGATGAAAGGTTCATTTATATTTAGATTTTGATTCCATGTATTGAAGTGCAAAGTAAATAAATACTTTATTTGCTCTGTATCACCTTTCCATCTCGTTTTAGGAAATGACAGTGGTATATCTTCAATTACAAACCAATAACTTTGTTCTTCTTCGTATGTGTCATATGTATCAGGAATATCAATCTTTTTACTATGAAAAACCGACGTTAAATGATTATAAACATCATATTCTCTCTTATATATCGTATTTTTAACTATAACAGATTTCTTTTCAAACAAAAGGTGGAAGCAGGATGTGCCTTTTTCTTTATTCACACCGCTTAGCTCGACTATCATTTTCGGCTCTCCATAATTATCTTGGATAAATCGCCGAACCAATGTTGGTAACCTATTCAATTCACACCATCCTTTCATTTTTTATGACTTGTATTCTCTCTAAAGCTCAACTGATTTGGTACTCCATTCCATTGTATTACTTTCCGTTCATTTCCTTCAATTCAAAAAATTAAAACTCTTTTATAACATTATTTACACAATCTGAACACACAAAAAATGACCACACCCCTCACGATGTAGTCATTTCCATACTAACTTACCTTCTTTAATTTAAATACTGGCTTCTTCACTGTTCCTTTTTTCACAACATATAACCCAGCGAAAATAACAAATCCACCAAACAACTGCATCATGTTTACCTGTTCGCCAATCATCATAGCCGCAAATATAACAGCGAATAACGGAACAAGATACATATAAACCATTACTTTTGTTGACCCAATTTTACTAATTCCAACATACCACATTGCCAGTCCAAAAATTGTGGCAAAAACAATAGAATAACCTAATGATCCCCAGCTTAACATGTCAGTTGGCCATGTTAACGAGTCGACATTTATAAAACAGTATAATACAAGCGGCACAATTCCTAACAAAGTCGACCAAGCGGTAACTCGCATGGCAGAGTATTTTGTAATAAGCGGCTGAGCCAAAATCGGATACCAACCCCATGCAATCGACGCAACCAATCCAATCAGATTTCCAATCCACGCATATTCATGTGCAGACTGATTGGTATGCCCTGTTAATAATACAAGTGCTGCACCGCTAAAAGAAAGCATAGATCCGATTTGTATTTTTAGGGAAAAGCGTTCTTGTTTATGTAATACCGCTAAAATCCCCGTAAAGATTGGTGACATTGCAATTAATAATGAAGCGTTCGTCGCAGATGTGTATTTTACGGAAAGCATAAACAATGTTTGATATAAAGTTGTTCCAACAATACCTACCATCAAAAGTCTAAGCCAGTCTTTTTTCTCTATACGTAACGAGCGTTCCATAATAAAGGTAATAAGCAACAAAACCGGAGACGCCACTAAGAAGCGCATGCTATTAAATTGAACGGACGACATATATGCCACCCCATATTTTCCTATCGTATAGTTTGCTCCCCATACTAAAGCAACTAACATCAGGAGCCCTTCCATTTTCCTTTGTCTCATCCAAACCTCTCCTTCCCTCATTTAGCATAGTAAAATTGGCCTGATGTAACACCATCCAATTGGCTGTTTTTTTACCCAGCCAATTTGCTATAATGATGATTATGAAGTAACAAGGAGACGTTACAAATGAAATGGACATTAGATACTGATAGTAAAATCCCAATCTATCAACAAGTTGTTGATTATATTGAAAGGCGTATTGTGTACGGAGAGCTTCCACCTGGCAATTTTCTTCCGTCAGAGCGCAAGCTAGCAGAACAGCTTCAAGTGAATCGAAGTACAATTACAACAGCCTATAATGAACTACGTGCAATGGGAATTGTTGAAAGTACAACCGGAAAAGGAACGCGTGTAAGCACACATATGTGGGGCGTATCTCCGAAATTCACACCAAATTGGAGAGGTTTTGTAGAGGGCGGTACATTTTTACCTAACTTACCACTTCTTCGCTACATTCGTGAACAAGTACAACAAAATGACAATATCATTGATTTTGCAAACGGGGAACTTGGATGCGACTTGTTCCCGCACCAGCAATTACAAGCAATTTTACGCGAACAACCGTTAACACAATCGTTAAGTTATGATCATCCACAAGGCTATCTTCCTTTACGCCAAGCTGTAGCTACATATATGAAGGAGCACTTACAAATTGATGCAACTGAACAATCCATTATGATTACTTCCGGTGCCCAGCAAGCACTGCATCTTATTGTGCAATGTTTATTAAATCCAGGTGATGCTGTAGCATTTGAAAGTCCATCGCATTGTTATTCCTTGCCTCTTTTTCAATCCGCGGGCATTCGAATTTTCCCATTACCTGTTGACGAACATGGGATTCACCCAGATGATGTATATGAGCTGCACAGAAAGCATCGGATTAAAATGATTTTCCTAAATCCAAATTATCAAAATCCGACCGGAACACTCCTTCATCCGAAAAGAAGAGAAACTCTTTTATCTTTATGCGCGGATTTACGCATTCCGATTGTTGAAGATGATCCGTCTAGCTTATTAACATTAGAAAAAAAAGAACAAGCATGTTCAACCTTAAAATCAATTGATACAAATGGAACAGTCATTTATGTCCATTCTCTATCTAAAATGATAGCTCCAGGATTACGAATTGGCTGGCTCGTTGCTCCGCAGTCCGTTGTTGAACGCTTATCAGATGCACGGCATCAAATGGAATTAGGCTTAAGTATTTTTCCGCAATGGCTTATGCAGCAATTTTTTGAAACAGTTCCATTTGAATCACATTTACAACAGTTACGGTCTGAATTAGTACAGAAAAGAAATATATTAGCAGATGCACTGCAACATTCACTCCAGAAAGAACTCTCGTTTTCCATGCCGACAGGTGGAATTTATATATGGGGGAAATTAAAACAACCTATTAATGAAAAACAGTTCATAATGCAAAGTTTAAAACAGCAAGTTGCCTTTATGCCCGGCAGTATTTTTGGCGCAAAAGATGGTTATATTCGTCTATCGTATGGAAAAGTAGATATAAACCACATTACTGAAGGGGTCTCTCGCCTGCAACAGGCGATTCAGTTATCTCATACATAACATTATTTCTGACATCTCTCTAACCAACTACTAGTAATTAAATGCATGTAATTTATTTATATATGCAATAAAAACCATTTCCTT
The DNA here is from genome assembly GCF_022663535.1 of Bacillus cereus group sp. BfR-BA-01380. GTDB lineage: Bacteria > Bacillota > Bacilli > Bacillales > Bacillaceae_G > Bacillus_A > Bacillus_A cereus_BB. The sequence continues at coordinate 89,042 of NZ_JAKUFS010000019.1, read as the reverse complement.
TTAAGGGCGAGAGTATCTGGCCGTGCATAGAAGCGGTCAGGGCCTTTTCCTGCCACATACGAAGTGTAAAACAAAGAGAGCCAGCAAGTAGCAATCATGTTGTATTCTAAATAACAGCGACTTATATGTTGAAAAATGAAAATGGATTTATATAGGATCATCTAGCTTCTAGCCTTTTCCAAATTACTCAGAAGCACAGTAGGTTTCTGTACTTCTGAATGATTTTCATTCAGTTTAATTCCTCCTAAAATATGTACATACCATTCCGTATATGATATACACTCTTATTTTTTTCCTTTCCTTGAAACTCGACAGCAAATGGTAATTCACCGTAATTCTTTAATTGATTTTGAACGATACCATTCCCTACCGGTTCACAAAATTGAATGGTTATTTTCCCAAGAGAAAAACTTTGAGATATCGCATTCCACTCCTTATTTATTTTTGGTGTACTCATTTCGATTTGTAATAACTCTTCCCATCGTTTGCTTGTTTCATTTACATTATTAACAGCATAGAACACTGTGTTCATTCCAATTATGTTATTGTTATGGGGCGAGATTACTCCTTTTTTCTGTAAATCATCCCTTCTTTTTTCATCTGACTCACTCCACTCAATGAAAAATGGGAATCTAGGACCTTCTCCCTCTTGTTCAACAAATAGCATTTTCCAGCTTAAAAGAGTTCCGTCATCCCTCATACGCTTTCCTTCCAATGGACCGTTTATTTGAAACCCCTTTTCTACCAGTCTCTCAGCAAACTCTTCCATATGTTCTGTGCGCAGTGCAATTTGAAGCATTCCTTCTCCTGTTTGCAACTTATGAACAACTTGTTGAATAAGTGGATTCTCCGCTCGGCTTGCAACCTCTTGATTTTGCACTGCTAAAAATTCAATATATGCTAAATCAAAATAACATAAACTATTATGTGTTCCCCAATTCGTATGCTCTCCCCCTTGAACTACATAAAATCCGTGTATTTTCATTTGATTTATTTCCTCAGCTGGAGAGCAATGAACGACATGAACAAGATGATCAAACTGGAACATCTCTTCACCACCCATGTTTTTATCCTTTTTAGTGTATTACTTTTCAATTATTTCTGGCAATTTAATATCAAGCATCTTTTCACTCCTTTACCATCTTCAACAATGTCTCCAATGGCAAAACAACCAACCACGGTTTTCTATCTACCTTGATCGCCAATGCATCTGGCTGTTCCCGTTCATCTTCCAACCAATTGTATAAAGTGAAACTTCCATCAGTGGAGAGTTTTTTCATCTCCCACTGATGGTTAGTTGAACCAATCGGGCTTTTACGGGCAGTTATCCCCCACCTATCTTCTTTAGAAAAGCGGAAGCGGCTCGCTCAGAATCGCAGGACGTTAGAGCCCCTGACAGAGAGGTGCTTTTTGCCTCGTCCGAGGGGGCGAAACGACCGGAGATTCTAGCCGCTAGAGCTGGACAACGCTTCTCTCTGAATCTTGAGGTGGGGGTTTTACTGCCCGTTAATGCGGGATAAAGTCTTAAATCCGTCTTTCCTCGCCTTTACTTCCCATTCAAGACCTAATCCTTTCACATCATTAGAATAGCTATCTACCACACCAGAAAGCGGCACACGAGCACCTCCTATTAAACTAGCAAATTCTATTTCACGTCTTGCACCTTTATCTCGTTGACTTTTCCCATTTTCTCAAACTCACTTTCTATTAAAAAGATTATTTTGTTTAAAAAGCCGGTTTTTTATTGACAACAGACACGCATCCTTTAGCTCCACACCACATAATGTAATGTAAATTCGCCGTATGATTTACAACTTTTGCTCTCATGGTTTGTTTCCTCATCAAAAGGAGGAAAATAGTATGGGTTTTGAAGATCGTGGTGGAGGCTTCCGTGGTGGATTCGCCTTAGTAATTGTGTTATTTATCTTATTAATCATAATCGGTTGCTCTTGTTGGGGCGGCGGATATGGTGGTGGATATGGATACGGCTACGGATGCTGCTAAGAGAAGGCACTCAATTTGAGTGTCTTTTCTTATTGAATTGACACTTCCATCCGCATAATATTTCAACATCTGCACATACTACAAACAGGCTACCCCATGTACTTACATCTTTGAGCCTACTTTTCCTTTAGTCGGGACAGGTTTTTTCAGTTTCCCCTGCACATTTGAAGAAAAAAAACATAAATTGTATTAAGCTTTGAATAAATGCATTGCTTTTCACACCTTATTTTTTCTCATAGCGCCTTCTCTAAAAAGAGCACTTATAAACGGTGCTTTTTTTAGTGCAAGCCTATAATCCAATAACGTTTTTATAATCCAATTATTCAACAAATTGTAAAAAATTATATGCAAAGTTACAAAGTGATATATGTTAGAATCTTTCATGAACACAGCACATATTATAGTACTCTCTAGAAAGCTCTAGCTGTATTAAAGCTATGGTTTTCCCTATTTTCCTATTCAAATAACGCCTTTGTTATAAAGTGAAACTTTAATCAGTGGGGGTTTTCTTCATCCCCCACTGATTATTAGCCCTCACCAATCGGGCTTTTACGAGCAGTTTATCTCCCACCTAACTTCTTTGCTTTCGCCGAATTTTGAGGTGGGAGTATTACTGCCCGTTAATGCGGGATAAATTCTCTATCTCACAAAAGAGTGCTGTTTCAATTCCAGCCCAATCCGCTGCTATACTTATTCCCGCTGTTCCCCTTTGTCCTAAAATGAAGTATTTATTAATACCTTTTAATTTCTTTCTCAACAACAAACACATGGAATCTAATTACCATTTTTGGTAATATAAAGATACCCCTAACATTTTACATATTATTTATTAGGACCTGTAGCACACCGCAGGTCCTAATTATTTTCTACAAAATAGTTATTTGATAGGAAAGCAAGGTGGAATAGTTGAGTAAGTACAGTAATTTATATGTTTCACTTAAAAGTATTGACGATCAGGTAATGTTGTTTAGTCAAGAAAATTTCAGTACGATACTTGATCATTTGAATAAAGATAAATTTATTATGCTTTTTGAACGTGTTGATGAATTGTACCTTCCTTGTGCAGTAAATACAGATGACATTATAAGTATTTTCCAAGGAACAGAGTAGAACAACATAAAGCTTTTGTTTTATTTCTCATACCAAGTAAATTGATCGCCAATTCTAGACCAAACCCACTATCCATGCTCTTTGGTTATTTCTTCTTCCGATGCATTGTCATCAAATTCAAGTTCTTCTTCCTCGACTGCGTGATCACCAAGACCGTACCGCCATCTAAACACAACAGTTTTCATGTTAACCTCTCACTTTTCGCACAAAATTCAAATTGTTTAAAATCCAAAATTCCTTTATTTACTTATATTTGGACACATTTACCAGTATAATTCCCCGGAAATTTATGTTAAATTTACTTAGTCAAGCACGCCATAACTTGACAGATTACCCGTAGAAGTCCCGTATACCTCGGGGCTTCTTTTTTAGGGTATTACTAACTTAATCAACAGAAAATTTATACTCCATTCAAAGTTCATAGCATTTTAAAAGAATGCCAGCTGCCACAAAATCTTTTCCGTTCCTCATCATGCAAAAGAAGCAATGCGTCCTTTTCGGCTGAATAATGTATTCCTTCAAAGGTTTATTTTAATTGAGGTAGTTTCATACTATCTTTATATCAATGTATAGGTACGTTACCATCCTCAAGTAGATTTGTCGAAAATAATTTCTGAATTTTCCATTAATTATTGAAGGATTTTTTAAAACGGAATGCGAAACTATTGTATAACCTGTTTTATCAAAGGAGTACTTCATACATATTTTTAGGACCGGGATGAATTTTGAAAGCGCTTTTCCAAAATAGCCGTTTTTTTCCACTAAAAAATCCTTGCAATATTTTCAGAAAATCATTACAATTGCCATATATTAAAAATCATAGTAATAGAAAAATCCTCATCAATCCGATGAGGTAGAGGTTGCGGCTTTTATTAGTAATCTAGACGAGACGCAGAGAATGTCAATAACTCTAGATAAAAGGAAAAGCTGCCGAAGTTTATACTTCTTCTCTGGAAGTATATGCTGGGGCTGTTTTCGAATAGGAACAGAACTGTCACGTTTACAAAATTACCGTGTAAACGTGGGGCGCTATCTTAACGGAAGGTATGATGGGGTGGCTATTTTTGAATTGCTCCGCTAAAGTCCTTTAGCGGTTTTTTTAATTCCCCCCGCTCCTTCCTATCTTACAAGAAAAGGAGTGTTGAACATGAACGGCGCAACTACTAACGTTACCTCTACAGCTACAAATCAATCCGCTCAAACAAATAATGAGCTACGACGCGGATTAAAATCTCGCCATCTTACAATGATTTCACTTGGTGGTACAATTGGAACAGGTTTATTCCTAGCAAGCGGTGGTGTTGTCCATACAGCTGGGCCTGGTGGTGCTCTCGTCGCCTATGCTGCAATTGGTATTATGGTATATTTTTTAATGACAAGCTTAGCAGAATTAGCATCCTACATGCCTGTAGCAGGATCATTTAGCACCTATGCGACAAGGTTTGTTGATCCATCGCTTGGATTCGCATTAGGTTGGAATTACTGGTATAACTGGGCCATCACGATTGCGGCGGAACTCTCTGCAGTTACTTTAATTATGAAGTTTTGGTTTCCTAATACGCCTTCCTTACTTTGGAGTGGAATTTGTTTAGCTATTATGTTCCTGTTAAATTATTTATCTGTTAAAGGATTTGGAGAAGCAGAATATTGGTTTGCACTTATTAAAGTTGTAACTGTTATCGCTTTTTTAATTGTCGGATTTCTTATGATTTTCGGTATTATGGGCGGAGAGCCTGTCGGTTTTAAAAACTTCACAGTTGCAGATGCACCGTTTAACGGCGGTTTCATGGCAATCATCGGTGTGTTTATGGCAGCTGGATTCTCGTTCCAAGGAACAGAATTATTAGGAGTTGCAGCTGGTGAAACTGAAGATCCACAACGCAACATCCCAAAAGCAATTCGCAGCATCTTTTGGCGAATTCTATTGTTCTATATTTTGGCAATTCTCGTAATCGGTTTATTAATCCCTTATACAAACGAAAACCTGGCCGCAAGTGATATAACCGTAAGTCCATTTACACTTGTATTTGAAAAAGCAGGGATTGCTTTTGCGGCATCAGTAATGAACGCAGTTATTTTAACTGCTGTTTTATCTGCTGGTAACTCCGGTATGTATGCATCAGCACGTATGCTTTGGGATTTAGCAAACCAAGGTAAAGCACCTAAATTTTTAGGAAAATTAAATAGTCGCGGCGTACCTGTAAATGCGTTGGTTGCAACATCATTAGTTGGATGTGCTGCTTTCTTAGCTTCTTTATTCGGTGATGGTGTTGTCTATGTATGGCTATTAAATGCCTCTGGTATGTCGGGTTTCATCGCTTGGATCGGAATTGCAATTAGTCACTATCGTTTCCGCAAAGCATACATTGCACAAGGAAAAGACTTAAATGACTTACCTTATAAAGCAAAATGGTTCCCATTCGGCCCTATCTTTGCATTTGTATTATGTTTAATCGTTATTCTTGGTCAAAACTACGGTGCATTTATGGGAAAATCTATTGATTGGAACGGTGTACTCGTTTCGTATATTGGCTTACCTCTTTTCTTAATACTTTGGTTAGGCTATAAATTTACAAAGAAAACAAAAGTTATCCCATTAGATAAATGTGAGCTTTAAATGCTTTTTATATCGATTATTGAGTTTTAAAACACAGCACAAACAACGCATGGAGAAACGAAATGGTCATGCGTTGTTTGTTTTATTTTATCCTTTTAGAACCGAATCTGCATTTTTGTCAGGAGCTTCCGTATTTACATAAAATTCTTCCGTTTTCCAATATCTATTCTCAAATTTTGTAATGTTCTTTTGTGTATCTTCACTTTCACGAAGAAATCTCTTACTTCTCGGACAAAATTCCCTTCACAAATTCCCCGATTGTTTCATGAAACACATAATCAAAATATTGTTCTTGTCCTGTTTGTTCATTATTAACAAGTATTGTTGTTGCCCCTATTTCTCGTTTTGCTATTTGCGGAAAGGATGCCACAGGCTGTACTTTCAATGACGTTCCCATCACAAGCAATACATCCGTTTCATATAACCTTTCAACCGCCATTTGAAATTGCGGTAATGTATCTCCGTATAACACAACATCAGGATTCAAAATGAAATTACACTTTTCACAGCGCGGTACTTCATGTTCAATCATATATTGTAAGTTGTATTGTACACGGCATTTCGGACAATGAGCAGATTGAAGCGTACCATGTAAATCGATGACATGTGTACTCCCGCTCAATTGATGAAGGCCATCAATATTTTGTGTTAACACTACAATATCTTTTCCCACCTGCTCTATCTGCGCAAGAAACGCATGTCCTTCATTCGGTTTATATTGATGGAATGTATCAATTTGAAAAATTGCTTTATAATGTTTCCAAAATTCTTTCGGATTTCGATTATAATATCCTCTTGATAAATACATTTCTACATTTGCATCTGCGTACAAACCATTTGCTGAACGAAAGTCTGGAATTCCACTCTCTGTACTTGCACCAGCTCCGGTTAACACTGTAATTTTCTTAGCACTTTTCATAATAGAACACACTTCTCCATAATGCTGCACAACATTCACCTCTATGTATCATTCTTTTTTCATTATAACAGGCATTCGCAATAACTTGGAAAGTTTTCCTTAATAAGTCATTCCGTCAACTACATAAAGTGAAACTTTAATCAGTGGGGGTTTTCTTTATCCCCCACTGATTATCAGCTCCCACCTAACTTCTTTGCTTTCACCGAATTTTGAGGTGGGAGTATTACTGCCCACAAATAGCGGGATAAATACCGATTGAGATGATCCCAATGAAAATAAAAGAAGGAATCAAAACTCCAAATGAGTTTTGATTCCTTCCAAAAACGATTATAACGTTCTAGCATGCGGCAGTGGCCAAAATACTGCCGAACCTTTCCCTACGATTTGTTTTTCAGAAACAAAACCAAATCGTCGGCTATCCTTAGAAACTTGACGATTATCCCCTAGTACAAATACAGAACCTTTCGGAACAGTTTTCTCGCCAGTTAGTCCTTCTAACGTAAAATCAGGAGTTAACATCTCTCCGGATATTTGCTTTTTATATTCATCTAAATACGGCTCATCCATAGCTTTACCATTTACATATAAAATATCATGTTTGTACTCTATTGTATCTCCTGGTAACCCAATTACTCGTTTTACTAAGTCATGCCCTTCATTTCCGTGAAAAACAATAATCTCAAAACGATCTAACCCTTGTAGGCTAAAGCCTATCTTGTTTACAACCATCCTCTCATTATTCTCTAAAGTTGGCATCATTGATTCACCTTGCACAAGCGATGGTGTAAATAAAAATGCACGACAAACAAATGCAATAATTAAAGCAAAAGCAATACTTTTAACCCATGATATAATCTCACTTTTTTTCATATATTCACTATCTCCTTTAACAACTAGTCAGTTTTGCAATTTCTTGTATATTTTGAACAATAACTTCACCAAAGCACGATTTTCCTTCTCTCACCGCTGTACCTACGTGAGTTTGTGTAATCCCTGTATCATGCAATAATTGTTGTACATTCTCTTTCGTCACACCACCGCCAATGATAATTTTTATCTGTCCCTCACTAGCTTCGTGCATATGGCGCAAGACCGAAATGTTATCTTCTATTTTTCCTTGTCCACCAGATGTTAAAATATGTGTGACTTTCTTAAACTTCCGCAATATTTTGACGGCCTCTATTAAATCCGCCATTTCATCAATTGCGCGGTGAAACGTCACATTCATTCCCTCTACTACTTCTAATAATTTTGCTAACTTTTCTTCATCAATTTCATTCTTTTCATTTAAAACACCTAATACAACACCAGCTGCACCAAGCTCTTTTGCCACTCGAATATCTTCTCTCATTAATTCTATTTCTTCATTAGAATAGACGAAAGATTTAGCATGTGGCCGAATCATTACATGCACCGGAATAGAAACAGCGGTTATAACATTTTTTATTAACGCATAGTTCGGTGTAAGACCACCTTCTGTAAAAGCTGTAATCAATTCTATCCGTTTCCCACCGCCACGCTCAATCCGTTTGGCATCTTCTAAACATGTTGCGATGACTTCTAGCATTTGTTAACTCCTTTTTGTACATTGTCCATTTTTATTATATACGAAAAAGGAAAGTAGTACCTATTTTTTAACATCAAAATCTTGCAAAGCATGCTGTGCTAACAGCGAAATTGTCATATCATCCATTGGAGGATTATGAAGGCCAGCGCGTACATGTAAATAATAACGGTGTAATGGATTTTTTTCAGATAAACTCCTTGCTCCGACGATACGCATCGCCTTATCTACAATAGAAATCGCCGCATTTGTCACCGTATACTTCACGGCTGCCATCTCGGCTTGCATACACTGTTTATTTTCTTCTTCATAGCGCTTTGCAACACTATATAAAAAAGAACGGGCTTGCATCATCTCTAATTCTATTTCTCCTATTAATCTTTGCACATTTGGCACCATCGCTATCGGCACCTTCAAACTATTTGGTTGATACGTTGCAGCAAATTGTAATGCATACTGCCGCGCTGCTTGTGCAATTCCAAGATAACAAGCCGGAATGTGCAAAAGCCATCCTCTTCTCTTTTCTATACTACGCGGAGAAATTTTCTCAACAAAATATTTATATGGAACTACTACTTGTTCTAAAAGTAAATCATGACTTGCTGTACCGCGCATAGCTACACTATCCCATGTTTCTTCAATTGAAACACCCTCTGTACTGCGCGGAACAAGAAATTCTCCTACTTCTTTCGTTCCTTCTATAGATGCGGAAACAAGGAAATAATCCAATACCGGTGCCATTGTTGTAAATGTTTTTTGTCCTGAAATAATCCACTTATCTCCTTTTCGTAATGCTGTTGTCTCTAGCCTTCCTCCTCTTGTCGGACTACCCGTGTTTCGTTCCGTTGCAGCACGGTTTATAAGCGCTCCGTTTTTCACCTTCTTGCAAAGCCAAGAAAACATTCTCTTATCCCATGAACGATTTTCTGAAAGTTCATGCATAATCCCAAGATGCCATCCCATACATAGTGCCGTTGCACCATCGCCTTGTGCAATGTATTCTTGAAAAAGTAAAAGATCATATAAGGATATGCCTATCCCACCTTCGTCCTTTGGAATTGTCCATGATGTATACCCAATTCCTTTTAAATCTACTACATTTTCAAAAGGAAATGAATACAATTTATCTAACTGCTGTTCTCTCTTTGAAAATAGAGTGATATATGGTTGTAATTTACTAAGCCGCTCTTGTTGCTCTTTCGTTCTTACAAAATCCATTTCATCAATCCTTTCATCATCATCCTAAAATTATATGCATACAATTCTCTTTAGTTATTACACGACAAAAATTTCGTTCATGGATACTTCACTTTACACATTCTTTTCCTTAAACATATTAATCTACATTTTAATTGTTGCACTATTCCGATATAAAAACAATGTTTTAAACAAAAAAGATTTCCTAATACATTAGGAAATCTCCCTTACCCATCACCCTTGAAAAATCGAACAGGTAAGGATGCAACATAACCAATATAAGAACACAATTCTTTAAAAAAGAACGGTAACTCTGTGTCTAGACTACGGTATGCAGACGTTGGTGTTGGTGAAGAATATGCATCCATACCGAGATGCTTAGCAATTTGCATCGCTCGTTTCATATGAAGCGGATCGCTTACAATTGTATACGTTCGCAAGCCATGTTCTTTCCCTATCTGCAAAGCATTTTTTAAATTTTCTTCTGTAAAATGCGACTCCGTTTCAATTAAAATGTCTTCATCTCTCACACCATGCTTTAATGCATATATTTTTGACGTACGCGCTTCTTCTAATTCTGCTTCAAATTTCGTACCACCTGTAAAAATAATCTTTTTAACACTTCCATTTTGATAAAGAGAAATAGCATGATTAATTCTCTCGCGAAGTACCGGTGACGGTTTTCCATTCCAAGAAGCAGCCCCTAACACAATTGCCGCATCTGTATCCACTTGATCTGTATTAGAACGATAATGCCAAATATCATACGCCGCATAGCCCACAAATACAATAATAGAACCAAGTATGAATAAGAGTGCCTGCACCACCCTTATTTTTATACTTCTTTTTTTCTTCATAAACTTATAGCCCCCGTATTTCATACATACTTTATACTAAAATTCGTTTCATCGAATAATCGGTCAATTTATTATTTACATTCATTTGAAAGAAGGTAGTTTTCTTACTAGCAGTTCTATAAAAGAGATTTTTATATTTCACACTGATATATATTCATTTCATTTTTTTCGCCATCTAAGTCGCTGCTATGCAAAATATAATATGACCTGCACTTGCTTGCTCCCTTTGTTTTAAACCATACATATGGCAGGAAAAGGCCCTGACTGCTTCTATGCACAGCCAGATGCTCTCGTCTCCCCTAAAAGGAAAGAAGTTTGTATGTCATTCTTTTAACTTATATATAAGTAGTCTATTTACAATAACAACTTATATTTCTCTCAAATTCTTAACCTCTATATTGTAGCGAATTTTTCTGTAGAATGGAATCATGAAACAAAAGTATATAAAATCCGTAATCATTTTGTAAGAAAAAAATGTCCCCTAACATGCTAGGAGACATTTCTCTTTAACTACTATTTCAAAATCCAATATTTCATATGATCTTCCTGTAGTACACAACAAAAACCTGATTTCTCTAATACTCTCGCAGAAGCAGTATTACTTGTTAAGCATTCCGCCTTAATCGTCGTTACATTTTGCTGATTTAATAACCATTGTACAAGGCCTTTTACCATCTCTGTCGCATATCCTTCTCCTTGGTAATCTGGGACAATACTATATCCAATTTCAACAATCCCATTCACATCCGGCCCACCTTTACAGCCCATATCACCAATAATTGTATTGTCTTCTTTATGAATAATAAGACCACTCCACCTACTACTTTCTGGATTTTCATGTAATCGCTCTGCTTTCCACGGTAAAATTTCCGCATAATCAGGCATAGGCCACTGATTAGAAACTTCATAAGGTGTTACTTTCGAAAGCTCCTCATTCCCTTTTATAGTAGCCTCTACTAATTCTAATGTGAAAGAAATCATTTTTAAACGCTCTGTTTCTATATACGGCAACTTTATCCCCCTTACCTATAACACATTAATTTATTTTCTAATCGTTCTTTTACACTTGGCCAATCTGATGAGATCATACTATAAACAACCGCATCCCTCACATATCCATTTGGAAGCTGCCGTTCATTTCGCATTACTCCTTCTTTAACTGCTCCTAGCCTTTCAATTGCCCGCTGTGATTTTTCATTGCGAGCATCTGTTTTAATTTGTACACGTAACATTCCCAGCTCTTCAAATGCATAGCGAAGCATCATATATTTGCACTCTGTATTTACACTTGTACGTTGAACACTTGGACTATACCAAGTATGGCCGAGCTCTGTTGTTTTGCAATCCTTTGATATGTTGTATAACCGCGTCGTTCCCACAATCTCATTTGTTGTTTGATCAATTACTGTAAACGGAAGGTCAACTCCCCTTTTATACTTTTCTACTGATTCTTCAACTAATCTTTCCATATCTTCCAAGCAATCCATTTTTGCTATTAAATATGTCCAAATATCTGGGTGTTTTTCAATAATAGCATACAATGGCCCTACATCATTTATAGATAATAATTGCAATTTCGCTCGATTGTATATATTTCCCATAAAACAGTCCCCTTTTCTTTCCATCTCTACTATATAATAATATCAATTGTATAAATTTTCAAAAACATCGAACTAGAAATGCTTAGGAGGGAATATGCTTTGAAACGCTATTTTATTAACATCGGGAAAACAGATGTACATATTACAGAATGGGGTAATGAAAATAACCCTGTAATCTTTTGTTTACACGGATTAGGCGGTACTAGTCTTAGCTTCATCGAAATTGCTGAGCAACTGAAAGAGGAGTATAGGTTGATTGCAATTGATGCGCCTGGACACGGTAAAACTTCTCCATTTGAACAACCTGAAGAATACGAAATGCCTCGTTTGGCAACGTGGCTAAACGACTTATTGAATCATCTTGAGATTGATCAATTTTATTTTTTATCACATTCCTGGGGAAGTTTTGTATCTTTGTTTTATTTAGCGGAATATCCAGAAAGAGTAAAGGGCACCATTCTCATTGATGGCGGATATCAAACAAAAAGACTTAAGAACCAAACTATGGAAGAAGAAGTAGAGTACTATGAAAAAGATTTTGAGGAATGTGTGTTTGATGATTGGAAAGGTTTCTTCAATAGTGAAAAAAAATATATACAAGGTGGTCTCCGCTCATAGAAATGTCAGTAAAGGATCTTGGCTTCGAAAAGAACAATAAAATATATTGGCACGTAAGAGGCATAACAGCTGGAAATATTATTAAAGCTATGCATAAACACGAAACAGCAGATATTTATGAAAACCTGCCATCCAATATCATATTACTAAGAGCTACATTGCCGAGCAGCTGGGACGAATACCGAGATAAGACAGCAAATATTTTTGAGCAGAAAACTAGGGGAACAGTAAAGCGAATTCCTAATACTACTCACATGCTACATTGCGATAATCCAGAAGTTGTAGTAGAGGAAATAAGGAAAAATTGGTCTTGTTCTTAATTAACTCCCCACCTCACATTTATTCGACAGATTCGAAATCATCCCTTCACTACCTATTTTCAAACAAAATAACCCCAGACACTTTTGTCTGAGGTTATCTTTGATTTATTTCTCATACTATATAAATCCACTTTGAAGAAAACTTTATATTTTTATACCTAAAAATCCTTTTAATACTCCAATCGTTTGCGGAGCTTGTAGTCTCGCTGTTATATACGGAAATTCCGGACTACCATCAAAGATCATCTGAGATGTTAACGGGGCACCTACCCACATGATGTCGTCATCAATGATAACAAATGGCATCACTTTGTTTTGCCGATACACTTGTACGTTTTTTATCGGAACTTGAGCTTCTGTATAGATCATTACAGGTGCTTCTGCACGTGCTAACGCTTGCCACACCCTTTTATCCATGCGACTTGAATTAGGAATAGATACAATGATTTTCTTTTTCGCTGAAATCATATCTTTTAATAATACTTTCGTTTCTTCTTTGCTTGTTTGTACAAACCACCGCAATCTTTTCGTAATCTTCCGCTCTAGAATTGATCTTGATGTTGTACGATCATACACATTTCCTTGCCTTTGTAAATGATGTGTTAAATGAGATAAGGCTTGTTTTCGTGAAAGATTTTGCCTCATATATTGACAATCTGATAGCTGAATAAATTTCCCTCTTGCCCTCGTTACTGCAACATTAACGAGACGGTGGTTTTTTTGGTCAAAGAATAGTACACCCGGCCGTTCTTGCGGATAGCTATCAACTGTATCGAACAAAATCATATCACGCTCAGATCCTTGAAATTTATGAACTGTTGCTGCTAGCACAGGCGCATTTTTGAACTTTGTTTTTTGAAGAAATTCCCTTATGCATGTTGATAAAAAACGCGACTGAGCACGGTATGGTGTTACAATACCAATTGACGGTATTCCATCCATTAAGCCCATTAACGTAAGCTGCATCGCTAATAATCCAGAAAAAATATTATAGCGTGAACTAGAGGCAACGTCCTTTAACGAATAAGCACCCATATTACTTGTATCTAGTAAAACTGCTGATTCTTTCATGAAAGGCTGTAAAGTTGCAATATTATTTCGCTCAGTAACAGATGGATGATCGAACACTTCGTTTTTATAAATGAATTCATTCGTAAAGCTTGAAATATGCGGATGCATACGACGCTGTTCTTGCAGCATATATAAATTCGGATGCTTTTTACGCTCATTTACGGCTTCCACTATACCCGCATGATAAAACATATCTTCTTTTAACCACTTATTTACGAGCTCATGATTTGATAAAGCAATTGGTGGTAATTGCAGAAAGTCTCCGCACACAACAATACGCTTTCCTAAAGAAGCTGCTAATGCAAGTTGTGGAACATATGCCATACTTACTTCATCGACAACCACAAGATCAAACGTTCTTTCATAAACAAGTGAATCGATTGCACATTTTGATAACGTTGCCCCAATGACTTTTGCATTTTCAATATACTCTTTTTCAACTTCTTTCACCTTTGCTTTTTGCTTGCGAAGATCTCCTTCTATTTCCTGCATTTTTCTCTTTTCAGCAGAAGTCGCTTTATAAGAAAGAATTTTTTGTCTTAATTCTTGCCTTAATTCTTCTAAATAGAGCCTTTCTTCTTCCCATTCTTCATTTGTTGATTCCACTAATCGCGTAGTTAGTAACGTTTCATGATTACGAATTTGCTCATTTTGACTAAAACCATACCGAATCACATCTCCCGGTATCCATTTCTCTTTTTTCTCAATTTGCTTTGTTACTTCGCTCATTAATACATCAACCGCTGCATTACTATGAGCTAATACAAGAACAGATTTTCCACTTTGATAATGAGCTGCAATAACGCGCGATAAATTGTATGTTTTTCCGGTTCCTGGCGGTCCCCAGACGTATGTTGTTGCATTATAAAAAGCGCGGTATGCAAGTTCATTTTTCACTGTTTTCATTTTCACAATATGTTTTGGTTCACTCGTTCCTTGTAATAACCGGTTCACGCGCTGACGCCTTTGTTTATCTTTTCTTACTTCTCTTAAACGTTCTTGCAATTGTTCTAACAGCTGCCACGGCTCACTATACAATGCCGCTTCATGTATATGTTGCTGCATATAACAATTAAGTTTGACTTCAATGTCTAATCCATGAACAGATAGTACTTCCCCAGTTGCTTCCTCACCGTCAAATTCAATTCGAATCGGTGTTCCGTCTGGCAAACTCACCTCAGAAATAAGCTGAAATACATAGACGCTACTTTCATAGTCTGTATATAAAAAACGTCCATTTATAATGGATAGTTTACTCCCACCAACTGTCTTCCAATGTTTAATTTCATATATTAACGCTTCATGCCACTCTTTCATCGTTTCTGTTAATGAAGGAGTTTGCGCAGATGTAATCATGTTTAAGTCTCCTTCCTCTACTGCAAACATACTTTCTCACTATACCACAAATCTATAGCTTGACTAAACGTGAAAAACTTCCTGATGGAGAATACCAAAATTCATTTATAAACCAGCCTATTTTTCACAAATAAGGAAATAATAGAAGCAAATAACTGTAAATATAGGAGACCTTATTTATAAAACCTAATTTTTTACAAACCGTACACAAAGCCATTGGTAATATTGAACATATCCACATTGAAGAAAGTGGATCAGACAGTTTACTCATTCATCATGATGATGTACAAAAATTAGAACAAGTTGCTGAGACATTAGAAAATCAAAAATTCCATTCTACAATTAGGAACAATGGGAATACATCTTTTATTGAAGTGATAAACAGATGAAAAAAGTTCGGCTATATGCCGAACTTTTTCCTATTTTGACCAATTTATTGGTTAATTGTGTTAGGATTAAATTGTATTTTTTAGAAAGGTTGTGTTTCTTTGGAAAACAAAATGGTTATTCCAAAGAAGAACGGTATAATTAGCTATATTTCTTTGATTATTGGAATTATTTGCTTTTTTATTGTTTTTGTAACACCAACAAGAATAGCAAATATCGGAAGTCTAGTTGGAGATTATATAACATTTTTTCTTATGGGAATAGGTATCGTACTTTCTATAATTGGGATAGTGAAGAAAACGGAGAAAAATGTAATTCCTATAATATCTTTAATCCTCTCCTCCTCCTTCTTTATATTCTGGATAATCACGATTTTCTTATTGTTTACGGGCCAAATTGAATTTGCTCCGTAGTGTGCAAATACTTTTAAACTTTAGTTCAATAAGGATAGTAAAATATTTCGTCAAAAAACGCTCAGAAATCTGAGCGTTTTTGCTTGTTATTTATCTTACTAATTTGCTGTTGAAATATATGCTGATCAACAAATATTCACATTGTTATTAGCATTTTTCTCCCCATCAACCGAACCTGTTAGGTTTTTATGTCGTTTTTTTAACTCGTATATATACCCTAAACATTACTATATATATCCATTTTATTTTTCCGACATCTAAGTCGCTGCTATGCAGAAGAAAACATGATCTGCACTTGCTTTCTCCTTTTGTTTTCAATATTACATGTGGTAGGAACAGGCCCTGACCGTTTCTACGCACGGCCAGATACTCTCGTCTCCCCTCTAAAAAGAAAAGGGTTTTTATTTGTATCTATATAGTTCTTTTCGGAAGGTAAATTGTAAACGTAGTCCCCTCGCCTTTTACACTGTGTACAGTAATACTTCCTTCATGAAGGTCAATAATTTTTTTCACAATCGAAAGCCCAAGTCCACTGCCTTCAATTGTTCTATTTCGCGCCTCATCTACTTTGTAGAATCGATCAAAAATCTTGTCAATCTCATCTTCGCTCATACCAATCCCTGTGTCAGAAATCGTAAGACACAATTCCGATTCTTTCTCTTCTCCATAAAATGAAATGGTACCGCCACTTTCTGTGAATTTAATACTATTCGTCAATAAATTTGTCCACACTTGATGGAGCAAGTTTTCATCTCCATACACTTGTATACTTGGAACATCCAATTCAATTGCGACATCTTTTTCACGCCATTGCCACTCTAACATAAAAATAACATCTCTTATTTGCTTTCCGACATCAAATGTTTTCTTATCTAAAACTCTCTCTTCTTTATCAAGAGAGGCAAGCGTTAATAATTGTTTACACAAACTAGACATACGTCTACTTTCCGATTCAATAATTTCCAAATAATGTTTACGCTCAGATTCACTCATCTCATTTGTTTGTAATGTCTTCGAAAATCCTTGAATCGATGCAAGTGGAGATTGAAATTCATGGGAAACGTTCGAAACAAACTCTTGTCGCATCCGATCTAAATCCTTTAAGCTTTTTGCCATTTTACGAAAGCTGACAGCCAGTGTTCCAATTTCATCTTTTCGATATTCTGGCAGAGCTACTTCATACTCTCCGTTTGCAATTTTTTTAGTTGCACTTGTAAAAAGCTGAATAGGACGCACAATAAACCGAGCTGCAATTGCAATAAGAATAATACTTAATCCGACCATTAAACATAATAATACAGCAAAGAAAATACGCATTTCACCAAATTGTTGCTGAATATCTGGACGAATAAAGAGCGCATATTGTTTTTCATCATGTTGGATTGGAATCCCAATACTATTTAAAAGTTCATTATCAAAAAAGCCTGTTATAAATAAACGTGTCGGATAAGTTGAAATACCATTATATGTATGACCTTTTAATACACTCTCTATTGTTTCGTCACTCACATTAATTTTCCGAAATGCATTTCCGTATCGTTTTCCTTGTTTTTGATCATCTACAACATAAATTTCAAAACCGAGATTAGAAATAGATTTCAAATATTCTTCTCGATTTTGTTCATCGGATTTCTCATATAAATGTTTTACTTCTTGTGCGTATTTTAAAATTTTTTCACTGTTATATGGTTTCAAATAAAGATGATAATACACATTCGATAATAAAAACCCAATCATACTGCTAACTAACATAATGACAATCGATATGATTACAAATCGTGAATATAATGATCGCATTTTATTTCAACTCCAATTTATATCCAAGACCACGTACCGTCTTAATTTGAAAATCATCTGTCCGTTTCGAAAAACGATCACGCAATCGCTTAATATGGACATCTACAGTGCGTTCATCACCTGCAAAATCCACTCCCCACACAAGTTCAATCAATTCTTCACGAGAAAAAGTCCGTCCTGGGTAACTCGCAAGCTGTGATAACAACTCAAATTCTTTTAACGGCAACAAAATGGTTTGTTCATGGCAACGTACTTCATAGCTTTTTCGATCGATTGTCGTTCCATGCAATTGGATGACATCTGCACTTAGCATTTGATAACGGCGTAATAATGCTTTCATTCTAAATAATACTTCAGCAGGTTCAAATGGCTTTACAATATAATCATCCGTCCCAACGGAAAAGCCCTTTTCCTTATCTACTAGCTGATCTTTTGCTGTTAACATAATAACTGGTATATCATAATATTTTCTAATTTCTTCACAAAGTGTATAACCATCTACATGTGGCATCATAATGTCAACAATCGCCAAATGAATCGTTTCTTTCTCTAAAATAGACTGTGCTGCTTTTCCATCTTCAGCTTCCCACACTGTATATCCTTCTTTTTGAAGGTGATAACGAAGGAGCTCTCTTATATGTAAATCATCATCAGCTAACAAGATATGTATCATATATATCAAACCCTTTCCTTCAGTCAGTACGACTATACATTATAAGATAGGTACAAAATATGCAAGAAAAAAGAGAAAGCAATTTGCTTTCTCTTCTATTCTAACGAATGAATAAATAAACCACTGCGAAGTTTTGGTTCAAACCATGTTGATTTTGGCGGCATTACTTCCCCAACATCTGCAATAGCTAGTAAATCTTCCATTGTTGTTGGATACATTGAAAAAGCAACAGCCCACCCTTCCTCATCAACCATTCTCTCTAACGCTTTTAGTCCTCGTATTCCTCCAACAAAATCAATTCTGTCATTTGTACGCGGATCATCAATTTGTAAAATGGTATACAATAATTGTTCTTGCAAAATCGATACATCTAATCTATTTACAACATCAGTTTCATCAACTCTGTCTTCTTTTACAGT
The DNA here is from genome assembly GCF_022663535.1 of Bacillus cereus group sp. BfR-BA-01380. Taxonomy (GTDB): domain Bacteria; phylum Bacillota; class Bacilli; order Bacillales; family Bacillaceae_G; genus Bacillus_A; species Bacillus_A cereus_BB. Next base: position 70,119 of record NZ_JAKUFS010000019.1, on the reverse strand, counting down.
CAATTTATACCATACTTTATTCAAATACATTCCAAACGTATGACGCTCTGCCGGTTTAAAGGATGCTTCTACTTTATCTACATAAAAAGCTTGAGAAATCGCTTGTAAGAATTGTTCTTCTGATAACCCATTTATATCTTTTACAATGCGATTATAATCCCAAATTGATAATTCATCTTTCGGGAAAAGTACAGATAAAAAATAATTAAATTCTTCTTCACCTGTATAGTCTGCATGCGCTTCGCGGCGCATCATTCCCACTTTCACAGCCGATGCGGAGCGATGATGACCGTCAGCAATATATAAAGAAGGTATGTCCTCAAACAATTCGATTAATGTAGCAACAACTCTTTCTTCATGAATAATCCATGCTTTATGTCGAATCGCATCATCTGCTGTAAAGTCATAAACAGGGCTATGCGTTACTTTCCAATTCGCAATTACATTTGCGATTTCACTTTTCCCGCGATATGTTACAAAGATAGGTCCTGTATGAGCATTACACGCATCAACATGACGAATACGATCTTTTTCCTTTTCAGCTCTTGTTCGCTCATGTTTCTTAATTGTGTCATTTATATATTCATCAATTGATGTACAAACAACAAGTCCTGTTTGAGAACGACCATTCATTGTAAGTTCATAAATATAAAAACATGGTCGTTCTTCTTGTATAAGCACACCCTCGTCAATCAAATATTGTAAATTTCCCTTCGCTTTCTCATATACCTCGTTAGAGTATAGAGAAAGCGAAGGATCTAAGTCAATTTCTGCCTTGTCAACATGCAAAAACGAATACGGATTATCTTTCGCAAGTTCTCTTGCTTCCATACTATTGAGTACATCATATGGAAAAGCAGCTACTTCTTTTGCGCGCTCTTGTATAGGGCGAATTGCCCGAAATGGTTTAATTGTTGCCACTGAAATCTCCCCCTTATCCGCATTAACGAGTAATAAACCCGGTTGGTTCAGCTAACCATCAGCGGGGGATGCCCCCCTACTAATGGAACTTTTACTTTATACAATCATTCGTACTGCTACAACACCTACAATGTCTCTAATATTCGCCACAACATCTTCTTTAATAATATCAGTTATTTCATTATCAATATCAATTATTGTATATGCAAAAGAACCTTTACTGCGGTTAATCATATCCGCAATATTAATATGATGTTCTGCCAAGCATGCCGTAATTTGTCCAACCATGTTCGGAATATTTTGATGCGCAATTGTAATTCGTTTCTTTCTAATATAAGGAAGTTCCGCATTTGGATAATTAACCGAATTGCGGATATTCCCTGTCTCTAAAAAATTTCGCAATTGCCGTGCTGCCATAGCCGCACAATTTTCTTCTGATTCATATGTAGATGCTCCGAGATGCGGCGTTGCAATAACATTTTTCATTTGTAACACACGCTCGTTTGGAAAATCTGTTATATAATGCTTCACAACCCCCGCATCAAGCGCTTGCTCTAATGCTGCTTCATCAACAAGCTCTCCGCGAGAAAAATTTAAAATACGAACTCCTTTTTTCATTACTTGAAATGCATGTTCATTTATTATCCCCCGCGTTTGTTCTACTAACGGAACATGCAAAGTAATATAATCGCATGTCGCAAAAATTTCTTCTAAACTAAATGCTCGCTGCACTTGTCTAGATAATCGCCAAGCTGTTTCAACAGAAACGTATGGATCATAACCAACAACGTCCATTCCTAATGAAAGCGCATCATTTGCAACGAGAGCTCCAATTGCTCCTAATCCAATTATACCAAGACGTTTCGAGGTGATTTCTGAACCAACGTACTGCTTTTTTCCTTTCTCAACAAGCTGCGGTACTTCTTCACCTTGTAAACCTTTTGTCCAAACAATACCGTCTATAACATTACGAGACGACATAATTAAACTTGCAAGTACAAGTTCTTTTACAGCATTTGCGTTAGCCCCTGGTGTATTAAAAACAATAATTCCTTGCTCTGTACAACGTTCAACTGGTATGTTATTTACGCCAGCTCCCGCTCTTGCAATCGCTTTTAAATTCTTAGAAAACTCTTCATGATGCAGTGAGTAGCTTCGCAGTAAAATACCATCAGGATTCTTGGTCGTTTCTCCTACTGTATATCTCTCTTTTGAAAAAGTAGCGACTCCTTTTTCAGCAATTTGATTTAACGTTTGAATATGAAACATTTTCTCATCCCCTTATTTGCACTTCTTTTCAAATGCATACATGAAATTCACAAGCGTTTGTACGCCATCTACTGGCATTGCGTTATAAATACTAGCACGCATACCGCCAACTGAGCGATGCCCTTTTAATTCTTCAAGGCCGTGCTTTTTTGCTTCTTGAATAAACAATGTATTTCGTTCACTAGAAGACGTTGTAAATGGAATATTCATTAAAGATCGATATGTAGTATGTACTGGTGAAGTGAACATACTTGATTCATCTAAAAAGTCATATAGAATGGCTGCTTTTTTGTAATTTCTTTTTTCAATCTCCTGCACGCCTCCTTGCGCTTTCAGCCACTGCAAAACTAACTTTGTTACATAAATACTGAAAACTGGCGGCGTATTATAAAGTGAATTATGTTTACTGTAAGTTTCATAGTTTAACATAGTCGGACATGAAGAATTCGCAGCACCAATTAAATCTTTACGCACGATGACCATCGTTAACCCTGCAGGTCCTAAATTTTTCTGTGCTCCAGCATAAATAAGACCGAACTTTGTTACATCATACTCTTCAGATAAAATATTTGAAGACATATCAGCAACGAGTGGGATTTCTCCTGTCTCAGGAATATTTACATAACGCGTACCTTCAATTGTATTATTCGTTGTAATATGCATATAATCTATTTCTTGAGAGAGAAGTGTACAATTTATTTCTGGAATGGATGTAAATCGGTCATTTTCAGAAGATGCAACAACCAAAACCGTTCCGATTTTTTCTGCTTCTTGCATTGCTTTTTTTGACCAGGAGCCTGTATGTACATATGCGGCTTGTTTATATCGGTGCATTAAATTTAGTGGAATCATGGAGAATTGTAAAGATGCGCCTCCTTGTATAAAAAGTACTTCATAATTTTCAGGGATATTCATTAATTCGCATAGTAGACTTTTCGTTTCGTCTATAATCTCCTGAAAGACTGTAGATCTGTGACTCATTTCCATTATAGACATGCCTGTTTCCTGATAATTTAATAATTCTTTTTGTACTTGCTCTAAAACAGGAATAGGAAGTGTAGATGGCCCCGCTGAAAAATTGTATATTCGATGCATCTTATTCCCCTCTTTCTTTTTATATTTATAAATTTTAAAACTTTCTGAATTATAACTCATATAAAATACTCGGTCAAATTGTTTTCCCCATTTTATTCTAAGAAGTATTGGAACCGTTCTCATGAGTGTTTTTTATGAAGTTCTTTACTTCCCTTTCGTATTCATACAAAAAAAATGTTAAGCACGTCTGCTTAACACTTTGAATAATAATTGTATAATTGCTACTTACTTGCAAAAAAACGGTCGAAAATTTGATACAGTGCAGAAAGACCAATAAGCCAATAAACGGTATCAACAAGTGCCGGTACAGAACCAAAAACTTTTTCCACTAGATTAAAATCTAGCGCAACAAATAACCAGTTTAAACCGCCAATAATCACCAGAATTACTGTAAGGTAAGACAAAAATTTCATTATGATTGCCCCCTCGGTGAAAAATGGTGAAAGGCCTTTCACTATATCATATGCATGAAATTCTTGAATTTTCCTATTTTTATTTTTATTTTAAACCTTGCAGGCCCTGACCGGTTCTATGCGCGGCTAGATGCTCTCGTCCCCCTTAAAAAGAAAGGGGTTTTATCTTGTATATATAGCGTTGCACTTTATACCGTTTTTATCTTTCCTTCAAATATTATTTTTCGTCCACAGGGCTCTACAACCGTTTTTCCATCTTTTTTCACCTCATGAAAAATAGGCTCTTCCATGCGGCGGGACGGTGCATATCCTTCCTTTTCCATTCTTTCTAAGCACTGTGCAATTGTTTCATCTGGTAATACTTCAAATTTCTTCTTTTTTAATTGCTTTGTCATCATTTTACCTACTTTCTACTTTCCTTATCATTGCTTGACTTTTCATATATGTCACATAAACAATCGATATTACTGCCATAATGATCATAACGGCAAAGAAAAAGCTTGTATACTGTATTTTCTCTATAAATAGTCCACCTAATACAGGCCCAGTAATACTTCCAATACTAAAAGCAATTCCGCACAAAATATTTCCTGCTGGTAATAAATGCTTGGATAATAAATCCGTCATATAACCGAGTCCAAGGGAAAAACACGATCCAATAATCATACCAGCAAGTAACATACATATAAATACAAGCCAATAATATTCATCGAATATAGCTGCTAATAGAAAAACCACTGTACTGACGCTAAATGTCCATGTTAAAATACGCTCTCTTCCAAGACGATCACTAAGTATACCAAGTGGTATTTGTGTAACAATTCCACCAATCGAAAACGCTGGCAATAAAAATGAAATTTGTTCAACTGACCAACCTTTCCTCATTGCATATACAGGCAAATTGCTATTTAGCATCCCTTCTAATACACCGTAAGCTAACGGTGCAAGTAACGCAATCCAACCCATTATCCAAACTTGCTTATAGCGCTGCAAAGATGATTCCCTTTCTTGATTTGCTTCTCCTTGATCAGGAAATGCATTTTGCGTTGGAATCAACAATAACCACCCTATTAAACAAAGGACAGTTGATACAATAAATGGCGTTGCAATACCGTATTGTACTGTACTTGCTAAATAAGGTCCCACTGCAAAACCGATACTAAAGAATGCTCCATAAATAGAAACTTGTTTTCCTACCTTGTGCGGACTTGCAGTTGTAGTAATCCACGTTTGTGTTCCAACATGAAGCATATGATCCCCTACCCCAACTAAAAAACGAAGAACAAACCATACCCAAAAAGAAAATGTTTGCGTAAATACAAATAATGCTCCAACAACAATGAAGCCTCCAATTACAATAAGAGGTTTCATTCCAAATTTTCGCATCGGTTTCTCAAGCCAAGGTGAAATAACAAGAATACCAATATATAATGCCGTTGCATGAATACCATTAAAGCTTGAGCTAATTCCCTCCTTCTCAAAAATCATTGCAATTGCCGGTAACAGCATACCTTGTGAAAGTCCAGAAATCGCAACAATTCCAACCATAATCCAAAACGTATACCTTCTCCCCATTTCATTACGCTCCCTCTCTAAACTCACATCCTTTATTATAGTCGTTTTATCCATAAATCGTATACTTTCAATTCCCACAAAAATAAAGCTAGAAGTCCAGACTTCTAGCTTTCTCCTTTTGTTTTCAACCTTGCATGTGGCAGGAAAAGGCCCTGACCGTTTCTATGCATGGCCAGATGCTCTCGCCCTCCTAAAAAGAAAGAGGGTTTTTATGTCGATTTTTTAATTTGTATTTATATAGAGATTTTACATATGGCTGCATCGTTTCTTATTTGCAATAGGAAACAATGCAGCTACTCTTTCAAAAATGCGATTACTTCATTGATAAACACCTCTAAACAATCAATAAATGGAGAATGTCCGCAATCTTCTAACACGACCAATTTTGCATTTGGTAGATGGTTTGCCAGTTCTTCACCAACTACTTTAGGCACCACATAATCACGATCACCTTGTATAACTAATATTGGCATCTGAATACGCTTCATATCCCCGTTCCCGGCTACAACTCCGTTATGTTCATCTGATATATTAAATGTTACAAGTCCATAATTTACATCAACAAAATTGCGTTGCGTCAACATATCATTCAGATATTTTTCATAGCGATCTGGGCTAGGTTGATGATGCGTATAAATAAGTAAATTCCAGATATTGCGATAATACTGCTTATCCTTTTGTTTTAAAGCTTCGACAACAGGCGCAATTTGAACAGAATCTTCCGCTATTTCTTCTTTTGTTTTTAAAAGATTAGACACAATTGGTTGACCATTTATGTCCTTCTTAAAAATTGGATATCCTTTCACTCCTACTGATTCTACCAGTATGAGTTTGTTCACATTCATCGGATAAGCTGCTGCAAACTGCATAGCAACTCCTCCTCCCATTGACCATCCGACCAATGAAAAATCTTTTAATTGCAGTTTATCTACGAATAACTTCACATCTTCTGCAAAATCATTCAATGAATCAACTGGATGGTGATAAGTTGAAAATCCAAAACCACGTAAATCAAGGGCATAAATATGATAAGAATCTTGTAATTGTTCTATAACTAAATCCCAATGCTGTGAAGATGTCATATTCCCGTGAATAAGCACTAATATTTCTGTTCCATTCCCCGCTTCTTGATAAGCAATTGTTTCTCCACTTGATAATGCTACTGATTTCATAATGCCAGGTTTCATTATTCTCTTTCCCCCTCAAAAGTATCAATTACATACATTTCAAAAGACAGAAAATTCTAATTCAATAATATCACATAGAATATATGTTCTCAATCAGAAAATCAACTAATATTTTACATTAGCATAATAATGGACTACTAGACAATTCAGATGAAAAAGGATATAGTTAGCTAGGCAACTAATTGGAAGGACAAAAAATATGGACGAAAAACAACACTTTTTTCACACTGTCAGCCAAACCTCTCGGAAATTTTCCAAGAGGTTCAATGAACGCGTTTCTCCAACTGGTTTATACAGTGCGCAGTGGGCTGTAATCTTCAGACTAAATCAAACCGGACCGTGCACGCAAACAGAATTGTGTCATTATTTAAACGTTGAGTCTCCAACAATGACTCGTACTTTAAAACGTATGGAATTAATGGGATGGATTACTCGGGCAGAAGGAACAGATCGACGCGAGAAACTCATTTCTTTGTCAGAAACAGCAATTGCAATGATACCAAGTTGGCAGGAAGAAGTAGACTCATTTGAGAAAAAGACATTACAAGACATTAGCGAGGAAGAGCTGCGCCTTGCTTTTCACGTACTACAAAAAGTAATTCATAATCTCGATTAGAAATTGGAGGGATGACTATGGAAAGTCAAAAACTTTGGACGAAAGACTTCATTGGAACATGTTTGAGTAGTCTATTTCTCTTTTTAACATTTTATATGTTAATGACAACTTTACCTATATATGTTATTGACGGATTAAAAGGAAAACCTGAAGAAATGGGTCTTGTCGCAACAGTGTTTCTTATTGCTTCTGTAATTTGCCGACCATTTACAGGGAAATGGCTTGATGATTTAGGAAGGAAGAAGATTTTATTCATCTCCCTTTCGTTATTTTTAGCTGCAACAGTAATGTACTTCGGTGCACAAAGCTTATTTTTACTGCTTGCTCTTCGCTTCTTTCATGGCATCGGATTTGGAATGGCAACAACAGCTACTGGTACAATCGTAACAGATGTAGCACCACCCCACAGGCGCGGTGAAGCACTTGGCTATTACGGAGTATTTATGAGCTTACCGATGGTTATCGGTCCTTTTTTAGGTTTAACGATTATTTCCAAGTTCTCATTTACAGGTTTATTTATCCTTTGTTCTATATTTTCTATACTTGCTTTTCTATGCGGACTATTAGTAAATATTCCTGACGAAAAAACAGCAGGCAATAACGAAAAGAAACGTATGCAATGGAAAGATTTAATTGAGCCTTCAACAATTCCAATTGCTCTGACAGGTTGTGTACTTTCCTTTTCCTATAGCGGTATTCTTTCATTTATTCCCGTTTATGCGAAGGAGCTTGGCATGGCAGATATTGCTAGTTATTTCTTTGTTGTATACGCAATTGTAGTTGTTGCTTCCAGACCATTTTCAGGAAAAATATTCGATCGATTCGGAGAAAATGTTCTCATTTATCCATCTATTATTATCTTTATGATGGGAATGTTCGTTTTAAGCCAAGCACAAACACCATTTTGGTTACTGGCTGCTGGCGTACTTATCGGCTTTGGATATGGAACCTTAATTCCAAGCTTCCAAACAATTGCAGTTAGTGTCGCACCAAATCATCGACGCGGATCTGCAACAGCCACTTATTTCTCATTCTTCGATACAGGAATCGGTATTGGTTCTTTCGTACTAGGCATTATCGCAGCACATTCAAGTTATCATCATATGTATTTTATTTCTTCGATTATTGTTGCATTTACATTATTGATTTACTATTTTCTTCATGGACGGAAACAAAAGTTCAAAAAGCAAACAACGCAAGAAAAATTATCTGCTTAATCCTATAAGAGAGAGTAAACTTCTACGTTTACTCTCCTTTTTTTGCTTCTTTATAAGCCTATCTATTATAATAATATAAGAAGGAGGCTTATATTATGAGATTTAAAAAATCCCCGCTCATTTTAATCATTTTGATTTTTGTATGTATATTAACTGGTATGGGATTTACGTTATTCAATCCAAATAAAAGTTTTTCTTCAAAACAAACAGTAACGAAAAAAAACTGGTTACAAGATCCCTATCTCCGTTGGTCTTATTCACATATGCGTGAATTTGCATCAACAAAAGTTGTTGCTAAAAATCAAAATTATGTATCCTCAATCCAGGCTAATTTGCAAAATCTAGATAATCTAGAAATCACAGATGAAAATGAAAATAATACAACGGTTCGGAAATTATTAGAAAAACAAAAAACAGATGCCTTTATTGTTTTACATGATGGAAAGCTTGTATATGAACAATACTTTCATGGATATAAAGAAAACGAACCGCACGGTATGGCATCGGTAACAAAAGTATTTACAGGGCTGCTCGTTAACTCACTCATTGAAGAAGGAAAACTACAACCCAATGCAACTGCTGAAACATATGTAAAAGAGTTACAAGGAACACCATTTGGAATCGCAACAATTCAACAACTTTTAGATATGCAAGTTTCAGTAGAATATCCAACTCACGGCTTTAAACAAGCTGGATTAAGTAATCAAGATGCACAGTTATATTTAGCAAGCAATCTTCTTCCTCGTCGTAAAAACTATAATGGACCGGCAACAATATATGACATGTTACTAGAAGCAAATGAAACCGCTGCTCCAGGAGAAACATTTTCATATAATAACGGTTCTGCTGAAACACTAGCATGGATCCTTCGTACTATAACAGGAAAATCGCTCGCAAATCTAGTAAGTGAACGTATTTGGTCACCAATTGGCGCAGAAGAAAATGCATATTACGTTGTTGATCAAACTGGGGTGGAACAAGCAAGTGCAGGATTAAATGCCACAGCTCGAGACATGGCAAGATTCGGGGAGATGATTCTGGACAATGGTGTATATGACGGAAAACAAATTATTTCTTCATCTATTATTGAAGAAATGAAACATATTAACAAATACGAACTCCCAGTTGGCGATGGCGAGGAATATTCTTATCATAACCAGTGGTGGATTTCCCATAACGAGCATGGGGCATTTGAAGTACTTGGCAGTTATGGACAAAGATTATATATCGATCCAACTGCACATATGGTTATCGTTCATTTTTCTTCCAATGCGAATCATAATGGAGAAATACAATCCGCATATGGGAATATGTATTTACAAATCGCGAAGCACTTACAAAAAGAGCCCTCTAATTAAGTTGAAATTTTCGAAGTTTTTGTTACGAAAAGAGCTGTCTCATGACAGCTCTTTCTCTATAATTGAAATTACATATTTCCATTGTTCTTCTGAAAAACATAACGGTTTTAACTGAAATACCATTGAACAGATCTCTTCTATATAATGGACATTTTCCTGTAAAAATTCCCATCGGAGCAACTTAGGTATATGCATATCTGCAACTTGTTCACTTTGTTCTACTAACATGTCTACTTCTCTCTCACAAATACCTCTTATCAGATACTCTTCTCGCACTTCTTGTTTGACTTTAGAAAATTGCTTGCTATTCTCCTTTATACCAAGTAAACAATCAAGATAAGAACCAAACAAATCATCTTCTCTTTTACATACATTCGCAATTTTGTAAATCAGTTCCCTATTTTTCATAATCTTGTTGCCTTTTCATATATCTTTTGCAGCCAGTTCTCTCTTTTTTCTTGTTTACTATTTTTCACTTGTTTCAAAATGGCATCGTTGAAGCTATAAGAGTTTGGATGTGCATATACAATTAATATGTTCATTGTAAACAACACCTTCCTTTAATTCCCTTTTGACTTTCTCTATACTCACATGCTATTCTAATACATGTCAGAGGGCAAGCCTCTTTGACAAAACGACAGGCACCTATTCGGCGATGGTGTCTTTTTTATTTGCTAGCCGAGAACGCCCATCTTTCGGGGCACATTTAATTTTTGAACACTACACACAGCACCATTTCCTTATAAAAAGACTGCATTGCACAGTCTTTTTATCTACATAATACTTATCAAATAGAATTAATTTCCAAACAAATATTACTATAAAAAAGAGAGAGTAGCTCCCTCTATATTATTTTACTGTGTAGTAAATACCTTTATCATCTATATATTTGTGCGGCTCTGCTAAAGTAATTTTCCCATCCAACTTTAACTCATCTAGCAGTCGCAGTAAGTAAAATTGCTGCAGCATCTTCTTCGCAAATTTCCCTTTATGTTCAGCTGCAATATGTTGTTGAATATCCAATAATGTAATCGGCTCTTCCTTCTCTTCCATATATTTATAAATTGCATTACGTAGTGTAATATATTTCTCAAGTGTCATAATATGCTCGCTCCTTTCTTCTCGTTATCCATCTTTCATTATCGGTTTTTTTGCAATAAAAAAACCTCTTCGATAAGAAGAAGCGGATCATATCTCTTCCTTCTCATCTGTCAGAACAAAACTGTTCTGCTGGAATTAGCACCTGCATTGCGGTTGCTGGGTTTCATCGGGCCAGTCCCTCCACCTCTCTGGATAAGAAAATATTCACTTTATCTCTTACTATAATGAGTGCAACCAAAAAAGCCAATTCTTATAAGAATGATCAGAATTCATTTTTTAGAATGCTATGATATTTTATTTCATTTTGCTCATACTACAAATGTATAAGACCAAAGGAGGCGCAGTCATGCCAAAAAATGCACGCGGTCACGTTCAAGATTCTTGCCAAGCTTTACACGAAGCAACGAACTGCTTACAAAACGCCTTACAAACAGTTGAAAAATCGGATAATCGTCAACGGATTGAGCAATCTTTGCAAGCTGTTCAACATGCGCTGCAACAATGTGATAGTACAGCGGAAATTTTGGCTCAGGAATAAAAAATCCACAACAAAAAAAGTAAGCACGTATGAATCATGCTTACTTTTTTATTTATGAACTTACTATCAGCCCTTCAATTGAAATAATACTGTAGTAGCAATGAAAAAATAAACTGAATTAACGATTTCACACACACCGTATATCTCCATATTTTCAAATTCTACAATTAAAAAAGACACCCCCTACATGATGTAAGAAGTGTCTCAAAAGGCAAACGAATATGTAAGTCGCGATCCTACTGTATATATGTATGCCTTACTAGAAGAACTTATTCACTCTTTACGTAAGAATGCGTGTATGGTAGTTCCTTATTCTAATATGCCATACTTCTTCTTAAAGCGTGTCAATATTTTAAGCCAAGATGTACTAAACATCCAAAGAAAAAGGACATTGGAAAGTGCATGAGCAAGATCAAAATAAAAGCTTGTAATATATGCTTTAATAAAAGTATCCCATGTTAATTCTTTCAAAAAGCCAATAAGGAACCATAAATTCATAATCCAGTTAAAAGCAAATCCTGCGATAAAACCAAAAAGAATTCTTCCCCATAATGTTTTCATCATCCACGTATGCCGCAATAGTCCTGCCGAAAATCCCATCATACCCCAGCAAAACATTTGCCACGGCGTCCAAGGTCCTTGTCCTAAAAATATATTAGAAACAAGTGCAGCTGTTGCCCCGATTAGGAAACCAGTCTCACTGCCAAATACAATTGCTGATACGATAATAACAAACGACGTTGGTTGTACACTTGGAATGATCGAAAACGGAACACGGCTAATCGCAGCAATTGCCGCTAGGACAGCTACAAGTACAATTTCACGTGAAACAAACGCTTTTCTCTCAAAACGCACATAAAATGGCAGCATAATCATAATTAAAAAGAAGATACTGCACCATATGTAGTATTGATCCGTCACAATAGACGTAAATAAAAGTGTACTGATCAATACGAACAAAACCGCTAAAACGATACAAGCATATCTTTTGGACACGCCTCAAACACATCCTCCCACGTTAAAGCATACGGCAATTGTTTACGAATAAACCGATTAGTTGACGTTGTATAAAAAAAGTTCTCACTAAAAAAGCGCGCCGGTGTTTCTTCCATGATAATTTTCCCATCAAATAACATAATACAGTTATCCACATATTTTGCTGCAAATTCAATATCATGCGTCGCCATAACAATTGTCGTTCCTTCTCTTTGTAATTGTTGAAACAACTTGCCCAGTTCTTCTTTCTTCCCTGGATCTAGTCCCTTTGTCGGTTCATCTAATAATAAGAGATTTGGCTTTGATAATAATACTGTACAAAGAGCAATTAATTGCTGTTCCCCGCCGCTGCAATCATGCGGATGGCGATTGCGAATATGGAAGATTGAAAACTTCCGAAGCATTTCTTCTACTTGTTCATTCGCTTCTCTTTTATATAATTCTTCTGCACGGCTCAATAACTCGTCCCAAACAGTATCATGCGTAAAATGATAGTAAGGATACTGGGACACATAACCGATGTTTTTAAAACGTTCTTTCACTTCCGCTTTATGAATGGGCTTTCCTTCCCAAATTACTTTTCCTCTGCGACATTTTTGCAATCCTGCTAAAAGCGTTAATAGCGTTGATTTTCCAGTACCATTTTTTCCAACAAGCGCTGTCCATTGCCCTTGTTTAACATCCAACGTCAAATCCTGTAAAATGAACGGTCCATGTTTTTCATATTGAAATGAAACATGTTTTGCTTGTAATAGTACATCTCTTTTTTCTATATGCTGTAATGGTATGTCATACCGAAACTCATTTAAAATAGGACGAATTTGTTTTTGTGCATCACGAACTGTAAACGGAACATGTTCAGCCTTCCACTCTAAAAACAATCGTGGAATTTGCGGAATATATGGGCGGAACGCTTCTACTTTCCACATTTCTGGAATCACTTCATTTGGCTTTCCATCATAAACAATGGTTCCTTCATCCATAAAAACAATTCGGTCAGCAAGCGGAACCACTTCGTCTAAACGATGTTCACTCATAATAATTGTAATTCCTAATTCTTCATGAATTCGTTTCAATAGTCCTAAAAAATCTTTTGCTGCAATTGGATCCAACTGTGCTGTCGGTTCATCTAATAACAACAATTTAGGCTGTAAAACAAGTACAGCAGCTAAATTTACAAGCTGCTTTTGTCCTCCAGATAACGTATGTACAGATTGATGTAACATATCTTGAAATCCTAAAAAACTAATTAATTCAGCAATTCTCTTTTGAATGACAGTTGTTTCATAGCCGATGTTCTCTAATGAAAATGCAAGTTCTTGAATCACCGTATCCATCACAAGCTGATTCTCTGGATTTTGAAATACCATACCGATTTCCTGAGCCGATAATAAATCTGGTATTGTTTGTAAGGATGCTCCATCATAATACATGTTGCCCTCTCTCATACCAATTGGGAGAAGTTCTTTTTTGAAATGTTTTAATAGCGTCGTCTTACCGCAACCAGAACGGCCTGCTAATACAACAAATTCTCCATGGGAAATAGATAAAGATACATTGCATAAAGCAGCAGACTCCTCGTCTGTATATGTAAATGACAACTCTTTTATTTCTGCATGCGCCACCATAACCACTCTCTTCCTTCTATTAGAATTGGTAGACTTATATACATAAGAAATGGAATCAATACAAGCACATCATTCCGCTCTAAAAACAGCGATTCTACTTTTGGATAGATTGTTAAAATACCATATCCCCTACTTACACCGAAAAGACAACATACAAATAAAATGACGAACAAACTAAGGATCAACCAATCTCTACGTCCCATACGGTACCGAATATATGTACTTCGTTTTGTCACACCGAATCCACGTGCTTGCATAGAATCAGCCGTTTGAAGTGCTTCTTCTAATGAGAAAACTAATAATACTTGTAAAAGCTTCATACCATTCTGTGCCCTTTCTTTCAAAGAACCCGCATCCACTTGAACTCCCTTTGTTTTTTGTACAAGTGTAATATGAGTAAGACGCCTCATAAATAAAGGTACAAAACGGACTGTAATCATCGTGAGCAATGCTGCTTTTGGTGAAATACGGGAAAATAAATATAAAAACTTATGACTCGAAATCATTTCATTATAAGAGGTGAATGTAAACATAATGACAACCAACGATAACGCCATTGTGCATCCATATGTTACAGCTTCTAATGTAATTGGATTATAACCAATATAAAATAAAATCGTACTGCCTCGATGCGTTAATAACGGATTGGCTATTGTAATAATAAAAGCGAAAAAAAGTGAACTAGGTAACATTTTTCTCAATTTTTCTCCATTACCTTGCGTAATATTTAATATAAGGATCATACAAATTGCACCAATTAAAAAAACAGGGTGAAGACATACCATACATAGTATCATCACCCCTACATAATACAGGAAATTAACGAATGGATGCATAGAAGAAAATGCTAGTTTCATTGACCTTTACCGCTCTTCTTTCCTATAATCTAACGTATAAAACCATTCAATTTTATCTCCTTGTTTCACTTTATACCTACCCGCACCCATATTAGCAACAACGCCATTTACACTATATTTCCATCCACTCCCGGCACCTTTAGCTTTCTCGTATAAGTTATTAATCCCTTGAACATATACACCACTTCCTGAACCTGTATATTCCATTTGAATCCCTTTTTGCTTCAATGTCCGGCCTAACACTTTAAACACAGTATCTCCATCTTGAAGTTCTACTTCTGTATCTCCTAAAATTGCACCTTGATCATCCCGAACTGATAACGTAACTATCTTTTTCTCTGGTTTTGGTTCTGGTTTCGGCTCCGATTTTGGTTCTGGTGCAGGTACTGGATTTACTTGTGTCTGCTGTACATTTTCTTGTTTCGGTGTTTCTTTCGGTTCATTTACAACTTTCGATTGTTCTTGTTGATTTTGTGATGGTTCTGCCGCTTTCGTTTGAGAGTGATTCTGTTCTATAGATTTTGAATCTGCATTTTTTTCTTCTTTTTGTTTCTCTGCTTGTTTCTGTTCTTCTGCTGGCTTTTGTTCTTGCTTACTATCTTCTTGTTTTTGCTCTTCCTGTTTATTCTCTTCTTGCTTCTTTTCTTCTTTTTTCTCTATTTGCTTTTCAGCAACTTTTGTGTCGGTTTTCACTTCATTTTGACTACATCCCGCAATAAAGCTAAATGAGAAAACTAACAATACAAGCCATTTCATCATTTTCATCTTTCTCACACCTTTCTTTCATAATAAAATTAGGAGCAAATATTTGCTCCTAATTTTGTCAAGCCGCATTTCTTCTCCATAATACATATGCACCGGTCATACATAATACGCCGAGCGCTGCTGACGTAGCAATGCCTCCACCTGACATACCTGTCTCTGGTAAGTAACGATTTTCTACTTTCGTCTCTTTTTGTACGGGTTGCTTTCCATCATTTGAGGCAAAAGGTTCATTTGTTTGCTTTTGCGGTTCTTCTGCTACTGGTTGTTTTGGCTCGTCAGTTGGTTTATTTCCTTCATTTGTTGACGCCCCCGTTTTTGTCCAATCATAAACAGAGCCTTTACCCGTTAAAAAGTTCTTATATTGTACAAGTGCTAACATTGCTTGCTCCGTTGTCATGCCACTATCTTCCGTATCAGCTGGCAACCATTTAAACCCACCATTTTCCAGTTGATAGGATAATAGATTTTGGACCGCATTATAATTATTTTTTGTAAATGTAGCACTCGTTGGATCGATACCAGCTGCCGCTAGCCCAAGAACAGCTTGCGCTACACTGTTAGCATTTTCTACACCAGCAGATAAAAATCCACCTTTACCTGTTTGTGTACTAGCTAAATATTGCTTCGCTTTTTCTAACGATTGTTTTACTTCTGCTTGATCTTGATATGGTGCTAATGCCGTAAGAGCCATCCCTGTTACATCAGCATCACCTGGTTCCTCTAAATTCCCCATATACGCCCAGCTACCGTCTGTATGTTGTGATTTTAAAATTGCTTTAATTAAGCCATCGCGATTCCATTTTGCATTCGCTGGCACTTCATATTTTTTTGTGTCTAACGCAATTAAACTAAAAATGTAACCTGTAATAGAATCTGTCTTTTCGAAGTTATATAACTTTGAAATTAAGTTATTACTAGCAATGTTTGTTGGATCTCCACCTACTGCTGAAACTGCTAAAATTGTACGCGCTAATTCAGTAGAAGAAAAATTATTTTCTTTTTCTTCAACACGTTCTACTATCGATTGTAAATAACTAGACTTTGCATCTTTAGAAACTTCTTGACCTGATTGAGTAAGTCCAATCATGACCCAGTCACTATCGATACCGTCTTTCATCATCTTTTGTGCAGTTTTTGCAATCGCTTCATCAACTTTCTTTGTTACATCAACTTTTGTAGGTTCTTGTGGTTTTGGTGCATCTGGCTTATCTGTATTTGGTTTTTCCGTATCAGGTTGTTTCTTACACGTACCAAGTTTCTCTAACACTTGCTGCAAAGTTTCTTGATTCATATTGTTCCAATCCACAACATAGCGATACGCTACAACATCTCCAGCCTTTAATTTATAGCTATCTGCCCCAACCATTGGTGATTGATTATTTACCTCATATGTCCAGCCGCTTGTTGCACCAGCCATTAATCCATCAATACCTTTAATATATGCACCGTATTTTGTATTTTCTGCCGTTACTTTATTACCCATTTCTTTGTTGAGTAAACTATAGGCTGTTTCTCCATCTTGAATGGCAACTTCTTTTGGACATAGCATAATTCCTTTTTGTGAATCTCCAACAATCGCTAACGTTGCTGTATTCCCTTCAGCAAACGTAATATGTACAGTATTTACAAAAGACAACACAACCAATGCAACTGTCATAAATGACGTTAACAACCACTTTTTCATGTTCGTCATACTGATGAATCCTCCCCTCTCCTAACAATCACATAAAGTGAAACTTCCATTAGTGGGGGTTTCCTTCATCCCACAATGGATCCGCATAAACACGCGTCGAAATGAATATTCAATACATACATAACACCTTTGTTGCTTCCTTTATATAGGAAACAATAATTTTTTACATCATAAAATTTTGCGATCTTACAAAATTCTGTACTATTTTACTATTTATATATTTTTTTGTCCATCATTTATCATATTTCCTTCTTAAGAATAACAATATTTTTATCCGTCTATTCGTGGGCATTAAGCCCCCCATCTCAAGATTGTAAGAAATTCCAAAAAGATAGGATCCGTAACAAGTAGCCATCAATAGAAGATGGAAAAAACACGAATAGAATCTTCACTTTATTCCCTCATTTTTATATCATTACTCATGATGAATTTCTTTTTCACATACAATTACACCATCTTCGTCAACATAAACATAATTTCCTGGAATCCAAGAAACTCCGCCAAAAGACACAGGAATATTTGTTTCTCCCTTCCCTTCTTTCACACTTCGCTTTGGCATTGTCGCAATTGCTAAAATACCGAGTTCTATTTTCCGAAGTTCCACACAATCACGAACACATCCATAGATAATTATGCCTGCTAAATTCCGTTCCCTTGCTATGTTTGCTAAATTATCACCAAGTAATGCGCAATTTGTTGAACCCTCTCCATCTACAACTAATACCGTTCCCTCTGGTACCATCTCTAGCGCCCTTCTTACGAGTACGTTATCATCTTTAACTTTCACCGTCGCGATTTTCCCGTGAAACTGCTTTGTCTTTCCATACGATTGAAATAATGGTTTACATACTTGCACTTTCATTTCATTTGCATCATAAAGATCAGTCGTTCTCCACATCACTTTTCCTCTTTCCTTTTTACGATTTATCCCGCTACTTTAGGGCAGTAAAAGCCCGATTGGGCGGGCTTTCCATGAGTGGGGGATGAAGAAAAATCCCCACTCATGGAAGCTTCACTTTATGTTACATATTCTTGTCCTTTCCTATTTTCCCTGTCTTAATTTGCAAAATTTTGTATACTAAAAAGAAGAACTAAAAAAGGAAGTGTGTAACATGAGTAGTAAAACAAATGCTTGTCGTTTATTAGATAAGCACAAAATCGCATATACAGTTCACGAATATGAATGGGATGAGGAGAACCTAGATGCGAAACATGTCGCTGAGCAAGTTCATTTACAATTAGAACAAGTCTTTAAAACACTCGTCCTTCGCGGCGATAAAACGGGGGTCATTATGGCTTGTATCCCTTCGCATAAAGAGCTCAATTTAAAAGCGTTAGCATCTGCAAGTAAAAATAAAAAAGTTGAAATGGTTCCAATGAAAGAAATACTCGGATTAACAGGATACATACGCGGCGGTGTTTCACCACTTGGTGTGAAGAAAAATTATCCACTCTTTATTGACGAATCTGCTGCAAATTTAGACCCAGTTAGCATTAGTGCTGGAAAAAGAGGATTACAAATTTTTATGAATGGCGCCGCCCTAATCAAAATTAGTAACGCAACACCTAGTTCCATTACTTCATAACAAAACCTGTCTCAACAGATGAGACAGGTTTTGTTTAAAATTCTCGGCGAATTGCTGATAACACATTAATATTAGTTGCCTTTATTGCCGGCCTTAGTCCAGAAAAAATCGCAATAATTATACTAATAGAAACAGAAATAACAATAAGAAATGGGGGAATCATTGAAAATATAAATCCTTTTGGTGCCTCCGTTTTTGCAAATTCTTTTAATAAAATGGGAATTAATTCATTTACACCTAAACTAATAAGGTATGAGATGAAAATCGCTAACAGAGAACCAACAAATCCTATTATTGCGCTCTCCATTACAAACATCCTTCTAATGATTGCTGGATTTGTTCCAATAGCTTTCATAATACCAATCTCACTTGTCCGCTCCGTTACAGCCATCGTCATCGTATTAAAAATTCCAATTGATGCAATGAGTACAGCAATTGTACCTACAAAGATTAGTCCAATCTTTACAATCAAGAAGAAAGTATCTACTTGTTCAATTTCTTCACTAACAGAATATACATGAAATCCCTTTTCTTTTAACATTTTTGTTGTACTTGCCACTTTATCAAACGATTTTGCATATACCTTTATTTCAGGATGAAATAGTTCGTTTTTCCCCCCCTGCTCTTTAAATAATTCATTTATTTCGTTTTCTATTTCTGCATTCATATAAATTCGATTGTCTTCCATCCAATCTCTTGATGGTGCCTTTAAAACTCCGACAACTGTAAAATTGTATTCTTTTTTCACTTCACCTTTCTCATCTTTTATTTTTAATATTATGTTCTTATTTAAAAGTTTTCCTTCATAACCAGTCACCTTTTTATCCGGCTCATTTTCTATTACTTGTTTTTCTTCCGCAGTTAACAAACTCTTCGCGAAATTATGACCAATTACTACTTCTGTTTTGTTTTTCGGAAGGCGGCCTTCTGCTAGTTCTGCTTGCGCTTTCAGTTCTTCTTCCATATTCGTTGTTACTGCTTGTACATTTCCAATACGATTTTCAAAGAAAGCTTCAGTTTGCATCGTCCAATATTTTTGCATAATTACTGCTTTTATTTCAGAACTTTGCTTTAAATAATTTAAATCTTCCTCAGAAATTTCTTTTTTATCTTTTTTTCCATGAATACTAATTTCCGTAATAATTTGTCTTGATAATATATCATCTGTAATACTCTTTTGTAGCCCAAAACCAACAGAGGCTAAGACAATAAGAAATGCACAACCAATTGTTGTCGCAAAAATCGTCATAAATACTCTTAGCTTATTTTTCTTCATATTCCGCCATACAAATTGTAACTGATCTTTAAACTTCAAATGGAACCCTCCCATCTATTAAACGACCATCAATTAGGCGTAATTTCCTATCAGCAATTGAAGCCACTGCTTCATCATGCGTAATCATGACAAATGTGATGTTCTTTTCTTCGTTCAATTGTTTAATAAGCTGCAAAATATCTTGTTCTGTTTCTGTATCCAGACTTCCAGTTGGTTCGTCAGCTAAGATAATCCCCGGTTCTGTAATAAGCGCTCTTGCAATACTAACACGCTGTTGTTGCCCACCTGATAACTCATTCGGATAATGATGCCTATATGATTGCAAACCTAATTTTGTTAATAATTCTAAAACCCTATCTGTCCGCTCTTTCTTTTCTATTCCTTTGAGTGTAAGCGGAAGTTCCACATTTTCAAAAGCTGTTAAACTAGAAATCAATTGAAAGTTCTGAAAGACAAACCCAAAATGTTCTAGTCGAAATAGAGCCCATTCTTTTTCAGTAAAATTTGTAGTATCAATATCTTGTACAAAAATACTGCCTATATTTGGTGCTATATACCCAGATAATAAATGTAATAGTGTGGATTTTCCTGAACCACTTCTACCAACGATTGCTACTCTTTCTCCTTTATTTATAGAAAATGAAACATTGTCTAACACTCGAATGGATTGTTCCTTTCCTTTTTTACCGACCTTAAAAGAGTATGATAAATTCTTTACTTCAATCATAGAATTCCTCCATCTTCTTAATATTACGTGTACTATTACATATAGTACACCTAATACACTATTAAACATTCCTAATTTTGTCAATCTATTTTTAAACAAAAATAAAAATTGATAATTCCAATAATTCGTAGTATACTACTTAAAAATCTATAGGAGAGATTGCTTATGTTTAGAATAGATTGTTCTTTCCAACTTCATCATCATACATAAAGCCTTGTATCCGAAGAAATTTTTTCTTCGTGGGTACAGGGCTGTTCCTGTTTACCCACGAAGCGATTATAAAGCTATGTGGGTATTTTCATACCTGCATAGCTTTTTTTATTTTAAAAAGGAGTGATAAATATGAACTTGCAAAATGTAAAAGGGACAAAAGACTATTTACCTGAAGAACAAATGCTGCGTAATACAATTAAACGGACTTGTGAAGAAACATTTGAGGCTTATGGCTGCAAACCACTAGAAACACCTATTTTGAACATGTATGATTTGATGGCTTATAAATACGGAGGAGGATCTGAAATTTTAAAGGAGATGTACACGCTTCAAGATCAAGGTAATCGCGAACTTGCACTGCGGTATGATTTAACCATTCCCTTTGCAAAAGTTGTCGCTATGAATCCAGAAATCCGCCTTCCTTTTAAACGTTATGAAATTGGGAAAGTATTTCGTAACGGTCCAATTAAACAAGGGAGATTTCGAGAGTTTGTACAGTGTGATGTAGATATAGTTGGCGTTGAATCTGTCTTAGCAGAAGCTGAATTAATGGTAATGGCTCTTGATATATTTAACAAATTGAACTTAGACGTAACCATTCAATATAATAACCGAAAACTATTAACAGGATTGTTACAAGCGATTCAAATCCCCGAATCACAGGTGCAAGATGTTATTTTATCTGTAGATAAACTTGAGAAAATCGGTATTGACGGTGTAAGAAATGATTTAATGAATCGAGAAATACAAAGTGAAACGATTGATATGTTATGTAAGACATTAGAAACATGTATGTCCATGCCACTTTCTGAATTTGATAAAGCCTTCCCTAACCCTCTTGTTAAAGAAGGAGTTACTGAACTTCAAGAACTTAGGCAATACTTAGTTGCACTTGGCATTCAATCTAATACAATGTTCTCTCCTTTTCTTGCAAGAGGGCTCACAATGTACACCGGAACGATTTATGAAATATTTTTAACCGATGGCAGTATTACTTCTAGCATTGGTAGTGGTGGGCGCTATGATCACATCATTGGTGCATTTCGAAGTGATCATAAATCTTATCCGACAGTTGGAATCTCGTTTGGTTTAGACGTCATTTATACTGCTCTTATCCAAAAAGAACGTGCCTCCTCTTCTGTCGATATCTTTATCATTCCACTCGGAACACAGGCAAAGTGTTTAAAAATTGCTCACACATTGCGAACAAATGAAAATGTAAAGATAGAACTTGAACTGGCAGATCGTAAATTAAAACGAGCCCTTAACTATGCAAACAAAGAAAACATTCCATATGTACTTATTATTGGTGAAGAAGAAATAAATAACAATGTAGCTGTTTTACGAAATATGAAGGAAGGAACAGAACAAACGATTCCTCTTGCTTGTATTGAAAATGGAACTTTCAAACAATATTTATATCGTTAATTGACTCCTCCCGTACATACTTGATTTTTTTATGTATTTGTTACAACGAATTATAAAAGGAGAAACGTACATTTCTGCTACGTTTCTCCTTTTAATACATAGGCTATATATAAGATAAGATTTAATTTCGCATTCATTTTTGATTAAAGCTTATTCAAAAATTGATTTAAATCTTGCTTTGTTTTCGTCGTTAATGTCTTTAGCTTCTTTAAATCTTGTTTTTGTTTTCCCATTTCAACAAGGAGTGGATATAAATTTTGCTCAATTGTTTTATAATCGGATACGTGCTGCGTTTCAACTTCTTTCTCAACTACATCCCATTTATCAGTAAGTTGCTTGCCAAGTTTATTTACAGCTTCTTGTTTTGGATTAGCTTTCAATTGCTTGTCCACTTCTTCTATTAATTGTACAACTTCTTTTACCCCACTCTTCACACTAGCATTTTGCTTTCCATTTGTTGATTTTGTTTCAGTTGTTCCGTTTTTCTCATTTTTTGTTTGATCTGTATTCGTTGATTTCGTTTCATTTGTTCCGTTTTTCTCATTTTTTGTCTGCTCTGCATTCGTTGATTTCGTTTCAGTTTTCCCATCTGCGTTTGTTGTTTTTGAATCCTTTTCCTCATTTTTACTCGTATTTGTTTGTTCTGCACTTGTTGTTTTCGCTTCTTCTTGATTGTTTGTTTGTTCCTTTTTACCTTGATTTGCTTGTTCTTTTTCTGTTGAGGTACCGCAAGCTGTAATGGAGAGCATCGCTCCAATTGCCAAAGAAGCAATCGATATTTTTTTCAATTTCATAATAAGCCTCCTAAAATTACAATTTCGCCTCCCAAATAGGTTTCTATATACTTCCAAAAATCCCTTTTTATTATTTATTGAAAATGAAAATTTCTCAATAACATCCTCCAGTCGAATGAATAACCTGTCCGGTCACCCATGCCGCTTCTTCACTTGCTAAAAAAGCAATCAACTGAGCTGCATCCTTTGGCTCACCAATTCTTTCTGCTGGAAATCTCGTTACAAGATGCTGTTTCACCTCTTCATTCATCGCCCCTGTATCCGTTGGTCCTGGATTAACCGCATTTACTGTGATTCCTTTTTTGGCAGCAGCTGGTGCAATCGAAGTCGTAAATGTTTCGATTGCACCTTTTGTTATGGCATATGCAAGTTCATCTGGCATCGGCCTTAATGATTGCCCCGACGTAAGGTTAATAATTCTTCCGCCTGTTTCTTTTGTAAAGTGCTTCATAAATAGTGTACTTAACAAAATCGGTGCTCTTACATTCACCGTATAATGCGAATCTAACTCTTCCACATCGATTGACTCATAATTTGTATTTATAGAATATGCAGCATTATTTACTAAAATTGTTGGCTCTCCGAAACGTTCTGATACCATATATAACAAACGGTTCGGTGCATAAGACTGCGCCAAATTAATCTCAGCCATATCACAACGTACGCCAAAACTTTCAACTTCTTCTTTTAATAAAAACGGCTCATCTCTGTTCATTCCCCAAGACATCGCTTTATCATAGCGAGAACAATAAGTAAAAAAGATATCTATTCCTTTCTGAGCTAATTCTTTGCAAACTGCTGCTCCAATCCCATGTAACCTTGTTGCACCTGTGACAATTGCAATTTTCCCCATAGCAATTTCTCCTCCTCATATAATAAATCCTCTGTACAGTAACAGAGGATTTACGATTTATTTAATATTTGCTAGAATACGTTCAGCACCAAGTTGTAAACTACGAGACACGATCACATTTACAATAGTGAAAATAACTAGGATACTGAAAAACATCCCCCACATTCCAACTCCTAATGAGAAAAATAATGCACATACTCCGCCAACAGTAATGCCCACTAACAGTATATTCACAAAAAAGTTCCAAAGCGTAGTATAACGACTTTTAAACATTTTTTGTTCGGTATCCCAATGAATATCAGCTGTTTGCGCATCCCAACGTGTGCCAATTAAATTGTTTAACCATAACCCATTTGCAGAAAGTAAGAACCAAAGTAAGATAAATACTAGTGACACACCGCCTACAATGATAAGCACTAGACCAACGATCGCTAAAATAGTAGTATTAATGAGCCAAGCTGTAAATACTTTCGCAAAGAAAATGCCTTCTGCCTTAACTGGTAAATAACGATTGATAAACCACGTACGACCTTCCCTCGAAAAAGATGTTGTCGCAATAACGTTGGACCCCATTAAAAACATACCTGCACAAAAAGCAAGACCAAGCGCAAGACCTGTTGTTTTACTATCATTTATAAATTTATTTATCCAAGCTAAGTTACCGTCTTGCACAAAAATAATAAAGAAAAACATAATTGGCATCACGAAAGTTTGCACAATACAATTAATAAAAAATTGTGGCGTACGAGTCAAAATACGAAATTCTTTTTTCACATATGCTTTCCAGTGTGAATTTTGTACGGTAGCTTTATTAAAATTCTCAGAAGAAATCACTTCTTTTTTCGCAGTACTATTTGAAATCCCAATAACCCCTTTTAAATATGTGCGTTCTGCAACATAGAAAAACAATGCATAAAATGCGAACGAAATCGCAGCGAAAAGAAGTAAATATAAAGTCCCTTTCCACGAAGTACTTTCTGTTAATGCAATTGCACCAAAATATGTTGTCGGAAAATAGCTTGTCATTTCAAATAGAAATGAAGACTGATTATTTGTAAGAAAGTCTGCTGCTGATCGCCCAGAAGCAGCACTTCTATTTTTCCATTGTATAAATATATTAATACCGACAACTAGTAATAAAGTAAATAACCCCATAAACATATTATTTCGATCTTTATTTTTTGCAATATTTGTATAACGCATAATGATTATCATAAGAAGTGAAGCAAGAACTAACGGAATAATCGGGAAAAATACGTAAACAATTAAAAAGTAAACATAATATGTAATAAATGCACCACTTTGTAATCCATACACAATGAAAATAGGAAATAAAATAAACGAAGTCATTACATATTGTGTAATTAAAACGGTAATAAACTTCGCAGTAATAATGTGGGCGGGCTTAAGTGGTAGTGGTAATAACATTTCAACGTCATTGCTATAGTAAAACACTGTTAAAATTGTCGTAATACTAAACACAAATACCCAGATGCTGCCAATAGCTAATCCCATGCCAAGTAGTACGTTTTCCTGATTAACTTGTTTTAATACGCCATACACACCATTCGCAAGTGGAGCTATAAATAAAAACCCAACAAGCAAAAGACCTAATAATGAAAATAAAGATGTAACACGCTTCTTCTTATCAGTTACCATATCAGCATAGTTCATCTTTAATAATATTTTCGTTAACATCCAAATTTTATTCATTTTCTGTCATCTCCAAGAACATTTTTTCAAGAGATTCATTAGATTCAAAGTGCTCCCGTATTTCTGCTAAATTCCCTTGAAATTGAAGTGTTCCTTTATTAATAATCGCAACTTGATCACATATTTTTTCAGCAACTTCTAACACATGCGTTGAAAAGAACACTGTTTTCCCTTTATCAGCGTGTTCACGCATCATTTGTTTTAATATAAATGCCGATTTTGGATCTAATCCCGTCATTGGCTCGTCTAAAATCCAGACATCTGGATCATGCAACAAAACTCCAATAATAATAATTTTTTGGCGCATTCCATGTGAGTAACTTTGAATTTGATCAGATAATGCTTCGTACAAACTAAAACGCTCTGCTAGTGTTCGAATCTTTTCTTGGCGCACGTCCTTCGGAACATCATACATATCCGCCATAAAATTTAAATATTCAATCCCTTTTAAGCGCAAAAACATATCAGGACTGTCAGGAACATACCCAAATAACTTTTTCGCTTCAAGCGGCTCTTTCGTAATGTCTTTTCCATTTACAGAAATCGTCCCTCTATCAAGAGAGTGAATACCTGTTATCATTTTAATTGTCGTTGATTTCCCTGCACCATTTGGTCCTAAAAAACCAAATATCTCTCCGCTCGGCACTGTTAAATTTAAATCTTTTACCGCAAATTTGCTACCATTATAGCTCTTTGATACACTAACAATTTCAATCATCCATATCCAACCCTTCTCTTATTTTCCAATAATTACATTATGATTATAACATAATACGTTTCTGTACTTTGTAAATTCCTAGAATTATCAGACACGAAAAAACCCTCTTCCTTCCACATTAACGAATAGTAAGACCTCCACTGCCGGAAGTCTTAC
Organism: Bacillus cereus group sp. BfR-BA-01380; assembly: GCF_022663535.1. GTDB lineage: Bacteria > Bacillota > Bacilli > Bacillales > Bacillaceae_G > Bacillus_A > Bacillus_A cereus_BB. The sequence goes on along the minus strand of NZ_JAKUFS010000019.1, from coordinate 43,426 downwards.
TTTATTTCTACTATCCTATGTTTCCTTATCCATAAAAATATATATACGAAGCTACCCCAACTGCTAAAATAACCCCTAAAAGAAGATAAATAATTGAAAGTCTTGTAATATTTCCTTTCGTTGAAGTTCCGTAATTTTCTTCTTCACTTTTTCCTACCATAATCGTCACCATAACTGTCACTACTACTATAATTAATACCCCTAATATCCATGTTAACATTTCATCATCTCCTCCCTTCATTTCAAATTTTACGTTATTTATACTATTTATAACGTTGATACCTTTGTTATTATTTCAACAATTTTCAAATTAATTGTAAAATAAAGAAAATAAAAAAGATAGAGATTCTAAAAAGTAATCTCATGACTCTTTAAAATCTCTACCTTCTATTTTATTTTTCTTCTAACAATAAATCGCGCAAAGCGTGTAACTGTTCTTTCGTAAGTCCAATTCCTTTTTCGGCATATTGCCACGCGGAACCATATACATTGTGAATTTCATCAAATGCCGCTTGTAAATATTCAACTCTTGCTTCAAACATTGCACTTAAAATTTCAATACTTGCTTCATCTTTAAGATGTGCTCCTAAAAAGGCCATCATTTTCTCATTCAACTGTTGACGAAATCCATTACTCAGTAAATAATCCTGCATGATCGTCTCTTCTGGTACACCTAGTAACAGTAATAATAAAGCAGATGCAAAGCCAGTCCGATCCTTTCCTGCTGTACAATGGTTTAGAAGCGGTAAGTTGTTTGCGTCTTGTATAAGTTCTAAAAATGTCACAAATGCATCATTACCCGTCACGAAATCTCGGTTCATCTTCACTAAATATTCTCCCGGCTTGCCAAGCATTGATAAATCTCCTAGACGGAAAAACTCGTTAATATTTAAATCTTTCGCTAAATCTTGCATAACTGGTAAGGAAACTTGACGAACATCTTGTATCTCAGGGTTTGGTTTATGTTGCACTTCGAAATCTGTACGATAATCGCAGACAGTTCTTAATCCTAAATCATGTATATAACGAATATCTTCTTCTGTTAATCCTGCCAATTCTTCAGAACGGTACAATTTCCCCCATTTCACCATGCGGCCATCTTTTGTTTCATACCCGCCTAAGTCACGAAAGTTAAACGCACCTTGCAATGGTAAGCGGCGCTCTGCTACTGTAATACGCTCTCCTTTATTCGTAACTAATCGAAAATAAACTCGCATAGCTGGATTAGGATCTTCAATTGTAACTGAAGAAGCGTTTGTTACAATCGTTAATAATTGCCCATTTTCTTCAATACCTTCTGGAGATGTACTCCAATAAACACGTACTGATTCTTCAACACTGCCCCAGTTTATAGATAGAATGTTATCGTTTTCTCGTTCTACTGTTACATCTAAACCTGTCTGTTTCATGTTCGTTGCCATTTTTTCACCTATCACTTTCTCTATCGTTTCTAGCATTTATTGTATATCACATCATATAACACATCTTACATATTTCATGACATTTTGCCATCAATTTTTATATACGAAGAAAACATTCCCTGTATATCTGTAAAAGATGTACAAGGTATTCCTCGAAATACATAGGCAATTTGTTCATTCCCCAAATCCTGATATACAACTGTACCTCTTTGTGGATGCACATAGTATTCACAGTTTCCAATCTTTTGCGGGGAACTGTAATTTCTTATCCATGAGGATACAGGGTGATAGCTATAATTGGTATGCCGACATGCCCATAGTGTATATAATTGTTCTTTTGCATCCCAATATACATACTGCGTTTCGTTATCACCAAAACCAACAGACTCTAATTCCCATGAACAAGGAACTAAAAGCGGTAATGATACAAATTCCTTTTCTTCAGGTGAACACCATGCGGAGCAACGACTGATTTCGCCTCCAGCCTTTTCTATATGAGCCTGAAAACTTAGACGATGAAATGGTAATTTCATTTGTTGTTTTGCTTTTTCTAATTCAAGTGGCTGTAGTCCATATAAAAATTGCTCCATCTGATGCTGTTCGATAACTCCATCATCAATAGAAATTTCAATTTGTGTTTTCCACTTAGAAGTGACGTAACTATCGTATCCTTTATAATTTATCCCGCGCCAATATGTAAGTTTATTATATTGAAAACAGTCACCCTGTGCGTGATACAGACAACTGTCTGGAAAAGTTGGTTCCATAATATCCAGAAAAAACTGTTTCACGCGAAATATTCCTGTAGGAGTAATCACCTGAAACCAAAGCGTTTCCCACTTTCCACTCTCCTGCCGCTGCGATATGTGCTCTACATGCCAGTCTGGAAATAAAATTTCCGGATATAACGGAATCATTCTTTTAAATGCTTGTTTTAACATCCAATTCCCCCTTGATTTATTTCTTCAATATTTCGAGAGGGATCTTCATTTACCCTTTTCTAATCGCTCTAGTGTATTTCTCTATCTTCCCTAACTGTATACAGTTGTTGTTAGAAAACACTCGTTTCATAGCATCGTTCATTTCGTCAGTGCTCCCTACATAATATGAGGCACCAATTTCTTTTAAAATGTATAAGGCTTTTTCATGAAGCATTGTCCCGTATCGTTTACCACGCATATTCGGGACAATACCAAGATAAAACAATCTTCCCTCTTCTACTGTACCTGGCTCTATATGCGGCAAAATAACACCTACTGGATCTTCTTCTTGAAAGGCGACTAAACAATGTTCGTTCCATCTGCCGCCAATTTCTGTTTGAAAAGCAGCTAATAATTGATCTATTGATAATGTTTCTTTCGTATGCAAAGAATCTTGCATAGATTCCAGCCAAATTGTTTTAAATGTGTCTTCGCCTACTTCATCTATTGTTTTCAACGTAAACGGAACTTCCACATCCGTAACATCAGATAAATCTTTCAGTACCATAACACAACTTTTTTGATGCTGAAATTGTAAACACTGAAACACCTCTTCATAATGTGTATAATTTGGACTTTTTGATGAAATAACAAAATGTAAATGTAAAACTCCTTTATCTGTTGCTTTTTCTATCCAATATTGTACAACATCTGTCACTTGTTCCTTTGTAAAGGAAACTGTATTATTTTCTTCAATGGTAATATAATAAGGCTCCCCTACTAATACTTTAAAATCTCGTTCCAAATTAACAAATTGATTCATTCTTTAACCTCTTTCTGTAAAATTTTTAAAATAACACGTTTTCTATTGCATGAGCAGGAATTTTTATGAATATGTAGAATACTAGAAATTTAATATTTATAACATCCATCTTCGGTCAAGAAAAGGGATCTGATCGATAAAGTCATAACGAGGAGGAGCATCATTGAATACCATTATGCTGCAGCAATTATTAGAAACGATTCAAAAAAACGGATATTTATTGCCTCAAAATATCGATTTAAATCGATTAAGCTTACGTATGCTAAAGCATATTGGAACGTTAGACAGCTATTTACGTGATCAATTGATTTACTCTACCTTTTCTAACCTCATTTCATGTGGTTACTTTCATGAAACTCAGTTAGAAAAATTACTTATGCTAACTTTAGAAGACCAATACTTATATTACGACATCAATTCTAATGATAATGATAGCGTGTTTACACGTTCTTTCACAACATTATTAATCGCATTAATATTATGTGCAGATAATAAAACAGATTTTTTATCACAAGAAACGATTGTTACCGTAAAAGAAAAATTAGTAGATTACATGAACAAAGAAATGGATTTAAGAGGATATGTACACCCTCACGGCTGGGCACATAGTATCGCTCATGCAGCCGATACTTTTGATGCCCTTATTCACAATCCAAAACTGCCGCAGCAATATTACGAAGAACTAACTCATTGTCTTTTAAATAAAATATTCGTCTATTCTATTGTGTATCATTTTGATGAAGATGAGCGTATTATTACCCCTCTTCTTTCCATGATATCAAACGGTTTCTCGCAAACGCAGCTATTTGAGATTATTCGTATCAAGCTAAATTTGCTCCCACAATACCAAAAAAGACTTCCAGTCAACGATTATTATAATCTATGTACAAATATAAAAACTTTCCTACGCAGTTTATATTTTAGAACAGCACATAATATTCAGTTTAGTTATATAACATCCCAAACAGAAATGATGTTAAAAGAACTTCCAACATTCTATTAATATATATATGAAAATAGTAAATGTCGCAACTATACAAAACGCGAAGAAAAAAGCCTTATTTTAGCAATATGTCAGGCAGGAGCAGGTCATTCTGCTCCAACTCCATGCGAAAACATACTTACCATTTGTATGTATGTAATATAAATAAAGGAACCGGTGTCTATATGGGATATATCGAAGAAATGCGCAATTTAGTTGGAAATCGTCCACTCATTTTAATAGGTTCACATGTGATGATCTTAAACAAAAATAATGAGGTACTTCTTCAACTTCGCAGTGATTACAATTGCTGGGGCATAATTGGCGGTGCGCTTGAATGCGGTGAAACATTAGAAGAAGCCGCTAAGCGAGAAGTTTATGAAGAAACAGGGTTAATCGTAAAACATTTAGAACCATTTCAAACCTTTTCTGGGAAAGAATTTTTTAATATTTATCCAAATGGAGATCAAGTATACGGAGTTCTTGTTACATATATTTGTCGTGATTTTGAAGGAACATTACAGATTGATCACGCTGAATCAAAAGATTTGCGATTCTTTTCCATCCATAATCTTCCTGACAATGTTGGATCAGTGCATAAATTAGTTTTAGATACATTTTTAAAGAAAATATAAATGAATTGCAGGCTCTCTCCTATTTCGTTAGGAGAGAGCCTTTATTTTGCCGTCTCATTTTCCAAGACAATAAACTAACCCTTTATTTTTAAATTGACAGGTTAGTTTTTAAGCCGTAAAATAATATGGAACAATTTGTTAAGGAGGTTTTTTTATGGAAAAAGAAATCAATTATTCATCTTTTGAGAATAATAGATCACTTACAAACTTTTTAAGAAAAATGAAAGGTACCGGAACATCAACGCTCAAGATTAATATGCATGATGTTGCTCTTGGATTTATCGGAGGATTTCTAACGATTGCAATTCTTGCGTATTTAACAACCTTTACTTCTACACCTTGGCTTATGGCTCCATTCGGTGCAAGCTGTGTATTAGCATTCGGATTATGGAATGCCCCGCTTTCTCAGCCTCGTAATATTATTGGTGGACATATAATTTCAACATTAGTTGGAATTAGTTTATATCAACTCTTTGGTAATGAACCATGGGTCATTGCACTAGGAGTAGCCACTGCAATTTCTTGTATGATGCTTACTAAAACAACACATCCACCAGCAGGTGCTAATCCAATTGTGGTTATTTTAACAGGCAGCTCTTGGCACTATTTATTTAGCCCTGTTCTTATTGGTACTATTGTTATCGTTATCATTGCATTACTTGTAAATAATTTGAACCATAACCGACAATACCCAACTTTTTGGGTATAAGTACCTTTATTTTTAGGTACTTTTCTTTTATCATCAAAGAAAGGAGATCTTGGAAAGAAGGTTGAATGATGGAAGAACAAACATATTTCCCATTAATCTCTGGGGAAATTGCAATTGATTTTGTAAATACAGAAGTAATTCGCTGGGGAAAAAGACATGAATTATTAACAAATACAGCTACGTTAGAACAGTGGTTACATACAATGAGCACTCATCATTTAAGCTTACAATATATACTACAGAAGCATGAACACACTTTATCAGAAACAGATGTAGCAGACATGCTAACGTTTCGCAATGTACTGCGCCAAGCGTATGATATAGTCATTCATAAAAAAGACTGTTCTTCTCTCATAGAACTCATGCAGCAAACTATTCGTGAAACACCATTTATTTTCACACTTTTTCAAAATGAAGTTATACCAATACCAACAGGCAATTATATTTCATCGTTGCAATCCCTTATTTGTTTAAATGTCTTGCAACTTATCGCAAACAATCAGCTGCAACAATTACGTCATTGTCAAAACGAAGCATGTATTCTACTGTTCATTGATAAGACAGGTCGGCGAAAATGGTGTTCTATGAAAATATGCGGAAACAGAACAAAAGTCACGAAACATATACAAAAAAATAAACAAGTAGAATAGAAAATAGGCACAGATGAAAAAGCATCTACTTTCTGTGCCTATTTCACATCACTTTAGTTAGTAAGAACTTCTTATAAAAAGAGCCGAATACACCGGCTCCCTTACAAGTTAACACCCAATCCGTTTTTTTATTTCCGCTAAATTCACCCTAGCAATTCCCCTTACCCGCTCTACTCCTTTTTCCATTGCTTCTTGAAGTAAATGAGGCTCATTCATATACATTTCATATTTCTTTCTCGGCTCTTCTAACTCACGATTGATGACATGAAATAGCTCTTTTTTTACATCCCCCCAGCCAATTCCTGTTGCATATTGCCCTTTCATTTTTGCGATTTCCTCAGCTATCGCAAATTCTTTATACAACATAAATAATGTTTCGAGTTCCTTCGGTTCACTTGGTAAGGAAGAATCTATTTTTATTTTGAAAATAAGTTTTTTCAGCTTTTTTGGTTCTTCAAATAACGGAATGACATTTCCATAGTTTTTATTCATTTTCCATCCATCGAGACCTGGTACAATTGCTCCTTCTTCTTGAATGATATATTCTGGCAATATAAAGATTTCACCGAACGTGCCTATACTTTTAATTATAAATTGCCATATAGTAAACTTCTTTCTATTATTAGAAAATAACACCTTAAAACCCCATGACTTATTTGTTATACTGAATAACGTAATAGATTCATGTTAGTTTTAAGGAGGACATATTTTGAAAGACACTGTAAAAATACTAAAATGGGTAAGTGGTGGTTTGGAAGCCCTATTAGGAATACCTGTACTAGGTGGAACAATTATTGTTTCTTTATTTTGGCTACCTCTTCTCTTCATGTTAGCATTACATATCATTACTTTAGTATTAGCTAAACAGAGTGGTATGAACGCTAACGGTAATATTTTAGGAATTGTAACATCTTGTATTGCTTGGATTCCATTTGTCGGAATGATTATGCACATTTTATCGGCTATCTTTATTATGGTGGACGCAGCTCGTAAAGAAGAAACTTCAATTTAACATTCATCAAAAAAGGTAGAGTTACATGTATTTTATCTTATACACAAAAGCTCTTCTCATATGAGAGGGCTTTTTACTTTATTCATTAAGTCTCGTGAAAAAGTTTCTTCTAAGTATCTAAATGCAGCAACCTCTTCTTTTTTCATTTCTTTTACATAAATTGATTCCTCGCGTGTCAATGGCTCTAATAATACCAATCCTGACATGTTTCTATACTCTCTTCCAAAATTCATTTTATCTTTCTCACTAGGAATTTTACTAAGAAATAGTCCAACAGGAACAGGTGTTAAAAATTTATTATTTTCATCAATTTCCCGAATGTAAAACAAGAAATTTTTATCTTGCTGAGATACTTGCACTAAATACGATATTATCTTTTGCTCATCAATTAGTGTCCATTCCAATAAAATCAGCCTCTTAAGTTGACGGACATGTGGTGTGTGCTACCCCCTATTAAAATTAAAGTGGGTCAAGTCAGAGGAAGGTACCTTAAGGTGTCTTTTCTTATTTACTTTCAATATACGATGAATTACTAATGGCCGTATAATATTTAGTCATACATGTTACCTGTATCTATCTCTTAAGAGACTTTCCAACAAAACTGCTATTCTAATATCAAGAGATGTTCTTTTGAACTATCTCCATCAGCATAACTAAATTTAACCTTATGTTCATTTACCCAAGTTGGAGAATCTGTAGGTAATCCAGAATTAATTAGTACTAAATCTTTTCCTACTATTTTTTTCATAAAAACACCATATTTCTCTTGGTAAAAAACATATATATAACGAGTCTCCCCTAACGTTGCCGTACGATGTCCTATATAAAGTATTTCACTTTCCTCAGGTGAAGTACTGGTACTATACTCAAGATTAGTAATAGAAAAGAAAAATGAATAGCCTCCTAAAATGATTATCCCTAAAATTAAGACAATACCATTAATGTCATTAGAAAGCTTTAACGTTTTTCCTATCACAAAAAACACTATAATATTTAAAATGATTGGAAAAATATAACCTGTTGATTTAAGAAAAATAAAATAATATTCATTTCTATCTAACCAAAACAAGACCATATCAAATAAAATAATAACTAATAATAACAATATACATATTACTTTCCTTCTACTCATTTCACACCTCTAATATTTTTAACTCCATGAAATACTAATTATCAACCCCTATAAACTATATCAACCTTAAATAATTTGATTTTTCAACAACTCAAACTTCTCAGTATAAAATGTACTCTTTGTACCATCAGCTTTTGTAGTGTCCACTTTAAAACGACATGTACCCACTTCTACAATTGTTCCACCCTAACCTGATTCTAACCAACCTTCTTCCCATGTATTTGCCGATAATTCAGTATGATAAGGATAAGTATCATACTAAACCCATCCATCTTTACTCAATTTCTCAGTACTTACATAAAAATATGCTTTTTGATCAGTATCATTTATCAATTTGAAAATAATATTTTGACCTTGTCTATACGATTCGGCTGAAAGGTTCAAACGTAAATTATCCTGCGTAGCCGCAGCTGCTTGCTTTGTTGTTGAAATCATATCTACCGTCGCGGAAATCCCAAAATTCAACAATACGACTAGCGCCATTTTTCCTAATCCCCCAAAGAACACCCTAATATTTTCAATAAATAGAATACTATTCAAGTATAAACAAACGAAATAGTAATGTAATGCTAATTTGTAATTACGTATTTTTTATATTCAATAAGTAAGATTCTTCCTCAGTAAAACCTCATACCCATCAAGCTAATATTTTGAGAAACCTCCCATAACAAAAATTTTATCTTTTCACAGTTATTTATAAGAGTTCGGCTCATTTTTTCTTTTTTTGGGCGTTTATTTTTCTTAAGTTGATGGGCATGCGGCATGACCCCACCAAGGAATTATTGCACTTTTTAATAATGCTTTCTATTATCACTATTATTAAAGGGTTTTTTCTCCATGCAATGGTATATCACCAAGCCGCACATACCAGAAACAAGGGGACAATAAAAAACCTAACTAATTATAGTTAGGTTTTTATAAAAGTTTAATTTATCTTTTTAAATGGTTTTATATATATTATAAAAATTAAACTGACTATTATGTAATAGATTCCTAATATTGATAAGCAATCTGTTGTAACGATCCATAGTTGAGTATTTTTTATAAAATATCTCCAAAGAAAAGAGCTTATCAAAAATATACATGGAAAAAGCACAAAGTAACCAATAAAATAATATATTATTTTTTTATTCACTATAAAACCACCTTATATTAATTTAACTTGCACATTTTGCACCATAGTAAGTTGAAAATAGTGTGAATTTCTGGAAATTGAGATTATACTTTTTCTGTTTCATAAACAACACTCTTTTTTTAATATTTTGGTAATAAACTTTATTAATCCAAATTTTAACAGTTGATATTTACTAATGCAACCCTTTTTTGAAATTAACAATATCTTTATCTGAATATTTTGAAATATTTTTCAATAAGTGTAAAAGAAGTATTGGTTGTTGATTCTGGTGATATGGATCCCAATCATGCTACTGTAATTACCTTAGATTTTAGTGATTGGGTAAATGCAGGGTGTTTAAATGAGAAAACACAGAAGATAGCAGTGGAATTTCCTGATACGTGTAATATAGTGTTAGTTGGAACTCCTAATGGAGGATTAAAAGACTTAGTAAAAATAAAAAGTGTATTAGCACTTGACATTTCAACAGGGGATTTATTAAAGGGTTCGAAAAATCATGTTAAAGTTGCATAGCATAAGTTTTTACATGTCAGCATTACATTTTAGGTCTCGTATATTAACGAGACCTCTTTTTTAGCGCAAATACGCACCTTTAAATTGGACACATTTACCAATATTATTTTTTGAAAGTTCATGTTAAATTTACTTAGTCGAGTACGCCATTACTTGACACATTACCCGTAGAAGTCCCGTATACCCCGGGACTTCTTTTTTTAAGCATTCCTGAGTTAATCAACAAAAAATTATGTTTCCTTTTTAATTGCCTCAATATAGTTCCCAAGATGAGGATGTCCAGTTGGTTTAATTCCTGTTAACATAACTTTTTTATTCACAACTATTCCCCCTTTTCCATATAAAAAAGCCCCTCAATCCTAACAAGGACGAGGGACTCCCGTGGTACCACCTTTATTAGCTACAATTTCATAGCTCTCTTTATGATTCGAATAACGTCGAAACAACCGTCAAAGCCTACTCAATTCAGCTTGCAGTCCCAGAGCCCATTCCATATTTCCCCTTTTGTTTTCACCTGCAATGCTCACTTTTGTGCAAGTCATAAATACCCTCCACACCTAAATAAAACTAATCCATTGAGTGGTTTTCACATTAACACCCAATCCGTTTTTTTATTTCTGCTAAATTCACCTTAGCAATTCCCCTTGCCCGCTCTGCTCCTTTTTCTATTGCTTCTTGAAGCAAATGAGGTTCATCCATATACATTTTATATTTCTTCCTCGGCTCTTCTAGCTCACGATTGATGACATGAAATAGTTCTTTTTTTACATCCCCCCAGCCGATTCCTGTTGCATATTGCTCTTTCATTTTTGCGATTTCCTCAGTTGTCGCAAACTCTTTATACAACATAAATAATGTTTCAAGTTCCTTCGGTTCACTTGGTAAGGAAGAATCTGTTTTAATTTTGAAAATAAGTTTTTTCAGCTTCTCTGGTTCTTCAAATAACGGAATAACATTTCCATAGCTTTTACTCATTTTTCGTCCATCAAGGCCTGATACAATTGCTCCTTCTTCTTGAATGATGTACTCGGACAATGTAAAGATTTCACCGAACGTGCCTACACATTGAATTATAAGTTACTCTTCTTACATGAGAGGGCTTTTAATCATTGTAATATAATTATCTTCTAAATACTTAAATGCATTAATCTCATCTAAAGTCATATCTCTTATATAATACGATTCTTCACTCGTTTTTGGTTCTAATAAAGCAAACCTTCCTTCGAGCGGAAATATTGTAAGCACTCTCTCTTTTTCATCTATGAAGTCTACATGTAAAAAAATTGCTGTTTTACATAAACGAAATAAATAACTCTTTTTTCGTCGGGATATTTGCACCATTGTAATTGTCATTTCCTGTTCATTGATTACTGTCAATTCCACTAAAACCATCCCCCTTAATTGTTATTTTATGCAAATTTTAACAATTAAATATTGGGAACCTGTAAAATTATGGATAATCCATCCATGGAATCTGTTATACTTTTATTGACAATTTTATACATAAAACGGAAAGGTGGGACAAATTAATTGGGGGAAATACGAGTTACTCCTGAAAGATTAGAGGAAATTGCAAGTTCTGTAGTACGGGCAAAGGAAGATAGTGAAAGAACCATTCAAGATCTTACACTAATCATTTTCAATTTACAAATGCAGTGGATTGGGACATCGCAACAACGCTTTTATGCTGATTTTTTTGAAGCGAAAAAGTTTCGAGAAGCGGATGAAAAAGCGTATGGTGAATATAATCCAGTTGATAAAATGTGGGAAGCCTTTCAGCGAGGAGGAGCGCGAGCAGCAGAAGACTCTATTTTTGACCCACTTCAAAAAGCGTGGAAACAAACATCAGACTTTTTTGGAAACTTGGTTGATGATCCACAAGGAACACTCGAAGACGCAAAAGATAGAATCAAGGACTCTATTGATGGCAAGAAAGAGGAATTTAAAGATAAATACGAATTTATTAGAGGCCTGTGGAGTGACCCTATCGGAACACTGAATCACGAAAGAAACGAAGCAATTCAAAAGATGTATGCTATACGAAATGTTTTGTCTGATTGGTATGTAAAGAACGTAGAATACGGAGATTTAGAAAGCGGAACCGAATTAGTAGCATACGGAGTGACTACTTTAGCGTACTTGGGACTTGTCACAAGAGGCGCCGGTGCTGCAGGTTCCGCAGGTAATGGTGCGAGATGGGGAAAAAATTTGTCATCTCTTTCCGAGTTTCAATTAGGAAGTCGTTTAGAGACAGCTTATGCCTATGGTAAGATCGATTATAAAGTAGATACTATTAAACCTTTAGATACATATTCGTTTGCAAAAACTTCAAGTGAAGTAAAAAGAAAGACACCAGGTGCAGTGACTTCAAGTTTTAACCTTGAACGAAGTTTAGGTACACAAAAGAAGTTAATGTATAATGATGGTGCTATTGGTATTATTCCGCAAGAAGTTCGAGAAAAATTAGTAGGAAGAGAATTTAGTTCGTTTGATGAATTTAGAAAAGAGTTTTGGAAAACCGTTGCTGAGTCAAGTTATGCTGAAGAATTTGAATCGAGAAATATTAAACTTATGTCAAAAGGCTTGTCACCGTTTGCTCCTGATGCACAACAACATGGTAAACATGGAGTATATGTACTTCATCATAAACAACCTATTCACCAAGGTGGTGCGGTCTACGATCTTGATAATTTAATAATTGTATCTCCTAAAATGCATCAAAATATTTTAGATCGTTCATATCATTTCGGTACTAAAGGTCAATAATTATGAAAGGATGATTAGTATGGAAAGTAAAATGACAAAAAAGGAATTAATTGAACTTGTAACAAAAATATGTGAGCTTGATTCAACTGAAGAAGAACTTAGTGAATATGTTTATACTTTTAAAAATAACGTACCTCATCCTGCTCCAAGTGATTTAATTTTTTGGAATCCTGTAGAATTAACACCTGAAGAGATAGTAGAGATTGCTTTGAACTACAAAGAGGAAGAAAAATAAAATAAAAAACTGAATATTCTATCTATTATTGAAAAATAATTAATCCACCTATTCGTTTATCCAAATTATGTTAATATTTAATCATTATTTATGTGGATGAGGAGGATATTATGAACATTCAAATGAAGGGGAATGAACAGATTACAAAGTTACTAAATGATTGGTATCAAGTAATGCTACACAAACAAGTGTTAAAAGCAACAAATTTAAAGCAAGAAATTGATGAACAAATTAACATGTTGAAAACTGAAGAAAATACAGAACTACAAGACCAAAATTTACTGTTATATTACTCTCTACTAGATTTTCGTTATAAGTTGTTAACAACTAACACATATCTTTCTCTTGATGAATTTGATGTAATCGAAAAACTCAATAAGAAGTCCGTCGATAACTACTTATCGTATTATTATCATTTTTATAAAGCAATTCATAATATGATGTTAGCTAACTACATAGACGCTGGTGAACACTTTGGAAAAGCAGAAAAACTTTTAATATATGTTCCTGATGAGATTGAACATGCAGAATTCAACTACAAACTAGGAGTGCTATATTATCATATTCACAAACCTTTATTAACAATTAAACATGTACTTAAAGCAAAAGAACTATATGAGAAGCAGGATAATTATAAACTTAATCAATTGGAATGCGATGTCACATTAGGACTAGCAAGTATTACTTTAAATCAATTCGAACAAGCTGAAGAATATTTTGTAAAAAGCTTAGAATCTGCAAAAAAACAAAATCATGAGAATTTAGTTATGTTAATTCGTTACAATCTAGGTTTTTTATATGCAAAACAAAATATATCGGAAACTGCTATACGTTATCTAACAGATGTTTATAACAATGAAAAACCATATCATAAGACATTATTCTTGTTAGCACAGGAACATTACAAGCTAAAACAGCTTGAGAAAGCTAATGCTTTTTTAGAAAAAGGTATGCAGTTAGCTGATACAGAATATATACATCATTTCCGCATAGTACAAGCTTTATATGACGTAGAATATAGACAAAACCTAGAATCTGCTATTGTGGCAGGCATTAATTACTTTGAAACACAGCAACTTTACGGTTTTATTGAAGAGTACGCAGGACATCTTGCAAAACATTTCTATAATGAAAGTAATTATGAACAGGCTAGTAAATATTTTAATATTGCCTATGAAGCAAAGCAGACACTTACACAAAGGAGTGCATTGAAATGAAAAAATTATTAATTGGTTTTGCGGCAGTTCTAACTATAGGTAATGTTTCAGTTTCGTATTCACAACAGGCTGACCACGGTAGACCACCTGCACCCAAAAACCCTGACTTAGCTTATATGACTTGGTCTCCAGCTTATGATCATGGAAGACCACCAATGTTAGCTAATGCCGACGGAAATCACGGTGATACACCGGCGCCTGCTGATAATAAAGGTGACACACCTACACCACAAAGACCTGATTTAGCTCATACACATGGAGAAACTTGGTCTCCGGCTTATAATATAGGAGGCGGTGGTATTATAAGTAATAAATCTGTAGAGGATCCAGCTGGTTCTGGTAGTATAAGCAATGAAGCTCATGGAAATACTGGTATTATAGCACAAGCGTAAAATTTTAATAGAATGAAAGAAAAAGCCGCCCGCCTAAAAATGAGCGGCTTTCTTCATTATCTAAGCCAACTTACGTATAATTCATCAAAATACATCCAGCCATCATTTACGAAAATCCAATTTTCATAGCGATAGTGTACATCATATGCTCCAACTTTAGTAATCTGTTCAACAACAATATTACCTGTACTTGCACCTTTCCGCAAATTGATGTCAGTACCATTTATCCATACAACACCAACACCTGTTGTTATTGATTTTACAAACATCAGCACGTAACCAGTTATTCTCTGCGATTTTGTACCAGAAATAAGAGCCGTCGTAGTGCCAATCAAGGTAAACATGATCACTTCCCTTGATGCTGAGCAGATAGCAAAGGTTATCTGCACTTTTTTCAAAACAAATTAGCTATATTTACTAATGTTATTTCTCGAAAAATCATGTTAAAGTTGCATAGCATAAGTTTTTACATGTCAGCATTACATTTTAGGTCTCGTATATTAACGAGACCTCTTTTTTAGCGCAAATACGCACCTTTAAATTGGACACATTTACCAATATTATTTTTTGAAAATTCATGTTAAATTTACTTAGTCGAGTACGCCATTACTTGACACATTACCCTTAGAAGTCCCGTATACCCCGGGACTTCTTTTTTTAAGCATTCCTAAGTTAAAATTATGTTTCCTTCAAAGGTATAGCATTTTACTGGTTTAATTGCCCCAATATAGTTTCCAAGACGCGGATGTCCAGTTGGTTTAATTCCTGTTAACATAACTTTTTTATTCGCAACTATTCCTCCTTTTCCATATAAAAAAGCCCCTCAATCCTAACAAGGACGAGGGACTCCCGTGATACCACCTTTATTAGCTACAATTGCATAGCTCTCTTTATGATTCGAATAACGCCGAAACAACCGTCAAAGCCTTCTCAATTCAGCTTGCAGCTCCAGAGCTCATTTCATATTTTCCCCCTTTTGTTTTCACCTATAACGCCCACTTCAGTGCAGGTCATAAACGCCCTCCACACCTAAATGAAATAAATCTATTGGGTGATTTTTACATTAACACCCAATCCGTTTTTTTATTTCCGCTAAATTCACCCTAGCAATTCCCCTTGCCCGCTCTGCTCCTTTTTCTATTGCTTCTTGAAGCAAATGAGGTTCATCCATATACATTTTATATTTCTTCCTCGGCTCTTCTAGCTCACGATTGATGACATGAAATAGTTCTTTTTTTACATCCCCCCAGCCGATTCCTGTTGCATATTGCTCTTTCATTTTTGCGATTTCCTCAGTTGTCGCAAACTCTTTATACAACATAAATAATGTTTCAAGTTCCTTCGGTTCACTTGGTAAGGAAGAATCTGTTTTAATCTTGAAAATTAGTTTTTTCAGCTTTTCTGGTTCTTCAAATAATGGAATGACATTTCCATAGCTTTTACTCATTTTTCGTCCATCAAGGCCTGGTACAATCGCTCCTTCTTCTTGAATGATGTACTCGGGCAATGTAAAGATTTCACCAAATGTATTATTAAAATACGAAGCAATATTTCTCGCGATTTCTACATGCTGAATTTGATCTTTTCCAACTGGAACATAGTTTGATTGAAATAGTAAAATATCGGCAGCCATTAAAATAGGATACGTATATAATCCCATGTTTACACCAGTATCTACATCTACTCCTGCTTCTATATTTTGATCAACCTTTGCTTTGTAAGCATGAGCGCGGTTCATTAAGCCTTTCGGAGTAAGACAAGCTAAAATCCAGTATAATTCTAAGATTTCTGGTACATCTGATTGACGATAAAAAATTACATGTTCATCTAAGCCTAATGATAACCATGTCGCTGCTACTTCCTTCGTATACTCACGAAACTTTCTTGGGTCTTGTACAGCATTCAATGCATGATAATCAGCAATAAAATATAACGCCTCTCCTTCTCTTTGTTTAGAAAGTTGCAAGGCTGGTTTAATTGCCCCAATATAGTTTCCAAGATGCGGATGTCCAGTTGGTTTAATTCCTGTTAACATAACTTTTTTATTCACAACTACTCCTCCTTTTCCATATAAAAAAGCCCCTCAATCCTAACAAGGACGAGGGACTCCCGCGGTACCACCTTTATTAGCTACAATTTTATAGCTCTCTTTATGATTCGAATAACGTCGAAACAACCGTCAAAGCTTACTCAATTCGGCTTGCAGCTCCAGAGCCCATTCCATATTTTCCCTTTACTGATTTTCACCAACCATCAGTTCTCTGTGAAGTTCCAAATATGTACTCTTCTCTTTCATTGCTTTTTCTTTTATTTTTCCCTTATTATACCACGTTTTTTTAGATAAAAGAGAACTTTCTGTCTTATCAAGCAGGAATTTTCCTTTTTTTATCTAATTACATATAAGTTTACGGAAAAGATTCATTTAACTACGGAGGACTTATTATGGTAAAATACATTTCAATTCTAGGATCAACTGGCTCGATTGGGACGTCAGCTCTAGATGTAGTCGCTGCTCACCCAGAACATTTTCAAATTATCGGTTTAACTGCAAATAAAAATATTGAAATGCTAGAACAACAAATCCAAACATTTCAGCCGCGCATTGTAAGTGTGAGTACGAAAGAATTAGCAGATACACTGCGCTCACGAATTTCTACTCAAACAAAAGTTGTATACGGAGAAGATGGCTTGATTGAAGTTGCTACGCACCCCAATAGTAACCTTGTCTTAACTTCCGTCGTTGGTGTAGCAGGACTGCTTCCAACAATTGAAGCCTTAAAAGCGAAAAAAGACATTGCGATTGCGAATAAAGAAACATTAGTGGCAGCAGGTCATATTGTTACAGAATTAGCAAAGAAAAATGATTGCCGCCTTATTCCAGTAGATAGTGAGCATTCTGCTATTTTCCAATGCTTACATGGTGAAAATAATAAAGAAATTGAAAAATTAATTGTAACAGCGTCTGGCGGCGCATTTAGAGATAAAACACGTGAAGAAATGAAGCTTCTCAAAGCGAAAGATGCGCTAAAACATCCAAACTGGCTAATGGGAGCAAAATTAACAATTGACTGTGCAACATTACTAAATAAAGGATTTGAAGTAATGGAAGCACGTTGGTTATTTGACGTTCCCTATGAAAAAATCGATGTTATGATTCATAAAGAAAGCATTATTCACTCTCTTGTAGAGTTTGTAGATGGCTCCATTATGGCTCAGCTTGGGGCATCTGATATGCGTATGCCGATTCAATATGCATTCCACTATCCATCACGTTTAGCATCTTCTTTTAAAAAATTAAATTTATTAGAAGTTGGCAGCTTACATTTTGAAAAACCTGATTTAGAGAAATTCCCTTGCCTTCACTATGCTTATGAATCCGGGAAAATCGGGGGGACAACTCCAGCTGTATTAAATGCTGCTAATGAAATTGCGAATGCTTTATATTTACAAGATAAAATTTCATTTTTTGACATTGAAAAAACAATCTATTCTGCATTAGAAGCTCATCATAATATTGCAAACCCTTCATTAGAAGAAGTATTAGCAGCTGATCAATGGGCACGTCAATATGCTAATCAATTACTTGTAAAAATGTAAAAATAATAATACGAAAGAGTGAGAATATAAGCTTCTCACTCTTTTCATAAAAGGAGGCCTTCATTTGATTCGAAAATTATCTCCTTCTTCTATTGAAGAAGCTGCGGAAATTTTAGAAGTTCAAATTCCCGCATATAAAATTGAAGCACAGTACATTCAAAACGATTCAATTCCTCGATTATATGACACGATTGTTGATATTCAAAATTGTAATGAAATCTTTTATGGATACTTCATTGATGATAATTTAGCTGGATTTATTTCGTTTCTATATGAGGATGCTGTTGTCGATATTCATCGCCTCGTTGTTTCTCCTACGTATTTTCATAGAGGAATTGCAACAGCGCTATTGCAACACCTATTTCAACTACATGAAGAAACAACAAACTATATTGTACAAACCGGTAAGAAAAACACGCCTGCAATTTCTTTATATAAGAAACATAATTTTATAGAAACAAAAGAAATTACATTACCAGACGGTCTCGTTCTTGTGCAGTTAACAAAGCTAAAATGAATTGATTAACTTGGATAAATATGTTAATTTATTTCATATACAACCTTTTGCTGAATCCAAATTTTGGAGCGGGGGAACCATTTCTGTGGCATTTGCCACTTGGGGCGAATCTTTTTTAGTAGGGATACTCTCACATTCCGAGTCCGACAGCTAACCTCGTAAGCACATTGAGAGAGGCAGGTGCTTTTTACTTATGCTACAAAGTATTCCTCCTTAACTCTAACAATATGTTTCTATTCACTTCAAGTATATTGTTAGATAAAAGGAGATGATTTTCATGTTACGTATATCCGACCATGAAAAGAAAACAATGGAGCAAAGAGTAAAATTAGAACAACAACGTCCATATTATACAGCAAAAACAGCAAGTTGCATTCAACATAAATATGTTATGCAGCACATTGTTCAGTGTAGAAAGTAAGAAAATAGCGGAAGCATTGCATGACTGCAAAGCTTCCGCTATTTTATCCCGCTATTTGTGGGCAGTAAGACCCCCACCTCAAGATTCAAAGAGAAACGAGGAAGTTAGGTGGGAGATAACTGCCCGTAAAAGCCCGATTGGTTCAACTAACCATCAGTGGGGGATGAAAAAACCCCCACTGAATGGAAGTTTCACTTTATGTAACTTGAACTCGCTTTTCTCTTCGCTCGATGCCTTTTTACTTTTGCAATTGTTCCGCAAGCTCGTCCCCCTTCTCCTTCAGCGTACATACCACACCAACGTTTACTACCGTTACGAGATTGATCGAAAAACACCCATTTACAATCTGGACAAGCTTTTAATCTCCCCCACTGTTTGTTTGTAATGGCAGAAATAATAATCCGTAATAAAAATGTATATAAATTTTCCTCACCAATTGCTTGATATGTAATGACGTCCGCTTCATCCACAGTCATTACTTGCAATGGATATTTTTCAAACAATGGCTTTAACGGCTTTTGTTGTTCCACTGCCTCACGAATCGTATCCCGGAAATTTTTTACTTCTTTCACTGAACCAAAAGGCAGCTTTTCATTCCACTGTTCAATCATAAATTGATGTATAGCTTCTTCTGATTCAAAAAAGTCAACTGGTTCTCTCGTCTCATTTGGTATTCTCCATGTATTTAAAAAGGCTCTTATATTTTCTAACATCTCTGGTGCAGTTTGGTTGTTACTCAAAATCACCACCAACTTTCCATATTTTACTTTCCCTCTAATTTTCAGTATAATCATAACATAAAAATGTTAACCACTATAAATTTTAGATGGTTAACAAAAGGAGTGGCTACTTTGAGGTCTTTTTCATTACCTATTCGTTTTGTATTATTTTCTTCTTTTTTTATGACGCTCGGTCATTTTGCTGTGATGGCTTTCTTGGCTATCTATTTATCTAATTCTTTACATTTTTCCGCTATGCAAGTTGGTACCATTTTAACAGCCCTTACGATTACCTCTCGAATATTCCCATTATGTACTGGAATACTTGCAGATCGGATTGGCTATATTACTATGATGATAACTGGAATGGTTTTACGAGGTATTGGTTTTCTTTCTTTAGGAATATTTTCTGAATTTCACGCCATTATGCTTGCAACAATATTCATTGGCTTTGGAACAGCTTTCTATGAACCTTCTGCACGTGCTGTCTTTGGTTCTCAACCAGCTCATATAAGAAAAGATACCTTTACATACCTAAATCTCTTTTTAAATGGCGGAGCAATTATTGGGCCGATCGCAGGGGGTATATTGCTTCAATGGAATCCTATGTATCCATTTATATTTACCGGATCACTCATGTTCGTTCTAGCATTCCTATTCTTTTTTCTTAGATCTCACTTTCATATTACTGTGTACGAAACACAACTTTTAACAGGAATAAAAGCGGCTGGACAAAACAAACCCTTTCTCTATTTTTCACTCATCATGGTGTTTTTTTATACGATGTTTACACAACTTACGGTTGCACTACCACTTCATATGAATAATATAAGCGACAATCAAAACTTAGTAGGACTCGTCATTACAATAAACGCCATTACAGGTTTTTTATTTATGATTATATTTAAATATCTCTTCAAAAAATATCATGCTCTTTCACTTGTAAAGTATGGCGTATTACTAATGGGGCTATCTTTTCTTCTCATCCCATTCTCTTTTCATCCAAATTGGTTACTAATGTGTGTCATTTTATTTACAATCGGAGAAACGCTTGTATTACCTAATGCGGATATTGCGGTGGCAAACTTTAGCAACGAACAATACACAGCAACCTATTTTGGTTTCTTCCAACTATCACTTGCCCTAGGATTTACGATGGGAAACTATACGGGAACTTTCTTTACAAAGTATTGGAAAGATATGAGTTTTCCTTGGATTATTTTTGGTCTTTTAGGCGTTGTTGGATTTTCACTTCTTCATTTTTTAAATCGAACTGTTAAAATGAATGAAAATCTATTGCATCTAAAACAGAGTATGTAACGTTCTTACATACTCTGTTTTCGTCTTCACATATGTTAAGTTAATCTATATAAATACAAATTAAAACACATATATCCAAAAACAACCTTTTTTTCATATATTTGTTATAATATAAAAAGAGAATATATTAAATAGAAAGGAATGAAGCGTATTATAACGAAAGAGACAAACAAATCCCGTATTATTTTCATGACTTTATTGTCCGCTTTACTATTTTGTTCTATACTAGTTGCGACTTCACTTTCTCAACTTGCTGATTCCGGACCTATCGCTAATAAGTTTGGTAATTCCAATATGTGGGCAAGCATTAATATGGTTCTTGTATTTTATATCCCGCCTTTAATTTTATATATGGTAGGAGTAAAAGTAATGAAAATTGTCATGGCCGTTTTTTGTGGATTGGGGATTCTCGCAACCTTGACAATACTTATAGCCATTTTAACGATGGGTAAACCCCCTATTTTACTAGTACTTTGCATAGCTTCTTTAATCGTTAACGTTTTGTGGTATTTCATAGCTTTTCGTTCACCATCAAAGCTTAATCATCAAAAACGCTTTATCTAATATAACTAGTTATTTACGATACAACTTGTTTTAAGGAGCTACCAAAATGAAAATTACATTTGTAAAAGTTGAGGTATTATTACCAGAAGAATATATCGAAACATTAAGAGATAGACTAAACGATATTGGTATTTTGACAGTAGGTAAGTATGATCATGTTATTTCTTACTCACTTGTTAAAGGATCTTGGAGGCCACTAGAAGAAGCGAAACCTTTTAACGGTACTACAGGTGAACTATGCTTTGGCACGGAATATAAAATGGAATTTAGGTGTTTGTATGAGAAAATTGAAGAAGTGTTAAGCATTATCAAAAGCATTCATCCTTATGAAGAACCTGTCATTCATGTATTGCCATTATTGTTCTAAGTGAAACATTATAAAATTTGTAAAAGAAAATGCGAAGCAACTCAGCTTCGCATTTTTTAAATCATACTCAAAATCATTCTGCCCATAATCTCTTTATATCGATTAATTGCTCACCATCAAATTTCATCCTGTATACATCTGGTTTTGATGTCTGCATTAAAAATTCAAATCCATATTGACTATCAAAATGTTCCATCATTAATGTCATGACAAGTCCATGAGTTCCCATTACAATTTTATGCCCTTTAAAATTTGTTAACATCTCTTTCAATACTGCCACAGCTCGGCTCTGACAATCTATTTTTGATTCCCCGCCTCGTAACGCAAAATCCGGACTCGAAAACATCTTCTTTACAAGTGGATACAATTCCTTATCTGGCATTATCTTGTCTTCACTTATAAACACATATTCTTTGAGGTTTTCGTCTACTAATATATCTTTCTCATAATAATGAGCTAACTCCTCTATCGTCAACACAGCTCGGCTATATGGACTTGAAACGAACGTGTCTACTCCTTCATCTTTCAATAATTCAGTTACTCTATATGCATCATTCTTCCCCTTCTCAGTCAATCCACGCGCTCGTTCGTTCCCATCTGTTTTAGGTGATTCACCATGCCTAACCATGTAAATGTATGTATACATAATTTCCTCCTGAAATTACTATGATTTTATATTACAATTAATATCCGTTGCACAAACCTATATATCCATTTTAATTTTTCAACATATAAATCGCTGCTATGCAGAATACACCATGACCTGCGCTCGTTTTCTCCTTTTGTTTTCAACATTGCATGTGGCAGAAAAAGGCCCTGACCGCTTCTATGCATAGCCAGATGCTCTCGCCCACCTAAAAAAAAAGTATTTTATGTCAATTTTTTAATTTGTATTTATATAGGATTTAACTTCGCTAAAACTTACACAGCGATAGATGTTGCTAATTTCTTGCATTCTTAGAATCTCTTTTTCTTTGCTTTTATAATTAAAAAGCTTGGTTGTTTTAAGAGCTTTTCATAAGATGATGGGTAATTTCTTCTAAATTCTTCTGTAGGGATCGGTTCAATCATTTTTTCAATTTCGAAGTGATGGAGTGTATCATTGATAATGTCTTGCAGTGGCCGTCGGTAAAAATACATATCAACATATTTACCGCTTTTCTTCCATCGATCGTGAAGAAATTCACGCTTAAAGTATTCTTTATTCTCTGACAAATGAATATCCATTGCTGGATGATGAACGGAGAACAAAAATGTTCCGCTTGGCTTTAATAGCCTCACAAATTCAGCAAATGTTCGTTTCCAATCTGCAATATAGTGAAGAGCTAATGAACTAACAATGCAATCATATGTACTGTCTGCAAAAGGTAAAGTATTTTCAAAGTCTAGTTGAAAAACCTCTGCTTTCTCCCCTATTCTTCTTTTTGTAGCCGCAACCATCTCGCTACTAACATCAATCGCGGTTACATTTGCTCCCCTATTTAGAAACTGTTCTGTATACCATCCTGCTGCACACCCAGCATCGAGTACATGTATTCCTTTCATACTACTAGGCAACTGACTCATCATAGCCGGCCGTTCATACTCTGTATTATACGGACTCTCATAATCGACACTATGTTCGTAATGTCTAGCTAATATATCGTATGCATCAATAATTTGCTGTTTATTCATATCCCATCCCCCTTTCATTTTAAAAGACGTAATTTTCATTTTATCATATTTTTAAATAATTAGGAGTATTTACCATAAACAATAAAATCATTTCATTCTTTCTTTTAAGAACAAAACCTTTCCGACAAACAATTTATAGGCGTATCGTCCACATGTTAACGAAAATATGCGTTAAGCAATTTTTAACATCGAAAAGCGTTGATTTTACTACTCTAAACGGGGGAATGTCAGGAAATGCGGATTTACAGCGCTAAGTACATTTCCCTAACGCTCTCCCTAAACGAAGCATGTAATCTCAAAAACGTAGGGATTTGAGACTTTAACTTCTAAGCAACAAAAAACGCTATTCTTTTTGTAAAAATATACAGAAAGAATAGCGTTTTTGATGTGAATGTATATATTTCCAATGAATTAGAAATGTTTAAGTATTACTTTTGGAAAAAGATTGATCATTCTCTACTTGTATTGCTCCATAATTGCACCTTTTCGTTCAATAAAAAGTGGTAGTTATTTACTCTTTTCCATGACTGCAAAGTAATTTTCTTCACTATCTGCAAAGTTAAATACTCTACCAGAAGGCATATTTACGATTTCTCCAACTGTAACATTTTTATTTGATAAGTCGTTATATAATTTATCGAGATTTTTTGAGAAAAACATTAAAGAAGGTGTACCAAGGTTTAATTTAGGTTCCATTTTGGAGATTACTTCCTTATCGTGGAGTATAATACTTGTTTCTGCATCATTTGTTGGAGCGATTTCAATCCATCTCATTCCTTGACCGTTATCCTCTTCGGCAATTACACGAAACCCTACTTTTTCAGTCCAAAAATTCACTGCCTCATCTTGATTATTTACATACAACATAATTTGACCGACTTTATTAATCATTAAATTCCCCCCTAAATATTTTGGTATTTTTATTAATTTCTGCAATCACTACGAATAATCCTTTTAATCTAAACTTCTCCAAACTCTACACCAATTTCATCATAAATATTCAATTTTATTAAAAAGCCTTATTTCATGAAATGACCCGTTTGCGGAACCAAAAATCTGCATACCAATACAGAATTTTTAATCAAACCTTATTATAAATTATCAATCTTTATCGTTCGTTTTGTTCTGAGGAAATATAAGAATATGAACTAAAACTTTGTTTAGCACCTTCTCGAGATAGTACCCACAATATAGAAGGAATTTAATGTTATTTCTTTACTCTCAAAGTAGTATCAGCTTAGCTTTAAAACAGGACAAACACGTAAATATTTGCCGATATACCTTTTTTCGAACTATTACGTAATGATTGTCAGACGTCCAATTTGATTACACTCCTCAGCAAACCAAATATCGCCATCCGGACAAATCGCGATACCATGTGGCTCTGCATTCTTTGTAGGTATCGCATATTCTGTAATAACTCCTTCAATTGTAATTCGGCTGATCTGGTTACCGCCCCATTCCGTGAACCAAAGGTCCCCGTTCTTCCCGGATATGATGGCATGGGGGCGAGCGTTCGGCGTCGGTATAACAAATTCGCTGACCTCGCCTGAGGGCGTAATTCTACCGATTTTATTACCCATGATTTGCACAAACCATAATGCTCCGTCGGGTCCGCTCGCAATCCCAACCGGTCCGGAGTTAGGTGTTGGGAGCGGATATTCCGTCACCTCACCTTTGATGGCTATTTTCCCAATTGTATTGTTCTGATTCTGTGTAAACCATAATGCCCCGTCTGATCCCAAAGTAATAAAAGAGGGAAATGATTTGGTATTAGGTAATTCAAACTCAGTGATTTCCCCTGAATTTGTTATTCTACCGATCCTGCCGCTATTCATTTCTGTAAACCATATTGCTCCATCAGGGCCTTCCGTTATGCCAAAAGGTGCAGCATTCGCCGTAGGGAGCTCATATTCTTCAAAAAGACCGTTCATCGACATTTTCCCGATCTTACTTGCGTTATATTCTGTGAACCATAAGTCGCCAGTCCGGTCCGAAATGATTGACATAACCCCTGCATTCGGTGTCGGAATGGGAAAAGAATTTATTTCACCTTTAGCATTTATTCGTCCGATTCGATTCCCCTTCTGTTCCGTAAACCACAATGCCCCGTCTTTTCCAGCGGTTATTCCATATGGTCCTGAATCTGTTCCATTGACCACATATTCCTGTATCGTGATTCTCATATCATTTACCTCCCCTTAAAGCATCATAGCTGCTGTTTCATTTTTCTCACCGTATCCAAATCCCCGCTTACGATTGCGCCAATATACTGGCCGATGAGTTCAATATCGAAATCCCACCATTGTATGTCCAATAGTTCTTGAATAACCTCTGTAGAGAAACGCTTTCGTATTTCCCTGGCAGGATTTCCACCAACTATGGTATAAGGTTCAACATCCTTTACGACTACGGTTTATGGTGTTTTCTTTGTTTTGCTTATATTTTCGTTCTTTGTCTAGCAAGGCAGAATTATAGGTTTGACGACAATATTGTAACCAACAGCCTAACACTTCTTTTTGCGCTTCTGTTGGAAAGATTTCATATTTTTGATTCAACAACATTGTCATCACCTCCCATTCGTTTTGTCCTTGTGTTTCGATGTATTGTTTTAGCATTTCTAATGGTGCACTGCCCACAGCCAGCAAACAATAACTTTGAGATCCAAATCATTCTTTACATACATTCTATCTGATTAGAGGAAATTCCTTTTTCAATCCTTTGGCTTACGCCAACCAAAATTCATCCCCTCCCTACTCATTGGGCTTCACCCTTCTCATTCCTTGAGGAAGGGGAATTCTTTTGGAAATATGTTAAATATATAATGATAGAATGAAGAATTTGAGCGTACAAATAGATTTTTATTGTAGCTTTGAAACAAAGTCACGACGTTTTAAAAAATGTTACGATGTTTTCAATCTTGTTTAGCTTCTGTTTTAGAGGTTCTTTGTTTAAACTAAAGAGGCAGTTTAATTGAAGATGATATAATCAATCTGATTATACTAAGGGGGGATTGTTTTGCTTGGAAAATGCATTAAATTTTATGAGTTCGGTAGTCCTAAAAATGTGTTAAAAGTTGAATATAAAAGTATAGAACCGCCCAAAAACAAAGAAGTTATCGTTCGAATGTTAGCAAGGCCTATAAATCCATCTGACTTAATTCCAATAAGGGGGGCATACGCACATAGGATTTCTTTACCCAATATACCTGGTTATGAAGGAGTTGGCATTGTAGAAGATGTAGGTCCTTTAGTTTCCAAAGACCTCATTGGCAAACGTGTTTTACCTTTACGCGGGGAAGGTACTTGGCAAGAGTTTGTTAAGACATCAGCAGACTTTGCGATTCCTATACCTGATTCAATTAATGATTTTACGGCGGCACAAATGTATATCAATCCAGTTACAGCATGGGTGACTTGTACGGAAATTCTAAAATTAAAACCTAATGATGTTTTATTGGTTAACGCTTGTGGTTCCTCCATTGGGCATCTTTTTGCTCAATTATCGCAGATTTTAGATTTTCGATTAATTGCAGTTACAAGAAATAATAAATATACAGAAGAGTTACTTCGTCTTGGTGCTTCTTATGTAATAGATACTTCTACTGTTTCACTGTATGAATCAGTGATGGAATTAACAAATGGAATGGGTGCAGATGCTGCTATTGATTCCATTGGAGGCTCAGATGGAAACGAATTGGCTTTTTGTTTACACCCTAATGGTAATTTTTTAACCATAGGTCTTCTATTAGGGATACAAGTAAATTGGGCAGATATTGTAAATAAAGCAAGAGTAAATGCTAATATGTTTCATTTGCGGAATTGGAATAAAAATATCTCAGTAGATAAATGGCAAGAAACTTTTCAGCACTTAATCAGTTTAATAGATGATAAAAAATTACGTCTAATGATGGTAAATTCCCAGTATGACTTGATAGATGTAATAAAAGCTATTGATGTAGTCGATTCTTTTAAAAAAACGAAAGGGAAAGTATTTTTAACAAGCTATTGAGTTAATTCTTCTTTAACTTATGGAAGCATGAGTTAAAAAAGAAAAAATAATCAAACCTTTTTATAAACTTGATATACCAATTAGTAGGGAAATAATCTATTTTAAAAATGGCTTCTTTTTGGCTATTACCAAATAAGGATTTGCAAAACATTTCTGAACAAACTTTATTCCAAACTAACAAAAAAGCCGATTTTCCTCAGCGTATAGAAAATCGGTTTTTTTGTCGAAATTTACTTAGCGTATGTTTTCCACGTTTTATTGGCGGTATCCTATGCCTATCAAGTTAACATTTTGGGGTATCCCCAAAATATTAGCTTAATAGGTGGACGATACTTGAATTGCTCCTGAGTTGTAAAGCATAGTTACAAATCTATGCTTGAGACGTGATTGGATGCTTAATATGTAAAGGAAAGTCCTCATCACTAGCGGATTTTACAAATAATACTTCACTTCCATTAAAAACATGACTTTCTGTTTGAATATTTTCATAGTCCGGGGTGTAATGAAATACTATTTTTTTCGTAGAATGATCAGCAATTTTTGTTAAAATGTGTTGAATTTCAATTTCCCTTTTACTAACAATATCAAAGATATGAATTTGTTCTTGTTCTTTTTTAAAGATTACAATTACATCTTCATGTTCAAGATAGTAAATATCATGAGAAAAAACATATAGACAGTAAAACATGAATATGCCTTGTGTATTTTCTGTACTAAATATTTGAGAAACAGGAACCCTTTTGGATACAAATTCATATATGAAATTTCTATCTTTTATGTTCGTTATATCTAATTTACGAATATTTGTATTTAAAACCTCTTTTAAAGAGAACTCCATTGAAAATTCATATTCATTAACTGCTTTGAAACGACTGTTCTTTTCTATTTTTACATAAAAACCTAAAGAAGCAGCAACTATACCGTTGCTGCTTCTTCTTGTAAATCTATTTTACGGATTTCGATACGCTTAATTTGATGTGCATCTTTTTCTAAAACTTTAAATTTATATCCTTCTGTTTCAACAAATTGTCCTTCTTGAATTTCGTGATTTTGTGTCATCACCCAACCGCCAATTGTATCAACTTCTACTTCATCAATGTGTAATCCAAATAAATCTTGAATCTCACTAATCAATACTTTGCCGTCAACAATTTTATGATGCTCATCAACATGATGAATGGGAGGATGCTCATCTTCATCATATTCATCACGAATTTCACCAACAATTTCTTCTAATATATCTTCAAGCGTCACAATTCCCGCTGTCCCGCCATATTCATCATATAATACAGCCATTGGAATCCTCTTCTTTTGCATTTGCAAAAGCAAATCATGGATTGGAATTGTCTCCATTACTTCAATAATAGGACGCATAAATGTTTTGATAGATTGTAGGTCTTCTTTATCATTTTTCATATAACGAATAAAGAAATCTTTTACGTTCACCATACCGATAATATCATCTTTATCTTCTCCAAAGATTGGGTAACGTGTATACTTTTCACTTCGGATAACTTTCATATGATCTTCTACTGAATCTTCAAGATAGAAACCAACGATTTCTGTACGTGGCACCATAATCTCTTTTGCAATACGATTATCAAACTCAAAAATATTGTTTACATATTTATACTCCGCCTGATTAATTTCCCCATTTTCATAGCTCTCTGAAAGAATTAAACGTAATTCTTCTTCCGAATGCGCTACTTCATGTTCAGAAGCTGGCTTTAATCCGAATAAGCCAGTTACAAGACGCGCTGATTTATTTAACATCCAAATAAACGGGAACATGATTTTGTAGAACATAATAAGCGGTGCTGCAGACAACATTGTAATTGTATCTGCTTTTTGAATTGCTACTGTTTTCGGTGCTAACTCACCAACAACAACATGTAAAAAGGTAACCGTTGCAAATGCAAGAATATATGATATTGAATTCGCTGCTGTTTCTGGAAAATGCAGATCTTGAAATAACGGCTGTAATAAACGATGAACCGTAGGCTCTCCCAGCGATCCGAGCGCAAGAGCTGTGATAGTAATTCCTAACTGACACGCCGATAAATATTCATCTAAATTTGCTGTTACCTTTTTGGCTGCTAATGCTCCTCGTTTTCCCTCTGCAACAAGTTGGTCGATACGGCTTGAACGCACCTTAACCATAGCAAACTCTGCTGCCACGAAAAATCCAGTAAATGCGATTAAAATCGCAATCATAACTAAATTAAATATTTCCAAAGAATCCCCCTTAGTTCGAAAACTAAGGTGTCCACCTCCTGTATGAATAATTGCTTTCTTTTACTCTCTAAATTTAGAAAATAAAGCGCTATACAGAAATTAAAAGGGTGGATAGCTTTATCTACTATAATAGTAAGATAAGAGATTGTATTAAAGCTGTCGTTTGAGTTGATAAATGTTTCGTTAGTTTTTCGCGCTGTGAATCTGTTAACCCATCTAATAACGGTTTTAATTCTACTAATTCCGTCTCCAAACGGTGGATACGCTCTGTTACATCATTTACTTGTTCCGAAACGTTTTCATTTACACCGAGCAGCTTTTTTTTCTCCTCGATCCTATCCTTAATTTCAGAAAGCGGTATATGCATTTCTTTACATCTCTCAATAAAACGTAATGTTTCAATTGCTGTTTCGTCGTAGTAGCGATAATTAGATTGAGATCGCTCCGCTTTCAAAATACCTAGATTCGTATAATAATCAATTGTTCGTTTCGAAACATGAGCCATGTGAGCCAACTGTCCGATTCGGTACACCTTCCCAACGACCTTCCCTCCCCATATATGTTACAAACATCATACAATACATAAACTGTACAGTCAAACGTTACGGTTGAAAATAACATTTTATAAAGATATTAGAATATATTTTATCTCGTGCCACAAAAAGAAGCCATTCTACTGTGTATAGATCAATAGAATGGCTTCTTTTTCTTATTACATTTCAGTTGATAAAAATTCTGTTGTCTTTATTACTTTTGCAAACATATTATCTAAAGCACTCATGAATGCCACATGAACATGTTTAGCCTGAATCGTTTCATTGTTAAATACAAGATCTTTTGTCGCACAAGCATCTTCAATTACCGTGCATCCAAACGCTAAATCACTAGCAGCTCTAACTGTTGTATCAATACACATATGCGTCATCATTCCGCATATCACCAAGTGTTCAATCTCTTCTCGCTGAAGTAACTCTAATAAATTGGTTTTCCGAAAACTATTTGGATAATTTTTTTGTACAACATATTCATTTTTAAAAGGCGCTACATGAGGATGAATTTTTACACCTTCTGTATTCGGAAGAAAAAAAGTAGCCCCTTCTTTCACTGAAATATGTTGCACATGAAATATAGGTAAATTCGTTTTTCTAAAGAAATCTAACACTTTTTTTGCATTTTCTACCGCTTTTAATGGTTCATGTAATTCACATCTGCCAGCTGGAAAGTAATCATTTTGAATATCAATTAATACAAGTCCTGTTTTCATTTTTAGTCCTCCAATATTTTGAAAATTAAGTTATAATCTAATTATAGAGCTTTATCGAGTTAGCTATAATACTCCCATGAAAGACTTTGATGTCATCTGATTTCACCATGAAAGGGTTTGAACCATGATTGATTCAACAGATTTGCAAATTCTTGATTTACTAAAGAAAAATTCACGAATGCAGTGGAAAGATATTGGGAAAAGCGTTCATATGACAGGACAATCCGTTGGAAATCGCATTCGAAAAATGGAAGATGAAGGACTAATAAAAGCGTATACCATTTTAGTAGATCATTTGAAATTAGGCATGCAGTATACCGCTTTTATTACTGTTTTTATGAAAACAAATGAGCACGCAAAATTCACATCATTCATCACAAATAAAGATTCCATTGTAGAAGCTCATAAAATAAGTGGTGAAGGATGTTATTTCTTAAAAGTACAAATAGACTCCCAAGAAAATTTACATACTTTATTAAATGAAATTTTAAACTTTGGCAACTATCGCTTAAATTTATCAATTCATCAAATAAAAGAAACTTATTCAAAATAGAAAGGAGAATTGTGATGTATTACAACAACTTATTCGAAAATGATCAACCAGCAATCCGTCTCTAAGACGGGCATAATAAAAATTGCTTCGTCTTAAGGATACCTATTCCTAAAAATAGACGGAGGTTATATGATATGAAATATTCATTACTCGGTGCATTTTGTTTATCGCTTGCTGCAAGCATTTGGGGAGGCATGTACGTTGTCAGTAAATACGTACTAGAGTTTATTCCACCGCTGACGCTTGTTTGGTTACGTTTCGTTATCGCTTTTGCGATTTTATTTATCATTTTACAAATCACGCAGCGAAAACAGAAAACAAAGATTCCCATCGAGAAAAAGGATTGGTTATTATTTGCTTGGATCGGTTTTATCGGTTATTTTGTTTCCATTACATTTCAGTTCATTGGGACAAAATTCTCTGATGCCCATACAGGTTCTTTAGTAACATCCGCAACACCAGCCTTTATGATTATTTTTGCAAGAATGATAGTAAAAGAACGTATTACCATTCGTAAATTCATTTCCGTACTCCTAGCAACTTTAGGTGTTTCTATTGTTATCGGCTGGAATATAAAAATTGGAACGTATTTCACCGGAACAATTATCTTAGTGGGGGCCGCTATTACGTGGGCATTATTATCGATATACGTCAAAATCGCCTCGCAGCGTTTTTCGTCCTTAATCATTACTACGTACGCTATATTGTTTGCGATTTTGTTTATTACGCCTTGTATGATATGGGAATTACAAACATATCGCATACAGAGCCTTAATACATTGTTGATCTTAGGAATTATCTACCTTGGTATCATCTCAACTGCTGGTGCATTTTTTCTTTGGAACAAAGGTTTGGAATTAATGGATGCAGGAATTGGCTCGCTCTTTTTCTTTTTTCAACCCCTTGTTGGATCATTTCTTGGGTGGTTATTACTGCACGAAGAGCTAAAAGCTACATTTTTCATTGGGGCTGTGCTCATTGTAGTCAGCGTCCTTATCGTTACAATTGATAAAGGAAAGACATCTTCACATAATAAACATACAATTCCATATATCAATGATAAATAAAGAAAACAAGGGTGGTGTAAATACCATCCTTGTTTTTTCATAGCTTATTTTATCCCGCATTAACGGGCAGTAATACTCCCACCTCAAAATTCAGCGAAAGCATTGTCCAGCTCTAGCGGCTAGAATCTCCGGCCGTTTCGCCCCCTCGGACGAGGCAAAAAGCGCCTCTCTGTCAGGGGCTCCAACGTCCTGCGATTCTGAACGAGCCGCTTCCGCTTTCCTTAAGAAGTTAGGCGGGATATAAACTGCCCGTAAAAGCCCGATTGGTTCAACTAATAATCAGTGGGGAATGAAGAAAACCCCCACTGATTAAAGTTTCACTTTATTCGTTACATCTCATCTGGACTATAATAATCTATCACATTATTGCCTATTCCTACTTCTGAAAAAACAACATGTGTAACTGTTTCAGCAAATTTTGAAACATCATCAATAAACGCTTCTACTTCTTGAAAACTTCGGACAGAAATTTTCACTATATAACTAGCAGGCCCTGCTACGCGATAACAAAAAACAGCTCTCGGATAAGCTTTCATGTATGCTCTAAACCTTTCACACTGTCCACTGTTTGTTTTCACTTCTAATACAGCATGAATGTTAAAACCTAACTTATCATAATTAATTTTTGTTGTATAACCTTCAATAATCCCCTCATCCTCTAACTTCCGCACTCTTTCAGCCACGGAAGGCGCAGACAAATTAACTTTTTTAGATAGTTCACGAATAGAAAGACGAGAATTCCGAGTTAAACATTGTAAAATTTGTGCGTCAATTACATCCACTTTCATTTGTAATATTCCTCTCATAAATTCGTTTTAAACACAAAGAAAAATCTTAGAATACATTATTAACAGAAAGGCAACTAATTCCATCCTATATTATCATATACTTATAAAATTTATTTCGCTATGTAAGGAGGAAGCCCCATGTCACTAGAAATGAAAGCAAATTGTCAAACTTGTAATACTGCCCTTCAAGGAGATTCAGAAGCATACATATGTGTATATGAATGTACCTTTTGCTCACCTTGTACAGAAAACACAAATCACGTCTGTCCAAATTGTGGTGGTGAATTAGTCCGAAGACCGAAAAAGAAATAACGGTTTATGCAACAAAAGCGCAAAATCCGTAAGATTTTGCGCTCTACTTTTGTTTTTTAAATTTGATTTAAATCCGCACACTGTAAAACTTATCTTATTTATGTATGAATTTCCCTTCAAGTGCCTCAATATACCTTTTCGCTGATTTTTGAACAGCTTCATTTGCTTTTTCCTTCACAATTCCATGAAATGCATTATACAATCGGTTAAACTTCAATTCCTTTACTTTCTCAGCCATTTCTTTCACTTTCCATGCTGGTAATGGTATGAGATTCGGATAACTGTACATAAAGCTTACCCATCTTGAATCAGCAACAACTTGAATAATATCTCCAGTTAAAAGAACTCCTCTTCCTTCATCCCCATTTTTCCAATGTAAAACCGAACCACCGCTAAAATGCCCACCTAAACGGTATAATGTTACGCTCTCTGAGATTTCCATAGATTCTCCAGACCAATATACAATTCGATTACTTGGACGTATTACCCATTCTTTATCATCTTCATGAATGTATATCGGGACATCAAATCGTTCTGCCCATTCTACTTGTGTAGAGTAATAATGTGGATGCGATAAAGCAATCGCATGAATTCCTCCTAACTCATTTATTTTCGCTACGGTCTCCTCATCAATATAAGTAATACAATCCCATAACACGTTACACTTATCTGTTTGAATTAAATATGCATTTTGACCAATTGCAAACTTCGGTTTTGTTGTGATGCTATATAAATTTTCTTCTTCTTTTACAATCTCATTCTTATATGTTTTGCTTTGCTGTAGACTGTCTAACGTTGTCCACGATTGTCCCATCGGATTTACATATTGACGTTCTTCATTACAAATTACACAGTCTACAGGCGGTTCATCATAAAGTGGATATTGTACACCGCATGTAATACAAACATAATGCTTCATCTTTATTTCACTCCTTTTCATTTCATTGCGCTTAAATTAACTAGAAATATCATAATCAATGTGTAGTCCAGTTAAGTACACACTTAATATCCCTTGATGTGTACATTCAAAGTGAACCAACCAATTAAAACATTTTTCAATATCAGGATCGTTCATTTCTTTCCAACTTACTACTCTTTCCAATTCTATTTGCCTTGAAATAAACATTTTGTAACCATTATCTAATTCACTATAATACGCTTTCAACTTATCGAGATTTACAGCCATTTCTGAATCCATCCGTTTTTCCCGCCATGATGGTCCTTTTTTACCCCGCATTAACGGGCAGTAATACTCCCGCCTCAAAATTCAGCGGATGCATTGTCCAGCTCTAGCGGCTAGAATCTCCGGTCGTTTCGCCCCCTCGGACGAGGCAAAAAGCGCCTCTCTGTCGGGTGCTCCAACGTCCTGCGATTCTGAGCGAGCCGCTTCCGCCTTTCTTAAGAAGTTAGGCGGGAGATAAACTGCCCGTAAAAGCCCGATTGGTGAGGGCTGATAATCAGTGGGGGATGAAAAAAACCCCCACTGATTAAAGTTTCACTTTATTCATCATCGCACGTAAATAAATTTCCCGTGCATCTGCAATATGACGAAGTTCCTCTCCTAATGTTTTCATAGATTCATACGGCCGAAAAGAAAGATCTTCTGAATTTAGGTGCTCCATTAAACCATTGGTAAGATTAGAATAATACTCCCAATATTCAACAATTGATGTTTGAGCCATAACCACCCCCCTACAAACATTTGTTCTTTTTATAGAATATCACATAATAAACTTCCAAATCAATATTTTATGATTATTTAAAAATAATTGAATATTTAAATTATTATTTCGTTTGTTATACAAAAATAATAATTTTCATAAAATATCATGTAATACACTATAGAAAGAAAGCGCTTAAAAAACGAAATTGATTAAATTTTCTATATAATAAAAATGATGAAAAAAATAAATTTGCGAAAAATTCATTTTTGTCTTGCATAATAATTTATTTTTGTTATTATCGTAGTAATTCGACAAAAAGTGACTTTTTATCACACTCACTGTACAAAGATTCAAAATATTTCAATTTGGAGGTTTTTTCGTGTCAAAAAATGTGCAAACATCACATATTTTTGTGATTGGGCTTATGCTCTTTGCCCTTTTCTTTGGAGCAGGTAATTTAATTTTCCCTGCTATGTTAGGACAAACAGCAGGAAGTAACGTATGGGTTGCTACCGCTGGATTTTTAATTACAGGAGTTGGTGTACCACTACTTGGTGTAATAGCATTCGGTGTTTCTGGTAGTGATGACTTACAAGCAATGGCAAGTCGCGTACATCCATTGTTTGCGAGTATATATACGTTTATTCTGTATTTAGCAATTGGCCCTCTTTTCGCTTTACCGAGAGCAGGAAGCGTATCATTTGAAATAGGTGTAAAACCATTCGTAGGAGAAAATAGCGGTCATTTACCTTTAGTTATTTTCACTATTCTGTTTTTCGGCATTACTTGTTTACTCTCTTTAAACCCAACAAAGATTGTTGATGTTGTCGGAAAGTTTTTAACTCCGATCAAATTATCATTTATTGGTATTTTAGTTGTTACCGCTGTTGTAAAGCCAATTGGTGACATTCAAGCGCCAACACAAGAATTTGTTACAAATTCCTTCTTCAAAGGCTTTCAGCAAGGCTATTTAACAATGGACACTCTCGCAGCTTTCGTATTTGGTATTATCATTATTAATGCGATTAAAGCGAAAGGTGTAAGTGACAAAAAAGTGGTTATAAATGTTTGTATAAAAGCATCGCTTATTGCCGCTGTCGTATTAATTGCTGTTTACACTGCACTTGCATTTATGGGCGCTTCTAGTGTTTCTAAATTAGGACACTTAGAAAATGGCGGAGAAGTTTTATCAAAAGTAGCAAATTACTACTTCGGTTCTTTAGGAAATTTATTATTAGGAATGATGATCACTGTAGCTTGTTTAACGACAAGTGTTGGACTTACTACAGCATGTTCATCATACTTCCATAAAGTATTTCCACAAATATCATACAAAACATTCGCTGTTATTTTAGCAATTTTCAGTGCTGTCATTGCAAACCTTGGTTTAACAGAGCTGATTACCATATCTGTACCTGTATTAACAGCGATATATCCTTTAGCGATTGTGCTCATTTTCTTAACGTTTTCACACCGATTGTTTAAAGGAAAATCAGAAGTATATCAAGTAAGCTTGCTATTCACTTTTATTGTAAGTCTCTTTGATGGACTAAATGCTGCGAATCTAAAAGTTGAAGCAATCAATTCTTTATTCTCTGGCATCTTGCCTTTATATGATGCTGGATTAGGATGGATTGTTCCAGCACTCATTGGAGCGGTATTAGGCTATGTAATTAGTTTATTACGAGTGAAAAATCATTCTAATGTAGATACTTCTCATGATCTTGCACGTAAAAAAACATCCTAAACTTAAAAAGTTTAGGATGTTTTTTGTTTTCAGTTTTCTTCTGTCCATTTTTTTACTTTCTCTACAGCTTCACTAGAAGCATCGCGATGTCCGTAACGCACACCTTCGTAGATCGAGACAATATCTTTACTTTTCTGTATACGAAATAACCATTTCTGAATGGTTTCAAATGGACGACGTTGTTCATATTGTGGTAATGTTCGCTCCCACTGTGCAACAGCGGCTCTAATTTTATTTTTTGGTAAAAAAGAGAAAACTTGCTGAATAGGAGCATCCTCACTTTTCTGCTCACTGCTCATTTTAATAATTTCTTCTTCACTTTTCCCTCTCTTTCTCTTCAAACTGTATACTACAATCATAACAAGTACGATTGTGATAACTGAAATCATGAGGAACAATTGCTGATTAGGAAAAGATTTACTGTCAACAAGAGGCGCTGTATTTCTTTTTTCTACTTCGTTATCTACTTGTTCAATCGGCTCCCCTCCACCTTTTTTGCTTTTCGATTTTGTTTGTATCCGTTTTTCCTTCTCCCAAGGAGGTATCTCTTCTTTCTTCTTAGAGGTTTCGGGAACCTCCCATCCATCTGTATTATGTGACTGCTCTTGTTTCAATAATTCTTTCAATATAGTTTGCGTATAAAGCGCACCGCTTGATATACACATCGCAACTAATAAACAAATACTAACTAAAAGCATCTGAAATACAAAACGCTTTCGTTTATATATCATATTCGTATGTCCTCCCGCATCAATAACCATAAAATCTCTACTTTATTTCACCACTTGCAACCATCCTCCATGCTTTTCAGGTGGATTCCCAATAATAATCGGAATAGCTCCAACTTCTTGCTGGCGGAAACCTGTTTGATAAAAATAGGAAGATGACAGCGGAACATCGCGATCTGTTAAGGACGACAATAATTGTAATGTTTTATGTAATTGTTTTCGGTATTTACCAGCCGTTATATGGACAATTCCGTTTTCACACATACTATTCACCCATAGCTCAAATGAACAATCTTGTGCTATTAGTTGCCGGCAAACACCCGCTGTTACTTCGATTAAATATTCTACATCTGGACGTAATGTATAACCTGTTGAACCTAATACATTTAAATAAACCGCATATCGATCACCTTGCGTATATTCATACTTTTTTGCACTTAATACACCAATTTTTGCAGTCGCTCCCCAATGGATAGCACGAAATGATTCCTGTTCGTATTCCTTTACGCCAATAATTTTCGTTTCATCATAAAGAGGCGAAACCGCTGCAGTTCGAAATCCGTGCTTCCAGCTGTTTGTTTCTGGAATATTTACTTTGGCAATGCGAGGATAAATACGAAAACACGGCATTTGTTGTTTCCGAATCGGGATGTGAATTGTAATGAGATGAAATGGATCAGACAAAATGATTTCAGCTTCTTGCCAGCTTTGCAGTCCTCTTTGCTGCGCTGATACATGTAAATCTATTTCTAACGTTTCCTGTTTCTTCAGATGCAAAGGAATACGATACGAATGAACCGATTGTTCTAATTCTCCTTCTGACCATCCCCATTTCATATGTTCATCTGAGCGAAACCGAAAAGCAACTTCAAAAATCGGCAGTTTTGTTGGATTTGCAATGCGTATACGGCAGTGCCCAGTCTCATCGATAAAAAGACGTTCGTGTTGCTGTGTTATTTCACAATATATTTGTGAAGCTTTTCGAATATACCAATGAGCAAAACTAACCATAAGCAAATAGAAAAAAGCAATTACAAACAGAATGAAATTTTGTACAAATAGCCACATGAGTATTGTAATAAAAGCGACACTCCATGCAACATACGCTTCCACAAACGGACGTTTCATTATTAATTTCTCTTTCATACATTCTCCACTGGAACAGCTACTTGCTCCAAAATCTCTTTCATTACATGTGCTTTCGTTGTTTTCATATCTCCTTCAATACTAAGAGTTAACCGGTGCGCACATACTGGCTCTGCTAGCGTATAAAAATCATCCGGTGTACAAAATTCTCTTCCCTTTAATAGCGCCCGAGCTTGTGCTGCTTTCATGAAAGCTAATGAACCACGCGGACTTACCCCAATTTCAACGAGTTCATGCTGACGTGTTTTTTCCACAATATCCAATAAGTAATCTTCCACTTCTTCGTGAATTTCAACCTGCTTCGCTTTTTCTTGCAGAGAAAGAATATCCGCAAGAGACACAACACTTTGTAAGCTGCGCAGTGGGTCTTGTTTGCGGAAACGACGTAACATCTCCTTTTCATGCATTCGACTTGGATATCCTTGCCTGATCGTTAATAAAAAACGATCTAACTGCGCATCCGGAAGCGGAAATGTGCCGGCAGACTCTAACGGATTTTGCGTAGCAAGTACAATAAACGGCTGCGGCAACACATGCGTTTCTCCCGCAATCGTAACCGTACGCTCCTCCATTACTTCTAATAAAGCAGACTGTGTACGCGGAACAGCGCGATTGATTTCATCGACTAGCACGATATTAGCGAAAATCGGTCCCATCCTTGTTTTAAAATCGGATTCTTTCATATCAAAATACTCTAAACCTACTACATCCCCCGGCAATGTATCTGATGTAAACTGTACACGCTGAAATTTTCCATCTATACTTTTCGCAAGACTTTTCGCTAATGACGTCTTCCCCGTTCCTGGAACATCCTCTAATAAAACATGTCCATTTGCTACTAATGCGATCATCGCTAAATCAATAACCTCTTCTTTCCCTACAATCACTTGTGAGACATTTTCTCGAATTCTTTCTAAAATTGACATGCCCTCTTCACCCTTTCTCTTCCCATAGATAATTATCTGTTTTTTCTGATATTTATTTATAGTATACCAAAATCCTTATGCTAACTGCTTATTTTTTGAGATTTTTTGTAAAATAAGTTTTCTTCTTTCATATAATTAATTATAAAAAATACAATTCATTCCAAAAAAACATTTGCAAAAACAATTTAAATACTGTATATTATGAATCAACATACTAATGCTATGAAAAAGCAACGAAAAGGACACGAGATATTCTTTACGGTTTTACAGAGAAGGAAGAATTGCTGAGATCTTCCTAAACGCAGGAGAATATTCTTACCACCTTGGAGCTGTATTGGGGAATTATAGTATCCAATGCCGTAGACGCTACGTTACAGCGAATGGAGCCATCGGTGCTATTTAATATAGTACGATGGGAATCTGGGTGGAACCACGGGTATTAACGCACTCGTCCCTGTTTTAGGGATGAGTGCGTTTTTTTATTTTCTCAATTCCATATAACAATTGGCTATGAAAAGGACATGAGGTATTCTTACGGTTTTACAGAGAAGGAAGAATTGCTGAGATCTTCCTAAACGCAGGAGAATATTCTTACCACCTTGGAGCTGTATTGGGGAATTATAGTATCCAATACCGTAGACGCTACGTTACAGTGAATGGAGCCATCGGTGCTATTTAATATAGTACGATGGGAATCTGGGTGGAACCACGGGTATTAACGCACTCGTCCCTGTTTTAGGGATGAGTGCGTTTTTTTATTTTCTCAATTCCATATAACAATTGGCTATGAAAAGGACACGAGGTATTCTTACGGTTTTACAGAGAAGGAAGAATTGCTGAGATCTTCCTAAACGCAGGAGAATATTCTTACCACCTTGGAGCTGTATTGGGGAAACATAGTATCCAATACCGTAGACGCTACGTTACAGCGAATGGAGCCATCGGTACTTTTTATGAAGTGCGATGGGAATCTGGGTGGAACCACGGGTATTAACGCACTCGTCCCTGTTTTAGGGATGAGTGCGTTTTTTTATATTATGAAATGGAGTGATAATAATGAGTAACAAAATGATTCAAATTCGTTTTCCAAATGGTCGTAAACAAGAGTATATGAAAGGAACTACATTAGAAGCAATTGCAGAATCGATTAGCCCTGGGTTAAAAAAGAAAGCTATTGCCGGAAAAGTGAATCAGCAACTATTTGATTTACGTAGAGGTATACAGGAAGATGCAGAAATTGAGATTTTAACTTTAGAATCAAAAGAAGGCTTAGATGTACTACGACATACAGCAGCTCATATATTAGCACAAGCCGTTAAAAGAATACACGGTCACATCAACTTAGGCGTTGGTCCTGTTATTGAAAATGGATTTTATTATGATATGGATCTTCCAAATAGTATTGCA
Source organism: Bacillus cereus group sp. BfR-BA-01380 (assembly GCF_022663535.1). GTDB lineage: Bacteria > Bacillota > Bacilli > Bacillales > Bacillaceae_G > Bacillus_A > Bacillus_A cereus_BB. Next base: position 1,857 of record NZ_JAKUFS010000019.1, on the reverse strand, counting down.
GTTGAGGAGTTAGTTCATATTGAACAAGAAATGCAAAAAATTATTGATGAAAATTTAGAAATTCAACGAATCGAAGTAAGCCGCGATGAAGCAAAGAAAATATTTGAAGAGCTCGGTGATCATTTAAAACTAGAGCTGTTACAAGATATCCCTGCTGATCAAAACATAACTCTTTACAAACAAGGTGAATTTTTAGACTTATGCCGCGGACCACATTTACCGTCTACTGGCTTTATGAAAGCTTTTAAATTAACAAATGTTTCAGGAGCATATTGGCGCGGTGACAGCAATAACCAAGTTCTTCAAAGAATTTATGGGGTTGCCTTCCCTTCTAAAAAGGAACTAGATGAGTATGTTATCTTTTTAGAAGAAGCCGCAAAACGCAATCATCGTAAATTAGGCAATGAATTAGAATTATTTATGTTCTCTGAAGAAGCACCAGGAATGCCATTTTATTTACCAAAGGGACAAATTATCCGAAATGAAATGGAAGCTTTTCTAAGAGGGATTCAACAAAAGCGTAATTATCAAGAAGTTCGCACTCCTTTAATCATGAATCAAAAACTATGGGAAAACTCCGGTCATTGGGATCATTATAAAGAAAATATGTATTTCACAGAAGTTGATCATGGAAAATTTGCTTTAAAACCAATGAACTGCCCTGGTCACATGCTGATGTTTAGAAATAAGCTGCACTCTTATCGTGATTTACCGGTTCGAATAGCTGAATTTGGGCAAGTTCATCGCCATGAATTTAGCGGTGCTCTAAACGGACTTCTTAGAGTTCGTACATTCTGTCAAGATGATGCCCATATTTTTGTAACACCTGAACAAATTGAAAATGAAATAAAAGAAGTAATTGATTTAATCGATTATGTATATCGTATATTTGGTTTTGAATATGAAGTTGAGCTCTCTACAAGACCGGAAAATTCAATGGGAGACGACGAGTTATGGAACAAGGCGGAAGGCGCCCTGCAAAATGTACTAGAAGAACTAAATTTCCGCTATAAAATCAATGAAGGTGACGGAGCATTTTACGGCCCAAAAATCGACTTCCATATTAAAGACGCTTTAAATAGAAGTCATCAATGTGCAACTGTACAGCTCGATTTCCAAATGCCGGAGAAATTTAACTTAAGCTACATTAATGAAAAAAATGAAAAGCAACGTCCGGTTGTCATTCACCGTGCTGTATTTGGTTCAATCGATCGATTCTTCGGGATCTTAATTGAACATTTTGCCGGAGCATTCCCAACATGGTTAGCTCCCGTACAAGCGAAAATTATTCCTGTATCTGCCGAAGTACATGAACAATACGCAAAAGAAATAGAAGAAAAGTTGAAAGATGCTGGCGTACGCGTAGACCTTGATCTTCGCAATGAAAAACTCGGTTATAAAATGCGAGAAGCGCAAGTTCAAAAAATCCCATATGTACTTGTCGTTGGCGATCAAGAAGCCGAGCGTAACGAAGTAAACATTCGAAAATTCGGAGAACAACAATCTAAAGCTGTAGGATTTGCTGAATTCTTTGCAAATATTCAGCAGGAAATTCAAAATAGAAGTTTATAACACGAAAGAAACCGCAAGAAGTTCAAAAGATATAATTTGAGCCTTCTTGCGGTTTCTTCTATATAAATACAGATTAAAAAATCTCTTTCTTTTTAGGCGGGCGAGAGCATCTGGCCGCGCATAGAAGTAAAATGTACCCTATAGAGTAGACGCTAAAAAAGTCTCTCTCTGTAGGGTACATTTTTGTATAATTAAGAAATACAAAACTTGAGAATACAACATGGAGACGGAGAACGAATGAGCAAAAAGATTTTTACAGAAAAAGAAATGCAGTTACTATCATCT
>NZ_JAKUFS010000018.1 GCF_022663535.1 Bacillus cereus group sp. BfR-BA-01380 | reverse complement strand
GTCCGCCGCTAACTTCTTAAGAGCAAGCTCTTAATCGGTTCGCTCGACTTGCATGTATTAGGCACGCCGCCAGCGTTCATCCTGAGCCAGGATCAAACTCTCCAATAAAGTGTTTGTCTAGCATCATAAATAAAAATTGACGTTTCACGTTGTTTGTTTCGTTCAGTTTTCAAAGAACTTGTCCGTCGCTCATTTGCGACTTTCTCATGTTAACATCTTTGTTTTTCGATGTCAACATTGTTTTTTACTTCTTTTTTCATTTCGCTTTCTGCTTTCGTGCAGCAGCGACGTTTATTAATATATCATCTACTTTTTATAAAAACAAGCATTTTTTTAAAAAATATAAAGTTTTTTATGCTATCCATTCGATTCTTTTATAAACCTTTAGCTAACCATACAAGAAATACCTTACTTAAGAATTTTTTTAGGAATTTTTTACATGTTCTTAACTTTAATTCCCCGGCATTTGTTATATAGTAAAACAGTAACTAACAAACCCTATCATGGAGGAATTCATTTATGGAAAGATTAACAAAGTTTTCATTAAAAAATAGGGCCGCCATTATCATCATGGTTTTTCTCATCTCTGTATTAGGTATTTATTCCGGCTCTAAATTACCGATGGAATTTTTACCAAGCCTGGATCAACCAACTGTAACAATTACCACTTTATCTGAGGGGCTAGATGCTGAAGCAATGACGAAAGAAGTGACAGACCCTCTCGAAAAGCAATTCCGAAACCTTGCACATGTCGATACCATTACATCGTCAACAAGTGAAGGCTTATCAAAAATTGAAATTATGTATAAAGCAAAGACGAATATGAAAGATGCAGCGCGTGAAGTCGAAAAACTCACAAACGGAATCACACTTCCAAAAGACGTCATGAAACCTGTTATCAGCCAACTAAATACTTCTATGATTCCACTCGCACAAATTACAATTCAAAAGAAAAATGGCTTCACAAAAGCTGACGAGAAACAAATTGAAAAAGAAATTGTCCCACAACTTGAAAGTATCGATGGCGTTTCTAATGTTATGTTTTATGGGAAATCAACATCTGAGTTATCTATTGTATTAGATCCCGTTAAAATGAAAGATAAAAACATCGCAACATCACAAATCGTATCCGCCCTGCAAGGAAAAGAAGCTTCTATACCAGCTGGGCAAATATCTATAAATAATGAAAATTACCTACTTCGCGTAATTGGAGAAATAAAAAGCGTTGATGATATACAGAATGTTACACTAACACCTGAACTAAAGTTACGCGACATCGCAAAAGTTGAATTAAAACAACATCATGATGCTATTTCTCACATTAACGGCGATGACGGCGCTGTACTAGTCGTTGCGAAAGAACCGAGCAAAAATGCCGTTACAATCGGAAAAGAAATCGAGAAAAAGGTTGATGATATAAATAAGAAATATAAAGAAACTTTCACTATAAAAACACTTATGTCTACACACGAACAAGTCCAAAATGCTGTTACAAGTATGGGGAAAGAAGTTGTGCTTGGCGCGATTGCCGCTACATTCATCATTTTAATTTTCTTGCGTAACATTCGTACTACTCTAATTTCGATTGTTAGTATCCCATTATCCATACTTCTTACACTCTTTTTACTTAATCAGTCTAATATCACTTTAAACATTTTAACTTTAGGTGGATTGGCAGTTGCTGTCGGACGTCTCGTCGATGATAGCATCGTTGTAATTGAAAACATCTTCCGTCGTTTACAAAAAGATTCTTTCTCAAAAGACTTAATTATTGACGCTACGAAAGAAGTAGCAATCGCAATTACGTCTTCTACCTTAACAACCGTCGCCGTATTTTTACCAATCGGTCTTGTATCAGGCGGAATCGGTGAATTTATGTTGCCTATGGTATTAGCAGTTGTTTATTCAATTCTTTCATCTCTATTAGTGGCTTTAACAGTTGTGCCACTCATGGCTTTTCTACTTTTAAGGAAAACAACACATACAGAGCAAAAAGAAACGAAACGTTATACAGCCATTTTAAAATGGTCGTTATCACATAAATTTATTATTTTACTTACCGCTTTTTTATTATTTGTCGGTTCAATTGCAGCTTACATTCTACTCCCAAAAGCGAACATTAAATCTGATGATAACACCATGCTTTCTATTAATATGACATTCCCTGCTAATTACGATTTAGAGAAAGGGAAGCAGCAAGCTTTTGAATTTGAGAAAAAATTACTTGCAGATCCAAATGTAAAAAACGTTATATTACAAATGGGTTCCGCTGCAGAAGATGCACAATGGGGACAAACGAGAAAAAACAATCTTGCAAGTATATTTATAGATTTTAAAAAGGGCATTGACCTTGAACCGTACATTAATAAGCTAAAAAAAGAACAGAATCAATTTCAACCAGCGACATTTGATTATATAAAAGTAAGCTTTTCAAGTTTCGGCGGTGGAAACGCATTACAATTTAATATCACCGCAAACAATAAAAATGATTTAAAACAAGCTTCTGACCTTGTTACTACAAAGTTAAAAAGCTTAAATAATCTTTCAAAAGTAAAAACGAATACAGAAGAAGAGAAAAAGGAATGGGTTATTAACGTCGATCAAACAAAAGCAGAAAAGGCAGGCCTAAATTCTGAAGTCATCGGACAACAAGCTGCATTATTAATGAAAAAATCGCCAATTGGCCAAATCTCACTCGACAACGAAAAGACGACTATTATGATAGAAAACAAAAAAACAGAAACTCCTAATAAAGATTCAATTTTAAATGCAAATATTTTATCACCAATTACTGGTTTAATCGCATTAAAAGATGTGGCAACAATTTCTGAAAAACAAATACAAACAGAAATATTCCACAAAGATGGAAAAGAAACAGTTCAAGTGACAGCAGAAGCAAAAGGTGAAGACTTAAGTAAAGTAAGTGCAGAGGTAAACACAGCTATTGCAGATTTAAAATTGCCTGATGGAGCGAAAGTTAACATTGCCGGGGCAACAGAATCGATGCAAGAAAATTTCACTGATTTATTTAAGGTTATGGGAATTGCGATTGGCGTCGTTTACTTAATTATGGTTATTACTTTCGGGCAAGCACGTGCACCATTTGCAATTTTATTCTCTCTTCCATTAGCAGCTGTCGGCGGAATTTTAGGTTTAATTATTTCACAAACACCTGTCGATTTAAACTCTCTTATCGGTGCTTTAATGCTAATCGGAATTGTTGTAACGAATGCAATTGTATTAATAGAACGTGTTCAACAAAATCGCGAAAAAGGAATGGCAACAAGAGAAGCACTATTAGAAGCTGGTTCAATACGACTACGTCCGATTATTATGACAGCTATTACAACCATCTTCGCAATGCTTCCTCTATTATTCGGTGATGCACAGGCCGGAAGTATGGTATCAAAAAGCTTAGCTGTTGTAGTCATTGGCGGTTTACTAGTTTCTACATTACTAACACTAGTTGTCGTACCCGTTATGTACGAATTGCTAGATAAAATCGGTAGTAAAAAGCATCGCAAAAACCGACACGAACCTTATACAGATGTTCCTAAATCTTAACGTTACAACAGCCGTATTCAGACTTCTGAACACGGCTGTTGTTTTTTCTCTCAAAATTGTGTAGAACTCGCTCACTCCTTTGGCAAGAGGCAGAAAAAAGGACCTGACCGCTTCTACGCACGGCCAGACCCTCTCACCCATCTAAAAGAAAGTTCTTTTATCTCTGCTTTTCAACTTGTATTTATATAGAAGCAATTCATTGTTATAAAAAATAATATGAGGGAATGTTGTATAGAACAATCTAACAGCATTCCCTTATATACAAATCGTAGCTATACAAAACAAAAAGTAATCCCCACTCGCTTTCTCCCTTTGGTTTAAACCTTGCACATGGCAGAAAAAGGACCTGACCGCTTCTATGCACGGCCAGACCCTCTCGCCCACCTAAAAAAAGGAGTTTTTTATTCACTTTGTTTATAAAAGCTATGCTGCTTTTACCTTACTACTTTTACGTGAATTTTTCGCACCAGTAAAACGCTTATGAAGTACAGACGCAGTAAAACGAGCAATAATATTAAATAGTAATACCATAATAATTAATACTGCTGCTGACTTTGTTGCAATTAGTTTTGCATCAGGGATAATTCCCTCAGAATTCAACTTCCAAATATGCACCGCTAATGTTTCTGCAGGTCGAAATGGATTCAATGGATGTGAAGGGCTTGAAAAGTCTGCTGCCGAGTTTAAAATCGGTGACGTTAATCCAGCTGTGTAAATGAGTGCCGCCGCTTCACCAAAAATACGTCCAGCCGCTAAAATTACACCTGTAATAATTTGCGGCAATGCAGATGGAAGCATAATTCTTACAATTGTTTGCCACTTTGTTGCACCTAACCCGAGACTTGCTTCTTTCACATTCGGTGGAATTTCTGTCATTGCATTTTCACAAACGCGTGTTAAACCTGGTAAATTTAAAATCGTTAAGGCTAAAGCTCCGCCCATGACAGTATATCCCCAACCTGCCGTTGTAACGAACACAAGAAGTCCAAATAGACCAACTACAATAGAAGGTAAGGAAGCCATTGTTTCAATACATAAGCGAACAAAATTTAAAAACCGACCTTGTTTTGCATATTCCGCCAAGTAAATTCCTGCACCGAGGCCTAAAGGAATCGAAATAATCAATGTAATAACAAGCATATAAAAGGAGTTAAATAATTGAGGCCCAATCCCTCCTCCTGCTCTTGTATTACTCGGTTCTCCAAATAAAAAGCTCGGATCCCAAAATCCCCAACCTTTTTGTAAAATTTCATATACAAGAAAAACAAGTAGAGTGACTATAAAGAAGGCAATTGCATACAAAATACCTGTCCATATATTATTAACTGTTCTAGCATTCATCGTTATTTTTCACCTCTTTGGCCAATCGCTCGAATTATTACAATAAACAAGAACGAAATTAAAAGTAGTATCATCGCTAACGTCCATAGCGCATTATTCCAGGCTGTTCCATTTAACGTATTTGTCATATCCATTGTTAAAATACCCGTTAAAGTTGAAGTTGGACTATATATTCCTTCTGGTAATTTTATTGTATTTCCTATTACCATCTGTACTGCTAATGCTTCCCCAAAAGCTCGAGCTACTCCAAGAACAACCCCTGTTAAAATACCTTGTTTTGCAGCCGGAACAATAATACGACTAATCGCTTGCCATTTCGTCGATCCTAAACCATAAGAGGCTTCTAAATACTCAAAAGGAACCGAACGAATTGCATCAGAAGCAATACTTGCAATCGTTGGCAAAATCATAATACTTAGTACAATAATACCGGCGATTAAACTAAATCCTACACCACCAAAAGAATCACGTAAGAGTGGAATTAAAATCGTAACACCTAGTAAACCATATACAACAGATGGAATCCCTACCAACAATTCTAAAACTGGTTTTAACACCTTGTTTCCAAACTTTGGAGAAATTAGATTCATAAACACTGCAAGTGCAATTGCAATTGGTGCACTAATGATTACCGCACCAAGAGATACTAGCGTAGATCCAACTATGAAAATAACAGCTCCAAAACTTCCATTTCCTTCATTCGGAGCCCATTTTGTTGATGTAAACACTTCGGAAATCGAGATATTACTTTGTGTAAATGATTGAATTCCCTTTGCACAAATGAATGCGATAATAGCTAATGTAATAGCAACAATTAATAAACCACAAAGCGTCACAAGTGTTCTTCCAATATATTCACTTTTTACGTAGTTAATTTGTTTTTTCCCCTTCATCACAAGACCACAACCTCACTTCATATATTGAAATGAACAGGACTGGCTAAACAGCCAGCCCCGCTTTATCCCTCTATTCGCGAGCAGTAATACTCCCCCCCACATTCTGAACGAGCCGCTTCCGCATTTCTTAAGAAGTTAGGCGGGAGATAAACTGCTGGCATGCGCCCAATTGGTTCAACTAATAATCAGTGGGAGATAAAGAACCCCCCACTGATTAAAGTTTCACTTTATATTATTACTTTAATTTAGACATTGGGATGTAACCCATCTCTTCTACTTTCTTTTCAAAGTCTTTACCTTTTACATAATCAATGTAGCCTTTTGTTGCATCTTTCGCTTCACCTTTTGTAATCATGTATTCATAAGACCAGAACGGATATTTACCAGCAGAAATATTTTCAGTTTTTGGTTCTACACCATCAATTTTTAATGTTTTTAACGAGCCTTTTTTGTCACCAGTCATGTAGGACATAGCCAAGTAGCTAACAGATCCTGGTGTAGAGTTAATTGCTTGTTCTACTGCACCATTTGAATCTTGTGTTGTACCTGTAGCATCGTTAATTTTCACGTCTTTCATAACTGTTTTTTCAAACGTAGCACGTGTACCAGAAGCTGCTGGACGATTAACTATATTGATTTTTTCATCTTTTCCGCCAACTTCTTTCCAGTTTGTAACTTTACCAGAGAAAATATCTTGCACTTGTTTTAATGTTAAGTTATCAACCTTTACATCTTTATTTACAACTAATGCAAATGCGATACCTGCAACTTTGTTATCTACTAATTCTTTCGCTTTATCTGCTTCTTTTATTTTATCTGCAGCAGGAACATCGGAATTACCAACTTGAACAGCACCAGAAGCTACTTGGTTAATTCCAGTTCCACTACCGCCGCCTTGAACTGTAATTGATACTTTTGAATTTTTGTCCATAAATTCTTTAGCTGCCTCGTCTGCAAGTGGTTGAAGCGCTGTAGAACCAGCCGCTGTAATTGTACCCGATAATTCTTGCTTCGCTTCATTACCGCCTTTAGCAGTTTCCTTTGTGCTTTCTGATTTGCCGCACCCTACTAAAGCACCAGCAACTACTAATGCCGCTAAAGAAAATTTCAAGCCTTTTTTCATAACCATGTTTTGTACCCCCATTTAATTATCGCTTTTCATTTCCACGTTATTATGTTCATAATCCGTAATACAAATTCATTGTAGGACAATAATATTATGTCAGTGTTAAGCGTTTTTAAATTTTAAGTAAAGGTAGTAGATTCTTAGAAAAAGCTATATATATTCATTGTTTCTCTACAAAATAAAGTGAAAAATCTTAAGAAACCGTACATATTGTAAATTTAATTTTAATAATGTAAATTGAATGTAAATTTCAATTTATACTTCTACGATTTTAGTTTCTTCTTTTCAAACACCTAAAACCTCAGCGCGCAATTAATAAAGTGAAACTTCCATCAGTGGGGGATTTTTTCATCCCCCCACTGATGGTTAGTTGAACCAATCGGGCTTTTACGGGCAGTTTATCTCCCACCTAACTTCTTTGCTTTCGCTGAATTTTGAGGTGGGAGTATTACTGCCCACGAATAGCGGGATAAACTGGTTAGGACTGAAAGGAACACGATGTATTGCAAGGCTACTGACAATCCCATCCATATACGGAGAACGAAAAAGAAGATAACCAACGATACAAATTAGATGGTTATCTTCTTTTTCTCTTTAAACGGTCCTTTTCAATTCCCTCCGTATTACTCATGTTTCTTTTTTTGCTGCATTTGTTTTTGCCAAGGCTGTGCACCATATTCTTGTATTTTCTTATGAAGAAAATAAGCTGTATACGGTAGAGTTGCCATTAAAACCGTACATATAATCCCTAGAGTTGTAAACATGACGCTACTCCTTTACTCACTTCTCATCGGTAACACAGACCCTGTATGTTCAATACTTGGATGTACACGAACGATGATATTACTAGTACTAAAATAATTTTGGCCTTGATCCCAATTTCTTTTGACTTTTGTCCATTGCTTATAATTTTTGCGCTTGTAATACTCTCCTAACTCAAGTACATCCACTTTCAAATCTTTTTGAACAACTTTAACTGTTTTTTGTAGCTGTTCTTCCATTCCACTTGCAAGGTATTTACTGATTTCTTCAGAGCTCATCGCCTTATTATCTTTCCTTAAATAAACTTCTGCTAATGTCCCAGCTACATATACATCAATTACAAATTTAGGTTTTTTAGAATCCGTTAAGAATGTATGAATTTTCCGGTGCATGGAACGAATTTCAAATACAATCTGTTGATTTCCTCTTTGGATTTTAAAAAAACCTCCTGCTTTTTTCCCAATAATATAATTTAGTCCTAATGTTTCCATCCCATTTAATCTACCTACAAGTTTTTTGTCTTTCCCACGAAATACGGCTGCTCCTTCCATTTTAATCCCCTGACGCGTTAGTCCTAAGACTGGAAGAACAAAACTTCTGTCAGCAGACATTTTCTCTTGTAAATCACCGATTCGAATCGCTTCTAACATTTGGGCATTCTTCTGTGCATGATTTGATATCATACTTATATATTTAGCTGGTAAATTTTCTGGTTTTGCACTCTGTTTTAATACTTCTTCCGCCCTTTCTTTTGAAACGAAAATACGAATGTTCCTGCGCATCTCATGATCACGAAAAAACACATCTAATGTATCTTCTAAAACGAAAGGTTTTTTCAATCATTGCAGATGAAATACCATCGAGTAACACAATTGTATCTCCTGCTAATAGTGCATTCATAACATCCGGAAATGTCTTTGCGATACTCACTTCTCCAACTGACAAAAATTGATCCATTACTGTTTGCATAATTGGTGCTTGTTGAGGAATTTCTTCATACTGCAATGGCCGAATAATAAAACGATGAATCATATCTTTATTACTGAGTCCGCATAAAAAGATGACTGCACACCGATTATTTGTCCCCGAAAGAGAAAATTCACGCACAGTCAAGTCATTAGGTGAATCTAACTTATTTCGAATTTCGCTTGTTATTTTCGATAAGTTAGTATCTAATTCAATCATATATATCACCTAACTTTCTGTCACAAAATATTATAGTTATATTTCTCCACCTTAAACAAATATATACAAAAAGAGTTATCCTTTACTAACAGGATAACTCGAGCGAAACATGATCTTATTCTAGGCCTTTCATGAAATTCAAAACTGACGAAACAAATATGCTTACACCAATTGGCAAGGCATCCTCATCAATCGTAAAACGCGGATGATGATGGGAATATATAATCCCTTTATCTTCATTTCCAGCCCCTATAAAGAAAAATGTTCCTGGAGCTTTTTGTAAAAATGCTGAAAAATCTTCTCCAGCCATTGTTGGCTGTAAACGAACAACACACTCTCTTCCTAAAAGTTGCAACGCCGTACTCTCTACATGCCTTGTTACAGTCTCTTCGTTTACAACTGGACGATATCCATATTCGTATGTAAATGTATAAGATGCACCGTATACCTCTGTAATACTTTTTACAATTTTCTCAATACGCTCTGCTGTTTGCTTCCGAAGTTCATTTCGTAAGCTTCTCACTGTCCCGCCAATTGTTGCACTATCAGGAATTACATTATGAGTTGTCCCTGCATGGAACTGCGTTACCGATAACACCAATGAATCTAACGGATTCGTGAGCCTTGAGACAATTTGTTGTAATTGAGAGACAATTTGTGTACCAATCGCGATACTATCAATTGTTTCATGCGGAATACCAGCATGTCCACCTTTCCCAATAATCGTAATCGAAAATGCATCTGGAGCAGCCATCGCTGGACCAGATATAACGCCAACTTTTCCAACTTCAAGCGGTGACCAAAGATGTGCACCAATAATGCAATCAACGCCGTCCATAACACCAGCGTCAACCATTTCCTGTGCACCGCCCGGAAAATTTTCCTCAGCATGTTGAAATAAAAAGCGAATTTCCCCTTCAATTTGATCATATTTTTTTGAAAGTGTGTATGCTGTTCCCAGTAACATCGCAATATGTCCATCATGTCCGCACGCATGCATAACTCCTTTATAACGGGAAACAAAGTCAAACTGGTTTTCTTCTTCAATAGGCAATGCATCCATATCAGCACGTAGCGCAATTGTTCTTCCAGGTTGCTTACCAATCAATCGTGCCATTACACTATATTGCGTGGGACGCGAAACTTCTAGATGAGGAAAGGTTTGCAGTATATCATAAACCCTTTGAGATGTTTTTTCTTCAGCATAAGAAAGCTCTGGGTACATATGAAAATATCTTCTCCATTGAATAAGCTGTTCTTTTGAAATAGATGCCTCTTGGATTAGATCCATATACAATCATCCTTTCTTCATTACATTAACTGTATTATAACTTGTATACTAAGGAAAATAAAAACTATTCTGATGATTCAATTGATTCTATAGCCATTTTAATGTTTTGACATATAGTGGCAGAAAAAGCCCTGACCGTTTCTCTCCACGGCCAGATGCTCTCCCCTAAAAAGAAAGAATTCTTTTAACTTGTATACATAATCTCTAGCCAATGATCAATAGCGATTTACTCAAAGATTCGCCTTATCTATGAGTTGTAAAAAGAAATAAGCGGGCGCTACACAAAGTCCTAATACACTACTCGTTCCAATAATAAGAGAAAATAAGATACAAGAATATTTTAATGTATTTGTTTTTTTCCACCCATAACTCCAAATTTCAATGCTTAAGCCAATTAGTATAATTGCAACAAGTACTTCCCCAAGTAATAAAAGAGCTAAAGTTGATATTGACATGTATTAACACTTCCTTAGTTATATAATAGTAATATTTTACCATATACAGAAGCGAGTCTTAAAGAATATTATGAATCTCTTAAACAATGAAGGCTTTATGAAATTTGGTTATTAACATATGTTTCTTTGTAGCAAGGAGTTTGTTTTCTATTGCCAAACTATGCATCTATAAAAAAAAACCTGCTGAGACAATGTCCCAACAGGTTTTTGAAAGCATATTACATAGAGAAGAAAATCCAAACTGTACCAACAACCGTTATTGCTGCGATGAAAAAGTGGAATACGATTGTCATTGTTTGAATGACTCCCTCTCCTTCTGTCATGTGCATAAACATAACTAATTGCAATGCTGCTTGTGCCACTGCCATTACAAGAATACTTGTTAAGATTGTCGAAAGTGGCAAGCTTGTTTCTAACGTTACATATAAAGCAAGGAACGTTAATGCAAGCGATAAAATAAAGCCAAAAACGTGTGACCACGGAAATCCGCTATGAGCGTTTGTATTGTTTTGTCCCATTTTTACGCCACCATCCCGTTCAAGTAAACTAGTGTGTAAATAAAGATCCAAACAACATCAAGGAAATGCCAGTATAAGCTGATAATAAATACTTTACGAGCTGTAACTGGTGTCAGTCCTCGTTTTAAAATTTGGATAATAACACAAGTTGCCCAAATGATACCACCTGTTACGTGGGCACCGTGCGTTCCAAGAAGAACGAAGAATCCAGATAAGAATCCGCTTGTTTGTAGTGTAGCACCTTGGTGCACATACATCATAAACTCTTCAATCTCCATATAAAGGAAGCCAGCACCTAATAGTAACGTAAGGATAAACCATAGGAGCATACCATTTTTGTTTTCTTTACGCATTTCATGAATTGCAATCCCGCATGTGAAACTACTTGTTAAAAGTAGAAGTGTTTCAATCATAACAGGCTTTACTTCGAAAAGATGTGCTGATGTCGGCCCGTCTGCCGTGCGACCAGCTAATACTAGGTAAGAGGCAAAAAGCGTTGCAAACAGCACGATTTCAGCCCCAAGGAATATCCAAAACCCTAAAATATTCAATCTGCTTTGTTCAGTTTGATACTCTAGAGGTAAGCTTTTATCTAAAGCCGCCATTTCGTTTCACCTCTCATGCAACATGTTCTGTCTTTTTAATTTCATCTACACTAACGTAGTATCCGTCGTCGTAATCAAACGAGCGCCAGATCATACAACCTAACATACCAATACCACCGACAATTGCTAACCAGAACCAGTTAAATACTAGTGCAAAACCTGCAAGACCGATAAAACAAGACATAACAATTGGAACACCTGAATTGCTTGGCATATGAATTGGTTTTACTTCTTCAGGTTTTGGTATAATAGACTCTCCATTTTTCTTCATTTCCCAGAATACATCGCTATGCTTAATTTCTGGTAATTTTGCGAAGTTGTAATGTTGTACTGGAGATTGTGTTGCCCATTCAAGTGTACGACCGTCCCAAGGATCCCCAGTTAAGTCGCGCTCACCATGACGAATGCTATAAACTACGTTGTAGCATAATAGAATGAAACCAATCCCCATCATTACTGCACCGACAGATGCGATTTGGTTTAACAAGCCCCATCCAAGGTTTGCAGAGTAAGTGTACATACGACGAGTCATACCGTCTAAACCTAGGAAATACATTGGGAAGAAACAGATGTTAAATCCGCTCATAAAGATCCAGAATGTCCATTTACCAAGGCGCTCATTTAGCATATGCCCTGTGATTTTTGGATACCAGAATGTAAATCCAGCAAGCATTGCAAATACTGTACCTGCGATTAATACGTAGTGGAAATGAGCGATTAGGAAGTAGCTGTTATGGTACTGATAGTCAGCTGCTGCCATCGCAAGCATAACACCCGTAACTCCACCAATTACGAAGTTTGGAATAAACGCCAATGACCAAAGCATTGGAACTGTAAAACGAATACGACCTTTATAAAGTGTAAACAACCAGTTAAAGATCTTAACACCGGTTGGAATTGAAATTGCCATTGTTGAAATCGAGAAGAACGAGTTAACTGCTGGTCCTGCACCCATTGTAAAGAAGTGATGGAGCCATACAAGACCACTTAAAGTTGCAATAGCAACCATTGAGTAAACCATTGCTGTATATCCAAATAAACGTTTACGTGAGAATGTACTTACGATTTCAGAGAAAATACCGAATGCCGGTAAAATAACGATATATACTTCAGGGTGACCCCATACCCAGAACAAGTTCGCCCAAAGCATTGGCATACCGCCGCTCGCCATCGTAAAGAAGTGAGAATCAAATAGACGATCAAATGACATTAATGCAAGAGCAACTGTTAATACTGGGAAAGCAAAGATAATAATTATACATGTGATTAAGATAGACCATGTAAACATTGGCATTTGCATTAATTTCATGCCTGGTGCACGCATTTTTAAGATAGTAACAAGGAAGTTAATCCCTGTCATCAGTGTCCCAAGACCTGAAATCTGCAATGCAATTGCATAATAGTTGTTTCCTACGCCAGGGCTAAACTCTGTACCAGCCATCGGGAAGTATGATGTCCACCCAGCGTCTGGAGAACCACCGATAACGAAGGAGATGTTAAATAACATAGCACCTACAAAGAATAACCAAAAACTTAGTGAATTTAAGAAAGGAAATGCAACATCACGTGCCCCAATTTGAAGAGGTACAACAATGTTCATTAATCCCATAACGAATGGCATTGCCATAAAGAGAATCATGATAGTGCCGTGTGTTGTAAAAACGCCGTTATAGTGTTCAGCGTTTAAATATGTTGTGTCAGGAAATGTTAATTGGGCACGAATCATCAATCCGTCCATACCGCCACGGAACAGCATTACAATCGCTGAAAGAATATACATAGTCCCAATTTTCTTATGGTCAACAGAAGTTAACCACTCATCCCAAAGCCATCTCCACTTTTTGTACTTTGTTAGCACGAAAAGAATTGCTAACGTCATAAGTACAATAGATGCGTCCGCTCCGTAGATAAGCGGATCACCTGTGACAAAAAATTCATCAAGCTTCACTGTGTTCACTCCAATCTGTTGGAATAGTCGTTATTACTTTTTGTTTTTATAGTAGTTGTAATCACAATATTCAAGTGATTTTGGATCTACATATTTTAAATGTGTATTAGAGAATGTCATACGACCTACTACACCTGGTTGAATAATTTCTTTATATTTGTTTTCTGATAACTTAGGAGCACCTTTTGCTTCTTTTACCCACTTGTCGTATCCTTCTTTTGTTTTAGCTTCAAGTTCAAATTCCATGTTTGTGAAGCCTTCACCAGAGAAGTTTGCGCTACGTCCAGTGTAAGAGCCTGGTTTATCAGCTTGTAGGTATAGATCCATGATCATACCATCCATTGTGTATTTCATTCCACCCAGCTCTGGAATCCAGAAAGCGTTCATTGGACCAACAGAAGTTAATTTAAATTGAATTGGTACACCTGCTGGTACATTTAAATAGTTAACGGTTTCAATTCCTTCCTCAGGATAACTGAATAACCATTTCCAGTTAGCAGATGTAACGTAAATTTCAACAGGTTTTATATCCTTTGTTTGCTCTGGTGGTTTTTCCGATGCATATGTTGCTTTCACTGTTGGAATTGCTAACGCAACCACGATGATAATAGGGAAAATAGTCCAGATAACTTCTAAAAGAGTATTACCGTGTATATCAGGTGGCTCATAGTCCATATTTTCTGGTTTTTCACGGTAACGAATTAAAATAATTGTGAACAGGACGAATACGACTACAATAATTACTGACATCAGTATGAGTGACCAAATAATTAAGTCATACTGCGTTTTTGCAACAGGCCCTTGTGGATTTAATACAGCGATTTTTTCGCATCCACCGAGGAACAAGAGTAATGATAGTGGAAGAAGAGAAGCCAGCTTCCAAAATTTTTTTTTCAGTTGCACGATTGAAAATCTCCTTTCTCCTTGGATTGAAACTATGCCAATAAAACAATATAAACCTATTAATTTATAGATGGCAATAGTTTTTAAGATATTGTTAAAAAATAGACACAAATAAACCGTTTTTACGTTGAAAAACATTTGTAACTTGCTCATATTGTAAACTATTTTTGAACACATATATTGATTTTTAAAATTTTAAGATAAATAAAGTTATACCAGAATACCCAATAAATAGAAAAAAGTTATCTCATAATAGAATGAGATAACAGAAGATTCTATATATTTAGTTTATCATTCATGAGACGTTTTTTTGCTGCTCAAATGTGACAATTTTTTTATATTTTACTTTATAAAAAATGTAACAAATAATCATAAATGGAATGCCGCAATATAAAGCAATACGTTGATCTGGAATAAACGCTAAGCTTATAAATGTAATGAAGTTTAACGAGAACGCTAAAATAGGAACAAGCGGATATAGCGGCGCACGATATTTTAAGTCTCGTATATCCCCACCGTTCTTAATAAATTCTCTTCTAAAGAAAAATTGAGATGCAGCAATGGACATCCACACAACGACAGCTGCCATGGCCGCAATCGATGTTAATACTAAAAAGACAGTATCAGCGGCAAATACACTTGTTAACAGAGAAAGGCCCGCAAAGATTAAGCTGAAAATTAAAGCATTGATCGGTACCCCTTTTTTCGTTAATTTTGTAAAGCGCTGACTTCCCATTCCTTGTTTTGCCATCGCCCAAAGCATACGAGAGTTTGCGTATAAACCAGAGTTTGCCACCGATAATACAGCCGTAATAATGACAAAGTTCATAATGTCTGCTGCATATGGGATTCCAGCCGTGTCAAAAACGAGTACGAACGGGCTTTCTACAAGATTTGCTTCTTGCCATGGTAATAATCCTACGACTACAGAAATGGCAAGAACGAAAAAGAAAAGTGTTCGCCAAATTGTACTTTTTATAGCACGTGGTATTGTTATTTCCGGCTGCTTACTTTCACCCGAAGCAATACCAATTAATTCTGTTCCTTGAAACGCATAGTTAACGGTAATCATTGTAAGAAGAACAGCTGGAAGTCCGTTTGGAAATAATCCGCCATTTTCTGTGAAGTTATGGAACATTGGTGCCGGCTTACCGCTAAAGTCTAATACACCAAACATAACAGCGCCGCCGAGTAAAATAAAAAGAATAATTGTTATTACTTTAACACTTGCAAACCAAAACTCGGCTTCAGCATACGCACGCGCAGAGGAAGCGTTTACAATAAAGAGTATGACTGCAAATATAACACACCATATCCAAGATGAAACATCTGGAAACCAGCGCTTCATTAAAATACTGACAGTTGTTAATTCAACTCCGACGGTTACAGCCCAGTTTAGCCAATACATCCATCCAACCACAAATCCAAAACCAGGTGAAATATATTTGCTAGCATAACTTTGAAAAGAACCTGCTTCAGGCATTGCAACTGTTAATTCACCAAGACAAAGCATCGTTAAATACATAACAAATCCGCCGACTAAATAGGCAAGAATGGCTCCGCCAGGTCCAGCATTGTGAACCGTTTGTCCAGATCCCATAAATAATCCGGTTCCGATAACTCCTCCTAGAGCAATCATGAAGAGGTGTCTGCTTTGCATCGTACGTTTTAGTTCATTTGACTGCTTCTCCTTTTGGATCATATACCCCTCACCTCATATTTTTATGTTGTTAAGCGAAAATCATCAGTAAACCACTAATTAAATTTCTCCTCATTGAAGAAATTTAACTAAGTTAAACATATTTTACTTTAACAAAATATTCTAAAAATGTATATTTATTTTTCTTTTTATTTAAAAAAGTAAGAATCTTTAGACCTTAATATCGGAATAACAATCTATAGAATCGTTCTAGTAAACTAGCAGAAACAAAGGTACAATGAAGTGAGTATCACTTTCGAAATCTATAGAAAAACCCTCTTTCTTTTTATGTGGGCGAGAACATCTGGCCATGCATAGAAGCGGTCAGGGCCTTTTCCTGCCACATGCGAGGTTTAAAACAAAGGGACCAAGCAAGTAGTAGTCATATTGTATTCTGCATAGCAGCGACTTATAAAGAAAAGCGGAAGCGGCTCGTTCAGAATCGCAGGACGCCCACGCCCCCGACAGAGAGGTGCTTTTCACCTCGTCCGAGGGGGCGAAACGACCGGAGATTCTAGCCGCTGGAGCTAGACAAAGATATCGAAAATCAAAATGGATATATAGAGAAAAATAATTATGTAATGGAGTAGAGATATGTCTAGGAGTATCAAATATGTATGTATTTTAAGTATTGGAGTTATTCTTTGTGTGGCATGCAATAAAGAAGTTATGGGAGTCATTGAAACAGGGAAAAATAAAATCGTTCAAAAAACGCAGGAACTTCGCATAGACTTTTCATTTAAAGTGAAAGAACAAGTGATGATTGAAAATGTCCCATTTATAAAACAACTTCCTGAATTAGAACGCGGTTGTGAAGTGACAAGTTTAGCAATGTTACTACAATATAACGGGATTCAAGTGGACAAAATGAAGCTAGCGAGTGAAATTGCTCGTGTTCCATTTACAGCAAACGGTGTAAATGGAAACCCACATGAAGGATTTGTTGGAAATATTTACACAAAGTCTGAACAAGGCTATGGTGTATACCATCAGCCAATTTTTAAATTAGCACAAAAATATGTTCCAGATAAAACAATTGATTTATCCGGAAGAGAGATCAAGGATATATATAAAGTACTTAGTGCTGGTTCGCCAGTATGGATTATTGCTAATACAACTTTTCAGCCGCTAGATGCGGATAACTTTGAAAGTTGGAATACAAATGCTGGAGAATTAAAGATTACATATTTTGAACATAGTGCAGTTATTATTGGTTATGA
This sequence comes from Bacillus cereus group sp. BfR-BA-01380, assembly GCF_022663535.1. Classification (GTDB taxonomy): domain Bacteria; phylum Bacillota; class Bacilli; order Bacillales; family Bacillaceae_G; genus Bacillus_A; species Bacillus_A cereus_BB. The sequence continues at coordinate 88,946 of NZ_JAKUFS010000018.1, read as the reverse complement.
TAAAAACTTTGTATATGTAAATGATCCACTAGCAAATAACCCGCGTAAAAGTATTCCGCGTACTGAATTTGAAAAAGCGTGGGAACAAATGGGGAAACAAGCAATTACTATTCTTAAATAATAAAAAGCCATCGAAATCGATGGCTTTTTATTATTTCACAATTTAAAACCGACATAAAAACCCCTTTCTTTTGAGGGGAGGACGAGAGCATCTGGCCGTGCGTAGAAGCGGTCAGGGCCTTTTTTTGCCACATGCGAAGTTTCAAGCAAGCGCGGGGCATGGTGTATTCTGCATAGCAGCGACTTATGTGCCGAAACATGTAAATGGATTTATATATAAGGTGAAAATCGACGTCTCCCCTTTCTTTTTCAGGAGAGCATCTGGCCGTGCGTAGAAGCGGTCAGGGCCTTTTTCTGCCACATGCGAAGTTTCAAGCAAGCGCGGGGCATGGTGTATTCTGCATAGCAGCGACTTATATGTCGAAACATGTAAATGGATTTATATAGTACAGAAAACATTGTCTTTTTTTGTAGCATAACAGATAGAAATGTTTTATAATTTTAAATAGTTAAATAAATATGCAAGCGGATACAACATATTTCTTACTAATAAAGGAGGGTTACTATGCAGCACACAAACAAAGAAGAAAACTTAAACCGCGGGTTAAAACAACGTCATATTACTCTTATGTCACTTGGCTCTGCTATTGGGGTTGGACTATTTTTAGGATCCGCTTCCGCTATTAAACTCGCAGGACCATCTATTTTATTCGGTTATATCATTGCAGGCCTTGCGATCTTTTTTATTATGCGGGCACTTGGAGAAATGGCAATTGAACAACCTGTTGCCGGTTCATTCAGTAAATATGCACATGACTATTTAGGTCCGCTAGCAGGTTATATCACAGGCTGGAACTATTGGTTCTTATGGGTTGTAACTTGTATGGCTGAAATTACAGCAGCAGGAATTTATATGCAATATTGGTTCCCAAATACGGAACGTTGGGTCTGGGCGTTACTTGCTCTTGTATTAATGAGCGCATTAAACTTTTTATCGGTTAAAGTGTATGGAGAACTTGAGTTCTGGTTTGCTTTAATTAAAATTGTCACAATTATCTGTATGATCGTGATTGGTGCTGGTATTATTTTATTCGGTTTTGGAAATGGCGGCGTAGCGACTGGAATTTCAAATCTTTGGTCACACGGTGGTTGGTTCCCAAATGGATTTTCTGGCCTTCTTCTATCATTACAAATGGTACTATTTGCTTACTTAGGAGTAGAGCTACTTGGTGTAACAGCTGGTGAAGCAGAAAATCCGAAAAAAACATTATCTAAAGCGATTGATAACGTTTTTTGGCGCATTTTAATCTTCTACGTAGGTGCCCTATTCGTTATGATGGCAATCTATCCATGGAATGAACTTGGTGACAAAGGTAGTCCATTTGTACTAACGTTTGAACAAATCGGCATTGCGAAAGCAGCAGGAATTATTAACTTTGTTGTATTAACAGCTGCTCTTTCTTCTTGTAATGGCGGTCTCTTTAGTACAGGCCGTATGCTATTTACATTAGCACAGCAAAAACAGGCACCAGAAAAATTTGGTCAGCTAAATAAAAATGGAATTCCAAGCAAAGGAATTTTAGCAACAGCTTTCGTATTATTAATAGGCGTTGCATTAAACTACGTTGTTCCTGCAAAAGTATTTACGTGGCTAACGAGTATTTCCACGTTCGGAGCAATTTGGACTTGGGGTGTCATTGTAGTTGCGCAGCTTCGTTTCCGCAAGGGGCTATCACAGGAGGCGCAAAACAAATTAACGTACAAAATGCCATTGTATCCACTTAGCTCCTACGTTACGCTCGCTTTCCTTGCTTTAGTATTGGGAATTATGGCATATTCCGCTGATACACGTATCGCATTAATTGTTGGACCAATTTGGCTCATCGCTTTAGTAGTTGTTTATTATGCAAAAGGATTTCATACAATAGATAAAACATCGAAATCTTCTTCAAAAATCGGGTAATGCTACTCCCTTTCTCATATGAGGAAGGGATTTTTTCTCCTCTACTGCTGCATACAAAAATATTTCTCAACAAAATTTATCTTATTTTTAAAAGATTTTATAAATTCCCCCTTTCTTCTTCCGTTATATTCCGGTAAAGTAATATAGGGACACTTTTATTCGTAGGGGCAGCTGATAGTTAGTTGAAAGAATCGCACTCTTACTTAACTAAACGTACTTTAGGGGGATTATTATGAAGAAAGAAAAATGGCTGAAGCTCACATTAGCAACAGGAATGACTTTAAGTATGGCCACCATGTTTAGTTCAACAACTTTTGCTGAAAGCGCTGTAGATCCAGCTCCACAAATTGCAGCAAAAATTGTGAACGAAAACGCTGGAAAAAAAGTATTATTTGATAATACACATGGTCAAACAGCAGGAACAGCTGATTGGGTTATTGATGGGGGATTTTCTGATTTCGGAAACGGCATTGCAAACAAAGGCTTTTTTGTAAAAGAACTACGTAAATCAACACCTATTACATATGATGACTTAAAAGATTACAATGTGTTCATCATTCCAGAAGCAAACATTCCTTATAAAAAGTCAGAACAAGATGCAATGCTTCAATATGTAAAAAATGGCGGCAGTATCTTTTTTATCGCCGATCATTATAATGCTGACCGTAATAAAAATCGCTGGGATTCCTCAGAGGTTTTCAACGGGTATCGCCGCGGAGCATGGAGTAATCCCGCAAAAGGAATGTCTTCTGAAGAAGCATCTTCACAAGCTATGCAAGGTGTAGAAAGTTCTGACTGGCTAGCAAGCAACTTTGGCGTGCGCTTCCGCTATAATGCAATTGGCGATGTTTCTACAGATAAAATTGTAGCACCCGATCAATCATTCGGAATTACTACAGGTGTTTCATCTGTTGCTATGCATGCCGGATCTACAATTGCAATTGTAAACCCGAATTTAGCAAAAGGAATTGTCTACTTACCAGAAAGTTTACCTAAGTGGAATAACGCCGTTGATAGTGGTGTATATAACGGCGGCGGTATCGCTGAAGGTGCTTACGTTGCGGTGGCAAAAGTTGGTTTAGGAAAAGCAGCCTTTATCGGTGACTCTTCGCCAGTTGAAGATGCAACGCCAAAATATGTTCGTGAAGATACAGGACAGTCTAAAAAAACATATGATGGATATAAAGAAGAAAGCGATGCTACTTTATTAACAAATGTCGTAAAATGGCTCTCTGCAAAAGAAACATATACTAGCTTAGATCAAGTAAAAGGATTACAACTAGACACACCAACATCATTAAAAACATTTGAACAACCAAGTGCATCAACTGAGCCGCAACCAGAACCATGGGGTGCTCCTAACCAAGGATATCAATGGTTTAATCCAAGTACATTTAAACCTGGTTCTTACGGCTATAATACTAACAGCAATAATACTGATGATGGAAACGTCTCAACAAATGATTATAACTTTATTCACCCTAGTATTCTTCCAAACAGCGGTGTATTTCAACTAAAAATACAAGCAAATCATTTGTTACCGAATACTACTTACAATAATTACTCTTTAGGTATTTATACAAGTGGTGGTACACAAGTAGCAAAAGTTCAAAATGAAAACGGAATTTGGCCTTCTTCTTACGGTTATAGTAATTCATTTTCCTTTACTACAAATAGCCAAGGTTCCGCTGAAAAAGTCGTGAATGTACAAATTGCTCCTAATACAGTAGGACAAGCTACATTACGCCTTCGTCAAAATACAACTGTAAAAGAAAATAAAACAGTTGCAATTGGAACATCTGCTATTCGATAAAAGGAGCCCCCTTTCGTGATGAAAGGGGCTTTTTTTATGCATTACCCCTCCTTTATCATTATATAAGAATATTTTTCTACAAAAATAGACCTTTATTGACTTCACAAATTTAATAAAGTAAACTATTAATCAGATAAAATTATTAACTTTGTTTTTTATGTTAGGAGGAATTGCATATGGAAGCTGCGCTGCAGTTTGATGAAAAAAAACAGCAAAAAAAGAAACATCCTCCAGGTTTATACTTACTCTTTTTCACAGAAATGTGGGAACGATTTAGCTATTACGGATTACGAGGATTATTAACATTATATTTAACAACAGCCTTAATAAACGGTGGTCTTGGTTTTAGTAAGAGCTGGGCACTTACGATTTACGGCTTTTATACAGGCGCTTGTTATTTCACTCCATTAATTGGCGGATTTTTAACAGATCGTTTTCTTGGTAGACGATTAGCGATTACGCTCGGTGGTATAACAATTGCAATTGGTAACCTTACGTTATTTGCACTGCAAAGCCAATTAGGGCTATACCTCGGATTAGCGCTTATTATTATCGGGAACGGTTTCTTCAAACCAAATATTTCTACCCTTGTCGGAGAATTATATAAAGAAAATGATCCGCGCCGTGATGGTGCCTTCACAATTTTTTATATGGGAATTAACGTCGGTTCCTTCCTTGCTCCACTTGTTTGTGGATATTTATCAGAAGATTTGTTTAAAACAACAGTAGATGGCGTTATGCATTACGGTTTCCGATATGGATTTTTAGCTGCGTCTATTGGGATGATTGTCGGACAAATTTTATTTACAACATTATCAAATCGTTTTCTTGGTGATATTGGTAAAAAACCGACAGCAGCTTTACAAACAGGAACAGGCAACAAAACAGCTGGTAATACACCATTAACGAAAAAAGAAAAACAACATACAGCCGTGATTATCATTTTAACGTGTTTTGTTGTTTTCTTCTGGGCTGGATTTGAACAAGCTGGTAGTTCTTTAACATTATATACAAATAGCTTTGTAGACCGCTCTATATTCGGTTGGGAAATTCCAACATCTTGGTTTCAATCTGTAAACCCACTATTTATTATTTTATTAGCACCAGTTGTTTCTGCACTTTGGACAAAGCTTGCTTCTACAAAACGCGGTGATTTAAAAATCCCAACAAAAATGGGTCTCGGTATGATCTTACTTGGAATTGGTTATATGGTTCTTGTTGCTGCTACGTTAAAAACAGGAAGTAATGAACAAGCAATTACAGAAAAAGCAAACCTGCTCTTTATTGTCTTTACTTACCTATTCCATACATTAGGGGAATTATTCTTATCTCCAGTCGGACTATCAATGGTAAGTGCACTTGCTCCTATCAAACTCGCATCTTTATTAATGGGCGTTTGGTTAGCAAGTACAGGTGTCGCTAATGTTTTAGGTGGACAGTTAGCAAACTTTACAACATCATTAGGTTACTCAGAAGTATTTGCTGTTATTGGAGCTGTCGCTATTTTCTTAGGATGTATATTACTATTACTTTCAAAAAAATTAGTAAAGTGGATGGACTAAAAAAGCTGAGGGGTTGCCCCTCAGCTTTTTTTACGCATTTTCTCCTTTTTCTATCGCTTGCTTATAGAAGAAAGAAATTCCACCCTCAACGAAGGTGGAATTTCTTTTTAATTATTTCATTTTTTTCGTTTGCACCAAATTCCCAGATACTACATATCGCTTTGAATTATCAAGTACAGACGTACATGTAATAAGGGTTATTTCATTTTTTCCGTGATCTTCAACAACTTCCCACTTATCCGGAGTGACTTCTGTTACTTGTTGTACCGCATACTCATATTCATTTTCACTATCATATAAATATACTTTATCATTCTTTTTTAGTTTCGAAATATCGCTAAATAACACACCTTTTTTCGACATGTTATGTCCTGCTAATGCATAATTCCCTTTTCCCATCTCTTGTTTCTCTTTTACTGTTGCTGCACCTGATAATAAATTTTTCTCTGTTGAACCATTTAAAATTGGTAATTCTAATCCCATGCTCGGAATAGATATACGCCCAATAACTTGCTTTTTATCTAATGAAGCATTTGCCACATCTGCTAAATCCGGTTGTTTTATTTTAGAAGCATCAACAAATTTCGTTTCTTGTTTTTCATACTTCATTTTCTTAATAGCTTGTGCGTTTTCGCCTTGCATCTTTCCAGCTTTATAACCATCATAAAATGGTTTGGCAATTAAAATGCCACCTACAATAAATAAAAGAAGTGCCAGTATACTATAAATCTTTTTCTTATTCATACTCCAATTCCTTTCCTTCACAAAATTTTCCTTATATAAAATGATAAAGTAAGAATGCTAGATATACAAGTGACATATACAAGACAAAGGAAATGGCACTCCTTATTAGGAAGTGCCATAATTATCATTTTTGCAAACAATAAAAGCTCAATGTTCCATCTGCTTCATCTGCACTTACAAACATATTACGGTTGCTAATCTTATGAATCCCTTCCGGTGCTTTGCCTCCTGAAGGAACAAGACCAATATAAACAGGGAACATCGGGATTGTTATATCAAAAAAGAGTACTGCATTTGCCCTTTCAGCAGCAACAGCCATAATCGGACTTTCTTGTATTATTCCTGTCGCAACATTTTCCACTTCACTGCCTCGGCTATTACTACGACTATCTAAATATAAACCTTTAGCTGCCACTTTTTCATCAATAAGATTCATACTATCATATACAAGCGAACCATTTTGACTCCATACAGATATATTGCGTCCACCTGATTTCACACCATCTTTAAATTCATTTTTCCCTAGGTCGCCTTCATTAGCAGTAATTACAAAACGCCCCGATTGATCCCACGTTATACCATCTGGTTCTGGTCTTGCAATCAGTTCATCTTGAAAAGAAACAACACCATCATTTTGCAAATCTGCTTTATGCTTTGTTGTTCCAAGGCCAAATATTGTTTCAATGTTTTGTCCTTGCAAATTAACAATAGCAACTGCATTGTTTTCCTGTAATGTAACAGCTGCTTTTTCTCCATTTGGACTAATCGCCACATATTCTGGCTGCGGATCATGCTTGTACACTGTTCCATTTCCAATCTGACTTATATCAATTGATAGCTCATGGTGAATTCCTTTCAATACATCTCCATTAGGGAACGTGATGATAGAAATTGTACCCGGTCGCTTTGTTTTTTTCATATTGACTTCATTTCCGTCATTTGGATCTCCTTCTTCATCCTCATTACAAACAACAAGCTTTGTCCCATCTTTTGATAAAGCAATAGAATCTGGCCCTACACCCACCTCGTATATTTTCACAATATTTTCAGATGATAACTCTATAACTGCTATCTTTCCTCTATGCGCATTATACAAGTTATCCCCGGTACGAAAAGCAACGAGTGCATACTTACCATCTGGTGTAACTGTTGTACTCGTAACCTCTGCTTCGGAATGAATTCCTTTCAAACTCACTGTCCCTTTCAATTGAATGTCTTGTAAATTTTCAATTGAAAGGATGCTAATTTGTCCTAAGTCTGCTTCTGTTACAACTAACGCCTTACCATCTGGTGAAGATGCCGCGATTTCTGCTTTTTTGCTTGGCATTGAAAAAATGGCCGTTCTTTCTATTTTTGTATTCTTATGCTTATTACTAATGAATTTATTTACCATTTCCTCTACTTGCCCACGAAATGCTGGATTTGAAATACTCCCTTTTGGTAAACTTTCTATTTGATTGGCAAATTGTTTCGTTTCTTGATTGATTTCTTCTGCGTTTACATGATTGCCTGTCCATAATACACTCGCCATAATTCCGCCACAGAGCAAAGCCTTTCTCATTCTCTAATCCCCCCAATGTCAATACTTCTTCTATTGTAAAAAGGATTTGTAAACTCTCCCTATAGCATTTCATTAAACTTTTGTAAAAACACAGAAAAATCCCCTATATTCAAAAAAAAAGATGTGCTCTTTGGCACATCTTTTACACAACCTTATTACGATATAAAGAAATATGAAAGACTGTAGTTTGGATTAGCCAAATGAAGAATAGTACGTATAGTGGATATTCTGGAATGTTTTGATTGAATAGTGGATAAAAAACGGACAAGGCGACTGCAAAAGGCATAATAATTACTAATGAAAGTACGGTAGTTCGGCACGCTTTTGCTGTTAATATTTCTTCTCTCTCATCTTCACTTGGAAATAATAATGGAAATGTCCAAAATGATAATTTCTTATATTTCTTTTTTTGCACCTTGTAAGCAATGAAGATCCCTACTGCTATAATCAGCATTAATGTGATTGGTGTTAAATTCATCGTAACATACCACGTTTGCTTTTCAGTACGAATAATGTTTGCAAGTTCCGTAATGACATGAAAATACTCAACAAATACCCAGCATGTTATAGCAAGTATACCTATATTTATTACATAAGAAAGACCGATTCTATTCATTTCCTTCCTCCTCCTTTTGTAACACAAATACCTCTTCCATCTGCATACCAAATACATCACAAATCATGAGCGCTAGTAATAATGATGGGACATAATCCCCCTTCTCAATAGCAGCGATCGTTTGTCTCGTTACCCCCACCTTTTCAGCCAATATACTTTGTGAAAAATGAAAACGGGCTCGTAATTCTTTTACTCGATTATAAATGGTCAATTTTACCACCTCTCACCATTATTGTATGCTAAACTTTACAAAATGTAAAGTTAACTTAACATTTGATATAAAAAAATCTACTTTGCTTTTGCAAAGTAGACCTTTTGCTTTAATCTAAAATAATAACTTTAACCTGTCTTCTACCCCAAGAGCTAGAAGCCCCTTTATCTGGTACGAAAACATCAATGCGATATCCTTGAATTGCACCACCAGTATCAGCAGCAATAGCTTCGCCATATCCTTGAACCCATACGCGTGATAATGGCGGAATAACTGCTGGATCAACGGCAATTACTTTCAGATTTGGATTTGCAGTTAAATCGTATCCTCCCCATCTAGTATGTACATGTTCACCTGGCTGTTTACCATTTTCTGCTGGATCATTTGTATAAGCCGTAGCCTCTACAAAAATTTCACGACCGCTAGATGGTTTATCTAAAGGCTTGTCACTTGCTTTTGGTGCTTGTGAAGCTTGTGCAGCTTGTGCAGCTTGTGGTGCTTGTGGTGCTTGCAAAGCTTGTGCAGCTTTTGCAGCTTTTTCACGCTCTGCAGCTGCTGCCTGTTCACGAGCAATTGTATCTTGTACGCTCTTCATATCTGCTTCAAGCTTTGCTTTTTCTTGCGCAGCAAGCGTCAGCTGACTAGAAATTTGATTATACTTTGCTTGTACAGATTGTAGATTATCTTGACGTTTCTTTAAGTTGTCTTGTAAATCAGCTTGTACTTTTGCTAATTTTTGTTTATCGCCTTCTAAAGACTTTTCTTTTTCATCAATTATCTTTTTATCGGCTTCAATTTGGCGAAGATCTTGTTCTTGTAAACGAAGAATCTCTTTATCTGCATCCATAATTGTAGAAACCGCACTCATACGTTGCAGGAGCTCTGCAATGTTTTTTGAGTCTACAATTACTTCTACTACTAAATTTACATTTGAGTTATCTTGAACAGAGACCATACGTTTTTTCATAATACCTTTACGCATAAGTACTTTATTTTCTAAATTAATAATCTCTTTCATTTTTTGCTCAATTTGTTTATGCGTTTCATCGATTTTACGCTGAATTGCATCTTGTTCTTCTTTGTTTTTTGAAATTGTATTATTTAAGTCCGATAATTCCTTTTGAATTCCTTCAATGTCTTTCATTACAGCTTGCTTTTCTTTTTCTTTTTGCTGCATGTCATTATTATTATTTTGCAATTGCTGCTGCATGTTGTTTAATTTCTCGTCGTTTGACTCAGCTTTTACAGCAACTGTACTAGTGAAACAAACAAATCCAGCTAATACAAAACTACTGATACGCTTAAAATAGTTCATAATCCGACTCCCTTCTTCTACATTTATACATGATTTATTTTACAGTTTGTTTACAAACTCATTAAATACAGTTTATTTTTTATAACAAAATATAACGAATCATAGAAAAACTGTAATAAAATCATTCAAATATTTCCATTAATTTTTATATTTATATATAAAAATCTAATACTAAAATCTTAATATAAAGTGAAAAATTTCTCAATGAGAAGTTTTCGACATATAAGTCACTGCTATGCAGAATACAACATGACCTGCTCTCGCTTTCTCCCTTTGTTTTAAACCTCGCATGTGGCAGGAAAAGGTCCCGACCGCTTCTATGCATGGCCAGATGCTCTCGTTCTCCCCTAAAAAGAAAGGGGTTTTTATGTCGGTTTTTCAATTTGTATTTATATATGTTTACCAAAAGCAAAATCAAGTACAGGAATTAGAACATCAAAATGTTATCACTTCATTTTTTTTGTAAAAAATTGTCGTCCCCTTTACATTTACTCTGTTTTTTCTGAATAGTATTATACTTTATATGAAGTGAAACTTCCATCAGTGGGAGGGTTTTTTCATCCCCCACTGATGGTTACTTGAACCAATCGGGCTTTTATGGGCAGTTATCCCCCCACCTATCTTCTTTAGAAAAGCGGAAGCGGCTCGCTCAGAATCGCAGGACGCCCACGCCCCTGACAGAGAGGTGCTTTTTGCCTCGTCCGAGGGGGCGAAACGACCGGAGATTCTAGCCGCTAGAGCTGGACAACACTTCTCTCTCATTCTTGAGGTGGGGGTCTTACTGCCCGTTAATGCGGGATAAACACTTTTTGCTGAATCCATATGGAGCGGAGGAACCGTTATTGTAGGCTTACTAGGGGTGAATCTTTTACAGTAGGGTACCCTTCAAGACCCGAACCCGACAGCTAACTTCGTAAGCATAACTGGAGGGATTGCCTATGTTATGACTGAAGAAAAACAATGCTTATCTTATTACTTTACTATTTAAAAAAAGAGGGATCCATTATGTTCATTGTGACAAACACGCTTTATATAAAAATAGATTGCGAAAACGAAGTACTAAAAGTATTAAAACAATATTACCCATCTCCTAATACGCTAGGTTTTATTAATATAGAAGTCTCCTATACAAAACATGTTAGAGATGCTACTGAATTCTTCATTCGCACATTATGGAAAACGCAAGAAGACTATCGAGAATGGCTAACCTATAAAAAGAAATCTACTACAATTACGTGGCAGCAACAAATTCAACCGTATATTCTTTCTTCCAAATCCAATGTAACTCAACTACATTAGAAACCTACTAAAAAAGAGCATGGAAGCAATATAGTTCCCATGCTCTTCAAAATGAATATACTTTCTTTTCTTGATAATATAAGTGAATAACACATCATGTGTTATACCACCAGCTAACCACGGCAACTATAGCGCTTATATAAGGAGCCCTTCATCATGAAAAACATTCTAGTTATCCTTCTAGTAGAGGAAGGATGGCTTTATTCGATATTTAATGAAAATACTTTCGCTAAATATGGATTTAAAAACATCGCTGTTGGATCTACTGTTTGTCTCACTTCTAAAAAATGATGCCATTTTGGATATACTTGTTGCAACGTATCATATGTCATTGTATGCATTTTCCCCCAATGCGGACGTCCTTCATACTTTTGAAAAATACGTTCTACTGCTTGAAAATAAGGTGTGTACTGCATCCCTCTGTACATATGAACCGCAATATAAGCAGAATCTCTTCCATATGACGGACTAAGCCAAATATCATCTCCTTTTGCATAGCGACATTCAATAGGAAAATGTACTTGAAATTTTTTTTCGTAAATGAGATTATAAATTTCTTCTACCACTTCTTTCATATATTCTGCTGGAATACTATATTCCATCTCATAAAAGCGGACGTTGCGAGCAGTTGCAAACACCTTATAACTTGGACCTACGATTTTGGTATTTGGTACTCCTTTTGCTGATAATTGACTAACACTTTTACTTATAGAAGGAACAAGGCGACAACTCTCTGATAACAATGAAAAAGCCATATTTTCTATTAAAGCTGTTTTGAGTTTATGCCACTTTAGTTCTCCTCCTATTTCCTCCGTTACGTTTGTAATTTTCACTTGAACATCTTCAGAATATGGAAAAATAAAAAACTCAAAATGACGATTCTTCTTATATTCTTCCAATTTACTCATAACAGTAGCAAATGATTCTTTTTTACTTTCATAAGCAAGTGAATATGCTGGTATGACTTTTAGTTTAACTTTTACAATAATCCCCAGCATGCCAAGCGACAATTGAAACCCCTTCCAATATTGTGGATATTCTTTTTCAGAACACGTAATCACTTCTCCTGATGCAAGAACAGCTGTTACTTCCACAACTTGTGTTGCTAAATTTCCAAACGAAATCCCCGTTCCATGCGTTCCTGTACTAATTGCCCCAGCAATAGACTGCGCATCAATATCCCCTAAGTTCTCTTGTGCATATCCGTTCTCTTGCAATATTTCACCTAACTGAGACAGCTTTGTACCTGCCCATACTTCTGCGATTAATGATTGTGAATCAATCCCGCTGATCCCTTGTAATTCATCCAAAGAAATTAAAATCTCTTCTGTTTGAACAAGTGGTGTAAAAGAATGACCCGAGCCAACCACACGAATACGCTTTCCAACTTCTTTTGCAAATTTTACAGCCTCAGCAACCTCTTCAATGCTTTTTGGATACATCGTATACTGCGGCACCCCTTGTACATTCCCTGTCCAATTTCGCCACTGCCGGCCCCTTATAGGAAGCATTGCCCGTCCCCCCGATATGTTCGATATTCTCCTACTACTTCACCATCAGAAATACGATATAAAGAAGAAAACCTTTCACATAACTCCCCTGCTTTACTATGCCGAAACACAATGCCCTCTCCAATTCTTAATTGTTCTGTTCCTTCATAGTAAACAGGTGTTTGCACTTCACCTGCTCCTTCTAATGGAAGTAATTTTGCATCACTTGGCATATACGGCTGCGGTTGCTTATCCTTTCCAGTCATTCCCGATGCAATATATCCTCCACCTAAACATGTATAAACATGAGGTTCTGGCTGACGGACAATTGGTAATACAAATCCAACTGCTGGCTCAAATGCAATGTCTCTATAATAATCAAAAAGGGACGGAGAATAAAAAGCAGACCCAACCGTAATTTCTGTAACAGACTCATCTTGAACGGTTGTCTTTATACTCCCTGTTCCTCCGCCATTTACAAAACGTAATGAAATTCCTTTTTGCCCTAATGCTTGTACAATTAACTCTCGTCTGTTTGCAACTTCTCTTACTGACCGTCTTTTTAAATAAGACACCACTTTATTTTGGAAGTTTTGTTTTGGTACATGATCCCCTACACCTGCTATCTGTGCTTCATAGCCCATAACACCATCTATTTTCAAACAAGATGATTGTAAAACTCTATCAGCTACTTGTAGTACTTGTTCTGCAGTACGTAAAGGAGACCGTTTTACTCCAAAATGAAAGCCCAAAAAACGACTGCTCATATCAATATCAAAACAAATATGAAACGTTCCTTCTACTTGCAATGCAATATGCTCCAAATACAGAATATGCTCTTCGCAATCTACCATGCAAGTAATCTTGTATCCTTGTTTTGTAAGTATACTTATTTTCTTCAGAGACTCTTCATCCCAAACCGGATATCCAAGCAATAAATCATCAAATCCCTCTTCAATTAAAAACAGAACTTCCGCTGGTGAGTAACACATAATCCCTTGAAAACACGCATGTGATTGTAAAATTTTCTTCATCACTGAAACAGAGCGTAATGATTTGCTCGCAATCCGAACACGTTTTCCTTTATGAAGCTGAATAATAGATTGAATATTTCTCTCTAATGCATCTTCATTAAGAAAGGCACATGGCATTGAAAGTCCTTGAAATGTTCTACGATCCACATCTCTCCCTCCCCTTCTATATATTTCTTATATATATATTGGAAGGAACATGAAATTTTCCTCTTCAAAAGAAAAAAAGTTCCTTCTCATCGAAGAAACTTTTTCACTTATTTTATAGAAATTGTGGCTTGTACTGGATAATAATTGGGATACGCATATGTTTTGAACCAAGATTCGTCATTAACGATTTACATATGTATCAAACCATAAGTGAATATAACCAGCTATAACACGCTGTGCTTCCGTTAAGCGTTTTCCTGTCACCGGTGTCACTTCTGCTCGCCATTTATTTGCATATTCTTGAGATGTAACTGCTTTTACAAACCAATCTTTTGTTGAATCATTCACAACACCTGGATAATCTTGTTTAGCTGCTGCTGCCGCTTCGTGAATCCAATCTTCTGGATTTGTTCCCTTCCAGTTCCAATATCCGTTATTATCTGCAACTTTGTAGTTATCTTTAATTGTATCAACAAAATTTTCATACTTGGAGTGGAAGCCCATTGGATAAGAAAGATTCGTAAAGTTTGCTGCGTGCATCGGCTGAGTTACATCTCCTAAATAATGAAGAGATAATCCTAAATAGAAGAATGCTTGTTTCATATCTTTATTTTGGTATGCTTCGCCAGCAAGTTTAAAATATTTCGCACCCGTTTCTTTTGCCTGTTTTGCAGGAGAGATGTATGTTTTCTGTGTATCTGGATCATAAAAATGAGAAGCAAATGTAAAATTATCAAAATAAGGCTTCTCATGATCAGCAGAATAAATCCCGTTTTCTAAGTCGTCACGCCACTCATTTAATAAAGCAGTTTCATTTGGTTTTACAATTGTATGATTACGAGACATGATATCGATTGCACGGTTTACAATCCACAAATGAGAATTAACACCTTCTTTATGTCTATCCTCAGCAGACCATCTTAAAATTGGTGCCTGATTTCCACAATCATTTGTGTGTGCAAACGCTACACTTTGAACTGGAGCAGCCAAAGTAACCATAGCAGCTAATGCCAATACTTTCTTTTTCATAAAAAATCCTCCCATTTTATATTTATCTCTAACATGAAGTAATATCCTCTAGTGATATTCGGTTAACCTATAATAAGGATATATTATTTCCTAATCACTTTCTATCATTAAAATGAAATATGTAAATGTTCATATTTTGTTTTTTAGATTTATATTATAGAGGGTCTTGCAAAACCCCCATCAGTTTATTACTAACGTCATGAATAAATGATATAATCTATTTTTATCTGATGTAATAAATTAATTGAAAAGGTGAGAAGGCATGGAGAAATGGTTTACACTTCGAGAAATTTCTCGAAATACATCTATACCTATTCAAACGGTAAAGCGCTATGTAGAGGATTATCAGTCATATTTAAATATGCATGAAGAAGAAGAAGGAGTTTATATATTTCATGAAACATGTATTCCGACACTGCAAGAGGTTAGGAAATGCTATAAAAAAGGAAAGAATAAAGAAGAAATTGAAGAGATTTTGAACAAAGTTTGTAGCAATTCCACGGCAATGGTAGTCAAGAAAAGTACATGTAATGAGGGCCCTCTATTATTAGAAATACATAAACATTTTGAAAAAGAAAATAATGTTCATCAAAATCTTATCAATGTGATTCAAGAACAAAATAAAGAGATAATTAAGCTACATCAAAAATTAAATGAGCATTTAGTACAAAAAGAACGTATCGCAATAGAAGAAAGAGATCGTACATTAACACAATTACTTAGAGAGATACAAAATGTAAAAAGAGAACTAGCAAAATCAAAAAAGAAACCTTGGTGGAAGAAAGTTTTCCTTTCTGAAAAGAACTGAAATTACATTTATATACATATTCCTCGCGCTATTCGCGGGCAGTATAAGGCCTCCAGCGATTAAAGTTTCGCTTTCTTTTTAGTAGAATCGCGTATGTTTTCCTTTCTTTTTGAAAATGCTAGACTTTTTTTGACGATTTTATTAATGTAAATATTGTGCACAAAAAGGAAAGCTCAAATTTGAGCGTTGGGAGTAGTTTATGACACCAAGTAAACAACAAAAACGCTTATTATTCTTGCTAACCGCTGTGCTGGTTGCAGTATTCTTATGCGTTAGTTGTCAAAGCAAGAAAACAAGTTTGAAAAAGTCTCATGATGATGTAGCGGATGTACAAGAGGATAAAGATTCTGAAAAATCCAGTCAGAGCGATTCTTCTAAAGCAAATGTTAAAAATAATGTTTCTAATCAATCACCAAAAGACAATCTCTCGAATTCAGGAAATGAAGGTAATATTCCGAAACAATCAACTGAGACAAATCACGCTAGTGATTTACCTCAAAATAAGAATGATAGAGATTCAAGTGAAGAAAACTCTTCTAACGAAGTACAGAAGGAAGCTACTTTCGTTAAGTTAGGGCAAAACGACAACGACAACGATCAAACTTCAAACAACATGAATAATTTAATACAACCAGTACGAGTTAGTGAGGCACAAGAAAAAGAAAAGCTAGAAGCAGCTAGACAGCAAGCTGAAGAAGCTAAAAAGCAGGCAGATGAAGCTAGACAGCAGGCTGAAGAAGCTAAAAAGCAAGCAGATGAAGCTAGACAGCAGGCAGCAGCAGCTAGACAGCAAGAGGATGAAGCTAGACAGCAGGCAGCAGCAGCTAAAAAGCAAGCAGATGAAGCTAGACAGCAGGCAGCAGCAGCTAGACAGCAAGAAGAAGCTAAAAAACAGGCAGACGCAGCTAGACAGCAAGAAGAAGCTAAAAAACAGGCAGACGCAGCTAGACAGCAAGAAGAAGCTAAAAAGCAGGCAAACGCAGCTAGACAGCAAGAAGAAGCTAAAAAGCAGGCAGACGCAGCTAGACAGCAAGAAGAAGCTAAAAAGCAGGCAGAAGCTAGACAGCAAGAAGAAGCTAGAAAGCAAGAAGAAGCTGGAAAGCAAGAAGAAGCTGGAAAGCAAGAAGAAGCTAGAAAGCAGGAAGAAGCTAGACAGCAAGAAGAAGCTAGAAAGCAAGAAGAAGCTAAAAAGCAAGAAGAGGCTAAAAAGCAAGAAGAGGCTAAAAAGCAAGAAGAGGCTAAAAAACAAGAGGATAAAAATCATGTACTAAATGCGTTTGAAAAACGTGTTGCGGAGCTAGTTAATGTAGAACGAGCGAAAGCGGGATTATCTCCATTACAGATAGATACAGAGCTTAGTAAAGTAGCACGTATAAAATCAGAGGATATGTTGAAAAATAATTATTTTTCTCATACTAGTCCAGTTTATAATTCGCCATTTGACATGATGACACATTTTGGTATTTCTTATTCCGCAGCAGGTGAAAATATCGCTAAAGGGCAACCAACACCAGAAGAAGTTATGGACGCTTGGATGCACAGTCCAGGGCATCGTGCGAATATTTTAAACGGTGATTTTACCTATATAGGTGTTGGCTATGTGGAACAGGATAATATTTGGACGCAACAATTTATCAAAAAATAAATAAAAATTGTTGATAAACTCGAGTTTTTAGCAAAAAACTTTTTTGAATTTGCAAGTGATGGGATTTTAATTATGAAACGAATTCAACCGTTTGGTAAAAGGATTCCATAAAGAGTTCAATAAAAAGTTTTGAACGACAGAAGTCATTTTTACAAATGACTTCTGTTTTATTATTGTAAGCGTCAAATATTCCCCACCTACAATTTGTAAATAACCTATGAGAGAATCTCCTTACATACTCTATAAATACAAATTAAAAAATCGCCATGAAAACCCTCTTTCTTTTTAGCTGGGCGAGAGTATCTGGCCATGTATAGCAGCGACTTGTATGTCGGAAAATTAAAATAGATTGATATACATAGAATGAAGACATGCAAAAGTCTACTTTTCACTACCTTCTAATATCTTTCCTCTCCTATAATCCAATGCGTAAATTTCCAAACATGCCAATCAATTTCATTGCGGAGAAAATTAGCATTATGCCATAATAGCACAAGAGAGGTGAAAGAGTTGAAATACTTTATTTATTTTATTGTTATCATCGCATTTTTCGATACATTTTCACAATTGCCGATTATGAGTACATACGCACAAAACCTTGGGGGAACTCCTCTTATTATCGGTCTTGTCGTTGGAATGTACTCGTTTGCTAATATGATTGGCAATATTATTGCGGGTGCATCTGTTGATAAATATGGTGCCAAAAAAGTTCTTTATATTAGCATGGGTATTACAAGTCTCATAGTTTTGTTGTATATCTTTGTTCAAAGTGGAGAACAACTTATTATCGTTCGTTTTCTGCACGGATTTAGTGATGGATTTTTAATACCAGCCGCCTTCACTTTCTTATCAAAACAAACAAACTCAACAAAACAAGGGAAAGCAATGGCTTTATCTGGTGCAGCCGTTGGAACAGCAGCTATCATCGGTCCTGCTTTCAGTGGGATTATGAAAGCGAAAGCTGGTATACACTGGGTCTTCATTACAATTTCTATCTTAATGATACTTGGTACAATAATCTCACTTTTCTTGCTTCCAAATAATAGAACAAAAACAAAGCCATCACGGATACAAGCGATAAACAAAGAAGAGCTGCTCGAATTATTAAAATTCGAACCACTGTTACAAGCATATATCGGTGCTTTCACCTTAATGTTTTCACAAGGAATTGTCACATATATGTTACCTGTAAAAATAGAAGCTTTAGGACTAAAAACATCTACAACAGGAATGATGCTTAGTGTCTTTGGAATCACTGCAATCCTCTTCTTTTTACTACCTACAAATCGTATATACGATTTCTTTAACCGTCAAAAAATGATGGTTATCGGTATTGCAATCATGGCATTTGCACTATCATTACTTGGTATATTTACATCAAAGGGCATGCTTTTTGTTGTAATGATGATTTACGGAATTGGATTTGCAATTCTCTTTCCTTCTATTAATGCCTTGCTTGTTGAAAATACAACAGAAGACAATCGCGGAAAAGCATTTGGATTATTCTATGCATTCTTCTCATTAGGTGTTGTTGCCGGTTCATTTACAATTGGAGTAATCGGTGCCTCACCGAGCGTAAGCTTTGTAATTGGAACAGCTTTCTTATTTACCTTTGCTTCAACAATTTATGTACGAGGAAGATTAAAGAAGACAATGGTGGGATAGCCCCTATCGCCATCAAACTAATATTTGGGAGTATCCCCAAAACGAAAATTCGATCTCTTCATAGTTGACTATGAAGAGATCGAATTTTTTGTTTTTGGAACAATGAATCCCTTAAGTTGATAGGCATGTAATGCTGCCCCTATAGAAAAATTGGGTAGATCAGGAAAGATATTAATAACGTTTCATAAAATAACTTTCGACAATTCCCCCGGAAATATTTTTTCTCTCTGCACAACTCGATAAAATATTTAGGCATTTATTCCAAACTATACATCCATTTTAATTTTTCGACATACATGTACAACTTAATAATGTCGTTACTGCAAATGCCGAAAAAACGCGAAACGGTGTTTTCTTCCCTACTTCATACCTCTTCCATTTTTCTTTGAATTTAAACATCCTCATTTATTAATATAAATTATATTTGAAGAATTACTATGTATGAACCCCCGCTTTTTTTCGTTAATTCCCAATAAAAAAACTAGACTTTTGTCAGCTCCCTCTAGTGCACCTTGAATATTGGACATCGTCGAACCGCGATATATCAGTGGACATGTAAGAAGGAATTATCCATAAAAAAAAATGGTTCAACGTATCCGTTGAACCATTTTTTTTATATTATTTTCCTTGTGTTTTTTCCCAATCCGCTAAAAACTTCTCAATTCCTTGATCTGTTAATGGATGTTTCACTAATGAAGCGATAACGTTTGCTGGAATTGTTGCAATATGTGCACCGTTTAACGCTGCGTCTGTTACGTGAACAGAGTGACGTACAGATGCTGCAATGATTTCTGTTTCAATACCATGAATCGCGAAGATGTCAGCGATTTGACGAATTAAGTCCATGCCATTATGACCGATATCATCTAAACGACCTAAAAATGGAGATACATACGTTGCACCAGCACGTGCTGCAAGTAATGCTTGTACTGCTGAGAATACTAATGTTACGTTTGTACGAATTCCTAAATCAGCGAATGCTTTTACTGCTTTTAAGCCTTCTGTCGTCATTGGCACTTTCACAACAACGTTTGGTGCAATTTTCGCTAATTCTTTTCCTTCTTCAATCATTTTATCTGATTCTAAGCTAATAACTTCTGCGCTTACAGGTCCTGATACAACACTGCAGATTTCACGAATACGCTCATGAAAATCTACGCCTTCTCTTGCAACAAGAGATGGATTCGTTGTTACACCTGCTAATACGCCAAGGTCGTTTGCCTCTTTAATTTCGTCAATGTTTGCTGTATCAATAAAAAATTTCATGTTTTTTCTTCCTTTCTGAATGTGAGTATGTGTTTATTTTTTCTTAATACGGTCTAATTCAACCAAAATAATTTTTATTTTTTTCCTTTGCCACACTTACTACCGATGTAACTGCATTGGAATCCGTTGAAATGATACCGATTATATATTGCTTTTTAAACGAGATTTTGTACATCCACTACTATTCATTTAGCAGAAATATCAAAGCAATAACGAAGATTAGTTGTCAGACGTCTGTCCATAAAAATGAGTGTAAAACCCCTCAAAACATCATTTTCAATAAAAGGTACTCCTTTTCCTTTCTCAATGATGAGACCGGTTACAATTATCATTATAAGGACAGCAAGCAATCCCACTCCTATTGCAAAGAACGAATTCATACCAGCAATAAGTGTACGTAATAATGCTAAAATAGAACCTACTAATAAGTCAATACCTCTAAGTTAAAATTACGATAAAAGTCATAATCTTAAATGCATTTGACAGTTCCATATACGCTAATTAAAACTTCACCATCCTACAATTATCTGCACTTCTCGTAATTTATCTCTTGATGGCATACCACCTTGTGCTCCTAATTTTGTTACAGAAAGACCGGCTGCAATGTTTGCAAAATGAATTGCTTTTTGCAATTTTTCTCCTTCTGCAATCGCAACTGCTAATGCACCGTTAAATGTATCTCCAGCTCCTGTCGTATCAACAACTTCAACAGAGATGCTTGGTACATGAACAATTTCTGTCCCATTATGGAATCGAACACCGTTTCCGCCTTCAGTCATCAACAATTTATTAGGATATTTCTCAAGAAGTGATTCAATTGGTGATGTAAAGTCATCTAGAACGATTCGGCATTCATGCTCATTTGGTGTAATGTACGTTGCTTTTTGTAACACTTCTTCTGGCAATCTTTGCGCTGGAGCTGGATTTAAAATAACTGGAATTTGATGTTCTTCACAAATATTTAGTACATATTTTACTGTTTCAAGTGGAATTTCTAGCTGCAAAACAACCATATCCGCTTTCGTAAGAAGATCTTTTGCACGATTTATAAGGTGTTCATTTACAGAACGATTTGCACCTTGTACAACAATAATACTATTATCTTCTTCAGCCAATACGATATGGGCAATACCTGTCGTTTCATGCGTAATCGCTTCCACGTACTCAATAAAAATATGCTCATTCTCTAAATTTTTCCGAACAAATTTTCCGTAATTATCATTTCCAATTGCTCCAACCATCGCAACATTTGCACCTAAACGTGCTGCAGCTACAGCTTGGTTTGCACCTTTTCCACCTGGAACAGTATGAAAAGCTTCCCCAATTACTGTTTCACCAGCTTTCGGACGTTTTTTTGAGATGGCAACTAAATCTACGGAAATACTGCCAACTACCACAATATTTGGCAATTCCTCCCCCTCCTTATTGTACCGAATGCAATCAAATCATTCCCTGCTACGATACGATCAATTGCTATAACCGGCACTTTTACATTCATGTAATTACCGCTATTTTGCGGACCTTTTGCAGCAATAAAACCAGCGACATTATTTTGCATAAGCACATCGGTGTATTTTTTCTTTTTCTAAATTCCTATCAGAATCACATAGCACAACTGTATATCCTTGTTTATGAGCTACATCTTCTACCGCCTTGGTTACCTCTGGAAAGAATGGAGTTACGATGTTTGGGATGATTCATCCAATTAGACGAGAACTCTTCTTCTATAGAGAACGCGCACCGCACTTGGCTTATTATGCTCGCTTTACTTTTAGCGCACATTCTTTTCCCTCTCACCATATGTAACCGTTTACGAAAATAATATAACGTATTCATGAAAATCCGTCAATTATTTGTAAATGACAGGATAACACCAAACTCCTTTACTTTTCCAACATCCAAAGTCGCTCTCCCACCAGTAAAAATTGCGATTACATGTAAAAAGCATCGCCATTACCGGCGATGCTCTTCTTTATGATGATTAAGATACAATTGCATCTTTCTCTTCTATTTCACTCTTTTGTTCATCTGCTCCCTTTTTACGATCAGAAAGCTTGATTTTCTTCAAGAACAATGTAAATACAGCACCAACTAGAATAAATACTAATCCAGTTATAAATACATGATGAAGAGAATCTAATAATGATGTCTTTAATACAGGCACAATGCTATTTGCAATTGGTTCTGGGACTTTCTTCAATGCTTCTGGACTAAATAACATTGAATATAGCCCTTGTGGATCTGTGTGAATCATATCTTTAAACTTCGTCACGATTTGCCCTGCTTGTGGTGGGAACGTATTCAGTACAGGCACTAACTTATCTGTTAATACTGTACCAGATGTGTTATTCATAATGGAACCTAAAATCGTAATCCCAAATGTACCACCGATTTGACGGAAGAATTGACTTGATGAAGTGACAACTCCAAGATCTTTTTTCGGGAAACTTTCTTGTAATGCTAATGTTAAAGTTGGCATTACAAGACCCATTCCGAAACCAATGATCATCATGTACGACGTTGCAACAAGCTTACTTGTATGCATATCCATTGTCGTTAACATTCCAAATCCACCAGCCATAATCAGCATCCCAGTAATAATTTGTGGTTTTACTCCAACTTTTAACACAAGCTGACCACCAATAATACTCGTGATGATCATCGTGATCATCATTGGTGTCATAATCGTTCCTGATTCAGCAGCACTTACACCTACAATACCTTGCATAAAGAATGGAACAAACATGATTGCTCCGAACATTCCAATACTCATAAAGAAACCAATTGCATTTAATAATGTAAATGTACGATGTTTAAAGAAATGAACAGGTAAAATCGGTTCTTTTGCTTTTTTCTCGACCATCACAAAGCTTATAAGACCAATCACCGCAAGCACAAATAACCCAATGATTTGCCAAGAATCCCAAGCGTAGTCTTTTCCGCCAAATGTTAACGCTAATAATAAACTTACAACACCGACAATCATCGTGAAGATACCAGCAATGTCAATTTGAATTGGTCCTGTTTGTTTCTTCCCTTTTAAGCCCATTGCGATAAAGATGGTCGCTAAAATTCCAACTGGTAAGTTAATGTAGAATACCCATCTCCAGTTCATTGAATCAACAATCCAACCACCAATTTGCGGACCAATGACAGAAGCAAGACCATAAAGTGCTCCAAAAACCCCTTGCCATTTCGCACGTTCTTTTCCTGTAAACATATCCCCAATGATAATCATAGCCATCGGCATCATAATACCGCCGCCAAGACCTTGAATACCACGGAAAATAATTAGTTCTGTCATACCATTTGCCATACCACAAAGCGCAGAACCAATCATGAAGACGATTAATCCTGTCATATATACAGTGCGGCGACCTAATAAATCGGCTAATTTACCGGCGATTGGTACAACCGTTGTTGATGATAACATATATGCTGTTGTTAACCATGTCATTAAACTTAATCCACCAAGTTCACCGACAATACGCGGCATTGCTGTACCAACGATCGTCCCGTCCAATGCAGCAAATAGCATAGCGATAACTAAGCCAATTAACAGCAATGTTCTATTGTGATTTGCTTGTTGTTCCATATAATCTCCTCAGCTCTCTTTAGTTTGTCTCTTTCTTCTCCGCTGATTGGCAAATAATTGCTTCTAGTTTTTCAAATAATCGCAACAAGTCTTCTCTCTCTTGTACTTCTAATTCGGAAAAATACTTGGCAATATGTTGATTACGAGCAATCATTGCCTCTTCTAGTACAGCTTTCCCCTTTGACGTTAACTCAATTACAACAACGCGGCGATCATCTTGATCATGATAACGCAGAACTAACCCTTGATCGATTAAACGATCGATCATTACTGTAATTGCACTCGGCTTCACATACATTTTTTTCGCTAACTTTGTTGCTCGTGATGCACCGTAATGATCTAAAATTTTTAAAATATAAAATTGCGGTGGTGTTAGTCCAGATGATTGTAATTTCCCTAATAACTCCGTTTGCAATTTCTTTCCAATAGAAAATGCAAGAGCTTGAATTTTATCTATATGAGTCATGTCATTTTGCATATTTTCCACCTCTTATTTCAGCAATGAAATATTTAACGTCTTTAAATATTAAACTCTACAATTAATAATGTCAATGATTTTGTTTCTTACAAACTTTCGTAATTTTTTCAATAAAAACCCCCTTTCTTTTTAGGGGGGCGAGAGCATCTGGCCATGCATAGCAGCGGTCAGGTCCTTTTCCTTCCACATGCCATATTTTAAACAAAGAGAGCAAGCAAGTAGCGGTCATGTTGTACTTTGCATAACAGCGACTTATAAAGAAAAGCGGATCCGACTGTTTAGGCCCGTTGGCTAAGGTTCTTTCACACAGAAGGTGTTTTTTACCTTCTCGTGTGGAAGGTTCTTAGACATGAGGGCGTAGGAGGCAGAGCTAGACAAAGATGTTGAGAAATCAGAATGGATTTATATAGCTAAAATGCTAAGATGATTTTTCCACAACAAAAAACTACCATTACTATGCATATAAAACATAGCAATGGTAGTCTTCACCTTTTTATCCCGCTATTTGTGGGCAGTAATACTCCCATCTCAAAATTCGGCGAAAGCAATGTCCAGCTTCAGTGGCTAGAATGTTCGGTGGGAGATAAACTGCCCGTAAAAGCCCGATTGGTGAGGGCTGATAATCAGTGGGGGATGAAGAAAACCCCCACTGATGGAAGTTTCACTTTATGAAACCAATTCAATTGTTTCAATAATTTCGATGCTATCCTTCACAGATTGAAAAATTGTACAATTTTTCATCGCAAGTTCTAATGCCTTTTTTAACTGCTCTTGCGTAATTCCTTCTGCCTTTATTTTATAGTGTAAATGAACACTCTCCAATGGTTTCGGTAAAGTTTCGCTTCTTTTGATTTCAGTTTCCATTGTAAATTCATGATACGTAATACGTTTTTTTTCTAAAATCGTTCGAAGTACAATCGCACTGCACCCTGCAATTGAAGCAATCAAAAGTTCTAATGGTGTATACCCATTCTCTTTTCCAATCTGCAATTCACCATATGGAACCTTCGTTATGATTTCATCGCGCTTGACTATTAGTTGCACATGTATTCCCCATTTCCACCTTTTGCTGTCGCTTTTTATTTATATAATAATATATGTAGCAAAAAATAATAAATGGAATGCCGCAATATAATGCCATGCGTTGTTCTGGGATGAACGCTAAACTAACCACAACAACGCTGTTTAAAACAAGCGCTGCAATTGGAACAATTGGATACAATGGTGTCTTATATTTTAAATCTTCTAACTTGCCGCCGCTCTTTACATATTGTTGTCTAAAGCGAATTTGTGAAAATGCGATAATAATCCAACTCGCCACCGCAGATAACCCTGCAATAGATAGTAAATACATGTATACAGTACTTTCTGCGAATACACTTGTTAATAATGATAAAGCTGCAATAATCATCGTCACAACTAATGCTGTAATCGGGACCCCTCTTTTATTCACCTTCTTAAAAGAAGTTGGTGCCATTCCCTCATTTGCTAGCGACCATAAAATACGTGTTGCTGCATATAACCCTGAGTTTGCTACCGATAATAGTGCAGTGATAATAACAAAGTTCATAATATCCGCTGCATATGGAATACCAATTTTATCAAAAACAACAACAAACGGACTTTCAATAACTCCTGCTTCCTTCCAAGAAATTAATCCTACTAAAATCGTTATTGTTAAAATAAAGAACAACATAATCCGCCACACTGTATTACGAATCGCACGTGGAATTGTTTTTTCTGGCTCCTTACTTTCACCTGCTGCGATCCCGATTAACTCTGTTCCTTGGAAAGAGAAGTTTACCGTGATCATTGTTAGTAACACAGCTCCAATTCCATGTGGAAATAACCCACCATCATGTACAAAATTAGAAAAAAGCGGTGCTGCTGCTTTTCCATCGTATGGTAAAAATCCAAATAGTGCACTTCCCCCAAGAAGAATAAATGCAATAATGGTAATTACTTTAATACTTGAAAACCAAAACTCTAATTCTGCATAACTTTTTGCTGATACTGCATTTGAAATGAATAAAAGTCCTCCGAACACAAGGCACCATACCCAAACATTCACATCCGGAAACCATCTCTTCATCATTAAACCAATTGACGTTAACTCTAAACCAACCGTTACAGCCCAGCCTAACCAATACAGCCAGCCAATCATAAACCCTGTTCCAGGTCCGATAAATTTCGTCGCATATTTTTGAAACGATCCCGAAACGGGCATGGCAACTGTTAGTTCACCAAGGCAAAGCATCGTTAAATACATAATAAAACCACCGACTAAATAAGAAAGAATCGCTCCTCCTGGTCCTGCTTGATTAATTGTATATCCTGATCCGAGAAAGAAACCTGTTCCGATTACTCCTCCAAGTGCAATCATAAATAAATGTCTACTCTTCATTGTACGATGTAATTGCTCATTCGTTGCCTGATTCATTTTCTTCCTCCCCTTGCACACCCTCTATATTTTAAAATTTCAGATAATATAAAATATACAATAAAGCGTTTACAATTTCTATATAAAATTAAAACTTTTCTAAAAAAATAACTCTTGCATAAAATAAAATGCAAGAGTTATCCCACTATTCGTGGGCAGTAAGACCCCCACCTCAAGATTGAGAGAAAAGCGTTGTCCAGTTTCAGTGGCTAGAATCTTCGGTGGATTCGCCCCCCTACTGATGGAAGTTTCACTTTATCTACTTTCTAAACGTCTTGAAAAAAGAGACAAACTATAATTTACAATGAAATACATACATGCGACGAGGAGAAATGTTGGAATCATATAGTTTACATTTTGTCCATTAATAATTTGAGCATTATGCATTAATTCTGGCAATGAAATGACGACTGCTAACGATGTATCTTTTAAAAGAGATATAAATTGACTGACAAGCGGCGGTACCATACGCCGCAGCGCTTGCGGTAAAATAATATGCTGAAGCGTTTGTACATACGATAATCCAGACGCACGCGCTGCTTCAATTTGCCCCTTCTCAATTGAGAATAAACCACTGCGAACAATTTCTGAAATCATCGCTGCTTCAAATATCGTCAACGCCACAATGGCCGCTGTTGTAATTTCTAATTTCAATCCAGCTTCTGGGAGCGCAAAATATGTAAAGAAAATAATTAATAGCAACGGTAAATTACGAATGATTTCAACAATACAAGCAAGTATTGCTGATACAACCGGTATTTTCGCATATCGCAACGTACCAATTGCACTTCCAATTATAAAACTAAGAAAGATTGCGATAAGAGCAATTTCTAACGTAACAAGTAATCCTTTTAATAAAAAAATAAAATGATCTCCTGTATAAGCACCGCGAAAATCCATTTACACAGCTCCTTTCGCCAAGTGTTTCTCTAAATATCGAACACCCATGCTAAGCGGAACAGTTAAAAGTAAATAAAACATACCAACAAATATATATACATCAAATGTGACAAATGTTCTTGTAGAGATCAAATCACCTTGGTACATTAAATCCACCCCAGCGATAATACCTAATATAGAAGAGTTCTTCACTAAATTTAGAAATTGATTACCTAGCGGTGGAATTACAATTTTTATCGCTTGCGGCAAAATGATATGATACATCGCTTGTACATACGTTAAGCCAGAAGAACGCGCTGCTTCCATCTGCCCTTTCGGAACTGATAAAATCCCTGCACGAATTGCCTCTGTAATAAAAGCCGCTGTATATATCGTAAGTGCAGTTGTACCCGCAACAAAGCCACTTAATGTAACACCGATTACTGGAAAAGCAAAATAAAAAGCAAATGCTATTAGAACTAAAGGGATATTCCGAATAAACTCCACATATGCTGCACCCATCCAATTTAGAATCCGAATTGGCGCAATTCGCATCACTGCAATTATGATACCAAGAATAAAACTCCCAATTAACGCAATCAGACTAGACATCGCCGTATATTTGAATCCCTCTAAATACAAATCTAGATTATTTGAGAGAATAGAAAAATCGGGCACAAACGCTCCCCCTCTTTCTTCATAACAAGAGGATGATTATTTCTCATCCTCTTGTTATCCTATATTTTGTAGTCTTACTCTGGCTTTTTCCCAATCCACTTTTCATACAATTTATTGTATTCCCCGTTTGCTTGCATCTCTTTTAGTAACTCATTAATTACTTTTGTAAGCTCCGTTTCTCCTTTTCTCACCGCAATGCCATACGGTTCGTCAGTGAATTTTTTTCCAACCACTTCATAGTTGGCGTCTTGCTTTTCCATACCATATAAAATGGCATTATCTGTTGTTAACACATCGCCTTGTCCTGCTTTCAATGCCGTAAATGCTTCGCTATAATTTTCAAATTCAAGTACAGTCGCTTCCGGTGCTTTGGCGCGAATATTGTTCGTAGAAGTAGAACCTTTTACAGCTAACACCTTTACCCCTTTTTTCACGTCAGCTATATCTTTAATTCCACTTCCCTTTTTTACAAGTAAAGATTGCCCAGCTTTAAAATACACATCTGAGAAATCAACTTCTTTTTTGCGTTCCTCAGTAATTGTCATTGTCGCAATAATTGCGTCAATATCGCCGTTCTTTAGCATCGGGATGCGCGTTTTAGAAGTAACTTCTTTTAATTCTAATTTATTCTCATCGCCTAAAATTTTTTTCGCAAGTGCTTTCGCAACATCAATATCAAATCCTTCTACTTTTCCTGTTGCCGGGTTCTTTAATCCAAATAGATTCGTATCATACTTCACACCAACAACTAGTTTTCCACGTTTCTTAATTTGATCAATAACAGTTTCTTTCTCATTTTTTACAGCTTCTTTTTCTTTCTTATTTCCACAACCAGCTACAATCAGTACAAATAAACAGGCAAAAACGATAAGCGTAAACCACTTTTTCATTTTAATCATCAAATTCCTCCTTTAACGATTCAGCACACGACTTAAAAATAATCGAGCTCGTTCTTGCTTTGGATTTACAAAGAAATCAGCAGGTGCTGCTTCTTCCACAATTTCACCCTTGTCCATAAATAAAATGCGATCCGCTACCTCACGGGCAAATCCCATCTCATGTGTGACAACAACCATCGTCATGCCTTCTTTTGCTAATGCTTTCATAACGTCGAGTACCTCACCAATCATTTCAGGATCAAGCGCAGAAGTCGGCTCATCAAACAGCATAATCTCCGGTTTCATTGCTAGTCCCCTTGCAATAGCAACGCGCTGCTGCTGTCCGCCTGATAGTTGGTGCGGATAGGCATTTACTTTATCCGTAATCCCTACTTTTTCTAAGTAAAACATGGCAATTTTTTCTGCTTCTTCTTTCGGCATTTTGAGTACTTTTATCGGGGCAAATGTAATATTTTGAAGTACTGTTTTATGAGGATATAAATAAAAATGTTGAAATACCATGCCGATACTTCTTCTTAATTGATTTATATCCTTCTTTCCATCATGTATGTTTACACCATTTACAACCAACTCACCATTGGTAATCATCTCTAGTTGATTCATGCAGCGCAGCAACGTGCTTTTCCCTGATCCCGATGGGCCAACGACCACGACGACTTCCCCTTTTTCAATTTGTAAATTAATACTTTTTAAAACTTGAAAGTTGCCGTAATATTTATTGACATCGCGAAAAACAATCAACCTGCTCCCCTCCTTTACAACTCAAAAGGCCTGTATAGTTTTTTATATTCGAAAACATCTAAAAAAATAACTAGTAATCTTTTAGACATAAAGTGAAACTTTAATCAGTGGGGGTTTTCTTCATCCCCCACTGATTATCAGCCCTCACCAATCGGGCGCATGCCAGCAGTTTATCTCCCACCTAACTTCTTAAGAAAAGCGGAAGCGGCTCGTTCAGAATCGCAGGACACCCACGTCCCTGACAGAGAGGCGCTTTTTGCCTCGTCCGAGGGGGGCGAAACGGCCGGAGATTCTAGCCGCTAGAGCTGGGCAACAAAGAAATGTGGAAGTGGCTCGTCCAGAATGTGAGGGGGGATGGAGCTTCTGACGTAGAGGTGTTTTTTACCTCGTAGGAAGAAACGAAGCCACCGAACATTCTAGCCACTGGAACTGGACAATGCTTTCGTTGAATTTTGAGGTGGGAGTATTACTGCCCACGAATAGCAGGATAAAAAGAAAAACTGACCAAAACAACTATAATAGTGGTTTTGGTCAGTTTCTTGTATTTCTTACCATTCAACAATTGCTTTTCTCGCAACAATTCTCTTATAAATAGCATTTGTTAATGTTTGAAAATGCTCCGGCATTGCTTTACCGTTAAACTTTTTCATAATCGTTCCATATAGAGCAACATCTCGAAGGCGCATGAAAAGTGGTATCGTATCATATACGGAATCATCAAGAATATACTCTGTCTCATATCCTTCCCTCAATACTTGCAACTGGTGACGTGCAAAAATCGCCTTTTCTTCTTCTGACCAATCTTTTTGCAAAGCAGAATAATATAAAACCATTGCAAGATCATGTGCAAAATAATTGTACGTAGCATCATCAAAATCAAAAATGGTTAACTCTCCATTTTCATAGTGAAAATTCCCATGATGAATATCTCCATGAATCAATCCAAATGTACGATTTGTCACAGGTGAATTTTTAATTTCTGCTACAACTTCATACGCAATTGCCTGTAGTTCTTTATCTTCCTGTAACATATCAATAACAGTAATTTCATCGTCCATCCACGTAACACGATTCTCCGTCTTTGGATAATCCATCGTAAGTCGATGTAACTGCCCAATTGCTTTTCCCCAAGCGTAAAAAAGCGTATCATTCCAAACAGCAGAATCTACATCTTTCACTCTTTCTCCGTTTGCATAGTCAAAAAGTGAAACGTAAAAAGATGTTCCATCAGTTGCTTGTAGGCTTTCTACAAATATATCGTTCTGTGACCGATGCGGTGCCGCTACTTTCGCTCCGTTTTCCCCAAGATATGCTAGAAAATCTAATTCAGCTTCAATTTGCTTATATGTACGATGAGATGAATGTGTCAAACGCAAAACATATGATGTACAATCTTCTCCCTCAGCACGAAAAATATAATTTTCAAAATCTCCTAATGGTTCTTCCCTAACAGTTACACCGAAGCGTTTTGCCGCTTCTTGTAAAATTTCTTTTGTAAACACTTTTTCAACTGCTAATTCCATATGACCACTCCTCTCTTCTCTACATAATTCGTCATAAATCTTAAAATCACTGCTATAAAATATAAAAAAGAAGTAGAACATTCTACTCCTTTTCTATTCCAATAATAAGGAATTTATATCGATAACAGCATTACCATTTCCCTTCCAATATGAGCGTATAAATCCCCATACTCATAACAAACAGCGAAACCCCTAACGTAATAATCCAGAATGGAATTTTTAACTTTTTCACTTTAAAATAAGCTCCGTTCCCTTTATATTTAACAGAGCGATATAAACTGATTCCCCCTACGAAAATCATGAAAATACTTAAAATATGTACGACATACGGCAAGCTCCCACTCCTTTAAACAAATCCTCCCCCTAAGATTATCACACCTCCTTTTTCTATATCACCTTTTTTTTACAACATTACCTAAATAATACTTATTAAATATAAAAACAAATTTTCATGTATATAAATTCATTTAAATTTTTCAGCATATAAGTTACTGCTATGGAGAAAAAAGTGCCCTGCTCGCTCCAGTATACTTCTAAATTATTCTAATGTGAGTAAATAGTTGATTAACACATCTTGCTCTTGTTTTGAAAAACCTTTAGAAGAATCTACCCAATATTCATGTCCTTCCCCAGTAATATGTGCGTCTTGTAAATCCTTTGAATTTTTGTTTGCTTCGATTACTTTTCTTCTTAAGTTTTGATCAATTAATGCTCGTAAGCTGTTAAACGGATTAGGTTCAATTCCTTTTGATACTGTTCCTGTCATACCTAGTTCACTCTCCACGTTCTGGCCAACCGCAACGCCTCCATCATGTAAATACGGCGCTCCCCAATAAAGTCCTAACAAACTTGGAACTTTGTAACCACCAGGCGAACCATTTAACATATATGCTAAGTTAATCTTATCTTGATCTAATGAATAGGCTGGAACTTTTAACAATTTTGCTCCTTTTGGCACAGGTACAGGTGTATCCGATGAATAAATAATAGGCTCTGTTAAGTCTTTACCTATTGCTTCAAACGATTTTGCTCTTGATGGCTCGGTCTTAATTTCATTAACTGGAATAATTCGATTATTTGTGTAGGTTTGTCCCGCATGACAAGTAATACAACCTGCACGTGCAAAAATGGTCTTCCCTTTTTTCAGCGTCTTATCATCAACAGATAATGGTGGTTTCGGGGAAACAAATGTATTTTGTAATGCAGACATTCCATTATTTTGCTCCATAACCCGATAGCCAGGAGAACTTGATACTAAACCATTAGGAGAGATTAAAGACGGTCTTGGAAATGTCGGAAGCGCAATTAACTCATTTACGCCTGGGACTCCTGGAGTAGGGTCTACTGAAGCAAAAAACTCAGATGGTTTCTTTCCACTTTTAGGATCATATCGATATGTTAGATTCGCTGCATTTTGTAACATTGTTCCTAAATAAACTTCCTTGTCAATTTTGAAAAGGAATGGGCTAGCATGTGCTAATGTCGTTAAATCTGATCCTTGAATATTTACAGCACTATTAATTACACTGAGTCCTTTAAACGGACCAGCTTGTGCAAATCCATTCCACCCATAAGGATGATCTCCAAATGTAAAAGAATCTGGAATTTGTGTTGGATTATTCACCAAATCACTACTTGCATCAAAGTTTCCTCTTGGCCATTTTAATAAAGTACGATCTACAGCCTCCTCTATCATCTCTGGATCAGGAAGCGGAGCTTTTTTTCCATCAGAAGTTACTACTGTTCGTCCTAAATCTTTTATATAGTTTTGTAATGACTTAATTTCTGCACGAGAAAAATAAGCTGTCGAATTTGTTCCTAGTGCTAAAATGAGACCGCCATTAAAATCATTATTTGCAGCACCTTCAATAACTTGTTTTGTATCTCTAGTTACCGTTGCATGGCATGCGGCACAACTTACTCCTATCTTCTCTCTTCCTTCAGACTTAATA
The DNA here is from genome assembly GCF_022663535.1 of Bacillus cereus group sp. BfR-BA-01380. Classification (GTDB taxonomy): domain Bacteria; phylum Bacillota; class Bacilli; order Bacillales; family Bacillaceae_G; genus Bacillus_A; species Bacillus_A cereus_BB. Next base: position 55,533 of record NZ_JAKUFS010000018.1, on the reverse strand, counting down.
ATAGGCATTCCTAATACTTCATTAGAACCTCTTGCAACATCTAAGCCAGTATCAACCTTTGTTCCTTTTTCAAACGTTTTATCTCCTATTTTCACAGTTTTCGCCAGTTCAACACGTAAATTTGTTGTCCCTTTTCCATGTAAGTCGTGAATTGCTTTTTTAATATTTTCTAAAGTTAACGCACCATTTAAAATACCCATTATGTCTGTAAGAAACACTTCATTTCCAAATGTTTCTTCATAAAAAGACTCTCTCCCCAAATTTAATAAATTCTTGTCAATTTTCACTGCTCCGTTTTGTGGTGATAATAAAGCTTTGCCTTCTTTCGTTTTCAACAACTCATTCGCCTTTTTTTGCGAAATCGTTTGTCCCCAAATATCATAGGCTGGTTGATTTTCCTCAGTTCCGTAATGATTTGGTTTGCTCTTTACAATTTGATCTTCAGAAGGAATATAAGCATATGTTGGTTTTGAAAAGTTAAAAAGGACAATACATACAAACATTATCCCCCCAACAAGAGATCTAGCCGACTTTCTATTTTCCATTTACTCTCCTCCATGTTCATCAAAAAATATTACAAATGCTTCCGTAGCAACCTTAATATTCCCTGTAAAAAAAGAAATACATACAAAACCATACTTTCATCGCTATAAATATTTAATCACTAATACGAATTTTCATAAAAAAATATATACATTTCTCTTCCCTTTCTAAAAAACATGTAGTATACTTACTTCAAAATCAGAGGAGAAAGGGAGCAAAGGACTATGCTTACAAATACAACTGTAGTTACATTTGCACAAAAACATCATCATCATACGTAAACCCTTGAAACCTAGCGGAAAAATTTACGCGTAGGTACAAGGGTTATTCCCGTTGTACCTACGTTAGGCAAAGAGCCATGTAGGTATTTTTTATCTACATGGCTCTTTTTTATTTCCAAAAAACACTAGGTACAATAAATCATAAAACAAAAAAACTATCATCAAAAGGAGTTAGACGATCATGGACACAAAAAAATGGGGTTTATGGATTTTAACAGCATTCGTTGTTGGAAATATGGTTGGCGGCGGCGTGTTTATGCTTCCGGCAAATTTAGCGCAAGTATCAGGACCAATGGGTTCCACGCTTGCATGGACAATTACCGGGCTTGGTGTATTCATGATTGCGCTCGTGTTTGGAAACTTAGCAATGCGAAAACCAAATTTAAAAGCAGGTCCGCAAAGCTATGCGCAAGCAATGTTCACTTCACCAAAAGCTGGGAAAGTTGCTGGTTATAGCATGGCTTGGGGTTACTGGGCGGCAAACTGGGCGGCAACAGCTTCTGTTATTATTTCATTTGCAGGATATTTATCTACATTTTTCCCAGTTCTGCAAAGTAAACAAGTTTTATTCACGACAAATGGTTTCTCATTAGAACTAGGAAAAGTCTTAACATTTGCTGTATGTAGTATTATGCTATGGGGCATTCAATATATTCTTTCTCAAAATATTGATCGTGCTGGTAATATGAACTTACTTGCAACAGTTGCAAAAATCATTGGATTTACGATGTTTATTATCATTACATTATTCATTTTTAATGCAGCGAATTTCGGCGATGGTCAAACCTTTATGAATGAGGCTGGAAAATCCATTCCATTAGGCGGACAAGTCAATGCTGCTGCCATCTCAACACTTTGGGCGTTTATTGGTATTGAATCAGCTGTTATGCTTTCAAACCGTGCAAAATCACAGCGCGATGTAAAAAAAGCAACAATTTTCGGATTAGTAATTGCGCTTCTTATTTATGTATCAATTACATTGTTAACAATGGGTGCTCTTCCGCAAGATGCGCTAAAAGGATCACAAAAACCATTAGTTGATGCATTGAATATGGCTATCGGTAATAAAGGTGCATACATTATGGCATTTCTAGCACTTGTCTCTCTATTCGGTTCTACAGTAGGTTGGATCGTTGTAAGTGCAGAAGTTCCATATCAAGCAGCAAAAGGTGGACTATTCCCTGCTTTCTTTGGAAAAACAAATAAAAAAGGAAGTCCGAAAAACTCATTATTATTAACAAATGTTATGACGCAAATATTCTTATTCTCTACTATTTCTGGGTCAGTATCAGAAGCGTATAACTTTGCAATTGTTGTCGCTACGCTTGCTTATTTAATTCCATATCTTGTTTCAACGTTGTATCAATTAAAACTCATTATTACTGGTGAAACATATAACAACATGCAAGGCTCTCGCAAATTGGACGGAGTCATCACAGTGCTTGCTCTTATCTATTCCATTTGGGTTATCAAAACAGGAACAGCTGATATGAAAACTTTCTTCCTGGGAATCGGATTATTTGTAGTCGGACTCATTCTTTATCCATTCATTATGAAAAGTTCATCAACATCCATGTCAGAAGCCAAATAATAGAACGAGTTAATCCCTAAAAAATGGACTGCTCGTAAGTCAATTACACTGACTTATAGAGCAGTCCATTTTTCTATCTCATACTTCCTATTTCATTTAATTAGAAGGATATTGAATATAATCTGGATTGTAATAAATCCATTCATCTCCACCTAAATTGAGCCAACCATTAAATACTTCATATACCGCATATTCAGTAATAGCATCCGTTTTGTTCAATTGTTTTATTACATCATAACCTCTAGCAGGACCTTTTCGTACATTTACTCCTATTCCATTAATTTTAGCAATACCAGGTGGATCTACAGAATCTTCATTTTCCAAAAAGATGATATAAGATTTATCATAATAAATCCATCCATCATCTTCTCCTTGTAACCATTGCCCAACTTGTTGAGAGATTAAAAAACTATCTGGTTTATTCACCTGTCGAATCACAGCCTCTCCAAGATTTGGACCTTTTCTTACGTTCACATGAGTTCCACGAATATAGGCTCGTCCTATAGATACCGTCATCATATCCCCTCCTTTCCTCTTGCTAATATTATATGAAGCATGTACTGATAAGTCCCTCTAACCAAACGTTCATTCGGCCTTTTTGTAAAAAATTTCTTTTCACTTTATAATAAAAATAAGCTTCTCCTCAAGAAGTTACTAACTTATTCGTATAAAGTGAAACTTTCATCGTCTAGGATTCTAAGAGTAGTTATCTTTTACATTCTCTCTTACTTTTCTCTAAATCTTAAAAGAGAGGGCTACTGACTACAAATAGCCAAATAAAATTTATATAAGAAAGAATAGGTGGAACTGATACATATGAAAAATCGCGTTCTTCAATTATTATTCGTTATTTCAATTTCAACTATTTTACTGATTGTATTAAACAGATCATCTATATCGTTATATACCTTCGCTGGAGCAGTATTCTTTATTACAGCTGTCGGCATTGCTTTTGTCATCTTTATTGAGAATCGCTCCCCGCAAAGTACGTTAGCTTGGTTTTTAGTATTAGCAGTTCTCCCTATTTTTGGTGTATTTTTGTATGCTTTATTTGGCCGAAGCAGATGGCGCCGAAAAAAACATTTACATCGTGCTGAAGAACAAAGAAAGCTATTCCGTGAAATTTTAGAAGGAAGACGATTGAAACAAGAAATACCATCATCTCTCAATGAACGCTCTGCCCATTTAACTACGATCATTCAAAAATTTGGCGGAGGTCCTATTGCTGATGAAACTAGAACGAAATTACTAACAAACGGAGAGGAAACATTTACAGAAATTTTATCCTCCATTCAAGAAGCAAAACATCACATTCATATTCAATATTACATTTATCGAGCTGATGAAATTGGAACAAAGATCCGGGATGCTTTAATTGAAAAAGCAAAAGCTGGTGTAATTGTCCGCTTTTTATTTGATGACCTCGGAAGCTATCCATTGCGAAGCACCTTTTTACAACCGATGAAGGACGCAGGAATCGAGGTAGTAGAATTCGATCCTGTCCTTTCTTCGTGGTTAATCGAAACTGTCAATTACCGTAATCACCGAAAAATTGTTATTATTGACGGGAAAATTGGATTCACAGGTGGATTGAATGTTGGGGATGAATATCTTGGTCGTTCTAAGAAATTTCCAATTTGGCGAGATAGTCATTTAAAACTTGAAGGAAAAGCATTATACAAACTACAAGCCATCTTTCTAGAAGATTGGTTATACGCACGTAGTGGATTAAATAACTATTCTTGGGAACCTTTTATGAATAAAGAGTATTTTCCAAGGTGGACGGCTCAGGCAGAAGGTGCTGTCCAAATTATCGCAAGTGGCCCGAGTGCAAATGACAAAACGATTCGAAATGCCCTATTAGCGGCAATGACATCAGCTAAACGTTCCATTTGGATTGCGACGCCATACTTTATTCCTGATCAAGAAACGTTAACATTACTACGTTTAAGTGCAATCGCTGGAATTGATATCCGTATTCTGTATCCTGGCATAAGCGATAGCGTTATAAGCGATCAAGCTTCTCAATCTTACTTTGCTCCGTTATTAGAAGCAGGTGTTTCTATTTATCGTTATAAAGATGGATTTATGCATGCTAAAATTGTATTAATCGATGAGGAAGTTGCAACAATTGGCACAGCAAATATGGACATTCGTAGTTTTGAACTGAATTATGAATTAATCGCTATGTTATATGATTCTCCGACTGTCCTTGATATTAAACGTGATTTCGAACAAGATTTTAAGGATTCGACAGAAATTCGCTGGGAAGTATTTTGCCAGAGAAGCATTCGAAAAAGAATGCTTGAATCACTGATGCGGCTTATTTCACCGCTTTTATAAAGTGAAACTTCCATCAGTGGGGGGCTTATGGAAAGCCCGCCCAATCGGGCTTTTACGGGCAGTTATCCCCCACCTATCTTCTTTGCTTCTCTCTAAATCTTGAGGTGGGGGGCTTACTGCCCACGAATAGCAGGATAAGGAAACATCTTCCAAATAGGGGGATGTTTTTTCTTTGCTTCGCTTATGAAAACACGTTATCATAAGAAGGATTGTTTACTTTATGAAAATAATGTTAGGTGGGAAATACATGTTAGAACAATTTCATATACATGAGGGATTAAAAGGGCAACTTGTAAATATTCATGAAACAAATAAACATACAGCTGGCAATGCGGCTACTTTAATTGGAACAAAAATGTATAAGGCATCGGATAACAGCATTATTGAAGATGCAATTACTGCGTTACTTCTTGGGAAAAACGTACTATTAAAAGGCCCTACTGGAAGCGGTAAAACCGTTCTTGCTGAAACGCTATCTTATCTATTCCAAAAGCCAATGCATAGCATTAACTGCTCTGTTGATTTAGATGTAGAAGGTATTTTAGGATACAACACATTAACAACAAAGGATGGTGCCTCTGAAGTTACTTTCGTAGATGGTCCGTTGATGAAAGCAATGAAAAATGGTCACTTCCTTTATATCGATGAAATTAACATGGCAAAACCAGAAACGCTTCCGCTTCTTCACGGTGCACTCGATTACCGAAAAATGATTACAAACCCATTCACACAAGAAGTTGTGTATGGCAGTGATGAGTATCGTGTAATTGCTGCGATTAACGAAGGGTATGTTGGAACGAGCGAACTAAATGAAGCGTTAAAAAACCGTTTCGTTATTATTGAAGTTCCTTATATTCAAGGTGAAACATTAAAAGAACTCTTATTAGCTGAATCAAAATTAAAGAGTGCAGCAACAATCGAAAAGTTTGTTGCATTCGCAAGTGACTTGATGCCGCTTGCTCGTGACGGCCGTGTAAGTGAAGAGGCTGCAAGTATTCGCGGTATTATCGATGCATGTGATTTAAGTGTGTATATTCCAGTGATGCGTGCAATTGAACGAAGCATTATTGCAAAATTAAGCGATGAGACGGAACAAATGACGGTACGTGAATTAGCAGAAAGCTATTTCTTTGAGGGATAATTCATGAGACAAATTTTTAGCGACAAAAAAATCGATGCGTCTCTGTTTCTGCAAATGGAAAATTTAATGTATGCTCTTCTAAAAGAAGAACATGCATATTTGGAATATGGTTATAAAGCATATTATGACGAAATCGAAAATAAAATTGTCATCAGTCATTTTTGGGATGACCGAAGCGAAACGGATAAAGTAATCGGCTTAAAAAGTGAAGTATATTTAAAAGCTCTTGGTTACAAACATCATTCCGATATGCAACTCATTCGTAATTATGCAAAAGAATTGCAGCAATCACCGCTTAAAAATTTTTTAACACAGCTATTCGTTCTATTAGAAGATTTACGAGTTGAAGAAATTGTGAATCGAGAACGCCCTGGTACAAAACCAATTTTTGCACGCCGAAAAGAAATGTATCGGAATTATTTCAGCTCACAATACGAAATTAACCGTATCCGGAATTATCATGCTGATATGCTCATTTGTTTATGTTACTTAACATTAACGAGCGACAAATACGAAATGTTTAACAACGACTACTTTGAGCACATTGAAGCAATCTTACACGAAACATTCCAAACACGTACAACAGAAGATACGATGTATGTTGTCGAAAAAATCCGCTATCGTTTAGAAGAACTTTTAGAACATGATATGATTAATAACTACTTTGGACTTGCGCCGCTCAATACTTCTGTCGTTTTTGAAAAAATTGAAGAACGAGTAGATGAATTAGCAAACGATGATGTTCAAATTGTGGACGATGATGATAATAAAAGTAAAATAAATGAAAGTTTTTCAACTTGGCATCGTGAAAATAAAAACAATGAAAACGAAAACTTCTTACGTTTTGAATTAGAAAGCGGTACAAAAACAAATATGATGGGTGATACTGCCCGTGAATCTGAGGATAGTGATCAAGCACTCGCTTCTGTGCAAGGTACTTCCCAGAAAAGTACGCAGTCGAATTTCGACGGAGCAGATGCTGAAGACACGAGAGCATCTCATGCTTCTAGCCAAAATGAAGGTGTATACGGTAAATATAACGCCGGCGCATCGCACATTTTTAAAGAAGCTCGCAAACCAAACCATGATGAAAAGAAAGACTATCAAGCTATCAAATCTGTCGTAAATAAAGATGTGAAAGAACTAAAGAAAATCATCGAAAAAACAATTGAAAATAAAACAAACGCAAATGCTGATAAATACTACGGAAGACTTCGTAAAAAGTTCTTACGTATTTATACAGAAAAAAAACCACGTATGTTTTATAAAAAAGGACAAGAATCACAAGAGCTTGACGTCGTCTTTCACCTGTTAGTTGACTGCTCTGGTTCGATGTATAATAAAATGGAAGAAACGAAAAAAAGCGTTGTTCTTTTCCATGAAGCTTTAAAATCGTTAAAAATCCCACACGCCATTAGCGGATTTTGGGAAGATGCTTCTAACGCAACACCCGAAAATAAACCAAATGTCATTCATGAAGTTGTAACATATCAAAACTCAACGCTTCCCAGTATTGGTCCGGAAGTCATGCAACTTCGTGAAGAAGAAGATAACCGTGATGGATACATTATTCGTATCGTGTCGGAAAAACTTGCAAAACGTCCAGAAAAACATAAATTCCTACTCGTCTTTACAGATGGCGAACCGTCTGCATTAGACTATCAACAAGATGGTATTTTAGATACACACGAAGCTGTAAAACTTGCTCGTAAAAGCGGCATAGAAGTCATCGGAATCTTTATCGAAGAAGGCGAAGCAAAAGAAGCAACCTATCAACTGATGAAGAATATTTACAACCACCACTTCTTAGTGGCGAATCATGCTGAAGACTTACGCTTGAAGATTAAACCGTTATTGAAGAAACTACTACTGAAGACGATTGAATAGAAACAGGAGCTGCGTGCAGCTCCTGTTTTTTAGTCGTTTTTTGTCAAAGAGTCTTTATTTCGTGTCGAAGCGCCGATAAAAAGTGAAAATTTTTTGGGCATATTAAGAATCAAATAGATGCGAAAGGATGGTTCTCCCCAAAAATGAAGGAACAATATACGGATGTTACTACTGCTGAAGCTAGACATCAATATGTCATTCCTGAGGAGTTTCCTGAAGGGCCTTACGGTTCTGCCTCTAATAAAAAATTAGGAAAATCAACTCCTTGGGATAAAGATCAAAAAACACATAAAGCATTTAACAACGAATATGAAAAACAATTTGAAGAAACGGAAAGGCAATATCCCGAAACCGAATGAAGTTAGGCCAACTAAAAAAGAACCGATTCAACACATTGAATCGGTTCTTTTCATATTAGCCAAGCACTAACTCAGCTTCTAATTTTTTTTTTAATTTTGCAAGCATATCAGCTGTCATTTTGTCTAAATCATAGTCTGCTTTAAAGCCCCACTCTTCTTTTGCTGCTGTTGCATCAATTGAGTTTGGCCAGCTATCTGCAATCTTTTGACGAGCTGGATCAACAGCGTAATCCATCGTAAATGTTGGAATGTGTTTACGAATAGATGCCGCAATTTGTTCTGGCTCGAAGCTCATTGCTGTAATGTTAAATGCATTGCGATGTTTTAACTTACTCGGGTCTGCTTCCATTAAAGAAATGATAGCTTGCAATGCATCTGGCATGTACATCATATCCATGTATGTTCCTTCTGCAATGTAAGAAGTGTACGCACCTTTTTTAATTGCTTCATAATAAATTTCAACTGCATAGTCAGTTGTTCCTCCTCCAGGAGGCGCAACGTATGAAATTAAGCCAGGGAAACGCACACCGCGCGTATCTACACCAAACTTTTCATAGTAATAATCACATAAAAGTTCTCCAGCTACTTTGTTTACCCCATACATCGTAGTTGGACGCTGAATGGTGTCTTGCGGCGTATTATCTTTTGGCGTTGTTGGACCGAATGCACCAATTGAGCTTGGCGTGAAAAACTTACAGTTTAACTCACGTGCCGCTTCTAACGCGTTTACAAGACCACCCATATTTAAGTTCCAAGCAAATAACGGATTTTTTTCTGCCGTTGCAGAAAGTAATGCTGCCAAGTGAATGATTGTATCCACTTCATTACGCTTTGCAATATCATGTAATTTTTGACCATCAGTTACATCTAAAATTTCAAATGGGCCAGACTTTACAACTTCGCTATCTGTTTCACGAATATCTGTTGCAACAACATTTGATGCACCGTATACATCACGAAGTTTCATTACAAGTTCAGAACCAATTTGACCTAAAGAACCGGTTACTAGAATTTTTTTCATTTTCCCCACTCCTCATTAGTAAGCTTTCTTAGATGTAATTGTGTTAAATAATACCCATTTTTTTTCCAACTTTTTCATACGTGCGAATTGCTTCATCAAGCATTTCTTTCGTATGTGCTGCTGTTGGCATATTACGAACACGTCCTGTTCCTTTTGCTACAGTTGGGAACACAATTGATTTTGCGTACACGCCCTCTTCGTTTAGACGTTTACTAAATTGTTGTGTTAATACTTCATCACCAATAATACAAGGTGTAATTGGTGTTTCACTTTCTCCAATGTTAAAACCAAGCTCTTTTAAGCCTTGTTTCAAATAGCGACCATTTTCCCATAAACTGTCATGCAGCTCAGTGCTTTCCATTAAAATTTCAATTGATCTCATACAAGCAGCTGCATCAGCTGGCGTTAACGCTGTTGAGAATAAGAATGGACGTGAGCGCACTTTTAACCAATCGATTAAATTTTTCTTACCAGCAACATATCCACCGATTACACCAATCGCTTTTGATAATGTACCGATTTGGAAATCTACTTTATCAGATAATCCAAAATGTTTTACTGTACCAGCACCTTTTCCAAGTACGCCAGAACCGTGTGCATCATCAACATACGTCATTAAATCTAGCTCTTCCGCAATTTCAACGATTTCTGGCAGTTTTGCTATATCGCCATCCATTGAGAATACGCCATCTGTAATAACCATTAATTTATTGTAAAGACCTGATTCCTTTGCTTCGATCGCTTTTTTACGTAAATCTTCCATATCGGAATGTTTATAAACAATAATTTTTGCTCTTGATAAACGAGAACCATCAATAATAGATGCATGGTTTAATTCATCAGAGAGAATTGCATCATTTTTATCCATAACAGCTGAAATCGCTGCCATATTACAATTAAATCCAGATTGATATGCAATTGCAGCCTCTGTATGTTTGAATTTCGCAATTGTTTCTTCTAATTTAATATGCAAATCAAGTGTACCGTTAATTGTACGAACAGCCCCTGCACCAACACCATATTTATGAATCGCGCCGATTGCTGCTTCTTTTAAACGCTCATCTGTTGCTAATCCAAGATAGTTATTTGAAGATAAATTAATATATTCTTTTCCGCCAATTGTGATGATTGGTCCATTCGAACTTTCAAGCGGATCAATAACGTTATAAAGCCCCTTTGATTTTAAATCCTCTAGGTTTTCTACTAAAAAATTGTCAAGTGTTTTGCTAGACATCGTGAAACCTCCCTATCATTCATATAAAGAAAATATTACCATAATACTCCCTTTATCAGCTTAACACGTTTTTAAAAATTGTTATAGGAAAATAGTTTAAAGTAAACGCTTTCAATTAATGATTATATCTTATATAATGACGGAAATCTATTATTATTATTTGGATTTTGATAGAATTAAAAAAACGCTTTCAAGGAGAGAATACAATGTCTTATACAGAAGCTGACGTTTACAATGAGGACTTATTTTTTGAACAATATATGAAACGCAGGCATCGAGCCGATAATCCAAACGACACGATTGAAAAGCCTGCTCTCTTACAGTTACTTGGCCATATAAAGGATAAAAGTATTCTTGATCTTGGCTGTGGTGATGCACAATTTGGAGTAGAGCTACTACAGAAAGGGTGTCAATCTTATACTGGAATTGAAGGCTCCCACCGTATGTATGAAGAAGCTCAAAAACAATTACAAAATACAAATGGAATTGTCCATCTTTTAAACCTCAAAGACTATACATACCCATCTTCTACTTTTGATATCGTTACATCTAGACTTGTCCTTCACTACATTGAACATATTGATGATACTTTCAAACAGATTTTTCAAACGTTAAAACCTGGCGGTACTTTTGCTTTTAGTGTTCAACACCCAGTTATCACCTCTGCATTTGAAAGCTTGCAAGCCACTGGAAAACGAACAAGCTGGCTTGTTGACGATTATTTTAAAGCTGGCAAACGCGTCGAGCCATGGATTCATGAACAAGTTGTTAAATACCACCGGACAATTGAACAATACTTCATATCTTTACAAAAATCTGGTTTTACGATCACTAGTTTACGCGAAGCAACACCAGATTTGCAGCATTTTCAAAATGAAGAAGAATATACACGTAGACTGCGTATCCCTTTGTTTCTATTATTCTCTTGCACAAAATAAAAATAAAGCCCCTTTCTTTTTAAGAGGGAGACGAGAGCATCTGGCCGTGCATAGAAAAAACACATCAACGATCCTTTATTTAAGAATTTAAACAATACAAAAATGGTAAATTATACAAAATAAAACTTCCATCAGTGGGGAATTACTGCCCAAAAGTAGCGGGATAAAATTGATGATGGAATTTGGAATACGACTGACGGTGTAATGGCTACTAGCTTAATATTAAATAATATTGAAAACACTTTGTAAGGTTAAAATCGTACTTTTCAACTCTCAATTTATTCCTATTAAAAACAACTTTCGTAATATAAGGGTTGTTTTTTTTTTGTATTCTTATGCAAAATATGTTATATTCTAAAAGTATCAAAAAGAATAATTCAGTATATCAGAAAAGTTTATTTAGTTGAAATTTTCTGATTAGTGATTATTTTACATTCTTTTTGAACGAGAAATAACACACTTGAAAACGCTTATTTTTAGTTTTTCATGGGAAAAATACGATAACGGAAGAAGTTTTCACAGAATTTACAAAATTTTTTATTCTATTTCCATATAATTCTATTGACTTCTAAATATTTTGTAAATTAAAATGATTACATAAATATCCGTTGATCAAGATTAGGAGGAATGAAGATGGATGCAGCTTTAAAGTTAGACAAGGCTGGAGAACAACAACAAAAAAAGAAACATCCTCCGGGATTATATTTGTTGTTCTTAACAGAAGCATGGGAAAGATTTAGTTACTACGGAATGCGTGGTCTTTTAGTTCTATATTTAACAACCGCTGTTATTAGTGGCGGTTTAGGATTTGATAAAGCAGACGCTGTACAGCTTTATGGTACATTTACAATGCTTGTATATTTTACACCAATTATTGGTGGATGGTTAACTGACCACTTTATCCCAAGACGTCTTGCCATTACTCTTGGCGGGATCATTATGGCAATTGGTAACTTTGTTCTATTCTCAATGAATACAACAACTGGACTTTATTTAGGTTTAGGATTATTAATTATTGGTAATGGATTCTTCAAACCAAATATCTCTACTCTATTAGGTGAACTATACAGTGAAAATGATCCACGCCGTGACAGTGCTTTCACAATCTTCTACATGGGTATCAATTTAGGAGCTTTCTTTGCACCACTTATTTGCGGTTTCCTAGCAGAAGATTTCTTTAAAACAAGCATCAATGGCGTTATGGTTATGGGTTATAAATATGGGTTCTTAGCTGCTTGTATTGGTATGATTGTCGGTCAGATTTTCTTTAACCTATTAGCTCCTCGTTTCCTTGGTGATGCGGGAACAAAAGTTATAGGTAAAAAATCAACAGACAAAAATGCAAAAGCTGTTGAGAAAAAACCTTTAACAAAACAAGAAAAGAGCCGTACTTGGGCAATCGTTATTTTAACTTGCTTCGTTGTCTTCTTCTGGGCAGGCTTTGAACAAGCAGGTAGTTCTTTTACTCTTTATACAGATAAGTTTGTTGATCGTACTATTTTCGGATGGGAAATTCCGACATCTTGGTTCCAATCTGTTAACCCAGCATTTATCGTTTTATTAGCACCATTTGTATCTGCATTATGGGCTAAGTTATCTAAAAGTAAACGCGGCGATTTAAATGTTCCAACAAAAATGGCACTTGGGATGATTTTATTAGGCGTCGGTTATCTTGCATTAACATTAGCAGTTCTAAAAACAGGAAGTGACGAAGCTCATATCGCAACAAAGGCTAGCTTAATGTTGGTTGTTATCACATACCTGTTCCATACAATAGGTGAATTGTTCCTATCACCTATCGGCCTATCAATGGTAAGTAAAATTGCACCTGTAAAATTAGCTTCTTTATTAATGGGTGTATGGTTAGCTGGTAGTGGGTTTGCTAATAAGCTATCAGGTATCTTAGCTGCTTACACACAATCTTTAGGTTATTTAGAAGTATTCTCAAGTATCGGTATTATCGTTATTATATTAGGTTTAATACTTCTTATGTTCTCTAAAAAAATTGCACATATGATGGAATAAATGTAAAAAGCGGAGAAAATTCTCCGCTTTTTTTTAATGCTCTTCTAATGCAGTGATGTCTACTTGTACTGTTTCATGTGGTGTTTTTATATCATGCACATTCGCAAGCCTACTTGTCTCATCACAGCTTTCAATCCAAACAGGCACACCTTGATATGTAACGTCAATTCTACTTGATGATGATAAAATTTGTTTTACTCGCTTTATATCCATCATTGTTCCCTCCTTATTCTTTTTTATCTTGCCGTGTCTGAATGAATTTTATCCCCTGTAACTTTCCCGACCCTCTCTTTATTTCTCAACAATCTAGAGATAAAGTGAAACTTCCATCAGTGGAGAGTTTTTTCATCTCCCACTGATGGTTAGCCCGCCCAATCGGGCGCATGCCAGCAGTTATCCCCCACCTATCTTCTTTAGAAAAGCGGAAGCGGCTCGCTCAGAATCGCAGGACGCTGGAGCCCCTGACAGAGAGGTGCTTTTTGCCTCGTCCGAGGGGGCGAAACGACCGGAGATTCTAGCCGCTAGAGCTGGACAACGCTTCTCTCTGAATCTTGAGGTGGGGGTCCTACTGCCCGTTAATACGGGATAAAGTTTCACTTTCTGCGAATAGCGGGATAAAAAAATAGGTATGTACAAGTACATACCTATTTTTTGTATAATATTTCAATTTTAAGAAAATAATGTTTTTAAAATTTCATTTACTTTCTCATTGTACACTTCATAATATACTTCTAAGCCACGTCTTTCAAAACGTACAACTTTATTTTGCTTTAATTTTGTTAAATGTTGAGATACTGTCGATTGTGGAATTTCTAATACTTCCTGCAACTGTGTTACGTTACAAACTCCACGCTGCATCAGCTCCATTACAAGACGAAGACGAAGCGGATGAGCTAATGCTCGTAACATTTGTACATCCTCTTCTGAAATACGACAATCAAATTGATTTTGATACATATTTTCCCCTCATTTTTTCAATTTATTTTATATTTATACATGTTTTATTTTTATATTTCTTATTCGTTATTCCATTCTATGTTCAATAACTTCCTATTAATAAAAACCACATTCCTCCTTTATATAGAGAGAAAACTCTCTTTTGATGTTTGAATATTATACTATACGACTTAGGGAAAAAGCAAAGTATCTACAAGGAAGTTCATTGCTTTCGAAAATAAATTTCTCAACATTTTTGTTATATTTTTTGTATCCTCTAATAGCACATCTCTCCAATTTATAGTAGAGAGCTAAAAATTATACAAGAATATATAAACAACATATAACATACCCTATCCGTATGCACTCTTTTCTGTATATCAATTCCCTTATTTCTCCCAATTTATTCATAAAGTGAAACTTTAATCAGCCCTCACCAATCGGGCTTTTACGGGCAGTTTATCTCCCGCCTAACTTCTTCAGAAAAGCGGAAGCGGCTCGCTTAGAATCGCAGGACGTTGGAGCACCCGACAGAGAGGCGCTTTTTGCCTCGTCCGAGGGGGCGAAACGACCGGAGATTCTAGCCGCTAGAGCTGGACAATGCTTTCGCCGAATTTTGAGGTGGGAGTATTACTGCCCACAAATAGCGGGATAAAATGTAGTGACATCTTTACAGTTACAGATTCTATGAAATAATTACACTTTACCACGTTGACAATAGTGTTTAAGGGGATTATACTAAAAACATAATTTGTTTGTGAATTATTTCACATTTTATGTGAACAAATTCACATTTTATACATAGGAGATGTCACAATTATGAGTACATGGACACAAATTTATGACCCCTTACACAATATTTGGCTATCAGCACTTGTAGCTGCAATACCAATTATATTTTTCGTACTATGCTTAACAATCTTTAAAATGAAAGGATACGTATCTGGATTTTATAGTGTTATTTTAGCTATCATTCTTTCTATATTTGTCTATAAAATGCCAGCAACTATGGCTGTATCCTCCGCTGCCTTCGGTGTAGTAGCTGGGTTTTATCCAATTTGTACAATTGTTATCGCAGCAATTTTCCTTTACAAACTAACTGTAAAAACTGAGCAATTTAACGTTATTCGCGATAGCATTTCTAGCATTACAAACGATCCTCGTCTTCAAGTATTATTAATTGCTTATTCTTTCGGTGCTTTCTTAGAGGGTGCAGCAGGTTTTGGTGTACCAGTTGCTATTACAGCAGCACTACTTGTAGGTATGGGATTTGATCCATTAAAAGCGGCAGGTATCTGTTTAGTTGCTAACATTGCCGGCGGTGCGATGGGTGCAATGGGTATTCCAGTTACAGTACCCGCTCAATTAACACAACTTGACGCATTAACTGTTGGTCGTAATGCAGTTGGATTTTTACCATTTATTAGTTTCGTCTTACCATTCTTACTTGTCGCAATCGTTGATGGTTTCAAAGGAATTAAAGAAACTTGGCAAGGTATTCTTGTAAGCGGCGGTTCTTTCGCTCTTACTCAATTCGTTGTAACATATTTCCTTGGTGCAGAACTTACTGATATTTTCGCAGCTGTAGTCAGCATGATTGCATTAGCATTATTCTTACGAGTATGGCAACCAAAATCTTCTGCAAAAGAGAAACCCAATAAACAAGAAAAACATAGTTATACTATGAAGCAAATTTTATATGCTTGGTCACCATTTGTATTCTTAACTGCACTTGTAACAATTTTCAACTTAAAAGCGGTAAAAGCATTATTCGCTCCAAATGGTGCATTAAGTAGCTTAGTATGGAATATTCAAGTACCTGGTCTGCACAATCACGTGATGAAAACAGCGCCAATCGTTAAAGCAAATACACCGTTTCCAGCAATCTTTAAGTTAGATGTATTCTCATCAACAACTACTGCAATTATACTTGCAATTATTGTATCTTTACTCGTATTCCGTGTAAGTGGTAAGTTAGTAAAAGAATTAACTATTGAAACATTAAAAGAGTTAAAAACACCAATTTATACAATCTGTAGTGTAATTGCATTAGCATATGTAACAAACTACTCTGGTATGTCTTCAACTCTTGGATTAGCTTTATCATCTACTGGAGATGCATTCCCTATTCTTTCTCCAATCTTAGGTTGGATTGGCGTATTCTTAACTGGTTCTGTAGTATCCAGCGGCTCTCTATTTGCGCCTCTTCAAGCTGTTACAGCCGCTCAATTAGATATCGTCCCTTCTACTCTCGTTGCCTTAAACGTAGTAGGCGGTACAATAGCAAAAATGGTATCACCACAATCAGTTGCTGTAGCTTGTGCGGCAGTTGGAATAGTTGGTAAAGAATCAGAGCTATTTAAAACAACAATGAAATATAGCTTACTCTTCTTATTAATTATTAGCTTACTTCAACTTAACGCTGTATTACATATTTTATAACACAAAAGGCTGATGACTCGTTCATCAGCCTTTTTCTTTCGTTTCCATTTTTCTAATCTCTATTCGCTTAATTTGATGCGTATCTTTTTCAAGAATAGTAAATGTCCATTCACCAACAACAGTCGTATCCCCTTCTGCAATTGGTTGTCCTTGCATCATCAACCATCCCCCAATTGTGTCCACATCCTGTTCATTCAATTGTAAGCCAAACAAATCATTGATCTCACTTACTAACACTTTTCCATCAACTACTTTACAATTGTCACTAATGTGTTGGATAGGTGGATACTCATCTTCATCATATTCATCTTGAATTTCTCCCACAATTTCTTCTAAAATATCCTCAAGCGTGACAAGTCCTGCCGTTCCACCATATTCGTCATATAAAATTGCCAAAGGAATACGTTTTTTTTGCATGCTCAATAACAAGTCATGTATTGGAATGTTTTCCATTACTTCAATAACCGGCCTTGTATATGTCATAATCGACTTTGCTTCTTGTTCCTCCCCATCGATATAGCGAATAAAGAAATCTTTTACATTCACCATTCCTATAACTTCATCTTTGTCTTCACCGAATACTGGATATCTTGTATATTTTTCCTGTCGAATCATTTCAATATGTGTTTCAAATAAATCTTCGGCATATAATCCAACAATCTCGGTCCGCGGCACCATAATCTCTTTCGCAAGACGATTGTCAAATTCAAAAATATTATTTACATATTTAAACTCTGCTTGATTAATTTCTCCGCTTTCATAACTCTCTGATAAAATGAGGCGGAGCTCTTCCTCTGAATGCGCTACTTCATGTTCAGAAGCAGGTTTTAGCCCAAATAAACTTGCCACAAAACGAGCTGCATGATTTAATGTCCAAATAAATGGATACATAATGCGATAAAAATATATCAGTGGCTTTGAAAACATCAGACTGACTTGCTCTGCTTTTTGAATTGCAAATGTTTTTGGTGCCAATTCACCAACTACAACATGTAAAAAAGTAATAATAGCAAATGCAATAACAAAAGATACGGTATTAGCAATTGGAGGAGAGAGTTGAAGTGTAATCAATACAGGCTCTAATACATGTTTTACAGTTGGTTCACCTAACCACCCAAGTCCAAGTGCTGTAATGGTAATTCCAAACTGGCACGCTGACAAATACTCATCTAAATTAGAAGTCACTTTTTTCGCCGCTATTGCTCCCCGCTTTTTTTCCCCTACAAGTTGATCAATGCGACTACTACGTACTTTAACAATCGCAAATTCAATTGCAACGAAAAAACCTGTTAACGCAATTAAAGCTGCAACTAATATTAAATTCCCTATTTCCAATAATCCCCTTTAGCTGCAGACAGCTAAAGTTACACCTCCTGCAAAGATAAAGTGAAGCCTCCATCAGTATGAGCATCCCCCGCTGATGGAAAGCCGCCCAATCGGGCACATGTGGGCAAGTTAGCTCCCACCTATCTTCCTTGTTTCTCTCTGAATCGTGATACGTGGCTTACTGCCAGCGAATAGCGAGATAAGTTTAATTTTTTTTATTTTCTCTCATTTCCTCATAAGAAAACCTGTATAAATTTCACAAATTTTCATTTCTCATATATTGGAATTGGAACAAGAAAATGTCGTTGCCAGACAAACCTTAGTCAGTATTTTATCCCGCTATTTGTGGGCAGTAATACTCCCGCCTCAAAATTCAGCGGAAGCATTGTCCAGCTTCAGTGGCTAGAATGTTCGGTGGCTTCGCTTCTTCCTAAGAGGTAAAAAAACACCTCTACGTCAGAAGCTCCATCCCCCTCACATTCTGAACGAGCCACTTTATTTTGTTCTATACAATATAAACATTTTTATAATACGATATATTTCATATATTTCATTTTTATGTCATTTAAAATTTTTTAATGAAAACCAATTGTATTTATGTAAAATAGAAAGTGTGCCTTTTTGAAAATTTTAAGAAAATATATGAATTGATTGTTTAAAGGAGAATTATTAATGAAACGTGATTTCGTAACGATAAATAGAGCATCCCAAAAACGCTCTAAGAAAAAACGTATACTCTGGTTTGTTCTCATTCCTTTATTCCTCTTGATTATTGGAGGAGGCAGCTATTGCTTCCATATATATAATAAAGCACAAGCTGTTGTTAATGGTGCTTACTCAGAATTAGGACGCGGCGATAAATCAGACAAACGTGAAAAAGCAGTGAAACCGATGACTGATAATATTTCAGTCCTAATTATGGGTGTTGATGAAAGCGATACACGAGCAAAAGATTATGGAACTGCAACTCGTACAGATGCGTTGTTATTTGCAACTATTAACAAAAATGATAAGTCTGTAAAGCTATTAAGCATTCCTCGTGATTCTCGCGTATATATTCCATCAGAAAAGAAAGAAGATAAAATTACACACGCACACGTATTTGGTGGCGTTGATAGCACAATTAATACAGTAGAACGCTTTTTAAATGTTCCTGTTGATTATTACGTAAAATTTAACTTTAAATCATTTATAAAAATTGTTGATTCTCTTGGCGGTATTGATGTAGATGTACCAGTTACATTTACTGAACAAGACAGTAAAGACCAACCAGGTGCTATCCACCTTGAAAAAGGGCACCAACACTTAAATGGTGAACAAGCTCTTGCACTAGCAAGAACACGTCATATTGATAGCGACTATATGCGCGGTCGACGTCAACAACTCGTTTTAGAAGCAATTGCTCAAAAAGCATTATCTGCAAATTCAATTAACAAACTCGGTAACTTACTTGATGCAGTCGATCATGATATAAAAACAAACTTAACTTTCGACGATATGATGGCAATTACAAAAAATTCAATGGACTCCCACTTAAAGATTGATAAATTGCAAGTCAAGGGCGAGGACAAATATATTGATGAGAGATACTATTATGTCCCTGACGAAAAGAATGTTCAAGATATTACGAAGGAACTACAAAACCATCTTGGTGTTACAGGTAAATTAGATCATAAGAAATTATAAGAAAAACAGCTGTTGATACAACAGCTGTTTTTCTTATGTACTTATCTTTTCCCCATAAAACTTACACTTCATGAAACAATTCAAGAAAAACTCTCTCGCTATTCATCCTCAAGATTCAGAGCGCAGCAAAGAAGATAGATAAGGAAGAAAACTCCCACTGGTGGAAGTTTCACTTTACTCTCCTGCATAAACTTTCTAATTATAGGAAATTATATTACAAAAATGTAACGTTTTTTATCAAATTGTTACACACGTAATAAAATTAATAGTATACTAGTGTATAAGAACTACTACTTTTATCATTTACACGTTAGAAATAATATATATTAATACGCCAAAAAACTTTCTGTTCGGAGGGAAATAAATGAAATTACGCAACTTGATTATTGGTTCTGCAATTGCTGGTGGAATCATCCTTTGTGCTGGTGGTGTTAGCGCTTATCAATATGTGTCCAAATTAGATCATCAGTTAGATACATACGTTTTACCCCACACAACATTTGAAGGTATTTCCATAGATGGCAAAACGAAAGCAGACGTTCAAAAAATGATTCAACAAAAAATTGATGAGTTAAATCAAAAATCTGTGAACTACGTCTTACAGGATGACAAACATACATATACTTGGCAAGATTTAGGGGTTGAATATAAGGGCACAGATGTTGCAGATAAAATTTTCAAAGAACAAAAGGGCAATATTTCTAATCGTTATAAAATGAGAAAACAAGCTGAGACAGGTGAATTAAAACGTGATTATAAGTTAGAACCTTCTATAAACAAAGCAAAATATGATGCATTTATTAAGGAAAAATATAATGATTCCTTAGCAGAACCTGTTAATGCCGACTTATCTATTTCTGGAACAACAATTACTATTAGCGATAGTAAAGATGGCGAAAAAGTTGATAAAGAGAAATTAAAAGCCCTCACAACAGAAGCCATTACGACAAATAAACAAGATATCCAAGTTCCAATTACAGCTGTGAAACCCGAACGCTCAACAGAAGATGTAAAAAATATGGGGATTCAAGAAGTAATTGCTGAATACTCTACCCCACTGGGTGGACGAAACGAAAGTCAAACTTTTAATGTAGAACGTGCTGCCGATACATTAACAGGAGTATTTGTTGCACCCGATGAGACATTTAGTTTTAATGGTCGCGTTGGCATAACAGATGGAGCACATGGTTATAAATTAGCAGGTATATACGTAAATGGAAAAGTAGAACAAAGTGCTGGGGGTGGTGTTTGCCAATTAAGCAGCACATTATATGGTGCCGTATTACGAGCTGATTTAGGAGTTGTAGATCGAAGTAATCATTCTTTACCAGTCCATTACTTACCTCTTGGGCAAGATGCAGCAGTTGCTGACTACGGCCCTGATTTGAAATTTAAAAATAATACAGGTAAATATATTTATATTCAAGCATTCGCGGGTGGCAGTAGTGTAACTGCTCGTATTTTCGGTACAAATACAGGAAAAAATGTAGAGGTTTCTTCGAAAGTTATAAGTGAAACTGATAAAAGCATTGTAGCTGTAACATATAAAAAAGTAACACAAAATGGGCAAGTGCTCTCCAGCGGTCAAATTTCAAAAAGCACATACAAAAAGGCGGGATGATTCACGCCTTTTTGTTTTGTAATATAGAAATAAAATTACCGATATGTACTTTTGCTTCTTCTATTGTCCACACACGACTTCCATATTGTTCAGCTTCTTGCCTTACTTTCTCCCAATCTTCTCTTTTTTGTATTTGAGCAAATTCTTGTAATAATTTTTCCTGCGTTTCTTGTTCTTCCTGTTCTTTAAATTGTTGCATAAGATGAGCCATTTCTTCTTCATATATACTTAATGTACAATACGCTCTAAGAAAATATTGAAATGTTGCATACATAAATTCCCCACCTTTCTTATTTCTCAGAAGGATAAGAAGTAATAATTTTAAAACCGAGCTGACTTCCTTTATCTCTCTGCAACACAGTCACTGTATTACGAAGTCCATCCTTTACACGCATATCCTTTTTTAATACTGCTTTTCCCACAGCAAAGTTATGCTTTGTATTCAATACAAGACGGTTTTCCTTCGATTCTTTCAACCATTTTTCAATTTCTTTTTCATGCTGCTTTAAACCATCTTTTACTGCCTTTGTTGCCGTTTCTTTATCATAATATGTACTTGCGGCAGATACATTATCTGTACGTAATCGTTCTTTCAACTGCTCATCTGTTTTCCCAACGTGACGTTCTAGCGTATGACCATTTTTTGGTGGTCCTTCCATTTCATCTAAAATTTTATCACTAACGTTTACAATTGATGATGCAGTATTATCTTTCGGTTTCGTTTGACTTGAACATCCACTTAATACAAGTATCATCATAAGCATGATGCTTATCATAACATTCCATAACTTTTTCATCGTATCACCTCTTTCATGATTATTGTATTATCTTTAGAAAAAGTCAATTCTATCGTATATATTCTGTTATCCCCTAGCCATTCTTTCTATAGAAATATGACTTTTTCTTCAAATAAATCTATGATCTTACAAAATTTTATTGTCTTCATATGAAAAGTGTGATGTAATGCTAAAAAAAGCAAAGGAAAACTAATTTATATGGCAGAAATGATTCATTCTTTTCTTATAGAGCATCAAGCAATGGCAATTCCGCTTAGCATCTTATTTAATATTCTTATTAGCCTAGCAGCTATTATTCCTAGTGTTTTTTTGACTGCTATTAACATTTCATTATTTGGGGTAACAACAGGAACAGTCATCTCAATTGCTGGAGAAGCATTAGGAGCCATTATTTCATTTTATTTATACCGGCTCGGCTTTCAAAACATTGCTCAAAAAAATATAGATAAATATCCAAAAGTAGGACAACTTCTTTATGTACAAGGAAAAGAAGCATTCTTCCTCGTTTTATCATTTCGCCTCATACCCTTTATTCCGTCTGGCATCGTAACACTATTTGCAGCCCTCGGAACGATGTCCATTCTGACTTTTAGCATCGCTAGTACCCTTGGGAAAATACCAGCTCTACTTATTGAAGCGTATTCTACCTACCAAGTTATAAACGGAACAAGTGAAGCAAAATGGATTATAACAATTGTCGGTTGCGCGAGCTTATTTTATTTGTGGAAAACATGGAAGAAAAAATGAAAAAAGGAGCATATGCTCCTTTTTCATTATATAAAGTAAAACTTTAATCAGTGGGGGTTTTCTTCATCCCCCACTGATTATTAGCCCTCACCAATCGGGCTTTTACGGGCAGTTTATCTCCCACCTAACTTCTTAAGAAAGGCGGAAGCGGCCCGCTCAGAATCGCAGGACGCCCACGCACAAGGCGGAGAGGCGCTTTCTGCCTCGTCCGAGGGGGCGAAACGACCGGAGATTCTAGCCGCTAGAGCTGGACAATGCTTTCGCTGAATTTTGAGGTGGGAGTATTACTGCCCCCCAAATAGCGGGATAAAGGGGAGTGGAACTTAGTTCACACCAACTGCATCATAAGACTGCTTCACAGCTGCCACTTCTGCAGAGTTTGCGCCGTATAAATCAGCTGCTGCTTGTACCAATCCAGCACGAGCTTGACCAAATGTTGTAGATTCAGTGAAATATTGTGTATTTGCACGATAGTAGATTGCACCTACTTTATCTTTACCAATACCATTTACCGTTACGCCATAATGTGTACCACCATTTGCTAATAAGTATGCAGCTTTATTAATAATACTACTGTTTGTATGAACGCCGCCGTTATCGTCCGTTCCTGTATAGCGTTTAGAATAATGATCTGGGTCACCATATTTTGTTGGATCACTCATAGAGCGAAGCGCATCCCCAGCTGTACCAGGCGTATAAATATCTTCACCAATTTCCCAATCTGGGTTACGGTTATCAGCATATTCTATTAATGTTCCAAAAATATCAGAGATTGCTTCATTTAATGCACCAGACTCATCTTGATAAATAAGATTCGAACTCGTTTCTGTCACAGCATGCGTTAATTCATGTCCGACAACATCTAATCCACCGGATAATGGAATAAATGTATATCCATCTCCATCACCATACACCATTTGGGATCCATTCCAGAAAGCATTATTATAACCGCTCTTATAATGAACTGTTGATTTTAACGTTCCACCAGCATTATCATAAGAATTGCGATTAAACGTCTTTTTATAGTAATCATACGTTACGCCAGCATAATAATGCGCATCTACTGCCGCTGCATCACGACTAGCATTAAAGATATTATCTGCATCTGCCCATAACGTTCCTGGAAGAGTCGTACGATTCTTTGCATCATATGTGTAAATTGCCGCACCACGTGTATTGTCTTGTAAATAATAGCTAGATCCAGATAATGTTGTATTAATAGACTTTGTATCTCCTAATACCCCTTTACCTGTCCCCACTTTATTTGTACCTGTTACAGGCTTAATCGGCGCCTTACTTGCAGGAGTTGCATTATGAATTGTGTTGTACTTATTCAATACTTTCCCACTGTTTGCTTCAACAAAATAATAATAATTTCCTGGCTCTGGATCTAAGAAATTTAATTTCACAACATATGCGTATGTTGTTTGCTCACCATTTTGATATACATATAAGTCCGCTGACGGCTCTACCTCATATTTTGGATTCAGTCCTAAATCTTTTTGTGCGACTGCAATTGCTTGTTTTCCGTCAATTTTATTTTTATTTTTTAGCTTCTCTTTCTTATCTAAATCAGGCGCAACAGTTCCTGATACAACTTTTAATGCACCATCTTTCTCAATATGAGCTACTTGAGTGGAACCCCACACTGGTACACCTTCATACACTTGCTGTAAGCGGACAACTGTTGCTCCTCCTACAGGATCTTTCACAACTTGTTGCACTTTAAAAGATTCCTCTGCACTTTTTTCGCCTAGTTTATAATCTTTTTTCGCAGCGTTTAAATAATCAAATACAACAGATTCTGCTTTTTTCCCAGACGCTCCTGTTAAGTCACCCGATACAAACTCTGGGGACTGTACAGTCTCATTGTATTTCTTTGTAGAAAGTACGTTCTTTGAATCTGCAAATGCGGAGCTTGTCCCCCCGAACGTTGTCACTGCCATTCCCGCTGCTAACACAAACGCTAAGCTCTTTTTCTTCATAATTCTCTTCCCCCTAACAAATTTTTTAAGAAAGTAGATTTATAGTAGCATTAAGTTTCCACTATTAAAATACTGAAAATTAAAATAATTTATTTCTCAAGATTTTGTGAACTTTGGATAACAATTATTTAGCCCCCCCTTTTTCAGCAGTACAGAGGGCTTATCTGTTATTCCATACTATTTAAATACTCACATTTACTTGATTCTAATATGATAAAAGAGTAGCGATCTTAATATTTAAATATTTTATTTCTCAAGTTTTGTAGAATTTTGACGAACAATTTAAAAACAAGAATAAAAAAACTGACTCAAAAAGCCGTTTTTTAACGACATTTCGAGTCAGTCTCATTCCAAATGGTCACCTTACATATTTACTGTTTCAACTGTATTAGTAGCTTGTCCAAAAACATCTGGTACGTGAGTATATTGCGTATCAGCTATAACAACTAATGCCACCATTGTTAAAACTATACCGATTACTGCTTTTTTCATCCTTATCCCCCCAGTATCGTTTCAAGAACTTCAATTGCTAACTTATAATAATGATTGCTTTCTTTAAATTGCAAAGAACTCTCAAAGTACTCAGCGAGTTCTATATATACTTTCTTCAATTCTTTTTTACTTCCTGCACTTTTGAAAAAAGGTATTGCTTCTGTTTCTAAAAATACTTTATATACACTTGGTTCTGTAAAATACTTATAACGAAGCATAAGGAGTAAGTACAACTTCGTATTACACCTTTCGTCTTTCTTAGCAGAAATGATTCCCTTATCAATCCACTCTTTTGCTTCTTCTAATTGTTCAAGGTGAATACATTGCAGGGCCATCTCATATACCGTACTGACATAGTTCACATCTTCTTCTCTTTGACATTGTAAACTTTTGGTATAATATTTTTTAGCTTCTTCATACTTTTTCTTTCTATAATGTATGTTGCCGATATTACTTAATACCATTGCCATCAATACATCTTTTTCAGAAAAAGAATCCGCTTCACGCAGTATACTCTCATAAATTTTTAACGCTTCATCATACTGTCCTTTTTCAACATAACTTAATGCAACGATGATTTGACAATTAATCACATTTCGAAATTTATATTCATTTCGAAATCCTTCCATGGCAATATTAGCAAAATGAAGTGCCATATGTGGAATTTCCAAATGAGTATATGCAAGCGCTAAATTATAATAAATTCCCGTTTCATAATAATCTTGTTCTTTTGCCATTAGCTCTGTCTGAACTAAAAGCTGTAATCCCTCTTGCCATTTATGCTGAAGGCAATAGCATAAAGCCTGACTATACTTATATAACAGTTGCTGAAAGGGAGAATATTTTTTATAAACTTTTTTTAGTTTCTCCAACTCCTCTTTAAGGGCTGGTACATTTCTCTTCATAATTAAATATCGTATATATAACAACTTATAATAATTTACAATTTCAAAATCAACAATTTGTTGCATTTCTGCTTCTAGTTCTCTATATAACTCTTCAACTTTATATTTATCTAAGTGAACTAGTGCCTTTAACCACTCCTCTAACTTTTCTTTCACCTCAGCTTCAATATCTCTTAAATCCGAAACTGCAATCTCTAATTTCGTACATAATAACTGCAATATTTCTTCTGAGGCTTCAATTTTCCCATTTTCAATTTTACTTAAATATGAGACGGAACAAATGCCTTGGCAGAGTTCTTCTTGTGTCATTTTTTGTTGGAGTCGTTTGTAAAAAATTTGCTTACCCATTTTTTCCAGGTTTTGTTGCATAGTCCCCTCCTCCATTCTAAGTTATACCCTAGTACTTTAATAATACATAAATTTGGCAAAAATATAAATTGATAAATAAAAATATTCCGAAGAATTTTTTGTTTTCACTTTTTAACATTTATGATATGTATAATTTTAAGCAAAAAATTTCAAAAAAGAGGTATACTATAACCAAAATATGGAGGTGTTTACGTTATGGTACATTATAAAGACGATAGCTACGCCTTACACACAGACTTATATCAAATTAATATGGCCTATACGTATTGGAAAGATCATATTCATAACCGCCGCGCAGTATTCGATTTATACTTTCGCAAGCTGCCTTTCGAAAATGGTTATGCTATTTTTGCAGGGCTCGAAAAGATTATAGAATATGTGGAGAACTTTAAGTTTACAGAAAGTGATATTGCCTATCTAAAAGAACTTCAATTTGAAGAAGATTTTTTACACTACTTACAAAATATGAAGTTTACTGGTTCTATTCGCAGTATGCAGGAAGGTGAAGTGGTCTTTCATAACGAACCCCTTTTGCGTATAGAAGCACCACTTGGAGAAGCGCAAATTATTGAAACCGCACTTTTAAATATTGTGAACTACCAAACATTAATTGCTACAAAAGCTGCACGGATGAAGCATGCAGCTGGTGATGATGAACTTCTTGAATTCGGAACACGCCGCGCTCATGAGTTTGATGCAGCACTTTGGGGAACACGAGCAGCATTCATCGGCGGCTTTTCTTCAACGAGTAATGTTCGAGCTGGAAAACGCTTTGGGATTCCGGTTGCTGGTACACACGCTCATTCATTTGTACAAGCGTATCGCGATGAATATATAGCCTTCAAAAAATATGCAGAAACACATGAAAAATGCGTTTTTCTCGTTGATACATACGACACATTAAAATCTGGTGTACCAAATGCGATCCGCGTCGCAAAAGAATTTGGTGACCACATTAACTTTTATGGCATCCGCCTCGATAGCGGAGATATGGCGTACTTATCGAAAGAAGCACGTAAAATGTTAGATGCTGCTGGATTTACCAATACAAAAATTATTGCTTCAAGCGACTTAGATGAATACACGATTTTACATTTAAAATCGCAAGGAGCAAAAATTGACGTATGGGGTGTTGGAACAAAACTGATCACATCATTTGAACAGCCAGCATTAGGTGCTGTTTATAAATTGGTTTGTATTGAAGATGAAAATGGCGTATTAAACGACACAATTAAAATTTCGTCCAACCCTGAAAAAATTACAACACCAGGATTAAAGCGTGTCTATCGTATTATCAATCGTATCAATCAGCATGCAGAAGGCGATTATATTGCATTGGAGACAGAAGAACCGCAGCAAGAAGAGCGCTTAAAAATGTTCCACCCTGTTCATACTTATATTAGTAAATTTGTCACGAACTTTGAAGCAAAAGAGCTGCATCATGATATATTTGTGAACGGACAGCTTACATACGAAGCACCTGACATCCTTCATATTCAGCGCCATACACAGAACAGCTTATCATGCTTATGGGAAGAGTATAAACGGACACTTAATCCAGAAGAATACCCAGTCGATTTAAGCCAAGCGTGCTGGGATCATAAAATGAATTATATTCAAACAGTGCGAGAACAAATTGCAAATTCAATCAAAAAATAAGGAGAGAAGCATCTTGCTTCTCTCCTTTTACAAATCTTTTACTCGCAATACACGCATCGCATTTAATACAGCTAGCAAAGTTACTCCAACATCTGAGAAGACTGCTTCCCACATCGTTGCAATGCCGAATGCCCCTAATAAAAGAACAACTCCTTTTATCCCTAAGGCAAAAATGATGTTTTGCCATACAATACTACGCGTGCGTTTTGCAATTTGAATAGCCGTTCCTATTTTCGAAGGTTCATCTGTCATAATGACAATGTCAGCTGCTTCAATTGCTGCGTCTGATCCTAAACCACCCATTGCAATCCCAACATCTGCTCTTGCTAATACAGGTGTATCGTTAATACCGTCTCCAACGAACGCAATTTTTTCTTTCGGATGTTTTGTCGCATCAATTTTTTCAATCTCTTCTACTTTTTGCTGCGGCAATAATTCTGTATGGACTTCATCAATACCAAGTTGTTTCCCAACTGCTTCTCCGACTGACTTTGCATCACCAGTTAACATGACGGTTCTTTTTACACCAAGTTGTTTTAATAATTGAATTGCTTGCTGAGCATCTTCTTTAATTTCATCAGAAATGACAATGTATCCAGCATACATACCATCTACAGCTATGTGCACAAGTGTTCCAACAGTTTGCGGTTGCTGGAATGGAATATTTTCTTTTCTCATTAACTTTGCATTTCCAGCAAAGATTTCTTTCCCATTCACTTTCACAACTGTACCATGACCAGAAATTTCATTATACTCTTCAATCATCTGTTCATTGACTACTTTTCCATATGCAGCTCGAATGGACTGTGCGATTGGATGATTCGAATATACTTCTGCAAATGCTGCATACTGTAACAATTCTTCTTTCGTCACAAATTCGCTTGGCTGCATATCTGTTACTTTAAAGACACCTTTTGTTAACGTACCTGTTTTATCAAATACGATATGTTTCACATCATTTAATGCTTCTAAATAGTTACTGCCCTTTATTAAAATTCCGCTCTTAGATGCTGCGCCAATACCACCGAAGAACCCCAGTGGAATCGAAACAACTAATGCACAAGGACAAGAAATAACAAGAAAGACGAGCGCTCTATAAATCCAATCCGAGAACGTTGCTCCCTCGATAATAAGCGGTGGAACAAAAGCTAGTACTGCAGCTGTAACGACGACAGCTGGTGTATAATAACGAGCAAATTTTGTAATAAAGTTTTCTGTCGGTGCTTTACGACTACTTGCGTTTTGTACTAAATCTAAAATTTTCGAAACAGTAGATTCACCGTACTCTTTCGTCACTTCAATTGTTAATACACCATTTTGATTCACAAAACCACTTAATACATCACTGCCGACCTCGACTTCACGAGGTACAGATTCTCCTGTTAATGCCGATGTATCTACCATTGATGTTCCTTCGATTACTTTACCGTCTAATGGTACTTTTTCACCTGGTTTGACGATAATGAAATCACCAATGTGTACATCTTCCGGCGATACTTGTTTCGTTTCATTTCCTACCTTTAAGTTTGCATAATCAGGTCGAATGTCCATTAACGAACTAATCGACTTACGCGAACGATTCACCGCAATACTTTGGAACAATTCACCTACTTGGTAAAAGAGCATAACCGCGACAGCTTCTGAATAGTTTTGAGTCCCAAAAGCACCAAGTGTTGCAATTGCCATTAAAAAGTTTTCGTCAAACACTTGCCCGCGTACAATATTCTTTGCAGCACGTAAAACTATATCGCCGCCTATAATAATATAAGCAATCACGAAAAGTGGAATTGTGATGATTTGCGGTAATGAAGCTAGTGCAGCAATAGCAGTTAAAATCGCTCCGATTGATAACCGCCAAATCATTTTTTTCGTATTCGCTTCTCCGTGATCATGACTATGATTATGTTCTGTATTCTCTTTCTCACGCACTACGTTTACTTCTGGTTCTAATTTCTGTATGACTTCTTTTATGTTCGCAACAGTTGTCTCTAATTCTTGTTTATTTGCTACTTCTATTTTTAATTTTTTAGAAACAAAATCAACAGATGCGGATGTAATTGCAGGCATTTCGTTTATTTTTGTTTCAATTTTCATCGCGCAGTTTGCACAATCCAAACCTTCTAATATAAATGTTTCTTTTGTTGCTTTTGTTTTTTGTTCTTCTCTCACATGAACATGCGGTTCTAATTTATTTACAAGTTGCGTTGCTTCTTTGACAACATGTTCTTCGTTTTGTTTCGATGTTTCTACTGTCATCGTTTTCGTTACGAAGTTCACAGAACAGGATGATACATCCTCTAGTTCTCCTACACCTTTTTCAATTTTCATCGCACAGTTTGCGCAGTCTAATCCTTCTAACACAAGTTTTCGTTTTACCAGTGCGTCCCCCATATTTCTCCCTCCTTGTGTTTTTTCTATTTTTCTTCATTTACGTGCTCAAATGCTTGCTCAAAAATATGAATAACGTGATGGTCTGCAAGTGAATAGTACACTACTTTTCCTTCTTTACGATTTTTCACAAGCTTTGCTTGCTTTAATACGCGTAATTGATGAGAAATAGACGACTGTGTCATTCCGAGTAAATATGCTAAATCGCATACGCACATTTCTGCTTCAAATAAGGCGTGTAAAATACGTGTGCGCGTACGGTCTCCTAATACTTTAAATAATTCTGCTACTTGACTTAAGCTATCATCCTGTGGAATCGTTTGTTGTACTTTTTCAATAACTTCTTGATGAATGACATTTTGTAAACACGTTTCTTCATTTGTTTCTACTTTTTGTTCCGTCACAATAGCTCACCTCTTCACTTGAACATATGAATAACTGTTCATATATGTTATATTTTTATTATATGAGTGATTGTTCATATGTGTCAATAATTTCCGCTTTTTATTTTTTAACATTGTATATAGAAATGGGGGAAAACGTTATGAAAAATAAACAAAACCAAAAAATTTATAAAGTTTGGTCTACATTTTATGATTTCTTCATGCAAAATCGTTTCTTTATTAAGGCAAGGAAACGAGCCTTTTCTCTTGTACCTTTTACAAAACATCAAAAAATATTATTAGTTGGCGTCGGTACAGGGCAAGATATCCCGCTTCTTCCGAACAATACCCTCATCACTGGAATCGACCTCTCAGATCATATGTTAGCGCAAGCGAAACGGAAATATCCTTATCCTCATGTTGTATATCAACAAATGAATGCTGAAGAGCTTGCATTTCCAGACAATTCATTTAACCTTGTTATTTTAAACCTCATTTTAAGTGTTGTTGAACATCCTCATATTGCACTTTCAGAAGCATTACGCGTTATGAAAGACGGAGGAAACATCATTATCTTAGATAAATTTCTTCCTGAAGAAAAACAGCTATCTCCATTTAGAAAATTAATGAACCTATTTACCGAGAGACTTGGAACAAATATTAATCGTAAGTTGGATGATATTATTGGAACTTTACCGCTTACCATCCAATATGAAGAACCATCTATTTTTCATGGTAATTATCGCATTGTGCTTTTAAAAAATGAAAAAAAGAACCGCTGAACGGTTCTTTTTTTCGTTATTTAGGCTTAACTGCATCTACAATCAATGAAACAAAACCAAGTTGTCCATCTTGATTGCGATGATCGAAACGTTTGGAACGATAAATAAAGCCGTCTTTTTCATTCCAGTCATTATAATGAAATTCTCCGTTTTCATCACAGTACTCTAGTAACTTCACTTCAAAACCAGCTTCTTCAAACATTGAAGTCATCGTTTTATAGTTATGAACAATTTTGTGGCTCGCTGCCGGATGATCTAATAGGCCTGGTCCGCCAACTTGATAATCTTCATCTGGAAAAAATGCATCTGGTACGGCACAGCGAAGATGACTGCCTGGCTGTAAAAATTCATAACAAATTTTTGCTACTTCTCTTCCTTCTTCATATGTTAAATGCTCCCACACATGCTCTGCTAAGATTGCTTCTATAGAGTTTGGAGCAAATTGTTTCGTCCAATCTTCCCTTTTTAATAAATTTAACGTATTTCCGAAAGAAGTCCCCATCTTCAAGCGCGTGACGGGCAACAGCCCAGTGGTAAGATGGGGGTGAATTTCGGTTAAGCATCGCCTAACTGATTTGTAAGAACTGCCAATTATTCGTATGGTGTATACGTTCTATCTCTGATTTCTTCACTTGTTTATAAGATTTCGCAGGATTTTGTATATATTGTCCATGTATATCTTGTATGTATACCATTTTTCCTGTAAATCCTGTCACAAATCCTACTTGCCCAAACACTTTCACTTTATCACCCAAATAGATTCCATCTATATGCGGTGTATTTTTGTTGTTCCGTTTTGCACTTGTATTCTTTGTTTTCCTTCCTTTTCTTGCGGTTGCTTCATGTAGGGAACGTTTTTTCTTTCTAAATTGCTTGATGTGAAATTCGCCGCTTTGATCATATTCTTGTATTTGTGTTGGATTGGTAATTGCAATTGCGTCATTTACATGTGTTTTGGATAAACCTAACTCTTTTCGTTTTAGCGTGGTGTAACTGCCATACGTAATGTCACAATCTAAATGATTCATGATTTGTAACCGCAATATATTCATAAAAGCAGTCTCTTTATATTGTTTTGGTTTCTTGAAAGTGTGTTTGAGTGTCCCTTGATGAAATTTTTGATGGCATTCATCATGTACTGTAACAAGATTATCTGCCATATCTGAACCACCTTTGCAGCGCTCGATGATATGATGCGTATGCAAAATGCCACCTTTCTTCTTACAAAGTTGACAGGTATAATTGTCTCTTGCGAATACATAATATCTCGTATTCCAAAAGCCAAAAGCATCTCCTTGTTGGTATTCGATTCCTTGTATATCGGGATTTTTTAGCTTTTGTGCATCAAATTTTCCTACTTCGACAATCACCTTTGGCGAAGGTAACAATGACTTGAATGTTTCAATGCAATGAATTTGGTTATCTACTCTGCTTTGAATGGATGGTGGCAACCATCCTTCTTTCTTTTTTCGATTGAGAAAACGAGCTTTGCGATACCTCGTTTTTCTTTGTCTTCTGCCTCTGCGTAATGTAGCTCTCAGTGTAAGGTTATCTTTGACGTCCTGACGTAACTCAGTAGTTCCTTTTGCTAACACTTTGTCTTCAGTAGTAATCGCAATGCCGATATGCTTGGCTCCACTGTCAACACCGATTGTAACGGGTTGCACCGCTTCACCTGTGGCATATTGCAATTGAATTGTAAATGGGGTGTATCCAATAATCTTTGCTTTTCCTTGTTTAAGAAGAAGCCGTGCCTTACGAGGACTGCAAGGCATAAGCGGTACTCCTCTTAAATTCTTGACAAATACACGCATGTTTTGTCCCTCCTAAGAGTTTGTTTCCCTTCGCCAATGTTTGTAGGTGTTGGCAACTTCTTATACAAGAAGACTTGTGGTTGACCGTTCCTTCCCAATTAGAACTGTTACAGAGCCACCATAGAGCCAAGAACTAGGGAATCATTCTTGGGTATGCAACCTACGAACGGAGTCCACGAAAGACCAAGGCTAGACAACTAGGGCCTTTTTTCAAGCCCACACTTCAAAACGTGTTAGCGTTTAAGTGGTGGGTAGTTGACGTCACTTTCTTGTGTATGTAACCACCCTGGATTATTGTTATATCCTTCAGCCCCAACTACAACTCTTACTTCTTCTTTTACAACCATTATTTTCCTTCCGTTTCCGTATTTCGACATATGTTATTCTGCAAGGTTTCCTAAAATCCCTTCAAAAGCATAAAAAAGCCTTATGCGCTCCCCAACGCATAAGGCTTTCTTCCCTTTAATTTGCTTGTTTTAAATGATCTTGCGAACTTTTATCTTGTTGCAGGTGGCTATGTTTCTTAGAGTATACGAAGTATACGATAACTCCTAGTACAAGCCAAGCACCGAAGTATAACCATGTTGTAAGCGGTAAGTTAACCATTAAGAACAGACAACATGCGATTGAAATAATTGGCAATACTGGCACAAGCGGTACCATAAAGCCACGTTGTAATTTCGGATGTGTTTTACGAAGGATTAGTACAGAAACACCTACCATCGCAAATGTTAATAACGCTCCAATATTCGCTAAATTTGACAATTCTTTTAAATCGACAAATCCGGCAATTAAAGCACTTCCGATACCTGTTAACCATGTTGAAAATACCGGAGCTTCTGTTTTTTTGTTAATTTTCGCAAATGATTTTGGAAGTAAACCATCACGGCTCATCGCAAAGAATACACGTGTTGTCGCGTAAATATAAGCGAAAATTACGGCCATGATACCAATTACTGCACCAATTGCAATAACACCTGCTACTTTATCTTGTCCAACAACTTCTAATACATAAGACATCGCTTCTGGTACATTTAATTCTTTGTATGACACCATTCCTGTCATAACAAGACAAACTGCAATATAAATAACTGTACAAACAGCAAGTGATGCAATAATACCAATCGGTAAGTCACGCTGCGGATTTTTTACTTCTTCAGCTGAAGTTGCTAACGCATCAAACCCTAAGAAAGCAAAGAATACTGCAGCTCCTCCGGCAAAAATCCCACTGATACCATACGGTGCAAATGGCGTCCAGTTTGTTGGTTTTACATAGAATACACCAACTGCAATAAACAATACAACAATACAAATTTTAATTAATACCATTGCATTATTTACACGTTTACTTTCTTTCGTACCGCGAGATAGTAACCATGTTAATACTAACGTAATACAAACCGCTGGAAGGTTCACAATTCCGCCATGAGCTGGAATCGTTAACAGTTGTTTCGGAATTTCTAATCCCAATCCGCTTACTAAATTATTAAAGTAACCCGTCCAACCGCCAGCTACCGCTGCTGTTGTTAAAACATACACTGACAATAATGTCCATCCCATTAAATGGGCAACAAATTCTCCAATTGTTGCATATGCATACGTATATACACTACCTGATACAGGCAGTGCTGTGGCAACTTCTGCATAACATAATGCTGCAAAGCCACAAACAATTGCCGCAATCATAAACGAGAAAATAACAGCTGGACCAGCATCTCTTGCTGCTACTAATCCAGTCAATACAAGAACTCCTGTACCGATAATTGCTCCAATTCCTAACATCGTTAAGTCAAATGCCCCTAATGTTTTTGTCAAAGTCTTACTTTGACTTTGCCTTAACAATTGTGTTACAGATTTCTTTTTGAATAGGTTGGCCACGGCTTTTGCCCCCTTCTAGTAAAAAGAGCTAAGAGACACTTCTCTTAGCTCTCATCTTGTTGTATGAAAATATTGTTCGATACTTAAATTAGCAAGATACTGCTTCTGCTTCTAATAATTCTTTTGCTGCTTTATATTCTACACCGTGTGCTTCTGCAACAGCTTCGAATGTTACATAACCATCTAATGCGTTAATACCTTTTAATAATGCAGTATTTTCTAAGCAAGCTTTTTTGTAACCTTTGTTTGCGATTTGTACTGCGTATGGTACTGTAACGTTTGTTAATGCAAGTGTAGATGTACGTGGAACCGCACCAGGCATATTTGCAACTGCATAGTGAACTACGCCGTATTTTACATAAGTTGGGTCGTCATGTGTTGTAATACGATCAGTTGTTTCGAAAATACCACCTTGATCGATTGCGATATCAACTACAACAGAACCTGGTTCCATTGATTTAATCATTTCTTCTGTTACAAGTTTTGGTGCTTTTGCTCCTGGAATTAATACTGCACCAATTACAAGATCAGACTCTTTTACAGCTTGTGCAATATTGTAAGGATTAGACATTAAAGTTGTCACTTGGTTACCAAAAATATCATCTAATTGACGAAGACGATCTGCGCTTAAGTCGATAATTGTTACATTAGCACCTAGACCAACTGCAATCTTAGCAGCATTTGTACCAGCTTGTCCACCACCGATAATTGTTACTTTACCACGTTTTACTCCTGGAACGCCAGCAAGTAAAATACCTTTACCGCCTTTATTTTTCTCAAGGAATTGTCCACCAAGTTGTGCTGCCATACGACCTGCAACTTCACTCATAGGCGCTAATAATGGTAAAGAACGATTTTCTAATTGAACTGTTTCGTAAGCGATTGCTACTACTTTATTGTCAATTAATGCTTTTGTTAATTCTGGTTCTGGAGCTAAGTGTAAGTAAGTGAATAAAATTAAACCTTCACGGAAATATTTATATTCGCTTGCAATTGGCTCTTTAACTTTCATTACCATTTCCATAGACCAAGCTTCTTCAGCTGTTTCTACGATTTTTGCTCCTGCTTCTACATATTGCTCATCAGTGAAACCTGATCCTAATCCTGCACCCTTTTGAATGAATACTTCGTGATTGTTACGAATTAAATGTACAACACCTGCTGGTGTCATAGCTACACGGTTTTCGTTATTTTTAATTTCTGTTGGTACCCCAATACGCATAATGAAATGCCCCCTTATAATTAACAGAAAAAAAGAATTCTTTTTTCTTTTTTAAATAATTGATAACTTATGAACTTATTCTAGCATAACTTGAAAATTATGAAAACGCTAACATATCAAATTAAAAGAAGTTTTTATATTTGGAATAGTAAAAATATAAAAACTTTATTTTACAAGGAGATTGCGTGTTTTTTTATTATCTATCATTCTATTTTTATTATAACAATAGAAACTACACATTCATTATTTATTATTTAAAAATAATATAACAATGTAAAAAACCCAATACAAATCGCATACATATACATTTCAAATTCCCTGTAACATTTTAGAAGTATATTCTTTTTATATCAATTCATTTTAATTTTTCGACATATAAGTCGCTGCTATGCAGAACAAAAAATGACCGTTACTTGCTTTCTCCTTTTATTTTAAACATTGCATGTGGTAGGAAAAGACCCTGACCGCCCGTTGCTCCCGTCCCACTAAAAAGAAGAAGGGGTTTTATGTCGTTTTTTTGACTTATATATGTTAAAAGTCACTCAACAATAAAGGCCTATCCCTGTTTAGGATAATCCTAATGAAATGTATTCTATAATACAATTCGCTTTTCAGTTATGAATGTCGAAAAATCTACATATCAGTTTCCATAATACTGCGCTAGTTTCTTATAATCACTCCAGCTATTCACATCATAAAAAAGGGCTGCTTCTTCATACGATATCGTTATGCCCTTTACAAATGAAGCTTGAAAAATAGCGCGAGCTCCTTGATCACCTTGTAATGATTGCAAGAAAGGGAATGTTTTCTTTGCAAACAAAACAGGAGGTCTTGCAATTCCGCGATACTTTGCTGCTACATAATAGACCGTTTTATGTTGTTTATAACAATCTATTAATTCATTAATTAACTCTGTTTTAATAAAGGGTTGATCAGCAAGTAAGACAACAATCCCATCCGCTTTCATATCCATTGCTTTCTGAACACCGCAGCGGAGTGAATGTGATTGTCCTTCTCTAGAATCAGAACAAGAAAGAATGTGCACGTTCTCATATCGTAATGATTGTGAAACCCAACTCGCGTCATTTGTGACAATAATCATATCGGAGAGGTTTGAAGACAAAGCGGTTTTGAGGGCTGTATTACCAAGTGGTTCATTATGTAAAGGAAGAGAAAGTTTATGGATTCCTGGTCCCATCCGTCTACTATTTCCAGCAGCCAAGTATACACCAATGATTTTCATCTCACTTCCCCCGTAATTGCCCGATGATTTCAGCCATGATACTAATG
Organism: Bacillus cereus group sp. BfR-BA-01380; assembly: GCF_022663535.1. Taxonomy (GTDB): domain Bacteria; phylum Bacillota; class Bacilli; order Bacillales; family Bacillaceae_G; genus Bacillus_A; species Bacillus_A cereus_BB. The sequence continues at coordinate 17,448 of NZ_JAKUFS010000018.1, read as the reverse complement.
GAAATTTCACTTGGACCTTGTGCACCAATTGAAATTCCAACAGGAAAATAGAGATGATGAGGGATTGGCTTACCTTCTAATAAGCGCTCTGTACGATGACGTGGTCCTAAAACACCTATATAACGAACATTTTTTTCTAATAAGAGAAATAGTAATTGTCGATCTTTTTCAAAGTGATGCGTCATAATGACAAGAAAATCACTTGGATGTAAGGAAAGGTTTTGTATCATTTCTACCGGAAAACCAACCACACATGCATCAGCATTTGGAAATTGATCAGTATTACATAAGCCCTCTCGCCAATCGCAAACTGTTACAAAGAAGCTTGTTTCCTTCGCAAAATGAACGAGTGGCTTGGCGTCTTCTCCTGCCCCAAAAATAAACAGCCGGGGCTTCGGTATAAAATGTTGGCTATAATATTCATCTTGTAACCCATTTTTCAAGTCAGTTGCGTGCGGAAGAGAGCCTTCCCAATTACCAAAAATATTATCATTATCATATATAAGTGCGGTTTGCTCTAACGAAAGGTTTTTCACCATCCAAGCGGAGGAACCATTAGCAAGATGAATATATAAGTCTTGTAAAATCGCTTTATAGGTGTCATCTATATGTTCCACTAATACATGAATGACACCATTACATCCTACTCCCCAAGACAAATCGTCTTCTGCTTTCGTATTAAATGTATGAATCGCCCACGTTTTATGCTCCATAACATCTGCAGCATAGTAGAAAAGCTCTTCTTCTATGCAGCCTGCACTTAGCATTCCCACTTTTGTACCATCTTCTCGAAAAAGCATCATGGTTCCTTCTTTTCTATATGCCGATCCTTCAACATGAATAATCGTCGCTAATGCACAGCGTTTTTCACAACATAACAGCGCTTCTAATACATCATATGTGGAAGTCATTATGAATCTCCTCGCTGCTTTTGTAAGACAGACTTTATAGCTTCTTCAATTTCTTGATAACTCGTGCATCGGCAAATATTAGAACTTAACCATTCTTCAATTGTTCGATCATCTGCATCAGGTCTGTGCGTAACAAGTCCGTGGCAATTCATAATAAATCCTGGTGTACAGTATCCGCATTGAAATGCCCATTTCTCTTCAAAGGCTTGTTGAATAGGAGCTGATTGTAATCCCTCAATCGTTGTAATTTTCTTTCCAACCGCTTCAACAGCCAACATAATACAAGACTTGATTGGCATCCCTTCAACAAGGACTGTGCAAGCACCGCAATCACCATTTTCACAGCCAGGCTTTGCTCCTGTTAAATCCAATTCATGACGTAATATATATAACAGCGTATCGGCCATTCTTCCAACTACTTCTCGCACTTCTCCATTTACATCCAAAATGAGCTGCACGTTTCTCATCCTTCTTCCCCCTTTGCAAAGTTTCTCAATAGATCTTGCAGCACCGATTGAAATACAAATGTCCGATAAGCACGCGAGCCTCTTATATCATCTAACACAGGAGCAGGAATATAAGTAAGGGTACGTTCAATCCTTTTCTCTAATGGAATATGCTTATTATTCAAAGCCGCTTCCATCATAAGTGAACGAAATGGAAAAGCGCATAAACCGCTGCACGCCATCCGAATTTCTTCGCCATATTTCATTGCCGCAACTGTCACAAGTGGATAATCAATTTGTTCTAGTTGATGTTTTCTCACACTATAATACGGCGCTTTCACATACCGCCGCTCTGTAATCATTTGTACAAGAAACTCACCCTTTTGTAATTGAAGTGTTTTTATAAAAGCTTGATGAGCAGGTACATGTTTCATACCCTCTGTTCCTGCAATGACAAATGTACTATCAGCTAGTAAAAACGGCAGTACAGCCTCCCTATATCTAATCCTTCCCGCAACATTTCCGCCAATTGTAATTTTATTTCTTGCTGTACGATCCGCAACACGGCCCGCAGTTTCACCAAGGAGCAGAAAGACCTTCGCATCTTGAACACTCGTTATCGTTAATGTTGCCCCAAGTAAAAGTTTGTCGTCCTGCCATTCACAAACATTACATTCCGGAATTTCTTTTATATCAATAACAGCTTTCGTTCGAACTCGCTGCGAACGCCCCATCGTAATAATTTCTGTCCCGCCGCCATAGTAAAGTGGCTTCTTTCCCTCTTTATCTAGCTGGTGAAATAGCTGAATTGCTTCTTGAATAGAATCCGGACGATAATACTCAAAATCAAATGGTATCATTCCATTCCTTCTCCTTTTTGCGTCTCTTTCCAAATTAATTCTGGAGTAAGCGGTAAGTTTCGCAATGAAATACCAGCCGCAATAGATAAACTGTTCGCTAAAGCTGCCGGCATGCCAATAATTCCATGTTCCCCAAGTCCTCTAGAACCAAATGCAGCTTCTTCATGCGGTACTTCTACAAAATCCACTATATATTTTGGCTGTTGGCCGTAATGAACTACTTTATAAGAACGAAACTGGTAATTCAAATTTCTTTCTTTTGCATCATAGTGAAAAGTTTCGCGCGTTGCAAAACTTAATCCCATGCTCATTCCTCCCATAATTTGTGTCTCTGCTCCCTTTCTATTTAAAACGGTTCCCGCATCTGCAACTGTTACAGCATTCAATAGTCGATATGTATAGTCTTTAGGATTAAACTCCACTTCGACCGCTTGCGCTCCTACTCCCCATTCAGGACCTTGTTTCCCTTTCCCTGTCTCATAATCAATGTCTGTAATTCCCTCAAGTACGTAACTCCCTTTCCCTACCACTTCTGTTCCTTTTACATTTCCATTTGAATCTACATACCCAAACACAATTTTAGAAAAAGGCACATGTATATTCGGGTTAGCTTTGACACAGATTTCTTTTCCTGCAACTTCTAATTCTTCTGCGGGGTACCCGAGTATATTTGAAGCCGTTTGACAGAGCTGCCTCATTGCATCTTCTGCAGCCATTACAACCGCATTTCCAACAAGAAGCGTCGTTCGACTTCCTGCTGTTTTCCAATGCTTTGGAGCAACTTGTGTATTAACTTCCATCATGACATACACATCATCAACATCCATGTTCATTTTCTCGGCAACCATTTGTGTTAGCACCGTTTTTGTTTCTTGCCCAATTTCAACAGCACCGCAATTGATATTGACACTACCATCGCCGTTAAAGGTTAACACAGCACCCGCTCCGGCATTACTTGGTGTAGTCGAATTTTTCCATAAGCAGCTAACCCCTTTTGCACGTATCATGCCATTAGATAGAGTAACTTTATTTCCCTCTTCCCAATTTATAAGCGATTTTAATTTTTGTAGGCACGCTGTCACATCTCCCGTATTACTTGATGTTACAGGTACTTGTGTCGGTGTTGTATCCCCTGGCCTAATGGCATTTTTCAGACGAAACATAAGCGGACACATTCCTAATTTCTTAGCAAGAATATCAATCGTTCGTTCCATTGCAAATGTATACTCCGAATGCCCAAAACCTCTAAACGATGTTGCATATGTATGGTTTGTATACATACCAAGCGAATCACACCAAATGTTCTCAATCGCATATGGACCTGTGCAGTCAAGTCCAGCCGCCTTACTCATCGTTACTGCCCGATCAGCATAAGCACCGCCGTCAAATAAATACAAAATTTCTGCTGCTTGCAGCTTTCCATCTTTTGTACATCCAAGCTTTACTTTTGCTTGTAAACCAATATGAACAGGAGACGTTATAAAATCTTCCTCTCTACTATTTCGAAGAGTAACTCGTCTTCCCCCTACTGCTTTTGAAGCAATATACGCTAAATATTCAAGTTGTACTGCTGTTTTTCCACCATATGCTCCTCCAACTAACGGCACATATACAATGATTTTCCCTTTATCAATTTGAAACGCTTCACTTAACAACCTCTTTATTTCAAAAGGAGCCTGTGAGGTAGAATGAACAATAACATCTCCATTCGGCTTAATTTCTACCCTCGCACACCGTGTTTCTATCGCTGCATGATCGGATTGCCGAAAAGAAAACGTTTCCTCGACAATCGCGTCACTGCTAGCGAAACCTTTTTGAATATCACCCTTACGAATTTTCGTCCGATTCGCAATATTTGTATGCGGCTTTGGGTATACTTTTTCTTCTAATTTATATTGTTCCACATGTTCATGGACTAATATGTTCGATTCATTATAGGCTTGCAAAGGTGAACGAATAATCGGGAGTTCTTCATATATAACACGAATTCGTGCTGTTGCCTCTTTTGCAATTGCTTCATCATCCGCTACAACAAGCGCAACCGGTTCACCAAAATACCGTACTTTCTCAAAGGCTAACGGAGGACGATCAACGATACTGGAACCGACAAGAATCGGATAATCCGCTCCCGTTACCACAGCATGTACGCCTTGTACTTTCTTCGCTTCACGAACATCTATGCTTCGAATATAAGCATGGGCATATGGACTCGTAAGAAGTTTTGCATATAGCGTGCCAACCTCTATTTCATCATTGATATACTTTGCTCTTCCCGTTACTTTATCAGCACTTTCTTTTCGCTTTACACTTTTGCCTATGACACGATATCGTTCCATTCCCGGCCTCCTTTGCTCTGCTCTTCTACCATCCTATTTACACGACTAACAATTTAGTACAGATCTCTCTGTACTAAAAAATAGGCTACTAGCATTTAGCTAGCAGCCTATTATTCCATGAATAGCTTTGCAAATAAGTCTTCCGTTGTTTCAGTAATTTTCTCAAGTATATCCGTTTCATTTTCTTCTTGCTCTTTGAGCATTTTAATCGTGGCTCTTGCATCTTCTGGATAGTCTGTAATAATTCCATCCACATTCAATTTATAATACTTCCTTAAGTTTTCCATATCATTTACAGTCCATACGTAAATCGGTTTATTTAATTTACGAGCTGATTGTACTAAGCGCTTATTCAACATGTATTCTTCCGCTACATAAAAATCCGCTGGAACATTTTTTAAATTTGCTACGCTTGCGTATAGTATATATCCTACTTTTATATCTGGATTTGTACGTTTAAATTCTTTAATAAGCGGGTAATGCAATGTTTGAATCACACACTGCTTTTCAAATTCATTTCTCTCAATGGTTTTTAAAACTTTCTTTACAAAATCATTTTCATCTTCATTTCCATGGAGCTTCACTTCTATATTAAGCTTAATCTTCCCTTTTGCAAGTTTAATAATTTCATCAAGTGTACTAATTCCCCCTGAGAATTCACCTTGCCTTAGCGTAAGCCTTCGAAGTTCATCCATCGTTAATTCTGACACTTGTACATTTTCATTCGCAAGACGCTTTAATTTCAAATCGTGTATAACAGCCAATTCTCCATCTTTCGTTTGCAGTACATCAATCTCCGCATAATCTGCTTTCGCATCAATCGCTCCTTGTACAGATTCTTTTGTATTCTCTACTCCTTTAGATATATAACCGCGATGCCCCATAATAATCGGCTCTTTATAAGAATTCGTAATAAACGTTACAATAAAAGCCAATACCATCCCAATTACAACAACCCCGCCAATATATACACCTATAAATTTCAATCGATGTTTCTGAAAGAAGCATTTCTCCACTTTTGTTTTCGAATAGTCAAGGCCATCTTCTACTAAAACAGCTTCAACGGGAACCTTCTGTAAATATAACCTTATCAGCGCCATAATATAAAATGGCGTAACGATAAAGCCAAATATATATAATGTACTCGTTACAAAGACAGATATAGTCGATTGTGCTAATAAAGCAAATGTTCCTTCTGGATTTGTAAATTCATAGACTGTAAACAGTAACAAGAAATAAACACTTGTAAACAGTAAAAAGACAACGCCTATAGAGATGAAAAATCCCACTAAAAAGAACAGGACTTTCAAAAAGTTTTCTTTTACTAACTTCGCACTTTGACGAGCAGCTACGCGAAACGGCTTTTCCTCTAAAACAATGATGGGTAAAACAAAAATCCAACGCAGATTGAAATAGGCAACTACGCCGAAAAAGGTATAATATCCAATTTGGCCCATTGTTGTTTTCAATAATTCACCTGAAATAAAATTAGGAATCTGAATTTCAGGAAGAAGTGCAGATTTATAACCGATGCTTAAAAGAGGTAGTAAAACCACAACATACAAAATAAATCCCGGTAAGCAATAGGTGAAAAAAGAAGGTAAATACGTTACCGTTTTATATAAAATTGGACGTAGTCTCACCTTTTGTCGTTTATGCGCAAAATACGAAATAATAATAAGTACTGCAAATTCGATAAAAATGAGAAAAAGTGCTAGCACAGATAAAACGACAATGGCTACAATTCCATACGGTGTTTTAAAAAACGCAAGTAATTCATCATTTGTCGCATTTGCATATCCACCCCAGTACAATAACTTGTTGAAAATCATACCGAACAGTGGGATAAAGACAATTGCGGCTAAGAGTTTATACATGAGTTGAAACGATAATACATTTCCAAAGGCGAACCTTACTGTTTGAAAGGATTGTTTCATTACCCCTGGTATCGATAGTTTTTTACGGTGTAGCATAGATTCCTCCATATTCTGAAACTATATAAATCCAAATTAAAAAACCGACATAAAAGCATTCTTTTTAGATGGGCAAGAGGATCTGGCGGCGCATAGAAGCGGTCAGGACCTTTTTCTACCACATGCAAAGTAAAAACAAAGAGAGAAAGCAAGTACGGGCTCCCTTTTTCTGCATAGCAGAAACTTATATGTTGAAAAATGAAAATAGTTATATATTAAAACCCATCTCTTTCATCATAATATATTCTACTAAACATGTAAAAGAGCGATAGATTCTAAATCCATCGCTCTTTTTCTTATTAGTTCTTCTTTTCTAGCCCTTGACCAAATGCTTTCAAAAAGTTAAATCCAAATGTAATTGCTCGATTTATATCTGGATCTCGTAATACTTTAAAGAAATCCATCACATTTGTTCTCTGCCCTTTTTTTAATTCATCTGTTGCATATTGTAAACCTGTAATTAAACTAGATGTTACTTGCTTGGTCACTTCTGGTTCTACTGAAGATAGCGCTTCTCCTGCACCCATCATATTATTTAATGCATTTTTCACTGGCTCACGATTTAATTGTTCCATTGCAATTTTCGAAACATCTTCTTTCGCTGCCAGCAAGCTTACAGCAGCATCTAACAAACCAGCTTTTTGAAGCTGTGCTAACAAATGAATCGTTTCTTCAATTGCCTGTTGATTCTCTCCTAACTGTTGTAATAATTCCTCAGAAACTTGTTGTTTCTGTTGTTCCTCTGTTACAACTGTTTTTTGAATCATCGTAATTTCTTTTGCCACAATGCTCGCCCCCTAGTTTTCATCCACAAGTGATACATATTGTTTTCGTTGCCATTTCTGCTGCACTTCGACACCATTTTGCGGATGACGCTTTTTATTTCGCGGGTTGGAAGCAGGAAGTGGACGATTTCCTTTTTCACGCAGCACACGCATTTTAACGCGCGTTTGTTTATATGCTGGTGTACATGTATAAAGATCCGTTGCCGTTCCTGTTAAAATATTAATTGCTTCTTCATTTACTGTTGCATGCATCGGTAAATATAGTTCGTTTCCAGTTACACGATCTGTAATAAGCGCCGGAACTTTGATTTTTCCAAACGGTGATGCAAGTTCGACAAGACCTCCATCCTTCACATTTCGCTCCATCGCTAGTTCAGGGGAAATCTCAACAAATACCTCTGACATTTTTGATAAAATACCTGCCGATTTCTTTGTCATATTCCCTTCATGGAAATGTTCGAGCATACGACCATTATTTAATAATAAATCATATTCTTCCGGTGCTTCGACTGGCGGTACCCATTCATCAAGTGATAGACGTGCCTTTTTATCAGGAAAATTAAATCCATCTACATATAATAACGGCGTGTCACTACCATCATGACTACCCCAGCATAAGCTATTCCATCCTTCTAAACGATCATATGTTGCCTGAGAATATAAAGGAGCAAGTGATGCGATTTCATCCATAATTTCACTTGGATGTTCATAGGTCCAATTTGCACCTAATGCACGAGCTACCTTTTGTAAAATCCACCAGTCTGGTTTTGAATCACCAAGCGGCGGCATAACTTCGTATAAACGCTGAATACGACGTTCTGTATTCGTAAATGTTCCTTCTTTTTCTAAACTCGGTGCTGCTGGTAAAATGACATCTGCAAAACGAGCTGTTTTCGTTAAAAACATATCTTGTACAACAAGGAAATCAAGATTTTCTAAAATGTGCTGCACATGATTCGCGTTAGAATCAACTAATGCCATTTCTTCTCCCATCACATACATACCACGTAATTTCCCTGCTTCTGCAGCAATCAGCATCGCAATATTATTTAATCCAGGCTCTTTCGGAATCGAAACGCCGTATGCTCTTTCAAATTTCGCGCGCAGTGCATCATCGGATATCGCTTGGTAACCAGGCAGCCAGTTTGGCAATGTTGCCATATCACAAGCGCCTTGTACGTTATTATGTCCGCGAAGCGGGTATGCTCCTGCACCGCGGCGACGGTAGTTTCCTGTTACAAGAAGTAAATTAGAGATTGCAGCTGATGTCGTACTTCCACCTGTATTTTGCGTCACTCCCATACCCCAAAGTACACATGTGCCATCTGCATCACGAATCATTTTTGCCATTTCTTTTAATGTATCTTTTGAAATGCCCGTTACACTTTCTGTATAATCAAGCGTATACTTCTCTAACATTGTTTTATATTCATCAAAATTCTTTACGTTTTCAGCTAGAAATGCTTGATCATGCCAATCTTGATCGATAATATATTTTGTTACACCTGCTAGCCAAACATGGTCTGTACCTTGACTTGGGTGAACAAATAAATCTGCACGCTCTGCCATTTCATGTTTACGCAAATCAGCCACAATTAATTTTTGCTCATGCAGTTTATGTGCACGTTTCACACGCGTTGCAAGAACAGGATGACCTTCTGTCGGATTTGCTCCAACAATAATGATAAGTCCTGCCTCTGCAATATCTTTAATTGTTCCTGCATCACCGCCCATGCCTACTGTTTTAAATAAACCATCTGTTGCTGGTGATTGACAGTAGCGAGAACAGTTGTCCACATTATTTGTCCCATATACTTGGCGCGCTAACTTTTGCATTAAATAATTTTCTTCATTCGTTACTTTAGAAGAAGAAATAAATCCAAAAGCATTATTGCCGTATTGCTCTTTAATATGACTCATATTTGCTGCAACAACTTCCAGTGCCTCTTCCCAAGTTGCTTCAACAAACATGTCTCCTTTACGGATAAGCGGCTTTGTAATACGTTCTTCACTATTTACAAAATCCCATCCAAATTTCCCTTTTACACACGTTGAAATCCCATTTACCGGTGCATCCGATGACGGTTGTACTTTTAAAATTTGACGATCTTTCGTCCATACTTCAAATGAACATCCTACACCACAAAACGTACAAACGGTTTTCGTTTTATTGATTTTCGTTTTACGCATTGCTGCCTCTACTTCCGAAACAGCTAAAATACTGCTATAACCCGGTTCTACATCTTTCACAAAATCAATCATTGGATGTAATACATCTTGTTTGATCCCCGTCATAAAACCAGCTTCTCCAAGCATCGATTTTTCCATTAGGGCATTACATGGACAAACCGTTACACATTGACCACAACTTACACAAGAGGAATTATTAATTGATACGCCATCATCCCAAATGACACGCGGGCGATCTAAATTCCAATCGATAGATAAAGTTTCATTTACTTGTAAGTTTTGACACACTTCTACACATTGACCACATGCAATGCACTGATTTGGATCGTAACGATAAAACGGATGAGACATATCCACCTCCGAAGCGCTCACTTTCGGTTCGTACGGATATTTCTGTTCTTCAATTCCCATCATATGCACTGTATTATGGACTTTACAATTCCCGTTATTATTATCGCAAACAGTACAATATAATAAATGATTCTCTAGTATCCGATCCATTGCTTCTGTTTGGGCTTCAACCGCTCGCTTCGATTTTCTTTCAATATGCATACCTTCTTCAAGGCTTGTTGAGCAAGCGCGCATCAGCTTTCCATTCACTTCAACAATACATGTATCACATGTCTGAATCGGATCTACTTCTGGTACATGACAAATTTGCGGGTGTTCAAGCTCTCTTTCGTTTAATAACTGCAATATCGTTTTTTTACTAGATGAAATATACTCTGTACCATCGACAGTTACACGAATTTTGTGTTCTGACATCTTTACCCTCTCCTTACAACCAACCGTACAACACATTTTGAATACGTTTTCAAAGCGGTGTTGCTACACGCTCTTTTTCAAAACAAAAAACAGTTCTTAGAAGTAGATTCTTGATGTATAAAATAAGCTTACAATTGATGTATATGACTACGATTCTATTATATCGTAGAATACAAATAATAACCAAGGAATGTATGGGAGTACAAATTGAAAAACAGACATAAAAACCCCTTTTTTTAGGGGTGGACAAGAGCATCTGGCCATGCATAGTAGCGGTCAGGGCCTTTTTCTGCCACGTGCGAAGTTTACAACAAAGGGAGAAAGCGAGTATAGGCCCCTTTTTTCTTCATAACAGCGGCTTTTACATTATAAAACTAAGATGGATTTCTATATAAATACAAATCCCCCCTTTTCTTTTTAGGCAGGCAAGAGCATCTGGCCATGCATAGTAGCGGTCAGGGCCTGTTCCTGAAAATCAAAATCGATTTATATATACAAAACAAATGCTTTTCTTTTTTTGTTGTCTTATGATAAATATGGAAGAATAATTGATAAAGGGGAAAATCGGATGGAGTCTGTTCAAAGCACATATACAATGGTTCGTTACCAAGGTGGGACATTTCATCAAAAAGATGATGAAATTGTAACAGAATATCCACTTACAATTAAGCTAAATGGTGAAGAATATGTAACAATTGTCTGTACACCTGATCATATTGAAGACATGGTCGTTGGCTTCTTAGTATCAGAAGGTATTATTCCTTCCTATAAACATATTGAACAATTATGGATCCAAAAAGAAAAAGGATTTGCGCATGTCACAACGACGCAAACAAATCCACTCTATCAAACTTGCTATAACAAACGATATGTTACATCGTGCTGCGGGAAAAGCAGACAAGGTTTTGTATTTGTAAATGATGCTGCAAAAGCAAAAACAATGCACGATATTCATATTACCTTGGGGCCTGAAGATTGTTTTCGTCTAATGAAGGATTTACAGCAATCCTCTACTACTTTCAAAGAAACAGGTGGTGTACATAACACCGCATTATGTGATGAAAAACAAATTCTCGTTTCACGAATGGATATCGGGCGTCATAATGCTTTAGATAAAATTTACGGTTATTGCCTACGAAACAACATTTCGATAACAGGAAAGGTAATTGCCTTTAGCGGACGCATTTCATCTGAAATCTTACTTAAAGTTGCAAAAATCGGCTGTGAAATTGTCCTATCAAAATCCGCTCCGACAAAATTAGCTCTAGAACTTGCTCATGATTTAGGAATTACTGTTGTTGGCTTTATTCGCGGTGATTCTTGTAATATTTACACACACCCAGAACGAATTGAAGGGTATCAACAAGCGTAATTGAACTACCCCCACCTACCGTTGCGCACTTGAGATAGGGGTCTTCTCGCCAGATATGATAAAGTGAAACTTCCATCAGTGACGCTTTTCTCACTGATGGTTAGCCCGCCCAATCGGGCTTTTACGGGCAGTTTTCTTCCCCGTATTTCCCCAGCCTTTACTGCCCGGTAATGCGGGATAAATAAAGCGATAAAAAGATTTCTCACATGAGAAATCTTTTTATATAAATTCATTTTAATTTTCCGACAGATGAGTCGTTGCTATGCACGGCCAGATGCTCTTGTCCCCCTTAAAAGGACAGATGTTTTCATGTCGTTTTTTCAACTTATATATATGGTTATAAAAATGTAACATATATATAAGTTGAATAGTTAATGAAGTTAATATATAATTTCATTACATAAAAACCATTAGGGGGTTAACTGATATGAACATTCGTGTATTAACAAAAGAAGCTGCAAATATATATTTACAGCTTTGCATAGAAGGATTAACGCAAAGCCCAGAAGCATTTGGTTCCTCTTATGAAGATATTATGAAACAAGAAGATCCCGTTGCTGCAATTGCCAAACGGTTAGATAACCCTGAAAAATTTACAATAGGTGCTTTTAAAGAGGATGAATTAATCGGTATTGCCACTCTTGAAATAAAACCATTTGTCAAACAGGAGCATAAGGCGAAAATCGGATCTGTATACGTTTCTCCAAAAGCACGTGGCCTTGGTGCTGGAAAAGCGTTAATGGAAACAATCATTGAAAATGCCCCTCGATTAGATATAGAACAAATTATGCTTAATGTTGTTGTCGGAAATGAACCGGCAAAGAAATTATATGAATCACTTGGTTTCCAAACATTCGGCTTACAAGAACGTGCTTTAAAATATAACGGACAATATTGGGATGAAGAACATATGGTTTTATTTCTCAATGCTTAACTCCTCTTTTAACATAAAAACACCCACTTCTAGATCTTGAAGTAGGTATTTTTCCTGTATCAAATGCTGTTTATTTGCATCACAAAAGCCTCGTACAATGTACGAGGCTTTTTATCTGCTTTAGCAAGCATGTTTATCTATCTCACAATGAAAAATTATTTATAACAACCAAAAAAATTTTCTAGCACAAACAATGATTATCATCATTGATACCGCAATGCAGATTATAGCTACATTTCGTTCTTGTTTCTGCTTTTCAAGGAATTTTTCTTCTTTGTTCACTATCAAAATCCCCTTTATCTACATTCAAAAAAAAGCCGTGAGATAGAAATTTTTCTTATCCGATGCGAGGTGAATACGAAAAATGTTCTCTATCTCACGTACACAATAGAATGGAATTTGTCATTTTGAAATCAAAATGACATGACGTTATGTCGCAACATAGGGTATTTTTGTGCTGCTACACTGCTTATTATAAAAAAAAGATGTGCAAAAGTAGTGCATTTTTTATGGCAATTATCCTTTTCTTTACCATATGAACAGTGTTTTTTGTAAAGTTCATGTAGAATAATATAAAGGAAACTTCTATTAGTGAGAGTTTGATTCTCTTATCTTTTCCTTCTAACTCTTAATGCAGGAGTAAATAATGAAAATTTGAGGTGGACATCATTATGGCCAAACTATTATTAGTAGATGATGAAGAACGCATGCTTCGCTTATTAGATTTATTTTTAAGTCCGCGCGGATATTTTTGCATGAAGGCAACATCAGGACAAGAAGCACTTGAACTTGTTCAGCAAAAAGAATTTGATCTTATTTTGTTAGACGTGATGATGCCAAAAATGGACGGTTGGGAGGCTTGCCTTCAAATTCGGCAAATCAGTAACGTCCCCATTATTATGCTAACAGCGCGTAATCAAAATTATGACATGGTGAAAGGACTCACATTAGGTGCTGATGACTATATTACAAAACCGTTTGATGAGCAAGTATTAATTGCTCGTATAGAAGCTGTACTTCGCCGTACGAAGAAAGAGGGATTTGTAAACTTTAACGGCATCGAATGGGATAAAACTAGACATACAGTAACTGTATATAATGAAAAACTCTCTCTCACGCCAATTGAGTTTTCCTTACTTGGACTCTTTTTACAAAATATAAACCGTGCTTATAGCCGCGATGAGCTTATCGAAATAATTTGGGGATTTCAAACAGATATTGAATATCGTACCGTTGATTCTCACATTCGTAATATACGCGAAAAGCTTCGAAAAGCAGGATTTCCTATCGAAGATTACCTAGAAACTGTTTATAAAATAGGTTACAAATGGAAAAGCGGCCCCTCATAAAGATAAAGTTTAACTAATCATCAGCAAGGATGCTTCTTCTTTCCCCGCTAATGATTAGTTGAACTATTTAGGCATATACTAGCAGTTTTTCTTCTATCGATTTTCGTTGTTTCTTCATAACTTTGCGGTAGAGGTCTTACTGTCTGTTAGTACAGGAAAAGGTTGTGAATCATAATGAATAAACTTTCTATAAAGCTTGGGACGTACTTTTTATTATTAGCTCTTTGCATTGAATCTGTACTATTTGTATCTTTTCATACAACACTGGCACAAATGCGTGTAGACGAAGAAACTACGGCCTTATTAGAAAAAGGAACTTGGTATCGTAATATTATTGAAAAACGCTATAGAGAAGGAATATTTGAACGTGTAGCAACGATAGAATCTAATTCTCCTTCTCATACAAAACTTGTCATAACAGATTCAACAGGCCACATATTAGATTCTTCTGATGCCATTACAGAAGACATGCGCAAACAACTGGAACAAAAGATTACGTACATTCCTAGAGATGGAATGATAACCGAAGATCGCTGGAAAGAATCAAAATATATTTCAACAGTTAGCCCTATTGTAAAATATGGAGTAGTAATTGGCTATGTCCATATGTTTTTAGAAACTACATCTATAAAAAAAATGATTTTTCGATTAACGAAACAATTTGTTACCGTCGGTGCATTGACAGTAGCTCTCACAACAATTTTAATATTTTTATTTTCAAGGGTCATTACAAACCCACTTATTAAAATGAAGCGAGCAACTGAAAAAATGATGAAACAAAATGAGCCCATTACTTTAGGTATTAAAAGTAAAGATGAATTAGGCAGCTTAGCAGAAACAATTGAACGACTTTCTAGTGAGTTAACATACATGAAAAAAGAACGAAACGAGTTTCTTGCAAGCGTCGCACATGAATTGCTAACCCCGCTTACATATGTAAAAGGATACACAAAAGTGGCAAAAAGAGGGTCTTTATCTAAAGAAGAACGGGAAGAATATTTACAAATCATTGAAGAAGAAACAGAAAATATTACTGAACTCGTCCAAGACTTATTTGAACTTGCGCAGCTTGAACAACATCAATTTACGATAAAGAAACAGTCAATCGCACTGTTGCCATTTGCCGAGCGTATGGTTGAAAAAATAAAACCATCTCTTAAAAAAAAGCAAATAGATATCTCTTTATATTGCCAAGAGGATTTATATGCTTGCATAGATGATCGCCGCATGGAGCAAGTCATGCTAAATTTATTACATAATGCACATCAGCATTCCCACGAAAATTCTCATATTACAGTACTTGTATTAAAAAAGGAGCATACTTTTCTTATACAAGTACAAGATGAAGGAGAAGGAATTCCAAGTGAAGACTTACCACATATTTTTGACCGCTTCTACCGGGTTGATAAATCCCGAACACGAGCAACTGGTGGAAAAGGTATTGGTTTAGCTGTTGCAAAAGAAATTGTAGAATTGCATGGTGGTTCCATACATGTAACAAGCGAAGTCGGAATCGGAACTACATTTACTATAGAATTACCTTTCAAATAGCTATTTTTATTTATATGTAAACCCTTTTCTTTTTAAATGAGCGAGAGCATCTAGACATACATAGTAGCGGTCAGGACCTTTTCCTGCCACGTGCGAGCAAGTAAATGGAGGTCATGGTGTATTCTGCATAGCAGTGACTTATATGTTGAAACATGAAAATGGATTTATCCCGCATTAACGGGCAGTAATACTCCCACCTCAAAATTAAGCGAAAGCATTGTCCAGCTCTAGCGGCTAGAATCTCCGGTCGTTTCGCCCCCTCGGACGAGGCAGAAAGCGCCTCTCTGTCGGGTGCTCCAACGTCCTGCGATTCTGAGCGAGCCGCTTCCGCCTTTCTTAAGAAGTTAGGTGGGAGATAAACTGCCCGTAAAAGCCCGATTGGTGAGGGCTGATAATCAGTGGGGGATGAAGAAAACCCCCACTGATTAAAGTTTCACTTTATATATCGAGCCTATTTTTTGAAAGTATTATGATTTTAATATAAAATATAACATTACCACCAAAGAATTGGAGGATGATACAATTGGAAATTCGTGTATTAACGAAAAAAGATGCAGAAATTTACTTAGCACTTCGCGTCGAGGGATTACAGCAAAATCCAGAAGCGTTCAGTTCTTCTTACGAAGATATTATTAATAAGGAAGATCCTGTTGAATATAAAGCGCAAATATTAGACCAAAACGAAAATTACACGCTTGGTGCTTTTAAAGGCAACGAGTTAATTGGTGTTGCAACTTTAGAAACAAAATCATTTTTAAAACAAGAACATAAAGCAAAAGTCGGTTCTGTTTACGTCTCTCCAAAAGCGCGCGGAATGGGCGCTGGGAAAGCACTTATGCAAGCAACAATTGAAAAAGCAAAAGAATTAGAAGTAGAACAACTTATGCTTGATGTTGTCGTTGGCAATGAAGGTGCAAAGAAACTCTACGAATCGTTAGGCTTTAAAACATTTGGCGTACAAGAACGTTCGTTAAAATATAATGACCAATATTGGGATGAAGAGCATATGGTTTTATTTTTACATGAAGAAAACAAATAGAGAAAAGGGATCCCCTTTTCTCTATTTTTATTTTGCCTTTTGTTCTAAATCATGTAACGCTTGCGTTAACTGATCATTTAAATTTCCAAGCGTTTGTTTATCGAGAGGGCTTATTTGAGATCCTGCTACTTCTGGATTCAGAGATTTTTCAATCTTCTCGTAGAGATCCGGATATCGCGGTTTTACTCCATCCTCAAATGTTTTCCAAATATCTTCTAATTTTGGCCCGATCTCTTTTACTTTCTTTTCATCACCCGCATTGATTGCTTGTTTTAATTCATCCGTTTTTGTAAGTAGCTTTGAAACCCCAGCTTTAACTTGATCGACAGGAATGAGTTTCTCTGAAATTTGATATAAAACATCAATCAACTGATTATCTAATTTTAAAAGTGTATCTTTATCAATCGTGCTTGCCTTCGAGCCTGCTACGATTGGATCAAGGTATTTTTCAACTTGTGCGTATTGATCAGGGTATTGTGATTTTACACCATCTTCAAATTTCCCCCAACTCTCTTCAAGTTTCGGACCAATCTCTTTCATTTTTGCTTCATCATTCGCATTAATGCCTTTCTTTAGCTGTTTAGCATCATGCAGTAAATTTGCAACCCCATCTTTCACATTCGTTGCAGTAGTTTGCTCTTTACTTTTTGATTGCTCTGCAGCCTTGGACGAACTAGATGCAGAATGATTATCTGAATTACAACCAGCTAAAGCTAATGTTCCGGTCATGGCTACTGCCGCAATGATTTTCATAGTTTTCATAGAATGTATTCCTCCTGATATTTGAAATATGCTATTTTAATTGGACATTATTTTCTTTATCCCCCTATTTGTGGGCAGTAATACTCCCACCTCAAAATTCAGCGAAAGCATTGTCCAGTTCCAGTGGCTAGAATGTTCGGTGGCTTCGCTTCTTCCTACGAGGTAAAAAACACCT
>NZ_JAKUFS010000017.1 GCF_022663535.1 Bacillus cereus group sp. BfR-BA-01380 | reverse complement strand
ATGTAGGTGAGTGGAGAGATTATCTCAAGGCGGAACTACCAAGCCATATGGTTCCTTCAGGATTTGTGATGATGGAAGCTATTCCACTAACTGCTAACGGTAAAGTTGATCATGAGGCCTTGCCTGTACCAGAGGAGAGGAAAATAGAAAGTGAATGTGTTGCACCCCGGAATGGTAAAGAAGAAACACTGGCTACCATTTGGAAGCAAGTATTAGGGATTAAGAAGGTGGGAATCTATGATAACTTCTTTGAAATTGGTGGAGACTCGATTCTCAGCATTCAGATTGTCTCTCGTGCGAAGCAAGCAGGTTTGCAATTGACACCAAAGCAAATGTTTGAACACCAAACGATTGCCGAGTTGGCGCAAGTAGTCAAAGAAGATCAGGGAGTACAAGCAGAGCAGGGAGTTGTAACTGGAGAACTAATCCTTACACCAATCCAGCAATGGTTTTTTGCACAAGATCATCCGAACCCACACCATTGGAATCAATCCATGTTTTTTAGAACAAAAGAGCGACTGGATATAGTATTACTGGAGAAAGTTGTGCGTACCCTTCTAATCCATCATGATGCCTTGCGTTTAAAATATGAACGTTTACCGGATGGAGCTTGGAAACAGCGGAATGAAGGGATCAAAGAACAATCGACGCTGACCGTGATTTCATTAGACGAAGTGCCGCAAGCAGAATGGCATCAAGTGATTCAGACGGAGATTGACACTGCACAAGCAAGCTTACACTTACACGCAGGACCGCTAATGAGAATGGTGTATTTTGATGAAGGTGAGAAAAGAGCCGGCCGATTATTCTGGGTGATTCACCACTTAGCAGTGGATGGTGTTTCTTGGCGGATTTTACTGGAGGATCTACAAACGGCGTATAATCAAGCGAGCCAGGATCAGAAAATCCAATTATCTACGAAGAGTACATCCTTTAAAGCGTGGGCGGAGAAATTGCATCATTACGCTGAAGCTGGGATTGCACAAGAAGTGCGTGATTACTGGGAGCAGCAATTCGAACAAGAAGTGGCTATGCTACCAGTGGATGCCACCCTCGAAGATCCAGCAAACACAGCAACTGAGGAGATTACCGTGGTACTGGATGAGAAAGAGACCCGTGCGTTATTGCAAGAGATTTCAAGCACCCATCGTGTCCAAATCAATGAAGTACTATTGGCAGCATTGGTACAGGCTACGGCAGCATGGACAGGTCATTCGACGCTGACCGTGGATTTGGAGGGTCATGGTCGAGAAGAGATTATTGAAGACATTGACCTATCGAGAACCGTAGGATGGTTTACAAGTATTTATCCTGTTCACTTAAATATTACAGGTGCCAACACGCCAATTGCAGCATTAAAAGCAGTCAAAGAACAAGTGCGCCAAATTCCTAATAAGGGCATTGACTATGGAATTTTACTGTACTTGAATCCAGCGATGCGTGAGCGATTGGAGTCTCAGTCTACACCGTCCATTAGTTTTAACTATCTTGGACAATTTGACCAAATGTTCTCTGATGATGCGATGGTTGTTCCGGAGACCGGGTTTACGCGCTTAGACCATGCTCCTGGTTCCAAGCGATCACATTTAATCGATGTAATCGGAATTGTAACCGATGGAAAACTCCAGTTCACTTGGGTGTACAATGTTGGACAGTTTGCGAAGTCAACCATTCAAAGTGTTGCAGAGAATATGCTCCATCAACTGAGAGGGTTGATTCATTCTTCGGGTGGAGAATCCGCGCTGACCGTTTCGGATTTTGCGATTGCAAATCTCACCCCAGAAGATTTAAACAAAGTACTATCTAAGATGAATCGTGGAAAGAACCATCCGATTACCGACCTGTATCCACTATCACCTTTGCAGGAAGGCATGCTCTTTCATACGCTGCATGATCAAAGGGATGAACAAACAGCGCCGTATATGGTGCAATTAAATTTCCTGCTTAGAGGAAAATTGGATATCCTTACATTTGAGCAGGCGTGGAAATCGGTGATTCAGAGGCATGAGATCTTTCGTTCAGCATTTGTGTGGGATGAGATTGAAGAGCCCTTACAAGTGGTGTATGAACATATCCCATTTAAGCTGAATGAAGTGGATTGGCGTACGTTGTCTGATGAAGAAAAAGAGGAGAAACGAAAAGCCTTTTTGGCATCGGATCGAAAACAAGCCTTTCTTTTTGATGAAGCGCCATTGATGCGGGTGACTGTCATTCAAGAAGCGGAGGAAGAATATCGGGTTGTTTGGACGCATCACCATATTTTGTTGGATGGATGGAGCCTGCCACTGGTATTTAACGAATTGCTTACAGTGTACCAGAAGAGGATGAAAGGAGAGGCTGTGGATTTACCTAAGTCACCGCCATACAGGAAGTATATTCAGTGGCTGAAAGAGCAGGATCAGGAGCAAGCGGAAAAATTCTGGAGAGAGAAACTCAGAGGCTTTACAGCGCCAACCTTGATTGGCTTAGAAAGTAAGGAGCAAGAAAAAGGTTACACAGAGAAGGTAACTTATTTATCAGAAGAGCAAACCCAAGCGTTACAAAACTGGGCGAAGCGCAATAGGCTCACTTTGAATACGGTAATTCAAGGTGCGTGGGCGTATCTCATGAGCCGGTATAGTAGAGAAGATGATATTGTCTATGGTGTAACTAGCTCAGGACGCCCTACGGAAATTATTGATGTTGAAAACATTGTAGGTCCTTTTATTACCACATCACCGACGCGAATTCAGTTGATAGATGATATAAAAATAATAGATTGGTTGCAGAAGATACAAGAGGAAGAGATAGAAAGAAGACAATATGAATATGCTTCTTTGACGGAGATTCAAGGATGGAGTGAAGTTCCTAGAGGAACCCCACTGTTCCATAGCTTGTATGTGTTTGAAAACTACCCAGTGAAAGAGGAGTCTTCAGGAAATCTAGATATTGGTGAGTTGGAAGGAGTAGAGCAAACTCATTATCCATTAGGATTGACAGTTGTTCCAGAAAGCCCGTTGTTGTTAAAGATGAAGTATGATCGTAGCAAGTTTAATGGCCTCACCATTGAACGGATGCTGGGTCATTTAAGCCAGGTGTTAAAGCAAATGATCGAGAACGTTGATCAAACTCTGTCGGAGCTGGTGTATGTTACAGAAATAGAACAGAAACAACTACTGGAAGAATGGAATGATAATGCAGCAGCGTATCCACGTGAGAGTGTGATCCACAAACTGTTTGAAGATCAAGTGGAGCGTACACCTGATGCGGTGGCAGTGGTGGATGAAAATCAGCAGTTGACGTATCGAGAGCTGAATGAGAAAGCAAACCAATTGGCCCATTATCTTCAGAAATGTGGGGTTGGGACGGAGTCATTGGTCGGGCTTTGTTCCCAACGTTCAGTTGAGATGATTGTCAGTCTCATGGGAATCTTGAAAGCTGGATCAGCCTATGTTCCGTTGGATCCATCGTATCCAGAAAGTCACCTACGATATATTCTGGAGGACACAGGAATTCAAATATTGGTTACAAACGAAGTATCACAAGATTGGATACCTGAAGAAGTTGAAACAGTTTGTTTGGACCGGGATCAAGCAATGATTTCGCAAGAAAACACCCTTTCACCAATATGTAAAGTGACCGGAGAAAACTTGGCGTATGTTATCTACACTTCAGGTTCGACCGGGAATCCAAAAGGGGTTTTGATACAGCATCATTCGGTATTAAATCTATCCTATGGTTTACAGAAAGAGGTTTTTTCACATCGGACGCCTGTTAACATGCGCGTTGGTCTAAATGCCTCAATCGCCTTTGATTCATCCGTTAAACAATTACAAATGCTGTTGTATGGTTCTAGTTTGTATATTATTTCAAACGAAGTTCGCAGTGATCCTCAACAGTTTGTATCTTATATTCGGGAGAATAAGTTGGAAATGTTCGATATAACACCTTCACTACTCCAATTACTCATAGATGAGGGGTTGTTAGAAACAAACGATAGTGTTCATGTTCCAAGCAAGGTACTGGTCGGTGGAGAAGCAATTGTGCCGTCACTGTGGGAACAATTAGTAAAGGCTGACAAGATCCATTTTTATAACGTGTATGGTCCTACAGAATGTACGGTTGATGCGACATGCTATCGTATCAAAAAAGACAGTAAAAGAGTAACCATTGGGCGTCCGTTGCCGAACGTTCAAGCCTATGTATTGGATGGGAATTTGCTACCTGTTCCAGCTGGTGTAACGGGTGAACTTTATATCGGTGGAGCAGGCCTAGCGAGAGGATACTTGAATCGTCCAGAGTTAACGTCCGAACGTTTTATTCCTCATCCATTTAATGAAGGGGAACGGTTATACCGGACGGGAGATCTAGTCCGCTATTTAGCTGATGGCCATTTGGATTATGTGGGGAGAATCGATAATCAAGTGAAAATTCGAGGCTTCCGGATTGAGCTTGGAGAGATTGAAGCGAAATTAGAAAGTCATCCATCGGTGAAAGAGGCAGTAGTCTTGATAAGAGAGGACCAACCAGGAGATCAGAGATTGGTTGCCTATGTGGTGGGTGAAGGAAGTATGCATGAATGGCGTGAGCATCTTAAGAGACAAGTACCGAATTATATGGTTCCTGCACACTTTATTGAGGTAGACGCGATTCCGCTTACAACAAATGGGAAGGTTGATCGAAGGGCACTGAACAGCTTAACGATTCAAAGAGAAAGTACCTTTTCTACACCAATCATCCCACGGGATGAAATCGAGTATCAGCTGATTACAATCTGGCAGGATGTGCTACAGATAGAAGATGTCCATGTAAACGATGATTTCTTCGATAGAGGGGGGCACTCTCTCCTGGTAATCAAATTGATTTCAAAGATCAGAGAGAAATTTGGAAAAGAGATTAAGATGTCCGCATTAATTGAGAACCCGACAGTGGAAGGGATCGCTTGTCTCATCCGTGACAATCATGGTATGGAAAAATCGTTTTCGGTTCTGATTCCATTACAAGAATCAGAGAAAAGGCCTTTCTTCTGTGTTCATCCGTTTATGGGTAATGTATTCTGTTACATTCAGCTAGCAAGGCTACTCAAGGATCACTGCTCATTTTATGGTCTACAGAATCCTCTCGTAGAGAAAGAAGGAATGGACGGGTTGACTTTGTCGGAAGTAGTTCAACTCTACATCGAGGAAATGAAGCGAGTTCAGCCAGAGGGACCGTATCGTCTGGGAGGATGGTCTCTGGGCGGTGCCATCGCCTATGAAATCGCGACTATACTACGGAACCAGGGAGAAGAAGTTGAGGTGTTGGTACTAATGGATACTAAGGTGCCTTCAGAAAAGGATTACAAGACAGAGGATAAAATGCTATCTTATATATTGGAGCATTTCATCCATTTAGAGCTAGTGGAGCAGGAAGAAGAGCTCGTTCATCAACAGGACATGCTTGTTAAGCAATTAATTGTGGAAGGAGTGCTCCCGTATGATGCAGATCTTACGAATTTGAAGCAAATTATCAATGCTCACAGGAAGTGTCTGAATTTAATGGCAGTGCATGATTTAATATCATATTCTGGGGAAGTCATTTACTTTAGTGCTGAGGAAGATAAAGAATTGTTCACGGATTGGAAGCCGTGGTTACGGGGGAAAGTGAATAAGTATTCGGTGCCTGGGTCGCATGAGGAGATCGTCTTCTCCCCAGCAGTGGAAAAGATGGCCAAATATCTCGCAAATGAATTAGAAGGGATAGAGGGAGCGTACCTTTCGTTAACCACAAAGTAGAGTGTCCAGAAAGATGCAACTTTATAAATATAAATTTTCACTATCAAAGGTATTATTTGTGAATAGTGATGTGAATGTAAAAAAGCCGCTTAATGACTGTACATCAAATTTGTGACATTACGAATATATCAATATCAATAGCAGCACTGTATAGGGTTCTGGTGCAATAGAGACATAGAAACATATATGGACTGTTCAATGACAGATTATGATGCAATTCAAAACAATTTATGTATGAACCTAACTTCATTTTGGGCAGACTTCACCTGTGGGTGAAATCGATTTATTTATGACAACAAACAAATTTCGCAATATACCAAAGTGATTTAGAATACCTTCAAAGTTTCAATCGGTGTGTTGAAATTGCGTACAGTAAAAGGTGTTTATCGGAATTTTTGTTTATTTATAAAAAGAAGCATAACTTCGCATTTTATGCAGATTTATGCTTCTTTTTTATGCAAGAATGTGTTTTTCACAAGTTATATAAAAAAGACTCATGTCATTGTTTTTTAATTCTTATTGAAGATATCGCGCGTTAAGTGGGTATAAATTTGTCATTTAAGTTAATACAATTGTGTCAATCTACAGGTGGTGGGCCAACCTGTTAGTGGGAAGTTTTTTTAGGAAGACATTAATCTTTAAAAAATTTAGTTTAGACTTTCTTGTCCTTGTACATTTCCATCAGTGAGGGATGAAGAAAATCCCACTGATGAAAGTTGCACTTTATATAAAAAAGTAATGTAGCGGAAAATTGTAAACAGATAGAAGGACACTTTATAATGAAGAAAAAAGAAAAGAGGAGAGTCAAATGGAAGCGCAAAAAAAAGGGATGATATATGCGACAAGTGCATATATGATGTGGGGGATTCTTCCGCTTTATTGGAAATTGATAGACGAAGTTCCAGCAGAAGAAATTTTAGCGTATCGCATCGTTTGGGCATTCGTTTTTATGTTATTCGTTTTATTCATTTGTAAACGTTTTGGCCAATTTACGAATGAGTTTGTACAACTTTTTAAACGTCCTAAATTATTCATGTCATTAACTATTGCTTCTATATTAATTAGCGGGAACTGGTTTGTGTACATATGGGCTGTTAATCATAATCATGTTATTGAAGCAAGTCTAGGTTATTATATTAATCCGCTTGTTAGTATTTTACTTGGCACGCTTGTTTTAAAAGAAAAACTCAACTTTTGGCAATATATTGCTGTAGGGTTAGCAGCATTTGGAGTTGCCATTTTAACAGTTCGCTATGGATCGATTCCGTGGATTGCAATTTCGTTAGCATGTACATTTGGTTTATATGGTTTATCAAAGAAATTATTAGATTATGATTCAATGATCGGGCTGACGATGGAAACGATGCTTGTAACACCGATTGCTCTCGTATATTTAGGAATACTAGGTGCTAAGGGGATTAGTGCATTTGGAGCAGTTTCGATTACATCGACATTACTTCTAGCAGGGGCTGGTATTGTCACTGCACTGCCGCTTTTATATTTTGCAAAAGGTACAAAGCTTATTCCGTTATCAATGGTCGGATTTTTGCAATATATTGCACCGACAATTAGCCTTGTATTAGGAGTTTTCGTCTTTCATGAACATTTTACTACTGCACACATGACGGCATTTTTCTTTATTTGGATTGCGTTATTTATCTTTTCGATAGCAAAAACGAAATTTATGTTAAATAAGCAGCCGAAATTTATAAAAAATAAATCTGCAAAAGTTTCGTAAAACGGCATAGTATTATGTATGCCGTTTTCTTTATAATGAAAGTAAGGATATTCCATTATAAGCGGTGAGGTGTGAATTATGGAAACAATTTTACATAACAACCCATTAATGTCTGCGGTGATTGCATGGTTTTTAGCACAATTTACAAAAGTTATCATCACCTTAGTAAAAAAGAGAGAATTTGATTTTGCGCAGTTTTTTGCTTCTGGCGGAATGCCGAGTTCTCATTCTTCCACCGTCACAGCATTAGCAATAGCAATCGGAATTGAAGAAGGAATGACGAGCTCTATATTTGCTATTGCGACGATTTTTGCAATTATTGTCATGTATGATGCATCAGGAGTGAGACTTGCCGTCAGTAAACAAGCGAAAATTTTAAATGATTTTTTCCATGGAAGACAAACGGATTATAAAAAATTGAATGAACTTGTCGGTCATACACCATATCAAGTCGTTATCGGGGCGCTTTTAGGAATTGTTGTGGCGATTTGTTATTGTTCGTAAGCAAAGTAAGGAATGAACCTTACTTTGCTTTTTGTTTTGCACATATTTACGTATGTTTTTGAATATTGTATATGGATTCAGTAAAGAAGGGGGGATATCTATGCTATTGTATGACAAAGTAAAATACGAAATACAGAGACAAGTTACAGCGTTACGTACGATGCAGCGAAGAGATGGAACATGGCGCTTTTGTTTTGAAGGATCCCCGCTTACGGATTGCATGATGATTTTCTTGTTACGTATGTTGAGAAAAGAAAAAGAAATAGAACCATTTGTAGCAAGGCTTACTTTCTTGCAAGCAAATGAAGGAACGTGGAAGTTGTATGAAGATGAGCCAAATGGGAATCTTTCAGCTACAATTCAAGTTTATGCTGCATTGTTAGCTTCTCGGCAATATAAGAAAGAAGACGGGATTATGCACCGTGCAGAACAATTTATTCGTGAACAAGGTGGAATTACAAATGCTCACTTTATGACAAAGTTTATGTTAGCATTGCATGGACAATACGGTTATCCTCCATTGTTTCATTTTCCTATGTCTTTTTTCTTTCTACCGGATCATTCCCCGTTTAGTATGTATGAAGTGAGTAATTCTGCTCGTATTCATTTCGTGCCTACGATTATTTGTATGAATAAGAAATTTGTAGTAGAAGATATGGACGTTCCTAATTTGAATCATATAGCAGGTGCGAATAAATCAAGTTGGTTTCATTCTAAGCGCTCTCCAGTTTGGCAAACCATTTTATTGGAAGGAAAAAAGCTAATTTCCTATCCGTATACACTTCATCATAAAGGGTATAAAGCGGCGGAACGATTTATACTAGAACGTATAGAAGGAAATGGAACACTTTATACTTATGCGAGCGCTACTTTTTATATGATTTACGCCCTCCTTGCTCTCGGTCATTCTATACATTCTCCTATTATCGAGAAAGCTGTATCAGGGATACAGTCGTACATATGGAATACAAAGAATGGTGCCCATTTACAAAACTCACCTTCCACAGTGTGGGATACTGCTCTTTTAAGTTATGCTTTGCAAGAAGCAAATGTGTCAGAAGAGGATGCGATGATTGAGCGAGCAAATCGTTATTTATTAAGGAAACAGCATACCTCTTACGGAGATTGGCATGTTCATGCACCTTCTTTACTTCCTGGCGGATGGGGGTTTGCCGATACGAATACGATTGCGCCAGATTGTGATGATACAACAGCAGCGTTGCGCTCACTTACTTCTATCGCGAAGAAAGATAAGAAAGTGAAACGAGCCTGGAATGAAGGGATACATTGGATTCTTGGAATGCAAAATAAAGATGGGGGCTGGGGGGCATTCGAGAAGAATGTTGATAAGCATATGTTTATGCATATTCCTCTCGATAGCGTAGAAGATATGATTCTCGATCCGTCTACAGCAGATTTAACAGGAAGGGTACTTGAATTTTTTGGAACGTATGCACCGAATGAAATAAACAGTTATGATTTACACCGTGCAATGCAGTGGCTTTTACGCAATCAAGAACAAAATGGTTCTTGGTATGGAAAATGGGGAGTTTGTTACATATATGGTACATGGGCTGCTATAACAGGTCTGCGGGCAAATGGTTTACCAAAGAATCATCCAGCAATAGAAAAAGCAGTACGGTGGTTAGAAATGATTCAACATCGTGATGGAGGATGGGGAGAATCGTGCAAAAGCAGTAAGGAGAAACAATTTATTTCAACATCTTTTAGTACACCTTCTCAAACTGCATGGGCTCTAGATGCGCTAATTGCTGTACATGATACGGAAACGCCAAGCATTCAAAACGGAATCAATTATTTGTTAGCGCACTCTTTTCACAATATTGAATATCCGACTGGAGCAGGACTTCCAGGAGAGTTTTATATTCGTTATCATAGTTATCATCGTTTATTTCCTTTACTTACCTTGGCACATTATGTGAAAAAATACAAAAAATAAACCGAGACATATTCTCGGTTTATTTTTTGTTTCGTTGCTGTTTTTGACGTGCATCTGCAGCATCTGCACGTGCTTGTGCTTCTAAGTCATCTTGATCAGCAAGTTCTCGAGAAAATGCAACATCAATACCGTCAGATACGTTGTTTTGCTGTACATTCTTTTTCTTCATTTTACACAATCTCCTTGTGTTATGTTAAGTTGCAATTATAGTGTGACACAAATAGACTTTTTTATACAAAAAGGAAAATGAAATACATAAGACGAAATATATAGAATATATATTGGAAAGTGGGGGAGAAGAATGAACTTTTTAGAGGGGAAAACAGCTGTTGTCACTGGTGCAGCGCAAGGAATTGGAAAAGAAATTGCGCGTGTATTTGGCACTTTAGGAGCGAAAGTATTGCTAAGTGATATGAATCAAGAAGTCCTAAATAGTGCGACAACCGAATTGTTACAGGAAGGATATGATGTAAGGGCGTATGTTTGTGATGTAAGCAGTCATACAGATGCAAAATCGCTAATTGAGTATGCAATTCAAACATACGGTGCATTGCATATTTTAGTAAATAATGCAGGAATTACACGAGATGCCATGTTGCATAAAATGGAAAAAACAGCATGGGAACAAGTGTTGCAAGTAAATGTAACAGGGGTATTTAACTGTATGCAACCAGCGCTTTTACATATGCGTAAACAACAATATGGACGCATTATTAATATTTCTTCGATTAGTTGGCAGGGGAATATCGGCCAAGCAAACTACGCTGCTGCGAAAGCAGGTGTAATTGGATTAACAAAAACAGCATCAAAAGAAGCAGCTGGATTTGGTGTTACATGTAATGCAATTTGTCCGGGATTTATGGATACTGATATGACGAAAGCTATGCCGGACAAAGTAAAGGACATGATGATCGCCGCAATTCCAGCAGGGCGAATCGGATCTCCGCAAGATATTGCACATGCAGCTGCTTTTCTAGCGTCAGACTTTGCTTCTTATATTACTGGAGAAGTGTTAAATGTAAGTGGGGGATTACAAGTATAAAGTGAAACTTCAATCGATGAGTGTTTGATAGAAAACGCTCACCAATCTTACTAAATGAAGAAAGAAAGTCTTGCCGATTGGCAAGACTTTCTTCTAGTTTAAGTTAATCCAAACGCTTTTTACTTCTGTATAGTTATTTAATGCATAAGAACCCATTTCACGTCCAAGACCTGATTGTTTATAACCTCCAAACGGAGAGGCTGCATCAAAGACATTATAACAGTTTACCCATACCGTTCCAGCTCGTAATTTATTTGCAACATAATGCGCATTTTTTATGTTCTCTGTCCACAATCCAGCTGCTAATCCATATGCTGATTTGTTAGCACGTTCAATCACTTCATCAATGTCATCGAATGGCATTGCAGCAACGACAGGACCAAAAATTTCTTCTTTCGCAATCGTCATTTCATCTTGTACAGCTGCGAAAATTGTTGGGGAAACGTAATAACCATTTTCGAAAGGTTTCGTTCCGCCAACTAATATTTCTGCGCCTTCATTTTTTCCTTTTTCAATATAGCCCATCACTCGATTTTGTTGTTCTTCTGATACAAGGGGACCAATGTTAGTTTGCGGATCTAATCCAGCACCCTGCGTTAAGCTTTTTGAATATAAGGCAAGATCTGCTACAACATTATCATACATTTTCTTTGGAATGAACAAGCGAGATCCCGCGCAGCATACTTGTCCTTGATTAAACATAACGCCCGAAAGTGCAGCTGGAATTGCACGAGACAAATCAGCATCAGGTAAAATAATATTTGGCGATTTACCTCCAAGCTCTAATGTCACGCGTTTTAAAGATTGAGATGCTTCTTTCATAATGTGTTTTCCAACTTCAGTGGAGCCTGTGAAAGCAATTTTATCAACGAGAGGGTGACTGACAAGAGCTTGACCAGCTGTTTCACCGTATCCAGGCACAATGTTAATAACGCCTTTCGGGAATCCAGCTTCTTCAATTAATTCAGCTAAATATAACGCGGAAAGAGGCGTTTGTTCAGCTGGCTTTAATACAACAGTACATCCGGTTGCTAGTGCTGCTCCCAGTTTCCACATCGCCATTAAAAGAGGGAAGTTCCAAGGGATAATTTGACCAACAACACCAACTGGTTCATGGCGTGTATAGTTAAAATAATCTCCTGAAACAGGAATGGTTTGACCAACTAATTTTGTTGCCCATCCAGCGTAATAACGCATATGTTCAATTGCAAGAGGAATATCTGCCGTTGTTGTTTCTTGAATTGGTTTTCCATTATCTAAAGTTTCAAGCTGTGCAAGCTCGTCTTTATGTTTTTCCATTAAATCAGCAAGCTTGTACATGAGACGGCTGCGGTCAGCACCGCTCATACGTGACCATGGACCTTCATCAAATGCCAGGCGCGCTGCTATGACGGCTTTATGAATATCTTCACGGCCGCCTTCATATACAACGGCTAATGTATCGCCAGTTGCTGGGTTTGGTGTTTTAAATGTTTTTTCGGAAGTGCTTTCAACGAAATCTCCGTTTACATATAATTTTTTTGTTCCTTGTAAAAATTTCTCTACTTTTTCATGAAGGTTCACAGCTAGTTGACTCATTGTATAACCCCCTTAAAAATATATAATGTAAACGCAGCAAAATACTGCGTTTATTCCAAATAAAAGAGGAGGTGTCAGATAAACTAGGTGAATGACATCTAATTTCAATCGTAACGTAAGAAATCAGAAATTTCAATCTTTATTTATATTATAATTGTTAAAAATATGTAAATTTCCAATGTAAGCCCAATCTTTTTCATAAAGGATGTTCATTTTGAATTTTTGTAGGAAAAACTATGCAAAGAATGTTACAATAATACATCGTGGAAGGAGGGAAAAGAAATGAATCGACATCATGATGATCCGCGTTTTCGCATTGCACATCGTGAAGCGTGGATTGGAATTGGACTTGCTATTATCAACTTTGTGTTATGGTACGGTTTTGCATATGGATTAGGTAGTGGCAATCCAAAAGAGTATACATACATATTAGGATTTCCAGCCTGGTTCTTTTATAGTTGTATAATGGGATTTGTTGTAATGGTTTTACTGATTGTCTTTGTTGTTCGTTTTGTCTTTCAAGATGTTTCGTTTGATGAGGAAGAAAAGAGTGAGGAATGAAAATGAACTGGTATGTAATTATTCCAATGATGTTATCTTTTATTGTTGTATTTTTAATCGGTGTATATGCATCGAGACGTGTTCAAGCGACCGCGCATAATAAATTTTTGCAAGAGTATTTTCTTGGTGGACGCGAACTTGGTGGATTATTATTAGCGATGACGATGATTGCGACGTACGGAAGTGCAAGTAGCTTTATCGGTGGGCCTGGTATTGCCTATAACATGGGCCTTGGCTGGGTACTATTGGCATCTATTCAAGTTGTAACGGGTTACATAGTATTAACTGTACTTGGAAAGAAATTTGCGATTATTGCAAGGAAAATGGAAGCAATTACGTTAATTGATTACTTGAAAGGAAGATATAATAATAAAGTTGTTGTTATTTTATCGGCATTATGTATTATTATTTTCTTGTTTTCAGCAACTGTTGCGCAGTGGGTTGGCGGCGGAAGATTAATTGAATCATTAACAGGTCTTTCTTATACAACGTCTTTATTTCTTTTTACGTTTTTTGTACTTGTTTATGTTTTGATTGGCGGATTTCGTGCTGTTGCGCTTTCAGATACAATACTCGGTCTTATTATGCTGCTTGGTACGACAATTATTTTAATTGGTACAATTATTGCAGGCGGTGGTATTTCAAATATTATGCAAGAGCTTGTAAAGATTAACCCGAATCTCATTACACCATTTGGGGTAGACGGTAGTTTAACAAAAGTATATGTGTCATCATTTTGGATTTTAATTGGCGTTGGAGTAGTTGGCTTGCCGCAAATTAGCGTGCGTGCTATGTCTTATAAAGATTCAAAAGCGATGCATCAAGCTTTAATTATCGGCACTGTTGTCGTTGGCACAATTATGATTGGTATGCATTTAACAGGTGTATTCGCCCGTGTTGTTTTGCCAGGAGTGAATGTGCCGGATAAAGTAATGCCGTTGCTAGCGATGAAAGTATTACCGCCTTGGCTTGCTGGTATTTTCTTGGCAGCTCCAATGGCAGCTATTATGTCGACCGTGAACTCATTATTGTTACTTGTGAGTTCTTCTATTATTAAAGATATTTATGTGAATTACATAAACGAAAATGCTGCGGATCAAACTGTAAAAAGGGGAACGCTCTGGATTACAGCGATTGTTGGATTGCTTGTTTATGCTGCAGCGATTAAACCACCTGACTTTTTAATTTGGTTAAATTTATTTTCTTTTGGCGGTTTAGAAGCAGCATTTATTTGGCCGCTTGTACTTGGGCTGTATTGGAGAAAAGGGAATGCTGCCGGAGCACTCGCTTCTATTATTGTTGGAGTTGGTTCTTATATGGGATTCCATTTGCTTCTCCCTAATCCTTTCGGTGTTCATACGGTCGTATTTCCGGTCTGTTTAGCGCTTATTGCTTATATTATAGGAAGCATGTTGTTTTCACGTAAGTTGCAACAAATTTGATAAAAAGAGAATATCATGAAACGTACGATAATTAGAAGAGGCTACTATGTCAAATATGAGAGCATAGTTCCTCTTTTTTTTTGATTCATCACTAAAAGACGGGGGGTGACATTTAGATAGATGTATACTTCACCCCGAGTGGACGTTTTCCGCGGGCGAGAGCGAGCCTCCTCAGCAAGCCAGCGGGCCGCAGGAGTCGCCACTCCCCGTTCCGTGTATTGAAAATGATTCACTTTCAAAAAATCAACCCCATGTTACGGTGATGAACCTCTTTTTTACGTTATTTACTATACATATATCGATTTCCGTTTTTTTATATATAAGTCGCTGTTATGCAGAATACAACATGAGTGCTACTTGCTTTTTCCTTTTGTTTTAAACTTGGCATGTGGTAGAAAAAGGCCCTGACCGCTTCTATGCATGGCCAGATGCTCTCGCCCGCTAAAAAGAAAGAGGTGTTTATGTCGATTTTTTAATTTTTATTTATATGTATATTCAGAGTTTAGAAAGTAGTCTATGATGTATAAAATATTAAAGGAACGTATTGAGATCGATAGACAAAGTTAACGGGTGCCTTCATTGAATGGATCTGTTAAAGATAAAGTGAAACTTTAATCAGTGGGGGTTTTCTTCATCCCCCACTGATTATTAGTTGAACCAATCGGGCTTTTACGGGCAGTTTATCTCCCACCTAACTTCTTTGTTTTCGCTGAATTTTGAGGTCGGAGTATTACCGCCCGTTAATGCGGGATAAATGTTGAAAATTGATATTTTATCATTATATATGATAAAATAAATTGATTATTCAGAAAATTTATAAGATACAGGTAAGAGGAGTTGGAAAATGAAATTGAATAAAAAGGTATCTGAAATAATAAATTCTGTAGAAAACTTAGATAATGGATTTGAAGATATATTAGAATTATCCATGAGATGTAAGTTTTCTGACTGCACTCATACAACTGAGCCTGACTGTGCAGTTAAAAAAGCGATCTCTGAAGGGATTTTCTCAGAGGAAAGATTTAATACCTATTATAGAGTTAAAAACGAAGCAGAATATGTTTCTCAGCAAAAGAATAAAACTAAGGCTATTGATTATATGAAACAATTGAAACTTTATCAACGGTCTTAAAGGCAATACATATTTTATATGTATTGCCTTTTATTTATTGGGATTATTTATTATAAATGATTCATCATTTGTTAATAATATTTTTCGTATGAAATAAAAAATGCTCATCATTTGCTTCTGTACACTTTTTTTAATTCATATAGTAATAGCAATTGATAGGATGGAGTTGAATGCCTTGAAAAAAGTACTGTTTCTTGGAGATCCAGGTATTGATGATTCATTGGCAATTATATACGGTTTATTACATCCTGATATTGATATTGTTGGCATTGTAACAGGATATGGAAACGTTACACAAGAACAAGCAACGAATAATGCGGCATATTTATTACAAATAGCTGGAAGAGAAGATATTCCCATTATTAATGGGGCAAAGATTCCTTTATCAGGAGAATTTATAACATATTATCCAGAAATACATGGGCCAGAAGGATTGGGTCCTATTCGACCACCTGAAACGATTCAAGCAAATGTGAAGCCATTTTGTGAAATATTTGAAGTTATTAAAAGGTACAAAGGAGAGCTGATTATCGTTGATACAGGTCGTTCAACAAGTTTAGCAACGGTTTTTATTTTAGAGAAAGAATTGATGAAAAATGTAAAAGAGTACTACATAATGGGCGGGGGATTTCTTGTTCCAGGTAATGTTACGCCTGTTGCAGAAGCAAATTTTCACGGAGATGCGATTGCTTCAAATTTAGTCATGCAATATGCTAAACATGTTACATTAATCCCGCTAAATGTAACGAATGAAGCGATCATTACTCCTAATACTGTTACATCTATTGCAAAGAAGACAAAAACAAATTTTAGTGAATTGATTGAACCGATTTTTAATTATTATTACGTAGCCTATAAAAAATTAAATCCCAAAATAGGGGGAAGTCCGATTCACGATGTTTTAACAATGATGGCTGTCGTGAATCCTTCTTTGATAGAATATGTATATCGTCGTGTTCAAGTTGACGTAGATGGTTTTGCAAAAGGAGAAAGTATTGCTGATTTCAGACCGCAGCCAAGTGCAGAGGCGATGAAAAATTGGGTAAGAATTGGATGGAAATTACACTACAAACAATTTCTTGGAGATTTTATTCGAATTATGACATAGACAATATGCAAGTTTACAAGTTACAATAGAGGCGATCTTATTACAGATCGCCTCTATTGTTTTGAATATGAATTTTATATAATAGATTAAAAGAGAAAATTTAGGAGAGGAATTCCATTTGAGAACAATTGGATTATGTGTGGGGATAATTGGTTTATTCGCATTTATTATCTCAGGTAATTTTTTAGTGAAAAAAGTATGGAGTTCAAATTATGATGATGCGCAGTATGTTGCGTCATTTGTAGAAGAAAATAAAGAGCAAAAAAACAGCGCATTGTTAGTAAAACGAAATGATAAATTGGTTTATTCTGTAAATTCTAATGTTGTATTACCTGTAGCGAGTACGATGAAGCTTATTGTAGCATTGGAATTTACAAAACAAGTAGGAGAAGGAAAAATTGATCCAAATCAGCTTGTATCATTGGAAGAAGTTAATCGTTATTATATTCCAAAGACAGACGGCGGTGCTCATGAAAGATGGCAAAATGTTTTAATGAAAAAAGGACTCATAGAAGAAAATGCAGTTACGCTAGAAGAAATCGCAAAAGGAATGATGAAATTTAGCTCAAATGCAAATACAGAGTATTTAATGGATCGTCTGGGCATCGACAATATTAATGCAAACATAAATAAACTGGCATTACCATCACATGAGCCATTATTCCCAATCGTTGCGTCTTTGTATATTCCGGGATATTTACACAAGGAATTACATGTTCCAAAACAGCAATTAGAAAATAAGTTAAAAAACATGTCGCAAGAAGAATATCGCAAATATGCAATGTTGATGCATGAGCGTTTAAAGAAAAAAGGTTCGCAATTGCAAAATGAAATTCCGCTTTACTTAGGAGAAAAGTATGAAAAAGTATGGTCGGATAGGTTTCCAGCTGCTTCCGCGAATGATTATATGATTTTATTAGAGAAAGCAAATCATAAGAGGAATCTTACAAAAGAAGAAGAGAAAGAATGGGCACAACTTGTAGAATCAGATATGCAAGGGAAAAAGTATCGCCAAGTTTTTCGACATGCCGGTCAAAAAAATGGCTATACACCATGGTCTTTATCTAAAGCAGTATATGCAACGGATAAACAGGGGAACTGTACAGAAATTGTCTTTTTAGCAAATGATGTAAATGAAGACGACAGTGCTGAATTACGTAAACATTTACTTAATTTGCATTTTCAAATATTGCAAAGTGATAAATATAAAGCAACTATTATTAAGTAAAACCGATGTGTATGCATCGGTTTTTTTCTTTGGATAAACACATTATTTTAAGTAGGTGGGTATGATGATTAATAATCATTAGACGAGGGGAGTTATTTGAAATGCAGGAGGGGAATAAGGAGTTTTTGCAATGGGAAGGGATAACCTTTCCTGGGAAGACATATGCAGATTGTATACTACAACACATATTCTATTTTCAGAGAAATTATTTATTGGAGGACATGTTTCGTATTCATCATGCACATGTCATTATGTTGGAAGAAGAAGGTTTGTTAAAAAAACAAGATGCTAAAAAAATTGTAATGGCAGTAGAAAAGGTAAAAACGATCCCATTAGACAAGCTTGTATATAGTGAAGCGCATGAAGATCTCTTTTTTTTAGTTGAGCATCTGATTCAAAAAGAAGCGGACAGCGATAGTATTAGTAATATGCATATTGGACGAAGTCGAAATGATATGGGGGTGGCGATGTATCGGATGAGCTTACGGCGTTATTTACTACGATACATCGAACATTTTATGTTACTGCAAGAGGGTATTTTGGAGCGGGCCGAGGAGCATATGGAAACGATTATGCCAGCATATACCCATACACAGCCAGCACAGCCAACAACGTTTGGTCATTATTTGCTGGCCATTTATGATATGATGGGGCGTGATACGGAGCGGTTATGGAGGGCATATCGCACAGTAAATCAATCTCCTTTAGGAGCGGCAGCACTTGCTACAACAAGTTTTTCAATTAATCGAAAGCGCGTTGCAGATCTTCTTGGTTTTTCAAAAATAATTGAAAATTCATATGACGCGATTGCAAGTACTGATTATTTATTAGAAACGAGCAGTGCACTTATGATAATGATGACAAATACAAGTAGATGGCTCCAAGACTTTTTATTATTAACTACGAAAGAATATAGTGGTATTACAGTTGCAGATCCTTATGTGCAAATTAGTAGTATTATGCCGCAAAAACGAAATCCAGTCTCAATTGAACATGCAAGATCTCTTGCAAGCAGTATTTGGGGAGAAGCGTTTACCGTTTTTCAAATGATTCATAATACTCCATTTGGAGATATAGTCGATACAGAAGATGATTTACAGCCTCATTTATATGAAGGGTTTGAGAAAGCAATTCGAGTTGTTTGTGTAATGAATGCGGTGGTACGTACAATGAAAATTGAAAAGGAAATTTTGCAAAGTCGTGCCAATAGGCATGCAATTACGATAACTGAATTAGCTGATTCATTAACTCGGAAGTATGATGTTCCATTTCGCCGTGCCCACCACGTAGCTAGTTATATAGCAAAATTTTCAGAAGAACAGAAAAAAGATTTACATGAACTAAACCTTGCCGATATTAATGTGTATTTACAAAAAGAACTACAGGTTGTACTAGCAGAAGAAGAGTGGAAAGAAATGATTTCACCTCATTCATTTGTTGCAAGGAGAAACGTATACGGAGGACCGAGCCGAGAGCAAATGCAACGGATGATTAGAGAAAGAAAAGAGAATGTTGCAGGGCAAAACCAAACGTTAAAGGATGCGAGGAAGCAGCTTAGTGAAGCGGAAACGGAAGTTAACACAATTGTTACAGCAATTGTAAACTCATAAATTGAACTACCCCCCACCTACTGTATTTTCACGCTTGAGGTGGGGGCTTCTTGCTAGATATGACAAAGAAGGATTTTCCTCTTAAATCGCTAATATATCACCATATATACATTAACTTTGATTTACTAACATACAAATCTCAGTTCCGGAGGATACAACATAACCACTACTAGCTTTAAACCTTGCATGTGGCAGGAAAAGGCCCCGACCGCTTCTATGCATGGCCAGATGCTCTCGTCCATCTAAAAAGGAAGTAGTTTTTATGTCGTTGTTTCAAGTTGGATTTATACATTTAGGAAAGAAAGAAGAGATGATAGTGATACGACTCCATATATATACAAATTTTACTCAATTTAAAAATGATGTTCTTCCTTTTTTAGAAACATATGAGCAAGAGAATAATTTAATACTGGGTGTGTTACGATCTTCTCAGCTGCCATTATTCATGGCAACAGCTGTAAAAGAGGAAGAGCTTGTATTCGTCATGCTTCAAACACATCATCGTCAAGTTATTGTAGCGAAATCTGTGCCTTTAGAAAAAGATGATATGAGAGAGCTTGCACAGCAACTAGCGATTGCATATCCTGATGTGCCTGGATTAATTGGGGAAAAACAGGTGGTGGAGCGTTTAGCAGAACAACTCGCAGGTTTTCAAAATAAATCAATCCAAATCAAAATGAACCAAGGTGTATATGGGCTAAAGTATGTAAAGAAGAAGGCTGGAAGCAACGGGGTTTTCCGCCGAGTAGAATTACAAGAAAAAGTTTTAATTGAAGATTGGGTATACCATTTTTGTGAAGAAGTAAATTTAGCAATCACAAAAGAAGAAGTAGTGCATACTGCCGCTGAATTAATTGAAAGCCAGCGTCTGTTCGGATGGGAAGTGGAAGGGCAGATAGTTTCAATGGCAGCTGTTACAAGACCGACAAAACGTAATATCACAATTAATTTTGTATATACTCCGGAGAAAGAACGTAAAAAAGGTTATGCTTTCAATTGTGTATCGGCATTAAGTCAATATATGTTGGACAGTGGGTATGAGACGACTTCATTATACACGGATCTAGCTAACCCTACATCTAACAAAATTTATCAAGAGATTGGTTACGAACAAATAATGGAGTCAGTTCTATTATTTTTAGAATCTAAATAATAGGAAAAACTCGCTATTAGCGAGTTTTTTATTTTTCATCAATGCGTATAATGTCACCTTGATTGAAGTGATTTGTTTCTAATAAATCAATAACGGCCCTTGCCACATAATTCGGTGAAAGTAATTGGTCATCTTCTTTCAAGGCTAAGAAACGTTCTAGATGAATGAAATCTTCTTTTGATGTTTGTCTAATTTCTGCCTGCATATTTGTATCTATAACACCTGGCGCAAAAGAAATAATTTTTACTGGATATTTTTTGTCAGTTTCTTCTACTGCTATACATTTCGTGAACATATTTATACCAGCTTTAGTTGTGCAGTATGCTCCCCAGCCGAAGTACGGTTTTTGTCCAGCGCCGGAAGAGATGTTAATAATACGTTTATCTACGCTCCAGTCTTTCGTATGGTTCATAAATGCTGCTGAAAGCAACATAGGTGCTAATAAGTTTACATGTACATTTGCAATTAATTGCTCACTTTCTGACCGCTCAAGCGGTTTCATGGGTGCTAACATACCAGCATTATTAATAAGATGAATAGAAGAAACGGTCGTTACATCAATATTTGAAAAAATTTTTCCCATGAATGATTCAATTTGATGAACATCTTGTAGATCAAACGAATAAAAATCAAACGGAATATTAAGTTGTCTTGCTTTTTCAATGAGTTGTTCATTTTGTTTACGTGATATAGAAATGAGTTTCGTTCCTTTTTCTAATAATTGCGCGGCAATTGCCTCACCTAATCCTCGAGAAGTTCCTGTTAATACTACATAACGCATATATCTTAATCTCCTTTCGCTATATATGTAATAGTATAAGATATTCCTTTTTATATAAATACAAGTTGAAAAAACGACATAAAAACTCTTTTTTTAGGTAAGGACGAGACATCTGGCTGTGCATAGCAGCGATTTATGTGTCGGAAAATTCAAACGGATATTTATAATAAGCGAAACTAAACTGAACGAAAACAATGCGTCTACATACAATGGAGTAATGCATTATTTCGAGGAGGAGTAGTATGTACTATGTAAATCCTAACTCGTATAATCAATTATATCGAGTATACGAAGGAACTTATAACCAAGTGACACAAGCTATTTTAGAAGCTATTAAAGGTGAAGCTACTGCAATTGATTTTTATAGTCGACTTGTAAAAGAAGCACCAAATGCGAAACATAAAAAAGATATTGCACATGCATTAGAAGACGAAAAAGTACATTTACAGCAATTTATACAATTGTATACAACATTAACGGGGCAACAGCCAACGTATCAAGTGGTACAAACGCAATATTCTTCTTATAAAGAGGGATTAGAACGTGCGTATGAAGATGAACTAGAAGCTTATGAAGACTATCGAAATGCGTATTTGTTAACCCAAAATTTAGCAGTTCGGGACGTGTTTTTTCGAGCGATGACAGATGAAATAGAGCATGCCATACGCTTTGGTTTTTTACGAGCTTCTTTATCATAAAACTAGACGATGTTGTCTAGTTTTATGATCCTGCTATTCGAGAGCACTGATGGAAGTTTTACTTTATCAATGAATGAAGTTGCTGAAGGGGATGGGAATAGGCAAAAAATAATATTTTGAGGAGATGTTATAAGAATGCGAGATCGAGGCGCAGCAATTATTATCCAAGAAGGAAAACTAGCTCTTATAAAACGTATTCGGGATAAAGATGTGTACTACGTTTTTCCAGGAGGTGGAATTGAGGAAGGAGAAATTTCAGAAGAAGCTACAGTTAGAGAAGTATATGAAGAACTTGGGATACATATACAAATCAAACAGTTTGCAAAGAAGGTGAACTACAATGGGATACAATATTTTTATGAAGCAGTAATGGTAGGTGGTACATTCGGTAATGGAAAAGGTGAGGAATATATACATAATGACAGTGACTGTAACAAATATATTCCGATATGGGTACCGATAAAGAATGTACTAAATATAAATATTAAACCGTTAGAAGTGGGAGAATATGTATATCGTTTATATGAAAATATGTAATTTGTGTGAATGTAATAAAAAAGATTGACAGTACCCTCTGATTTCAGTATTGTATTCAGGTATGTGTTTAAATCAGGAGGGTTTTATGGAAAAGCAAACTACACATCATGTGAAAATGACAACAGCAGATCCGTCTGCACTAGGATTATTTGGACTTGCAATGGTTACACTTGTTGCGTCCTCGCAAAAACTTGGCTTAACAAGTGGTGTTTCATTTGTATTGCCATGGGCGATCTTTTTAGGGGGTTTTGCTCAATTATTTGCATGTATTAACGATGCAAAGCATAATAATACATTCGGTACAACAGCGTTTGGAGGATTTGCATTATTTTGGTTTGGCGTTGGTACTTCATGGTTAATTCAACTTGGCGTATTTGGTGAAAAGTTAGCAGCAAGTGTGGACCCAAAACAACTTGGAGTGGCATTTGTTGGTTACTTAATTTTCAGCTTATTTATGACAATTGGTGCAATGGAAACACATAAAGTATTATTTACGATTTTTGTACTTATTGATTTCTTATTTATAGGCCTTTCATTTAGTACTTTAGGTGTTATGCCACATGCAATGCATAAATTAGCAGCAATTTCTGAACTGCTTATTTCACTGCTTTCATTCTACGGATCAGCAGCTGCAGTATTAAATACACATTTCGGAAACATTGTATTACCGGTTGGTAAGCCATTCGGTATCTTTAAAAAATAAAATATGGCAGTATGAATGAAATAGAAAAGAGCAGCTAAGTATCTGTAAGATACTTAGCTGCTCTTTGTTTTGTTAGAAGCAATAGCAGATGTTCCTATAACTTCCGCAAGCTTCGAAGTTTCTGCCGGGTGACCGTCAATTGTAACATCCACTTTTTGATCTTTATTAGTAGTTACAACCCAACAGTTTGGAAGGTAGCGAGACTTATGAGATAAAGTAGAAGGGACATTTAATATATCCCCTAAGGCATACATAGTTGCAGAAGAGCCGCCATCCATAGCCATCGCGTTGTCAGCGCCCTTGTCATATAAAAGGTCCTGACAATCTTTTAAAGAAGCGCCAATACTGTGAGGTTGTCTACCATCTACGATAAGAAACATAATTGAACCATCTTTTTTTTGAGCCATAATGCTTCGCGGGCCATATCCCCAGCCACCGTCATTCGTAAGCATTTTTTCACCATTTACGATAAGTTGGGGCATAAAACCAGCTGCAGAAACAACATTTTTATTCAGCAATTGTTGTGCAGAGTAGTCGCCTGTTATCATTTGCCCATATTTTGTTAAACCGGTGATAATAGCTGGCGTATTATCATTTTGAGGTGTATGAATAACTTTTCCGTTTTCAATCACAATGCCTAGACCAACTTTACCGCCACCATGTCCTGTTTCATCCGAAAACCCACTTGCATTTACCGCAGCAAGTGCATGATTTCGTTTCGCCATCACGTAAATTTTTTCGCCAACATCGTTACCTTGTGTACCTTGCTGTGTTACAAGCTTTACATTAAAAGGATTACTAATTGTCATGAGTTTGCCTTCAAAATAATGATCCGCATACTTTTTTTGAACGGTTTCGATTTTTACATGAAGCGGCATATGTTTTTCCGCTTCTAATTGTTGTTTTGTAAGTTTTTGAAGCCCGCCGGATTGGCTGTTTTTCCATTTTGGATTATTAATTGAATTCGAAATATCTTCCAATTCTTGTTGTGATAAAAAAGTGAATTTTGCCAAATCACGATGTTGTGAAGTTAGGATACTTTCCGCAGCAATTACACGTAATTTATGTCCATACGGAGTACCAAACAAAACACCAGCACCAATTACAATGAAAACAAGTAATAAAATGGAAGCTATTTTTATTGCTTTTTTTAGATACTTTTTCATTCTGAAAACTCCTCTTATATAATTCAACTTTTATATACCCATTAAAAACCCGACATAAAAACCTTTTTTTTAGTGAGATGAGAGCATCTGGCCATGCATAGAAACGGTCAGAGCTAGACAAATATGTCGAAGAAATTAAATGGATATATATAGTTTTTTGGTGCAATCACTGCTTTTTTATAGCGTAGATTCCTATACAATAAGATGGTATGAACAATTTGGCAAGAGCAAAATATGAAGGTGTATTGTTAAATCACAA
Source organism: Bacillus cereus group sp. BfR-BA-01380 (assembly GCF_022663535.1). GTDB lineage: Bacteria > Bacillota > Bacilli > Bacillales > Bacillaceae_G > Bacillus_A > Bacillus_A cereus_BB. The sequence goes on along the minus strand of NZ_JAKUFS010000017.1, from coordinate 84,824 downwards.
TAAAAACGGTCAGATTTATAATGATAGGAAAAATAAGTGAATCTCATTTAGAAAGAAATAGACAAAATAGAGGGAAACAATAAAGCAGAGTTTGTGATTCGTTCAAGTCATGGGCTATATGAAGTAAAGGGTGTTAAGGTACACTTTACATAAAGTGAAACTTTAATCAGTGGGGGTTTTCTTCATCCTCCACTGATTATCAGCCCTCACCAATCGGGCATTAACGGGCAGTTTATCTCCCACCTAACTTCTTTGCGTTTGCTGAATTTTGAGGTGGGAGTATTACTGCCCGTTAATGCGGGATAAATTTTAAAAATAAAAATTTGCATTTATGTTAATAAAGGTGTATAGTGAGGTTAAACCATTTTACTTTTAATACCATAGAGATTTAAATAAGCTGTAACTTCAGAGGGGATAGCAATGTTAAATCTTCTCTTGGTTACAGTTTTTTTATCTGATGATTATTTGTAAAATGGTAGAAAATGGACATGTACATTAAGGTACATATTTTAGGAGGATTTTTTCATGCAAAACGGTAAAGTAAAATGGTTTAACGCTGACAAAGGTTTCGGTTTCATCGAAGTTGAAGGTGGAGAAGACGTATTCGTTCACTTCTCAGCTATCCAAGGCGACGGCTTCAAAACTTTAGAAGAAGGTCAAGAAGTTACTTTCGAAGTTGAACAAGGTAACCGTGGACCACAAGCTACTAACGTAACAAAAAAATAATTGAAGTGAAAGAGAAGGGAACTCCCTTCTCTTTTTTAATACCTTAAATATGAGTAATTGTTAATACATATTGGAAATAAGGGATATACTGTTAAGAAGTGATAAGGAAGAGGTATGTGGTATGTATGAACCAAAATATTATATTGTATTTGATATTGAACGGAATTTTAGACCTTATCAATCAGATGCTCCAACGGAAATTGTTGATATCGGAGCTATTAAGATTGAAGCAAGTACAATGAGCATCATTGAAGTCTTTTCTTCATTAGTGAAACCAACGGCATCCCTATCTCGTCATACAACAAAACTAACAGGAATCACAAAACAAGATGTAAAAGGTGCAGAAAAATTCCCGAAAGTAATTGAGCGATTTCGTAGGTTTCTTGGAGAGGATTATATGTTTGTAACGTGGGGGAAAGAGGATTATGGATTTTTAACAGAAGATTGTGCACGATATAATGTGAAATGTCCTAATCTTGAGAAAGAAAGAAGATTTGATTTGCAGAGATTTGTATTTCATGCATATAAAGAATTATTCGTAAATCCACCCAGTTTGAAACTTGCAGTAGCACAATTGACTTTAGAGTGGGAAGGAAAACAACATCGCGCCTTTGACGATGCCAAGAACACGGCAAATATTTTTCTCGCAGCTGCTAAGCAAAAGGACATTCGTAAACGGTATAAGAGAAATGTGGAGCTCATTCTTGTGAAAAATGGCACTTTAACTGATAAGGGTAGAAAGAAAATGAAGCGATGGGTATTTAAAGAGGTAAAGAGAAGTGGACATTGCCGCTTGACATGGAATACATTCATGAAGAGTAAGACATGGGAGAATGTGTTAGAACAATATCATTTTGATAATCCGACCTTACGTCTGTTGCAAAATTATTTTCATACTGCTTTAAAGAAAGCTAAACAGCAACTTCAAGTATTAGCAGCAATGAATAACCAAGCAAATAAAACAAAATAGATGCGATAAGAAAAGCGAATGTTTCGAGATGAGGTTTTTCTTTCTGTTTATGCACGTGTTTTGGTACGTATAAAGTTGATTTTCATTCATGATTTCAATATGTGCTTGTAATGTGTAGAGAACTTCTTGTTGTTGAGTAGCTGTATACATTTGGCGAATATAGAGTTTGTTGTATTGTAGAGATTTTTTTTCGTTTTGACACATTTCTAGGAAGTAAGGGTATAAATTATCACCTCTTTTGATCCCAATTTGATAGGTTACATATTCTTTTTCTTTCTCTTTCTTCATCATTTTCACCTCCTTCTTTCCTTTATGATACTACAAAGTACTAAAAAGAACATACATTCGTCCGGGTGCAAAAATACTTTTACGAATGTGATGGCAATTCATCCCCACCTTAAACTGGGCTATGCCCTGCGTGTTTTAAAGGTGGTTTTTTCTTATTCATTTTTCAATAAATATCAACGAATCCCCGTTTATCCTGCTATACGTGAGTAGTAAGACGCCCACTGATTAAAGTTTCACTTTATTGAACATAGCAAATAACCACTGAAAATGATTTAGTCAATAAGTGAATGGAATGAAAACGACGAAACCTTTCTATGAATATTCCAATACTAGAAAGAATGAATAGAATAATTTTTTTCTACTTTACGTTTGATAAAACACTATTAATTTGTTTAATCATAAGAAGGTAATAAAAATAGTTAATAGTACACCGTTTGTTAAAACAGAGGAATTCCACTACTCATCAACTATTAATCCTTTTATAAATTGAATTAATTTATAAAAATAGATATTAATTTAGGGTACATTTGCGAGTGAAGAATCATAGAATATGAGGTGAAGCGATTACAAAATTATGAAATCCCGATTAAGGAGAAATGAAATGAAATCATACTTTAATAAAAGAAGAATAAGTAGAAGAGATATAGAAAAATATAAGCTCATTGGGAGTGGAAAGGACGGGGAGGTATATCAATTAACCACTAATAAATGTGTGAAAATATTTTTCCTGGAAGAAACTCAAAACAAAGAGTTGAAAGCTCTTGTAATTGGACAATCATCACCTATTATTCCACGATTGTATGAATATGGAGAAAATTACATTGTTATGGAGTATATACAGGGAATTTCACTTGCGCGTTACTTGAAAAGAGGAAACAAAATTACAGAAGAATTAACCGGAAAAATATTAACAATGTTGAGTGAATTCAAAAAGATAGGATTCACTAGATGGGACACGGAAGTGAGACACGTTTTAATAAATGAAAGCGGTCAGCTAAAAGTCATTGATCATAAAAGAGCTTTTACTTCAAATAGTAAAGTACCTGCTAAGTTATTAAAAGGTTTTCAAAAATTTGGATTGGAAAAGGAATTTTTAAAAGACGTGAAGAATATAAAACCCTCTGTTTACAATACATGGATGAAGCATCAATAAAAAACGAAATGTCTTGGACTTAACATTTTTAATATATAAACCACTCCTGTGTTTTTTTATTGCTTATTTTCTAAAATTTGTGGACAATACCTGCTTGTATGCTCCTAATTGGTAAGATATTTCCATTGTTGATAAAAGGTTCTCTTTATCACATAGGGAGAAATACACATGTAAATATATAGCTGAACTATTGGTTATTAGTAATAAATAAAAACAAGTTTTCCGCTAATGACAGTTTCTTTTTGCAGTATCAATCATAAATTAGGTAGTACAAGGAGTGAAAATACGAATGAAAGAGTGTATTTTAGTCATTGGCGCACATCCCGACGATGAATTATTAGGATCTGGTGGTACTTTAAAAAGGTTAGTAGAAGAAGGACATCAGGTAATTTCAATCATTACTGCTCTAGGAAGAAAAGAGGAAGCTCATCACATACAGCAGCTAGGCCGGTGTGCAAATAAAGCGATTGGTATTGACGAAGTGATATTCCTCCAACATGATAATTTAGAGTTGGAATTAATTCCACTGCACAAATTAACGAAAGAAATAGAACAATTAATAAAAATCTATAAACCAAGCAAAATTTTCACACATCATTATGGAGACCTCAATATCGATCACCATGTTACTTTTCAAGCGGTTTTGACTGCGACTCGCCCTCTACCAAACCAACAACCAATAGAATTGATTACATTTGAAACCGTTTCCTCTAGTGAATGGAATATCCACACGAATGATAAATCTTTCAAACCTAATTATTTTGTTAACATTACTGATCAAATAGATTCGAAGATTGCGGCGCTTAAACATTATGATGTAGAAATGAGAGATTTTCCTCATCCTCGTTCATACGAAGGAGTTCAATATTTAGGAAGAGTAAGGGGAATGACGATTGGCGTATCATATGCCGAAGCGTTCGAAGTGATAAGGAGGGTTTGGAAGTGAAAAAGGGATCTGAGTTTCCTTATCCTTATGTAATCAAAACAATGGATAAGTACTATGGAGTTCAGTCATACTCATTACAAAAAAAGAAGGATAAAGTACAAGAACGTTATATAAATAGAGAGTCAAAGGTGTCTAAAAAGAAGAATCTCTCAATATTAATTGCTACATTTTGGGACTATCCTCATACTGGGGGATTATCTAATTATATTACAGCACTTAGTGAAGGATTAAGAAAACAGGGACATCACGTCGACATTATCTCTCCCAATCAATTTTCTAGAAGTAGAGTGGAAAAGATGCGTGAAACGATCGTTCCGCAATTAAAAAATTTTTTTAAAACCCGTTATGGAAGTTTTAATAACACAATTGTCAAAAATCAAAGAAATATGTATATATACGAAAAAATGCTACTTGAAAATATTAACTTAAAAAAATATGATCTCTTCCATGCGCAAGATTTATTTACAGCTAATATATTAGGAAGAATCAATGAACGATATGGAAAAAAATTATTATTCACACCTCATGGAATGTTTACTTTTAACCGGATAAAGTTCGGCATATTTAAAAAGGGTTCACTGGAAGAATTCTATCATATGGAAATAGAAAGAAAGGCCATTGATTATGCCGATCATCTTATTATTCTCAGTGATTCATTTCACCGTCCATTAATGCAGTTGGGGGCAAAACAAAAGAAAATGACAACTGTATTGACAGGCATTAATTATCCTGATAAGTATCATACAGAAAATACATCATCAGCACATAAAAAAATCGTTATTACATGTGTGGCTAGATTAGGCCCAAGAAAAGGCCATACTATATTACTTGATGCTCTTTCACAAATGGGGAGAAAATATACAGATAACGTAAAATTGCTCATTGTCGGAGATGGTGAGATGAGAGGAAAATTAGAAGAACAAGTTAATTCTTTGAATCTTTCCATGGTGGAGTTTTTAGGAGAAAGAAATGATGTTCCAGACATTTTAAGTAAAACTGATATTTTTGTACTTCCAACTTTAAACGATAGCCTACCTATTTCTATTATTGAGGCCATGCATAGTGGAGTTTGTGTCATTTCGACTCCATCGGGAGGTATACCTGAACTTGTTAGTCACGCTAAGACAGGGATCCTTGTTGAGGCAGGAGATGTAAGTAAACTGGCGCGGGCATTAAAACATGTCATTGTAAATCAGCAGGATCGCGAGCAGTTAGGTAAAAATGCAAGAAAGTTCGCTAAAAAGTATTTAACTAGAGAGACAATGGTAGCAAATATTGAACAAATTTACAAAAAGTGTTTAGATGAGGAAGGATTCTATGGATCATGATCATGCAGCAGTTGTGCTGGATTTAAGTGCTAATGGGATTGGAATTATTAGAAGTTTAGCGAGAAAAGGAGTAAGTGTTTATGCATTTGATGTAGAGAAACCATATAAAATAGGAAAGTCACGCCTTGCTTCATGTGCAGTATGCCCAAGTCCTTTATTTGAAGAAAAACAATTACTAACTTTTCTAATCGACTTCGCTAAAGATTTTAAATTGAAACCTGTTTTGTATACAGGTGCGGATGATTATGTAATATTCATTTCAAAATATCGAATGGAGCTGTCTAACTACTATTTATTTTTGTTTCCTGAACATTCGTTGATTGAAGAAACATTAAATAAACATAAAATGCATGAACTCGCAACCAAGCATAATATTCCGTGTCCTAAAACGTATGAGATTAAGACAAAAGAACAATTGGAAGAAGCGATATTGAGCCTTGATTTTCCATGTATATTAAAGCCGGTTTTGGGACATGAGTTTCGAAAAAAGATAAACCAAAAGGCAATTCTTATACAAAATCCAGACCAACTTAGAAATGAGTATAAATCATATCGACAGCACGGAAAGCTTATTCTTCAGGAAATTATTCCTGGTGATAATCAATGTTTTTATAAAGTTGCCACATTTTATGATGATAACATGGAGCTACTAGCATTATTTTCTTTACAAAAGAATCACCAATTCCCAGCTGAATTCGGAACGGGAGCTCACATTGTTAGTAAACAAGTTCCAGAATTGGTAGATATCTGTTTACCTTTTTTTAAACAGATTAATCTTAAAGGTATTGCTATGGCAGAGTTTAAAAAGGACCCTCGAGATGGCATTTATAAGTTTATCGAAATAAACCCCCGTTTTTGGTTAACTCACAGTCTGACAGGACCTGCTGGCATTGATTTTGTTTCTATGTATTATTTATATTTAACGAAGCAAAATCCAACACCGAGACTCAAACAAATAGACGGTATTAAATGGATCTATCTTGTGCGGTATTATTTAACATACCGTTATAAGAAAAAAAGAGATGAAATGACGTGGAAAGATTTTTATGAAGGGCTGCGAGGAAAAAAAGAGTTTGCTTTGTTTGCATGGGATGATCCAATGCCGTTCATTAGAAGCACATGGTCTCATTTGAAAAACGCCTGGAAACGAAAGCGAAAGGAATGAACACATTGTACGAGGTAAAAGCATTATCCCGTCATTTGGAAAAATTAAAAATTGCAGAAAAACTCTCTTATTCAATGGATAAGAGAGTTACAATTAATCCCGATAAAATAGAGTGTTTAAAATCAACAAGAAGAAGTAGCATTTACAAATTATTTATTCAATCAAAAGCTAATTACGATTCTATTGTTTTAAAAATATATAATTCAGCAGATTACAAAAATGAAATAGAGATTAATATGTACGATAGAGCTTATCCTATAATGAAAGAATTTCTTCCTGAAATATATCATATTGAACAAACTGGAAATGAAACTTGGATATTCATGGAATTTGTGCGTCAAATACGCGGTCAAATTACCTTCTCTCCGAAACATTTTGACTACATTATTCCCACTGTTGCTAAACTTCACGCACACACATTTGAAGATCATATTAAAAAGCAGAAAGATGTTTGGAAATCTTGGCTTCCTATTTATGAATCGAGTCAAATGAGGAATGAGCGAATGAAACAAATTGAAAAGACGATTGATTTTCTCGATGCAGGAATGAAAGACGACCGGTTAAAGGGGATCATTAAACCTTATTATAAATCGCTAGTAAAACTATGTAATAAGGGACCGGATTTTTTCCCGGAACTATTTAAAAATGGCTCATCGATAACGCATGGCGATCTTCATATGCAAAATATTTGCAGTAATAATGTGACACAAAATGCACCATGGAATATTCAGTTTATCGATTGGGAGTCAACTAAATATGCACCTGTCTGGTTTGATATGGTTGTTCTAGTTGAAATTTTATTAGGTTTCAGAAAGGATTGGCAAAGTAGTGCAGAAGAAATTCGTACACATTGTGTGGAAGTCTATGCAAAAGAAATGCAGAAGAATGGCATTACATTTAAAACAAAGCCAATTGACCTTTATAAAATGGCGTATTTGCAGAGAACATTAGAAAAGGGGCTGCATACCCAGCTACGAAGAATATTTGATAACCGCGGCGGTGAGTTATTACCGTATCACCTTGAGAAAATTTCTACCTGGGGAAGCGAATTAGGTTTATAGTATATACAACTTTCATCATTAGTAGAGTGAGGAGGAGATGATTCTGAATACAACAAAGGAAGAGCGAAATGAATTCATTTATCCTTTTCATGTGAGCCTACTAAAAGTCATGGATGAATACTATCAAATAGATCATAATTATATAATTGAACCGTTTCAGACGTTTGGGATTAAAAAAGATAGCATATTTACAGAAAACAGAAAATTAAAAATTCTTTATGTAACATTTTTGAAATATCCTAATACAGGCGGATTATCAAATTATATCACGACCTTAAAAACAGGCTTTGAAAGGTATGATCATGACGTAGATGTCATCTCTCCTACTCAAATGACAGCAGTTCATTTAGAACAAGACATTCCGAAGGCTGCAGAATGCGCAAGAGATTTTATGTTACAACGATATGGTACAGTGAATGAAAAAATTATAAAAAACACGAGTTTTTTGAATGTGTTTAAGTCTTTCTTAAGAGAAAGAAGCCTAGAGCAATATGATGTGTTTCATGCACAAGATTTATTCTCTGCCTTTTTATTAGCGCAACTAAACCTAGAATATAAGAAACCACTTTTTTTTACACCGCATGGGCATTTTACAAAAAGTCGATTAAAATTTGATAAAATAAAAAAAGGATCAATTGAAGAAGTGTATTTCAGTGAAATTGAAAAACAGGGAATAAAAGCGGCTGATCAAATCATAACGATCAGTAATTCCTTTCATCCTCCTTTAAAAGAATACGGAGCAAAGACAGAGCAATTGATTACTGTTCATACAGGTATACATTTTCAGCAAGATTTTATATCTAAACTGAAGTGTAATAACAATCTTGTAATTTCCTGTGTTTCTCGCCTCTCACCTAGAAAAGGTCATGATATTCTTCTAAAAGCACTCTCACAAGTTCAACAAGATGTATCTCATGTAGAGGTATGGATTGTTGGTGATGGTGTTATGAGAGAAAAACTAGAAAATCAAGTCATACAGCTCGGTCTTGATAATATTAGATTTTTTGGCAGAAGAACAGATATACCAGCAATTCTTGCTTCTTCTGCAATCTATGTTTTACCTACCATTAACGATAACTTTCCAATTTCAATTATCGAAGCTATGTTTTCTCGTCAAGCTATTATTACAACAAACTGCGGCGGTATACCAGAAATGATTCAAAATGGAATAACAGGGATCATTTGTGAACCAGGCAATGTGCAACAACTTGTCGATGCTCTTGAATTGCTTTTAACGAATAAGGATCTTCGTGAACAATTAGGAAGAGAGGCAGAGGCCTATTCACGACAACATTTAACTCAAGATGTAATGGTTTCAAAGATAGAAAGAATCTATTACTCTTTTATGGGCAATATGTAGAACCTCGATTGAATGCCTTTATATATAAGTTGAAAACTGACAGAAACCACCTTTTCTTTTTATCCGGCATTAACGGGTAGTAAAAGCCCGATTGGTTCAACTAACCATCAGTGGGAGATGAAAAAACTCTCCGCTGATGGAAGTTTCACTTTATGCGGACAAGACCATCTTACCGCACATAGAAACAGTCAAGCCCATTTCCTACCACATACAACGTTTAAAACAAAAAAAGAAAGCAAGTAGCGGTTATGCTGTGTTTTGCACGGCAACGACTTATATGTCTAAAGTGGATATATAGAGGGAGTAATGACTCAGTATGGGATTCAAGGTTGAACATGTAATGTATAGAAACGGAAGTTGATTTGGAAATAGAAACATGATAAGAGGAGAGAGTGCGTGTATTTATAACATGCACTCATTTTTTATTAATAAATAAATTTTTTAACAAGCTAAAGAGCATATTTTGGTCACTAATGATTCACTAAAACGTTCAAAATTGTTTTAATGACTTTATTCTTCTGCTCCTATACCGTGGTATTGCTGTTTCTTCTCAATCCGTTCAATTACATCTTGCAGCTCATCAGGCTTCAAAAACTCAATAGGAGAGAACCCTTTTTCAAACGTAAGCGTATCCGCCTCAATCATCAATACATATTTATCATTAACTTTCGCAATATGAATCTGGTCTCCGAAATCCGCAAGCAAGGCTTTCACAGAAATATGATCTGCCTTTAGTTTTAATTCGAACTCAGGGGTATGCTCCACAATTTGTGCGGTAGCTTCCATAACTTCTTCTGTTGTGAAGTGTTCCATAATTTCACGCTTTGGACTCGCAGCCCATACTTCCATTGCTTGGTCAAATTGTTCCCGTTCTTCTGTACCTTCTTCAAACACGTCTTCAATTTGGTCGTATACCATATCCATGACGTGTGTTTTCATAATTTCTGGCATGGAACGCTCGTATTCTACGAATTTTAAGAAGTCTTCGAAGTAACGGGCGTGTGATGCTTGGTGGATTTTTAGTTCGCCTACTTCCACGATGCCTTCTTCTGGCATGTATGGATATTGAATTGACTTCATGTTTTTCGTTGTGATTGCCATTTCAACATTTCGAATTAGCGTTGCCTCATCAGAAATAGATGCAACCTTTGGCTCGAAGTCACATTTCAATACAAAGACGAACGGATCGTCGAAGTATTTGCGAAGCTTTGCTTGGACAACGAGAAATACACCGCCGCGTACAGCGCTTGTATCAATATACGTATAGACGAGTGGTTCATTTGTATCTTTAAATGTTTCTTTCGTTTCTGCAAACCGAATGCGGTTGAAAAGGTTGTAGTTCGGGTTAGAATCGAATTCATGCCCAACTTCAACAATGAAGCGACCAATTTTTGTAGGGACTTGTTCGCTTTTTGGGTGACGGTCTACTTTTCGTTTCGAAATTTTTAATAATTCACCGTCTAGAAAGTCTTTTAATGGACTGTCTTCGTATTCTTCAGCATCTAATGTTTGAAAATGTTTATAGCGTTTGTCTGCTTGTTCACCTTGTCCGTCTACTTGTACGACGTAAAAGGAAAGGAAATTTATTTCAAAATCCATGATTATCACCTTGTTTCATTTCGTTAACTCTTTTCAGTATAGAGATGGAGAAAACATTCGTCAATTTAATAAAGTGAAACTTTAATCAGTGGGGGTTTTCTTCATCCCCCACTGATTATTAGCCCTCACCAATCGGGCTTTTACGGGCAGTTTATCTCCCACCTAACTTCTTTGTTTTCGCTGAATTTTGAGGTGGGAGTATTACTGCCCGTTAATGCGGGATAAAGTGAAACTTTCACCAGTGGTCTCTCGCTGATGGAAAGCCTGCCCAGTCGGGCTCTTACTGCCCTAAAGTAGTGTGAGAAGCTTCCATATGTGTAAGTGCGAATGATTGACAGGGCGAACACATATGTATAATATATCTTATTTTTTTAGAAACATTATTCATTACATTTTTGTGTAATATTGATATAATAAAATATAGGTTGTATAAAAATTGTCTTCATGTATTTTTTGGTATATACTGGATGGGTGCGTTGGTGGGATTTTTAGCAGAGTTAAGAATTTTTTAAGGAAATATTTGTAGACTTTTATGAAAGAAAAGAGTAATTTAAAATATGAAGAAATATGCTATATATATCCATTTTTATTTTTTGCCATCTTTGTCTAGCTCTGCCTCCTAGGCCCTCAAGTCTAAGAATCTTCTGTGTGTGAAAGAACCTTAGCCAACGGGCCTAAACAGTCGGCTCCGCTTTTCTTTATAAGTCGCTGCTATGCAGAATACAACATGACCGCTTCTATGCATGGCTAGATGCCCTCGCCGGCCTAAAGAGAAAGAGGGTTTTTATGTCGATTTTTTAATTTGTATTTACATAGTAATACATAGAAGTTATATAAAAAAGTAATGTAATTATACATACATAGAATTGTTTGAAATGAAAAAAAGATAGCGAATAGAAGGAGAGAGTAAATTGTTACGTAAGTTTCGAAGTTTAGTATTAGGTACATTATGCTTAAGTGTCGTTAGTGGATGCAGTGGGAAAGTCAACGAAGTTGCATTAGTAAGCGGGGCAGGGGATCATGCTGTAGAAGCAAAAGGAGAGGTAAATAAAAGTATAAGTTTAGTAGATGGTAGAACTGGAAAAGAAGTAAAAAATATAAATTTAGCAAGTTTAGGTTATTTCGAAGATGAAAAGACATTTAAAAAAGAGGTTGCTAAGGTTGCTAGCGAGATGGCAAAGAGTGTAGATACAAAGATGGTTCCTTCTCGTATGAAGAGTGACGGTACATGGGTAGAAGGAAAGCCTTCTTACGAATTAATGGAAAAAGAGTTAATAGACAAGTTGATGAATGCTGGAATGTGGGATTCTTCTTATCAGTTGCCGATTGTAGAGAAAAAGCCTGTAGCAACACCAGAGGCTGGAAGAGAAAATGGAACAGTAATTGGGAGATATGAAACGAATTTAGGGGGTTCTACTGGTGGTAGAATAGAAAATATTCGTGTATCTTCAGGCACTGTCAGTGGGGTTGTATTAGGAAAGGGAGATAGATTTTCCTTTAACGCTTTAGTAGGAGATACAACACCTGATAAAGGTTATCAGTTAGGGAAAGAGATTGTAGATGGTAAACTAGTTGATGGATACGGCGGTGGTGTATGCCAAACTTCTTCTACACTGTTTAACGCTGCAGATCAAGCGGGATTAAAAATGGTAGAGAGATCAACACATTCTAAAGAAGTAGGTTATGTGCCTAAAGGCAGAGATGCAACGATTGCATATCCGTATTTAGATTTAGTATTTGAGAACACAAGCGATAACCCAGTGAAGCTTGTTATGTACATAGATGGTCAGAAATTAGTTGCAGAGGTACGTACTGTATAGGTGCAGAGATTGCACTCTTTCTAGGAAGTTTCTAAAAAGATGTGAATTGAAGTAACTAGATGAATTATGATGAATACAAAAAGGCGCTTCTTGTGAAGCGCCTTTTTATATTCACATTTTAAAGATTTTTGTATAAAGTGAAACTTTAATCAGTGGGGGTTTTCTTCATCCCCCACTGATTATTAGCCCTCACCAATTGGGCTTTTACGGGCAGTTTATCTCCCACCTAACTTCTTAAGAAAAGCGGAAGCGGCTCGTTCAGAATCGCAGGACGCCCACGCCCCTGACAGAGAGGCGCTTTTTGCCTCATCTGAGGGGGCGAAACGGCCGGAGATTCTAGCCGCTAGAGCTGGACAACAAAGAAATGTGGAAGCCACCGAACATTTTAGCCACTGGAACTGGACAATGCTTTCGCTGAATTTTGAGGTGGGAGTATTACTGCCCACAAATAGCGGGATAAATGGATCGTCCCTTTATACGTTATAGTTCAATCCAATATCTTTTTACGACATTTCCATCTTCTTCGATATAATTTGAATCAGATATTCCGCCATTTTTGATAATGGTTTTTTCAGAACCGATATTACTTTCATCACAGACGAGAAGCGCTCTTTCAATGCCCAGTTTTTTCGTTTTTTCCAATGCTAAACGTAATAGAATCGTAGCGTATCCTTTTTGTCTTTCGGAAGGACGAATGCCATAACCGATATGTCCACCAGAGTGCAATAGTTTTTCTGTTAACTGGTGGCGTATATTTACAGCACCTACCACTTTTTTATGTTCGGTAATTAACCAATAAGTAGAATCAGGTACCCAACCTTCAGGAAGATTTTCACCTTTCTCTGAATTGATTAGAAACTGAATCATTCCTCGAAAGTCTGATGGGTCTTTACTAATGACCCACGGCACCATATTTTCGCCGCTATCTTTCCATTCTTGATAAAAATTTAAGTATTCGCTTTGTAGTTCAAGTGTAGGTTTTACTAATGAAACGTTCATTTGTATGCTCCTTTTATAAAGAATATTTATAATATTAACATAATTTTATTGTTATTTATATTGTAAAAATGGTTATAAAAAAGAGGTTATGTCTATATATTATAAATAATAGATTTTGAAATATTCCTTTTTTATGCAAAATTATTGAGAAAATCTTTCATTCGTTAAGTCTATATAAAATAGAAAGGTAAAATATTAGCTCCTATAGAATTATTCGTACGTCCGAAATAATTTTAAAATTGAGGGAGTGATAGTTTTGTTGAAAAAAGTTGTCGCGATTGCAACGGCAATTCCTTTGGTTTTTGGTATGATGTCCACTGTTTCGGCAGTAGAGGAAACACAAGTAAAGGTACAGGTAGTTTCGCCTCAAGTACAGGCAACCGAATATTTAAAAGCGAATGCTGCGCAGTATGCTTTGAAGTCGGATTTGTCAGATTTGCAATATGTTTCTACGACAGATACACAGGTGGCAACTTATGTTAGATTTCAACAAACAGTAAATGGATCTCCGGTATTTTCTAGACAAGTAACAGTTACGCTTAATAAAGAAGGACAAGGTGTATTAGCAGTTTCAGATTACCTTCCTGTACAGAGTGTCAAACAAATTAAACAAAAGCTGAGCGAAAAGGAAGCAGAAGGTAAATCGACTCAGTATATTGAAGCAGAAGATACAAGTTTATGGGCTCCGACTACGCGTGAGTTCGGATATATAATCGAAGAAGGTGTGGCAATTCCAGTGTATCGAGTCGTCATCCATTCTCAAAAGCCGTTCGGTGCATGGGAAACATTTATTGATGCGGAAAACGGAAATATGCTTAAGAAAAAAGACTTAAACCGAAAAGTAGAAGGGCAAGGGAAAGTGTTCCTGCCAAATCCTGTAGTAACGAGTGGAAGCTTGGCTGGATTAGCTGACAAAAATGACGCAGATTCAACTGCATTGAATAACCAATTGAAAATGGTCACTTTAAAAGGTCTCAACGGGTCAGGATATTTGGTTGGAGATTATGTGACGATTGCGTCGAAAGTAAAAACGTATTCTGCCTCTTTTCAATATAATTACACACGTTCAAATGATAGATTTGAAGATGTTATGGCATATTATCACATTGATACTTTGCAACGATATATCCAACAACTTGGGTTTAATAATATTAACAACCGTTCTATTAAAGCAAATGTAAATACATCTACAGCAGATAATTCTTTTTATTCTCCTTCGACTAAGGCACTGACATTCGGTTCTGGCGGAGTTGATGATGCGGAAGATGCAGGGATTATTGCTCATGAATATGGTCATTCTATTCAAGATAATCAAGTTCCTGGATTTGGGGATTCTCCGGAAGGCGGAGCCATGGGAGAAGGCTTTGGAGATTTCTTGGGAGCTACTTATGAAGATGCTGTATCAGATACAGGTTATGGAAAAGCGTGTATTGGAGAATGGGATTCGACTTCTTATTCCAATACGAATCCAACTTGCCTTCGCAGATTAGATAATAACAAAGTGTATCCGAAAGATATTGGAAATGAAGTTCATGATGACGGCGAAATATGGTCGCAAGGTGAGTATGACATGGCGCAAGCTTTTGGTCGAGATGTTGCGACAAAAATGATTTTACAATCGCATTGGTCTCTTACTCCTAACGCTACATTCCATGATGGTGCTAGAGCAATTAAACAAGCGGATGCTCTTCTTTATGGAGGACAGCACGGTGCGGAAATCGATCGTATTTGGGCAGCGCGAGGTATTGGTACAAACTAGAAGGTGAGTGGTCGAAAAACACTGAATATAGAGGAAAGTGAGCTGAAAATCTAGAAGGTAAGAGGATATCGACATTTGTTGATATCCTTTTATATATGTTTGAATTGGAAAAATATCGGGTAAATGTATTGACAATAAATATAATTGTAACTGAAATAGTTACGTCGTGTTGATTATTCTATATTCTTGTGAAGTGATTCAGTTGAAAAGGATATACGTAATTTGAAACATAAAATGAAGCTTCTAGCAATGGAAGTTTTCTTCATTCTGCACGTTAGTGCGGGGGAAAAAGGAGGTTATGTGATTGCAAACAGAATTACAAATGAAAGTACAAGTCGCAAAAGATAAGCGAATCATTTTAGCGATCATTCTTGGAAGTTTATCTGCGATTGGACCACTTTCTATTGATATGTATCTTCCAGCTTTTCCATCTTTAACAAACGATTTGCACGCGACAAGCGCACTTACGCAGTTAAGTTTAACTGCATGTTTGTTAGGAATTGCGTTAGGTCAATTGTGGGTCGGTGCATGGAGTGATCGTCAAGGAAGGAAAAAACCAATTGTAATCGGCCTTGTTATTTATGCGGTTGCGTCATTCTTATGTGCGCTAACACCGTCTGTATGGGTACTAATTGTATTACGCTTTATTCAAGGTGCAGCCGGTTCAGCGGGGATTGTACTTTCGCGTGCGATTGTGAGAGATTTATACACGGGATCGGAGCTTACGAAATTCTTTTCTACTTTAATGTTAGTAAACGGAGCTGCTCCAATCTTCGCACCTATTATTGGGGGGCAAATTTTAAGCTTTGCTTCTTGGCACTGGGTATTCATTGTATTAGGTATATTAAGTGGACTTATGCTATTAAGTGTCATTTTTATAATGCCGGAAACATTACACGAAGAAAAAAGAACCGCAGGTGGATGGGGAGAGAGCCTATCTCATTATAAACGCTTATTAAAAGATCGTGTATTTATGGGATATGCACTTTCGCAAGGGTTTATTACAGCGGCGATGTTTGCATATATTTCAGGATCACCGTTTGTGATTCAAAACATTTTTGGTGCTTCACCGCAATTATATAGTTTATTTTTTGCGATTAACGGTTTTGGGATCATTATTGCGTCGCAAGTTACAGGGCGTTTGGCAGGAAGAATGAATGAACGTACTCTGTTAGTAACGGGACTTCTTTTCGCATTGTTTGGGGGCATAACTCTTCTTTTTATTATTTTATTGGCGCCTTCTTTAATAGGGGTGTTAATTTGCTTCTTTATGATTGTTTCTAGCGTAGGGATTGTTGGGACGACTGGATTTACGTTAGCGATGGAAAATCAGCAAAAAGCAGCAGGAAGTGCCGCAGCTTTATTAGGACTGTTACCTTTTATCTCTGGCGCTGTAGTAGCACCTTTAGTTGGGATTCAAGGAGAGCATACAGCTGTACCGATGGGGATTACGATTGTTTGTTGTCATATCGGTGCGATGCTTAGCTTTATTATTCTAACGAGACGAAAAAGTAATGAAAAACTTTAATACAATATTAGTTATAAAGCAGCACAGTTCATGTGTTGCTTTTATTTTCATGCTAAGCATAAGAAAATGAACATAAGCAGTTTAAGTGTAAATATAATTTTCAACATATTTTAGACAAAAAAATGTCATACTTATATGTGCCATTAAGGATTGACAGTTCTTATTAAACAGATTATTGTCATTATAGAAAATGAATAGATTCCTCGTTAGGCGAGGCTCCTATACAAACATAGGCCACTGCCCGGAAATGTCGAAAGACGCCAATGGGTAGAACAGGTACTGTCGGATTAAGGCTTTACTTAAGGTGGCTGAGATTTACTTCTCTACGTTGTATAGTGCCAAAGCTCAACTAGAGAGGTAGGGTAAGAATATATATATTTTAGCCTTGTTTAAGTATGCCCCTCTCTTGTTGTGAGAGGGGTTTTTTATATTGCTTGGAGGTGAGAAAAGATGGATGGTGATAGGGGAATCGAGCATATATTAATTAGAGAGGCATGCTTATCTTTTCTCACCGCTTAACGGTGAATGAAAGAGGTATTCCTTGATGTGACAAGGAGGAAAATGATGAAGACATCTGTATTCTCTGTTCAAGAACAGAAAAAGCGCTTTAGTTGGGCGGATATTATTGTATTGCTGGCTATTATAGGTTTATTTTATATGGTTATTGACTTAGGTGAGGGAATGACAATCCATTTTTCAGCTCAGCAAAAAGAAACTATTGATTTGAATCCTGTAAATTTACCTTATTACGCGGGGAGATCCTTACTACGGATGTTCTTAGCTCTCGGGGCATCATTATTATTTACACTTATATACAGTAAAATTGCTGTGTTAAATCGGTGGACAGAGCGTATTATGATTCCGGTTATTGATATTTTACAATCTGTTCCGGTACTTGGGTTTCTATCGGTAACTGTAACTGGATTTATGGCCTTATTTCCAAACTCTTTATTAGGTGTAGAGTGCGCGTCTATTTTTGCTATTTTTACTGGACAGGTTTGGAATATGACGTTTAGTTTTTACCATTCTTTACGAACTGTTCCGAAAGATTTATATGAGTTTTCTCGAATGAGTCGTTTAAATGGATGGATGCGATTTACAAAGTTAGAATTGCCTCATGCCATGATTGGGCTCGTATGGAATGGTATGATGTCTTTTGGCGGGGGATGGTTTTTTCTTGCAGCATCTGAAACGATATCCGTTTTGAATAAGAATATTCAATTACCTGGGATCGGTTCTTATATGGCGTCTGCAATTGATAAAGGAGATATGAAAGCTATCTTATATGCAATTCTTACAATGGTGGTTCTTATTATTCTCGTTGATCAATTATTTTGGCGTCCAATTGTTGCTTGGTCACAAAAATTTCGAAATGAACAGACAACTTCAACAAATGTACAAACTTCATGGGTTCTTACACTTATAAAGCGAGCTGTTTTTGTACAAGTATTAAGTGAACAAATGTTACTTATACGGAAAAAAACGATATTTCAAATGAGAAAACGATTTGCAAGGAATAAAAAAATAGGAACGTCAAAGAAACAAGTGAATTTTGTCTTGCTTCGTTTTATTTATATTGTTCTTATAATAAGTGCGGTTATGTGTTTGGGTATGTATACTGTGCAAGGAATTAAATTTATGGCAACCTTAAGTATAAAAGAGATGATGCATGTCATTTGGTTAGGATGCTTAACATTGTTTCGTGTATGTATTTCTACGTTGCTAGGTGCGTTATGGACGATACCTGTCGGAGTAGCAATTGGATTTCATCCACGATTATCTCGAATTATGCAGCCGATTGTTCAAATTTTATCTTCATTTCCAGCGAATATGGCGTTTCCATTTCTAACTATTCTATATGTGAAATATGGAGTGAATTTTGAAGTAGGATCGATTCCTCTTATGATGCTTGGAACACAATGGTATATTTTATTTAATGTTATTGCAGGGGCAATGGCAATTCCTTCTGATCTTCGTGAAGCTGCTAAAATGTCAAAATTATCAGTTTGGAAAACATGGAAAGTATTAATTTTACCAGGTATCTTTCCTTATGTAGTAACAGGAGGGATTACAGCGAGTGGCGGGGCTTGGAATGCTAGTATTGTTGCGGAATTTGTTTCATGGAAAAATCATGATCTTGTTGCGACTGGACTTGGGTCTTATATTACAAAAGCTACAACTGCTGGAAACTGGCCTCATATTATTTGGGGAATTGTTATCATGGCTTTCATTGTTGTCTTGTTTAATCGATTTTTCTGGAGGAAATTATATACAATGGCTGAAACAAAATATCGCCTTGATTAGAGGAGGAAAGTCTTATGTCTCAAGCGCTAATAAAAGTACAAGATGTAACAAAGTTATATGAAAAAGAAAAATCTCAAAATAAAATTGTTCTTGAAAATATTACACTTGAAATTCAAGAAGGAGAGTTTGTTTCTATACTGGGTCCTTCTGGATCGGGGAAATCAACATTATTGCGTATTATTGCTGGGCTTGTTCCTGCTTCTAAAGGAATTGTTCAATATAATGGTCAAAAAATAGAGGGAATTAATCCGGGATGCAGTATGGTATTTCAATCTTTTGCACTATTTCCGTGGTTAACTGTAGAAGAAAATATTGAATTAGGTTTAGAAACATTTTCTTTGTCAATAAATGAAAAAAAGGAAAAGGTAAATCAAATTCTGAAAATGATTGGTTTAGAAGGATTTGAAAATGCGTATCCGAAAGAGCTATCTGGTGGCATGCGCCAACGTGTTGGGATTGGGCGTGCTTTAGTGATGGAACCAGATATTTTACTGATGGATGAACCTTTTTCAGCGCTTGATGTATTAACTGCTGAGAATCTTAAAAATGATATTTTAGATCTATGGTTTGAAAGAAAAATTCCAACAAAATCAATCATTACGGTAACACATAGTATTGAAGAAGCCGTCTATATGTCAGACCGAGCTATTGTATTATCACGAGATCCGGCGCGTATTATCAGTGATATTTCAATAACGATGAAACGTCCAAGGGACAAAGAAGATCCGATTTTTTCTAGTATTGTTGATCATTTGTATTCTTTACTTACAAAAAGAGAAAAAGTTGTTGTAGAGAAAAAGAATACCAAAAAATGGGCGAAAGTTCCTTCTACGATTTCAGGAGGTGCCTTAGCTGGATTTATTGAGCTTTTGCAAGATTTAGGAGAAGAGAAAATGGATTTATATCGGCTTGCTGGGGAAGAGCTGATGCTTGACTTGGAAGATTTCCTTCCTCTTGTTGAAGCAGCAGATTTATTATGTCTTACAACGACAACAAATGGAGATATTTCTTTAACGAAAGTTGGGCATTTGTTTGCGGAGGGTTCTGTACAAGAGCGGAAAGAATTGTTTCGTAAACAAGTATTGGAACATATCCCGATGATGGCAACAGTTGTGAATGTCTTGCATTCTAAAGCGAATAAAACGATGAACCGGGAGTTTTTCATTGAAATTTTAAATCAACATTATAATGTAGAAGAATCTGAAAAACAATTGGATGTATTAATTGATTGGGGACGCTATGCAGATTTATTTGATTATGATGAAGAAGTGAGACAGTTATTTATAGAAGAATAAATAGGAGTAAGATTTATGATTAGAAGATAGGGGTGAAGAAAATGATGTTACAAGAGATGGCACTTCGTATACTTGTAGCTATATTTGCTGGGGCCCTTATCGGAACAGAGCGCCAGTGGCTTCATCGTATGGCAGGTTTAAGAACGAATGCGCTAGTTTCATTAGGAGCATGCTTGTTTGTTTTATTATCAGTTATTGTGACAGGAGAATCGAGTCCGACCCGGATTGCAGCTCAAGTTGTTAGTGGAATTGGCTTTTTAGGCGGGGGAGTCATTATTCGGGATGGCTTTAGTATTCGAGGATTGAATACAGCTGCAACATTATGGTGTTCTGCAGCTGTCGGAACTCTTGTCGGAGCAGGTTTTCTAAAAGTAGCTATACTAGGGGCATTTGGCGTTTTATTAGCTAATATTTTCCTTCGTCCAGTTGCACTATTTATGAATAAAAAATCAACCGATCAAATGCCAGAGAAAATGAGTTATATGTTATCTGTAACGTGCTCTAATACAGATGAAGTTCATATTAGGTTGTTGCTCATGCAAATGTTAAATACAGAAGAAATTGAGCTAAGAGAACTATATAGTGAAGAGATTGAAGACAGTAAAAAAGTAGTGATTCGCGCAGTTTTACATTGTGATGCTAAGAAAACAGTTTTTATTGAAAAAGTAGTACATGGTCTTAGATTAGAAGCAGGCGTCGTAGCTACCGGATGGAAGTCTATTCCTGAACAAGAGGTTGATTAAGAGATCATTTTATATAAGATAAAAAGAATAAACTTTGTACATGTCAAAGAGCAATTCTATTAAAGTGGAAACGTCATCATAAAAGGTTGAATCAACGTAGTGTATATGTTGGTTCATTTTTTATTTAAACAAGGTTTGAAAAATTTAGATTATTCTGTATAATGTAAAGCAAAACTTTTTAAATCTCACAGTGAGGCGGTCAAAGATATGAAACATGTGAAAGAAATGATCAAAATTGAAGATATTCTCGTTGCGTATAATACGTTAAAAGATGTAATTCGAAATACATCTTTAGAGCGAGATCTGATTTTATCAGAGAAATATCAATGTAACGTATATTTAAAACGAGAGGATTTACAGGTTGTTCGTTCTTTTAAAATACGAGGTGCCTATAACTGTATTAGTAATTTACCGATGGAAGATTTAAAAAAAGGGGTAGTCTGCGCTAGCGCTGGTAATCACGCGCAAGGTGTAGCTTATACATGTCATAAATTACAAATTCCGGCAAAAATTTTCATGCCAAATACAACGCCAAGTCAAAAAGTATCACAAGTACGCTTTTTTGGAGGGGAATACATAGAGGTAATGTTGCAAGGAGATACATTTGATAGCTCTTATGGGCAGGCTGTGAAATATTGTGAAGAATATGGGTTAACATTTATTCATCCATTTGATGATCCTCATGTCATTGCAGGACAAGGGACGGTTGGTGTAGAAATTTTACATTACGGATTGTGCGATTGATTACATGTTTATGGGAATTGGCGGGGGAGGCTTAGCGGCAGGCGTTGGAACATACATAAAAGGGATTAGTCCTTTAACGAAAATTGTTGGGGTGGAGCCAGAAGGTGCTGCTTCGATGAAAGAGGCGTTTGCACAAGGAGAGGTTGTCGCGCTTCCTCAGATTGATTCATTTGTGGACGGAACAGCGGTTCAACAAGTTGGTTATCTTACATATGAAATTTGTAAACACATACTAGATGATATTGTTGCTGTACCAGAAGGAAAAGTGTGTACGACATTACTTGAACTTTATAATAAAAATGCGATTGTTGCAGAGCCATCTGGTGCATTGCCGATTGCAGCTCTTGATTTATACCGAGACGAAATTCGCGGAAAGACAGTTGTTTGTATCGTGAGCGGCGGCAATAACGACATTGATCGGATGCAGGAAACAAAGGAAAGATCATTAATGTATGAGGGACTGAAACATTATTTTATTATTAATTTTCCACAGCGGCCACGTGCCCTGCGTGAGTTTTTAGATAACGTGCTCGGACCTCATGATGATATTACTCGTTTTGAGTATACGAAGAAGAATAATAAAGATAATGGCCCGGCACTAGTTGGAATTGAACTGCAGAAAAAAGAAGACTATGAGCCTCTTATTAGGCGAATGGAAGAACAAGGTGTACGTTATATGGAAATCAATCACAATCCAACATTATTTAATCTATTGATTTAAAAGGGGTATTGAAAATGAATTTAGAAAAAAAGAAGTCAGCTGAAGAAGAAATAGTAGAACTAAAGGAGCTTGTGAAAGAGTTGCATGGTTCCATTCATCAACTGCAAGCAGAAGTGCAGCAATTGATGCATGAAAGACCAGTTGTACAAATGAAAAAGGGAATTGAATGGACACCGACCATGATTGGTCAAGTTGGCGGTTTAATTTTAGGTGCTCTTGCAATTATTGGTATCTTTTGGTGAAAAAGAAGGTTTGCAGCTCATGCTGCAAACCTTCTTACATTAAATAACGTAAATAAATATATGCGTGTGATAAAAGTAGTGCAACAATTGTTAATGGTAATCCAATTTTTAAGAAATCCATATACGAGAAACCGCATCCTTCACGTTTCGCAATACCTGCTACAACGACGTTGGCAGAAGCGCCAATTAGCGTACCGTTTCCTCCTAAGCAAGCCCCAAGTGATAATGCCCACCATAATACTTCAACTTGCGGAGAATCTGCCCCAAGTCCAAGTCCGCTTGCTAAGTTTTGAATAAGCGGGATCATTGTTGCAACAAACGGAATGTTATCAATTGTGGCAGAAGCAGCCCCGGATACCCATAAAATTAAGATAGATGCATAGCCGATATCTCCGTTTGTTACGTCCAATACTTTTTTAGCAAGTGAGGAAATAAGCCCGATATCAACAAGTGCACCGACAAGAACGAATAAACCTGCAAAGAAGAAAATCGTTACCCATTCAATATGTGCAAATACATTTTCTATTTCGTGTTCTTTTACACCGATTAGCATTAAAAGGACAGCGCCAAGTAGAGCGATGACGGCAGCATCAACATGAATAATAGAATGAAAAATGAATCCAAGTATTGTTAGTCCTAAAATGGATAAAGACTTAACGAGTAAGCTGCGATCGCGAATATAATCAGTTTCGTTTAAAGACATCAGTTTCTGAATTTGTTCGTCAGTTGTTTTTAATTTGTTACGATACATGATATATATAATAAGCAACGTAACGGCAGAAATAATAGCAACAATGGGTGCCAAATTCAGCAAAAATGCATTAAAATCAAGATGCTTATTTGCTGATCCAATCATAATGTTAGGAGGATCTCCAATAAGTGTTGCTGTTCCTCCTAGGTTCGAAAATAATACTTCTGAAATTAAAAATGGAACAGGAGGTACCTTCAAAATACGTGTAATCGATAATGTAACAGGTACAACTAATAAAACGGTTGTTACATTGTCTAAAAATGCAGAACCAATTGCGGTTAAGAGAGAGAGAAGTAGTAAAATTCGAATTGGCTTTCCACCAGCTGCTTTTGCAGCTTTAATTGCCACATATTCAAAGACACCAGATTGACTTGTAATATGTACGAGAATCATCATTCCTATTAACAGAGTGATTGTTTCCCATTGAATATGTGTAGTAAAGGCAGTATGTAAGTCTACAATTCCCATAATCACCATAATGGCACCGCCAAGTAAAGCAATGACAGCACGATTAATTTTTTCAGAGATAATAAAGCCGTATGTAATTAAAAACACAGCAATGGCAAAATAATATTGCCAGTTTGCAACTTCATGTGCTGAATGATCCAATGTGTTCACCTTCTTTTTAAGTATCTTATACATAGTTGTGTATAAAAATGTCGAAATGTATCCCTCTGCATAAATTTTATTGTAGCAAATTCGCATACAGAAAGAAATGAAAATGCGGAATACATCAAAAAAGATTGATAATTTCACATACTGTATTAAATATAAAAAAATAAAAAAGCAAAAAAGTATGCAAAGTAATCATTGTCCTCTATTATAAGAGATAGCAATTTACATTATTTTTTCGTAAACTGGTTAGAAGAGGTGAAATCCGATGGAAATAATTACAAATACTTCTGTCGTGCAAAGTGAAATTGAACGTTTTCTAAATCACGATGTATATCTTCATTTAGAAACGACAAACGGTGCATATGCTTCGCATGTAAATGAGAAAGCGATGACAGTTGGGGCGTTCATCCGTAATGCAGTGATTCGTTTTGAACGCGGTATGATTACAGGGACGAATCCATATCGCATAGGTTTAAAAATGGAGCACGGCTGGGTATATGCAGAAGGTGTGACACATTGGGAAAAAGATGAGAAAAATCGTCTTTTATTAGCGGGTCATGATGAAAAAGGGCGTTTAGCAGTTGCGCTGCAATTAAGTTTAACGCCATTTGCATAAGGAGTGGAGATTATGGAAAGACATGTACTTGTAGTATTTCCGCACCCAGATGATGAATCGTTTGCGGCGGGAGGAACAATTCGTCAATACCGAAATAATGAAGTACCTGTTACGTATGCTTGTGGAACACTTGGGCAAATGGGACGTAACATGGGAAAAAACGTATTTGCGAATCGCGAAACGATTCCGAGCATTCGAAGACGGGAATTAGAAGAAGCTTGCCAAGCGATGGGAATTGAAGACTTACGTTTACTCGGCTTCCATGATAAAACGTTAGAGTTTGAAGACGTTGATTTTGTCGCAGATAAAATTGAAGAAGTGATTCGTGATGTGAATCCTTCTTTAATCATCACATTCTACCCAGAACACGGTGTACATCCAGATCACAATGCATTTGGACGCGCAGCTGTTCGCGCAGTAGAACGTATGCCAAAAGAAGAACGCCCAGTTATTCACGCGGTGGCTATTACGAAAAATCGTGAAGAAGTATTAGGAAAACCAGATGTAGTCAACGATATAAGCGATGTATTACCGCAAAAATTAGCGGCGCTTCGTGCGCATCGTTCGCAAACAGAAGCGATGTTAGAAGAAATGGAAGCAAAGCTGAAAAAGCAGGATCCAGCGACGACAAAACGGTTGCAAATTGAACAATTTTGGACGTATAAATGGAAATCATAAGCTAGAAGCAGCAAACCTTCTAACTTATGAAACATAACGAGATGCTGAAAATGATGGCATCTCGTTTCTTTTTTACATAGGCACATCTAGCTAATTCCTTTCATACAATACAAACGAATTGTAGAAAGAGGGGGAGAATAATGGATAATACAAACGAAGATGTGTACGGAGATTTTCGAAATGGTTATCAGTTGAGCGGAGAAGTAGTTTCTAGTGTTGATCCATATGTTGTGCAAACGTTACAAATGATTGTTGGGAAAAATGTTGTTGTGGATACAATGCGCGGCAGCTTGCAGGGCATGTTAAGGGCCGTTAAACCAGACCATATTGTGATTGAAGAGGAAGATACACCGTTCTTTATTCGGATGCAACAAATTGTTTGGATCACGCCAGAAGAATAATGTGGATGAAAGAATCTTTATCTTTTATACATTAGTAATGATGGTAATAACCAAGAAGTCGGCTAAGTTGTAATGTAGGTTTATAAAAAAGTTTGATAAAAATCACCTCGTGAGATAGCACGATCTTAAGAGGTGATTTTTTTGTTTAAGGGAAACTTTCTTTCATTTGTTGAGTATGGAGCATAAATCCCTCCCCTTTATACTTTCACAAGTGGTTATTTAATTACCATTATTTTCATTTTAAATTATTGACAGTTATTAGTATGTGGTACTAATATTAGATTATAATATCAAGTATAAAATAGTAAAGGGGGACAAATAAATGAGGTCAAAAGCAAGAATTACAGCTATTGGTACCTATGTACCTGAAAAGAAATTAACAAATTTTGAACTTGAGCAAATGGTTGAAACAAATAATGAGTGGATTATTCAAAGAACAGGAATTCATGAACGTAGAATAACTCGCCCTGATGAATTTACCAGTGATTTATGTGTATCTGCCGTAAAAGATTTAATGTACAGATATAATAAAAAAGTCGAAGATGTAGATATGATTATTGTGGCTACTAGCACACCAGATTTTCCATTCCCATCTGTCTCCAGTATAATACAGGACCAATTAAATATATCTCAAACTGGTGCCATAGATTTAAGTGCAGCGTGTGCAGGGTTTGTTTATGCATTGCATACAGCAAACAGTTTAATTTCTTCTGGGCTCCACAAAAAGGTACTCGTTATTGGAGCAGACACAATCTCAAAAATTACGGATTATACAGATAGAAGTACATGTGTTTTATTTGGTGATGGTGCTGGCGCGGTATTAGTTGAAAGGGATGAACAATCAAAAAGCTTTATTGGATTCCACCTAGGAAGTGATGGGAGAGGAGCACAACATGTATATCGTCCTGGACTATCAAAAAAGGTCAATGGAATTGAATTAGTCGATACTCAATATCTTGTACAAAATGGTAGGGAAGTTTTTCGATGGGTTGTAAGGAATGTTCCAGATAGTATAAGACAGATTTTAGAAAAAACGCAAACGAGTTTAGATCAGGTGGATTGGTTTATACCTCATAGTGCTAACTTAAGGCTGATAGAACCGATTTGCGAAAAATTAGAATTCCCATTGAAAAAAAACCTTTATAGCTTAGTCAACTTTGGAAATACCTCTGCTGCAACAATTCCTTTAGCTCTTGACCTTGGAATCCGTGAGGGAAAAGTCAAAAATGGAGATCGAGTTCTTATGTACGGTTTTGGATCTGGTTTAGTTCACGCTGGACAGCTTGTAGAATTAAATTTTGATGAACAAATTAATATTCCTACACCGTTGTGATGTATACCCAATAATCAGTTAGCAAAAGCCTTCCAATCCCTTTATTGCGATAGTTGGCGTCAACTATAAAAGCAATTCCACCAGCATAAATTTCGTTTTGTGTATAAAGGAAATCGGTATGAAATCCAATCATTCCGATAACCTTTTCGTTATAACTGGGAGTATAGTGACTAGTAATAGCTTGAATACTGTAAATCTAACTTTCATTTGTTCGATAGAAGTTGGATAACCTAGTTGTTCCATTTAATCTGCTAACTCAAGTATATCGCTTGAAATAGCTTGTCTAATTATCATTTAATCCTTCTTTGAATAAATAATCTATTTATTCTTAATTTTGCTTCTAGTATAATCAATTTAGTTGATATTATGAAATAAATTCTAACGGAGGGGTTATTTTTGAAAAGAGTGAATGTAGTTTCAGCTTTAATTTATGATAATAATGAAAATATATTAATCGTTAAAAACATAAAGGGTGATTCTTTTTATTGGGGTCTTCCTGGAGGGGCAGTTGAGGGAAATGAGACTTTAGAACAAGCTGTAATTCGCGAAGTAAAAGAGGAGACAGGATATAATATTGCTGTGGATAGATTACATTCTGTTAGGGAAATGCTCTTTGAAGAACGAGGTCATCATGCTTTAATCATTACTTTTTATGCAAAGATTATTGATGGTGAAATAAACATTAATGATCCAGATCATGATATTGTTGAAGTTAGATGGGCAAATAGTGAAACCGTAAAGGAATTCATGCCGTCTTTATTTGAGATGTTACAAATGAATTGTGATAAGGATAACATACAGGCCTTTTATGCATTTGAAGGTATCCGATAAAATCAAGAAAAGGTTTTATTATTGATAACAGAGTAGGTAGGATACATAGTGAAAATTAGCATTTATGTATACGCTTGTCGTAAGTGTGAATGAGATATCCACGCCGATTGTAGCAGCCTTTCCTAAAAGTATCGCTTCCCCGTCGATTATGGCGTATATTATGACACAAAAATATGTAGAAGGATTGCCTCTTTATCGTCAGGAAAAGCATTTTGAATGAATGGGGATCTTCTTATCACGGCAAACTGTGGTTATATCGTACAGGAGATATCCCTATCGTTCTCTATAACTATCAACCTACAAGAGCAGGGGAACATCCGAAATGTTTTTTAACTGGTTTTCAAGGGTATTTACAGGTAGATGGATATAGTGGTTATCATCAAGTACCGGATGTCACCCTTGTGGGATGTTGGGCGCATGCCAGACGGAAGTTTGATGAAGCCTTAAAAGCTTTACCCGAATCACAGAAGGGGAAAAAGTGAAGTAAACAAAAACTAACTCCAAAATCAACTTTTATTGTATATTTTTTTACGTTTACTTTTAAATCCACAACACTTCAAAACATTAACTTAAGAATTTTATAACACACCCAAAACAAAAAAATGTACATCTCCAGATGAAAATGTACGTTTTTTTGTTTTGGGATACTTGCTTTTCTTATCTTGATAGTGATGTGGTGAGACCCTTTAATTGTAATCATCATTTTGATAATCGTTATTTAAGCTAAGCACTCTTTCGTGTGAACGATATTCTATGTGAAAGGTATTATGTTATTACTTGTACTGAGGCTCTTCTTGTTCAATTTGCTGAAGACGAGGATTTAAAGATTCAATAATTTCTTGAGTTTGTTGTGCTGCACCTTTATATAATTGTTTTGCTTGCTGGTTATCAGTATCAAGAACAAATCCTTCTAGGCATGCTTGAGCACTCTTTAATCCAGCGATAGTTTGTTTAAGTTTAGTACTTACTGTCATATAGTATTTCCTCCTTGTAAATGTACTTCAAAATATAGAATGCCTATTTTGTTATCATAGTACGATTTCCAATTTTAGGGTTATGTGAATGAGGAATTTTACAGTTAATTATTCGAAAGAGGATTTTTTTAGCTAATAGCTACATGGAATAGCGTTAAGTGGTGTTATGTTAACTTAACGTGAATAGAATATTCAGAAGAAAAATCTACCATGTAAGAACGTAATTTATTTATATATTCTATGGTAAAGATTAGTTTCATGGATGGATATGGAATAGTTTTGTCCCGATAACAAAAACTAACAGAAAGAAAACGATAATATATAAAGGAGATTAAATATGTTGAAAAAGATAGGAAAAACTTTCCGGGTACTCCTCTTTGTATTTATCGGCGGATGTTTTGTTTTGTTTGTTTGGGATGAAATTGACAGAACAGCAGCTGAAAAAAGTGGGAGATTTGGCCAGCAGCCTAGCCAATACCCTATTCGTCAAAGTGATATTACTATGTATACAGACGGGAAACAGTTAAACAATCAATTATTCTCAGATATAAAGAAAGCAAAACATTACGTGCATATTAACTTTTTTTCTATTGCTGATGATAAAGTAAGTCATCAGTTTCTAGAGTTATTGGGGCAAAAAAGTCAGGAAGGTGTAGAAGTATACTATGCAGTGGACAGGCTAGGTGGAATTTTACTAAAGAAAAAGGAAAGAGAATTATTAGTTAAAAAAGGAGTACATTTTACGTATTACAATAAGCCTGCTTTCCCTTATCTTTCTGCTTCTTTGGATCATCGGAATCATCGTCGTATTTCAGTTATTGATGGAAAGATTGGGTACATTGGCGGATTTAACATTGGCAAGAAGTATTTAGGAGAAAAAGAAAAACTTGGCTACTGGAGAGATTATCACCTTCAAATACGAGGAGAAGGAGTTCAAGATCTAGAACACCAATTTGTGTTAGACTGGAAGAAAAACTCGGAGAAACCGATTCCGATACACAGTGAGATAAATGAAAAGGGAGCAACCTCGCATCGATTTACTGCATATTATAGCGGAGAAAAACTTGGGCAAGATTATGCAATGCTGTTTCAACAAGCAAAAGAGTCCATCATTATATTAACACCTTATTTTATACCAAATGACAGAACGATTTGGAACGCATTAATAGATGCAAGAAAGAGGGGAGTCCGTGTCAAAATTTTGTTCTCACCTCATTCGGATGCACTGTTAGTTAAAGAAGCAGCGTATCCATATATCCGAAAAGCATTAAAACAGGGAATAGAAGTATATGGTTATAAAAAAGGGGTGTTACACGGTAAAGTATTTTTGATTGATGAAAAAGTATTGATGGTTGGGACTGTGAATTTTGATTCGCGCTCGTTTCATTTAAATGAAGAAATGAACTGTTATATCCATGACCCTGTCTATATTTCGAAAATAAAGCCAGTCATTAATGAAGACTTACAAAATTCAAAGCGAGTAACATCCTCTGACGTCAATCAATTATCTATAAAAGAAAAAATGAAAGAAAAGGTTGCAAAAATGTTTGAGTATTATTTGTAAAAACAAAATATTTTTATATTAAGGAGTAGTAAACTGTATTTTGTCCCGCATTAACGGGCAATAATACTCCCACCTCAAACTTCGGCGAAAGCATTGTCCAGCTCTAGCGGCTAGAATCTCCGGTCGTTTCGCCCCCTCGGACGAGGCAAAAAGCGCCTCTCTGTCGGGTGCTCCAACGTCCTGCGATTCTGAGCGAGCCGCTTCCGCCTTTTTTAAGAAGTTAGGTGGGAGATAAACTGCCCGTAAAAGCCCGATTGGTGAGGGCTAATAATCAGTGGGGGATGAAGAAAACCCCCGCTGATTAAAGTTTCACTTTATTAGAATAAATTAAATTACCTGACACAAGCAAAGAGGTTTATCTTGTGGATTTTCGATTAAGTGAGAATCCTGGTATCATTAAATTTGTACTTAGAGATGGAAGAGGCTGATCCAAAAGTTTCACTTTTGGATCAGCCTCTTTCACTATATAAAGGGGAGTGGAACCTATTTTACACCAACTGCATCATATGACTGTTTCACGGCTGCCACTTCTACAGAGTTTGCGCCGTATAAATCTGCAGCGGCTTGTACTAAACCAGCGCGCGCTTGACTAAATGTTGTTGATTGCGTGAGATATAGCGTATTTGCGCGATAGTAGATTGCGCCTACTTTATCTTTACCAATACCATTTACGGTTACACCATAATGTGTACCGCCATTTGCCAATAAGTACGCAGCTTTATTGATAATACTGCTATTTGTATGAACGCCTCCATTATCACTCGATCCTGTATAACGTTTCGAGTAATGATCTGGATCACCATATTTTGTTGGATCACTCATCGAACGAAGTGCATCCCCAGCTGTACCAGGTGTATAAATATCTTCTCCAACTTCCCAATCTGGATTACGGTTATCATAGTATTCTATTAATGTTCCAAAGATATCTGAAATTGCTTCATTTAATGCACCAGACTCATTTTGATAAATAAGGTCTGAACTATATTCTGTAACGGCATGCGTTAACTCATGTCCAACAACATCAATCCCTCCGGAAAATGAAATGAATGTATATCCATCTCCATCACCATACACCATTTGTGATCCATTCCAGAAGGCATTGTTATAATTTCTTCCATAATGAACTGTGGATTTTAACGGTGCACCAGCATCGTTATAAGAGTTGCGGTTAAATGTTTTCTTATAATAATCATATGTTACACCTGCATAGTAATGTGCATCTACCGCTGCTGCATCACGGGTAGCATTAAAGATATTATCTGCATCTGCCCATAACGTTCCTGGAAGAGTCGTACGATTCTTTGCATCATATGTGTAAATTTTTGCACCGTGTGTATTATCTTGTAAATAATAATTAGATCCAGATAATGTTGTATTAATAGACTTTGTATCTCCTAATACCCCTTTACCTGTTCCCACTTTATTTGTTCCTGTTACAGGTTTAACCGGTGCATTATTCTCCGTATTCGCATTATGAATTGTATTGTATTTATTTAGTACTTTCCCATTATCAGCTTCAATGAAATAATAATAGTTTCCTGGCTCTGGATCTAAGAAATTTAATTTCACAACATATGCGTATGTTGTTTCTCCACCATTTTGATATACAAATAAGTCTGCCGACGGCTCTACTTCATATTTTGGATTCAGCCCCAAATCTTTTTGTGCGGCTGTAATTGCTTCTTTTCCGTCAATTTTATTTTTATTTTTCAGCTTCTCTTTCTTATCTAAATCAGGCGCAACTGTTCCTGATACAACTTTTAATACACCATCTTTCCCAACATGAGCTACTTGAGTAGAACCCCACACTGGTACACCTTCATACATTTGCTGTAAGCGTATAACTGTCGCTTCTGCAACAGGATCTTTTACAACTTTTTGTACTTTAAAAGATTCCTCTGCACTTTTTTCGCCTAGTTTATAATCTTTTTTAGCAGTGTTTAAATAATCAAATACAACAGATTCAGCTTTCTTTCCTGATTCGCTTGTTAGGTTTCCTGATACAAACTCTGGAGACTGAATAGTCTCATTGTATTTCTTTGTGGAAAGTACGTTCTTTGAATCTGCAAAGGCAGAGCTTGTCCCCCCGAACGTTGTCACTGCCATTCCAGTCGCTAATATGAACGCTAGACTTTTTTTCTTCATCATTCTTTTCCCCCTAACAAAAATTTTAAAAAGAATAAATTTATAGTAACATTAAGTTTCTATTATTAGAATACTGAAAATTCAAATAATTTTTTTCTCAAGATTTCTTTCGTTTTGATGAACAATTTAATAGGATAGATATTTTTATACTTCAATTTATGACGAAAACCTTTTAGGGCTGATAAAAATGAAAATAGTAATTTATAATATGGTTTTATGGCTTTTGCTAGGAATCTTTATATAGTTTGTCGAATATTCCAAAATGATCTTATTTTTTTATTGAAGGAGATGTTGTAATGGAAGTAACTATTCGTCCCGTTCAAATACAAAATGCTAGCGCAATTCATCGGATATGTATACAAGATGAAGTTTTGCCATATATGGTTTTTCTGCCAAGTATGCGAGTAGATGCTATGGAAAATAGAATTCGCAACTTAGGACCTAATCAATTTGAATTCGTCGCAGAGCTTGATGGTAATGTAATTGGATTTGTAGGTTTAACGCAAGGACAAGGCCGAAGATCGCATTCAGGAGATCTATTTATGGGTGTAGATAGTGAATATCATAATAAAGGAATTGGGAAAGCATTACTTACAAAAATACTCGATCTTGCGGATAATTGGTTAATGCTTGAAAGAGTGGAACTTGGTGTTCTTGAAACAAATCCTGGTGCGAAAGCGTTATATGAAAAGTTTGGCTTTCGAGAAGAAGGAATAAAGAAGGGGAGTTTGAAGGCGAACGGTAAATTTGTTGATGAAATTATGATGAGCCGTTTTCGTCCGAATGGTTTAGTTATGCAAGATTGATTATAAGTAATTACAAGAAAGCCATAAAAAATTAAGGGTGGTATATATTATCCGCGACTAATATGTACCACCTTGAACTTTTTATATAATAAATGGGCTCGATTGTTGAATAACTTTGTTTTTTAATTATTGTGACTACTTTAAAGGGTATATGATATATCCTTTAATTTCTTTTTGTATATATTATTGTTGATTGAAAAATGTAGTTTTAATATTTTTTTCGTTCAAAAACTTTTCGATTTCTTTTTGTTTTCTACCATTAACTTTAGTAAAGCGCTTTGTAAAAGAAAAATCGGTCTTTAACACGTTACCATTTTGCGAGAGTTTATCTATTTCCTGTTGCATTTCTAATAAAAGTGCCGTAGATGACGAAATATATTCATAGATTTCCTTTGAAGGTTTTTGATAATCATCAGGTATCTTATTATTACTAATAAAATCATGGAAATTCGCATCATTTTTTTTCGCTAGATCCATTAGTTTTTGTAATTTTTCTCGATCGGATTCAGTAAAGTTCTCATCAGAAGTTGTTGAAGAAAGTGGAACGATGTTTTCAGTTAACGCATGACTAGAATCCAAATAATTTTTAATACTTTGTTTCATTTCATCTTCAGTAATATTTTCATTCTTTTTTTGAGAGTTGAATATATTTTCTGGAATTTCAATAGCAACATCTTTTATAGATTGTACATTGCTTAATTTATCATATCGTGAATCGTTTCCTTCATTAGATTGTGTATCGTGTGAACAAGCAGACATACATACAATAGTGAGCGGTATGAATAGATATAAAACATGCTTTTTCATTTTAATCGCATCTCCTTTTTGCTTAATTAATACCTTTGTAAAATGGCTAAAATTAACTAATCTTCTTAGTAGAGGATAGAGAGAACCTTCAGATCTTTCTATCTTGTTAGAAATACGTTTAGCTAGTGAATAAACCACATGAAGCACTCTCAGTTAGTATTGCTGAAGCTATTAGTTCTAACACACCTTTTAAAATTGTTTATTTATAGGATCTCTGACAATAATTCCACTTAATGGATATCTAATTATTTACAAATATACCATTAGCTAGTTTGTTTAGCAAGGTACTATGATATTATCGATACCACGAATTGATGAGTACTATACTCATTTTCAGAAAGGAATGTAACTACTTAGCCACCCTATGGTTTTAATGGTTTAATATTTTGATTTTCAAGTTTACCTCCACAAATTCTTATTAACACTGGAAATAAAGAAAACAGGAGGTGAAATATTTTCTTTATTTCGATTCTAGATGCTAAGCATTTTGTTGTGTAGTTTTCTCTGTAGGTTTTTAACTATATAAGTCCACTTTAATTTTTCGACATCTTTGTCTAGCTCTGCCTCCTAAGCCCTCATGTCTAAGAACCTTCCACACGAGAAGGTAAAAAAGCACCTTCTGTGTGAAAGAACCTTAGCCAACGGGCCTAAACAGTCGGCTCCGCTTTTCTTTATGATCCAGCTCCAGCGGCTAGAACAGTCGGTGGCTTCGCGTCTTCCGACGAGGCAAAAAGCGCCTCTATGTCAGAAGCTCCATCCCCCTCTTGTTCTGAGCGAGCCGCTTCCGCTTTTCTTTATAAGTCACTGCTATGCAGAATAGCTCGCTTGCTCCCTTTGTTTTAAACCTTGCATGTGGCAGGAAAAGGTCCTGACCGCTTCTATGCATGGCCAGATGCTCTCGTCCGCCTAAAAAGAAAGAGGGTTTTTATGTCGATTTTTTAATTTGTATTTATATAGTGGTCAAATATGCATAATTGCATAAATAAATTAAAAAATATAGGTTATTATTAAACTATATTTGTAATGTAGACGAGTATTCTTACTTAAATGTGAAACCGTTTACGTTTTTTTAGAAAGAATCGTTTTTGCTAATGAGTGAAAATTAAATTTAAAAGGGGATTTGTGTATATGATGTTCCGAAATACAAAACTTGCTATCTTTACTATTTCTTCATTATTTATTTTAGGTTCTTCATCCTTATCATTTACAAATACTGTGTATGGTGAAGGAGCTTCTTCGTCTTCAAAAGTAAATCAAGGGGTAACTTCAACTAATTATGATGATACATATTATAATAGCATGAAGGGGAAAACGGGCTTAGAGTTAAAAAAGGAACTTCATAATATTATTGATCATCATACAAAGATATCATACAGTGCGGTTTGGGAAGCGCTAAGAGATACTGATGAAGATCCAAATAATAAAAATAATGTACTTCTCTTATATACAGGGCGTTCGCAAGGGAAATTTACAAATGGTTCAGGGGTCGATAATTGGAACCGAGAGCATGTTTGGGCGAAATCTCACGGTGATTTCGGGACGGCTGCAGGGCCTGGAACGGATCTTCATCATTTAAGAGCTACAGATGTATCTGTAAATAGCTCACGTGGAAATTTGGATTTTGATAACGGTGGTGTGAATCATCCAGAAGCAACAGAATGTAAATATGATAGTGATTCCTGGGAACCTCGTGATAGTGTAAAAGGTGATATTGCTAGAATGTTATTTTACATGGCTGTTCGTTATGAAGGGGATCACGGTGAAGTAGATTTGGAACTAAATGATAAAGTAAACAATAACAAAGCTCCCTATATGGGAAAGTTATCTGTTTTACTAAAATGGAATGAACAAGATCCTGTTGATGATCTTGAGCGAAAGCGTAATGAAATAATCTATACAAAGTATCAACATAACCGGAATCCATTTATTGATCATCCTGAATGGGCAAATAAAATTTGGAAAT
Organism: Bacillus cereus group sp. BfR-BA-01380; assembly: GCF_022663535.1. GTDB lineage: Bacteria > Bacillota > Bacilli > Bacillales > Bacillaceae_G > Bacillus_A > Bacillus_A cereus_BB. The sequence goes on along the minus strand of NZ_JAKUFS010000017.1, from coordinate 48,589 downwards.
AAATAAGTAAAATCATAGTTTGAAAAATATAAAGTGGAAAGGAGTGGTCATAAGGATCACTCCTTTCTTATATTTATTATATAATAATTGGTCTGTAAGGGATTGGTGAGGAGAGTATCATAGATGTTTTTACTGCAGCAAATGGAATTACAATATTGGATTTAAGTCAATATTTTGGACACAAAAAAGTTAAATCCAGGCTACTTCTTTAGCTAGATCTTCTATTGCTTGAGGAGTTTTATAATCAATATTACTATGGACTCGCTTGCGGTTATAAAATCCCTCGATGTATTGAAATAATGCTAAGTTTGCTTGTTCAAACGTGACATATTGTGTACGATATACTTTTTCTTTCTTTAAAATGGCATGAAATGACTTGATACAAGCGTTGTCATATGGATACTTCCTCCTTGAACCCCATTGTAAGGACTTAACTAAGTTGTGTCCATATGACTATACTAATTCTATTAGAAAAAACAAAGGAGAGCGTATATTAGTCATATCTACTATGTGTTCTCCTTTTACTAAACTAAAGAGCTTGAGAGATTATTAAAAAACATAACCAATTCAATTTAACAGTTATTAATTAAGCGTTTTATTGCATCAATTACCACAAATGGTTCATCGTTTTGTATATAGTGGGCACTATTTTCTGCAATTATAAGCTCACTTTTTGTAGATATCTCAAGAATCTCTTTTTGCATTTCATTCCATAATTCTTGAGATTTTTTAGAATAATAATCTTTTTTTCCTGCTGATAAAACCATTAAGGGAACATTTAATTGTTTTTTTGTTTGTTTTAGCTGTTTTAAACTTGCAGTAAATTCATCGTATGTACTTTCATAAATAAATTGGTTGTTATATGCTTGTTGAAATTCTTTTGACATTGTTGGAAGAAATCTTTCTTTATAATCTTCTGGTGTAGAATCAATCAAAAGTAATGCAGCGACGTTGTTAGGATACTTTGTAGCATATATCCGCATGTTTACACCACCAAAAGAATGACCTACTAATATGTATGGGGGTTGTATCTTCATTTTTATTAAAAGTTCGTTCAATTCTTCTACCATCTCTTGGCTCGTTCTAGGACTAGGACTTTTCTCGCTTTTTCCTAATCCGGCTCTATCATAGACGAGTACTTCCGTTAGCATAGAAATTTCAGTAATTATGGAACTCCAGGCTTTAGAATAGTCGCCATATCCAGAATCCATTATAATGGTAGGTTTGTCTGTTTTCTCCCCATACAACTTTGTAAATAATTTGAAACCACTAATTTGTACAAACTGCTCTTTCTCTCTACGTTTCATAGTAGTCCTCCTATAATTTAAAGTATATTTTACCTTCTGAAACGGTACTGAAAATAAATGCATTTGACTAGAATCTCTAATTAGAATTCTAGCATATGTAAAAAAAGATGTTAGTTTTTATACTGGTTTAATTCTCCTTTAACAATTATTGTTCAAGTCATTTGGGGAAATTAAACGGTTTGCAAGGAGAGGAGGTTTATGAGGTGACCAAAATTGCTGAAGGTCATCTCTGTTATTGTTCTAATTTAGAACGATTGAGGACAGAGAATTTGGATAACGGTCAGTTGGTATTATCCAGTTTAGATTTAGAAAATATTATACATATAATTGAATAAGAAACAAGCGTTAATAAGCTTGTTTCTTATCTTGAACAGGTATATCCGTCCGATCAATAATTAAATTATATGTAAGTCCCATTAATACTAATAAACCACCCACTATCTTACCAAGCGATATTTCATGTGAATTGAAAAAATCAATGATAATGCCCATACTTAATTGACCGATAAAAATAAGTAATGTCAAATAAAAGGAAGATATTTTAGGAATAATATAGTTTGATAATCCAATTACTACAACGCCTACTAATCCACCTAAATAAGCAAGAAACGGTATGGATTGCAATGTCGTGTAGGACATGTTAAAAGATTCATTACTACAAACTAAAAATAGCAACGAAAAAGCGAGACCAGTAATATAGTTGAAAAAAGTACCTTGGAAAATTCCAATTTGAGTTGCTAAATTTGCGTTAATTACCCTTGCGATTACGATAGAACAGCCAGCTAAAATGGCAATACATATATAGAACATCATTTCTCCTCCATTAGAAAATATTCATAACAACAATTCCAGAAGCAATAAGTAATAAACCGACCATTTTCTTTTTTTCAAACTTCACAACTTGCATTCCTAATAATCCGAAATGGTCGATAATAATAGAAGTGATCGATTGACCGAGTAAACCTAAAGCGATTGTTAAGGATACACCGAGTGTTGAAAAGCTAATATTGGTAAAGAGTACGGTGAACACCCCGATAGCTCCTGCGCTATATAAGTAAAGCGGAATTCCTTTCTGAATCTTAATTTTAAATTTACCGACTAGTAAAATGATAATGACCGCAATTAATCCAACGATATGAATAAGAACGCTAGCGTTATAATTTCCTATAACTTCTGCTAAGATGCCGTTTAGTGGAATCATCAGTGCGATGAGAGCACCGATAAGTGCGGAAAGCAATTTATACATAGTGTTTCCCCCTTGCATTTTTAAGGTTAATTTATCCCGCATTAACGGGCAGTAATACTTCCACCTCAAAATTCGGCGAGAGCAAAGAAGTTAGGTGGGAGATAAACTGCCCGTAAAAGCCCGATTGGTTCAACTAATAATCAGTGGGGGATGAAGAAAACCCCCACTGATTAAAGTTTCACTTTATCATGATTGAAGTATCGTGTATTATGACATATGTCATAGTAAAGAGGGGATTTGGAGAATTTATGAAAAAAATATATGACTCGAAGAAGTTAGATGAGTATATTCAAAAGAATAATATTGAAGATTTTTTTAGTCATGGCATAAAGCCAGTGATGGAGTTGTTGTTATTTAAAAAGAATGAATACATATGTAGGGAAAATGAAACACTTCATTACCTTTACTTTTTTGTAGAGGGAAAAGCAAAGGTGTATACGACTTTAAGTAACGGTAAATCGTTATTGTTAACTTTTTATAATGGGTTTGAAGTCATGGGAGATGTAGAATTAGTTCGTTCTCAAAAAACGTTTTCCAATGTCCAAGTGATAGAGGACTCGTATTGCATTGGAATCCCATTAGAAAAAATTAGAACACGTTTACTTCATGATGCAACCTTTTTAAGTTTTATTTGTGATTCTTTAGCACATAAACTTGCTAGACTTGCACAAAATAGTTCCATTAATTTACTGTATCCACTTGAGAATCGATTAGCGAGTTACATTCTCGCGACAGGTGAAAGGGTAGGAGATGAAGAAAAAACCGTGATATTTCAAGGGAATTTAACGGAAATATCGGAGTTATTAGGAACAAGTTACCGACATTTACTGAGAACGTTAAATATTCTTTGTGATAAAGGAGTATTAGAAAAGAAGGGGAGTTATTTCGAAGTAATAGACGAGTCTTTACTGCAAGAGTTAGCAGCAGATGTTTATAAACAAAATGAAACATATGGTTGTAAGTGAAGCTGTGAGTAGAGTAAGAAGGTTTTCATTAATGATGAAAATACGATAAAAAATGAAATAAGCTCGATCTTCCTATAGACAATTCTGCTTTTATGACAATTGGTCCGATTTTCCTTAACGTACAGGAAATCGACTTTTTTCTTGTCGATATTTGTTTAGCTTACAGTGGTCACGTATTTTTAAGTATAACGGAAGAAAATATAGAAAATGCTACATAAATAGGAAGTTTAATCAACTTAGGGGGGGACAACTTTGTTCAATTGGATAGTAAAAAATGTACCTAATTTATTTACGATCGGAAATTTATTGTGCGGTGTTTTTTCAATTACCTTGAATATGAATGGCTTTTTGGAAGTATCCTCCATTTTTATTTTCTTTTCGGCTGTTTTAGATCTTTTTGATGGAAGGATTGCAAGAAAGTTAAAAGTGAATAGTGAGTTTGGCGTAGAATTGGATTCCTTAGCTGATATTGTTAGTTTCGGAGTTGCTCCTGCACTTTTATTTCATTCGATAGCGGCACCATCTATTTTAACTTCTTTGGCATTTATCCTTTTCCCAACGATGGGTGCTTTAAGATTAGCTAAATTTAGTGTTAAACCAACCATTGGATATTTTAAGGGATTACCTATTCCAGCTTCTGGATTACCATTGGCTGGTATGGGGTTGTTTTCATATAGCAATGCAGGGATTACCTTAATCCTCGCTTTCTTAATGGTAAGTCCAATTAGATTTAAAAAACTTTAATTGGGGTACCTTCCCACATCAATCAACTTAAGGTATATTTTTATATGTTATAAGCCAATTTGCTAAGCTTTCAGCTCGTTTTTCATGAACAATGGATAGGAAATCTTGAATCATGCGATGAACTTGTTTCAGCTCAGGAAACTCTGTATGAAATTCTAGTGATTCCGTCACTTTAGATGCAGTTGTCCAGTTTGCAGATAGAACGATTTTCTGCAAACGATTCATGTATATAAACAGTATTTTTGTTATCTTCAGATTTATTATAAAATAAATTGAAGGAATTTTAGAAAAATATTGAAATTTTAATCTTGAAGTAATATACTACGTTTTGTAAAAAGATTCCATTAGCATTTTAAGCATAATTCATGTAATACCTATTTTTAATATTGTCATACTGAAATGTTAATTTGTTTTTTTTGAAATAAATAATAAAGAAGGTGGTCAACTACCCACCACTTAAACGCTAACACGTTTTGAAGTGGGGGCTTAAAAAAAGCCTTGGTTGTCTAGCCTCAGTCTTTCGTGGACTCCGTTCGTAGGTTGCATACCCATGAATGATTCCCTAGTTCTTGGCTCTATGGTGGCTCTGTAACAGTTCTGATTGGGAAGGAACGGTCAACCACATGCCTTCTTATATAAGAAGTTGCCAACACCTACAAACATTGGCGAAGGGAAACAAACTCTTAGGAGGGACAAAACATGCGTGTATTTGTTAAGAATTTACGAGGAGAACCACTTATGCCTTGTAGTCACCGTAAGGCTCGGCTTCTTCTCAAACAAGGAAAAGCTAAGATTGTGAAATATACCCCCTTTACCATTCAACTCCAATATGCTACTGGAGAAACGATACAACCTGTTACAATCGGCGTTGACAGCGGTGCAAGGCATATGGGTATTGCAATCACTACAGAAGATAAGGTGCTAGCAAAAGGAACCACCCAGTTACGTCAGGATGTCAAAGAAAACCTTACACTGAGAGCTACATTACGCAGAGGGAGAAGGCAACGAAAAACAAGGTATCGTAAAGCACGTTTTCTCAATCGGAAAAAGAAAGAAGGATGGTTACCTCCATCGATTCAAAGCAGAGTGGATAACCAAATTCATTGGATTGAAATTTTCAAGTCACTCTTTCCTTCACCAAAAGTGATTGTCGAAGTAGGGAAATTTGATGTGCAAAAGATAAAAAAATCTGACATACAAGGAACCGAATATCAACAAGGAGATGCCTTTGGCTTTTGGAATACGAGGTATTATGTATTTGCGAGAGACGATTACACCTGTCAAATTTGTAAGAAACAAGGTGGCATTTTGCATACGCATCATATCATCGAACGATGCAACGGTGGTTCTGATATGGCAGATAACCTTGTAACGGTACATGAAGACTGTCATGAAAAATTCCATCAAGGGAAAATCAAATACAAGTTTAAGAAGCCAAAACAATATAAAGAAACCGCCTTTATGAATATATTGCGTATGCAAATCATAAATCGTTTAGATTGTGAAATTACGTATGGCAGTTACACCACGCCAAAAAGAAAAGAACTTGGATTAGGCAAAACACATATAAATGACGCAATTGCGATTACAAGTCCCAAACATTTGCAAGAATATGATCAAAGTGGTGAATTTCGCATCAAGCAATTTAGAAAGAAAAAACGTTCCCTACATGAAGCAACCGTAAGAAAAGGAAGGAAAACAAAGAATACAAGTGCAAAACGGAACAACAAAAATACACCGCATATAGATGGAACCTATTTGGGTGATAAAGTGAAAGTATTTGGTCAAATAGGATTTGTGACAGGTTTTACAGGAAAAATGGTATACGTACAAGATATACATGGACAATATATACAAAATCCTGCTAAATCTTATAAACAAGTGAAGAGATCAGAGATAGAACGTATACACCATACGAACAATTGGCAGTTCTTACAAATCAGTTAGGCGATGCCTAACCAAAATTCATCCCCACCTTACCGCTGGGCTCCGCCCGTCACGCGCTTGAAGATGGGGACTTCTTTCGGAATTACGTTAAATATTTCATTAAGAATTGTTAGTAGTTTATAAATAAGGATAAATTTGTGAGGTTTCATAATTAGTAAATCTCTAATAGCAAAAAGATGTTAGGGCAAAAGGTAAAGACAATGTAAAAACTGATGTCCTATCGATTTTTTAATTAACTTTTGATAGGGACATTTCGGTTTATTATTTTTGAGCAATTTTAAACATTGTCCATCTATTTACATTTTAATCCACACTAAAAATAAATTGAATTATATTTTTGGAGAAATAAGAGTATGAATAACTACAGTTTAATAGAAGAAAAATCTCAATTGAAAAATACCCCTCAACTATTCGCAATTCAAAGAGGAGAGTGTTTATCTGGTAAGTATATGAATAAACTACCAGTAAAAGAACAGGAACGCATTAAGAGATACCAGCGTTGGGAAGATAGACAGAATACTTTTTTGGCAACTAAAATGGTAAGAAGATTACTTTCTGAGTATTTAGACAAGCCTATTGATAGTCTACAAATTTTTAGAGATGAGCTAGGGCGTCCAAAACTGATAGGTCAAAATAATTGGCTTGGAGATTTTAATGTCTCTCATTCTGGTGAATGGGTGATATGTGCAATGGTAGGAGAAGGAAGAGTAGGGATAGATATAGAGAAAATCCGTCCGATTGATTTTGATGTGGCTAAGTATTGTTTTACAATGGAGGAGCTTGATGTTCTTTTTAATCTTAATCCAGAAAAACAGTTATCTTTATTTTATGAGTTATGGACATTGAAAGAATCGTTTGTTAAGGCTATTGGTCAAGGTTTATCTTATTCTTTAAATTCGTTTGGATTTGATATGGAAAGTTGGAAGGGTGGTCGCATTCTTTTAAAAAATGCCCAAGGCATTCCTCAGTATGGATGGCATTTTAGATTCTTTCACCTTGATGAAAAGTATCGAATCGCTTTATGTTCCAATCAACAATTACTTACAAAGTCTATAAAGATTCTGTCTAGAAATACTATTTTATCAGATTAGACATTTTTGGTGAGTTATGGTTTAATATGAAAACTATTCGTATTGGAGTACTTATTAATTTTTCTTAATTCTGTACGTACTATTTATTAAAATGGGAATATAAAACTATTTATCTCACTTAAATTTTATAATTAAAAACTCAAGTTTCGTTCTGCGAAACTTGAGTAATTGACTAAAAAGTTGTGTGATCGGTATAGAAAAGGTGTTGCTTTAAAAGAAAGTTTGATTAAAAATGTGTGATAAACGTTGATTTAACGCCATATTACAATTTCGCTTTTTGAAAAAAGATTGATTAAAGTAATCGACTTCATAATGGGGTAGCACCACATCGCTATCAAGCTAACAAAATAAAATACCCCCTAAAATGAAAAAATGCACTATTCTTTCTGTAGAATCATAGGAAAGGATTGCATTTGTTAACATAATCAAGTACAGAGCATGGAACAGGCTCGGTAGCTAAGTAAATTTCGTATCGTTAGGTACGATTACCTTAGAAGCCCCCACCTCTAAGCAAAGCGTAGGTGGAGGGTAGTTCACAAATACGTTATAGGATATTCACGCTTGTTTTTTGATTTTCCAAAAAAACAGTCCAAGATAACATAGGAGAATAAGACTAAAGGTGTACAATGCATTTGTTAATCCGAATAAGTCAGATAAACTGCCGCTTAACGTCGGACCGCAGAACATGCCAATAGAGTACGCTGTATTATAGATAGCAAAGAGTGTACCGTATGCACGAATTCCGCTTTGGTCCGCGAGGTGTGTCAGTTCTGGCAGAGCGGGTGCTAGTAAGAAACTAAAACTAATTCCTAGCACAGCGAGAACAAATATTTCAGTGATCATATTAGGAACGAGTGTTATGAATGGAAAACATAGAGCAGCAATTATAAGTCCAATAATCATTGTTTGATTTCTGCCAAGCTTATTTGAAAGTGTCCCAATTACTGGAGCAGTAAACCCATAAGCAAGAGTGGGAACAGCAAATAAAAGTCCGATTGTTCCTGAACTTGCGTGTAAAACATTATGTAGATATAAAGGAAGAGTGGGCTCTAAAGCGCTAGGCAAGGCAGCTCCAAGTATAATAATTCCGATAATCATAAATAATGAGTGCATCTTTATGATGGAGCGATAGGAAATGCGTTGCTCTGTATCCTGTTTCGGTTCATCATGAAGCAATGTGATTCGTAATATACCATCAATAAGTGCGATTACTGCTGCGAAGATAAATGGTAAGTGATAGCCGCCCCATTGGTAAAGAAAGCCGCCGATAGTTGGTCCTAAAAGCATTCCAATTGCTTGGCCAGATAGAGCGATCCCCATTGCTTTCCCGCGCTCTTGTAGAGGGAATACATCTGCAAGAAGGGCTAATCCAGCTGTCCATGTTGCAGCTGCTGATATACCTTGTAGCATTCGTGCTAGAACCAATAACCAAAAACTGTTCGCAAATCCAAATAACATAGTTGCAGCTGCTAGCCCAAATAAACCTAGAATCATAGGGAGCCTTCTTCCTACTTTATCGGAGATCACCCCTAAAATAGGGGTAGCGAGAAGTAAAGTAATTGCATAGCTACCGAATAAAAAGCCAATTTCAGCTTGCGTGGCCCCAAGTGTTTTTGCGTAGCTTGGTAAGATGGGCACGATGATTCCATATATAAGCATGTCAGTAAAGACAGCTACTGCTACAACCCATAAAGCAGCTTTTTGTATTCGAGACATTTTCATTTGAGATTCCATAACTTCTCCTCCTCACTGTTATTTTCTTTTAATATAGATAACTTCTTTTCTAGCTTTTCGATAAAACGAAGCTGCATCTCACATTGCTCATAAATATTTTCAAAGATAAGAGTTACATGTTCAGGAACGTCAATCATTTTCTCTTTAATCGATTGTCCTGCTTTCATATTTTCGTACATGTCTACAATTCCTCTTTTTTGCTCCTGCAAAGCAACTATAATTTTCTCGATAGAAACTGTATCAGCTGTGAAAAAAGTTAGTGCTGTATATAGATGAGTTGGGAAACTTACCGAAGATTGCTGAAAAGATTCAATCATTAGCTTGTGAAATTCATCCTTTCCAGCTGGTGTGATACTATATATTGCCTTGGAACGATTTCCTGTCTTTTCAACAGTATCTAGTTTTACTAACCCTTCTTTGTCCATTTTTTTTAAAGCGTGGTAAATGGAAGCCGGGAAAACACCTGCCCACGTATCAGTTTGCGCAGATTGCATTACTTGCTGTAATTCGTAGCCAGACATAGGACCATACTGCATTAATAAACCAAGTACCATTAATCTTGTCATCATTATCCCTCCATCAAAATAGAAAACATTTAATACTAAACGTTTAGTATTAGTGTAAGCTTATTGAATAAGTTCTGTTTTGTCAAGATTTGGTGCGTGATTTACGATTCAGCTTAAGTACGCCACTGATGAAGCGATGCAACCTGATACAAATAATAATCAGAAAGATAATTGACAATAATCATTTTTCTGATTATTATTAATGCAATTAAAAAAAATGAAAATATTAGCAGCAATGAAGAGAAGAGTAATTAAGAAATGTTATGTAACAGAGAACTCCGGTAGCTGAGAAGGAGAGATAGCGATCTTAATGAAAAAAGACTTGGAGCTTCGTATGGAACTAAGTTGATTAGGGATAATACGACGGATTCTCCCGTTATAGAGATAGGGTATACGCAATTTGCCGTACCCGAAGAGGTTGGTATGGTGACATATCAACAAACTGAGGTGGTACCACGATGAGCACAACTCTCGTCCTCAAGATTTATAGTCTTGGGGGTGGGAGTTTTTTTATTTGTGAAAAAGGCAAAAGAGAATTGCAATGATTTTATGAAGAGGTGATAGTATGCACTGGGCATATAAAATAGCAAATGAATTAATTAATACGTATCCTAATAAAGATACTTTTGTGTGTGCGTCAGGAATTAGTCCTTCGGGATCAGTTCATATAGGGAACTTTCGGGAGATTGTAACAACACATTTTGTAGTGAAGGCGCTGCAAGACTTAGGGAAGAAAACACGTTTTATTTTTTCTTGGGACGATTATGATCGTTTTAGAAAAGTTCCTAAAAATGTTGATCCCTCTTTTGAAAAATATATTGGTTTGCCGTATTCAGATATTCCGGATCCTTTCGGGTGTCATACGTCGTATGCAGAACACTTTGAAAAAGAATTTGAAAAGTCTCTAGCAGCCTTTGGGATTGAAGTGGAGTTTCTATATCAGAGTAAGGAATATAGAACTGGTAGATATAACAAACACATTATTCATGCATTACAACAAAGAAAAGAAATATATGACATAGTCATGAAATTTAAAACGAGTGATATTTCAGAAGAAGAGAAAAATGATTTCTACCCAATTGCACTATATTGTGAGAATTGCGGAAAAGATCATACAGAAATAAAAAAGTTTGATGAAGAAAATAAAACGATTGAATATGTTTGTAGTTGTGGAAACCATTCAATATTATCAGTGATGAGTGCAAATAATATGAAACTGAATTGGAAAATAGATTGGCCAATGAGATGGATGGTTGAAGATGTCATTTTCGAACCTGGAGGAAGAGATCACTCATCAGAAACAGGAAGTTATAACGTATCAAAAGAAATTGCTAGGAGGATTTTTAACTATGAAGCCCCTAGCTATGTAGCTTATGAATTTATAGGAATAAAAGGGGATCATAAAAAAATGTCTAGCTCAGCTGGAAATATTATAACGCCAAATGAGCTACTGAACATATACTTACCTGAAATCATTCTATTTATGTTTTCGAAGTATAAGCCCAATGCACCTTTCAATATTGGCTTAGATGAAGATGTGATTAGAAATTACTCTGAATATGAAAGATTTAGAGACAGTTACCGAAATGGAACGTTACAAGATAAAGATATATGTTCTTCACTTAAATTATCAAAAGTTCACGGTGAAAATGAAATATTACCGAAATTTAACCAAGTAGCAGGTGTCTTACCATTAGTAAACTTTCATGTGCAGGCATTACAAAGTGTGCTTAGTAAAACAGATGAGGAATATACCGTAACAGATAGTAAGAAAATAAGCGATCGGGTAGAATATTGGATTAAAAATTGGAATCCACAAAAAATAATTCGTATAAATGATAAGAAAGATATCGAATACTATGAAACATTAGATGAGATTCAGAAAAAGTGGTTAAAAGAATTTTGTGACATACTTCGTAATAGTCAGCAGATAGATCAATTAATGGAAAAAATATATGCAATTTGTCATGACGAGGATAAGAAAATTATGAGAGCTAATCAAAAATTATTATTTCATATGGTATATATGCTTGTTTTGAATAGTTCAACTGGTCCGCGATTGCCATTATTCATTCAGGCGGTAGGGAGTGAGCGAATGGTTTCTTTGTTAGATTTTGAATAAAAAGAGGCCGTGAATAGATAAGGGTGTATCCAAAGATATTATTTTTTTCAATTTATAATGATTGATGGGGATTATTCCCTAGTTTTGGAAAAATTTATGAATTTAATACAATTCAAAATGACAGTTCCACTTATCTCGCGATGAAGGAACTGTCATTTCAATGTAATTTATACTTTACATAAAGCAATATATATATTACATTTTAAATGGAGGGTGTTATATGAAAAATCACGTAAAGGTTGCTCGTGTAAAAGCAGACTTGACACAACAACAGCTTGCGGATGCGGTCGGTATTACAAGGCAAACTGTTAGCCTTATTGAAAAAGGTAAATATAATCCGTCACTAAAGCTATGTTTACAAATTTGTTATGCCGTAAATGCAACATTAGATGAAATATTTTGGGTGAATCAGGAGGATTTTGAATGAAAAAAATTACAGATGAAAGACTCATTGTAAGGAATTTGCAAAATATTAAAATTACGTATATCGTTCAAACAATGGGGGTGTTATGTATTCTTGGTTATGATTTCATTCAAGGGGGAATAGAGAGGGTACGTGAGAATCCCCTTTGGATGGTATTTATGTTAACCTCTATTGTAGCTGCCTATTTATCGATGAGTATTAGTGTAGAACATGAAAAGGAAATAAAAGATCCTAAGAAATCATTTATTATTAGCATGGCAGTACTAACTATAATTGGGACAGGTGTCGCATATCTTACTTCCATTACACCCAACTTTGGTTGGAAAGATGGTCTATTATTAGGAGTTATTTTGTTCATCTGTGGTTTTATACCAGTTTACTATGTATATAATTTAAGGGTAAAACAAGGGCAGGATTTAGAAGATGAGTAGAATGTGTTAACATATACTATTTTTTTAGAAGAAAAGCTAGTTTGTTGTAATATTATATTCAAATGTGATAAGGGAGAATCCATTTTGATCCTATGTCAAAATGGATTCTTTCGTTTTACCGTACATACACGTTCAATTGATATTTGACTTTACTTCAAAGTAATATCAGCCATCCATTTATTCCACGCTACAATGTATTGTGGTAAATCCTCTGGATGATGTCGAATGGAAGTAGCGATGCGACAATATAAACCTAGTAATACTTCTTCATATAAATCTATTTCATTTTGAGGCTGCCAATTGTCTAGAAGAGAAAGAGCTGGTTGGATAACATGCAATTCTAAATCGTTTGGAGTTGAACAAAATGCGTATACAAGGTCATAAATGGGAGGCCCTACAATTGGAGTAGGATCGATAACGCCAACTAATTCTTCATCGCTAAAAAGGAAATTATGAAAACCAAAATCTCCGTGTATCAGGTAAGGCGTATCAGTAGTATTTCTTTTCAGCCGATTCGTTACAATGTTACGAATGAGTTGATGATCTTCAGTTTTTAAATGAGATTCAATGGTTTCGTGAGATTCGGTAATACGAGAATGTAGAAATAATTCCCATGATGATTCTGGTTCATCTACCCAACCCCATTTGTTTGCATCACACATTGGATGATAAGAGTTTATAATATGTGATGAAAGGAAAGCGAGTACAGCACGTTTATCACTTTTTCGATTGTTTATTGTACCAGTTAAATATTCATAAACTATGTAACGGTAATTAGGATCCGCATACATGAGCTGTGGAAACCAATGCTGGTCTCGGTAGTGATTTAGAAACAGTGATTCAGCTTGTAGGACATTAGGCTTGTTCATTTTCACTACATATAAGGGAGTGTCGTCATATGTAATAACACCAACTGTACTGCTGCTTCCGCCATTTAGACTTTTGTAGTGGCCGAAAGGTTCAATAATTCCTTTACTTTCAAGTTCTTGTAGTATGTCTTTAGTGATAGAGTACTGCATAATGTTTATCTCCTTAAAATATTTAAAGTTAACTTAAATGTAAATTATTCTTTATTTTCTGTTATTTATATTTTGTCATAAAATGAGCTTTGTGACAAAGGTTTGATAATGAGCAATAAAAGAAGGATTCTATATTCAATTCATAGAACAAGTAGTATGGCCAAAAGAGAAACTCGATATAAGAAACAAAAGAAGTTAATATAATTATATTAATCAGAAAACTAATAAATATTTTTATTAGGGGTACCGCATCACCATCAAGTTAAGAAATACATTCTTCCCCAAAACGAAAAAACGAGTTGAATTCTCATAAATAACTGTAGAGATATAAAGTGAAACTTTAATCAGTGGGGGTTTTCTTCATCCCCCACTAATGGAAGTTTCACTTTATCTTAATGACGATGGGGCGCTACTCCTCATCATGTTTGAAAGGGGCATGTGCATATTTGTCCGTCTTTCCATTCAACAAAGGAGACGGATTTCCCTTCAAATATTGATTGAAAAATGCAAGCGTGTAGTCGTTGATAATGCGATGCGCCCTGCGCGGGTCTACTCCGTCCATCCATTGAACAATCGGCGAGTACAAATAAAAATCTGAATAGCTGTAATGTACGGTATGTTTCAACGTAACATGATAACCGCCGTTAGCCAAAGCGTTCTTTTTGCGAGCCGTACCCTCCTTGACAATTTGTTCGAATTGCTGGCGAGTAAACTCGTATTTGTCCAATTGTTCTTGCGTTGGCTGTTCGCTTTCTGATTTCTCTGAGGATTCAGAGCTCATCAGCATAAACGGCTTTGTTATGCCCATCTCCGGAACGTCTCCGAAAAAGGTGCCGTCCATATTGATGCCCGCCTTAACCCGGGCATCCTGAAGCAACATCTGCGTCGTCGCTGCTCCTCCAAACGAATGTCCCATCATACCAATTCGGCTTAAATCGAACTTTCCGGTCAAACGGCCGGACACATCGTTTCGGTTTAACTGTTCGATTTGGTCCAGAACAAATTGAATGTCTTTGACGATGACTTGCTTCATATCTTGATCCATCACTTGAAAGCTGAGCATGTTCATGCGATAGAATCCGATTATGCGCCCATCGGGAAATACAGTGGCCAGCGAATGATACGTATGCTCGACACCAACGACGATATAACCGTGACTGGCCAACTCTTCCGCCTGGAACGTATTTTGAAACCGGGTTCCCCCATTGCTTGGAGAGAATATGATAACCGGATAAGCCTTCTCTGCGCTGGCAACGGGCATATCGGCAATAGCATGCGTTTTCACCAGATCCATATAGCTTAACACAAAATCAGGAAGTCCGAATTCTTTGCAAATAGCCTTCCGGTAGCGCTCCGAGTCTGGCAAATAAGAAACCGGCGTTCCTCTCACGCCTTGTTGCGTAGGGTACCATAGTTGAACCATAAGTTCCCGATGATCGCCCGGATCTTTGGTATAAATCTCCTTACGGTTCGAATCCACCCAATGATATGTTGCGGTGCCGATGGCGTAGGGGCCGGTTGGTGCTTCAAAAGCGAAAACCGGCATAACGAAAGGAAGCGCCGCTGCAATCAGCGCGTACAAGACGATTCCGGCGATCGTCAGTACCCTACCAAAGTTTTGACCCTTTTCGGCGCCACGGGGTACTTTATGCTGCTTCCAAATGGAAACTAACAACATCAAGGTAATCCCGTATACCGGCACCATCTGCCAACGGTACCCTTCGCCAAACAACTGAGCGATCAATAACACGGCAGAAGCACATGAAAGCAGAACGAGCAACTTCATCGTTTTGTTTCGTTGTACAATCATCCAGCCTAGTATGACGAGATTGGCTACGACAACCACTATCTCTATCCAACGCATATTGCATTCCTCCTGTAACTTGATTTTGGTTCGAGTTCATCATATTCCAGCTCAATTAACCATCTCTTAACTGAATCTTAAAATAACCTTACATACAGGATTTTTCCAATCATGGGTAGAAGCTTATTATCGATACAACAATGAAAGGAGCCAACATGCGAAAAACGATTCTCATTGCGGACGACGAACCGGAAATTTTGGAACTGTTAAAGTTGTTTCTTGAAAGGGAACAATACAATGTGGTGGAATGCTCTAATGGGGCGGATGCGTGGCATTCTCTGCAAGCAGCGAAGATTGACCTTGTAGTCATCGACATCATGATGCCGCAGCTAGATGGGTTTCAATTGCTCAAAAAAATTCGCGACGAGCATCGTTTGCCAGTCATTATTTTGTCCGCCAGAAATGAGGATGCGGATAAAATACTCGGACTCGGCCTTGGTGCGGACGATTTTATTGCAAAACCGTTCAACCCGCTAGAAGTGGTCGCGCGAATTCAAGCGCAGCTTCGCCGGTATTACGAATACAATACGTCTGTGACGGACGTGCCGGTGCAGACAATCGTTGGTGATTTAACGTTGAATCATCATGCCTGCATCTTGTACAAGCAAGGACAGCCGATTTCTCTTAGTTCCATGGAATACAAGTTATTGAAGCTGTTCATGGATTGGCCCGGCCGTGTTTTTACCAAAAGGCAAATTTTCGAAAATGTCTGGTCCGATTACTATGTGGAGGACAACAATACCATTATGGTTCATATCAGTAGATTGAGGGACAAAATCGAGGATAATCCGAGGCAGCCGATTTACTTACATACGATTCGCGGACTCGGTTACAAACTGACGAAAAGAGGTTGAGCCACCCTGTACAAATCGAATCGTATATTGAATTCGTTGATTAAAAATTATATATTTTTTTCTTTAACCTTGGCCGTTGTCGTCTTTGTACTCATCGCCTTTTTCTATGTTCAAACAAAAACAAAAGTCGTTGACCCAGTCATTCCGAAATTAAAAGCAAGTGAAATCGTCCGTCCGGATTATACCACCATTCCGACCGATGTCGTCGAGATGTTTCACGGCTCGGTCAAAATTCTTGACGAACGGCTTCATGTTATATATATCAAGGGTGAAAACACCGATCGAAAGGACAGTTATTTCGACAAAGAACTGGTAGAGATGCTTTACGACAGGAACGACGCGTCCCGTTACGCTTCTTTGGCGCCGTTTCAAACAGCCGAAGGAAAAACATATTACTGTCTGATCCAGATTCCCGGTGGCCAGCTTGTGAAAGACGTGAAAGTGAATACAGCCCCAGCCACTCAAAAAAATGCCATCGTCGTGCTATTGCTGCAAGCAGTTGCCGCTTTCCTCCTGCTTTTTGCTCTTAACCTTTATTTGTATAGCAAGCGGTTGGCGGTTAAAATGACGAACCCGCTCGGCAAAATCGCTGCCGGCATGCAGCGTATGGCGGATGGAGAATACGGTACGCGGGTCACTTTCAAAGCCTATGACGAACTGGCGCGCATACAGGAAATGTTCAATCTGATGGCGGAAAAGCTGGGACGTGCAGAACAAGAAAAAACGATTTTGGAAGAAAGCAAACGACGCATGCTGGTTGGCATCTCGCATGATTTAAAAACGCCGATAACGACGATTCAGGGGTATGCCAAAGCTTTGCAGCTTGGTCTTGCCGAGGATGAAGAAAAACGGCAGCGTTACTTATGCTTTATTATGAACAAGGCTGACCGGGTCACCGATCTAATCGACGATGTATTTGAATTGTCCAAGCTGCAAAGTCCCGATTATCCAATGTCCGTGGAGAAGGCCGATTTCGCAGAATTCATCCGTGAAATTATAACTCTTTATTACGATCAGTTTGAGGAAAAACAGCTGTCCTTGCATTTGGACATACCGGAACGCTTGATGCTTCCATTTCATGCGAAGCTGATGTACCGGGCTGTCTCCAACCTGATTTCCAACGCGTTGAAATATACGCCTGCAGGCGGGGAAATTATTCTTCAACTGCTCGAGACTGAGGCGCACATCGAATTTGTTGTGGCAAACGATGGACCGGGTATTCCCGATGATCAGAAAACATTGATTTTTGAGCCGTTCTTCCGTGGAGACCAAGCCAGAAATAGCGACGGTGGATCAGGTCTCGGCTTGTCCGTCGCCAAACATGCCGTGATGAAACATGGCGGCGAATTGCGTCTGGATACGGATTCGGGCAAAACAGCATTCCGTATCATTTTTATGAAAATACAAGCGGCGAAACCTCAATGAATGCTTGGATGATAGCGAATCGGTTGTATTATTACATTTTTGGTAAGTTACTTTGCACTTTACGTTACGATTGCTCCCTCTACCTCATTTAAAAAATTTGTGTTTGTGATATAATTTACATATATGGGAAAGATAGGTGGTTATGATTTAGCTAAGTTTCGTACATATATGTTATAAATGATGGGGAGGACATACATATGGATAGCATAATTTTTGATTTGGATGGAACTATTTGGGATTCTATAAACACTGTACTACTTGCATGGAATAGTATAGTTGAGGAAAATCAGCAAGTAGAAAAGAAATTAACAAGAAGAGACTTCGAAGGTACTATGGGACTTCAAATGGACGACATAAGTAGCAAGTTATTTCCAAGCTTAGATTTAAACACTCGAACACAAATAATTAAACAGTGCTTTGAGATTGAAGGTAAATATATAGAGGAACACGGTGGAGTTCTTTTTGAAAACGTAGAAGATGTACTTTGTAACCTTTCTAAGAAATATAAACTTTTTATCGTTAGCAATTGTCAACAGGGTTATATTGAGGGGTTTTTTCGGTATCATAAACTTGAGAATTACTTTTTAGATTATGAAAATCCCAGTAGAACGGGTCTTGCAAAAGGAGACAATATCAAATTAATAATTGAAAGAAACAACCTTTCAAAACCTGTTTATGTTGGAGACACAGAGAGTGATCTAAAGGCGGCCAGGTATGCGGGTATCCCTTTTGTTTACGCAAAGTACGGTTTTGGAAATGTAAGTGAATATGATCAAGTTATAGAGAAATTTGATGATCTTTTAGACCTATTTTAAAGAATAATAACAAATGATTAAAGGAACTAACAGAATCACAGATTTTGATTTTAAGATACTTCTCGGCTTGTCTGAGGGGTTTTTTATTTTCGGGGAGTAAAAACCTGTTCTGTTAGGAAAATGGAACCATTATGGTTTGTAAATGAGTAATAAAAGAAGGATTCTATATTCCATTCATAGAACAAGTAGTATGGCCAAAAGAGACAATATAAGAAATATAAGCTAACATAATATAATTATGTTAATGTAAAAACTGGTAAATATTTTGATAAGGGGAATTACAATTGAAGTATATCGAATTTGGAATTGGAAATAAGTGGATTGTAAGAACGGAAATAGAATATGATGATGGAACTGAGACGGAGAAGCGTGGTATTGTAAAGCCAATTCATTTTGAATCGGCGTATATGAGATGTTGGGTAGGGAAAACTTGTTTCATTATAGATACAAAAGAAGGCTTTAAGAAAATGAAAAAGAACCGGAATGAATTCAAATTTATTTTTGGAATTGTAAGTAGGAGATGAATCGAAGGTATGCAGTATGTAAACTTTCGATTCATCTTTATTTTTTATCGATGTCCTTGTTTTCTTGCTTCTGCAAATCCATTGTATGCACAAGCGCCATTTTGAGAAAGGTCTTTTACTTCAAATCCACATCTTTAAATAAACTTTTTACAGAAGAAGCTGGGATTCCTTTCGTTCCTTCACGAATAATGAGTCCGTTATGATAAATGTACATAAATATTGCCTCCTTTTATTTCATTTTTCATTTCGTTATGAAATAGCCATTTCCTGCATTCTTGCTTGTAAATGATAAAGGATTGGTGATGAGAAAAAGATAGAATCGAAAATTAAGGTAGAAGAACACATTGTCGTTAACTAGAGAATTCAGAATTATCCTGAAACAAGAAATGAAAATTTCTCAATTTTATCCCGCTATTTGGGGGCAGTAATACTCCCACCTCAAAATTCAGCGAAAGCATTGTCCAGTTCCAGTGGCTAGAATGTTCGGTGGCCTCGCTTCTTCCTACGAGGTAAAAAACACCTCTACGTCAGAAGCTCCATCCCCCTCACATTCTGGGCGAGCCACTTCCACATTTCTTTGTTGTCCAGCTCTAGCGGCTAGAATCTCCGGCCGTTTCGCCCCCTCGGACGAGGCAAAAAGCGCCTCTCTGACAGGGGCGTGGGCGTCCTGCGATTCTGAACGAGCCGTTTCCGCTTTTCTTAAGAAGTTAGTTGGGAGATAAACTGCCCGTAAAAGCCCGATTGGTGAGGGCTGATAATCAGTGGGGGATGAAGAAAACCCCCACTGATTAAAGTTTCCCTTTATCGTTTGGGGCTAGTTTATTTTTGTTAGGTTGATAGCTATGGGGTTATCTATTTTCTCAACTTTGTAGCGATGTGGCGCTACTCCAACTCCAAATATTTCTCAATACCCATTTTCTACTACAAATTATATATTTTATCTAGGTTATTATATTGACCTAATTTAAATAAAAATTGAATATGAAAAGGGGAATACAAAAATGAAAAAGTGGATTGTAAAGAAACAGTTGTTGAGTACTGCAGCACTTGGTTTAGGCCTTACGTTATTAGCTCCTATGAGTTTTACTCAAGCCGCAACCTTTGATGGAAAAACGAATGCTCAAGATTCAAAAATTACTGCAAGTCAATCAATAGCAACATCTCCTGTTCGCGTGCTAAAGTTGACGTCACCTTATATGAGTGGAGATGATGTTGAATTTGCACAGACACTATTAAATGTGAATGCAGATGGTGTATATGGTCCGGGCACAGCGCAGGCTGTAAAAAATCTTCAAAGCAAATATGGATTGACAGTGGATGGAGTTATTGGAGAGAATACATGGAAAGTACTACGTGAGGCTGCTGGGTTTAGAACGTTAAGGGTAACATCCCCATACATGAGTGGAAATGATGTAAAATTACTGCAAGCACATGTGGGCGTATCGCAAGATGGCATATATGGCTCGAATACAGCTCAAGCTGTAAAAAATTTTCAAAGTAAATATGGATTGACAGCAGATGGAGTAGTCGGAACTAATACTTGGTTTATGGTTTGGCGTGAGGATCATTAAGTTCGCCTGTAAAAAAAGAAAAGTCTTTACAATTATTGTTATTTCATAAGGAAATGCGGCGTCACTCTAACAATAATTTCAAATCCCTTGTATTTGCATAATAACAACCTGGTATAAATAATTGTTTTTGTTTTATATGGTGTGTTTATACATATAAAGGGGAAAATACGAATAAATTGATTCAAGTCAAAGAAAGGCACTCGTATGGGTGTCTTTTTTCGGTTAATAGGATAAATGCACAAGGGGGTTCATAAAAATGAAAATTGCTGCGCTCTATGATATTCACGGTAACTTTCCAGCACTAAAAGCAGTTCTTGATGAACTCGAAACAATACAGCCAGACTTGATTATAATTGGAGGTGACATAGTCTTAGGACCGATGCCTGTTCAAACGCTAGATTGTTTACTGAGTTTATGTAAAAGAACAAAAGTTACATTTATCATATCTGGCGAGAAGACCCCTACCTCAAGCGCAACGGTAGGTGGGGGATGAATCGCTTTTCTTTTGGTATATAAATAGAAACGTACGTTCTTATTTGGTATACTTTGTGTAAACAAAACAAGAAAGGAGTGTGTCCAATGAAAAAAGCATATTTTTCAATTCGTATCTATAAGAATGCACTGAATCCGAAATATGTTGAAGCGATTGGACATGCTCTTTTCGTATTTAATCGTGCGAAGCATTTCGCTTTATTTGAGTAGAAATAAATAAAGTTCCATAAACGACCGTTTATGGAACTTGGAAATTTACTAAAGGTATCTTGGGCACAAAAAAATTATGCTGCCTTTGAAATGAACTGGATTAAATTAACTATTTGAAAGATGAATATATTCTTCTATATCCTTAATAATTTGATTAACAGATTGCTGCCAAAATTTCGGATTAGAAAGATCAATATGAAAGTAATGGTATACTAATTCTTCAACTGGCTTTTTTCCAGTTTCACTTAAGAACCTTTTATATTTCGAATTAAATTCACTACCATCCTGTTTTGCAATGGCTAACAGACCTAAACTTAATAGATAGCCAAAAGTATAAGGATAATTATAAAAAGGAATGTTAGGTTCATAAAAATGCCCATATTTTATCCAAACAAAAGGTTGATACTGTTCTAAGCTATCGCCATAGGCTCTTTTCTGAGATTCGATTGATAATTCCTCTATCTGAATAGGACTTAATGGACTACCTTTACTTTTTTCATAGAAAAGTTGTTCAAATATAAATGATCCTCGAACTGCCATTAAATAATTTAAGCTACTTTGTATTTTATAGTTAAGCAAAGATTGTTTAACTTCCAAATCACTCGTAACGGTAATTAAATGATCCACAAAAATTAATTCAAATAAAATAGATGAACACTCTGCGATACTCATTGGAAAATGTTCTTTTAAAAAAGAAAGTGAAGGAGCATCTTTTAACTGTTTAAAATGCCATGCATGTCCGATCTCATGTGCTAGTATCCTTGCACTCTCTATCGTTCCGTCGTATCGTAAAGAAATTCTAGATTCCCCCTCACTTAGAAAAGGAGCACAAAAACCTCCAGGAGGTTTATTCGTTCTTGGCTCTGCATCTACCCAACCATCTGTTATTACATGAAGTGCAAATTGAGCAATTTCATCGTCAATAATTTTAAATGAATTGAATATTTCTTCTACGGCCTTTGAAAAAGGCATTTTACTTTGCTCATTTTGTTGAGAAGTCATCAATTGATGCCATGTTATTTTTTCTACATTATTCTTTTTAAAGTCTAGAAAACAAGTTAAACCTTTTAAATTCTTATCTATTGTCTCCCACATTGTAAAGAGTGATTCTCGAGAAATTCCATTTGAATGAAGAGAATCTGATAATATATCGTCTTTTTGTAGGGCACAGTTTTGAGACAATCGTAATCGTGCAAAGTTATTAAAAACGGTACCAAAAAGATCCTTTTCCTTATCCAATTTACTTGTTAGAAGCTTAAACGCTTTCATTCTTTTGATAGAATCATCATGATTCATAGCTAAATCATTCACTTCACTAAAAGAAACTACTTTTTTATTACCATCATCAATAAATTCAATCTCTAATTTGTTTTTAAGCTGAGTGTACATGTCTTTCCAATGATTCAATTCATTTCTTGTAAAGTTTATCATTTGTTCTTCAATACCAGTATAAATGTTAGTAGATAAATCAGAAATAAAGGGTTGCACAAAAGGAAGGCTATACCATTCCTTTTGGATTTCAGCAGGAAGTTTATTTATATATTTTTGCCAATCTGATAATAAAGAATGAGCTTCATCTTTGAGGGAAGTTATCTTGTTATGTAATGAAGTAGGAGTAGAATAATCTTTTGATTCGGACATAAGACAGTAACAATAGTATTCCGCTTTTTTAAGCCTACTGCGGACATCGGAGAAGTTCTGCAGCATTTTTTTATCAATAAAACTTTCAGTGTTAAATTTTGAATACGTCTCTTCTTTTAAATAATGAATTAAAATTTTAATTTCATTTAATTCATTAGATAAAGTTTGATCACATTCATTTGGATATAATCTTTGTAAGTCCCAGCGTGTAGGTTTATGAGGAATTTGATTCATAAATACAACCTCCAATAGTATTATAGTATTAGTTCTTCAAATTAAGAACTAAATTACAGTTCAATATTATCAGAAAAATATAAAAATGCAAATAAATTCAGAATGATTATTCTTGTTCGAATGTTGTATATTCTGATATTCTATACATAATAGCCTAATAGGAGGTATGTAATGTCATATCGTGTAGCAGTGGATGATTCATTAGTTTATGAATTACTTTTAAGTTTTTTATTATATAAAAGAAGGAAAAATCTAAAATATTTGTATAAAGGTACTAGTTGGATTGAAACAGTTAATGCTAAACTAACTGATCAATATAAAAATAAACTTGAACAATTTGAAGATGTATCGTTTGGGGATGTGCTATGCTTAATAATTGAAGGATGTCCTCAAAAAGGGGACATTCATTCATTTTTAAATTGGTTCCAGAAAGCATCAATAACCACATTGTATGAATTACTAACGCCACACTTAAAAAAAGAGGATTCTCATCTTTTGCTTGATTTAGAAAATCAAAAAAAAAATTATTTTTATTTCTTGTCGGAGTGGTATAACCAGTATTTTAAATTTGAGAATATAGAGAGAAAAATAGCTAACGAGGCTTCAAAATTTAGTAAAAAAGCTGAAAAATATTCACCAGAAAAATTGGTAGAAGAGTTTGCGACTGGCCTTAAAATAGAAATTCCAACAATTAAGCACGTTGTTCTAATTCCTTCTCTTCACTTTTGTCCGCTCCATACTTTTAGTATTTTTAAAGAAAAAATGTTTGTGTGGTATCCTGTAAGTTTTGAAGAATCAAGAGAAAAAATATGTAACATTTCAAAAGCCCTTGCAGATCAAAAACGTTTAGATATACTTCAGTTTCTTTCAAGAGATAAATATAAATTTACGGATATTTTAAATTATATAGGCGGAGCTAAAGGGAACCTCCATCATCACCTTATGATATTGCGATCAGCAAACCTTATACGTGTACATCTATCTAGTAATAATCAATTTTATCTCAGTACACGTACAGAATTTATTTCTGAATTAAAGGAGAAAATGATAGATTTTATTCAATATGCTGATGCATAGTATTGTCTGTGAAACCAAGTGCTAAATATGTGGATTTTAAATAAAGTTTAATCAAAAATAACCTCTTCGGATGTGATATCCGTAAGAGGTTATTTTTTCTGGAAAACAGGTGTATTTCATGCATGAAGTTAAAAGGTTGCTTTGCTCAATCTTTGTTCAAAGTGAGCGCTTTTTGTTTTTGGAAGTGCTATAAAATTTAAAGTTGATGGAGATGGGGTACCGCCCCATGCCCATCAACTTAAGATAAATTTGTATTCGTATAATGCTCCTCAATATTCTCTAAATTCACACCATCCAATATGGTTGGAAACTCCGTTTATCGGTCAGGTATAAATTTAAAAAGTGCTCTTCGATGCTCCGGTGGTAAATAAATTTTTGTTCGAATGTTATTCAGGTCAATCGGATTCCTTCAAATGCGTTCATCACCAAATGATGCACATAGGAATCATCCAACTTGTCGCCAGTTACGAGCAAACGATAGAAAATCGGCCCGTAAATGAGATCGATGCTTAATTCAATATCGAGAGTTTCTTTCAATTCTCCTCTCTGAATTCCCTTCTCCAGAAGATGCCTAGCTTGGAGTCGACGGGGCTGAAAATATCGGGTACGATATTCCTTCGCCAATTTTGAATCAAACTGCCCTTCGCCTATTAACTCTGTAATAATGGTCCCTTCCCGACTTGTCAAAAACCTGGCTAAACTTGTGGCGTGAATTAGAATATCATTCAATGCCGAGCCCGTATCAGGCACGGGCAATTTGGCAGCGGCAACAGACAGAAAACCATCCATTACCACGGCTGCCTTGTTAGGCCACCATTTATAAATCGTGGCCTTGCTAACTTTAGCACGATCTGCAATTTTATCGACCGTGACCGCTTTAAAGCCATTTTCCAACAATAACTCATAGGATGCGGAAAGGATAGACTTATGCGTTTCGACATTACGCGGCCGACCTCTTTTACTTTGCACATTAATCATTCCTTCCAAAAATATAAACTATACGTTTAGTATACTTAATTTGAATAAAAAATAAAATAACCTATTTACAAAACTGAACGTTTAGTATATTATTTGTTTTAATTAATGAACTAAACGTTTAGTATTTAATTGTTAAGAAATTTTTCGATGTTAACTGATACAACTAAGCCTAAGACTCTACAAGAACTTATTACTAAAAATACATGAAAAGGGAGAAGAAAGAGATGGCACAATTGAAAGTCTTGAAAGAAGAGTGGGATGCAGTTCAGACTCAATTTAGTACAATGGCCACTGATGTCGCCGCAGCATTTGCCAAGATGATTCAAGAACTTCGGGATAATGGTATAGGAGGAGTTAACTATGTCTAATTTAAAAAATCAAACAATTGATAAAGATATTTCAGCAGGGTTAACCATACTTCTAGCAACTGCATGTGGTATCATTGTAGCTAATCTTTACTATGCACAGCCTTTGGTTGGGTTAATTAGTTCTGCAATTGGGCTTTCTGCTAGTAGTGCTGGGTTGATTGTAACGCTAACCCAGATTGGATATGTTGTCGGTTTACTATTTCTTGTACCTTTAGGAGATATTGTTGAAAACCGAAAGCTGGTAGTTATATCGTTACTTCTAAGTGCAGTCGCCCTGACTGCCATAGTATTTGTGAAACACGGAATACTTTTCTTAGTGGCTTCATTCTTCATCGGGTTGGGATCGGTCGCAGCACAAGTGCTCGTGCCTTTTGCATCATACCTTGCATCAGAAGCTACACGCGGCCTCGTAGTTGGCAATGTCATGAGTGGTCTGTTACTTGGCATCATGCTTTCTCGTCCGATATCAAGCCTAGTAGCTGACATCTGGGGATGGAATGCAATATTTGCCTTGTCTGCGGTAGTAATTGTTCTCTTAGCGATTATATTATCAAAAGTACTTCCTACTAGGAGGCTAATGGCAAACACAAACTATACCGCCTTACTCGGTTCAATGTGGCAACTGCTGCGAACTACTCCGATCTTACGCCGTCGCGCGATTTATCATGCGTGTGTATTCGGGACTTTCAGCTTATTCTGGACTACTGTTCCGTTATTATTGTCTAGCCCTACTTTTCATTTTTCTCAGAAAGCTATAGCATTATATGCACTTGTCGGGATTGCGGGTGCGATAGCTGCGCCAATAGGTGGACGTCTAGCTGATCGTGGATGGACTCGGATGGCCACTGGGATAGCTCTCGCTATTGTCATCGCTTCTTTATTACTACCACTCATGATTCGGAGTAGTTCGCCTGTCGGAATAGCTGTTCTAGTAGTTGCAGCTATTCTGTTGGACATGGGAGTATCCGCAAACCTTGTGCTTAGTCAACGTTTGATTTTCTCTCTGGAGCCAGAAATTCGTAGTCGATTAAACGGATTATTCATGGCTATTTTCTTTTTGGGGGGTGCTGTTGGATCCTCTATCGGAGGATGGGCATACGCCTCAGGCGGATGGAGTGCAGCATTATGGATGGGAATCGCTTTTCCGGTCATAGCACTGCTTTATTTTGCCACAGAGAAATAGTTCTTTAATCAAACTTTAGAGATTAATTGTAATTGTTTTGAGGTTTTTGCACCAAAACCAGATTTTTTGTCTCTATCGCTGTAAGGGTACAAAACTCACCAGGTAAAATGTTTCTGAATTCTATGTAGGCTATGATAAAAAAAGAGCTTGTGTCAGAAAACAAGCTCTCTTTAAAAGAAATAACGCAATTGAGATGTCCATATATTACCAATTGATTTATTACGCCTTCATACGTCTCATGTTGAGAAATAAATTATAAGTGGTTTGATAAAACTAAACTGAATTATTGACATAATATTTTGATAATCATATAATAAATCTTGAATTCGAGATATTTTGTAAAAGATTGGTAATTATAAGTTTGATTAATGATGAGGACTTATCTTTAAAGTTACTTGTTATATTATCACGAGCAGTACAGTCAATTACAAAGCGTATTGAAGAAGATATAAAAGTTATGGACTTAATCCAACTGAATTTGCAGTTCTTGAGTTACTATACAGTAAAGGCGATCAGCCTATACAAAAAATTGGAGACAAAATATTACTTGCAAGCAGCAGTATTACGTATGTAGTTGATAAGTTGGAAAAGAAGAAATTCTTAGTACGAAAACCATGTTCTAAAGACCGCCGTGTCACGTATATGTCAATTACTTCAGAAGGTATTGAATTGATGGATACTATTTTCCCTAAGCATAAACAGGCGATTCGACAAATATTTGGTGGTTTGGACTCTGGTGAGAAAAAAATGATGATCGAACAGTTGAAAAAATTAGGCTATTATGCGCAAGAACTATAAATTTTTTGATGAATATCTCGAATTAGTAATATCCTAATTAAATATAAATTAATTAAAAGTAAATAAACAGGAGGGGGTAAAAGCAAAAAATATAGTACATTTAATGGTATCTAAAATGGAGAAATCATGGAATTACAATTAGTATAAGAAGAAAAGGTAATTGTTATAACAACGCATACATAGTGTTCTTTTAAGTGTGAATCTTTCATAAAGCTGAGAGTGGGTATCAAGAATGGAATTACGTCATTTAGAGTATTTTATTCAAGTTTGTAATAATGGTAGTTTTACTAAAGCTGCGGAAGCTCTAGGTATTTCACAGCCAACTTTAAGTCAACAAATACGTGTGTTAGAAGGTGAACTTGATACACCTTTATTTCATCGAATTGGAAGAGGTATCAAAATTACAGAAGCAGGTAAGTTACTATTTGATAAAGGTAAATTTATCATGCAGCTATTTGATGAGGTTCATGATGAGATCTTCGAATTAAAGGGTGCAAAAAGAGGTGTAATTACTATAGGAGGGTTATTAGAGGACCTCAACTATCTAACACCTTATATTATGCAGTTTCAACAGCATTATCCCAACATCTTAGTAAAAATCATAGAATCAGAAGTTACTGTAAATCAAATAGTTGAAAATAGTATTGATATAGGGATCACACGTAGTTTGCAAACTCCAGACACATTAACAAGTACTCTTTTGTATAGCGAAGAGCTCGTCCTTGTGACTCCAAAAAATTATCCTTTGGATAAAAAATCATTTGTTTCCTTTCGAGAATTAGTAGGGCTGAGTAGAATAATGGTTTCAAGCAGTTGTCGTGAAGCAATTAAGATATATTGTGAAACTTTAGGGTTATCTTTATCTGAAGCAAATATAGAAACAAAATCTTCATTTTCTCTATTGAGTCTTGTATGCAATGGACATGGGGTTGCCATAATACCACTCTCACTGGTTGATTTTGTTAATAATGATTCCATGAGCATAGTTCGTATTGTTGATCCAACACCAAGTCAAGATATTAATCTTATTCACTTTGATGATAAATTTTTAAGTTTTGCAGCACGTATCTTTATGCAGAAATTAAATGATCCTGAAAAAGTATCAGTATAATAGAAACAATAATGGTTCTAGTGTAAAAATTTCAGGGAAATTGAAAATAATCTATAAGTCTTGGGATGAGGCCTATATTAAAGTCAAAGGGCAGTGGATTTATATGTGTGGTGTAGTCGATTCAAAAGGGAATACCATTGACTTTTTATTTAAGGAAAAATGGAAAAATCAAATCAGCCAAGTATCTTTTCATATGCACCTGTTCCTCATTTTATTAAGAGCTGAGCCCTTCCAATGTTAAGGTTCAAGTCTTTTGACACGGCTACATCTATTATTTTGAGATTAGCAGTCATGCATATGATCAAAAAAGAACAGATTAATTTACGAGATCAGTCTGTTCAAAATCAGAAAGCATTCATCCATCAATTGTTGGGGTTTCAGCATAAAGTACAATCCCCTTTAGGGGGGCGGGGTCGCTAAAACATATATTAAAGTAAAAGGTCAATGGATGTACCTGTATCGTACTGTTGATTCGAGAGGAAACACAATCGATTTTTTCCTAAGCAAAATAAGAGACCAGAAGGCTGCAAAGCGCTTTTTCAAGAAAGCTTTGCGGTCTTTTCATGTTTCAAAGCCTCGTGTTATAACAGTCGATAAGAATCCAGCTAGAAATATATAAGCTATATTCTCTTTTATTTTATCTTTGCACCAGAACCATTTATGTAGTTGTTAATTTAGCATAGATGATAAAAAATAGGGTTAATTGTCCTGTTATCACAATATTTGGTACTACTACAATCAAATTAATAACAAAAAAGAATGCTAAAATCCCTAAAAACAAGCATAAATGATAAATTTTCAAACGGTGTTGTTCAAACCTGTATTGATGAAAAACAATTGTAGTTGACAGGAAATAGAGCAATACAGAACCAAAAACAAAATATAGGATAAAAGAATAATAGACCTCATGTAAAAATAATAGTCTAATGGATGCTGCAACCATACTCAAAGACATTAAAATAAACAGATGACCGTAAATAATAATTTGACCGGAAGTTTGTCTAGACTTGTCGAGTTTCTTCTCCATGTTATCGAAATATTGCCACCACATCGAAATAATGAGGATAAATGAAATGATCGCAAAGCTTATTGAATCCCAATTTCCTTGTTTAGGTTGAATGACCACAAGAGTGCTTATAAGAGCTTCCCCAAAGAGAATAATGGAAAATAGACCAGATCTCTCTAACAAGTGGGCTGTATTTGTCGGAACCTTTTCTAAACACTTTCTTCCAAGCAGTGGGACAATAATATCGATAAGAATTCCCAAATACAACGCAGCATATCGAATCCAAGAATCAAAAAAGACGGATAATAATGAAATAACGACTCCAATCCAAAAAATATCTTCCTAAAAAGAGTGCTGCTTTTTTTCGAGCTCCCTCTTCTATACGCTGGACAACAAGATATTGGATTGCAGTCACGGCCCTTAAGCCAATATAGCCAATTAAAAAAGAAAGATAATAAGGATCAAAATCAGCTGATAAGCTTGATGTCATTATTAGGACAAAAAACATTTGCAGGATCAAAAAGATTCGTTGATGAAATAAATTCTTTCCAAACCGGTTAACAAAGATGGTTTGCCCTACCCAAGCCCACCAGATCGGAATAAAAATTAAGACAAACTTTACTAAATACTCTGCATGGATATGACCATCTTCAACATGAAGTAAAACATGAGTCGCAGCCGTCACCGCCGCCACAAATAACAAATCATAAAAGAGTTCTAACCACGTCACTTTCTTTTCTTCCATTTCTGCACTCCCTCCTTATAGTTAATAGCACACTGGAAATATATGGTGATTGGAAGAGGGAATAATATAGCAAATAGGTAAGTCTTTTTTATTAAATATTACTCCAATTTTAATAAAACAAGAGAAAACAGATCCTTCAGGTTTCTTATTTGCATCCCTTGGTATAAAATAGGCGATTAAGATAGTGGATATAAAAAGGACAGACTTTGCAAGGAGAGAAGTCTGTCAAAAAACAAATCAAGTTAATCAATCAACTCTTCGGTCTTACCGCATAGTAATAGATTCCGTTAGGGATACACTGCTATTTCGGATCTACATATTATTTGCACCAGAACCCATATTACCATTATGATCTTAATACCATTACTATTTGGGTCCGTCCTCGGCCCCAAACCCTTATTGTAGAAAGAAAACCACCGGCATTAGACCGGTGGTTCTGACTTAGAAAGCAAAGCAAGTACAACCAATACCCCATTTAGTTCCATCTTTTCCTATTACGGTATGAGTATGTTGATGGAGAGGGTTACTGCAACTATGTAACTTGTGATCATGAGCATCGTGAGAAAGTATATTGTGGGCTAGGTTGGCACCACCATAACCATAAACTCCCGTCGGTGTCCAGTCAGGTGATGCTGGCGGCAATTCAGGTGATAAATTTTTAAATTCATCATTTCCATAAACAACCTGCCCACCCATAATGGTGAGTAATGATTCAAGGTCCTTGATTTCTTCTTCTGACACAGTAAAGTAGTCAGCAGACAATACAGCAATATCAGCAAACTGACCTACTGCAAGGGTTCCCTTTTTACCTTCATCACCAGAGAACCACGCACTTCCTTTGGAATATAGTTCCAGGGCTACTTTTCTGTCAAGTCTATTCTTTTCATCGTATATCGAAAGACCACCAATGGTTTTTCCGGCAACCATCCAGTAAAGAGCAACCCAAGGGTTATAGCTGGAAACCCTGGTTGCATCACTACCGGCGCCAACAGGTATACCCAGGTCTAGCATACGATAAATCGGAGGAGTATGCTTTGCAGCTTCCTTTCCGTATAAATCAACAAAGTATTCACCTTGGAAAGCCATGCGGTCTTGGATGGCAATACCGCCATTTAAAGCCTTAACACGTTCCATACTACGATCTGAGATTGTTTCTGCATGGTCAAACCACCAGCGTAGACCATTAAAAGGAATTTCTCTGTTGACTTCCTCAAAAACATTTAAGAAATGTGTTATTGACTCGTCATAAGTTGCATGTAAACGGAATGGCCAACGGTTTTCCACCAATAGAGAAATTACTTTCTTTAAGTCAGCTTCCATCACCGTAGCTAGTTCGGGTCGCGGCATTTGAAATTTTTCAAAATCGGCTGCCGAGAATACTAACATTTCTCCGGCACCATTCATTTTATACTTATCATTTCCTTGACCCGGAGAAACAATTTTTGCCCATGAAGCAAAGTCTTCATATTCATGGTTTGGATTTTGCGTAAATAGATTATACGCAATACGCAAAGTTAATTGATCCTTCTCGGCTAAATGTTCAACAACTTTGTAATCATCAGGATAATTTTGGAATCCACCACCTGCGTCAATGGCACTTGTGATACCTAACCTATTTAATTCGCGCATAAAATGGCGAGTTGAGTTAATCTGGTCGTCAAAATCAAGTACTGGAGCTCTACCCAAACTTGAATAAAGAATAGAAGCGTTAGGATTGGCAATTAAAAGACCCGTTGGATTACCTCGTTTATCCCGCTCAATTAAACAGCCCGGAGGGTCTGGAGTATCTTTTGTGTATCCCAGTGCACGCAGCCCTGCACGATTTACAAGTGCTCTATCGTAAAGATGTAGCACAAAGACAGGCGTGTATTCAGAAACAGCATTAATCTCTTCCAAAGTTGGCATCCGTCTCTCTTTAAATTGAAATTCAGACCAACCTCCAACTACTCTTACCCACTGAGGAGCAGGTGTACGCCTTGCCTGCTCTCTAAGCATTTCCAGAGCAATAGCAAGTGATGGCACACCTTCCCATCGCAATTCCATATTATAATGAAGACCGCCACGAATAACGTGTATATGAGAGTCATTCAAGCCCGGAATAGCTCTCTTTCTTTTAAGGTCTATTTTTTTGGTTTTTTCTGTGGCACTATCAAGAAGTTCATCTCCACCTACTGCAGTGACTAAACCTTCAGTTATGGCGATAGCCGATACCTCAGGTTGAGATGGGTCAAGGGTAGTGATTTTTCCGTTATATAAGATCATATCCGGTAAATTCATGTTCACACCTCGTCTACTTCCTATTATTCTGTAACCATGGATGAAATATTTTACCGAGAATCGGCATTACTACCCATGATAGCAAGGACACTATACATACAGAAACAAAAAAAGCTGAAATAATAGGATTCATATTTTTAATAATAGGTCCTATCACTTTAGGAACCAACATGCTAAGAGGCCATACACCAAGAACGGTAACAATAGACATTTTCCATTTTGGCGGTGGAACTGGCGTTTTAGGAGTAACAAACCAATAAGCCAAACTGCTTTCAGTTTTGTAAGTTGGATTAGTAGCTTGAAATTGTTCTGCCTTTTTTAACAAATCTCGACGAATATCTGATTCTTGCCAAGTACGTAGATGCTCATACGTATCAAAGCGAAAAATAACAGTATACTCTCTGGATCCGTTATTGGGGACTATTAGATTTACGCCTAAATGCCCTGGGAATTTAGTAGAGGCAGCTTCGATTTCATGTCTCCATGTTTCAAACTGTTTTTCTCTACCTTCTTGAATTTCCCATGTAACAATCGTTGTTACTGGACCGCCAGCATTCATCGTGTTTCCTGTATGAGTTTCTCCGGCAGTTACTCTTTCTTGTTTCATATTTTCCTGCTTGGAAGCGCGCCATGTACCATAGTATATGCGTATTCCACGCCTTGACCATAAGCGCCAGTGTGTTCTTTTACAATTTCCATAACAGCATCATAAGTGTCTTTGCGTGCCCAGTCACGTTGGTATTCAAGTAAAACTTGAATTGCTGTCACTGGAATTGCTCCAGCTTGTTCTACACGACGCATAGCGGCGTTATGTGCTGTCAAACTAGTACCACCTGAAGCATCATCAACTGCATAAACTTCATAGCCAGCTTTAATTGCTTCAAGCACAGGGAATGCAAGGCAAACTTCAGTCCAAAGTGCTGCAAATATCAATTTCTTTCTACCTGTTGCCTTAACTGCCTCAACAAATTTTGAATCTTCCCAAGAGTTCATTGAACTACGTTCTATAATTTCATGGTTTGGGAATATATCAAGAATTTGTGGCCAAAAATAACCAGAAAAGCTGCGTGTTTCAACTGTAGTAAGAATAGTAGGTACGTTAAAAGCTTTTGCTGATTTAGCAAGCAGCATAACGTTATTAATCAATGTTTGTCTGTCAATGCTTGCAACTCCAAAAGTCATTTGAGGCTGAAAATCGATCAAAATTAATGCACTGTTCTCCGGAGTTAACAATTCTAAATTACTCATAATAAAACTCTCCTTTTTTAAAATTGTTTCAAATAAAGTTTTTTGAAACAATTATATTTTCTATTAGTTTTAGCTGTAATCGTAAAAATAAAAGCTTTGCTATACTTCTTAATTTAAAAAGGAGCGCTGATTTAGCCAGCACTAAATTTATGCTATCCACTTTTAAAAAAAGTGATTTATAGCTATTTCTTAGGAATAAATTTATGCATTTTGTTTACTAAGATCTCGCTGAGCTCCCATATAGCTTCCAATTATATTTTGATAACCTGGAAGATTACTAGCAAGCAAATTGCCAAAACCTTCGACATCGTTGCGCCAATCGCGCTGTAATTCGCACGCTACGCTAAACCAGTTCATAAGTTGCACGCCACTATGTGCCATACGCGTATTGGCAGCATCTGCAACTTGTTTACTGAAAGTTCCTGAAGCATCAGTAACAGCAAATACTTCATACCCAGCTTTTATAGCGGAAAGTGCCGGGAAAGCAACGCAAACATCCGTAACTACGCCCGCGATGATAAGTTGTTTTTTTTCAGTTTCTTCGATTGCTTTTACAAAATCATCATTATCCCATGCGTTAATTTGTCCAGGTCGAGCTATTTTTGGTGCGTGAGGAAATAGATCAACCAATTCTTGCATTAAAGGTCCGTTAGGTCCGTGTTCAAAGCTTGTTGTTAAAATAACTGGTAAATCAAAAAACTTAGCAGTGTGAGCAAGAGCTAAAACATTGTTCTTGAATTCATCAACACCATAGTCACGTACTAGTCCGGACATAAGGCCAGTTTGATGATCCACTAAAAGAACGACAGCATCATCTTTGTTAATACGAGAATAGAGATCAGACATTATGTATTCCTCCTAAAAATTAAGTAGTCGAAGAAAGTTTAAACAGTGGAACATTATCATAAATTCCTAGTTTCGTTATATTAGTTATAGCAGCATTCACAGAACATGAAGCGCTATACAAATTTATAGTATTTGAAAACCAGTTCATTAATCAATTCTAAATTATCTATAATTTGCATAGATGGTAACTATAGTTATTTTTACCATAAAATTAATTGGTTTTACCTATACATTCTATAGATAGAACAATATTGATAGTCGCCTATTTTTGTTATTAGAATTAAATATGAGGAATGTTCAGCAATTATTTCATGATGAAAAAGGTATTAGATGGGGAATTGTTACAAAAACAGAAAATGAATTCAGCGGAACAATAGAGTTTCATGCTTAGAGTCCACAACATAGACGTGCATAAATAGGTTACGAGATTCATCCGGATTATTGAAGAAAAGGATATATTAGAATGTTTTTTGGAGGTAGAAGAATGGCAAAAATTACTGTAGGAACCGAAAATCAAGCACCCATTGAGCTATATTATGAGGATCATGGCACAGGGAAGCCAGTAGTATTCATTCACGGTTGGCCATTAAGTGGTCGATCTTGGGAATACCAAGTTCCTGCTCTCGTTGAGGCTGGATACAGAGTCATAACTTATGACCGTCGAGGGTTCGGAAACTCTTCTCAGCCATGGAATGGTTACGATTATGATACATTCGCTACTGATTTACATCTGTTACTAGAGCATTTGGATCTCCAAAATGTGACACTGGTCGGATTTTCAATGGGGGGTGGAGAAGTAGCTCGCTATATCGGAATCTACGGAACAAATAGAGTAGAGAAGGCTGTATTTGCAGGAGCTGTACCACCATTCCTTTACAAGTCAGCAGATCATCCTGAGGGAGTATTAGATGATGCAGCAATTCAAGAGTTTGAAAATGGAGTGAAAAATGATCGTCTAGCATTTCTTGATGAGTTTATGAGAGGGTTTTTTGCTGCTGGAGATCGAACTGACTTAGTCAGTGAACCGTTCCGACTTTACAATAGGGATATTGCAGCGGGTGCATCGCCTAAAGGAACACTAGATTGTATCGCTGCTTTCAGCAAAACGGACTTCAGAGGAGATTTAGCCAAGTTTAATATACCTACCCTTGTTATTCATGGTGATTCAGATGCAACTGTTCCATTTGAATATAGTGGAAAGCTAACACATGAAGCAATTCCTAATTCTAAGGTGGCTTTAATAAAGGGTGGTCCACATGGGTTCAATGCAACACATGCCAAAGAATTTAATGAAGCACTGCTATCATTTTTAAAGGGCTGATTACAAATAAATATTTTTTAACTGATAGAAAAGGGGCATTTTACCTTCTTTGAAAAGGTTATTGATAAGCGATTAGTTACACTCGATTCTCAAATATTAATAGGTTGCAAACATACACTTTTATGAGGAAAATGATATCTTGGAAGAGAGGAGATACACACATCCATCAACTTAAGAATTTTATAAAGCTCCCAAAATGAAAAATGCGCTATTCTTTCTGTAGAATCATAGGAAAGGATGGCGTTTTTGTATGTCTACTTCTATATTTGATGAATTACAACTATTTGCTTAAGAAATTCAAAGCTTCTTATCCCTAAATACCTTACGAGATCTTGCTAGAGATGTTGGTTTTGTGCAACGAACTAGTAAGTACCAAGCAAAAGATTTAGTCGCTTTATGTGTATGGATGAGCCAAAATGTCGCTACAACTTCATTTGTTTCCCATTCAGTGTCAAATGGGTTTAAGGGATGTTCTTTTGTAATTACCAGGCTCTTAAATGTTAAGTAGAGATTATGGTTTTCGACTTTGGCTTTTTCTATATAAACGGACTGTCACTCAATATTTTTAAAACAATTTTCTGATATGTATTTTGGCATTTCCTTCAGTCCTTTTTATTTTCTATAATACCATCTTTTTCAACCTCCCCATTGAAAAGAGACTATTCCACAACTTTTAAGTTATGAAACTGTATTTGGTAATACTCGGAAAATATTATTGGTAAATAATGTATCCGCATGACCTAGTTTTACACGTATCTCGGCTGAATCTCAAATTGACATCCAGTTGCGGATTTTGTATATTAAGTAGTGAAGATTAGGATTGGAGTGAATTGTTTGATTCTAAACTCCGAATTACAAAATTTGGATCTTATAGATTTATTAAGCGAGCGACATAGTTTGGTCCGAAAAGTTTCAGAGAAAGCATGGAACTATAACAGTGAGATTTATATTTCAAATTCAGAATGGTATATCATGGCTAAGATTTATAAAAAGCGACCTACCATTTCGTATGTTACAAAAAATGTAGAAATTTCTCGCCAGGCGATCCATAAGTTCATCAAAAATCTTTATACAAAAGGATTAGTGGAAATCAACAATGTCGAAAACAACAAGAAAGAGAAGAGCATCCAGCTAACAGCTTTGGGAGAAGAATGCTACGAAAAAAACGAGGCACTTAAAGCCCAACTTGAGAATAAAATTGCAGAAAAAATAGGTGTTGAGCAAGTAAAGATTCTTAAAGATCTATTAAAGTTAGATTGGGAAATATAACTTTAACTGATAAAAATATAATGACAAATAAAAGGAATGGCATTGTTGAAAAATTCATCTCAACCGAGCCATTCTTTTTTTATGAATAAAAACTGCATCTTATTTTGTTCCATTTATCAACCTTATTATCCTTTCATTTATTTCTTCAAAAGTAGTGTTCAATGAAATAGCTAAATCTTTAAAAAGTATATTTTGTATAGTGTTCAAAAGTTTACGATCTTGTTCATAAAGTTTTTTTTCATGAAGTTCAGCATTGATTTTTTTTCGCATCAGTGTATTTATAACTAAAGCAATTTTTTTTCGATCACCTGTATTTATAATATCGGAATATAGCTTGAAACGTATGTTATGATTGTC
The DNA here is from genome assembly GCF_022663535.1 of Bacillus cereus group sp. BfR-BA-01380. Taxonomy (GTDB): domain Bacteria; phylum Bacillota; class Bacilli; order Bacillales; family Bacillaceae_G; genus Bacillus_A; species Bacillus_A cereus_BB. Next base: position 10,779 of record NZ_JAKUFS010000017.1, on the reverse strand, counting down.
ATCCCATTTTATTCCTGGATATCTAAACGATTCAAGGATTTCATTGGCTTCCTCTTGATGAATTAGTGCAAGCATGACCACTTTATCATTATTAACAGGAGTACTAATTGTTAATTGATGATTATTTTCCATCGGATGTAACACATAATACGGTCTTGTAATACCTGAAACTGTTTTTTCACAAATATCATCAACTCGGCAAATGCCATGTGTGGAATAAATAATTAAATCTCCAATAGTAAACATTTAATCACTCCAGATATATATTGTTAACTAAGTTAACTATACATCGATAAAAAACTATTGTCAACTTAGTTGACGTTAAGGAAAAACTTTTGATATAGTTAACTGGCCCGTTAGTAAGTGGGGGTGTACTACGGTAGGGGTAGCACAACATCGCTATCAAGCTAAGAAAAAATTAATACCCTAAAACAAAAAAACGCCATTCTTTCAAAAGAATGGCGTTTTTTCAGTAGATACTTCCTTAAACTTTTGACATAAATGATAATGTAAAATGGTTATTTCCTATGTTCCTCCATCCTCTTATAGTAATCAATCTTTTCTTCAATTTTCACCAGATTATCCTTCAAATCTTTCATTTCTTTAAGGATTTTATTTTGATGTATTTCTAACAATTCTCGTCTAGCACTTATTGTAGTTTCACCTTGACTTCGTAAATCAGAAAAAAGTTTCATGTCTGTGACTGGCATTCCTGTTACTCTTAAACGGATTAAGAAATTGATCCAAGAAATATCAGCTTCCGAATATTGACGATAGCCATTGATATCTCGGTTCACCTCGTTAAGTAACCCAATTTTTTCGTAGTAACGCAAAGTGTGCACAGTAAGTCCTGTTACTTTTGAAATTTGTTTAATAGTAAATATCTTTTCCATAAAATTCATTATAACACAAAGAAAAGGGGTTGCCTTAGAGCGCACTCTAAGGTGTAACGTTTAGTTAAGAGTACTTTTTAATCAATCGATACTACGCATCATAGACGTACTAAATGATTAAAAAATTAAAATTGATAAATTCTTAGGAGGCAAATGCAATGAATAATGAACGTTATCAGCGTGGCTGGAAAAAACTAATGGAAGTAGATGGAGAAGGTGGGCAACGTGTTATAGATTCACTAAAAGATATTGCTCCTGATCTCGGTAAATATGTTGTTGAATTCGCTTTTGGTGATATCTATCCTCGAGAAGGATTAGACATCAAACAACGTCAATTAGTTACAATCGCATCACTAACTACACAGGGTGGCTGTGAACCACAGCTTAATGTTCACATTAACGCAGCACTTAATGTTGGTCTCTCACCAGATGAGATAGTAGAAGCAATCATGCACTGCATCCCTTACACGGGCTTTCCACGAGTCCTTAATGCAATCTTTGTAGCAAAACGAATTTTTGAAGAACGTAAGCTGAACTTAGGATAAGATTCTATTAATGAATAGGCCCAGTCAAATCAATTTCCCCAAAAAAATGAAAAAATACGCTATTCTTTCTGTAGAACCATGGGAAAGGATGGCGTTTTTGGGGTTCGACAACGATTCCTTCTTTTTGGAGCCACTTACAAAACTAAAACAAGAAGCTACAAATATAAATTTAATAATTTATTTATGGATAAATTATTAGTCTCACTTAAATCAACAAAATATTGAAGTTGCCACATCTGGCTCTTCTTAGCTTGAGTGCTAACAGGATTATCCCAAATAGGATAAATTCTCATAGCCATCTTTCCTTTTTGACTTTGAGTTTTCAATATTTTTTCTTTTAGAAGAATCTCTTTGGGGAAAATAAATTGTCCTAGTTTATTATCATCAATACAAGTGATAACTAATAAGTCAGGAGAAGAGTCATAAGAGAAGGCTTGATTTTGCATGTTTTCATTTTTCTCCCAAAAAGAAACAAATTGGCCAATTTTATTAGGAGTAATTTTTGATACCCTAAAACGTATGGTTTTGTTATTTAACTGGAATATTCCTCCTGCATATTCTGAATTTTGTTTTTCTTCTTTTAGATTAGTGATCATTAAGTTATTAGGTTTGTAAACTATATTATCTAAATTTTTGATTATATTATTAAAATTGTTCATGCGAATTCCCCCTTTATTCATATCTTAGTTTATCACAAACGTTAGTTCTTATATATCGTATAGAATACAATCTTTACAGACAACCAATTTCTTAACGTACAATTTTCTTTTTAGGGGGGTCTCGCCACATCGCTATCAAGCTAAAAAAATACACCTCCCCCAGAACGAGATTTTGTCCTAACTTGTAATAAAAAAGCTCATTTTTTCGTTTTGGGATAATAGGCCCAGATCGTAAAAGGCCATTCCATCACCTCTTCAAAGCGTAACTACAATAAGGACAAGCCAGTTTTGGCTTGTCCTTGTTCCATGCCGCCCGGCGAATTCAAACGGCAATCATACAAAGTCGTTATTCGCCTTAGATCTATCACCCCTGCCACAACGCAGGCTTTGTCACCATGAACCATAACATCGCCATTAAAAGAACAATGTAAATCCAAACAGAACGCCGCAACAATTGAATCAAGGCGTCCTTGTCTTGGCCCGTTTCGCTGAATTTCCGAATGGTTGGCGAAAAGGCGCGGGCTAGGAAAAATAATGAACTCGCCATGAGAATAAGGGTCATCACTATCCAAGGGGTCTTCCAAGTCCAAGGGCCCGCCAGTACAAGCAGAACCCCGGATGCAACCAGCACATGCCCGGCATGCTTGGCCAGCCTGACCGAAAATCGGAATACATCCAGATAAGCCTGCCGCGCGTGGGCCTCTGAAGCCCGCAGTTTTTTGATGAGCGGAAGCAATACAAAAAACGGGCCGATGGATAAGATTGCACTGAAAATATGTACATACAGAAGCAGTCGATACAACATGTCCATCCTTATATCACATTAACCTTCGACGGGACGGAACTCATGAACCCAAACTCTCATATTTGGCAGCCATGGCATGCCAGGGTGAAGAGACAGGATAGATTGCTTATATTCCTCCACATTCGCATAGCCTTCTTGACGGGCATGCTCATCAGTCAATTCGCCAAGTGACTGCGAATAGACCTTCTCCACAACATACTGGTGACCTTGAAGCTCCATCACTTCCCCGACATCCGCATATCTCCCGTTGCGGCGAGTAGCCGTTTTCTGTCCTGCAAGCACTTTTTCAATGTCCTCTTGAATTGTGATGAGACGTTCAATCGTACATGTTTTTGGCGGTAAAGCGTTCGTTTCATTTTGGTTTGTCATCTGAGTCACTCTCCTTTTTTCATTTAAGCATAAGCCCACTTTATCATATAAAAAAATTATTCTATATAGCAAGTTTCTATTTAATAGGGATAACAAACTTTCATACAATGTTTATACGATAAACACCAATAATAGGAAAAAGCAGCGCTTGGTTTTGGTGCAAAAACCCCAAGATAATTGCAATTAATCTCTGAATCTTGGACATATTGATACTAGTACTCTAAAAAAAGGTAAATTATAAAGAATATTTGGTGGTAAAAAGGTACGGTAACAAATTCACGATAAATTTGTTACCGTACCTTTTTAGTTTTGAGAATGCAATATGGGATTTTGTCTAGATATTTTACAGTTCATTTCAGATGGTTCGACATATAGGGGAACGGTATAAGTTGAGAAAGATGCGGACTTGATTATGCTCATGTATCAGGAGAATTATTATGATTAGGAGACGGAGAACAAGGATGTTACAGAAATTCATGTGGCAAAGCATCGGAATGGACCTGTTGGATTGGTGAAGTTGCGGTTTTTGAAGGAGTATGGGATGTTTGGGGAAGGGTGGGGGTGAAGCCCTGCTGATGGAGATTTCATTTTATTAGAATGCAAGATTTGTATTATTGGTGAATGTCCCTAGTACATTATCTCTAAAGATATATAGAATGTTAATACTTTCGTTGGATTTAATATTGTTTTTACATTGATATATATAAATACATTTTAATTTTCCGACATATAAGTCGCTGCTATGCAGAATACAACATGACCTGTACTCGCTTGCTCCTTTTGTTTTAAACTTCGTATGTGGCAGGAAAAGGCCCTGACCGCTTCTATACACGGCCAGATCCTCTCGCCCTCCCAAAAAGAAAGGGGTTTTTATGTCGTTTTTTTAACTTATATGTATATAGTTAATATTCAAGAATAGAGAGTAGGAGGGAAACCATATGATTAAAGGATTGTATGAAGCCTACTTACCAATTAGTAATTTACAAAATTCAATTGAATTTTACCGGAAATTAGGATTGAAGCTTGCTTGGTGTGATGAAAGCACTGCCTTCTTTTGGATTGAAGAAGAGAAAAGTTGGTTGGGTGAGAAACTTTTGCCATATAGGCTAATTCACTAGCTGGTAGCGCTTGACCATTCATTAAACAATCCAAGATTATTGCTCTTGTTGGTTCAGCAATTAGTTTTGCAATATATGAGATATTCGGGTATACATTCATATTTCGATGATACCCTAAATGTATTATTGATACAATTACCTTGAATCTAACAATAAGGAGGAATTAATTATGAATGCAATTGATCTTACTATATTGAACTTAAAAGAAACTCGTCGACGCTCTATAAAATTGTGGGAATCACTTCCCGATAGCTGGATTACTTGGAGACCCGACAAAGAGGCGTTGTCCTTCGGGGAAATGATCCGTCATGTATGGAGTGCAAGTTTCGATTATCATATGGTCTTAAGAAACAATGGATCTGTTAAAACAGAAATAACTACCCCATATGATCAAGAACCTATCATTTCTATAGAAAAAGAGATAGAATTATCTGAATTATATTTTGGTGATTTTATAGAGTATGTTCAATCCCTAACCATAGAGGATTTAGAGTCAAGACTTATTGATAGAAGTGATGTTGGTTACCAGCGATATTTAGGCGATATGCTTTTACGGATTGCTTACCATGATGCGGTCCATGCAGGTCAATTTTTACAATACTTACGAATGGTTGGTTTGGAAAGACCCATGATATGGGACTAAAATTGAAAAGGGTTCCAATAAAAATAAGCTAAACTAATATGGACAAGCCGATAATTCCTTGAGGCTAAGGAAAGTATCGGCTTTTTGCTCGTTCAGAAAGTCATAAAATAAAGGAATAATAAGATTTTGATTTTAAGACAAGTTTTGAGACGGATAACATAGCATTATTTCAATATCAAATGGAAAGCATCAAAAAGTCTCAAAAACGGAGATTTTTGAGACCGAATAACGCGACTTAATATGTTCACCTCAATACTCTTTCCTTATCTCTTCCTCAACTTCTTTTCCTAAGCTTTGAGTTTGTGTATTCTCTGACGGTTGTTTTGAAATCAAATAAATGGCCATTAATACCAATCCTATTCCTACAAGGTGGAACAAGGAGATTTCTTCACCTAATATGAGTATAGAAAGAATAATACTGCTAATTGGCAAAACACCTGTTAATACTCCAGCCGTACTTGCAGGAACTTTTGAGACGCCTTGGTACATAAGAATAAAAGCAATAACCGTTACAACGATACTAAAATAGAATATCAGTCCCCACTCCGAAATAGATACTTTTTCCAAATGAAACCGACTGCCCTCGTAGAGAGAAAACGGTAAAAATAACACAGCACCAAAAGCACTGACAATCGTTGAAATGGCAAGAGAACTCACTTGTTGTGCTACAAGTTTCCCTAATATGATAAATAATGCTTCGCCAATAACAGCACCGAAAATGAGCAAATTCCCTAATACGTGAGAGGAACCACGTGCCACATTTGAAGATGATCCGAAAACATTGATTGCTAATGTCCCTAAAATGGCTAACATAATTCCTATACCGATGTTTTTTGTTAATTTTTCCTTAAGGAGAAGGAAGGCAAGCCCCCCAGTGACAGCCGGAATTATACTTGTAATAATTCCACCTTCAATGGCTGTGGTTAATTTCAGTCCATATAACATAAAAATATTAAATAAAAACACACCAAATAATGCCTGTAAAAAAAGGATAAAAAAATCTCTTTTACTAATAGGAGGAATCCCCTCAAATTTTATCAATAAGGGAATCAGAATAAGGGTTGCGACAAGAAATCTTAGTTCGGATGCTACGAATACAGGAAAACTTTGAATAATTAACTTACCTGCTACGACTGAACTCCCCACAATAACCATAGCCAAAATAATTTTCACATTTGGGATTAAATGTTTATTCAATATTCCCTACTCCGCTCTGCTGAAGATGAATGTATTATATCTGTCACTGCATGATATAGATTTCCCGGATATTCAGCTATCCGATGACATAAATACAAGTACCACTCCTTCCCGTAAGTCAAATATACTCTAGAGTTATATCCTTTATTTTTTAAATCACTTAACATATCCGGACGAATTCCATATAGCATTTCTATTTCTATATTAGGTTGACTAAGATATTGATGTTGCTCCATTTCTTTGATAAGAATTTCATCATGTGTAGCTATAGATACAGGATGATTGGTTTCAACTAATTGTTCTACAAGTTGAAGTTTCGCAGCTTGTAATAATAACGCATAGAGTTCAGTGGATTGTTGTACATAGGATTTTATATGTTCATTTCGTGCAATCGATTTAAGTGCCTGAGCTACTTGAAATTCTGGTTTAGTCATCACATTTTCATCTCCTTTAGAACTGTTTGATCCAACTGTAGCATGCTAAAATAGTTTGTATCAGTACCATTTCATACAAACTTTTATGGTACCATTTTTGATGAAGGGAACATTTATATGCTTTGGATACCTATTGATCGGTCGTTAGATATATCTTTAATTCGACAGGTTTATCACCAAATACGGGAACGAATATTAAATGGAGAGCTACAATCCGGAGAAAAACTACCATCAACACGGGAACTATCTTCTGAGTTAAACGTGTCTAGGAATGTAATTTTAGAAGCTTATGATCAATTATTTTCCGAAGGTTTTTTGGTTGCTCGACAGGGTTCAGGGACATTTATTGCCGAAGGAACGTATTTAGAACAACATAAAAAATCACCGCTATTTGATTCTTTATCTTGGTGCGAAAAAACAAACAAAGACAGTAACATCATTAATTTTCGTTCAGGTATACCAGCATTGGACTTATTTCCACGTAAGGCATGGGCAAAGTTGTCTCACACCATATGGAATGAAACGTCTCCTTCTACGTTTGGATACGATATTCCCGAAGGGCGTCCGGAATTAAGAGAGGTTTTATCACGCTATTTACTGAAAACAAGAGGGGTTTTTTGTCATCCAGAACAATTGGTGATTACTTCCGGTGCAACCCAAGCTTTAACACTTGTTTCTAAGTTGCTTTTGTCAACGGGTGACGAAGTGCTAATGGAAGATCCTATCACCAATGACATTCAAACGATTTTTAAAACTTCAGGAGCCTTCCTTTATCCTATACCAGTTGATGATAATGGAATGGATACATCTTTGCTGCCTTTAAATAAAAATCCAAAGCTCATCTTTATTACTCCTTCTCATCAGTTTCCTTTAGGTGGAACGTTACCGATTCAACGACGGGTTCAATTGATTAACTACTCGAGAAAAACAAATTGTTATCTTGTTGAGGATGATTATGACAGTGAGTTTCGATATGAAGGCTCACCTGTAAGTTCATTACAGGGATTGGACCCGGAGCGTGTGTTATATATAGGTTCATTTAGTAAAATCTTATCACCGGCCCTTAGAATGGGATATTTAGTTCTTCCCTCACACCTTATTGAAAAATGTCGCAGGTTAAAATGGTTTTCGGATCTACATACCCCTTCTTTAGATCAGCTTGTCCTTGCTAAATTTATTGCCGAAGGTTATTTGGAACGGCATATTATGAAGATGAAGAAAATCTATAAAAATCGAAGAGACTTCCTTATCCATCAATTAAAATCAGCATTCTCGAATAAGATCAATATTTTCGGTTATTCTACAGGGTTACACCTGATTGTTGAATTCAATCAGTTTCAATTCACAAAAGAATTACTTGCGGAAATCCAACAACTTGGAGTGAAAGTATATCCTGTGGAAGACCACACCATTGAAAAAGGAAAACATCATAACCGAATTATTTTGGGTTATGGACATTTAACAAATGAAGAGATAAAAGAAGGCGTGAGCAGGCTACATAGGGCAATACTTTGTATATACTCTTTTTAACGAATAGACTTCTAAACTCAAAATAGGCTCATTTTATGTCGGAATTTGCTTAGCGTATATTTTCGTTAAAATGTGGGCGGGACCCCATCGCCATCAAGCTAACAAATGTAAATACCCCCAAAACAAAAAATAATGCTTATTTTTTGTCGAATAATCATTTGTTTCTTAAGGTGCTGATTATGGAGTACCTTATTTTGTGTGTTGCATTACGACATATGTTGTTATACTATGTATGTAGAGGAGTGATAATAGTGGATAAAGAAATTTTAAAAGGGAGTATAGATATTTTGTTACTTTCTATCATTGCAAAACATGATACATATGGATATGAAATAGCTCAAAGTCTAAAACAGGAAAGTGAAGATTTGTATAGCATGGGGCAGGGTACTTTGTATCCTGCATTAAAACGATTAGAAAAAAAAGAGCTTCTTCAATCCTATTGGAATGAATCTGAGAGTGGTATGAAAAGAAAATTTTATACAATTACAGATAAGGGGAAAAAGGAATTGCAGAAAAAAGTTAATGCTTGGGAACGTGTAACGTCACTAATTCAAGTATGCCAGAAAGGAGTTATTTATGAGTGAATTTGACGAGTATATCAGGTCTATTTTATCTTTTTCAGAACTTAACAATATTGAACATGATGAGTTATTTCTAGAAATTTATGATCATTTGACCAGCTTGAAAGAAGAATATATGGCGCAAGATATGACTGAAAAAGAAGCAATCGATAAAGCAATTCAAAGTTTTGGAGAATCGAAAACAATTGGTTTGGAAATTCATCAATCAGTATACGAATTTCCTAAATCGTTAAAGATACTATCAAAAATTCTATGTATTCCCTATATAATTATGTGTTTCGCCGTATTTGTAGGAACCTTTATTTCAGCATCTACATTTGACTCTCTTCGTAGTTTAGTAGGCGGAAATGTCTATCATCCCATGGAATTTTGGACACAATTTTTACATATATCTGATGTAGGCACTTTGTTACAATTTTTTGGAATATCTCTTTTTGAAATTAAGGACTTTATTTCACATCCAGGCCCATGGGGCAATTCAACATATTGGCTAATGGTCTTACAGCATATAATATTCTTGATTCCATTCGGATTCTTTATTCCAGTATTTTTTAATAAAATAACCAACTATAAGACAGCTTGTAAGTGGTATATTATAACCTTTATTGTTTGGGAAGTTTTACACTTATTAACTTTATCAGATGTCTTTGATGTGGGACGGATAACCATTAATATGTTAGGTGCATCAATAGGATATATTTTATTTATGGGTGTTATACAAATAAATAATAATCTGAGGATTTTATTAAAAAAGACGTTTGAAAATTAATTTTTCCTTATTTATTTTTTATGATGTAGTAATATATCCTCTTAAAAACAAGATAAATTTGTATCCATGTTCCTCTAAAAACGCCATCCTTTCCTATGATTCTATAGAAAGAATAGCGTATTTTTTCATTTTAGAGGGAATCTTGTTTTGTTAGCCAACCAGTTTTTTATAATTGTTGAAATCGTTGTAACAGAATACTGTATCAAAAATAATTCGTAACATTACTAATTGAAGATATTTTTACTACTACAAAATACATATATATCTAACAGATTTTCTACTTTGCTCCTGGTTACAACAACACTGATACTATGCCTTTAGGTATTAATGTTTTAAAAATAGGAACTATGCATTCAATTGATTAGTACCCTTGTCGCATACATTGTTAATTTGTTGTTGTAATTTTTTGAGGAATAATAAAATTTCTTTACTAGGCATGCCACAATCTCTAATGTGAAATCTATTCCCTTTTCCAATTTCTAATTCATATGAGATTAAGGTAATAGGGATATTGCGGAAAATATGCCAAGGAAAGTATAGGCTTACAAAGTCTTCTCTAAAATCTATTCCTGATTTACATATCAGAATGCCAGTCGCGCTCCTACCAAAATTACCCAATAGAGAGGTATCTAAAAAAGCAATGGTTTCTTCATCATTCGGAAGAACATACCTGTCCAGAATACTTTTAAGTTTTTTTGAAGGTATATGATTATTTATATATAAACCATTATCTTCTTCTAATAATTCACCATATGTTTCAAAAAGTATACATGTTTCTTTCACATGATTGACTGGTATTATAGGCTGGATATCATAATCATTTTGAATGATGGAATGAATCTCTAATGGCCTCAATTAATTCTTTAAATAATGTTATTGGATAGTCACTTCCCTCAATACTAAACATCTCTTGAGAGTCAAAAGAAAGAAATGTCCCCTTAGTACACTCGATTTTTTGTACTCGAGATAATTGATCCCACTTTATATTTCCATTAGATAAAAAACTATTTTTCCAATACAATCCTGAACTTGTAAAATAGACGCCAGCTTTTCCAGAATTAAAAAGACTACAACTTAAAAAAGCAAAATTTTCATTATGGGGGGTCTCGCCACATTGCTATCAAGCTAAGACTTCATTAGGAATTTTCCAGGGGAGTTTTTTTACTTTTTATAAGGGATCGGTGTAGATTATTTAAAAATTCGCATACGAAATAAACCCTAATGGGTTTCATTTTT
>NZ_JAKUFS010000016.1 GCF_022663535.1 Bacillus cereus group sp. BfR-BA-01380 | reverse complement strand
TTTAAAAAAGATGAGCCCTATTCAATTTAGGGATCACCTTCTTAAAACTGCCTAGGCTTTTTTAAAAATGTCCTTTACAAAGGGTACACTTTAAAGCGGTCAGGGCCTTTTCCTGCCACATGCAAGGTTTAAAACAAAATGAAAAAGCGAGTGAAGGTCATTTTTTATTCTGCATAGCAGTGACTTATAAAGAAAGGCGGAAGCGGCTCGCTCAGAACAAGAGGGGGATGGAGCTTCTGACATAGAGGCGCTTTTTGTCTCAGTGGAAGACGCGAAGCCACCAACTGTTCTAGCCGCTGGAGCTGGATCATAAAGAAAAGCGGAAGCGGCTCGCTCAGAGCTAGACAAAGATGTCGAAAAATGAAAATGGATTTATATAGAATGAAAAACGGCAGACAAAGATAAACTTTCATCAATAAGAGAGTTTTCATAGTTAGTAGAGACTAAATGAATACAAGAAAAAGCTGTATATGATGTGCAGCTTTTTTTGAATGATTTTTTCTTTTGTTTATCGAATACTATATAAAGTAAAGAATACAAAAAGGATAAAGTGAAACTTTAATCAGTGGGGGTTTTCTTCATCCCCCACCTAACTTCTTAAGAAAAGCGGAAGCGGCTCGTTCAGAATCGCAGGACGCCCACGCCCCTGACAGAGAGGCGCTTTTCGCCTCGTCTGAGGGGGTGAAACGGCCGGAGATTCTAGCCGCTAGAGCTGGACAATGTCTTCGCCGAATTTTGAGGTGGGAGTATTACTGCCCACGAATAGCGGGATAAATTTTTGTCGCGGGCTGTTCATGGAAGAAGTAGAAGTAAGAAAGTTATACATTCAATATGAGAATGGGGTGAATTTGTATGGTGAGATATCGCGGGGAGTTAGAAAATCGAAATAAGTTTACTTTGAGTATACAACCTGCTTTATGGTCAGGGAGTATTGACAAAGATTTAGCTTATAAGCAATACATTCCTCGTATCGAAGTAACGCTTACGGTGTGCGATGTGAAACAACACTCTTCGTTTTCAAACACTGTTTATTATGGAATTCAAGATATCATTGCGCTTCAAATTGAAGTAGATAATCAAGGAGAAGAGGCTGTTTCTCACATATTTGTCAGTCATATGATTAGAGATCAGTTGTCGTATGTTCCAGATACTTTAACATCCGATAATGGGGAAAATGAATTTCTTTTTCGACTTGTTCGTTGGCGCATTGATAACTTATTACCGAAAGAAAAAGCACGTTTAGTATGGCACGTAAAAGCTGAGCGTAACAGTATATCACCTTCTTTGCCTCTTCAGGCTACGTATACATTCCAACATAATCACCAAGTGTATGGACCATTGCAAACAAAAGAGGTTCTGCTGATAAAAAAGAATTAAGGAATCTACTGAAAATGAATTTATGTATAAATACAAATTAAAAAAACGACCTAAAAATCTCTTTCGTTAAAGTGTCCCTTCGTTAGAGGAGGGTGTATTTCTTTTTTCCTAAATAGTTATTGTTGTATCCGAAGTATAAGGTAAATAAAAAAGAGGACACATTGACAATCGGTATGAATGAATCGAATCGCTAAAAATGTAACAAAAGTGTTATAAGATGATATTGTACACATCACATTTATGTCTACAAGAGCAATATCCCCATTAAAAGGGACTTCACTTGAAGAACTGTTAGAACTAGCGTAAACGAGGTTATATCAAAATAGAGATATACAAAAAGTAGAATTAAAACATTATTATTTAGAAACATTTTTTGCAGTTTTGTTACAAGATATTGTGTATTTTGTAACAACCCCCTTTAAAAAAGTAGTTAATCATCATATAATAAACGATGGACGTATCAGTACATTTTGCACAATGATTTCTCATTAAAAGTGTAGAGTTGGAAAGATCTCTACACTTTTCCTTTTGAAGAGATTTGGAAAATAATCGGAATTTATTATTGCGTCGATTCTTTTAGACTGTGTAAAATAAAACAAGTACCGATGTATAGAAAAATAGAAAGGAAATGATAGAATGGTAGACGTTACGAACCGTCGCTCTACACTAATTAAGCGGTTGGGTATTGCTAGTATTGTAATTTGTACTGTAGCAGCAGGTTTTTTTATGTTTCAATCCATTACTTCTCCTGCAAGAGCAGTTGCGAATCAAGAAAATACTGTTCAGCTTGCCAGTGAACAGTCAAAAGTAGAACTGAGAAAAGAAGTACCAGAAAAATATAACGGTCAAATGCGTAAAATAGTATACTTAACATTTGATGATGGTCCAAGTGAATTTCAAAAGGAAATTTTAGATACTTTAAAAAAGAATAACATAAAGGGAACATTCTTTATGATTGGTGGAAATATTCCAGCTCATAAGGATAGTGTAAAGCGTCTAGTAAAAGAGGGTCATTATCCAGGTGTTCATAGTATGACGCATAATTATAACAAACTGTATAAAGAAGGTAAATTTGTTGAGGAAATGAAACAAGCTCAAGATATTATGAAAGACGTAACAGGTATTCATTCGAGCCTTGTTCGTTGTCCATATGGAAGTATGCCGGGACTTACTCAAGCGTTGCGTGATCAAATGACTTCTGTTGGTATGAAAGAATGGGATTGGACTGTTGATTCTTTAGATTGGAAATTACCAGGAAATCCTAATGGGGTCATTCAAAATGTTGTTTCTCACGTTAATAAAGAGAGAGAAGTCGTTTTAATGCATGAAAAGAAGCAAACAGTGGAAGCTTTGCAAACAATCATTGATGATCTTCGTAAAAAAGGATATGAATTTGAGGTATACGATGAAGCAAATCATTTTCCATTAAATTTCTGGCATGATAATCGCATATAAAATAGGAGGAATTGAAATTGAAATATAAAAAAGTAGCACTAGTAGCAGCTATATCAATGAGTTTACTTGCAGGTTGCTTTGGCCCTAAACCAGAAGAAGAGTTATACGTAGCATTTGAGAATGCTGCAAAAAAAGAAAAAACAATCTTTGAAGATGCGAAAACATTAGAAACATTAGAAAAGCAAGGGCAAGAATTATATAGCCAGATTGTAAAAGACGGAAAAGATAACAATCAAGTGGTAAAAGAGAAGTTAGATCAAGCTGTAAAAAGCGTTACTGATCGTGAAAAAGTGTTAGATAAAGAAAAAGAAACGTTAGATAAAGCGCAAGAAGAAACAAAAAATGTGGATAAATATGTAAAGGGACTTGAAGATAAAAAGTTACAAGAACAAGCAAAGAAAGTCCAAGATGCATATAAAGGCCGTTATGATGCTTTTAAAAAGATGTATGATAACTATAAAAAATCATTAAAACTAGAAAAAGAATTATATACGATGTTGCAAGCGAAAGATGAAAAATTAAAAGCAATTAGTGAAAAAGTAAAAGGTGTAAATCAATCTTATCAAGAGATTGAGTCTCCGAAAAATAAATTTAATGAATATACAAAACAGTATAATCAAGAAAAACTATCTTTCTATAAGCAAGCAAACATTAAAATAAAAGAAGATAAAAAATAAAGAAGCTTTGGCCGAAACGGCCAAAGCTTCTTTATTTTTTTGTATAAGTACGACGATACCAAGGCGTTGGTTCGCTTAACTTTTTTTCTTGTTGAAATGCCTCTTTTCCAATATACTGCTGGAGCATTTGTTTAGCAGAGGTTAAGGACAGATGTGTTTTTGGGTTACGATATGCACAATCGAGGTTGCCGAGGTGTGGAAGGTTGCGAAAATCGTCTTTCGTAGGAGGAATATGGAAGTAATAATTACCTGCTCGGACAAGAACGTCAGATTGTTGCTGGCTAAAGCGTGGGTTTTTGGAAAAATGTAAACCTTCTTTCGTAGCTTGTTTTTCTGTAATTAATCGTTCTAAAGCTGTTTTTTTTAACCAATATAAATATTTCGGATTTGTAGCAGATTTTGCATGTCGGTTGACACTGAAAATCGCTTCAGCAAGTTGATGAACTGAAAATTGATTATAGGAACGAGACTGGGATTGTGAAGAATTCATCTTAGCACTCCTTTCTTGTCTACATTATCATAATTCAATAAAAGTTAGCAATTATTCTATGTAGAAAGCTAATATATGTATTTTCATACTAAAGCAATGTTGTGACAAAAAACAACTATTTTGTATAATATATAAATACAAATTGGAAAAACGACATAAAAACGACATAAAAACCCTCTTTCCTTTTGGATGAGCAAGAGCATCTGGTCATGCATAGAAGTGATCAGGGCCTTTTCCTGCCACACGCAAGGATTAAAACAAAGGGAGAAAGCAAGTAGCAGTATATTTTGTTTTGCATAGCATTGACTTATATGATGAAACATCAACATGGATTTATATAGTTATATCTTTTTTTAGTAAGTCAATACTTGTATTTAATGGAGTGAAAAAACTGGGAAGGATCTTTATTAATTAATATAGGTACTCTTATGTTATGGTGGATGAGTTTTGTAATTTTAAATAACGATATAATCATACGAAGAAAAGGATGACGAGAGCGTTGAAAAACCAATATGGAATTATTGATATCGGATCGAACACAATGAGATTAGTTATTTATGAAAAACAAAGTGGTGGCTTTTACAAAGAAATTGAAAATACAAAGGTAGCTGCTCGCTTACGGAATTATTTAGTAGATGGTTCCCTGAGCGAAGAAGGGATTCATATATTATTACATACTTTATTACAATTTCAAGAAAGTACTCGATTTCATCAATTACATAAAGTATTGTGCGTAGCAACGGCAACAGTTCGGCAGGCTAAAAATCAAATGGAAATTAAATGTCTTGTTGAAGAGTACACTGATTTTAAGCTTCGAGTATTGTCAGAATATGAAGAAGCGCGGTATGGATATATAGCTGTTACAAACTCTACCTCTTTCACGGAAGGGATTACCGTTGATATTGGAGGCGGAAGTACAGAAGTTACGTATTTTCAAAATCGAGAAATGGTAAACTATCATAGTTTTCCGTTCGGAGCGCTGTCGTTAAAACAACAATTTCTTCGTTATGATACACCAACTTCAGAAGAGCTTGAAGAATTAAGAAGCTATTTATGGTATCAGTTTCAATCCCTTCCATGGCTTAAAGGTAAGAAATTACCGTTAATTGCAATTGGAGGTAGTGCACGTAATATGGTGAACATTCATCAAAATCTTATTTCTTATCCAATTTCTGGATTGCATTTATATAAGATGAAGCCAACTGATATTGAATATGTGTACGAACATTTAGTAAGGCTTCCCTTTATAGAATTGCAAAAGTTAGAAGGTCTTGCTAAAGATCGCGCAGATACTATTATTCCGGCAGTAGAAGTGTTTAAGATGTTAACAACTATTATAGAAGCCCCGTCCTTTGTATTAAGTAGAAAAGGACTACGCGAAGGAGTTTTTTATGAAGAGTTAGTTAGTCCAATTGGAATTACTTATTATCCAAATGTCGTGGAAGAAAGCTTACACTTACTTTCTCATGAATATGAGATGGAGATGGGTGCTGTGATACAACTTATGAAAAATGCTACGAATATTTGTAAGGGATTAGAAAAAAATGGGATTGTTTCTTTCGAGCAAGAAGATTGGACTGCACTGCATAGAGCGGCAAAAGTATTTAATATTGGAAAATATATTGATGAAGAGTCAAGTAGACAACATACATTTTATTTATTAGCAAATAAAACGATAGATGGCATGATGCATAAAGAACGGATTAAATTAGCATTAATTGCTTCTTATAAATCGAAATTGTTGTTTAGACAATGCATCGAACCATTTGCGGGTTGGTTTGAAAAAGACGAACAAAGAAAAATACGATTATTAGGATCGGTTTTGCAATTTTCAGCAGCATTAAATGTAACCAATCGGAATCTTATTGAATCCGTTCGTATTGTAAAAAGAGAAGGTGGGCTTGCTTTTTATATTTGCTGTAAGCAATCAGCTTTATCTGAAAAAGTACAAGCTGAAAAGCAGAAAAAGCAGATAGAGAAAATTTTAAAGGTGAACATTGATCTGTGTTTTAATGAAGAATGTTAAGTTGTATGGACTTCTTTACAAAAAATTTACATTTCTCCCAGTAAAAATTTGTTAAAATAAATATAACTAAATTATATTGAGAAAGCTTTAGAGGGAAGTGTGAAGGGAATATGGAAGTGATGAAAAATAGTCTTATAAATTTGAATGATACAGCTTATTATAACAATCGTGAATTAAGCTGGCTTGCCTTTAATGAACGAGTATTACAAGAAGCACAAGATGACAGTAATCCATTACTAGAGAGATTAAAGTTTATTAGTATCTTCAGCTCAAATTTAGATGAATTTTTCATGGTGCGTGCTGCAGGACTAAAAGATCAGGTGAGAGCTGGATTTAATCAACCGGAAAATAAAGCGGGACTAACGCCGAAAAAACAACTGGAAAAAATTTCATACAAAGCACATGAATTAACGCAAGTACAGTATGATACTTATCAAAATGTTTTACTTCCTGCAATGCGGGAAGAAGGAATCGAACAGTTGTCTTTTCATGATTTAACGAAAGAACAACGAGAATTTATTGAAGAATATTTTGATGAGCAAATTTTCCCTGTGTTAACACCTGTAGCAATTGATGCGTATCGACCATTTCCTATGTTATTAAATAAAAGTTTAAATTTAGCTGCTATTTTATATGATGAAAGACAAACAGTAGAAGAAAATCGAACAAAGCTTGGCATCGTTCAAGTTCCATCACTATTAGAACGCTTTATTTTTTTACCCAATGAAGATAATAAGCAAAAATTTATTTTTTTAGAAGACGTGATTAGTAACTTTACTCATAAATTATTTACAGGATACACAGTATCTTCTGTTACCCGTTTCCGAATTACGCGTAATGCAGATTTAACAATTCATGAGGAAGGCGCACGTGATCTATTGAAAGTCATTGAGAAAGAATTAAAAAAACGAAAATGGGGAGCGGCGGTTCGTTTAGAGGTAGGGACGGATAATTTAGATGAAAGAGTATTGTCTCTATTATACGAAGTGTTAGAAGTGAAAGATGAAGATGTATATATGATTGAGGGCCCGCTTGATCTAACATGTTTATTTGCGCTCTATAAAAAGTTAGCACCTACATATGATCATCTAATATATCCTGCATTTATTCCTCAGCCACCTCAAGATTTAGATAACGAAGAAGATATATTTGAAAAAGCGCTAGAACAAGATATTCTATTACATCATCCGTTTGAGTCATTTCATCCGGTCATTGATTTTGTAGCAGACGCAGCTGAAGATCCAAATGTATTAGCAATCAAACAAACACTATACCGTGTAAGCGGGGATTCACCTGTTATTCAAGCTTTAAAAACAGCAGCAGAAAACGGGAAGCAAGTGACAGTACTTGTGGAATTAAAGGCTCGTTTTGATGAAGAAAATAATGTCCAATGGGCAAAAGAATTAGAAAAAGCAGGTTGCCATGTGATTTATGGTGTTAGCCATTTGAAAACACATAGTAAAATTACGCTTGTTGTAAGGCGGAAGTATGGGAAAATTGAGCGATTTGTTCATTTAGGCACAGGTAATTATAATGATGCAACTGCGAAATTATATACTGACTTTGGATATGTTACATCACGCAAAGATTTTGGAATTGATGCAACAAACTTTTTTAACTATTTAAGCGGATATACGATGAAACCACATTTTCATCAATTATCCGTTGCCCCGTTTGATATTCGTCAGCAATTTATTGAACTCATTGACGAAGAGATTCGCTATCATAAACAATATGGAAATGGCTATATTATAGCGAAAATGAATTCCTTAACAGATAAACCGCTTATTCAAAAATTATACGAAGCATCGCAAGCTGGTGTAAAAATTGATCTCATTGTGAGGGGAATTTGCTGTTTGCGTCCTCAAATACTAGGTGTAAGTGATAATATTCGCGTTATTAGTGTGGTAGGTCGTTATTTAGAACATAGTCGTATTTATTATTTTCACCATAATGGAGAGGAAAAAATATTTTTATCTTCAGCCGATTGGATGACGCGTAATATGGAAAAGCGTGTAGAAATATCATTTCCTATTTTAGGAATTGATATGAAAACGCGAATTAAAGATGTTTTACAACTTATTTTAGATGATAATGTAAAAGCACGTGAACAAAATGAACGTGGAGAATATCATTATGTGGTAAGGAATTGTATAGACAATATTGAAAGTCAAGTGCAGCTCTTTCAAATGGCATATACACATACTGAAGAGGAATAAGGTAAAACTGGAATTCTCTATAAATATAAATTGAAAAACCGACATAAAAATCCCTTTTTCTTTTAGGCGGACGAGAGTATCTGGCCATGCATAGAAGCGGTCAGGGCCTTTTCCTGCCACATGCGAGGTTTAAAACAAAGGGAGAAAGCAAGTAGCGGCCAGGTTGGATTCTGCATAGCAGCGAGCAGGGATTTTTACTACCAAATGCAAGATAAAAAGTGATAGTAGGTTATTTTTTAGTCTGCATAGCGGTGATTTACATGTTGAAAAATGAAAGTGGATTTATTTGCACGTAATGGAATAAGAGATACATAGAAAAAAGGTCTCGATTTGAGGCCTTTTTTACATAGTTTTTTCTACTTACATTAGTAAAAATACGGTGTTGGAAAAGGAGGGCCGTAGCAAGGATACGGTCCGCAAAATGGTCTAGGCCCAAATGCCAATGCTCCGCCGAGTAAACCTCCTGCAAGCCCAGCTAAAAAAGGAAATCCGAAAAATGGGATAAATCGTGAATCTCCGATTGGACCAAATGGAGCTGAACGGAATGGAATTGGCTGATATTGAGGATACATGTTAAAACCTCCTTCAATGAACTCATTGTTATCATATGGGAAAATAGCGTGGATGAGCGAGTACAAGAGAGAATGGTGTAGAAAATAGGCGAAACACAATCTTATATTATGTCGATTGTAACGTGAAGAGTGTAATTTCCGGTTTTGCTAAAAATCGGAATGGCACACGCGTTGTTCCAATGCCTCGATTTACATACAATAACAACTCGTAGTTTTGCTTAATATGATAAAAACCTTCAATATAATGCTTTGCAAATGTAGGAGTAATAATGGCGCCAAAGAAAGGGAGTTGTACTTGTCCACCATGACTATGTCCAGAAAGTTGTAAATTAATAGGGAAATTCGCAATATATGGTGCAACATCGGGTTCATGTACGAGGACAATTGTATAAAGATGATCTTGCGCTTGTTTTAAAATACCATGTATGTCAGGTTTTCCAAGCATAATATCGTCAATACCGAAAATAGAAATTTCACTTCCATCTAGTAGACGAATGCGTTTTTCATCATTTTGTAATACTTCAAATCCGGATTGCTTCATGATATGACCGTAGTATTCTGTCCCGTACCCACCATGATCGTGATTACCGAAAATGGCAAATTTACCAAGCGGGGCATGAATCGTTTGTAAAATTGATGAGACAAATGGAGTACCTTCATATGTTTGATAATTGTCGATTAAATCCCCGGTAAAAAATACGATGTCGGGTTTTTTTTCATTTATTTTTGCAACTACTTTAGAAAGTTGTTGCAATGAGTAATAATACCCTAAATGTAAATCGCTAAATTGAACGATTTTAACACCGTTAAACCCATATGGAATAAGTGGGGAATGGAGTGTATGATACGTAAAAGAGAGAAGAGATGGTTCTATAAACTTTGCATAATAGTAACCTGTACCAGTCGTTATACAAGTATACAATAGTGTGCGAATTCCTTTTTTTATAAAATTTCTTCTTGTTATTTGATTCATATTTATATGAGCGAGATGATAGAAAATAATAATAGTAGAAAGGTGTGATTCGTTAGAATGAATCGCTGCGTATCTTCTCTCCTTTCCTTAATTAATAGTGTATTTTATTAAAATATATCAGAAAAATTTAAATTTATAAAGAATTCCGTCGAATAAAATGATAAAATGAATATGTATTCATTTTAGGGAGGGGAAATTATGAAAGAAAAGGTAGTTGTAATTACAGGCGGTTCAAGTGGAATGGGAAAAGGAATGGCAACTCGTTTTGCAAAAGAAGGAGCGCGAGTTGTAATTACAGGACGTACACTAGAAAAGTTAGAAGAGACAAAGAAAGAAATTGAGCAATTTGAAGGACAAGTATTACCTGTTCAAATGGATGTGCGTAATATTGAGGATATAAAAGGAATGATTGAAAAAATCGATAAAGAATTTGGGCGCATCGATGTACTTGTAAATAATGCAGCGGGAAATTTTCTTTGTCCTGCTGAAGATTTATCGCCAAATGGTTGGAATGCAGTTATTAGCATTGTGTTAAACGGGACATTTTATTGTAGTCAAGCTATCGGTAAATACTGGATTGAAAAAGGGATAAAAGGAACAATTATTAATATGGTTGCAACTTATGCATGGGATGCAGGTCCTGGTGTTATTCATTCTGCAGCAGCGAAAGCAGGTGTATTGGCAATGACGAGAACACTTGCTGTTGAGTGGGGACGTAAATATGGAATTCGTGTGAATGCAATTGCACCAGGGCCAATTGAACGTACAGGGGGAGCAGATAAGCTTTGGATATCTGAAGAAGCAGCGAAGCGAACATTACACAGTGTTCCACTTGGCAGGCTTGGTACACCAGAAGAAATTGCTGGTCTTGCTTTTTATTTATGCTCTGAAGAAGCAGCGTACATAAATGGAGCTTGCATCACAATGGATGGTGGTCAACATTTGCATCAATATCCGTTTTAAGTGAGGGGTTATTTGTGACAAATTTGTGACACGTAGAAAGAGGGCCTTTACAAGAAACATGTTTATAAGGTATATTTAAATTCTCTTTTTTCTTCATAGTAGAATTGCTAATTCCCCTTAGCATTTTACCCCTCTAATCCCTTCAGGAGAACTGAAGGGATTTTTTTTATTATTTTTTCTACATAACGTGTTATAATCTTTGAAAAGTAAAGGGGGGGGAGAACTATGATAGATGCATTAGATGTGATGAGTAATTTGGATAAAGTCCTTCCTTATTATCAAGCTATTTTTAGTGCAGATGAACATACTGTAATTGGATATGAAGTAGTAGGACGTATACAAACAGAAGAAGGGATTCACAGTCTTGCTTCATTTTTTCACGATGATTCGATTCCATATGAATTTCAACTTGAAGTAGATAATGTTATTTTAGGAAAAGCATTGGATCGTTACTTGGAAACAGATCAATCATTTTTATTATTTGTGCATCGTAATGCGCATATATTGATGAGTGATGAAAGTGAAAGTTTACTGCATTTATTATTAACGTATGAGAAGAAAGGATTACGTTTAAATCATATTATATTAGAAATAACAGAACACGATTTTAAAGAAGATATTGAACAGTTTAATCATTTACTTATGTATTACCGTACATATGATATTCAAGTTGCGATTAACAAAGTAGGAACAGGTACAAGTAATCTTGAAAGAATTAGTATGTTAACTCCTGATATTTTAAAAGTAGATTTAACAAATTTACGTCAAACGGCGTTGTTACAATCGTACCAGGATATTTTGTATTCATTATCACTCTTGGCGAGACGCATTGGAGCAACATTACTGTATGAAGATATTGATGCATTCTATCAGTTGCAATATGCATGGAAAAATGGCGGGAGATATTACCAAGGGAATTATTTGAAAGAATCTTTGCCTAATTTTATTGATAAAGACATTTTGAAAGAGCGCCTTGGCAATGAGTGTCACCAATTTATTCAGCGTGAAAAACGAAAATTACAGAAGGTTTATGAACTGACAGAAACGCTTCGAGAATACGTTGGAAATGTATTAGCGAAGCAGAGAAAAATAGAAGATTTTAATAAATGGCTAATGAATTTTAGTCAACAAGTGACACATTGTAGCTTTCGCATTTTTATTTGTAATGAAGATGGATTTCAAAAATCAGGAAATATTATGAAGAAAGACGGAGAATGGGTGTTAATGCCAGAATATTATATGAAAAATTGGAGCTGGCGTCCGTACTTTTTAGAAAACATTATGAAGCTGCGCTTTGAGCAAAAGGGGAGATTGTCTGATTTATACGGGGATCTTGAGACAGGTGAACTGGTTCGGACATTTTCGTTTCCTATTGATGATGAGCATTATTTGT
This sequence comes from Bacillus cereus group sp. BfR-BA-01380, assembly GCF_022663535.1. GTDB lineage: Bacteria > Bacillota > Bacilli > Bacillales > Bacillaceae_G > Bacillus_A > Bacillus_A cereus_BB. The sequence continues at coordinate 108,410 of NZ_JAKUFS010000016.1, read as the reverse complement.
TTATTGACTTATCTTATGAATTTTTATATGAAGAAGATGTTTTATTATAATGCACGAAATATTTCGTGCATTTTTTTGTTTGTTTTTATCATAAATTGGTAATAGTGACAACTATGATAAGAATGCTGTCTATCGTTGTAAACATTTTACGAACGAAAGCTACTCTTTCATTGCATAATCATTGCTACAATGAATAGTAGAAGGATAAGCTCTTTTTACAAGGAGGGTGCGAAAATGAGGAAATACGGGATTTGGATTGTGCTATTTCTATTCGTTGCATTTGTAATTGGACAAAGTGTGACAACGGTTCTTGGAAAAGAAGAAACAAAAATTGATCAAAATGAAATATTCGAAACGATTCAAAAGGGATATGAAGCGCAGTTTTCTATTCGTGATAAGCGGCTATCAATGGATAAAATGTATGACACATTATCTCCTTATTTCACGGATAACTTCCTTCAAGTTTTTACGGATGAAAATAATCAGGATGTGAAACGGAGTGCTCAATATTTATTCCCTACTAAAGAAGTACCATTTACTTTTTCATCAAAAACAAAAATTGTATACAATCAAGAGCACAATTTGTTATACGTGTATGAACGAAATATGAAAACGGATGAGTATCAAATTATTACACTGCAAAAAAATGGTGATAAATGGAAATTGGCAGGGTATCATGAAAATAAACAGCTATTATCTGAAATTAAAAAATACGAAAAGGAATAAAGGGAAACTTCCTGTTATTGAGGGGCCATCCAAAAATGACAGGAGTTTCATTTTATCCCGCTATTTGTGGGCAGTAATACTCCCACCTCAAAATTTAGCGGAAGCATTGTCCAGTTCCAGTGGCTAGAATGTTCGGTGGCTTCGCTTCTTCCTACGAGGTAAAAAACACCTCTGCGTCAGAAGCTCCATCCCCCTCACATTCTGGACGAGCCACTTCCACCTTTCTTAAGAAGTTAGGCGGGAGATAAACTGCTCGTAAAAGCCCGATTGGTGAGGGCTGATAATCAGTGGGGGATGAAGAAAACCCCCACTGATTAAAGTTTCACTTTATCGTCTCCATTTTGGTGTCCTTAAAGTATGGAAGAAAAAAATTTGCCATTTGTAGATCAAATAAAAAGTGACGTATATACTGTCACTTTTTTTATTGTTCTAATTCTAAAAGTTGTTGTAATTTTTCAATTTGAAATCCTGCTACAACTTCCCCGTCTACAACAACAGTAGGAGTAGAATAGGACTCATAATCATAGAGGAGACGATTGCGAGCAGCAGCATCTTTTTTGACATCATATTCTGTAAAAGTAATATGATGATGTTTTAAAAATTCTTTTATAATTTGACACGGTGGACAATCAGGTTGTGTGTATACATCTACTTTCTTCATGTAAATCCTCCTTTTAACTTCTTCTCATTATATTCTCGCATGTAAAAAACTGCAATAAAGTCAAATTTTCATTCATACAGATGTTTTTTCTATGAAAGGCTATGCACAATCTTCCTTTAGATTCTCAAAACTTTGATGTCAAGTATTTTCTATTAAATATGGGAGAAAAGTGATAGAAGTGTGTATTTCGGCTTTTTGTATGTTTTTTCGACAAATTTTAGTTGAGTTTCTTGCGCATAACCATTATCCTAGGGTGTGGGACATTTTTTCAGTTATGACGGATAGAATGAGTATTGCTGCAAAACCTATTCGTAGGAAGATTAGAGAAAGGGGAGATTTTATGTCTCTACTCCAAGGAATTTTAACTCGTCTTGTTAGTCTAAAAGAACAAGCTGAAAGCGGCGAAGTAGCACAACGCTATTTTGAAGTGAACGGTGAACGCAAATGTAGCGTAAAATATTTTGATAAAAGCGATATGTACGAGCTAGAAGTGTATCAACAAGGAGAAAAACCACAAGTATATCAATTCGATAATATTGATATGGTTGCAATCGAAATTTACGACATTCTTTCTTGATACATAAAAAGAAGGTGCCTCAGAATGAAGGCACCTTCTTTTTTTATTCCGCTATTCGAGGGCAGTAAGATCCACACCTCAAGATTCAGAGAAAAGCGTTGTCCAGTTCCAGTGGCTAGAATGTTCGGTGGATTCGCTTCTTCCTACGAGGTAAAAAACACACCTCTACGTCAGAAGCTCCATCCCCCTCACATTCTGGGCGAGCCACTTCCGTTTTTCTAAAGAAGATAGGCGGGAGATGAAAAACCCCCACTGATGGAAGTTTCACTTTATATGCTGAATAATATTCCCTCTCTGGTCCTACACTGATAACACATTCTATAAAGTGAAACTTCCATCAAAAGGGTCATTCTTAAACGAACTGATGGGAAGCTTTTACTTTATTTTGAGGTAGGATTCTATTCGTCAGGGGGTGAGAAAAATGGAAAACATGCCTGTTGTTGTGTGTCCAAAGTGTCATAGACAATCAGAGATTACACATGTGTTAATAGCACAATCTAATCAAAATGTTATTTTCAAATGTCCATTCTGTACATATTTAATCCGGAATATTGAAACGAGCAAGGGGTAAGCAAGACATATTTTGTTACTCTGTCCCATACAATGAGAATGCGAAAGTCTGTCTACGAGAAGGGACGTGACTGTATGGGCAGAGAATATCAATTTTACAATTTATCAGAACGACACATGAGTTTTGAAGCTGTATTCTCAAGAATTTGTCATTTTATTCAAAGTGCACCACGTAATATGTATCGATTGTCAATTGGAACAGATTCGCAAGTACATCAAAATAATACACGTTTTATTACAGCCATTCATTTGCATCGCGTTGGAAAAGGGGCATGGGGGTGTTTATACCACCAAACGATAAAGCGAAAGCCTCCGAGTTTACGAGAAAAAATTTATTTGGAAACACAATTTAGTCAAGAGATTGCTTGTTTATTTACACCTGATCGAATACAACAGCTGTGGGATATTCTTTATCCATACTGCGAAGAAGGTGCTGAATTTGTTATGGAGATTCATTTGGATATCGGAAAATATGGTTTAACGAGAGAGTTTATTGTAGATATGACAAATAAAATTACAGCAATGGGATTAACCCCTAAAATTAAACCGGATGCATATGCGGCGTTTAGTTATGCTAATCGGTACACGAAATAATTTTTGTACTGATTTTTCAATCTATTAAATAAAGGGAATATTTTATATAATAAATAATAAGGACGGTTGAATAAGGGGAGGAGAAAATGAGTAGAGAAATTGATTTAACGAAAGAGGAACAAAACTTATTGTTAGATGTGTTGTTTCAGCAAAATTATGCGAGTGAAATACTTTCTGTTGAACTTTCTGATATCGAAAACGGGCAAAAGAAAACAGATATAGCTCATTATAAACAAGTTACAAGCCTATTTGCTCGTCTGAAAAATGAAGGATATTAAGGCTGCCAGAATGGTGGTCTTTTCTTTTGTTTCTATGGTAAAATGAACTGTGATTATTTATTTTATATAAGAAAATAAGGACAAATAATAATATGTAAACGTTGTCATAAACTAAAAATAGAATTGAAAAAGTAGAGCATTACTTGAACGAATTGTTTTTTTACGATTGGTTTACAATTGCTACTTGTTAGAATGAGTTAAAGTGGGGGATATGGATATGATTAGCATTCCGAAAGAAGAGTTTCAGCAAGTTTTTGTAAAAGATTTAATGATTTCATCGGAAAAAGTAGCACACGTTCAAATTGGAAATAGTTTGGAGCATGCTTTACTTGTTTTGGTGAAATCTGGTTATTCGGCAATTCCAGTATTAGACTCAATGTACAAATTACATGGATTAGTAAGTACCGCAATGATTTTGGACGGTATTTTAGGGCTAGAGCGTATTGAGTTTGAAAAATTAGAGGATATGAAAGTAGAAAGTGTAATGAAGGGTGATATCCCACGTCTGAAGTTACAGGATTCATTTTCAAAAGCACTAGAGGTGACGATTGATCATCCGTTTGTATGTGTTGAAAACGATGAAGGATATTTTGAAGGGATTTTGACACGTCGGGCAATTTTAAAATTACTAAATAAAACAGTAAGACGATTTAATCGATAATGTTGGAAAAGGCGACTTCAACTGAAAGAAGAAGTCGCTTTTATCGTTCAGTTGTAACGAAAGAAGGGGAAAACATTGCAAATTGATGATTTTCAGATGATGGTTATCTTAGCACAAGAGTTAAATATGCGAAAGGCTTCTGAGCGCTTATTTGTATCACAACCAGCGCTTAGTCAAAGGCTTCAATCGATGGAAAAACAATGGGGGATGAAGTTTTTTATTCGCTCTCAAAAAGGATTAACGATTACACCAGAAGGCGAGAAGGTGGCGAATTATGCTAAAGATATGTTGCAAAGAGAGGAAGCAATTAAGAGCGAATTAGCAACTTTTCAAACAGAGACATATGGTACTTTAAAGATTGCTGTTGCCTCTGTCATTGGACAATATTGGTTGCCGCCAGTTTTAAAAATGTTTGTACAAAAGTATCCATCTGTAAAGATTTCTCTCTTCACAGGCTGGAGCAGTGAAGTGCAAAATCATTTTTACGAAGGTGATGTTCATGTTGCAATTTTGCGGGGGACGCAAGAATATAAAGGGTATAAACAACAATTATTTGAAGATGAGCTGTATTTAGTTGATACGGAAATTAAGGATATTTCCATGTTAAAAGATACCAATAGACCGTTCATTCAATTTAAAAGTGACTCGACATATTATGGACAAATCCAAAATTGGTGGTATGGTTTATTTTCTAATCCCCCTAGACGTACGATTGTTGTCGATCAAATTGAAACGTGTAAGCAACTTGTTTTAAATGGTATTGGTTATGCACTTTTGCCCTCTACTGTTTTAAGGGAAGTAAGGGAAAAGACATATAAAACTCCAGTACAACTGACGAGAGAAACGTGGTTATTAACAAGTGAATCGGCTAGACAATTAAAACAAGTGCAGGCGTTTTTAGATGTTATTGAAGAAATTCAAGCAGGAAAATAAGATTATTTTCTTGCGAGGAGTCTTTTCGTTTGGTAGAGTAACAGTATAAATGGATTTAGGAGGCAACAAGCATGAAAATGATGGATGCAAACGAGATTATCTCGTTTATTCAAAAAAGTGAGAAGAAAACTCCTGTAAAGGTATACATAAAAGGGGATCTAAAAGAAATTACATTCCCAGAAACAGTACAAGCATTTGTAAATAAAAAATCAGGCGTATTATTTGGGGAATGGTCTGAAATTAAGACAATCCTTGAAGAAAATAAAAAACATGTTGTAGATTACGTTGTAGAAAATGATCGTCGTAACTCTGCAATTCCAATGCTTGACTTAAAAGGCATTAAAGCACGTATTGAACCAGGTGCAATTATTCGTGACCAAGTTGAAATCGGTGATAATGCAGTTATTATGATGAACGCAACAATTAACATTGGAGCTGTAATTGGTGAAGGTTCAATGATTGATATGAATGTAGTACTTGGTGGACGTGCAACAGTAGGTAAGAACTGTCACGTTGGAGCTGGAGCTGTACTTGCAGGCGTTATCGAGCCACCTTCTGCAAAACCAGTTATCGTTGAAGATGATGTTGTAATTGGTGCAAACGTAGTAGTACTAGAAGGTGTTACAGTAGGGAAAGGTGCAGTTGTTGCGGCGGGTGCAGTTGTAACAGAAGACGTACCACCGTATACAGTTGTTGCAGGAACACCAGCACGCGTTATTAAAGAAATTGACGAAAAAACAAAAGCAAAAACAGAAATTAAACAAGAGCTTCGTCAACTGAATCCGGAGCAATAAAAAAAGAAAGCGTAAGAGCTTGTAGGCTCTTACGCTTTTTATCAATGGTGGTGAAACGGTGATGATAAATAAATTTATTCAAATGCGCAGAGATTTACATCAAATTCCAGAGATTGGTTTTCAAGAATGGAAAACACAGCAATACATTTTAAATTATATAAGTACCCTTCCAAGTGAGTATATAGAAGTAAAGACTTGGAAAACAGGTGTCATTGTAAAAGTTCATGGCCGTAATCCGGAAAAAACAATTGGTTACCGCGCTGATATTGACGGGCTTCCAATTACGGAAGAGACAGGATATGAATTTGCCTCATTACATGAAGGGATGATGCATGCATGTGGGCATGATATGCATACAACAATTGGTCTTGGGTTATTAACAGCTTTTGTTACAGAGCGAATTGATGATGATCTCATTTTTATTTTTCAACCAGCTGAGGAAGGGCCGGGGGGGGCTCTTCCCCTATTACAAAGTGAAGAGTTACAAGCGTGGAAACCAGATATGATTTTTGGGCTCCATATCGCACCAGAATATCCTGTTGGATCAATTGCGACAAAAGAGGGGCTGCTTTTTGCTAATACCTCTGAGTTATACATTGATTTGAAAGGGAAGGGGGGACATGCAGCATATCCGCATACAGCAAATGATATGATTGTTGCCGCAAGCCATCTTGTCACACAGCTACAATCTGTTATTAGTCGCAATGTGAATCCGTTAGATAGTGCAGTTATTACAATCGGAAAAATTACTGGTGGAACAGTACAAAATATTATTGCGGAAAAGGCTCGTTTAGAAGGAACGATTCGTACATTATCTGTTGAATCTATGAAACGAGTGAAGGAACGCATTGAAGCAATTGTTACTGGCATCGAAACGTCTTTTGAGTGTACAGCACATATTGATTACGGAGCGATGTATCACCAAGTATATAACGATGAAATGTTAACAAAGGAATTTATGGGGTTTACGGACGAACATACAGATATGAATGTTATCACTTGCACAGAAGCAATGACAGGCGAGGATTTTGGATTTATGCTGCGTGAGATTCCAGGTTTTATGTTTTGGCTCGGTGTCGAATCTGAATATGGTCTACATCATGCGAAATTACAGCCGGATGAATCAGCAATTGAAAAAGCGATTCTATTTTTAACAACATACGTAAAATGGAAAGGGAACAGAGCATAATGCTTGTTCCTTTTTTGTATAAGAAAATTTGTATAGTCTATATATATTAATTTTTCGACATCCTTGTCTAGCTCGGCTTCCCTAAACAGTCGGCTCCGCGTTTCTTTATGATCCAGCTCCAGCGGCTAGAAAAGTCGGTGGCTTCGCGTCTTCCACTGAGGCAAAAGGCGCCTCTATGTCAGAAGCCCCAGCCCCCTCTTGTTCTGAGCGAGCCGCTTCCGCTTTTCTTTATAAGTTGCTGCTATGCCGAATACAACATGATCGCTACCTGCTTCCTTCTTTTGTTTTAAACCTTGCATGTGGCAGAAAAGGGCCCTGACTGCTTCTATGCATGGCCAGATGCTCTCGACCGCCTAAAAAGAAAGAGGGTTTTTATGTCGTTTTTTAACTTGTATATATAGTGCGTTTTTTTTGTAATTCTAGCACAATGCTTTATAATAGTAGATGGGAGAAAGAGTTGATAGTTAGTTGTTTTATAATAATTATTAAATGATATTGACTAAAAACTATTTTTTCCTATATAATACAATATATGACTAAAAATTAACGGAGGTTGGTACATATGGCAGAACGTATGGTAGCAAAACAAGCTCCACGCTTTGAGATGGATGCTGTTATGCCAAACAAAGAATTCGGTAAAGTAAGCCTTGAAGAAGTTATGAAACAAGACAAATGGACAGTGCTTTTCTTCTATCCAATGGATTTCACTTTCGTATGTCCAACAGAAATTATCGCACTTTCTGATCGTTATGATGAGTTCGAAGATTTAGATGCAGAAGTAATTGGTGTATCAACTGACACAATCCATACTCATTTAGCATGGATTAACACTGACCGTACGAAAAACGGTTTAGGTGAGTTGAAATATCCATTAGCTGCTGATACAAATCATGTAGTATCTCGTGAATATGGCGTATTACTTGAAGAAGAAGGGATTGCACTTCGTGGTCTATTCATTATTAGCCCGGAAGGTGAATTAATGTATCAAGTTGTACATCATAATAATATTGGACGTGAAGTTGACGAAGTAATCCGTGTTCTTCAAGCGCTTCAAACTGGCGGACTTTGCCCAGCAAACTGGAAACCAGGTCAAGCAACTTTAAACGTTTAATTTTTGAATGAGTGAAGAAGGTCTAGCAAATTGTTGTTAGACCTTTCTCTACATATATAAGGAGGAAATGTTATGAAATTACGTGAACCAATGCCTTCCTTAGAAGGAGCAACGACTGTACTAAATGGAGAAGTAGTCAGGGGAGCGTTAATTGGCGATAAACCAACATTGATTCATTTTTGGTCTGTTAGCTGTCATTTATGTAAAGAAGCAATGCCGAGTATTAATGAATTCCGTGATAACTATAAAGATAAATTAAATGTAATTGCTGTGCATATGCCGCGTTCAGAAGAAGATTTAGATCTTGAAAAAGTGAAAGCGGTGGCGGAGGAGCACGGTATTGTACAGCCTATTTTGGTAGACAATAAGCATGTGATTACAGACTCTTTTGAAAACCAATATGTACCAGCATACTACGTGTTTGATAAAAACGGTGTATTGCGCCATTTTCAAGCGGGCGGTAGTGGTATGCAAATGTTGACAAAACGAGTAAATCGCGTTCTTGATGAAGCTGAAAAAACAGCTGAATAAAGGAAAACCTCCCATGTAGCAGGGAGGTTTTTATTTACATTTTATATGAAATTTGTGTAAAATCAATATGGTACATAGAGAAAAAGGTAGGGGATAGTGTGCAAATCGGAAGTACTATACTATGTTTCTTTTTATATACATATGTAATTGTAGCAGCAATTTATTTTGGTGTTAGTTTTTATACATATTGTTTAGCAAAAAAAGAAAATTATACGAACACATATGAGTGGATGAGAGGGTATTTATCACCTGTTGCAGAAATTATGAATGCATTTGCTCTATTCTTATTTGTTGGATTAATCGCTTTTTCAACGAGTTTAGTTGGAAATAAAATGACCTTATTTATCCTTGGGGCCATTATTTTTATGTTATTAGGAATTCGAATTGGTAATATGGTGTTTTGGAATAAGGCATTGGTGGAGGGATATACTGGCATATGTATTCCAGGGTTGTTAGCAGCAATTGTTACGAATATAGAGCATGAGTATTATCAGCTTCATTTTTGGTTAATTATTATTCTAACGATTGTATCGGTCTTATATATAAGCGCGACTTTTTTAACGTATTGCGCACATAAACGAGAAGACAGGAATGCGGTATTACTCTTTCGAAAGTGGGCTTTATTTTGGAGCGTTCCAACTATGATTGTTATAGGAACAATTGCTATTGTTGTGAACGGGTATGAGATAGTAGGGTGGCAAAAGATGATTGAAATGTGGTGGGTGTTTATTGTTTCTTTTGTTGGTTTTTTAGGAGCGACGCATTATTTATTTCATCAGCACCACTATCAATTTGCGATATTATTTGCTTTTATAAATTTATTATTTGCTTTTTTTGGACAAGAAACTTTAATGTTTGTATTTCAAACGTTCAGTTCGTTTGGAAATATATTTATCTTTGGTATGTTAGTATGTATGCTTGCTTTTTATTTACAGCAATTTTTTTATATTCAAAAGCAGAAATAAGAATGGAGAGGCGCTTTTTGCCTCGTCCGAGGGGGCGAAACGACCGGAGATTCTAGCCGCTAAAGCTGGACAACAAAGAAATGTGGAAGTGGCTCGCCCAGAATGTGAGGGGGATGGAGCTTCTGACGTAGAGGTGTTTTTTACCTCGTAGGAAGAAGCGAAGCCACCGAACATTCTAGCCACTGGAACTGGACAATGCTTTTGCTGAATTTTGAGGCGGGAGTATTACTGCCCACGAATAGCGGGATAAAATATGCTACAATGATAGTTGGTTATGATTAAAGGGAGCAAAGCCTTCACATCACGTTTTTGAAGAGTTAAAGAAGGTAGGTGGGAGATAAAGAAATTCCACCGATAAAAGTTTCGTTTGATACGATTTGATATTACTGGAGGAATTTGTGTGGGTACGAAAGAAAAAGAATTTGCTGTTATTGGTCTTGGACGATTTGGTGGTAGTATTTGCCGGGAATTAGCGCAATTAGGAATGGAAGTTATGGCGATTGATATGGATGAAGATCGTGTAAATGAATTTGTAAATATTGCATCTCATGCTGTAATTGCGGATTCTACAGATGAGATGGTATTAAAAAGTCTTGGTATTCGAAACTTTGAGCATGTAGTTATTGCAATTGGAGATAATATTCAATCAAGTATTTTAACAACGCTTATTTTGAAAGAGCTAGGTGTAAAAAATATTACTGTAAAAGCACAAAATGATTATCATGAAAAAGTTCTTCGGAAAATTGGAGCAGATCAAATTGTTCATCCTGAGCGCGATATGGGAAAAAGAATCGCCAATAATATTGCTTCAAGTAGCGTTTTGGATTATTTAGAGCTTTCAGATGAACATAGTATTGTTGAGATTATTGCGAACGAAAAGATTGATGGTCATTCATTAATCGAATTAGATATTCGTGCGAAATTTGGATTGAACATTGTAGCAATTAAGCGTGGGAAGGAAGTTCTTATTTCACCGCGTGCGACAGAAAATATTCAAATGGGAGATATTTTAATTGTTATTGGTCACGATAATGATGTAGATCGCTTCGAAATGTTTTTAGCGAAATGACAAAAAGGACAATGCCGACATAGCGGCATTGTCCTTTTTATTTAAATTTCCATAATGATTGGTAAAATCATTGGTCGACGTTTCGTTTTTTCGTATAAGAACGGAGCCAATGTATCTGTAATTTCATTTTTGATCTCAGACCACTGTGTTGTTTTGCGCTCCATTACTTTTTCTAAATGATTTGTAATTAATGTCTGTGCATCGTTAATTAAATCGCTACTTTCGCGCATATAAACGAATCCACGAGAAATGATATCTGGTCCAGCCGCTACTTGGAAACCTTTCATATCGATGCTAACAACAACGATAACAAGTCCCTCTTCCGAAAGAATGCGACGATCGCGAAGTACGATGTTACCGATATCACCAATACCATTTCCGTCGATATAGACAGAACCAGACGGGATTTTCCCTGCAATTGTTGCTTCATCTTCACGAAGTGCAAGTACATCTCCGTTATCAATTATGAAGCAATTTTCTTCTGGGATGCCACAATCATTTGCTAATTTTGCATGCATACGTTGCATACGATATTCACCGTGAATTGGCATAAAATATTTTGGTTTAATGAGACGTAACATTAGTTTCTGTTCTTCTTGTCCACCGTGTCCACTTGTATGAATGTCAGTCAATGGTCCGTGAATGACTTCGGCACCTGCACGATATAGCATGTTAATTGTACGGCTTACACTTACTGTGTTTCCAGGGATTGGAGAAGAAGAGAATACAACAGTATCACCAGGAATAATTTGAATTTGACGGTGTGTACCGTTAGCGATGCGAGATAATGCAGCCATTGGTTCACCTTGACTTCCTGTACATAAAATCACAACTTGATTTGCTGGTATGCGATTTAGTTGTGATGGTTCAATAATTGTATCTTTCGGACAGCGAATATAGCCAAGATTTTGTCCGATTTCCATTGCTGCTTCCATGCTTCGACCAAAAACAGCGATCTTTCGATTATTTGCTACTGCTGCTTCTACAACTTGTTGTAGTCGATGAATATTAGAAGCAAATGTTGCGAATATAATGCGACCTTCTACTTTACGGAAAATATCCTGGATGCTGTCACCTACACGGCGCTCAGACATCGTAAAGTGAGGGACTTCGCTATTCGTGCTATCAGATAGCAAGCAAAGGACACCTTCTTTTCCGATTTCAGCCATCTTTGTTAAATTTGCTGGCTCACCAACTGGTGTGAAATCAAATTTGAAATCTCCTGTATGCACAACCTGTCCTTGTGGTGTCTTCACAACGATACCGTATGAATCAGGAATGCTATGTGTTGTACGGAAGAAGGAAACGGATGTTTTTTTGAATTTAATCACATCGTCTTCTTTAATTTCATACAATTGTGCTTTTCGCAGTAATCCGTGCTCTTCTAACTTATTTTTAATTAGTCCGAGCGCTAGTTTCCCACCGTAAATTGGAATATTTACTTGGCGCAATAAATAAGGAATCCCACCGATATGATCTTCATGACCGTGTGTAATAAAGAGCCCTTTAATTTTTTCCTCATTACGTACGAGATACGTGTAGTCAGGGATGACATAATCAATCCCAAGAAGTTCGTCTTCTGGAAATTTGATTCCAGCATCAATGATAATAATTTCATCTTGAAATTGAACAGCATATGTATTTTTGCCGATTTCACCGAGTCCGCCAAGTGCGAAAATAGCAGTTTGGTCATTTTTTAAGAACTTCATAAATTAAACGTTCTCCGCTAATTTGAAATCTGCATATTGCTTTTCGTATTCAAGATGAGCACCAGTAACAGGCTGGATAAACTCAATGTTATATGCGAACTTGTGTAATTTTGTGCGAACTTCTCTTTCAGACTCAGCTTCTAGATAGAGCACCTTAGTATTTTCACGTACAGGTACTTCTAGCATTTTTTCTTGATAAAATACTTTAAAAATCATTAAAACAATCTCTCCTTGTCTATGTTTTAGGCTATCTTTTACCTATTATAAAGCAAACGGTTATGATTTTCATGTTTTTTCGAATAAGAGTGAAGAAAAAAGCCCGAAATGGGCATGATTTAAGCAATTGTTTTTTTACGAAGCAAATCGTTCCAATATACTTTTAATTTTTTCTTCAGTTTCTTTAACACAGTTGTCCCTTCCTTTCTTCGCTCAAAACATGCATATAATCTTATTAGAATGTGCAAGAAGAATTAAGTTTCAAAAAATGAACTACTTGCAAGAAAATATTTCGTTCAACTTATAGTATGAGATAGAATAGAAAAGAAAATGCATATGTTGAACCGTAGTACCGTTTTTATTTCAGTATATGCATAGTTAGGCAGGAAGGTTAGATAAGAAGCACTTTATTCATCAATATGTTATACTTTTTTAGTATTTGAAAAAATATTTACAGTATAAAGTGATACGTTTGAATTGATGAAGTAGAAAGGGTTATGTAAATGAATGATAAAATTGTCTTTTTTGACATTGACGGAACATTGCTAGATCATAACAAAGAAATACCAAAATCCACAAAAGAAGCTGTACGTCGTTTGCAAGAAAAGGGTATACATGTGGCAATTGCAACAGGACGAGCGCCATTTATGTTTGAAGATATTCGTAAAGAGCTAAATATTCATAACTATATAAGTTTCAATGGACAGTATGTGGTGTTTGAAGATGAGGTTATATATAAAAATCCTCTACACCCTGATGCATTACATGCTTTCACGAAATTTTCAGAGCAAGAAGGCTATCCGCTTGTGTACTTAGATCATAAAGAAATGAAAGCAACAGTGCCATCGCATCATTATGTAACAGAAAGCTTTGCTAGCCTTCACATGGATCATCCTGCGTTTGAACCTAGCTTTTATGAAGAACGTGACGTTTATCAAACACTTTTATTTTGCAGGGCAGGAGAAGAAGAAAAGTTTATTAACGACTATTCAAAGTTTCATTTTATTCGCTGGCACGCTTACTCTATGGATATTATTCCGATGGGAGGGTCGAAAGCGAAAGGAATTGAAAAGTTTATTGAAAAGCTTGGATTCACAGGGGAACAAGTATATGCATTTGGAGACGGGTTAAATGATTTAGAAATGATTGAAACCGTAGGTACAGGAATTGCTATGGGAAATGGACATGAAGATTTGAAAAAGCTTGCGAATTATGTAACAAAAGATGTTGCAGAAGATGGTATTCTTCATGGATTGCAGTGGGCAGGGCTATTATAAAGTATAAATATGAGAACCATTTCAATAAAAAGAGTCAGTTTTCACCAACTTCAGTGAAAACTGACTCTTTTTATTTTGTTATTCGCAAGTAGTGAAAAATTCCTGATGATGGAAAGTTCGTTCTATCTTTCTAAAGGTGCTGCATTTTCTGGAATCATAAATGGATTATCTTTATTAATATGATCATAAAACATAACGCCATTTAAGTGATCAATTTCATGCTGGAATACAATTGCCGGTAACCCTTTTAAACGTAGTTTGACTTCTTCACCATCCACTGTGGTTCCTTTTATGGTAATGCGAGTGTAACGTGGTACATAGCCAGGAACTTCGCGGTCCACTGATAGGCATCCTTCGCCCCCTGGTAAGTATGTACGCTCTACAGAGTGACTAATAATTTTTGGATTAAATAAAGCGTAGCTATATAATGTACCATCTCGATCTGTGACATGGACAGCAATCATTCTTTTCGAAACACCGATTTGCGGCGCGGCTAAACCAATTCCGGGGCGTAAATTATATTTTTCAGCCATTTCGGGTTTTTGACTGTTAATCACAAATTCAATCATCTTTCGTAATATATGAACATCTTCTTCGCTTGCTGGTAGAGCTATTTCTTCAGCTACTGCTCGTAAAATGCGATTTCCTTCACGAATCACATCGTCCATTGTAAGCATATACAATCTCTCCTTTCATCTTTAGTCTACCAAAGGTTATGAAAAAAGTCATGACAAAGAACAAGGCGAAAAAATGCCTTGTTCTTTTATGATTGTTTCGTTTTACATTAACAGATGCAAGCAGCACCGACGATAATTAAAAGAATAAACAATACAACGATTAAAGCAAAGCCGTGTCCAAAGCCACCGCCGCCGCCGCAACCACCATATCCATACGAAGGATATGCGCAAGTTGAGGGGTAACAAAAAGTGTATCCGTACATGGTGTGACCTCCTTTACCATTTCCGCGAATGCTGCGGTTAATATAATGTATGGAGGAAAGGAGAGAAATGTATAGTTATTTGCCTAAAAAGAAGGCAGATGTTGTATATTTTTATTAGGATGGGACAAAAGATAAGAGTGAAGTGAAACGTTTACATATTATTCTATGAGCAAAATATCTAGGAAAAGGAAATAATATAACAGGAGGTTTTTGTTCACTAATACAGATAGTATTTTGAAAACTTGTATTTGTTAAGAAAATCTCTTTAACCTTTGAAAAAAATCGAAATCAAAGTGATTGACATGACGATTAGAATAGTTGTAAACTTAAAAACGTGATCAATATTGTATTAATTGGTTTAAATGAAAACATTAGTACAGATTGTTAGGTATACAAATTATTCAATAACTGACGAATGATGCGTCAGTTTTCAAACTTATGCTTTCATTTTAGTGAGGTGCTAGTGAAAGCGTTTAAGAATATGGTTCAAGAGAGGAAGAGGTGAACGGAATGGGTACTAAAACAAAAAAGGCCCTATTTAATGTTGATGAGCAAATGAAAGCTATCGCAGCTCAATTTGAAACATTACAAATTTTAAATGAAAAAGGCGAAGTTGTGAATAAAGCAGCTATGCCAGAATTAACTGATGAGCAATTAAAAGAATTAATGCGTCGTATGGTGTATACTCGCGTATTAGACCAACGTTCTATTTCATTAAACCGTCAAGGTCGCTTAGGTTTCTATGCGCCGACAGCTGGACAAGAAGCTTCTCAATTAGCAAGTCATTTTGCTCTTGAAAAAGAAGACTTCATCTTACCAGGATATCGTGATGTTCCACAATTAGTATGGCACGGTTTACCATTATATCAAGCATTCTTATTCTCTCGTGGACATTTCATGGGTAACCAAATGCCTGCAGATGTAAATGCACTTTCTCCACAAATTATTATCGGTGCACAAATCATCCAAACGGCTGGTGTTGCATTAGGTATGAAACTACGTGGTAAAAAATCTGTTGCAATTACTTACACTGGTGACGGCGGTGCGTCTCAAGGTGACTTCTACGAAGGTATGAACTTTGCAGGTGCATTTAAAGCTCCAGCAATCTTCGTTGTTCAAAACAACCGTTATGCAATTTCTACTCCAGTAGAAAAACAATCTGCAGCAAAAACTGTAGCACAAAAAGCAGTTGCAGCTGGTATTTACGGTATTCAAGTAGACGGTATGGATCCATTAGCTGTATATGCAGCAACTGCTTTTGCTCGTGAGCGCGCAGTAAACGGTGAAGGTCCTACTTTAATTGAAACTTTAACATTCCGTTACGGTCCACATACAATGGCTGGTGATGATCCAACTCGTTACCGTACAAAAGATATCGAAAATGAATGGGAACAAAAAGATCCAATCGTACGTTTCCGTGCATTCTTAGAAAACAAAGGCATTTGGTCTCAAGAAGAAGAAGAAAAAGTAATCGAACAAGCTAAAGAAGACATTAAAGAAGCGATTGCTAAAGCTGACCAAGCTCCAAAACAGAAAGTAACTGATTTAATGGAAATCATGTACGAAAAAATGCCTTTCAACTTAGCTGAACAATATGAAATTTATAAAGAAAAGGAGTCGAAGTAAGCCATGGCTCAAATGACAATGATTCAAGCAATCACTGATGCTTTACGCGTTGAAATGAAAAACGATCCTAACGTACTTGTGTTTGGTGAAGACGTTGGTGTAAACGGCGGTGTATTCCGTGCTACTGAAGGATTACAAGCTGAATTTGGTGAAGACCGTGTAATGGATACTCCACTTGCAGAGTCTGGTATCGGTGGACTTGCAATCGGTTTAGCATTAGAAGGCTTCCGTCCAGTTCCTGAAATCCAATTCTTCGGTTTCGTATACGAAGTAATTGATTCTATTTCTGGTCAATTGGCTCGTCTTCGTTACCGTTCTGGTGGACGTTGGACTGCTCCAGTTACAATTCGTTCTCCATTTGGCGGTGGTGTTCATACACCAGAATTACATGCTGACAGCTTAGAAGGATTAATGACACAACAACCAGGTTTAAAAGTTGTAATTCCATCTACTCCATATGATGCAAAAGGTCTTTTAATTTCTGCAATTCGTGACAACGATCCAGTTGTTTACTTAGAGCATATGAAATTATACCGTTCTTTCCGTCAAGAAGTACCAGAAGGCGAATACACAATTGAAATTGGTAAAGCTGATGTGAAACGTGAAGGTACAGATGTATCTGTTATCACATATGGTGCAATGGTGCATGCTGCATTAAAAGCTGCTGAGGAACTTGAAAAAGAAGGTATCTCTTTAGAGGTTGTGGACTTACGTACAGTTCAACCATTAGATATCGAAACAATTATCGCTTCTGTTGAAAAAACAGGCCGCGTTGTAGTAGTTCAAGAAGCTCAAAAACAAGCTGGTATTGCAGCTAACGTTGTAGCGGAAATCAATGACCGTGCAATCTTAAACTTAGAAGCTCCAGTTGTACGTGTTGCAGCTGCTGATACAATATTCCCATTCTCTCAAGCTGAGAGCGTATGGTTACCAAACCATAAAGATATTGTTGAAGCTGTTAACAAAGTAATGAACTTCTAATTTGAGTTTTATGTGCAAAAGAAGTCAGCACATGCTGATTTCTTTTGCAATTTCCAATAATAATGATAAGAATCAGGGGGCTGAATTCCGTGGCATTTGAATTTAAACTACCAGATATCGGTGAAGGTATCCACGAAGGCGAAATCGTAAAATGGTTTATTAAAGTAGGCGATGAAGTAAACGAAGACGATGTACTTCTTGAAGTACAAAATGATAAAGCAGTTGTAGAAATTCCTTCTCCAGTTAAAGGGAAAGTACTTGACATTCTTGTAGAAGAAGGTACAGTAGCAGTAGTAGGAGATACTTTAATTAAGTTCGACGCTCCTGGCTATGAAAACCTTAAGTTTAAAGGTGACGATCATGACGAAGCACCAAAAGCTGAAGAAGTAAAAGAAGAAGCTCCAGTAACAGCGGCTACTCCAGCAGCAACTGAAGAAGTAGCTAATGAGCGCGTAATTGCTATGCCATCTGTTCGTAAATATGCACGTGAAAAAGGCGTAGACATTCGTCTAGTAGCTGGTACTGGTAAAAACGGCCGTGTTGTAAAAGCTGACATCGACACATTTGCAAACGGTGGACAAGCAGCAGTAGCACAAACGGAAGCTCCAGTAGCGGCAGAAGCTCCAGCAGCGAAAGAAGAAGCTCCAAAAGCACAACCAATTCCAGCTGGTGAATACCCAGAAACTCGTGAGAAAATGAGCGGTATCCGTAAAGCGATTGCAAAAGCAATGGTTAACTCTAAACATACAGCTCCTCACGTAACATTAATGGACGAAGTAGATGTAACAGAACTTGTTGCTCACCGTAAGAAGTTCAAAGCTGTTGCAGCTGAAAAAGGTATTAAATTAACTTACCTTCCATACGTTGTAAAAGCGTTAACATCTGCATTACGTGAATTCCCAATGCTGAACACTTCTTTAGATGATGCAAATCAAGAGATCGTTCACAAACATTACTTCAACATTGGTATCGCAGCTGATACAGACAAAGGTCTATTAGTACCAGTTGTTAAAGATACAGATCGTAAATCTATCTTCACAATCTCTAACGAGATCAATGAACTTGCTGGTAAAGCACGTGAAGGTCGCTTAGCTCCAGCAGAGATGAAAGGTGCATCTTGCACAATTACAAACATTGGTTCTGCAGGCGGACAATGGTTCACTCCAGTTATTAACCACCCAGAAGTAGCAATCCTTGGTATCGGCCGTATTGCTGAGAAACCAGTTGTGAAAAACGGTGAAATCGTTGCAGCTCCAGTATTAGCATTATCTTTAAGCTTTGATCATCGCTTAATCGACGGTGCAACAGCTCAGAAAGCATTAAACCAAATTAAACGTCTATTAAACGACCCACAATTATTAGTAATGGAGGCGTAATAAACAATGGTAGTAGGAGATTTCCCAATTGAATTAGATACAGTCGTTGTTGGTGCAGGTCCTGGTGGATATGTTGCAGCAATTCGTGCAGCACAATTAGGACAAAAAGTAGCTATTATTGAAAAAGCTAACCTTGGTGGTGTTTGCTTAAACGTTGGATGTATTCCTTCTAAAGCATTAATTAATGCAGGTCATCGTTATGAGAATGCAAAACATTCTGATGACATGGGTATTACTGCAGAAAACGTAAAAGTTGACTTCACAAAAGTTCAAGAATGGAAAAACGGTGTAGTTAAGAAATTAACTGGCGGTGTAGAAGGTCTTTTAAAAGGTAATAAAGTTGAAATCATTCGCGGTGAAGCTTACTTCGTAGATGCAAACACATTACGCGTAATGACTGAGGAAGCAGCACAAACGTATACGTTTAAAAATGCTGTTCTTGCAACAGGTTCTACACCAATTGAAATTCCTGGATTCAAATACTCTAAACGCGTTCTTAACTCAACTGGTGCTTTAAGCTTACCAGAAATTCCGAAAAAGCTTGTTGTAATCGGCGGCGGTTACATCGGTATGGAATTAGGTACTGCATATGCAAACTTCGGTACAGAAGTTACAGTATTAGAAGCTGGCGATGAAATTTTAGCTGGTTTCGAAAAAGCGATGAGCCAAGTTGTAAAACGTGCACTTCAGAAAAAAGGCAACGTAACAATCCATACAAAAGCTATGGCTAAAGGCGTTGAAGAAACTGAAAACGGCGTAAAAGTTAGCTTCGAAGTAAAAGGCGAAGTACAAACTGTTGATGCTGATTATGTATTAGTAACTGTAGGTCGTCGTCCAAATACGCAAGAAATCGGTCTTGAGCAAGTTGGAATTAAAATGACTGACCGTGGTGTAATCGAAATCGATGAGCAATGCCGTACAAATGTACCAAACATCTATGCAATTGGTGATATCGTTCCTGGACCACCATTAGCTCATAAAGCTTCTTACGAAGGTAAAGTAGCTGTTGAAGCAATTAGCGGTCATGCATCAGCAATCGATTACATCGGAATTCCAGCAGTATGCTTTACTGATCCAGAATTAGCATCTGTTGGTTATACGAAAAAACAAGCAGAAGAAGCTGGAATGACAGTAGCAGTTTCTAAATTCCCATTCGCTGCTAACGGACGTGCATTATCATTAAACAGCACAGACGGTTTCGTACAACTTGTAACTCGTAAAGAAGATGGTCTTATTGTAGGTGCACAAGTTGCAGGTGCAGGCGCTTCTGATATTATTTCTGAGCTTGGTTTAGCTATCGAAGCTGGAATGACAGCTGAAGATATCGCTCAAACAATCCATGCTCACCCAACATTAGGTGAAATCACAATGGAAGCAGCTGAAGTTGCTCTTGGAATGCCAATTCACATTGTAAAATAATATAAGATAAACAAAACAGCCGCCTCCTAGATATTAGGAGGCGGCTGTTTTGTTTATCCCGCTATTTGGGGGCAGTAATACTCCCACCTCAAAATTCAGCGGAAACATTGTCCAGTTCCAGTGGCTAGAATGTTCGGTGGCTTCGCTTCTTCCTGCGAGGTAAAAAACACCTCTACGTCAGAATCTCCATCCCCCTCACATTCTGGACGAGCCACTTCCACATTTCTTTGTTGTCCAGCTTTAGCGGCTAGAATCTCCGGTCGTTTTGCCCCCTCGGACGAGGCAAAAAGCGCCTCTCCGCCTTGTGCGTGGGCGTCCTGCGATTCTGAGCGAGCCGCTCCCGCTTTTCTTAAGAAGTTAGGCGGGAGATAAACTGCCCGTAAAAGCCCGATTGGTGAGGCTGATAATCAGTGGGGGATGAAGAAAACCCCCACTGATTAAAGTTTCACTTTATCTAAATCCATTTTGCTTGTTCTATCTATTTCCTCATATATATGTAATGATTTCTTTTAGCGCCCATATATTGTAATACAATAGGACGTGTGAAAGGAGGCAATAACATGAAAATGACTTTTGTTGCTTTGTTTCATTTTATTATATGGAGCGGATTCTCCATTGTATTATTGTTATCAAGTCGCGATAAATTGCATTACAAAGTACTGCTCTTTTTTGTGTTTTTTTATTTGGCTTATGTTAGCGCCTATATTATGTTGCACTCCAGAAAAGAGGCAATTTTTTTCACTGTTACGAATAGTCTTCTCTTTTTTATGAGTAAGCTGCTCTTTTTTTAGTTAACGTTTATAAAAGTACATTGTTCTTCCGTTGAAAAGCTGTAATTCTCCTTCTAACTTCTTTGCTAAAAATCTGCAAAATTCATTAGCTTTTCCTTTATCTCCAAAGGTTGCAGTAGATGGTAATGTAATTTGTATAAAAGATTGTTCGTTTTCAATTCCTGTTCCTACATAAATAGAGTGATAGCGTTCATGATTAGATTTTAAACAAAGTGTTGTATCTGAAGTATCAACCATTTCGTATGGAAAGGCAGTGTTTGCGTATGAAAAGCCGAGTTGTTGACCTGTTTGAGCTGTAATTGTTTTATAGTAATGAAATAGTTGTTTAACATCGTCTAGAGAAATAGATTGCTGTTTTGAATTTGGGACGAGTTTAATGAATGCATCTTGCATAATAAACCTCCTAAGGACATAATATATTACTATTTTAACATTGTTGTAAATTTTTTGACAATTAAAAGGGATCTTGCTTTTTTTGTTTAATATATACATTGTGGATAAATCAAGAAGAAAGGAGAGGGACAATGTTTGAAAAATTATATGATGAACATGAAAATACAAAAGTCCGCTTTCTTGGTTTTATGACAAATGAGACACGGTATGATTTTGGTGTGGTGTACACAACTATGTTTTTTGGTAAACCACTTGTTGTTTGTATGCAAACTGGTCGAGCAACTCTCCTTGGACAGGATGATATTGAAAATGTGCACCATTTACAGGATGTCTTTAAACTAAAAACGAGTGAAGAGGCAACAGATCTTGCGCAGTTTTTTAAATTTCTATTGCCACCTACTTCTGTGCATGCTGAATATGAGGAATAATTGTGTCAAAGCAGTCGTAATAATAAATATACGGCTGCTTATTATTTATAAATGTTTCATACTAATAAAATTAAAAAATAATTAATATGTCATAATTAAAACTATTGACTAAAAAAGTATAACATATTAAAATAAAGACAGAAAGTTAAGCGGTTACAAAAAATTCTTAGGAATTACAATATTAGGAGGAATTTAAAAATGGGAACTATCGTATGTCAAATTTGTGAGAACACAATTGCGCATTTTGAGGATGAAAAAGTAACAGTATTATACGGAAAATGCGGTTCTAACTGTGAGTGTGAGCATAAAGAACATACTAAAGCCCAATAAATATAGAAACGCCTGCATGTGCAGGCGTTTTTTTAGTGGATTGAAGTCGTGTGACCAATTGTTGCAATAATTGCATCGTCTCGGATGGGGATGAGTTCGATTTCTGTTTGCATTTTCTTTGTAGAGGCAAATTGGCTCATCATCCGACTGTCTATCCGTGTTAGAAAATCTGTTAAATATGCTGTTAAAAAAGCGAAAGGAATACGTCGTTGATTGAGTGCATCAATAATTTGACTTTCTGTTTTTACACCGACACCGTGCCCATAAAAAAAGAAATTTCCTAAATAAATTGCATTCTCTCCTTGCCACTCAATTGTTGCTGGGTTCACTTGTGGGTTTTTAAAATAAACAAGGTCACCAGGAACAATTTCTCCGCCTGTTTTTGTAGTGAGCTTTAAATCCTTATCATAGTCCCATGTATATAAGTAAAGATTTGCAAATAAACGATTAAACGTTTCTTCGTCATACAATGCTAACAGTGATTTATAGAAGATAATAATCATTGCAGTTGCACATTCTGTTCCATATTTTTTGCCGTTTAGAAAAATATCACGAATAGCAAAAGAGGGTAACACATTAGGGCGAAGTTGAAAGCCACCTAAATGAGTTCTTTCCCAAAATTCAGGATTACAGAAAGATTGCTTAAATGTGCGAAATTGTAACCCGCTGTTAAATAACTCTAAAGCAGAAGTAATAATATGAACACGGACATTTATATCAAAAGCTAACTCATGTAATGATTGGAAATTGTATACTTCATGATTTCCAGTCATAATTTCTAAAATTTGTTGTTTTTCCGAATAGAAAGGTTCGTTTTCATTTTTTATATATGGATGTACAATGGAACGGCCAATTACAATCATAAAATCCCACCTATATGTTTACATTCTTTTGATTTTGAATTAAAGGGAGATGAGGCTCTCAGATAAGAGGGAGTTAAGAAAAAGTACTGCTAGGATGAGTCTAACTGATTTTCACCTACTAAGCCCTTGAACAATAGTATTTCGTGAATGTCGGGAGAGAACTGTCCGTAAGATCTTGATTGGGCAGGCTTTCGCCTTATGGAAGTTTTACATTATATCGTATGAATAGGCGGATAAAGGGTGCATAGGAAAAATAATATGAAGGCTGGAAGAGGGGTGTTTGTGAATGAAAAATCCCACTCCAAAGATATGAAGTGGGAAGGAAGTTATTCGCTAATTGCTTTATATTCTTTAATGACACGTAAAGTTTGTAATGTCATATCTTCAGGACCTTGTACTGGTAATCCTGCTTCTAAATTCTTTTGAATATAGTCTAAATTTTCTTGTGTAATAATTTCACCAGGAGCAAAAATTGGAATACCTGGTGGATAGACCATAACGAAATCTGCGATAATGCGGCCAGCAGCTTCTGCAAAAGGAACAACTTCTGTTTCAGAATAAAAGGCATCGCGCGGAGATAGCGCAAGTACAGGGATTTCTGGAATATCTACTTGCATTTGAACACCTTTTTCTGCTCTATGTTTAAAGGTTGCTGATAATTCATGCAGAGCGCGTACTAGTAGATTTGTTTCATCTTCTGTATCTCCAAGTGTAACAAGACACAGAATGTTATATAAATCGGAAAGTTCAACCTCTATATTATAATGCTTTCTTAACCATAATTCTGCATCGTGCCCTGTAATTCCTAATTCTTTTATAGAAATAATAAGCTTTGTTGGATCATAGTCAAAAGTTGCATCGGTTCCTAGCAGTTCTTTACCAGGACAATACAGGTGTTCAATTTCATTTACTTGCTCTCGAACTTCTTCTGCTAATTGAATAGTTTTCGTAATAAGTTCTCGTCCTTCTGTTGCAAGACGCTTTCTTGCAACATCAAGTGAAGCCAATAAAATATAAGATGTTGAAGTCGTTGTAAGCATACTAATAATCGATTGAACATGCTTTACGTTTACAAGCCCTTCTCTTACATTTAAAACAGAACTTTGTGTTAATGAGCCACCTAGTTTGTGAACACTTGTTGCAGCCATATCAGCGCCAGCTTGCATTGCTGACATTGGCATTTCGTCATGAAAATGAATATGAACACCATGGGCTTCATCCACTAGTACTGGCATATTGTATGAATGTACTAACTTTACAATTTGCTCTAAGTCAGCTGCAAAACCAAAATATGTTGGATTAATGACAAGGAGTCCTTTTGCATCTGGATGTTCTTCAAGCGCTTTTTTTACAGAAGGAATTGTAATTCCATGTGAAATTCCTAATGTTGGATCAATTTCTGGATGAATAAAAATTGGTTTTGCGCCTGAGAAAATAATCGCTGACATAATAGATTTATGAACATTTCGCGGTACAAGAATTTTATCTCCAGGACCACAAACGCTCATCACCATTGTCATAATTGCACCACTTGTTCCTTGGACAGAAAAAAATGTATGATCAGCGCCGAAAGCTTTTGCTGCTAAATCTTGAGCATGTTTAATCATACCTTTTGGATGATGTAAATCATCGAGTGGTGCAATATTAATTAAATCAATTGATAATGCGTTATGCCCAATAAATTCGCGGAATTCAGGATCCATTCCTTGTCCTTTTTTATGACCTGGAATATGAAATTGAACTGGATTTCGCTTGCTGTGCTCTCTTAAAGCAGTAAACAATGGTGTTTCGTATTGGGACAATTTATACACCCCTTCTTTTTTATTAATATTTATTAATTTTGTTTTATATTTATCCTGTTACACTAATCAATAGCAGAAGAGAAATTCTCACTACTATTTGAAGTATCTCTTTATGTTCTATAAAACAAGAGCATTATATCACCTATAGAAGAAGATGTATAGAAAAATAATAATGGTAATTATCGTTTTTTTATGCAGAAAGAATTATGCGTAAAAAATGAATTGTTGGACTGAAAAAATTCAAGGATAGAGTATCATCAAACGGAGCCTGAGCAAAATAAGTGATGGAAAGAGTGAAAGACATCCTGATTAACAGATGATATTTTTGCTGGATTCAAGAAAAAATATTATTGGTAAGATTTTGGATTGGTAAAGAAAACGATTGGTGACTAAGCATACAGGTGGAAGTTTCACTTTATCTCGCGTATGATAATGAAGGAGAACAAATTAGAGTGAACTGGAATAGACGAGGTGTTATTATGGAATATCAATATCCAATTAATTATGATTGGTCAACAGAAGAAATGGTTGTAGTAATTAAATTTTATGAAGCGATTGAACAAGCTTATGAAAAAGGGTTGAAAAGAGAAAATCTGATGAGTTTGTATCGTCATTTTAAAGAAATTGTACCAGGAAAAGCAGAAGAAAAGAAAATCGACAAAGAATTCCAAGAAGTGAGTGGTTATTCCATTTATCGTACAATTCAAAAGGCGAAAAATTTACAAGAAGAAGACATCGTTAAAATGTAAAAAAATTTTGAAAAATAAAAAGTGAAGTGTTATAATGGGATAACAACTAAAAACGGACAATACAAATATTGTCCGTTTTGCTTTATCGATTACAAATTTTATATAAAGGAAGGAGCGAGTGCATCGTGGATTCAATTTTTTGGATGAATTGCTCATCAGTAAGATTTGCAAATTCTTCTGGAGAAATATGAATTCCTACTAATAATTCTGCTTTTTTAACAGTCCTTAACCGCTCAATCATTTTTTGTAACTCTTCTAGTTGAAGGGTGTTATGTAATTTTACATCAGGCTTAGTATGGTCAATGGACCAAACGAAATCATTTGGTATATTCGTTTTTAAATCATTTAAATGTTTTAAAAAGGCATGAGCCGCTTCCATTTTTTGTGGGCACTCATAAATTAAACCAAAGTATATAAAAGCATGTGTCCCCCATAGTCCAATTTGAAAATGTGGTAGCATTTTATATCCGCGTTTATTTGTTGAAAATGCAACCCAAGTATCGTTTGGTGGATTGACTTTACGACGTGCATGTTTCGCTACATGATAGAAAAAAGGTTCACCAGTTTCATTTGTTAAGAAAAGAGAAAATTGTTCACCGAGAGTTTCTAACTTCGGATGAATGTTCGTTTTAATTGCAGCCATTCTTTCTTCTAGACCATCTACAGAGAACACAGTGAAGTCCTTTTCTTTGAAAGTTTTTGATGTCATGGTTGTTCCTCCAACTCCTAGTTTGTTTTTATTCTAACATAGCCTGTACAATTCATAAAAAAAGACGCTTATAAAAAAATTTCAGATAAAAATGCAAATTAGTTGCATAGATGATTTATCCCACATAATATAGTATAAAACAAAAAAATCAGAAAATTGAGTAAATTCAAGGTCGAGGGCAAGCGAATATTGGGAGGAGGCAAACGAATATGAGACAGGTAATCAACGCATTAAAAAGAACAGATGCGGAGAAGAGAATTCCGGTGTTACGTTTAGAATTAGATTATGAATTAGCAACGCTATATGATGCAATGATGGAAAAAGACGACATGAAAAAAGAAGAGTGTATGAAAAAATTAGAAGTGTTAAGACTTGAAATGATTCGGTTAGAGGCATAATAATAGTGTATGTATAAAAAATTAGTTGGTGCGAACCTTATAAAGGGTTCGTTTTTTCTGTGAATTGTACAGATCGGAGTGTTTAAAAATGCAAGAGGTATGGGAAGAAATTGATGTATACGCAAAACAATGGATAAAAGAAGCGGGGCAGCACCTTGTTTCATCGATGAAGCAGTCTCTTATTATTGAAACGAAGTCAAATGCCTCTGATTTAGTAACAAATATGGATCGGGAAATTGAACAATTTTTTATTGGGAAAATTAAAGAGACATTTCCTAAACACTATATTCTTGGAGAAGAAGGATATGGCGATGAGTTGGCTTCAACGGATGGAGTTTTGTGGTTAATTGATCCAATTGATGGCACGATGAATTTTGTTCATCAAAAGCGGAATTTTGCGATTTCAATTGGCATATATGAGAATGGTATTGGGAAAATTGGTCTCGTATATGACCCAGTTCATGATGAGTTATATCATGCGAAAAAGGGTATTGGAGCATTTTGTAATGAAATAGAAATTCCATCATTACAGCCGAGTGAAGTATCATTAGGAGTTATTGCTGTAAATGCTACGTGGCTTACTGATAATTCTCGTCTTGATATGAGGAAAATGGCACAACTTGTAAAAAAAGCAAGAGGAACACGTTCATACGGTTGTGCAGCACTTGAAATGGTATATGTAGCAACAGGACGATTAGATGCTTATGTGACACCTCGCTTGTCTCCATGGGATTTTGGCGGAGGAAAGATTATTGTAGAAGAGGTTGGAGGAAAAGTAACGACTTTTACTGGAGAGCCGCTGCAAATTATTGAGAAGAGTAGCGTTCTCGTTGCAAGACCAGGTGTGTACGAAGAGATGCTACAATATGTACAATAGGTGTATAAAATCCATAGAAAAAACAAAAAAGTAAGAGGCATAGAAAATCGCTTCTTACTTTTTGTGGTTATTGTAGCTTACGCATTTTTCTTTTTGTTATAAATCCGTATCCGATTGTAAAAATCGTACCAATAATACAAATAATAACACCGATTGGGCTATTCTCAGCAATCATAATTCCAATACCAATCATAAAAATAACACCAATGATAGCTGTTAATAAAAAACGATACTGAATCTGTTCCATATATTTCACCCTCCAGTTTTATTGTACTTTCACAAAAGTGAGAATACAACTATATTTTCATTCTTGGTTTTATTTTGATTGCTATTATATCCCCTTCGCTCTTATAATAGAAAAGGATTAAAAAGACACTAGGAGTTGGACATGTTGAAAAAACGAGAAGATTTACGAAATATAGCAATTATCGCCCACGTTGACCATGGTAAAACAACACTTGTTGACCAGTTATTACGTCAAGCGGGGACGTTCCGTGCAAATGAGCACGTGGAAGAACGTGCAATGGATTCAAATGATTTAGAAAGAGAACGCGGTATTACTATTTTAGCGAAAAATACAGCGATTCATTATGAAGATAAAAGAATTAACATTTTAGATACACCTGGACATGCTGACTTCGGTGGTGAAGTAGAACGTATCATGAAAATGGTTGATGGTGTTTTACTTGTTGTTGATGCATATGAAGGTTGTATGCCACAAACACGATTTGTGTTAAAGAAAGCACTTGAGCAAAACTTAACTCCAATCGTTGTTGTAAACAAAATTGACCGTGACTTTGCTCGTCCAGACGAAGTAGTTGATGAAGTAATCGACTTATTCATTGAACTTGGTGCAAACGAAAATCAATTAGAGTTCCCTGTTGTATTTGCTTCAGCAATGAACGGAACAGCGAGCTTAGATTCAAATCCAGCAAACCAAGAAGAGAATATGAAATCATTATTTGATACAATTATTGATCATATTCCAGCACCAATCGATAACAGTGAAGAGCCACTTCAATTCCAAATAGCACTTCTTGATTATAATGATTATGTAGGTCGTATCGGAGTTGGTCGTGTATTCCGCGGTACAATGAAAGTAGGACAACAAGTTGCATTAATGAAGGTTGATGGAAGTGTAAAACAATTCCGTGTAACAAAATTATTTGGTTACATGGGATTAAAACGTCAAGAAATTGAAGAAGCAAAAGCTGGAGACCTAGTAGCTGTTTCAGGTATGGAAGACATTAACGTTGGTGAAACGGTATGTCCAGTTGAGCATCAAGAGGCATTGCCGTTATTACGTATTGATGAGCCGACACTACAAATGACATTCCTTGTAAATAACAGTCCATTTGCAGGTCGTGAAGGTAAGTATATTACATCTCGTAAAATTGAAGAACGTCTTCGTTCACAGTTAGAAACAGATGTGAGCTTACGTGTAGATAATACAGAATCTCCTGATGCATGGATTGTATCTGGACGCGGAGAATTACATTTATCAATCTTAATCGAAAACATGCGCCGTGAAGGATACGAATTACAAGTGTCAAAACCAGAAGTAATTATTAAAGAAGTTGATGGCGTAAGATGTGAGCCTGTAGAGCGCGTACAAATCGATGTGCCTGAAGAATACACTGGTTCTATTATGGAATCAATGGGTGCACGTAAAGGTGAAATGTTAGACATGGTGAATAACGGAAACGGTCAAGTTCGCCTTACTTTCATGGTTCCAGCACGTGGTTTAATTGGTTACACGACAGAATTCCTAACATTAACTCGTGGTTATGGTATTTTAAACCATACATTCGATTGCTACCAACCAGTACATGCTGGACAAGTTGGTGGACGTCGCCAAGGTGTTCTTGTTTCACTTGAAACAGGAAAAGCATCACAATACGGTATTATGCAAGTTGAAGATCGCGGTGTAATCTTCGTTGAACCAGGTACAGAAGTATATGCTGGTATGATTGTTGGAGAACATACACGTGAGAATGATTTAACAGTTAACGTTGTAAAAATGAAACAACAAACTAACATTCGTTCTGCGACGAAAGATCAAACTTCAACAATGAAAAAACCACGCTTAATGACTTTAGAAGAGTCATTAGAGTACTTAAACGATGATGAGTTCTGTGAAGTAACTCCAGAATCAATTCGTCTTCGTAAAAAGATTCTTGATAAGAGTGAGCGCGAAAGAGCTGCTAAGAAAAAGAAATCTGTAGAAGCTTAAGTAATGTAGGGCTGCCTTTTAATAAAAGGCAGCTTTTTTATCGTAATTATTTTTTGAAAATTTGTTCTTTTTTGTGGACAGTACTTTTTTTGCAGGGTACTCTTATAGTAAGTAAATTGGAAATGAAATAGAAGGAGTTGTTATTCATCTGCGTGAGTAAGGGGGAGAAATGTAGTGCTTGAAAAAATGTCATTTTTTGCGAAGTTGTACAATGTAGATGTCAATCCAGAAGTGGGAATGTGGCTTCTTTACGGTACAATTATTATATTCAGCATTATTGTTTATAATTTAGGGTTTGCTAGAAAATTATCTTTGTTAAAGAATGTAGTAATTTATACTGTACTAATACTTGGGTGCACTATTTTAACCTTTTTTGCTGTTTTTCTGCCTGTAGGAGAAGGGCTTGTTGTAGCGATTATTATACTTGGTATATATAAATTACGTTTGCGACAAGCGAAACATTCAAAAGCAGGCTAAAGGGGGAATGTAAGATGCGTTCTGTGCAAGATGCATTATATAATTGGTTAACGATTAAAATTGTAGCAGAAGCTCGTCCATATGATGAAGCTGCTCAAGAAACATATATGCTTTTTCATAATATGTTACATGAAAATCATCAGTTACAACATGTTACAGTAGAAAAAAAGGAAGATATGTATTTTGTTACATATGAAAAAGAAGGAGAAAAGAAATCAGTTCGGTTTCCACTTGAGTTGATTGATTGTTTTTTAGAACAGATAAACCGTGAACCGGAGAAATATAAATAAGCCCTCATCCTGTTCGATAAGGGCTTATTTATGCGTGACAATTAGACGGTTGGAATACTATATAGTAATGTTTATTGGATTGCTATCAGCGTTCGAATAGACGATATTCCTATTAACAATTACCATTCATCTTCAACTGTTTTATCACGATATAATCGGAAATTTCCTGTTGCGTGTCGTTCTAAAGTACGTTCTGTAATTCGACCTATACATTGTTTACACATAAATGTATGAATAGGACGATTACGAAGTCGCTTCGCTACTGGATTTTCGTCATTTAAATCTTCTTTTTTATCGCAAAGAATACATTTGACTCTCATTTTGTCACCTCGGCACAAGTTCTATCTTATTTTAGTATATCATGGACCTTAGAAGTTTTTGAACTATAGGAGAAAAAAATAATATTTTCGCAATTCGAAAAATAGGTTATTATATAAGTGAAACTATTATTAGCGTTGAATGTACATTTTTGTTGATGGTTAGTTGAATCATGTGGGCAGGCCTCTTTTCTTCGTTTGTTACAGTCTCCTGGTAGGAAGTGCCTGTTAGAGCGAAATCAATATAGAAGTTTATGGAGGTGGAAGCATGGCAAATATAGTGGAACTAGCATTAACAGATGCTTTAGTGAAAGCGTTACGTGAAGAGCGTATTGTGACAATTGCAACGACTGATTTTGAGAAAGGTGTTCCAAATGTAAGTGCGATTTCATGGGTATATGCAATGGATGAAAAAGTTATTCGTTTTGCAGTGGATCAACGTTCTCGTATTGTAGAGAATTTGCGCCATCACGCAGGGCTTGTTCTTACTGTTATGGCAAATGAATCCGTATATTCTATAAGTGGTAAAGCGATTATCAAAACAGAGCGGATAGAAGGTATTCCGCTGAAATTAACTTTAATTGAAGTTTCTGTACAAGAAGTACGTGACGTAATGTTTTACGGTGCGAAACTTGCTATTGAACCGAAATATGAAAAAACATACGATCTTCGCGCCGCGGAAAAATTAGACAACCAAGTTTTATCAGCGATGAAGGATGTGTGAAACAGGATGGGCAGCAAAGAAAGTTGTTCATCCTTTTTATTTATATTTCAAGTAATTTCTATTCTATCTCGTTTGTACAGTACATATAATTATAACAATGGTTCGTCCATACCTATGGATGAAACCCTTGTTCTACAAATTTCATGGTGGAGTCAGGGGGTAACAGGTTGAATAGAATTTATGTGCTAGATACGAATGTGCTTTTGCAGGATCCGTTATCTATTTTTTCTTTTGAAGATAATGATGTAGTCATTCCAGCTGTTGTGTTAGAGGAAGTAGATTCGAAGAAACGTTATATGGATGAAGTTGGAAGAAATGCGCGCTATGTATCAAAACTAATAGATAAATTTCGCGAACTTGGGAAACTGCATGACAGCATTCCTCTTGAGAATGGAGGGACGTTTCGAATTGAGCTAAATCATCGTTCGTTTGTTCAATTACAAGATATTTTTGTAGAGAAAACAAATGATAATCGTATTTTAGCTGTGGCCAAAAATTTATCATTAGAAGAGCAAGAAAAAGAAAATGGGAAATCTGTCATCCTTGTGAGTAAGGATGTGCTTGTACGAGTAAAAGCTGATGCTCTAGGATTACAAGCCGAAGATTATTTGAGTGATCGTGTTACGGAAGTTGAAAACATATATACAGGCTTCTTAGAGTATTACATACAAAAAGAGATTTTAAACCGTTTTTATGAAAAAGGAGAGCTTCCTCTTTCTGAAATTGCGAATCATCCGTTTTACCCTAATCAATTTATTGTAATGAAGGATGCTTTAGGAGGATCGAGTTCGGCTCTCGGGATCGTTGATCACTCTGGGAAAAAGATAAAAAAGCTTATTTTTCCAAATGAGCAGATTTGGGGAATTCGTCCTCGAAATGTACAACAAATTATGGGGATGGAATTGTTGTTACGTGAAGACATTCCTCTTGTAACATTGACAGGGAAAGCTGGAACGGGGAAAACATTAATAGCATTAGCTGCGGGACTAATGCAAACAGAAGATTTGGGAATGTATAAAAAGTTGCTCGTGGCAAGGCCTATTGTTCCAGTTGGAAAAGACATTGGATATTTACCAGGAGAGAAAGAAGAAAAGTTAAGACCTTGGATGCAACCGATTTATGATAATTTAGAATATTTATTTAACACAAAAAAGCCTGGGGAATTAGATGCAATTTTAGCGGGAATGGGTTCTATTGAAGTAGAAGCTCTAACATATATTCGCGGACGTAGTATTCCAGAGCAGTTTATTATTATTGATGAAGCACAAAATTTAACGAAACATGAAGTGAAGACAATTTTAACGCGTGTCGGAGAGAGAAGCAAAATTGTTTTAATGGGAGATCCACAGCAAATTGATCATCCATATTTAGATGAATATAATAATGGTTTAACATTTGTTGTAGAGAAGTTTAAAGAACAAAAAATTAGTGGACATGTGAAGTTTGTAAAAGGTGAACGTTCTAATTTAGCGCAACTTGCAGCGGATTTATTGTAGGAAAGAGTGGCGAAAGCCACTCTTATTTGCTTGTCCTTTGTGAATGTAAAGTAAATCTTTTTGCCATCGAAAGTTTCACTTTATCCCGCATTAACGGGCAGTAATACTCCCACCTCAAAATTTGGCGAAAGCAAAGAAGTTAGGTGGGAGATAACTGCCCGTAAAAGCCCGATTGGTTCAACTAATAATCAGTGGGGGATGAAAAAAACCCCCACTGATTAAAGTTTCACTTTATACGATAGTAAACTTTCGAATATATCGAATGGGATTATTGACATTAGAGCCATCTCCAAAATAAAGGTGGACAGGACCGTCTTCTTTTAGTGGCTTCCCTTTAATAGAAAAACCGAGAATAGCATCCTTTGCTTCCTTTATTGAAATTGTTGTAATATCGAATTCAGTATGAATTTCTACATGTGTTGCCTCGCTAGAAATCTCTGCGTTTTCTAAAAAAGGTAAAAATGGTATACCGAATGTTCCTGTAATCATTTTCTCCTTTTCAAATCTTGCAACGCTCTTATTGATAGGTGGAAAAATAGCTCCTTCTCTAATTTCACGATCCCAATGTTTAGATGTTTCTTTAGTATACTGTGCTAATTCACTTGTTATTTCTTTTGGAGTTGTAAAGTATGTTGTTAAGTCGACTTTTCGATCATCAAAAATCCAGACACTTGGATCAATTGTAATTGGAAAGCGGACATTTCCGTTAATAAATAAGATTTCAGTCATTGTTTTTCCCCCATTTGTCTTATACTCCCACTTTTCAGTATAATAGGACTAGGAACAATTGTCACAGAAAATGTTTCTATTGCAATTTACGAAAACTATCGCTAATATTAATAGATAGGATAGGAGAGTAGGACGGAAATGGAGGGAACCAATTTGGCGTCTGAGACAGTAATGAATCATCAGGAAAAGGCACTTGCCCTTCTACAAGCTGATGCAGAGAAAATATTAAAACTTATTAAGGTGCAAATGGACCACCTTACGATGCCACAGTGTCCATTGTACGAAGAGGTACTCGATACACAAATGTTTGGCTTATCCCGTGAAGTTGATTTTGCGGTTCGTCTTGGTCTCGTTGCGGAAGAGCAAGGTAAAGAAATTTTAGGAGAATTAGAACGCGAGCTATCGGCGTTGCATGATGCTTTTACAAACAAACAATAATAGCTGGTTCAAATAAGGAGCTCAAACCGAATCAGTTTGAGCTTTTTTTGTGGAAAAAATGATTTTTCCTGCAAAGCAGGAAGAATGCTAATACATATGGAATACAATTGTAAAAAAGAAGAGAGAAAGAGGATTTTGAATGAAAAGAGTCTGGAAGTCCATAGATTATTCTTTAGTGCTTCCTCTTGTTATCGTATGTGTGCTCGGCGTTATTATGGTGTATAGTGCCAGTTCTATTGTTGCAATTACAAAATATTATCCGAAATACGGATGGACGAGCAATCACTTTTTTCTGTCACAGTTAAAAGCGATGTTCGTCGGGACAATTGGTTTGCTTATTGTTATGTTTGTTCCCTTTCAAGTATGGCGAAAGCGTATAATTACTGTTTTAATCGTTGTTGCTAGCATTGGAATGTTACTAATTGTTTTAAAATGGGGAACTGTTGTGAATCATGCGAAATCGTGGGTGTTTGGTGTACAGCCATCGGAGTTTGTTAAAGTAGGGATCATCATTGTATTAGCGCGTTTTTATGCAAAAAAACAAGCGACAGATGGACCGATTTGGCATGGTGCTGGCCGAGTGTTTAGTTTTTTATTGATTACAATTTATTTAATTTTAAAACAGCCTGACTTAGGGACAACATTATTAATTATCTCAACGATTGGAATTATGACGTTCTGTTCAGGGATACCCTTTCAAGTTTGGATAAAACGAATTGCTCTTACATCTATTATATGGATCCCGCTTGGATATTTTATAGGACAAAATGTTTTAACGCCTGTTCAAATTGCACGGTTCACTACGTTTTGGAATCCGTTTGGAGATGCCCAAGGGAAGGGATTTCAATTAATTAATTCGTTTGTTGGAATAGCTTCTGGTGGTGTAATTGGTAGAGGATTAGGAAATAGTATTCAAAAGTATGGGTATTTACCAGAGCCACATACAGACTTCATTATGGCAATTGTATCTGAGGAACTAGGATTTGTTGGGGTGGCAATTATTTTAATAGGTTTACTAGTTATTGTCGTTCGTGCTTTTCGAATTGCACAAAAATGTAAAGATCCTTTTGGGAGTTTACTTGCAATTGGAATTGGCAGTATGATTGGAGTGCAAGCTATAGTAAACTTAGGTGGGATTACGGGAGTTATGCCACTTACCGGTGTGCCTTTACCATTTGTTAGTTTTGGTGGTACTTCTTTAGTGTCAACCTTAGCAGCTATGGGAATTTTATTAAATGTAGCTAGTTTTGTGAAACAACAAGAAAAAAGAGAACAGCAAGAGCGAGAACAACAACAACAACAACAACCTAAACAAGAGAGACATCTTGTTGTTGTAAAATAAAAGAAGCTTTGTACACTTGTACAAAGCTTCTTTTATTTGTATAGATTCAAAAAAAGGATGATTATTTTGTGGTTTTACAATAAAGAGTATGTCATATTTAGTTGAATGTGTTCTACAAAAAAGATGGTTGCTTCCTTTATTTTATGCTATACTAATTTTGTGAGACAAATTGGACAGAATGCTTAGCGTTTGTCAAAAAATAAGGTATGATGAACAAAAATAAAGTGAAGCTTGCACGCAGTGAAAAAGTACTGTTGGAAGTGATATACTTACTCCCACTAAAGCGGGACAAACTTATGGTGTTATGAATGGTAGGAAAATAGAGGGGGAAAATCATGAAAAAGCTGCAACGTATTCAAAAAGTATTAGTAGCGAACCGCGGAGAAATTGCGATTCGTGTGTTTCGTGCTTGTACAGAATTAGGACTACGCACAGTTGCGATTTACTCGAAAGAAGATAGCGGTTCATATCATCGCTATAAAGCAGATGAAGCGTATTTGGTAGGCGAAGGAAAAAAACCAATTGATGCATATCTTGATATTGAAGGTATTATTGAAATTGCAAAAAGCAATAATGTGGATGCAATTCACCCAGGATACGGCTTTTTATCAGAAAATATCCAATTTGCAAAACGTTGCGAAGATGAAGGTATTGTTTTTATTGGTCCAAAGAGTAAGCATTTAGACATGTTTGGGGATAAAGTAAAGGCAAGAACGCAAGCTCAACTGGCAAATATCCCGATCATTCCTGGTAGTGATGGCCCTGTAAAAGAGCTTAACGAAGTAGCCGATTTTGCAAAAAAGTATGATTACCCAATTATCATTAAAGCAGCTCTTGGTGGTGGCGGCCGCGGGATGCGGATTGTACGTAGTGAAGAGGAATTAAAGGAAGCGTATGATCGTGCGAAATCCGAGGCGAAAGCAGCATTTGGAAACGATGAAGTATATGTTGAAAAATTTGTTGAAAATCCAAAGCATATTGAAGTACAAATATTAGCAGATGAACATGGAAATATTGTTCATTTATATGAGCGTGATTGTTCTGTACAGCGACGACATCAAAAAGTTGTAGAAGTAGCACCAAGTGTGTCTCTTTCTGCTGAACTGCGCAATCGTATTTGTGAGGCTGCAGTTCAATTAACGAAAAATGTTAATTATGTGAATGCAGGAACAGTTGAGTTTCTTGTAAAAGGAAATGAATTCTATTTTATTGAAGTGAATCCACGTGTCCAAGTGGAACATACAATTACAGAAATGATTACAGGTATTGACATCGTTCAATCACAAATTTTAATTGCTGACGGATATGCTTTACATAGTGAAAAAGTAAGTATTCCAAAACAAGAAGATATCATTACACATGGATTTGCAATTCAATCTCGCGTGACAACAGAAGATCCGCTTAATAATTTTATGCCAGATACAGGGAAAATTATGGCGTATCGTTCTGGTGGCGGTTTTGGGGTTCGTTTAGATACAGGAAATAGCTTTCAAGGTGCAGTTATTACACCATATTACGACTCTTTACTTGTAAAAGTAACAACTTGGGCATTAACATTTGAACAAGCAGCGTCTAAAATGGAACGTAACTTAAAGGAATTCCGTATTCGTGGTATTAAAACAAATATTCCGTTTTTGGCAAATGTTGTAAAGAACCAGAACTTTTTATCAGGAGAATATGATACATCGTTTATCGATTCCTCGCCGGAACTATTCGTATTTCCAAAACGAAAAGACCGTGGTACAAAAATGCTATCGTATATTGGCACGGTAACGGTAAATGGATTCCCTGGAGTAGGAAAACAAGAAAAACCGATTTTTGCCGAATCGCGCATTCCGAATATAAAACATTCTGAACCAATCCAAACTGGTACAAAGCAAATTTTAGATGAGCGCGGAGCTGATGGATTAGTAAAATGGGTTCAAGAACAAAAACAAGTTTTATTAACTGATACTACATTCCGTGATGCACATCAGTCGTTATTAGCAACACGTATTCGTACACAAGAGCTGAAACAAATTGCTGAACCAACAGCAAGAATGTTACCGAATCTATTTTCGGCAGAAATGTGGGGCGGAGCAACATTTGATGTCGCGTATCGTTTCTTAAAAGAAGATCCATGGGAACGTTTATTACAATTACGTGAGGGTATGCCAAATGTATTATTCCAAATGCTTCTTCGTGCATCAAATGCAGTAGGATATAAAAACTATCCAGATAACTTAATTCAAAAGTTTGTAGAGTGTTCTGCACAGGCTGGCATTGATGTATTCCGTATTTTTGATAGCTTAAACTGGGTGGAAGGTATGCGCGTTGCAATTGATGCTGTGCGTCAAAGCGGTAAAATTGCAGAGGCAACAATGTGTTACACAGGCGATATCCATGATCCAATGCGCAGTAAATATGATTTAAATTACTACAAAAATTTGGCGAAAGAGTTAGAAGCATCTGGTGCTCATATTTTAGGGATTAAAGATATGGCAGGCTTATTAAAGCCGAACGCAGCATACGATTTAGTGTCCGCATTAAAAGAGACGGTATCGATTCCAGTGCATCTTCATACGCATGATACGAGTGGAAACGGTGTATTAACATATGCAAAAGCGATTGAAGCTGGAGTGGATATTGTAGACGTTGCGGTAAGCTCTATGGCAGGTCTAACATCTCAGCCGAGCGCTAATACGTTATTCTATGCATTAGAAGGAAATGAAAGACAGCCGAATGTGGATGTGGAATCTCTAGAGAAGCTCTCTCATTATTGGGAAGATGTTCGTAAATATTATTCCTCCTTTGAAAGTGGGATGAATGCACCGCATACAGAAGTGTATATGCATGAAATGCCAGGCGGTCAATATAGTAATCTACAGCAACAAGCAAAAGCTGTCGGATTAGGAGATCGATTCGATGAAGTGAAAGTGATGTATCGCCGCGTTAATGATATGTTCGGTGATATCGTTAAAGTAACTCCATCATCAAAAGTAGTCGGTGATATGGCTCTATTTATGGTACAAAATCATTTAACAGAGAAAGATATTTATGAACGTGGTCATGCATTAGATTTCCCAGGGTCAGTTGTAGAAATGTTTTCTGGTGATCTTGGACAACCGTATGGTGGTTTTCCGAAAGAGCTACAAGGAATTATACTAAAAGGTAAAGAGCCTTTAACAGTAAGACCAGGTGAATTGCTAGAACCGATCGATTTTGAAGCATTAAAAGAAGAGTTATTCCATAAGCTCGGTCGTATAGTAACGATGTTTGATATTGTAGCGTATGCGTTATATCCGAAAGTATTTATGGATTATCAAAAAACTACAGAGCAATATGGAGATATTTCTGTTCTTGACACACCGACATTCTTCTATGGAATGAAACTTGGTGAAGAAATTAGTGTAGAAATCGAACGTGGTAAAACGTTAATTGTGAAATTAATTTCGATTGGAGAACCACAATTAGATGGTACACGTGTTGTCTATTTTGAATTTAATGGACAACCTCGTGAAATTGTTATAAAAGATGAAAGTGTGAAAGCGACGGTTTCGCAGCGAGTGAAAGGAAATCGTGAAAATCCAAACCATATTAACGCAACAATGCCAGGAACTGTAATCAAAGTAGTAGTAAGTGAAGGCGAGCAAGTGAAAAAAGGTGATTCCATGGCAATTACAGAAGCGATGAAAATGGAAACAACTGTACAAGCTCCATTTACTGGTACGGTGAAAAAAGTGTATGTGAAAGATGGAGAGGCAATTCAAACGGGTGATTTGCTGATTGAATTAGAGCAATAAAATGAAGCTATCACTCGTATTATGAAAATAAAAAAGAGCTGCTTTTGTGCAGCTCTTTTTGCTTTTTAAAAATAATAACTTGTTGGAAGAGACAAGTTATTATGATAGTTTCGTTTGTTTAATATTACGATTTATTTCTGTTTTATTTCTGTTTGTTTTACTGCGTGTTCCTAGCATAGCTAAATAGCACAATACAGCAAATAAGCATGAAATAAAGAGTGAATGCAGAAGGGACATTGCTAAGCTCGCGTCTGTGTATACAACTAAAATACCAACGATTGCTTGACATGTGACAAGAATAAAAGCTGTAATCCACCCATAACATATAACCTTTTGTTGTTTATAATGCCTAATAGCTATCATCATGGCATATAAAATCCAAGCGAAAATTAACATAGCAGCAATCCGATGCCCCATTTGTACCCATTCATGATATTGCGTGGGTAGAGGGCTGTTTTTACTGCATAATGGGAAAATCGGACAGGCCAAGCTTGCGTGCTCATGCCGTACTAATGCTCCTGTATAGACAACAAGGTAACTGTAAATTGTTACACCGTAAATGTGAAACTTCATCTTCTTATCAATAACAAGTGAATAGGCATCAAATTTCTTATCGATTTCAAAGATGAGAAGTGTTAATAAAATAACAGCAGCAAACGAAATAAGGGAAATACCGAAATGAATTGCTAATACAGCTGGAACTTGCCCCCATACAACCGCAGCAGCACCCATGAGCGCTTGTGCTATTAAAAATATGAAAGATAGAATGGCAAGTGCTTTTGTTTCACGAACGTGTCCATAGTATTTCCAAGATAAGATACATAGTAGTGTAACGAGAATTCCTGCAGAACCTGAAGTAAGGCGATGACTCAGCTCAATAATTGTTTCCATCGATAAATGCGAAGGAACAAATTCTCCATTACATAGCGGCCAAGATTTACCACAGCCTTGTCCAGAGCCAGTTTTAGTAACTAATGCACCGCCAAGTAGAACGAATAATAAATCAAGACTTGTAAGGACTGCTAACCATTTTATAAAGCGTTGCAATTCTTTTCACCAGCTTTCAATTTCAAAGTTATTGTGCAATATTTTAATGAAATAAAGTTCAACATCCCTCAGTGACTTGTTGCATCCCCTATTGAGGGATCTTAAACCAATCGGGCGCATGCCAACAGTTCTTTATTCTCTTTGTTTCCTTAGAATCCAGAGTCGGGGAGGTTACTGCCCGCAAATAGCCGGATAAATGTTATAGAAACAGAAATGCACTACAGTCCTATGATATATAAAATCTGATAAAATAGCAAAGGGGACAGAAAGTGTGAAGCGAAGGTGAAAAAATACTGAAATTTAGAACATAAATTACTGATTCTAACAAAAAAGTAGTGAGTTTTATAAATAAATACATCGAAATACATGCGGAATTTGACAAAATAGTTTATTATAAAAGAGAAATACGTTCTATGATTGATGAAGTAGTAGGAAAACTTTTTCAGTCATAGACACAAAAAGTTCATGTTTTCTTCACAATTTCTTCATGAAATATGTTTTAATATATTCGAGCGAGAAGTGTATATTAATAGTAAAACCACAAAACAACATTTCTACAGTAATAATATTGCTATATAAAACCACGATGTTTTATTTTAAGTAAATAGGCAAAAGAAAGATGGAAGTTTTAAGAGGGGGTTAAAGTGATGAGCCATGCAACAAGTGAACTGCATGATGAGTCAGCTATAACAAATGTACCGGAAACAACACGTGTACAAGATTTATTAGCGCTCGTTAAGATGGGGATTGTAAATTCAAATACACTTACTGTATTTACAGGATTTTGGTTAGCTCTACATTTCAATGGATTGAATGTTATGGACCATCTAGATAAAATATTTTTTACAATCGTCGGCTCTGCATTAATTATGGCGGGGGCATGTAGCTTAAATAATTATATTGACCGAGATATTGATCATTTAATGGAACGAACAAAAAATCGTCCAACAGTAACAGGAAAATATAAACCAGGATTCGCATTAACATTAGGGATTACAATTTCGCTTTTGGGTTTTGTATTTTTGCTATTTACAACACCGATGGCAGCATTTATTGGTTTTATTGGTTTCTTTACGTATGTTGTTCTGTATTCGTTATGGACAAAGCGAAAATATACGTTAAACACAGTAGTAGGAAGTGTATCAGGTGCAGTTCCGCCTTTAATTGGTTGGGCGGCTATTGATCCAAGCTTGAGTCACCCTATTCCTTGGATGCTATTCTTAATTATGTTTATTTGGCAAATTCCACATTTCCTCGCACTTGCGATGAAACGTGTTGAAGAATATCGCAATGC
Source organism: Bacillus cereus group sp. BfR-BA-01380 (assembly GCF_022663535.1). Classification (GTDB taxonomy): domain Bacteria; phylum Bacillota; class Bacilli; order Bacillales; family Bacillaceae_G; genus Bacillus_A; species Bacillus_A cereus_BB. Next base: position 66,698 of record NZ_JAKUFS010000016.1, on the reverse strand, counting down.
AGGTATTCCAATGCTTCCTGTTGCGCATGGATTTGATATTACAAAACGTCAAATTATGATTTGGACAGTATGCTTATTACCACTGCCATTTTATATGAGTGCACTTGGAGTAACATTTATGGTAATTGCAACAGTGCTTAACATCGGCTGGATCGTGTTAGGGTTTTATGGCTTCCGCAAGAAAGACGACATCAAATGGTCCGTGCAAATGTTTGTATACTCCTTAAATTACTTAACAATCTTATTTGTTTTAATGATTGTTGTAACTTTCTTCTAAGACAACTACATGAGGGGATTTCTTTACGTTGAGATTTACTTTACTTACTATAAAGTACAATCTAATTAACAAAGAAAGTGGGGGTTGTTTGCATGAAGAAACAGTGGCGATTGCTTTCGCTCGTTTCACTAGTGGCTTTACTGTTAGGGGGATGCGGTAAAGCCTTTCAATCTACTTTGATTCCACAAGGTGAAGTAGCAAAAATGCAATATGATTTATTGTTATTAGCCAGTGCAATCATGATAGGTGTCGTTCTTGTTGTTACAATTATTTTCTTGTATGTAATTGTGCGTTTTCGTCAAAGAGAGGGCCAGGAAAATTATATTCCGAAGCAAGTAGAAGGGAATCACAAGCTAGAAATTATATGGACAGTCATTCCAATTTTACTTCTATTGGTATTGGCTGTCCCTACTGTTACATATACGTTTAAACTTGCTGACGTTAGTGCGATGGAGAAAAAGAATATTGATAAAGACACAATCGTTGTTGATGTAACAGCGAATCTTTATTGGTGGGAATTTTCTTACAATACTGAAAAATTAGCAACTTCGCAAGATTTAGTCATCCCTACAGGTAAAAAAGTGTATTTAAATTTAAAAGGCTCTGATATTAAACACTCATTTTGGGTACCATCATTAGCTGGAAAAATGGATACAAATCCAGATAATGCGAACAAAATGTGGATTAAAGCAGATAAATCGGGCACATATAATGGTTTTTGTGCAGAATTTTGTGGTCCATCTCATGCTTTAATGCAGTTTAAAGTGAAAGCTGTTAGTGAAAGCGAGTACAAAAAATGGATTGCTAGTATGAAAGAGTTGGATGGTAAGAAAGCTGTTGCTTCTACGCAAGCGCAGGAAGGTAAACAAATTTTTGAAAAGAGTTGTGTGGGTTGTCATGCTACTGGATCCAATGATAGCAGACCACCTTCTGCACGTATCGCACCCAATTTAGCAAATTTCGCAGATCGAGATATGGTTGCGGGAATTGCTGAAAATAATGAAGAAAATGTAAAAAAATGGTTAAAAAACCCTGAGAGCATGAAACCAGGAAATAAAATGACTGGAAAATACGGTAATCTTACTGATGATCAAGTAGAGGCATTAAATGCTTACTTGAAAACATTAAAAGTTGAAAAGTAAAGAGAAACTATTTGCGAAGGGGAGGTAGAAAACGTGAGTTCTGTAGCAAAAAAACAGGGAGTGGGCTCTGTAATTTGGGATTATTTAACGACAGTAGACCATAAAAAGATTGCCATTCTCTATTTAATTGCAGGTGGGTTATTTTTTATCATTGGTGGAATAGAAGCAATATTTATTCGGTATCAGCTAGCATTTCCAAACAATGATTTTCTTGTTGGAGATACGTACAACCAAGTGTTAACGATGCACGGAACAACAATGATTTTCTTAGCAGCAATGCCGCTTGTATTTGCGATGATGAATGCAGCTGTACCACTTCAAATTGGTGCACGAGACGTTGCGTTTCCATTTTTAAACTCGCTTGGATTTTGGCTATTTTTCTTTGGGGGCGTATTTTTAAATTTAAGTTGGTTTTTAGGCGGGGCACCTGATGCAGGATGGACATCATATGCATCGTTATCACTCGCCTCAAAAGGACACGGCATCGATTTCTATGTTCTCGGCTTGCAAATTTCAGGTATTGGAACATTAATAGGTGGAATTAACTTTCTAGTTACCATTATTAATATGCGTGCACCTGGAATGACATATATGCGTATGCCGATGTTTACATGGACGACGTTTGTAACTTCCGCACTTATTTTATTTGCATTCCCGCCACTTACAGTCGGTTTAGCTTTATTAATGTTAGATCGTTTATTTGGAACAAGCTTTTTTAATCCTGCTTTAGGAGGAAATACGATTATATGGGAGCATTTATTTTGGATTTTCGGTCATCCAGAAGTATACATTCTTATACTCCCTGTTTTCGGAATATTCTCAGAAATCTTCGCGACATTCTCTAAAAAACGATTATTCGGATATTCATCTATGGTATTTGCAACGGTATTAATTGGATTTTTAGGATTCATGGTGTGGGCGCATCATATGTTCACAGTGGGTCTTGGCCCGGTAGCGAATGCCATTTTTTCTGTGGCTACAATGGCAATTGCTGTTCCGACAGGTATTAAAATTTTCAACTGGCTCTTTACGATGTGGGGTGGAAGTATTCGCTTTACAACACCAATGATGTGGGCTGTTGCTTTCATTCCATCGTTCGTTATGGGTGGTGTGACAGGGGTTATGCTTGCATCTGCTCCTGCTGATTATCAATTTCATGACAATTACTTTGTTGTCGCTCACTTCCATTACGTAATTGTCGGTGGAGTTGTGTTTGGATTATTTGCGGGGGCTCATTACTATTGGCCGCTTATGTTTAATAAAATCTTGGATGAGACACTTGGTAAAATTACGTTTTGGTTGTTCTTTATTGGTTTCCATTTAACGTTCTTTATTCAGCACTTCCTTGGTTTAATCGGTATGCCGCGCCGATATTTTACGTATTTGCCAGGACAAGGATTAGAAACTGGTAACTTAATTAGTTCAATAGGCGCAGTATTTATGGCTCTTGGAACAATTGTGCTTTTGGTTAATGTTGTAAAAACATCTTTTTCAAAAAAACAAGCTGGACGCGATCCATGGGATGGTCGTACGTTAGAATGGGCAATTCCTGCGCCGACACCTGAATATAACTTCAAGCAATTACCGTTTGTGCGTGGATTAGATCCATTATGGATTGAAAAACGGGAAGGGAAAAATGAAATCACACCAGCAGAGCCGATTGGTGATATTCATATGCCAAACTCATCTTTCTTACCGTTTGTTATCTCTTTAGGCCTATTTATCGCAGCATTTGGAGCGATGTATATGCAGGGTGGGAAAGAGAAAATGTGGTTAATGGTAGCGATCGTTGGTCTTATTATTACGTTTGGAGCGATGTTCTTCCGATCTGTAATTGATGATCATGGATACCATATTCATAAAGAAGATTTAGATGATAAAGGGGGGAAGGCGTAATGCATGCAGAGGAAAAATTAACAAATGAAACCTTTCCAGCAGAGCCTGAAAAAGCAACCCTCGAAGGGAAGAATAAATTCATTGGATTTTGGTTATTTCTAGGAGGCGAAACGGTACTGTTTGCTTCCTTGTTTGGAACATATTTAGCACTGAAAAATTCAACAAACGGTGGACCGACGTCACAAGAAATGTTTCAAATGCCACTTGTGTTTATTATGACAATGCTTCTTTTAACGAGTAGTTTAACGAGCGTATATGCAATGTATCATATGAAGAATTTTAATTTTAAACAAATGCAGTTTTGGCTTATTATTACAACATTGCTTGGGATTGGCTTTTTAGGTTTTGAGATTTATGAGTTTAATCATTATACTCATGAATTTAAGCATACTATAAAAAGTAGTGCATTTGGATCTGCGTTTTATGCGTTAGTTGGTACGCATGGGTTACACGTTTTATTTGGATTACTGTGGATTTTAACTCTAGTGCTCCGTAATGCGAAGCGTGGTTTGAATTTATATAATGCTCCGAAGTTTTACGTCGCATCAATTTACTGGCATTTTATTGACGTAGTTTGGGTGTTTATTTTCACTGTAGTATACTTAATGGGAATGGTGGGATAAACAATGGCGATAAAACAAACAAATATAAACAATCCTAAAGTGGATCTCGCTTATCGCAGAAAAAAAAGTGCGGAAGAAATGAAACATCAAGTCGTTACGTTCGGATTAATGATTTTTTTAACAGTTATTGCATTTGTAGCAGTCGCATATCCGAAAACATTTAGTCCGCTTTTTTCGGTACCATTAATTTTATTGTTAGCTGCCGTACAGGTTATTTTTCAATTGTATTATTTTATGCATATGAGCCATAAAGGGCATGAAGCTCCATCATTTTTCTTGTATGCTGGTTTACTAGTCGGATTAGTAACGATTTTAACTTTTACAACAATCGTTTGGATTTAAAATAGAAAGGGGGATTGAATGTTTCGTCAATCCCCTTTTGCTTATGAAAGGGAGGGTGAAGGAAAAGTGAACAACTTATGGATATTTGGTTTTGAAGCACTGTGGAGCCCAATCTTTTTTCTTTTTATATTCGCTATTGTAATTGGTTATTTTTTAATTATTGGAAAGTATAGACATCGTTTTCCGAATGGGGAAGAAGTAAGTAAACGGAAAATCTTTTATTTTACAAGTGGAATGTTCCTTTTATATTTAGTTAAAGGAGGTCCGATCGATTTACTTGGGCATATTGTGTTTAGTGCACATATGTTGGAAATGGCAATCATGTACATTGCTGTACCGCCATTATTGTTACTTGGCTTACCAAATTGGTTGTTTGAATATATAACATCACTTCGATTTATTCGGATGATGTTACGCATATGGGCAAATCCTATTATCGCCTTATTGATGTTTAACGGTTTTTTTTCTATGTATCATTTACCGCTTGTGTTTGATACGGTAAAGCAGAGTCAAATTGGACATCCAGTTGTTCTTGCTGTGTTGTTTTTTATGGCAATCATGCTATGGTGGCCGATATTTAATCCATTACCACAATATCAAACGTTAAGTGATATCCAAAAGATTGGTTATATGTTTGCTAATGGGATGTTATTAACACCGGCTTGTGCGCTTATTATATTTGCTAATGAGCCATTATTTGTGACATATACAGATCCAAGTGCATGGATGAAGGCAATGGCACTTTGCGTGCCAGCTGGAACATTATCTAACCTAAATATTACAGGTCCTAATTTCTTACATTGGATTCCTGTTTTAGAGGATCAGAAAACAGGAGGGATTGTAATGAAAGTTATACAAGAACTTGTATATGGCACAGTGATTGGGTATGTTTTCTTCTCGTGGGCGCGTAAAGAACGGAAAAAGGATGCTGAACAGATACATGCATTGCCCCCGTATTTGCAAAACCAATCATCTGAAACTGAAAGAAAGCTTTCAGCAGGAAGGCTTACCGTTCACGAATAGCGCGGTAAATTTACTAAACAAAAAGAGGGTGTACCATCGTGTACACCTTCTTTTTGTTTATATAAGTCGCTGCTATGCAGAATAAAACATGCCCGCTACTTGCTTTCTCCCTTTGTTTTAAACCTCGCATGTGGCAGGAAAAGGCCCTGACCGATACTGTGCACGGCCAGATGCTCTCGTCCCCCTTAAAAGGAAAGGGGTTTTATGTCGTTTTTTAACTTGTATATAGCGAAACTCGTAGAAAGTTTTCTTTATTCTATAATCGCTAAATCTTGTAACTCTTTTTCGATATTTTGAAGTAACTGTTCGCTTTTTTGAAGAACATTTTTTGGGAAATTTTCGTTCTCTCCATACTCGACGCCGTGTGGATAATAATGTTTACCAAGAAGAGGTTTTAATAATTTAATATGGGCATGTCGCCTGCCAATATCTCCTTCTGTCGCAAAACCTTGTATACGTAAATAATACACATCATTCAGCATTTCAAATTTATAGTCGTATGTAACTCGCTCGTAATCCCATTGCCCAGCTAGTACAAAGTGATGATTGTCCATTACCTCAGTAAGAAGTGTGAAGTCAACAACTACGCCTTCAAGTTTCGTATTTGTAAATTGCATGAAATAGCCTCCTTATTATAAACGTAGAACCACTTGAATTTATAATAGTACGAATAGTGAGAAAACGCAATTGATATAGAGAGAAAAGGGAGAATGTCTGATTTTATAAAAGAAATATGATATAGTGAACTTAGTGTGGTACACACAAAATGGATAAAACAGTTTTGTTTGTGTATACCTCAATTTCATGGTTATTCAGGAGGTATATAATTTGAAAAAGTTGTTTCGTATTATGGTGATTACCATTCTTATTTTAGCAATTGATCTATACGGGAAATTACTCGTTTCTCAATATATATTTCAATCTCCTCATTTAAATAAAGAGCATAAGATTGTGAAAACAAAAAAAGAAAAAGAGATTAAAGGAATACCAGAAACAATTCCAGAGTTACTTGGTAGTGATTCTGAAATTTTATTAGCGAATTGGGATGAGCCAGCGCGAATTGAACCATCTGCATATGGTTATGAATGGTGGGTATATAATAAAGACTTATCGCAATATGTGCAGTTTGGAGTTAAAGAGCATAAAATTGTTACGATTTATGTTGGTGGAGAGAAAGTAAATATTTCGCCATTTCATATTGGGGAAACATATGAAGAGATTTATAAGAAAAAGCCGTTTTCACATGAAATTTCACTTAAAATGGGGAAAAATGGCTATCAATTCGAATTATCTGATGTTGAACTAACAGAACAACCACTCGTTTCTATAGAAGATGGATGGGCGCAATTATATTTTGATCATTTTACACATAAACTTGTTGGTGTTCGTTATATGGATGATGAAACGTTAATTAACCAAAGACCGTATCAGATTGTTTATTCTGGAGAGTTAACGAATCCACAGCCATTATCATCAGAACAAATAAAACAAGTTGAACAAGGGAATGCACAGCAAATTTTAGATTTGACAAATGTAATTCGAAGTCGTAGCCATCTTCCGTTATTAGTATGGGATCAGCAAGCAGCGGCAGTAGCATATGAACATAGTAAAGACATGAAAGATAACAACTATTTTTCCCATGATTCACCAACGCTAGGGACGTTGGGAGATCGTTTGCAAAAAGGAAATGTATCATTTCAGTTAGCTGGGGAAAATATTGCGGCGCAGCATAGTGATGGAATTGCAGCGGTTCAAGGATGGTTAAATAGTGAAGGGCATCGAAAGAATTTACTAAACGAACAATTCACTGGTTTAGGAATTGGAGTGTATGATAAATTTTATACGCAAAATTTTATTCAGAAGTAAGGTGTATGGATTGCCTAAAAATAGGCGAACCATGCGCCTTTTTTTTCTTACAATATAGTAAAAGATACATCGGGTGGGGTGATTGTAATGACAACAGTGAAAGGAGATTTACATCCTTCTATTCAAAAGTTCAAAGAGTTTGTACGTCAGCATCCAAAGATGGTTCATGACGTTCGAAATGGAGAGAAATCATGGCAACAGTTTTACGAAGAATGGTATTTACTTGGAGAACAAGATGGTGTATGGAATCGCTACAAAGTGAATGGAGAGATAGTTCCTCCATCTGTACAAGAAGAGAGCGGAGAAAAGTCTGGGGATTTTATGGGACAAATGGTATCGTTTTTAAAAAAAATAGATGTGGAACAGGTGCAGCAACATTTAGCGAATATGACGACTGCCCTTGGAAGTGTGCAGCAGGTTATTCAACAGTTTCAAGGGAATCAGACAACAAAGCAACAGCGGAATTCCGAAAATAATCCGTTTTTCTTTCAAAAAGATTAGGAGGAAGAGTGATGAGAACAGAACTCATCGAATTTGTAAAGTCGAATGAAGATTTACAGAAATATATTCGAGAGCAACCATATTGGTATCGAAAACTTTCTAGAAATCCAAGTGAAAAAGAAGCATTTGAATTAGCGGCCATGCAATATTTTAAAAAGACAATCCCAGACAAGGTAGCTAAGTTCCAAAATCAATTATCCGTTGCTTCTCTTATGATAGACATGTTTCAATATATGAAACAGCAAAACGTTAATTAATTGGAAGTAAAAAGTATGTCCGTCATGCGAAACTTTTGTTACAATAAAAATGGATTATAGAAAAAGGAGTTATAGCATGACGGAAATTTGTTTAGTACGACATGGACAAACTGATTGGAATTTTCAAGAGATTATTCAAGGAAGAGAAGATATTCCTTTAAATGGAATTGGAAAAAAGCAAGCAGGACAAAGTGCAGCAGCGTTAAAAGCTGAATCATGGGATATTATCGTTAGTAGTCCACTAGTAAGAGCATATGAAACAGCACAAGCTATTGCTAATGTGGTGAAAATAGACACAATTCATCTTGATGAACGTTTTATGGAACGGAACTTTGGAATAGCATCAGGAAAGCCAGTTGCTGAAGTTAGACAGTCTATTGCAGATGGTAACGTGGAAGGAATGGAAACGGATCAAGAAATTGTTGAGCGGTGTTTTGCAGCATTAAAAGATGTTGCCCAAAAATATATGGGAAAACGTATTATTATTGTTGCACATTCTCACGCAATTAAAGCGATGTTACATGCTATTTCTCCAGAAGAAATTACGTTTCAAACACCATTACAAAATGCTTGTATCAGTTATGTGAGAGAAATAGAGGGAACGTGGGAAATTTTGAAGTACAATATCGCTGAACATATTTGTTTGTAATCTATATCTGAATAAAGTCATGGGATTAGTAGTTCTGCTGTAAATGTGATATGATTAATATTCGGAGGTGTCTCTCATGATTGTAGCGACGCTAGAGAGCGTAATGATTTTAGACAAGGCTGAACAACTTGCAAAGGCAGTTGTTCTTTCAGATATAGCAGAGCAATACCGCAAGTGCTACCAGACAGTGCAGCAAGATTCGGAAGTACAAATGCTAATTCGTCAATTTACAGCAATGAAAGAGCGTTATGAAGAAGTGCAGCGTTTTGGAAAATATCATCCGGACTATACATCTGTATCGAAACAAATGCGGGAGTTAAAACGAGCAGTAGATTTACATGAAAAAATAGCTGCTTTTAAAAAAGCGGAAAATGATTTGCAAAAGCTATTGGATGAAATTAGTGTAATTATGGGAGCGGAAATCTCTCCTGCTATTAAAGTTCCGACAGGCAATCCGTTTTTTGATGCAGGTGGTTGTGGAGGCGGTTGTGGTTCTGGCGGTAGTTGCGGGTGCAAAAAAACGGGGTAATCTGCCCCGTTTTTTAGGATATAAGAAATGGTTTCTGGTATTTTTAATATTTGAAAATCGATGATGAGGCCTTCATACCCATTAATACAGGATAAATTTCTGTGGCTTATTGTGAAATAAATGAATGATATTAAATAAAAGGAGAACATTATGTTTGGGCAACGACAAAGTATGATTGTCTATCTACACTCCTTAAAACATGCTAAAATTTTAAGGAAATATGGAAACATTCATTACATATCGAAACGGTTTAAATATGCTGTTGTGTATTGTGACATGGAGCAATTAGAACATATGATGCAAAAATTAAATAAGCTTCCGTTTGTAAAAAAAATAGAGCCATCTTATCGGCCGTTTTTAAAAACGGAGTTCGAAAACTCCAGACCAGATCGTGCAAAAGAATATGATTATAATAAGATGGATTAAAACTGAAGTGATCTCATAAAGTTAGACAGGTTATTTCGTTAGGCGGCGGTTAAGGTCTGAACTCGGTATTGTACTGGGCTCAGACCTTTTAATTTTGCTTTAATTCGTTTGTGATTGTAGTAATTTATATATTTCGCTAGTTCTTTCTTAAATTGTTCTACACTTTCAAATTCCTTCAAATACAGAAATTCAGATTTCATAATACCAAAGAAATTTTCAATAACAGTGTTGTCGTAACAGTTGGCATTACGCGACATACTTTGCGTAATGCCGCGCTCTTTTAGCGCATATCTATATTGTTTCATTTGATAGAGCCAACCTTGATCTGAATGGATAAGAAGCTCGTCATCTTCTGAAAGTCGCTCAAACGTTTGTCCTAACATCTCTGATACAAGTGAATAGGTTGGCCTTGAACCGATTGTATATGTAATAATTTCACCGTTATACAAATCTAAAATTGGTGATAAGTATAGTTTTTCACCCAGTAATAATACGTGCTACATGGGATATCTGCGAGTTGTAGGAGTGCTTTCACCGGGAATTCAGTCCTTAGCTCATAGACTACTTGTGTTTTGTCTTGTTTGGTGATTTTTCCTTGTTTTGAACTAAGGCATTCACCTTTTTTTAATACGCATTCTCCATACGTAAACGCTCTAATTTGGCTTGTAGTTCCTCAAAAGATCCTTCAGCTGGTGCTGTTTTTTTCGTTTGTTTATTTGTTTCTTTTTTCATAGATAGACGCTCCTTTTTCTTTGGTTTTAGGGCGTCAATTCCACCAGATTCAAAATATTTTTTCCAAGTTCGAATCATTTTCGTTATAGGAAGGTTGAAAATCGCAGTTGTTTCTCGGATCGACGTCCCATGTTCGCTCATATAATTAAGTACGTCTAGTTTATACTGCGTAGAATACTTTGTATAGCTTTTTATAAAAGCTTTTACTCCATGATATTCATATCGTTTAATCAAAAGTAATAAATCACTTTTATCCATGCCAAGTGTATTGGCGATTGCCTTGCATGATTCGTTTCCATCTACATAGCGCTGAACAGCAGCTAATTTTTCTGATTCAGAGAATTTCTGTATATAAAAAGCACCTCCAATAGTTAGAGTGTGTCTAACAATTGGGGTGCACTTCTGTTTCACTTTATTGCATCGGTGGAATAAAATGATTCATTCGTAAAATACCGATAAGATGATTGAAGTATAGTTCATTTTCTGGAAATACAGTAGATGGTTTTACGGTAAAAGAAACTACTTTTTTTCCGATTTGTTCGGCTGTTTCTTCAAATAAAGAAATTCGTTTGCTTTTTTTATCTGTTAATACAGGGATCCCTTCTCGACATATGTATAAAGGCTGGAAATCGCCTACTGTCGTGGGGTGAAGAACAACGACGAAAGAGCATACAGCTTTGTCGTTTTTCGAAGTATTAAATTGAAGCATATGCGATACTCGTTGTTTGTTTGCTTTTGCAATTTCGAGTAATTCGTATAAATCGGAGTATCCTTCTCCTAGTTCAATAAAACGTTGAATCATGTCTTTTCCTCCTCTTTCTTTTACTGTATCATTTCAGTTTCAAAATGAAAAGGAGACAAAGAAAAAACCCTGCCGAAGCAGGGCCCTTCTTATACTAGTATGACTAGCAAGAAGGCAAAGGGAGAGGAGAAACCGGAGGAAGAACTTATGGGGAAACGTAAGTCTTCTCCGCGGTTGGCAACAACATCGAAGGTGATGTTGTTATATTTATTTATCCCCAAACTGTATAAAGATATACATCGTAAAATGAAATTTTCTCTTTTCCTTTTTATTTTTCTTTCGTACGTTTTATGATAGGATAAAAAAGGTGAATATACATAAAGTGAAACATTCATTCGTGAACGTCTTCCTGTCCGCAATTAGTGGAGGAAGATTTATACGAACATCTGTTAGAAAGAGATAAAGGTAGTGACAAATTATGAGAGTAGTTTCGGGAAAGTGTAAAGGTCATCCTTTAAAAGCTGTACCAGGTAATACAACGCGGCCAACAACAGATAAGGTAAAAGAAGCGATTTTTAATATTATCGGTCCTTATTTTGATGGTGGTCTAGCTCTTGATTTGTTTGGCGGGAGCGGTGGGCTTGGTATTGAGGCTCTTAGTAGAGGGATAGAGAAAGCTATTTTTGTTGATCGTGATGGAAAAGCGATAAAGGTCATCCATCACAATTTAGAAAGTTGCAAGTTAGAAGCGCAAGCTGAAGTATATAGAAATGACGCAGAACGTGCTGTAAAGGCGCTTATGAAACGTGAGTTATCGTTCGATCTTGTACTATTAGATCCGCCGTATAAGGACCAAAAGATTGTTTCTTTAATTAGTATAATGGATCAGCATGGTTTATTGAAAGAAGACGGAATCGTTATGTCTGAACATGGGGTTGATGTAGAATTACCTGAAACAATTGGAAGACTTGTGAAGGTAAGAGCTGAAAACTACGGTATTACAGCGATTTCGATTTATAAGTATGAAGGTGAGGGGACCGAATGGCAAGCATAGCAATTTCTTCGGGAAGTTTTGACCCGATTACGCTTGGACATTTAGATATTATTAAAAGAGGTGCAAAAGTTTTTAATGAAGTATATGTTGTTGTTTTAAATAATTCATCAAAAAAACCGCTTTTTACGGTAGAAGAGCGTTTAGAATTAATTCGTGAGGCGACAAAAGATATTCCGAATGTAAAGGTTGATTCGCATAGTGGATTATTAGTGGAGTATGCGAGGATGCGCAATGCAAATGCGATTTTACGCGGTTTACGTGCGGTATCTGACTTTGAATATGAAATGCAAATTACATCCATGAATCGTAAATTAGAAGAGAATGTAGAAACATTTTTTATTATGACGAATAACCAATATTCCTTTTTAAGTTCAAGTATTGTAAAAGAGGTAGCTCGTTATGGTGGTAATGTTTCTGGACTTGTTCCGCCAATTGTAGAACGTGCTTTAAAAGAGAAGTTTCAAACCCCGTTATGATGAACGGGGTTTTTTGTTATGGATAAGACGTAAAAAGAGTAACGTAACATATAAATATAAACAAAATAGTGTGAAGGTCGGACCGTACATAACAAGTGAGGTCCATCCTTTTGCAAACACGGTAGATTGTTCAGATAAAAAGACTGGTATATCATATTGAGTAGGTGAAAAAGAATGTAATTTTTCATAAAGTGGTCCCCAAAATATGTATGTATAGATTGGAGCGAGGAAACTTTGAATAATACGTGCAATAAAGTATGGCTTAAAGCGAATATCTGTTTCTGCTAAAATGCTGGCAACTTGAGCTTGGATGGAAAGGCCGCTAAATGCTAAGACAAAACTTGTCATCATGACTTGTTGTAAAAGAGAAGTGTGTTCTGTTTGGCTAATCATTTGACTTCCGAGTGTCATTTCAAAAAGGCCTGACAAAATAGGAAAACTAAAATAAGGCGAAAGTTGAAATGTAATCAATATTTGTTTCATAATAAAAGCAAGGAAAGTTGTAATATGAAAAACGGTTAACATTTTATTTAGAACAGAGAATAAAATAATAAACCCGCCAATCATAAGTAATGTTTGAACAGAAGAAGTAATTGCATCACCAATTAATTTGCCAATGGGACGTTTTTCTTGCAATCGAGTTTTATGAAGAACAGAAAAAGCTTGCCGCAATGGGATTGGCGGTGTCTGTCTTTTTGCTTCTTGTTGCTCGCGTCTATCTTGGTAAAAGCGCATGAGTAGTCCAACTGTGAAATTACTAACATAATGGGAGGCTGCTAAAATAAGTCCTAGTTTTGGGTTGTCAAAGAAACCAATCGCTACAGCGCCAAAAATAAATAATGGATTAGAAGAGTTTGTGAAAGATACTAGACGTTCTGCTTCAATTTGTGTAAGTTGGTTTTCTTGGCGTAACCGAGCACTTAATTTTGCGCCGGCAGGGAAACCAGAGGCCATCCCCATTGCCCATACAAAGCCTCCGATGCCAGGTACACGAAAGAGTGGACGCATCAAGGGTTCTAATAACACACCGATAAACTTTACAACTCCTAGCCCGATTAGAAGTTCTGCAATAATAAAAAAAGGTAGCAATGAAGGAAATACAACTTCCCACCATATATTTAAGCCTCGAATAGATGATTGTAGCGCTGCTTGGGGATGGAGTACGAGAGAAATTGTAATAAAAGAAACTGATATGGTGAGAAAGCTTGTTTTCCATTTTTCGTACATTTTGTATCCCCCTTTGTCCCAAATGTTCATTTCAGTATACGAGGATACATGGTGAAATTAGACCATAAGTATAAAAAGAGAGTGAAAAATTTTTGAGGGTGAAGAAGATGAGAGAACCGAAAATTGGATTAGCGCTTGGGTCAGGAGGAGCAAAAGGATTTGCGCATGTTGGTGTTATTAAAGTGCTGCGAGACGCTGGGATACCTATTCATATGATCGCGGGGAGCAGTATGGGGGCACTAATAGGTACGTTTTATGCAGCAGGATGTAATGTGGATCGTTTGTATCGGTTAGCAACAGTATTTAAGCGGAAGTACTATTTGGACTTTACTGTACCGAAAATGGGATTTATTACTGGAAAACGTGTAAAAGATATGATTAAAATGTTTACATATAATAAAAAATTAGAAGAGCTAGATATTCCAACAGCGGTTGTAGCAACTGATATTCTAAATGGTGAAAAGGTTGTCTTTACACAAGGTTCTATTGCAGATGCTGTTAGGGCAAGTATTTCTGTGCCTGGCATATTTGTTCCAGAGAAAATAAATGGAAGACTGCTCGTTGATGGGGGAGTGATTGATCGTATTCCAGTATCGGTAGTAAAAACATTAGGGGCTGATATTGTGATTGCTGTTGATGTATCTCCTATTAAGGTTAATGGAGAAGTTACATCCATTTATGATGTCATTATGCAAAGCATTGAAATTATGCAACATGAACTTGTCGTAAATAGACAAATTGCATCAGATCTAATGATGCATCCAGCTGTAGAACAATTTAGTTCGCGAGCCTTTACGAATATAGAAGATATTATTCGTGTTGGTGAAGAAGAAGCAAAGCAGCACATTCAAACAATTTACACATTGATTGAGCAGTGGAAGGAGAAAAATGATGTTTAAAAAGTTTCGGTATTTATATGCACTACTCATTGGAGTAATGATTGCGATGTTAATTGTGTTTGTCCCTCTGCCATATTATATTACAAAGCCAGGTCTGGCAGAGAAATTAGAGCCGTACGTAAAAGTTGAGGGAGGGAATAAAGAGAAAGGGGATTTTATGCTCGTTACAGTTTCGATGGGGCAAGCGAATGTTGTGAATTTTCTTTCTGCTAAATTTAACAAGTATGATGAAGTTTTTAAGAAGGAAGAAATTTTAAGAAAAGGTGAAAGTGATGAAGAGTATCAATTTCGCCAAGTATATGCAATGAAAGAGTCACAAGATGCGGCTATTTATAATGCATACAAACGAGCAAATGCCCCTGTTACATTTGAAAATCAAGGTGTGCTTGTAGTTGGTATTGCAGATGATATGCCAGCTGCTGAAAAACTAAAGCTTGGGGATCATATTCTTGCTGTTGATGGTCAATCATTGCAAACGGCAGAGCAGTTTATTGCGTATATGAAAACAAAAAAACAAAATGATGAAGTAAGCGTTAAATATGTCCGTGAAACTAAAGAAAAGGAAGACAAATTTGTACTGAAGCCAATTCCAGAAGATAAAAGTCGCGCTGGTATTGGGGTTTCTATTATTACAGATAAGAAGCTTACAGTAAGTCCTAATGTGAAAATTGATGCGCATAAGATCGGGGGACCTTCTGCTGGTCTTATGTTTACGTTAGAAATTTATAATCAGCTTGTGAAAGAAGATATGACGAAAGGTCACGAAATAGCTGGAACTGGAACTATCAATGAAAAAGGAGAAGTCGGTCCAATTGGAGGTATTTCTCAAAAAGTAGTTGCAGCTCATAATGCAGGCGCAGAAGTATTTTTTGCTCCAAATGAGAATGGGAAAGAGAATTCGAATTATAAAGATGCAGTGAAAACAGCTAAAGATATAAACACCAAAATGAAGATTGTACCTGTAGATACGTTAGATGATGCGTTAACGTATTTGAATAAAATGTCAGAAAAAAAGTAATCCTCTCGTTTAAGAGAGGATTTTTTTAATTGTGTTATTTGCAGACAGCGAGAGGTAAATCATGGAAAGATGAGAGTTTCACTTTATAAAAACATATGTTGCGTTTCATCATATCGAATAGGGTGCTGCGTTATATCTCGCTTTATCATTTCACCGCAAAGATTTCCCTGTAAAATAGAGAAATAAGCAGCGCTTGCTTTTCGATCTATATCTAGAAGAGGATGCTGGAACGTTTTTGTATGAGAAAGCAACGGAAGTGTTATTTGCTTTTTTATTGCTGATATATATGCTTGTCCTTTTTGGGACATGCCGAGTAAACGAATATATTGTGTGTGTTGTTCTACATGGGCTTTTTGCATCTCTTCTTTTGTTGTGTTCGTTAAAATGTGTGTGCAAATGCGCTGTAGTCGTGTCCATGTGTAACGTTTTGTTTTTAATACTTCCATAAATTTTGCAAATGAAGTTGCTTCTCGAATAGAAGATAAAATCCGATGTTCCAATCCTTCCTCTACTTCATATATATTTTGTAATTGCGCTGATGACATTGTCAGGAGTTTATATTTTAGTAAGTGAAAATAATGCTCCCAATTATGTAATAGGTGATAGGAATGCTTATACCGCTCTAAAAGTAGTTTTGTTATTTTGGGAACAAAGGGAATAATTGCTGAAAAAGTTTGTTGTTCATTAAATAATTGTTTGCGTATGCTCGTTGCGCTAGCAATTCGTTCATCTTGAAATGTTTCGTCATGATAATGCGAAGCAAAACGCTTAATTGTACTTGCTTTCATTAAACTTTTTTGTCCGATAATTGCTTCTGTATAATGCAGTCCTAAAATATTATTAGGCTCTGAAATGTCGATAGTAGCTATGTCTTTTTGTAAGGATGAAAATGCCTCCGAAGTTGCTTTCGCATAGCTCATTCCTGCTTTTGAGTATTGTTGTACGAGGGAATGGAATGCGTCTTGCTCAGTTTGACGCAAAGTAACTGTATTGTGGAAATGTTCGATATTACCACTTTCACTCCCAAAGCAAACCTCAGAGACACGAAGAGCATCTAATATTGAAATAGCACCGTTAGCAAATGTTTCAGCTTTTTGCGTTGCAAAAGCATAGGGAAGTTCAACGACAATGTCCACACCATTTGCTAATGCCATTTGTGTTCGTGTCCATTTTGAAACTAGAGCCGGTTCCCCGCGCTGTAAAAAGGGTCCGCTCATAACGGCAATGATGACATTGGCGTTTGTTAACTTCTTGGTTTGTTGCACATGATAAGCATGACCATTGTGAAATGGATTATATTCAACAACAATACCGCTAGCTTTTATAATAATCTCTCCTTTCAGTGTAGCATCTTTCTCTAAAACATGATAATCTATATATTATTTCCTATGATGACTTCATTATAGTGTAAAGAAAAAATATTGACAAATATACAATGGCTAGCTATAATTTTGTTTGTTGCCTTGAGGTGATATGATATGAAATGGTCGATTCTTCAATTGAACAAATATCGACATAAAGGACTAACGTTAGATGAGATGGTAGATGTAAGTGAGCTGAAACATGTTGAGAAAGATGTTCGAGACATTACTCCTGTTCATGTGACAGGTAGAGTTGATTTTGGCTCTAACAAATTTACGTTCCATCTACATATAACAGGAAGCATGGTGTTACCATGTTCTAGAACGTTAGTAGATGTAACATTACCATTTGACATTGAAACAACTGAGGTGTTCTTAGTTTCGAAAGAAGATTATGAAACTGAAGCAGATTTTCATTACTTAGAAGGAGAAGTACTTGACTTACTCCCTGTAATTAAGGAAAATATACTATTGGAGATTCCAATGCAAATTTTCAGTGAGGATGTTTCAGAAGGAGCACCGATGCAAGGTCGAGACTGGCAAGTGATTTCGGAAAAAAGCGAAGAAAAGCCTGTTGATCCAAGATTAGCAGGACTTGCGAAGTTTTTTGACAAATAATCAGAAGACCGGTTCGGGCCTTCGTATGAAAATAAATCTCTCTTTTAAGGAGGTGGGAAGAATGGCTGTACCTTTTAGAAGAACTTCTAAAACAGTAAAAAGAAAGCGTCGCACGCATTTCAAATTATCAGTACCTGGTATGGTAGAGTGCCCAAGCTGTGGTGAAGCGAAATTAGCTCACCGTGTATGTAAAGCATGCGGTACTTACAAAGGTAAAGAAGTAATCAGCAAGTAATTGCAAAAATAAACGCAGGAGGGAAACCTTCTGCGTTTATTTTTTCGCTTTTCTTTACATGTTATTCTTCTATCTTTTCTAGTAACTGCATATGTTTAATAAAAAATGCATAAGGAGGACTAGAGAGATGGCGACAACAAGACAAGATGCATGGACTGATGACGAAGATTTACTTCTGGCAGAAGTAGTGCTCCGGCATATTCGCGAAGGGGGAACACAGCTTTCTGCCTTCAAAGAAGTAGGAAGACATTTATCGCGGACACCTGCTGCTTGTGGGTTTCGTTGGAATTCTTACGTACGTAAACAATATAAAGAACGTATTGAAGAAGCAAAGCAAATAAGGAAAGCTGAAAATTATGAAGTGCGAGAACAAAAGAAAGAGAAAGTGACATCTCTTTCAATAACATTAGAAGATGTAATTGTCTTTTTACAAAGCTATAAAAAAGAAGAAGACAAAATGGAGTTATATAAAAAAATTGAGGCGTTGCAAAAGGAAAAAGAAGGGCTTTTGCAGCAACTGTCTTTGTATGAAGAAGAATATCGTACTTTATTTGATTATATTGACCGAAAAAGAAACTCGATGGTACTAGAGCCTTCTGAAAGAGAGAGAAAACGAGAAAAGGGAATACTTGAGAAAACATCAAAATAAAAACAGCTGTCATTCAGCTGTTTTTATTTTTAAGCAGATTCACTTTTTGTAACCGCATTCAAATTTGCGCTTGGATACCAAGTGTAGAAATCACTATCATCAATGGTTACTTTTTCAAAGTGTAATTTTTCCCAAAAATCAGCAGATTGGACACGAGCAATCGTTTTGATAGGAAGATGCAATTGTTTTGCATAATTGACAAGCATCTTACCGAATCCTTGTTTTTGGAATGTTGGTAACACTTCAAGTTTAAAGAGTTCTACATAAGGACCGGAAAACAAATTGTTGCTGGACTGCTGTTTCGTATACAAGCTCATGCGTGCGACAAGAGAACCGCCGTAATAAACTCCGTAAAAAGGGGATTCGCTATCGTTTTCGATGATATTTGCTTGTAAATCCTCCAGCATAGATAATTCTTCAGCACCGCATCCTTTGAATTTTTTAAACTCTTCTAATGTTTTATAATTGATGAGCAAGCGCTCAACTTTCGGAAAATGCATAGAACCACATCCTTTTCTTGTTGTAAAATAAAGAAAAGTATAAATATTTACAATAATATTATAACGCATTTTTTTATTTTTATGAAGAAAAGAGATCATTCTTTCAGTATTTTTTTTAGAAGTTTGCTAAACTAATTTTATAAACTATATAAATACAAATTAAAAATCCGACATATAAGCCCTCTTTTTTTAGGGGGGGCGAGAGCATCTGGCTATGTATAGTAGCGGTCAGGGCCTATTTCTGCCACCTGCAAGGTTTAAAAACAAAAAGAGCAAGCAAGTAGCGATTATGTTATATTCTGCATAGAAGCGATTTATGACTGTTCAGGATCGTTGGTAAGGTTCTTAAATATGAGGGCTTAGGAGGAAGAGCTAGACAAAGATGTCAAAAAATTAAAATGGATTTATATATAGTAAAACTTTCGTTAGTAGAAATTCTTTTTTTGTTTGCGGAAAGTTATTCATAATGTATAGCATGATGAAAATGGGGGTCTTTTTAAAGATGAAGATTGGAATTGTTGGACCAGGAGCAATCGGACTTCTTTTTTCGTTTTATTTAGAAAAAGATGAGCGGGATGTCACACTGTATACGCGAACAGCAGAGCAATCTGAGCGTTTGAACGAGTGCGGGATTACATGTGTGCAAAATGGTATGCGAGAAACTGTATTTCCGCGTGTAAGGCCTTTAGAGAATATAAAAAATGAAACACATGATTATATATTTGTCGCTGTAAAGCAATATCATTTAGAAGAGATATTACCGTATTTACAAGCGGAAAAACGACTTGTTTTCTTACAAAATGGAATGGGGCATCTTCATTTATTGCAACAAATTCAAGGTGCTAGCGTTGCGGTAGGAATTGTAGAACACGGAGCGAAAAAGGAAAATGCGAGTACCGTTCATCATACTGGGATAGGTAGTACGAAATTTGGGATCATACATGGGGAAAAGGGACAATTTGAAGCTCTGTCCAAAGTATTTTCTTCTAGCCTATTCCCAGTAGCGGTTGAAAATGATTGGAAGCAAACAATGATAAATAAGCTTGTCGTTAATGCGTGTATCAACCCGTTAACTGCGCTGTTTGGTGTGCAAAATGGAGAGTTATTGACAAATACTTCGTTTCACAAAGTGATGAAGCAAGTGTTTTCAGAAGTAATGGCAATTGTCGGCGACGTACAATGTAAAGAGTATTGGGATCGTGTATGCACAGTGTGTGAAAATACAGCTCACAATACTTCATCTATGTTAACGGATGTACGCAATAATAGAAAAACAGAAATTGATGCAATTGTCGGTTATTTAATTCGAGAAGCAGAGAAGCAACAAAAAGCAGTTCCGACGCTGTCTTTTTTGTATCATTCTATAAAAGGATTAGAAAGATAAGAGTTATTCTTTGCTTTTACAACGAACATTGACTACAATTTGGTTGGTGAGAGATCAGGAGATGAAAGGAAGAAGTATATGGAGATAAAAGAAATCTCTGTCCCGCTTCAAGGAGTTGTTGCGGACTATTTGAAACCTAAAAAAGCGATTCAAGAATGCTTTGATTATCCAGTAACGGAAGAGAGCTTTGTAAGACGTATACAAGATTTACGAAATAGACAGTATCCAAGACAAGAGTTAGTATCACATTTATTACAATACAACCAAGAATTAAATGCAGGAGAGAAAACGTTTCAAAATATCCATGCTTTGTTAGAAGAAGATACATACGTTGTTGTAGGGGGACAACAAGCTGGATTGTTAACAGGTCCTCTTTATACGATCCATAAAATTATCTCTATTTTACAACTTGCAAAGGAAAAAGAAGCTTCGCTTGGAGTACGAGTTGTTCCTGTTTTTTGGATTGCCGGGGAAGATCATGACATTGATGAAATTAACCATGTGTTCGTTACGAAAAACGGAAAAGTGAAAAAGACAATTTTTCATGAACGTCACCCATATAAAGCGAGTGCTTCTGAAACGGAGATTTCTATAGAGGATTGTAAACGTTGGATAGAAGAAATATTTAAAACATATCCAGAAACAAAATATACAAAGGATGTACTCCATGTTGTGGATGAATGTTTACAGCAATCGCGCACATACGTTGATTTTTTTGCGCACTTTATTACAAAGCTATTTGTTCATTCAGGTTTAATTCTTGTAGATTCTCATCATCCTATCCTTCGGAATATTGAAGTGCCTTTTTTAAAAGAACTACTAGCGCGCTACAAAAATGTGCAAGTAGCACTTAACAATCAGCAACGTGTATTACGTGATTTGGGGTATAAACCGATTATTGAAACAAAGCAGAATGTAGTTCATATCTTTATGGAAATGAATGGGGAACGTCTTTTGTTAGAGGAAGAAGAAGGGTGTTTTATTTGTAAAGAAGGGATGTATTCATTTTCCTACGAGGAGCTTATAGAAAGCATAGAAGATCATCCGGAACGATTTAGTAACAACGTTGTTACAAGACCACTTATGCAAGAATATATTTTTCCTACACTTGCATTTATTGGTGGACCAGGAGAAATTGCGTATTGGAGTGAACTACAACAAGTGTTTCATGCGATGGACTTCCAAATGCCGCCGGTTGTGCCTCGTTTGACAATTAGTTATGTAGCGCGCGATATTGAAACTGATTTGCAGGATTTGCAGATTCAAGAGAGCGAAATGTTCAGTAAAGGTATTCCTGCACTGCGAGAAAAGTGGCTATCTATGCAAGTTGAAGAGCCGATAGATAATCAATTTACGAATGCAGCAGAGCAGATTGGAACCATTCATACATCCTTGCAACAATTTGTTCAGAAAGTAAGTCCAGGTCTTCGAGATTTTGCGAAGAAAAATGAGTTGAAAATTATGCAACAACTTGAATTGTTAGAGCGGACACTTCAAGCGGATTTAGAAAGAAAGCATGAAGTGCAGCTTACTAAATTCCGAAGAATTGAGCACTCATTACAACCGTTAGGTGCGCCGCAAGAACGGATATGGAACATTTGTTATTATTTAAATGTCTATGGGCTTGATTTTGTAGAGAGAGTTATGAAACAAAATTTTCGTTGGAATGGAAAACAGCATATTATAAAATTATAAAATCTTGCTCTTAAGAGCAGGATTTTATTTTATTTTGTGGAATTACCTGTAAAATAAATGTATGTATTGATTATGTGTATCGCAAAGTATATTGGTTGAAAGTACTCAATTTTTGAAGAACGGTTCTTTTTTTACAAAATGAAACAAAAAGAAAGCGAATTACCATCTTTTTCGACATGTTTTTATGTAATTTCCCGAAAAAGATGATAAAATTTAGTATATAATAAGATAAGACTATTATTTAGTAGGGAGTGGAATTCTTACTAATTACTAGCCTCGCCAATCGAAATTTTATGGACAATTATCTTGATTCCCCTTCATTTTTGAAGTTGGGGATAAAAAGATGACTTAAAAAGATTATTTTTCAAAAAGTAGGTGCAACAATGTTTAAACATGTAACAGTGCTTTTAAAAGAAACGGTAGATGGTTTAGAAATTAAACCGAATGGTACATATGTAGATTGTACGCTAGGAGGTGGAGGACATAGTGCTTATTTACTATCTCAACTTTCTGAAGAAGGAAGACTAATCGCATTTGATCAAGATGAGGTTGCAATTCAAAATGCAAAAGAAAAATTCTCTTCTTACAACGGTCAATTTATAACTGTAAAAAGTAACTTTCGTTATTTAAAGGAAAGATTATATGAATTAGGAATAACGGAAGTAGACGGTATTTTATTTGATTTAGGTGTTTCTTCCCCACAATTAGATACGCCAGAACGTGGATTTAGTTACCACCACGATGCTCCGCTTGATATGCGCATGGATCAAGATGCCCCGTTAACAGCATATGACGTTGTAAATAGTTGGTCATATGAACAACTTGTAAGAATCTTTTTTCAATATGGTGAAGAAAAGTTTTCAAAGCAAATTACAAGAAAAATTGAAGCATACCGTGAAAAACAACCAATTGAAACAACTGGAGAACTAGTGGAGTTAATTAAAGAAGGGATTCCAGCTCCGGCAAGGCGAACGGGTGGACATCCTGCGAAGCGAGTATTCCAGGCGATTCGTATTGCAGTGAATGATGAATTGAAAGTATTTGAGGAAGCGTTGGAAGCAGCGATTGACATGACGAAAACAGGTGGCCGAATTAGTGTGATTACATTCCACTCGTTAGAAGATCGGATTTGTAAAACGACATTTAAAAGAAATAGTACAACACCACAGCTTCCACCAGGATTGCCAATTATTCCTGACGAATACAAACCGAAGTTGAAACTAATTACAAGAAAGCCAATTTTGCCTTCTGATGTAGAGTTAGAAGAAAATAACCGAGCACGTTCTTCGAAGTTACGAATTGCTGAAAAACTATAAAAAGGAGAGAGAGGTATGTCAAATTTAGCTGTTAAGTATAAAAAGCAACAAGTAGAAGTAGAAGTGCAATCTCAAACTCCGCAGCAAGTAGTGCAACCAGCTGTAAAAACAAAAATTACAAGACTTGAAAAATTATTGTACGTTGCATTTATTGGTTTTTTACTATATGCATGCGTAGCCTTTATTGGTAATAAAGCGGCGTTATATGAAGCTGATGCTAAAGTAACAGAAATGGAAAGCACTCTCATAAATCAACAAAAAATAAATCAAGAATTACAAGCTGAAAAAGAAAAGCTAACACGTTATGATCGCATTGCAGAAATTGCAAAAAAACATGGACTTGAAATTAATGCGAATCATGTAAAAGGCTTAAATTAATATAATAGGTGTGGAGAAGAGATGAATATACGTAAATTTCATACCAATAAAGGAGCAGGATTCTTCATTAAGGTGTTTCTCCTGCTCTTTTTTCTGTTGTTAGCCCGCTTTCTTTATATTCAAACAACGCAAACAGTGCATGGAGTAGATTTAAAGTCAATTGCACAGAAAAAACATAATAAAAATGGAGTACTTGAAGCGAGTCGAGGAACGATTTACGATCAAAATGGTTCTGTGCTTGCCCAAGATGCAAATTCGTATAAGATGGTTGCTGCATTAAAAGGAAAAGATTATGTGGAAGATAAAGAAGATGCTGCAGCGAAAATATCACAAGTACTTGAGGTAGATAAAGGAAAGATTTTGGAGTATTTAAATAAAGATGCAACGCAAGTAGAGTTTGGATCGATTGGGAAAAATTTAACAAAAGAAAAGAAAACACAAATTGAAAATTTGCATATAGATGGAATTTCTTTTGTTACAGAAAAAGCAAGAATATATCCGAATGGGGATTTTGCTTCTTACATACTTGGATTTGCAAAACCGAATGATGAAGGAATTGCAGAAGGGAAATTTGGACTTGAACAAAGTTTAGATAAATATTTACGAGCTTCTAACGGAAGCATGAAGTATACAGGAGATACGAAAGGTATCGCGTTAGAAGGTGGAAAACAGTCTGTGAAGCCGCCTAAAAACGGAGATAATGTATATTTAACAATCGACCAACGTATTCAAAGTTTTCTAGAAGATGCAATGGTAGAAGCGGATAAACGTTATAATCCGTCTATGTTAATTGGGGTCGTAGCAGATCCGAAAACAGGAAAGATTTTAGCGATGTCTAGCAGACCAAGTTATGATCCGAATAAACAAGATATTCAATACTTTTTAAATGATCCGATTGCAAATGCTTATGAACCAGGTTCAACAATGAAAATCTTCACCTTAGCAGCTGCCATTAATGAGGGGGTATATAAAGGGCAAGATTATTATCAATCTGGTAGATACAAAGTAGGAAATGACGAAATTAAAGACCATAATGGCGGTGCAGGATGGGGGTCTATTACGTTTGATGAAGGAGTTGAGCGCTCATCGAACGTTGCTTTTGCTATTTTAGGAAATGAAAAGTTAGGACCTGATCGTTTCCGTCAATATATTCATAAGTTTGGTTTAGACGAAAAAACAGGCATTGATTTACCTAGAGAAGGCGAAAATACAATTTTATTTGATAAGAAAATCCAACAAGTAACAACAGCATTTGGACAAGGTTCTACTGTAACTCCGATTCAGCTTGTACAAGCAGCTACAGCAATTGCTAACGATGGGAAAATGATGAAACCTTATGTGATTGATCAGATTGTAAATCCTCTGGATGATAAAGTTGTCTTTCAACACCGTCCGGAGGAAGTAGGAAAACCAGTTACAAAAGAGACTGCAACGCAAGTAAGGCAACTGTTAGAACGAGTTGTAACATCGCCAAAAGGGACTGGAACGATGTATAAACTTGATGGATATTCCGTTGGTGGTAAAACAGGAACAGCACAAATTCCAGATGGAAAAGGCGGTTATATGACAGGGAAAAATAATTATATTTTCTCCTTCCTTGGTATGGCACCGATGGATGACCCGCAGCTTGTCGTATATTTAGCAATTAAGCAGCCTAAAGTGAAAGACAATGAAAATGGTGCACAGCCGTTAGCTGAAATGTTTAAATCTGTAACGAAAAATAGTTTGGAGTATTTAAAAATCAAACCGAACGAAATAAAAGATGTGAAAAAGCAAGTAAACCAGCAGCAAGCTACCGTTCCTAATATAACGGGTAAAACGATGGAAGAAGCAAAGGGAGCATTGGAAAAGGCGAAGTTCCGACCTGTTGTATTAGGAGAGGGAAAAGTCGGACAACAAGTGCCAAAAGCGAATGAAAAAACGTTAACGGGTGATCGTGTATTCTTAGTAGGAAATCAACCGAAAATGCCGAATATTAATGGTTGGGCACTTCGTGATGTGATGAATTTAGCGAAAATATTAAATCTTGATTTGAAACTTTCTGGTACAGGTTATGTAACAGAGCAAAGTGTCGCTGAAGGAACCCCTTTACAAGAAAGAACACAGGTAGAAGTAAAACTTGACCCGCCTCTTGAACCGCAGCAAGAAGCAGAGCAGGACCAAAATAAGAAGGAAAAGAAAGAGGGCACGTAACATAGGAGAAGTGTACGTGTTCTAATGAAACAAGTACAAGCATATATTGGAACAAGCTAGGCGTAAAGGAGGTTTGTTCCAATATGCGTGTATCAAATGTAACAGTAAGAAAACGACTTATTTTTGTGCTTATTTTTGGTATACTTATTTTCACAATTATTGATATTCGTCTTGGATATGTGCAGTTTTTTCTTGGAAATATGTTATCGGATCGTGCGAAAGATTCATGGAGCCGGAATATTACATTCGAACCTGAACGGGGGAAAATTGTAGATCGAAATGGTGTGGAACTTGCAACAAATAAAAGTGCACCAACTGTCTTTGTTGTACCACGGCAAATTGAAAAACCAGCAGAGACTGCAGAGAAATTAGCTGCAGTTTTAGGTGTGTCGAAAGAAGAGATTTATCAACGCCTTACAAAAAAAGAGTCCATAGTCAGATTAGACAAAGGCGGACGGAAAATTTCCCATGATAAGGCAAAAGAAGTGAGAGCTTTAAGTTTAAAAGGTGTATATATTGCTGAAGATTCAATTCGATACTATCCGTTTGGAAAATATTTATCACATGTGCTTGGATTTGCTGGGAGTGATAATCAAGGGCTTATGGGACTGGAGTCATATTATGACAAAGAGTTAAACGGTGACAAAGGATATGTACGTTTTTTTGCTGATGCGAAAGGGCAACGCATGCCGAATATTGGTGATGATTATAAAGAACCTGGGGACGGCTTGAATTTAAAGTTGACAATTGATTCACGTATTCAGACAATTATGGAGAGAGAATTAAATATTGCAGAGTCTACGTATCATCCAGATGGAATAATCGCGATTGCTATGAACCCAAATAATGGCGAAATTTTAGGGATGTCCAGTCGTCCGAGTTTTGATCCAGCAGATTTCAGGAGTGTTTCACCAGAAGTGTTTAATCGAAATCTTCCGGTATGGAGTACATATGAACCAGGGTCCACATTTAAAATTATTACACTTGCAGCTGCTTTAAATGAAAAATTAGTAGACTTGGAGAAAGATACGTTTTATGATGATGGAGCAGCAGAAGTTGGCGGTGCAAGATTGCGTTGCTGGAAAGCAGGGGGGCATGGAAGCCAAACGTTTTTAGAGGTTGTTCAAAACTCTTGTAACCCAGGCTTTATAGAACTTGGTGACCGTTTAGGGAAAGAAAAGTTGTTTCAATATATCCGTGATTTTGGATTTGGACAAAAAACAGGTATTGATTTACAGGGAGAAGGCAAAGGGATTTTATTTGATTTAAAAAGAGTAGGACCTGTAGAACAAGCGACTACAGCATTTGGTCAAGGAGTCTCTGTTACCCCTATTCAACAAGTAGCAGCAGTAGCAGCTGCTGTAAATGGGGGTACGTTATATCAACCTTATATTGCGAAAGAATTTATAGACCCAACTACGAATAAAGTGATTAGTAAAAAAACGCCTGTCGCAAAGAAACAAGTTATTTCCAAGGAAACGTCTGAAAAGGTGCGTTATGCACTAGAGAATGTTGTTGCGAAAGGTTCAGGTAACAAAGCTTATATTGATGGATATCGTGTTGGAGGGAAAACTGGTACAGCCCAAAAAGTAAAAGATGGGAAGTATTTGGATAACAACTATATCGTATCATTTATTGGATTTGCACCAGCAGATGATCCGCAAATTGTTGTATATGTCGCTGTAGATAATCCAAAGGGAATTACACAATTTGGCGGAGTTGTTGCTGCGCCAATCGTTGGGAATATTCTTCGTGATGTCTTGCCAGTTATGGGAGTAGAGCCTAGAAAAGAGCAAATTGAAAAGAAATTAACTTGGGATGAGACGCCTTTAGTAGAGGTCCCTGATATAGTAGGTATGGATCGAAAGGAACTACAAAGTCAACTTGTCGACCTACAAATTGATGCCAGCGGTGATGGAAACAAAGTGGTTGAACAGTCCCCAAGACCAGGTACGAAAGTAAAAGCAGGCTCCAAGATTCGAATATATTTTAATAAGTAAGTATGCAGGCATGTGTGTACGATATAATAACATTCAACTAACTATATAAATACAAATTGAAAGACTGACATAAAAACCCTTTTCCTTTTAGGGGGGACGAGAGCATCTGGCCGTACATAGAAGCGGTCAGGGCCTTTTCCTGCCACATGCGAGGTTTAAAACAAAGGGAGCAAGCAAGTGGCGGTCATGTTTTATTCTGCATAGCAGGGACTTATATGTTGAAAAATCAAAAGGAATTTATATATAGTAGTGAGACGTTTGATTCACACTGCTTGTTGATGAAATGTATGACGTTCTTATAAATGGAGGCTTCCATTTATAAGCGATAAATAAAGAGTAGAGAGGGTTTAAAGAAATGAAGTTGCATACACTCGTATCAAGTTTGCATGATTTTCCGGTTATTCCAAAAGAAAACCCGGAAATTACATCTATTGAAGCGGATTCACGTAAAGTGACAACTGGAAGTTTATTTGTATGTATAAAAGGTTTCACGGTTGATAGTCATGAATTTGCTATGCAGGCAGCCGCGCAAGGTGCGGCTGCTATTGTTGCGGAAAGGCCTATTGATGTTGACGTTCCAGTTGTACTTGTTAAAGATACAGTACGCTCTTTAGCGATGTTAGCTGATTGTTTTTATGGACAGCCAACGCAAAAGTTACATTTAATTGGGATTACAGGTACAAATGGAAAGACAACAACATCGCATATAATGAACGACATTATGCGCGCACATGGACATAAAACAGGCTTAATTGGAACAATTAATATGAAAATAGGTGACGAAACGTTTGAAGTGAAAAACACAACACCTGATGCATTAACATTACAAAAGACGTTCCATAAAATGGTCGAACAAAATGTAAACAGTGCTGTTATGGAAGTATCTTCACATGCTTTGCATCTTGGAAGAGTGCATGGATGTGATTATGATGTAGCGGTGTTTACAAACTTAACGCAAGATCATTTAGATTATCATAAAACGATGGAAGAATATAAATATGCAAAAGCCTTGCTATTTGCACAACTTGGTAATAGCTATCAGCATAATCGTATAAAGTACGCTGTATTAAATAATGACGATGCTGCAGCAATAGACTATATGAAATGTACAGCAGCAACAGTGATTACGTATGGTATTGATACAAAAAGTGATATAATGGCAAAAAACATTGAGATGACAAGTGCTGGTACGACATTTACACTCGTAACTCCGAGCGAAAGTATCGATATCACGATGAAATTAATTGGAAAGTTTAATGTATATAATGTATTAGCTGCAACAGCTGCATGTCTTGTTTCGGGTGTAGCGCTGCAAACAATTATTGATGTTGTGAAAGAATTAAAAGGTGTACCTGGACGTTTTGAAGTTGTTGATAGAGGTCAAGATTTTACTGTCATTGTTGATTATGCACATACACCAGATAGTTTAGAAAATGTATTGTTGACAACGAAACAATTTGCAAAAGGAAATGTGTATTGCGTTGTTGGTTGCGGGGGAGATCGAGATCGTACGAAACGACCAATTATGGCCAGTGTTGCAACTAAGTACGCAACGCATGCGATTTATACATCAGATAACCCGCGCAGCGAACAGCCTAAAGCAATTCTTGATGATATGATAGAAGGTGTAAAAGGGAATAACTATGAAGTAATTGTTGATCGAAAAGAAGCGATAACTCATGCTGTTTCTGAGGCAAAAGCCGGAGATATTATTGTAATTGCAGGTAAAGGTCATGAGACATATCAAATTATCGGTACAGAAGTACATCATTTTGACGATCGTGAAGTTGCTGGGGAGGCAATTGCACAACGTTTAAGCATGAAAGAATAACAACAAGAGAGGGGGACTAAAAGTGCTTGAACAAGGATTATTAATTACAGTTGGGGTGGCATTTTTAATTTCTGTTGCGTTGTCACCAATTTTTATTCCATTTTTACGTCGTTTAAAATTTGGACAGAGCATTCGTGATGAAGGACCAAAATCACATCAAAAGAAATCGGGAACACCGACTATGGGCGGAATCGTTATTTTTATTTCAATTATGATTACGTCTATTATTATGATGTTTAAATTTCAAAAGGGTGCTGATACGTACTTATTGCTTCTTGTTACATTTGGCTATGGTTTAATTGGATTTTTAGATGATTACATTAAAGTTGTCAAAAAACGAAATCTTGGTTTAACATCAAAACAAAAATTAGTAGGACAATTTATTATTGCAGTAGCTTTCTTTATCATTGCAAAAGGACAAGGATTTGATACACATTTAATGATTCCAGGGACGGCAATTAAGTTTGACTTACAGTGGGCATACTTTATTCTTGTGCTCTTTATGCTGGTAGGAGCTTCAAACGCAGTTAACTTAACAGATGGTTTAGATGGATTATTAGCAGGAACGGCTGCCATTGCATTTGGTGCGTATAGTATTATTGCGTTTGCTCACGAACAGTACACAATTGCTATTTTTTGTATGGCCGTTGTGGGAGCTGTATTAGGATTTTTAGTATTTAATGCTCATCCTGCAAAAGTATTTATGGGAGATACAGGATCTTTAGCTCTTGGCGGTGCTTTAGCTGCTGTTTCCATATTAACGAAAACAGAATTGTTATTAGTTATCATTGGTGGGATGTTTGTTATTGAGACACTCTCTGTTATTATTCAAGTTGTGTCGTTTAAAACGCGAGGAAAGCGTGTATTTAAAATGAGTCCGCTTCATCACCACTATGAATTATGCGGTTGGTCAGAATGGCGAGTGGTTGTAACATTTTGGTCAGTAGGACTTTTATTTGCAGTGTTAGGAATTTATATCGGAGTGTGGATGTAATTGAAAACGATAATTGACTATCAAAATAAAAATATTCTTGTATTAGGTATGGCAAAAAGCGGCTATGCTGCAGCTGTCTTATTAAAGAAACTTGGAGCAAATGTGATTGTAAATGATAGCAAGCCGCTAGCTGAAAACCCGTTAGCAACAGAGTTGCAAGGGCAAGGCATAGAAGTTGTATGTGGTGGTCATCCTTTAGAATTATTAGAAAAAAACATTTCTGTTGTTGTAAAAAATCCAGGGATTCCATACTCTAATCCGTTACTTGTAGCGGCAAAAGAAAGAAATATTCCGATTGTAACAGAAGTAGAATTAGCATATCGTATTTCTGAAGCGCCCTTTATTGGGATTACAGGATCTAACGGGAAAACAACCACAACAACATTAACATTTGAAATGTTAAAAGAAGGAGAAAAACATCCTGTTATTGCTGGAAATATTGGTACGGTAGCATGTGAAGTTGCACAAGATGTAACAGAACAAGAAGTGGTTGTAACAGAACTTTCTTCCTTTCAGTTAATGGGTATTGAAACGTTTCAACCGAAGATTGCGGTACTGTTAAACTTATTTGAAGCACACTTAGATTATCATGGTACGAAGAAAGAGTACGGTTTAGCAAAAGCGAATATCTTTAGAAATCAAACTGAAAATGACTTTAGCGTCATTAATGCTGATGATGAAGATGTAATGGTGTTCTCTAAGCAAAGTAAAGGACAAAAAGTATACTTTTCTACGACGAAAATGATTGAAAATGGCGCTTGTGTAAAAGATGGTGCTCTTTACTTCAAAGGCGAAAAAGTGATTGATGTTCAAGATATCGCATTGCCGGGTAAACATAATTTGGAAAATATACTAGCTGCTATGAGCATTGCAAAGCTTATGGGAGTTGCAAATGAAGCAATTGTAGCAGTTTTAAAGCGATTTACAGGTGTAAAGCATCGTTTAGAATATGTAATGACGATTCAAAACCGTAAGTTTTATAATGATTCGAAAGCAACAAATATGCTGGCGACAGAAAAAGCGTTGTCTGCATTTACGCAACCGGTCATTTTATTGGCTGGTGGACTGGATCGCGGAAATGAATTTGACGATTTAATTCCATACTTTGAGCATGTGAAGGCGTTATTTACGTTTGGACAAACTGCACCGAAGCTTGTCAAAGCTGCAGAAAAGGCTGGAGTGAAAGTTATTACATGTGTCGATAATGTAGAACAAGCGGTACAAAAAGCGTTTGCTCTGTCTGAAGAAGGAGATGTAATTCTCTTATCTCCTGCATGTGCAAGCTGGGATCAATTTAAAACATTTGAAGAAAGAGGAGACATGTTTATACAAGCTGTGCATAAGCTAGTATAAAGTGAAAGAATCATCAGTGGATTATTCCTACTGATGATTCTTTTATAGGTAGAATAATGCGAAATTTCTATTAGTGAGGGGATTCACCATCCACTGATGGAGGCAGTTTTTCACACATATCTTCTTTAATTTTGCGCAATTTTGAGGTGGAATGAGACTGCTTGCTTAAATAAATGAGACTTCAGTTGTAAAAAAGTATGGTTAACGAAAAGCTGTATTCAAAGAGGTGATACTCATTGGGGGCAAAGAAGACACCTGACTTTATTCTTATTATTGTAACCTTGCTACTTTTGACAGTGGGAATGGTGATGGTATACAGCGCTAGTGCTGTATGGGCTTCGTATAAAATGGGAGATTCATTCTTTTTTGCAAAACGTCAATTGTTATTTGCTGGGCTTGGTGTCGTTGCTATGTTTTTTATTATGAAGATTGATTATTGGGTGTGGCGTACATATTCCAAAGTGATTTTACTCATCTGTTTTGTGCTCCTTATTTTAGTTTTAATTCCGGGTATTGGACTGGTGCGCGGCGGGGCTCGAAGTTGGATTGGAGTAGGAGCATTTTCTATCCAGCCTTCGGAGTTTATGAAGTTTGCAATGCTTATTTTTTTAGCGAAATTTTTATCGGAAAAACAAAAAATGATTACGTCTTTTAAACGAGGATTACTTCCTTCGCTTAGTTTTGTGTTTGTTGCATTTGGCATGATTATGTTGCAGCCAGATTTGGGAACGGGAACTGTAATGGTGGGGACTTGTATTGTTATGATTTTTGTTTCGGGAGCACGTATTTTTCATTTTTCCATGTTAGGATTAATAGGAGTTGCAGGATTTGTTGGGCTTATTGCATCAGCACCATATCGAATAAAACGTATTACATCTTATTTAGATCCATGGTCGGATCCTCTTGGAAGTGGATTTCAAATTATTCAGTCGTTACTTGCAATCGGACCGGGGGGATTATTTGGTCTTGGCCTAGGACAAAGTAGACAAAAATTTCTTTACTTACCTGAGCCGCAAACAGATTTTATTTTTGCGATTCTCTCTGAAGAATTAGGTTTTATTGGTGGTTCGTTTGTGTTATTATTATTTAGTCTGTTGTTATGGCGCGGGATTCGTGTAGCGTTAGGAGCGCCAGACTTATACGGTACTTTTTTAGCAGTCGGGATTGTGGCGATGATTGCGATTCAAGTGATGATTAACATCGGCGTTGTAACTGGATTAATGCCAGTTACAGGAATTACCTTACCATTTTTAAGTTATGGTGGGTCCAGCTTGACCCTTATGTTAATGGCGGTTGGAGTGTTACTAAATATAAGTCGTCATTCTCGCTACTAAACCCTGTTTTTTATAACAGGGTTTTTCGTATGTGAAAATGGAAACTAAGCGATTGACATATGAATAGCATACAGTGAAATTTACTATTAGTAAGGTTAGTTAAACAAGTCGGACTTTTATTGCCCTGCGGTAGCGGGATAATAGAAAAAAGAAGCGGAGGAATAGGCAGTGCGAGTATTAGTCAGTGGTGGTGGAACGGGTGGGCACATTTATCCAGCTCTTGCGTTAATTCGAGAAATTAAAAAAATTTATCCTGAAGCAAGATTTTTATATATTGGTACAGAAAATGGTTTGGAGAGTAAAATTGTTCGCAAAGCTGGCATACCATTTCAATCCATTGTTATTAGTGGGTTTAAGCGTAAATTATCAATTGATAATGTGAAAACGGTGATGCGTTTTGTAAAAGGTGTACAAGATAGTAAACGATACATACGTCGTTTTAATCCAGATGTTGTCATTGGAACAGGTGGTTATGTATGTGGTCCAGTTGTATACGCAGCAGCTAAACTGGGTATTCCAACAGTTGTACATGAACAAAATAGTGTACCTGGTGTAACAAATAAATTTTTGAGTCGCTACGTAAATAAAGTAGCGGTTTGTTTTGAAGCGGCAGTACAACATTTCCCGGAACATAAAGTTATGATGACAGGGAATCCTCGTGCTTCAGAAGTGATGAATCAAAACGGTATGAAAGGCAAGCGTTCTGTCGGTTTATCTCTTTCAAAAAAATCAGTGTTAATTTTTGGAGGAAGCCGAGGCGCTAGACCAATTAATGATGCGTTTTTAGAAGCAATTGAACAATTTGGTAATAAAGGTTATGAAGTATTGTACGTTACAGGTGAAGTGCATTATGATAAAGTAATGGAATTGGTGAAACAAAAAGGGAATCCACACAATGTTATCATTAAGCCGTTCATTGATAATATGCCAGAAGTACTTACTGGGGTGGATCTTGTTGTTTCGCGTGCAGGTGCCACAACGTTAGCTGAGTTAACAGCTTTAGGAAAACCAAGTATCTTAATTCCGAGTCCATATGTAACAAACAATCATCAAGAGAAAAATGCTCTTTCTGTCGTTGAGAAAGGAGCAGCGAAAATGCTTCTTGAAAAAGATTTAACAGGTGACACGCTTCTTGGTGATATCGATGAAATTTTATTGGATACACAAAAATTACAAAGCATGAAACTAGCTGCACAGCAGTTAGGGATTCCAGATGCAGCAAACAAGTTATTTGAAGTGATGAAAAAACTTGTAGAAAATAACGTTAGGTGAATGCCCTGCATACTACTGTAGTACGGAGATTTAATATGGGGGAGATCATCATGAAACAATTAGCAAAAGAACTTATGGGAGCACAAGTAGGAAAAGTACTAGAAAATGAACCATTAGCTCGCTATACAACGATGAAAATAGGTGGTCCAGCAGATATTTTAGTAATTCCAGAGAGCGTGGAAGGTGTAGAAAAATCGCTAGAACTTGTGAAAAAGCATGGAACAAAATGGACTGCAATTGGTCGTGGTTCTAATCTGCTTGTATCAGATAAAGGAATTGAAGGTGTTGTCATTCGACTAGGAGAGGGTTTGGATCATTTGGAGGTAACTGGAACAAATGTCCGTGTAGGCGGAGGATATCCTCTTATTAAGCTTTCAACTTTACTAAGCCGTCAAGGACTCGCAGGATTAGAGTTTGCTAGTGGAATCCCAGGAAGTGTAGGCGGAGCTGTTTATATGAATGCAGGTGCTCATAAATCGGATATGTCTGAAATTTTGAAGAGCGCTCGTGTGATGTTTGAAGATGGAAAGATTGAATGGGTAACGAAAGAAGAGCTAGAATTTTCTTATCGTACATCTGTGTTACAAAAGAAGCGACCTGGTATTGTACTAGAAGCAGAATTGCAATTAAAGGAAGGGAATCGTGACGAAATTATTGGGATCATGCAAAAAAATAAAGATTATCGTCGTGATACACAACCTTGGAATCATCCATGTGCAGGAAGCATTTTTAGAAACCCGCTACCAAACTATGCTGGTAATCTAGTGGAAAAGGCTGGGCTACGCGGTTATCAAATTGGTGGTGCGAAAATTTCGGAAATGCATGGGAATTTTATTGTAAATACGGGGACAGCATCAGCACAAGATGTTCTGGATTTAATCGCTTCTGTAAAGAAGACAATAAAAGAACAGTTTGGGGTAGATATGCATACTGAAGTAGAAATAATTGGAAGATAATAGTTGTCTGTCCCGCATTGTATCATTTATGATATAATGAGAAGAAGAACGGCATGCATAACATGCCGTTCTTTATGTTACATAGGGGGAGCGTACATGAAGAATAGTAAAGTTATTAAGCTACAAGATCGTGTACCAAAATTAAAAAATCAAAAGAAGAAAAAACAAGTAAATAAACGATTAATTTTATATGTATCGATTTTATTTTTATTGGTGCTTTTTTTAATTTATTTTCGATCTCCGCTTAGCAACATAAAGGAGATTACGGTTCACGGTAATCATTATATGACGGATGAACAAATAATGGAGCAATCAGGGATTACATATAAAACAAGCTATTTTAGTGTAATAGGACATCGAGCGGAAGCGAATCTAAAGAAGCAAAAAGAAATTAAAAATGTCCATGTGAAGAAACAATTTCCAAATAAAATAGTTATCGATGTTGAGGAATATGTAACAATTGGCTACATTAATAAAGACGGAAAATTATATCCTCTTTTACAAAATGGAAAATCATTAGATGCTCTTCCAAATGGGAAATTACCAGTTGCTGCGCCGATTTTTGCTCCTTTTGAAGAAAAGAAAATGAAAGAATTGATTGCTGAACTAGAAAAGTTAACACCAGCTGTTCTTCGGTCTATTTCTGAAATTCATTACAAGCCAACAGACTTGTATGCAGATCATCTTACACTGTATATGAATGAGGGATACGAAGTAAGTACAGTTATTCAAGATTTTGCAAAACGAATGGAAGCTTATCCTCTTATTGTTAAGAACTTATTGCCAGATAAAAAAGCAATTATCCATTTAGAGGTTGGTGCTTATACCGAATATATTAATTAATGGATTAAGGCGTGGTAAAGTGGATATTTTGGCTGTAAATTATGTTTTGTTAAGGAAAATAGAAACGTATTCATTGAAAATGATTTAATTATGTCATATTCACCCCCTTATTTTCTTTTTTAATATAATCTTAGGTGTAAGTTTCACTTTTCTAGAAGTACATCTTAGTGTAGACTTATAATTGGCGGTAATCTTTGTAGTTAGATAAGATTGTTTCAAAATATAACAGTGATTTATATATGGCTGTTATAAAAGTGAATAAATGCCAAACGAAAATAAGAAAAATATACTGTTAAAAAAGGGAAACGCATAAATACGTTGAATATTTTTCTTATAACATAGTAAAACAACGATTGTTGTTCCATATATTGAATTCTATGGTATAAATAAAGAAGGAGGTGCCAAAGAATGAACAGCAATGAAATATATGTTAGTCTTGACATCGGTACATCCAATGTTAAAGTCATCATTGGCGAGATGGTCAATGACGCTTTAAACATTATTGGTGTTGGAAATGTAAAGTCAAATGGTTTGAAAAAGGGCTCCATTGTTGACATAGATGAGACTGTACAATCGATTAAAAAGGCGATTGAACAAGCTGAACGCATGGTAGGAATACACATTGAACGCGTTGTTGTAGGTGTAAATGCAAATCAAGTACAGCTTCTTCCTTGTCATGGAGTAGTCGCTGTTTCAAATGAAGACCGCGAAATTGGAAACGAAGATGTGCTTCGGGTACTTGATGCAGCACAAGTTGTGTCAATTGCTCCAGAGCGTGAGTTTATTGATGTGGTACCTCGACAGTTTATCGTAGACGGTCTCGATGAAATTAATGATCCGCGTGGAATGATTGGCGTACGTTTAGAAATGGAAGGTACATTAGTTACAGGCTCGAGAACATTGTTACATAATTTACTTCGATGTGTAGAAAAAGCGGGTCTTGAAATAATTGATATTTGCCTTCAGCCATTAGCAGCATCAGCAGTTGCTTTATCGAATGATGAAAAAAATCGAGGAGTTGCTCTTGTTGACATCGGTGGAGGTTCGACGACATTCTCCATTTTCCAAGATGGAGAATTACAAACAACAAGTATATTACCGATTGGCGGAGATCATATTACGAAAGATATCGCCATTGGATTGAAAACATCAACTGAAAATGCTGACCAAATTAAACTAAAATATGGACATGCTTTTTACGATACAGCATCTGAGGAAGAAGTGTTTACTGTTTCAATGATGGGCAGTGATCAAACAGAGCAATATTCTCAATTAGAGTTAGCTGATATCATTGAAGCTCGTGTAGAGGAAATTCTTATGCTTGTACAAGATGAAGTGCAAAAACTTGGCGTGAAACAGTTACCAGCTGGTTATGTACTTACTGGTGGTGTTGTTTCTATGTCTGGTATTCTTGATCTTGCAAATGACATTCTACATCAAAATGTTCGTATTGCAACGCCAGATTATATTGGTGTACGTGAACCGCAATATACAATTGGTGTTGGACTTATTAAAAATGCATACCAAAAAGCTAAGTTGCGAGGAAAGAGTGTGCAGGAAAAGCAGGAAAACTATGAAGTACAACCAACACCTACTGCAGTGCAACAACCGGTAAAGCAAAAGCCTCGTAATAACAATGATAATAATGATAATAATGAACGAATGATGTCAAAAGTGAAGCGTGTATTCCGATATTTATGGGATTAGATTTGAACGCGAAAAATGAGGTTCTAGGGGGATTTCGACATGTTAGAGTTTGATACTACACAAGATCAATTAGCAAATATAAAAGTTATTGGTGTTGGCGGCGGCGGAAACAATGCTGTCAATCGTATGATTGAAAATGGCGTACAGGGCGTAGATTTTATCGCTGTAAACACAGATGCACAAGCACTAAATTTATCAAAAGCTGAAACAAGAATGCAAATCGGTGGTAAATTAACGCGCGGACTTGGTGCTGGAGCAAATCCAGAAGTAGGAAAAAAAGCTGCTGAAGAAAGTAAAGAACAAATTCAAGAAGCACTTCGCGGCGCGGATATGGTCTTTGTCACAGCTGGTATGGGCGGTGGAACTGGGACCGGAGCAGCTCCAGTTATTGCACAAATTGCAAAAGAGTTAGGGGCATTAACAGTTGGGGTTGTAACGCGTCCATTTACATTTGAAGGTCGTAAGCGTGCAACGCAAGCTACATCTGGAATTGCTGCGTTTAAAGAAAATGTAGATACAATCATTGTGATCCCGAATGATCGTATTCTAGAAATTGTAGATAAAAATACACCGATGCTTGAAGCATTCCGCGAAGCAGATAATGTATTACGTCAAGGTGTTCAAGGTATTTCTGATTTAATTGCAACGCCGGGTCTTATTAACTTAGACTTTGCAGACGTAAAAACAATTATGTCTAACAAAGGTTCTGCTTTAATGGGCATTGGTATTGGAACTGGTGAAAACCGTGCGACAGAAGCAGCAAAACGTGCGATTTCTAGTCCATTGCTAGAAACATCCATTGATGGTGCACAAGGTGTTATTATGAACATTACAGGTGGCACGAACTTAAGTTTATATGAAGTACAAGAAGCAGCAGATATTGTAGCTTCAGCTTCGGATCCAGAAGTAAATATGATTTTCGGTTCAGTAATTAATGAAAATTTAAAAGATGAAATTGTTGTAACAGTGATTGCAACAGGTTTTGATGATAGCATCTCAATGCAACCACCTAAGCCAATTACTCGTTCTACAGTAACTGCTACTAAAAGTGTGCAGCAGCCAGTACAACCAGTTAAACAACGTGAAATAAAGCGTGAAGTAAAACGTGAAGAGCCGATTGGAAATGATCGTCATACAGATGTAGATGATATCGATATTCCAGCATTTTTACGTAATCGTCGCAGACGCTAAGGGAGCGTTTATAAAGTGAAACTTTAAGTAGTGGGGACTCCCACTGCTTATTAGTTAAACCAAGCAAGTTCTTACTGTCCATAAGTAGCGAGATGAATTTTCGTACTTTATGGAAACATAAAAAAGACAACCCTCTATGCATAGATGGTTGTCTTTTTTATTCTCCCGCTATTCACGGATAGTAAAACCCTCACTGACGGAAGAATTACTTTTATATTGAGGCAAATCCCGTTACTTACTCAAAGAACGCGCTTTTTCAGTCTTCTTTTTCTACACGACAAATTATTCCTCAAAGTTTCAAAATAACAAAAAATCCCTTCCGTCAATTGACACACTTTTCCATTGGATATGCATTATACTAGTCTCAACTTTATAAAAAAGAGGTGAACCGCTTGGTCGTTTACGCCGACATTATATGGTTATTAAATGTCTGCATTGATTTTCTTTTACTTTTATTAACAGCAATTGTTTTAAAACGGAAAGTGAAAAGATGGAGACTTGTACTTGGCGCATGTATCGGTTCAACAATTGTTATTTTTGCATTCACGCCGTTAGCATCGTTGATGACACATCCTGTAATGAAATTAATATATTCATTTCTTATTGTTTATACGGCATTTGGCTTTATTCGTTTTCGGACATTTCTACAGAATGTTTTAATGTTTTATTTTGTGACGTTTATGGTAGGAGGAGGCCTTGTTGGCACACACTTTTTTCTTCAAACGAATGACATGATGAATGGACTCATTTCGACAAAATCTATTTCATATGGTGATCCTGTAAGTTGGTTGTTTGTAATAATCGGGTTTCCTATTATCTACTACTTTTCTAAAAAAAGAATTGCAGATGTAGAAGTAACAAAAATTCATTATGAGCAAATTGTGAAAGTAGATATCAAAATTGATATAAATGATATTCAACTAGATGGATTGATTGATAGTGGAAATCAATTGTATGACCCGCTTACAAAAACACCAGTTATGATTATACATGTTTCTTCTTTGGAACATGTGCTACCGAAGTGGCTAATAGAACAAGTTCAAATGAAAACAGCAATTCCTTATATACCAGATGAAGAATCACAGTGGGCAACACGTTTGCGCTTAATTCCTTACCGAGCTGTAGGAATTAATCAACAATTTTTATGGGCGTTTAAACCTGACTTTGTACAAATTTATCATGAATCTGCGAAGGTTACTGTAAATAAAGTATTAATTGGTTTGAATGCACAGCAGTTATCAGCGAATGGTGAGTATCAGTGTATTTTACATCCGAAAATGTTAGTGTCACAAAAAATAACAATTGCTTAATAAACGGAGGGATTGAATTGAAATTGAAATTTCGGTTAACTTATCTTTGGTATAAGTTATTACTAAAACTTGGAATTAAGACCGATGAAATTTACTATATTGGTGGAAGTGAAGCGTTGCCACCGCCATTAACAAAAGAAGAAGAAGAAATTTTGTTGCAAAAACTACCAAAAGGAGATGAAACAGCAAGGTCACTTTTAATAGAGCGTAATTTGCGTCTTGTTGTATATATTGCCAGGAAGTTTGAAAATACAGGGATTAATATTGAGGATCTTATTAGTATTGGAACCATTGGTTTAATTAAAGCGGTTAATACATTTAATCCAGAAAAAAAAATTAAACTTGCAACGTATGCCTCAAGGTGTATTGAGAATGAAATATTGATGCATTTGCGGAGAAATAATAAAAATCGTTCAGAAGTGTCATTTGATGAGCCCCTTAATATTGATTGGGATGGAAATGAACTATTGCTATCAGATGTTTTAGGAACAGATGAGGACATTATTACAAAGGATTTGGAAGCAACTGTTGACCGCCATTTACTTATGAAGGCATTGCATCAATTAAATGATCGAGAGAAGCAAATTATGGAACTTCGTTTTGGATTAGATGGTGGAGAAGAAAAAACCCAAAAGGACGTTGCTGATATGCTTGGGATTTCCCAGTCTTATATTTCACGCTTAGAAAAACGAATTATTAAAAGACTTCGTAAAGAATTTAATAAAATGGTATGAGATGTGGCTAAGCTGCGGATTGTCTTGTTATAAAGGATGTAAGTTTCATTTGATATGAGACAAATGAATATATGCATAAAATTCCCTCCAAAGGAGATACTTTACACTGTACAGCAACTCCCGATAGGAGGGAACACTTTGACGAGAAACAAAGTAGAAATTTGCGGTGTTGATACATCTAAACTTCCAGTACTAAAAAACGAAGAAATGCGACGGCTATTTCGAGAAATGCAAAGCGGCGATATAAGCGCAAGGGAGAAACTAGTAAACGGAAACTTACGTCTTGTACTGAGCGTCATCCAAAGATTTAACAACAGAGGGGAGTTTGTTGATGATTTATTTCAAGTTGGCTGCATTGGACTTATGAAATCCATTGATAATTTTGATTTAAGCCAAAATGTTAAATTTTCAACGTATGCTGTACCGATGATTATCGGAGAGATTCGAAGATATTTACGTGATAATAATCCCATACGAGTATCGCGTTCCTTGCGTGATATTGCGTATAAAGCATTACAAGTACGTGAAAAACTCATTGCTGAAAATTCGAAGGAGCCAACAGCGATGGATATAGCAAAAGTACTTGATGTGACGCACGAAGAAATTGTGTTTGCGCTTGATGCAATTCAAGATCCAGTTTCATTATTTGAACCAATATACAATGATGGCGGGGATCCAATTTTTGTTATGGATCAGTTAAGTGATGATAAACAAAGGGACGAGCAATGGGTCGAAGAGCTAGCATTAAAAGAAGGAATGAAGCGACTAAATGAACGAGAAAAGATGATTATTCGCAAGCGCTTCTTTCAAGGGAAAACACAAATGGAAGTGGCTGAGGAAATTGGGATTTCTCAAGCGCAAGTGTCACGTCTTGAAAAATCAGCAATTAAACAAATGAATAAAACAATTCAAGGCTAAGGTCTCATCATTTATGATGAGACCTTTTATAGTTTTGAGGGGATATTCTGTTCATAGGAAAGATGGCGGATTCATATAATGGCTATAAAGAAAAGATTTTGAACGTGAAAGAACTTAATGAAGGATACGCTTTATCCCACATTAACGGACTCCACCTCAAGATGCAAAGAAAAGCGAAGAAAATAGGTGGAAAGGAAGTAAAAATTTATTGATGGAAGTCTTACTTTATTTTTTAATTGAGGTGAAATTGTGATTGCCAGTTAAGTATGAGACAAAGGAGAGGATTGTAATGATACGTATTTCAGAATTTCAAATGAAAGATGTTGTCAATGTGTCGGATGGAAAGAAACTTGGAAATATTGGAGATATTGACATTGATATGAGGACAGGAAAAATTCAGGCAGTTATTATTACAAAACAAGGGAAAATGCTAGGGTTATTTGGAAAAGAAGAAGAATCTGTAATCCCCTGGAAACAAATTGTGAAAATAGGGGAGGATGTTATTTTAGTTCGAGCAGATCATCTTCCTAATGTTACAGAAACAATACAAACACCGACAACTTTTTGAAGAATATTACAAATTTCTCTTTTTTTTAATGTTGTCATTATGGAAAAATAAAAGTATGGTAAAATAGACAGGAAGTACCATACTTTTTATGTTATTTTATTAATAAGGAGCCTTTTTATGAGAGAACCATTTACATATAAGAACGGTATATTACATTTACATATGTGGGAAGAACTTGGACCTATTATAGCTGGATTTACCACAAAAGAAGGTGGAGTGAGTACTGGACCGTTTCATACAATGAATCTAGGACTACACGTCCAAGATAAAGTGGAAGATGTTCATGAAAATCGGCGTCTTTTAGCAGAAAAATTACACGTATCATTAGAAACTTGGGTTTTTTCGGAACAGGTTCATGATCATCATGTTGCAAAAGTGGGCAAACAAGAGAAAGGAAAAGGTGTCTTTTCCTATGAAGACGGTATTCCGAATACTGATGGCATATATACGAAAGATACAGATGTGTTATTAACATCTTGTTATGCGGATTGTGTGCCGCTCTATTTTTATGCACCATCTTATGGAATGATTGGACTTGCACATGCTGGTTGGAAAGGAACCGTAAAAGGAATTGCGAGTGAAATGATCGGTAAGTGGAAAGATGAAGGGATACCACTCGATGATATACATGTTGCTATCGGTCCGTCTATTGGCGCGTGTTGTTATGTTGTGGATGAGCGTGTATTATCTGCCGCTAAACAAGTGCTTCATGGTTCCGTTCCATTTGACTTGATTTCTGATGGACAATATGCAATAGATTTAAAAGAAATAAATCGTTTGTTATGTTTACAAGCTGGGATTAAAGAAGAGAAAATTGTCATGTCATCTCTTTGTACAAGCTGTGAAGCGCAATTATTTTTCTCACATCGCCGCGACCATGGAAAGACGGGAAGAATGCTTAGTTTTATTGGTTTTAAGGAGGATGGGAAGCAG
Organism: Bacillus cereus group sp. BfR-BA-01380; assembly: GCF_022663535.1. Classification (GTDB taxonomy): domain Bacteria; phylum Bacillota; class Bacilli; order Bacillales; family Bacillaceae_G; genus Bacillus_A; species Bacillus_A cereus_BB. Next base: position 22,746 of record NZ_JAKUFS010000016.1, on the reverse strand, counting down.
TGACAGTACAAGGGAATTTAACATATGTTAGGCAAGAAGTTGAAAGAGCATGTAGGCGAGTAGATAGATCTTTAGACGAAATTACACTTGTTGCTGTTACAAAAACAGTAGGAATTGAAAAAACAAATGAAGTGCTACAAGCTGGGATTGTGCATCTTGGAGAAAATCGTAATGAAGGTTTGTTACAAAAGTATGAGTATTTTGAAAACAAAGCGACGTGGCATTTTATCGGTTCATTGCAATCTAGAAAAGTAAAAGAGATTGTAAATGAGATTGATTATTTGCATTCACTTGACCGTCTTTCACTTGCAAAAGAAATTCAAAAACGAAGAGTGAAACCTATTCGCTGCTTTGTTCAGGTAAAAACCTCAGCAGAAGAATCTAAACAAGGGCTAGACATAGAGGAGACAATTGATTTTATTTACAACTTACAACAATTTGATAAAATTGAAGTTGTCGGACTGATGACAATGGCACCTTACACAGACGATGAAATGCAAATTCGTAGTTGTTTTCAAATGTTGCGTAAACTGCAAAAGCAAGTACAAGATTTAAACCTATCGCATGCTCCGTGTACGGAGTTATCAATGGGAATGTCAAATGATTATACAATTGCAATTGAAGAGGGCGCTACATTTATTCGTTTGGGAACGATATTAGTGGGAAAAGAATAGAAGGAAGGAGAATTTGATTATGAGTTGGTCAAAAGTAAAGTATTTCTTTTTTGACACACCTGAAGAACGAGAAGCACATTATGCTTACGAAAAGGAGCAAAATGAAATGAAAAAACAGCAGGACCCAGAGCAGGATATTCCTCTTGCAAAGATACAAACGAAACAAAACGTAGTAAGCATTGAAACAGCGAAACAACCCTCGAAAGTTGTTTTATTAGAGCCCCGTACGTACTCAGAAGCACAGGGGATTGCTGATCATTTGAAAGGTCGTCGTGCAGTTGTAATTAATTTACAACGTATGTCTACAGATCAAGCACTGCGTATCGTTGACTTTTTAAGTGGAACTGTATATGCAATAGGCGGGGATATTCAAAAGTTAAGTCCAAAAACATTTATATGTACGCCGGATAATGTAGATATTGTTGGAGCAATTTCTGAATTGTTCGGTGAAGAAGAAGAGACAAATATAAAAAGGTGGTAGTGCGCTATGACGATGCTTTTACAAATTTTGTTCTATCTATTGGAGTTTTATTCATATGCGCTTATTATTTATATCCTTTTAACTTGGGTTCCGGGAGCAAGAGAGTCGACATTTGGTGATTTTCTTGCCCGTATTTGTGAGCCGTATTTAGAACCGTTCCGGAGATTTATTCCACCACTTGGTGTAATTGATATTTCTCCAATCGTGGCGATCCTTGTATTACGTTTAGCAGGGTCAGGATTAGTACGCATATTCGAATTTTTTATGGGGTAAGAAAATATAAATGAGCATCTATGAACATTTTAGACCTGAAGAAACGGTTTTCGTTGATAAAGTATTAGAATGGAAGCATGCAGCAGCAGAGTACCATCAAGTGAAACTTACTGATTTTCTTGACCCGCGAGAACAACAGATTGTTTCTATGATTGTTGGACATCAAGGAGATGCTGCCTTTCAGTTATACGGGGCTGCTCCGAGTGCAGAAAGAAAACGGGCGTTAATTTATCCCGATTACCTTATGCCGAATGCAGAAGAGTTTCAAATAGAAATATTAGAAATTGACTATCCTTCTAAATTTTATACGCTGGAGCATCGCCAAATATTAGGAGCATTTATGTCTCTTGGCTTAAAGCGAGAGAAATGCGGAGATATTTGGCTCCAGAACGATCGTGCCCAAATTGTAGTTGCAAAAGAAGTTGTATCATATATAGAAATGAATTTACAATCAATTGGAAAAACAAAAGTATCTTTATCACCTGTGTCAACTGATCATACATTACATATAGAAGATCAGTGGAATGAAAAGTCAGGAACAGTATCATCGCTTCGGTTAGATGTATTGCTAGCAGAAATGTTTCATCTATCTCGGCAAAAGGTTCAGCCGTTCATAAAAAATGGTCTTGTAAAAGTAAATTGGAAAGTAGTTGAGCAATCTGCTTATGAATGCTTTCCGGGAGATGTATTTTCTGTAAGAGGTTATGGTAGAAGTAAATTACTCATTGTTGAGGGAAAAACAAAGCGCGATAAATGGAGAATTTTGTATGGGATTTTAAAATGATTTCTTTTTTTAGAAGGAAAATCTCCTATTTTGTCGAAGAAAAGATATAATTAAAAAGGAAAATTTAGATAACCTACTTGGAGGTGGCGTTTGTGCCGTTAACACCGTTAGATATTCATAATAAAGAATTTAGTCGTGGTTTTCGTGGCTATGATGAGGATCAAGTAAATGAATTTCTTGATCAAATCATTAAAGATTATGAATTAGTAATTCGTGAGAAAAAAGCATTAGAAGAAAAAGTTGCACAACTAGAAGGGAAATTAGAACATTTCTCCAATATTGAAGATACATTAAATAAATCTATCGTTGTAGCACAAGAAGCAGCTGAAGAAGTAAAGCGTAATGCACAAAAAGAAGCAAAGTTAATTGTGCGTGAAGCAGAAAAAAATGCGGACCGTATTGTTAACGAAGCGTTAGTAAAATCAAGAAAAGTTGCATTTGACATTGAAGAATTGAAAAAGCAAGCGAAGGTGTTTCGTACACGTTTCCGCATGCTAATAGAAGCACAGCTTGAAATGTTAAACAATGATGATTGGGACAAGCTAATTGAGTTAGAAGAAGAAGTAGATGAGCTTCTTAAGAAAGAAGAAACAGTGTAAGCTTGACGTTTTTCTCATTATTACATATAATTCTATACAACATAATTTTTTAGAAAAACGAAGATAGGGATAAGTACTTTTTTCATACCTTATATAGCGAACTGAGGACGGTGGAAGCTCAGGATAAGGAGAGAATGGGAATATCACCCTGGAGTTCCTCGCTGAACAACAAAGTAAGCAGAGGCGTGTATTCGCGTTAAGAATATAAAGAGGATTGCTACATATAGAGTAGTCTACTAGGGTGGTACCGCGGGAGATCTTCTCGTCCCTTTTTGGGGATGAGAAGGTCTCTTTTTTATTCCATTTATTTAGAAAAAATACCTTTCTTTTATATATTCAAGGAGGAATTAAGCATGGAGTATAAAGATACATTATTAATGCCAAAAACAGAATTTCCAATGCGTGGAAATTTACCAAAGCGTGAGCCTGTAATGCAAGAAAAATGGGCTAAAATGAATATGTATGAAAAAGTACAAGAACGTACACAAGAACGTCCGCTATTTGTACTACATGATGGACCGCCATATGCAAACGGTGATATTCATATGGGACATGCGTTAAATAAAGTATTAAAAGACTTTATTGTTCGTTACAAATCGATGACGGGATACTGTGCACCATATGTACCAGGTTGGGATACACACGGATTACCAATTGAACAAGCTTTAACAAATAAAGGTGTTAAGCGTAAAGAAATGACAGTTGCTGAATTCCGTAAACTTTGTGAAGAATATGCATACGAGCAAGTAAATCGTCAGCGCGAGCAATTTAAACGTTTAGGTGTGCGCGGTGATTGGGATAATCCATACATTACATTAAAGCCAGCATATGAAGCACAGCAAATTAAAGTATTTGGTGAAATGGCGAAAAAGGGTTATATCTATAAAGGACAAAAACCGGTGTACTGGTCTCCAACGAGTGAATCTGCATTAGCAGAAGCGGAAATTGAATATAAAGATAAAAAATCTGCATCTATTTATGTAGCATTCCCTGTAAAAGATGGAAAGAATGTTTTAGAAGGCGACGAAACATTCATTATTTGGACAACGACACCTTGGACGTTGCCAGCTAACTTAGGTATTTCTGTTCATCCAGAACTTGAATATAGCATTGTGAAAGTAGCAGATGCGAAGTATATCATTGCGTCTGAGTTATTTGAAACAGTTGCTAAAACATTAGAGTGGGAAAATGCTGAAGTTGTGAAAACAGTAAAAGGTAGCGAACTTGAGTATACAACGGCGAAACACCCATTCTATGACCGTGATTCTCTTGTTATGCTTGGTGAGCATGTTACAACAGATGCTGGTACAGGGTGTGTACATACAGCACCTGGACACGGGGAAGATGACTTCCTTGTTGGAAAGCAATATGGTTTAGAAGTTCTTTGTCCAGTTGATGATAAAGGTGTATTAACAAGCGAGGCTCCTGGATTTGAGGGATTATTCTACGATAAAGCAAATAAACCAATTACAGAAAAATTAGAAGAGGTTGGTGCGTTATTAAAATTAACATTTATTACGCATTCTTATCCACATGACTGGAGAACGAAACAACCAATTATTTTCCGTGCAACAGCACAGTGGTTTGCGTCTATTGAAGCGTTCCGCAAAGAATTATTACAAGCTGTGGAGGAAACAAAATGGGTACCGGCTTGGGGGGAAACACGTCTTCATAACATGGTCCGTGACCGCGGTGACTGGTGTATTTCTCGTCAACGTGCATGGGGTGTTCCGATTCCTGTATTCTATGCAGAAAATGGTGACCCGATTATTACAGACGAAACAATTAACCATGTAGCAGCGCTATTCCGTGAACATGGTTCGAACGTATGGTTTGAACGTGAAGCGAAAGACTTATTACCAGAAGGATTTACACATCCATCTAGCCCAAATGGTGAATTCCGAAAAGAAACAGACATTATGGATGTATGGTTTGATTCTGGTTCTTCTCATCAGGCTGTATTAGAAGAGCGTGATGATTTGCAACGCCCAGCTGATTTATATTTAGAAGGATCTGACCAATATCGTGGTTGGTTTAACTCTTCATTATCAACAGCAGTTGCGGTAACAGGTAAAGCGCCGTATAAAGGTGTTCTAAGTCACGGCTTCGTACTAGATGGTGAAGGTCGTAAAATGAGTAAGTCTATTGGAAACATTGTTGTACCGAAGAAGATTATGGACCAATTAGGCGGCGATATTTTACGTTTATGGGTATCTTCAGTTGATTATCAATCTGATGTACGTATTTCTGATGATATCTTAAAACAAGTAGCAGAAGTATATCGTAAAATTCGTAATACATTCCGTTTCTTATTAGGAAACTTAGCTGATTTTGATCCAAGTAAAGATGTGGTATCTGCTGCAGAACTTCGTGAAGTTGACCGCTACATGTTAGTGAAATTAAATGACTTAATTACAAAAGTAAAAGATGCTTATGAAACGTATGAATTTGCTGCTGTATATCATGCGATTCATAACTTCTGTACAATTGATTTAAGTTCATTCTATTTAGATTTTGCAAAAGATATTTTATATATCGAAGCAGAAAATAATCATGACCGTCGTGCAATTCAAACGGTACTATATGATGTACTTGTTGCATTAACAAAACTTGTAACACCAATTTTACCGCATACAGCAGATGAAGTATGGCCGTATGTTCCTGGCGCTGTAGAAGAAAGTGTCCAGTTAACTGATATGCCAGAAGCTGTAGAAGTAGAAGATGCTGAAGAGTTAAAAGTAAAATGGGATGCATTTATGACACTTCGCGATGATGTATTAAAAGCATTAGAGGATGCACGTAATGCAAAAGTGATTGGTAAATCATTAAATGCAAGCATCACACTTTATCCAACAGCAGAAATGAAAGAATTATTACAATCTATTACAGAAGATGTGAAACAATTATTTATCGTTTCTGAGTACCATCTTGGTGGAACAATGGAAGAAGCGCCAGCTGATGCGCCGAAATATGAACATACAGCTGTCGTTGTAGCGCAAGCAACTGGTGAAACGTGTGAACGTTGTTGGGTTGTGTCTGAATCAGTAGGAAGTAATGCAGATCATCCAACATTATGTAAACGTTGCGGAGAAGTTGTAACAGAACATTATGTAAAATAATGAGATGAGGGAAATCGACTGCAGACAAGGCAGTCGATTTTTTTCTTCCTTGGAAGGAAAAATGTGTGTGCGGTAATCGTGTGCTTTTCGGATAAACTAACGATACATTCCAGCTGGGAGGGACGCGCTTGTGACTGACACATACATGGAAATCCAAGAAGAGTTACAATTAATGCAGTGGGAATTACAGAAGCGATTAGCAAAAGAAGAGCTGTATACGTATGATGTAGAATTTGGACAGGAATTGCTAGGTATAGTCAAAACAGATGTGAAACATAAATTATTATTGCATGATATAAGAGAAGATTTAAAAGATGTAGAGCGAGCACTTTGGAAAATGGAAATAGGTATGTATGGAATTTGTGAAGAAACCGGACAAAGAATGACACTTAGACAATTAAAGGGTATGCCAACAGCACGTACAATTTATGAATGTTTTTATGGAAAAGTAAAAACAATTTAAAGACAACAATATTATATTACCTAATTCACTTTATTTTATGCTCCCATGCGATGCTTCATTGTGAAAACATAGCAGCTATGCTAAAATTTTGAGGTATACTGTCATTGTGGGGGAAATGAAAATGATATATTATTTAATAGCATTATTCGTGATTGCCATTGATCAAGTATCAAAATGGATTATCGTGAAGGAAATGGAATTAGGTGAGAGCATTCCAATTATTGATAATGTGCTGTATATAACGTCTCACCGCAATCGCGGAGCTGCATGGGGCATTTTAGAAGATAAAATGTGGTTTTTCTATGTGATCACCGTTATCTTTGTTATTTTTATTCTGTTTTATATGAAAAAATATGCAAAGACAGACAAGCTTCTCGGCATTTCGCTTGGGCTTATTTTAGGCGGAGCAATTGGTAATTTTATTGATCGTGTAGTACGAAAAGAAGTTGTTGATTTTATCCATACGTATATTTTTTCATACAACTTCCCAGTATTTAACGTTGCAGACTCGGCATTATGTGTTGGGGTTGCATTAATTATTATTCAAACATTATTAGAAGGAAAGAAAACAAAGGAGTAAATAATGAGCGAAGTAGTACAAGTAACAGTTACAGAAGAGCAAAAAAATGAACGGATTGATAAATTTGTTGCTGGAGTGAACAATGAATGGTCTCGTTCACAAGTACAGCAATGGATTAAAGATGGTGTTGTAACGGTAAATGGAAAAGACGTTAAAGGGAATTATAAAGTAAAAACAAATGATGAAATTACAGTTACCATTCCAGAACCAGAAGAACTAGATATTAAGGCTGAAGATATGAATTTAGAAATTTATTATGAGGATGCTGACGTATTGGTTGTAAATAAGCCACGTGGCATGGTTGTGCATCCAGCCCCGGGACACACAAGTGGTACACTTGTAAATGGTCTTATGTATCATTGCACAGACTTATCAGGTATCAATGGTGTAATGCGTCCAGGGATTGTGCATCGCATTGATAAAGATACATCTGGGTTATTGATGGTGGCAAAAAATGATATGGCACATGAGGCGCTTGTTAACCAGCTTGTAGCGAAAACGGTAACAAGACGTTATCAAGCAATTGTTCATGGTGTGATTCCGCATGATAAAGGAACGATTGATGCGCCAATTGGTCGTGATAAACAAGATCGTCAAAGTATGACCGTTGAGGAAAATGGGAAACAAGCTGTGACTCATTTCCGTGTATTAGAACGTTTTAATAATTTCACTCATGTGGAGTGTCAATTAGAAACAGGCCGCACGCATCAAATTCGTGTACATATGAAATATATTGGATATCCACTTGTAGGTGACCCAAAATACGGTCCAAAGAAAACGTTGGATATAAATGGTCAAGCACTACATGCAGGTATTTTAGGTTTCATTCATCCGCGCACAGGTGAATATTTAGAGTTTGAAGCACCAGTTCCACAAATTTTTGCGGATCTTTTAAATGATTTACGAAAATAATATTGACAATCGTTATAAAAACTGACATAATAACAGCAGTTGAATAAGTCCTTTAATACAACCCCGTGAGGTTGAGAAGGTAACGGTTTGAAATAGGTAGGGTGTTTATACCCTTTTTCAGAAGACCCTCTCGCACACGACGAGAGGGTCTTTTTATACCATTCCTCTCACGCATGAAAAAAGCCTGGAGGTGAAGAACATGCAAGAAAAAGCAGTGGTACTAGATGATCAAATGATTCGCCGCGCTTTAACACGCATTAGTCATGAGATTGTAGAACGTAATAAGGGTGTTGAAAATTGTGTTCTAGTTGGGATTAAAACACGCGGTATTTTCATCGCACAGCGCTTAGCAGAACGAATTGGTCAAATTGAAGGAAAAGAAATGGCCGTCGGTGAATTAGACATTACGTTATATCGTGATGACTTGACTTTGCAATCTAAAAACAAAGAACCGCTTGTAAAAGGTTCAGACATTCCAGTTGACATTACAAATAAAAAAGTTATTCTTGTTGATGACGTATTATATACAGGAAGAACAGTACGAGCTGCTATGGATGCGTTAATGGACATCGGTAGACCATCACAAATTCAGCTAGCTGTTCTTGTAGATAGAGGTCACCGTGAACTACCAATTCGCGCTGATTATGTTGGGAAGAACATTCCAACATCAAGCGAAGAACGTATTGAAGTAGACCTTCAAGAAACAGATAAACAAGATCGAGTAAGCATATACGAAAAAAAATAAAGCCCTTTTAAATGTAGTCCCGTGAGGCTGCCAAAGGATCTTGACTTTCATATGTCTAATTTGACATACGTAAGTATAGGACTCTTTGTGCATAGTCACAAAGAGTTTTTTTATTGCAAGTTTTTAGGCATTGGAGGAGGAGATATCAATGGAACAAAAGCCAGTGTTAGATATTCATGAAGTACCGAAACCAGGAAAATGGTTATTGTTAAGTATACAACATTTATTCGCCATGTTCGGGGCAACGGTGCTTGTGCCGTTTTTAACAGGATTAAGCCCAGCAGTCGCTTTAATATCGAGTGGAGTAGGAACACTAGCATTCTTACTTGTGACGAAAGGGCAAGTACCAGCTTACCTTGGATCATCGTTTGCATTCATTGCACCGATTATTACAGCAAAAGCAGCAGGTGGCCCAGGAGCAGCTATGGTTGGTGGAATGATGGCAGGACTTGTCTACATGTTGATTGCACTTGGAATTAAAAAGTCTGGATCAAACTGGATTATGAATCTCTTACCGCCAATTGTAGTCGGACCAGTTGTTATGGTAATTGGACTTGGTCTTGCACATACAGCAGTAAATATGGCAATGAATAATGCAGATGGAAAATATAGCTTTACACACTTTTCAGTTGCGCTCGTAACATTAGCAATTACAATCATCTGCTCGATTTTTGGAAGAGGCTTTCTTAGCATCATACCAGTTTTAATTGGAATCATAGGTGGTTATATCTTTGCTTACTTCCAAGGCTTGGTCGATTTGAAACCAGTGGTAGAAGCAAAATGGTTCGATATACCAGACTTCATAGTACCATTTGTCACATATACACCGGAGTTCTCGTGGAAAATAGTACTAGTAATGGTACCAGTTGCGGTCGTAACAATTTCAGAACATATTGGGCATCAAATTGTACTTGGAAATGTTATAAATAGAGATTTGATTCAAAAACCAGGTTTACACCGCTCTATTATGGGTGACGGAATTGCGACATTTATCGCCTCAACAATTGGGGGGCCGCCAAATACAACATACGGTGAAAACATTGGGGTACTTGCGATCACAAGAGCATACAGTGTGTACCTATTCGTCGGATCAGCAATATGTGCAATTATCTTCGGATTTATTGGGAAAATCTCAGCGCTTATCCATTCGATTCCAACACCGGTAATGGGCGGTGTATCAATCCTGCTCTTCGGTGTGATTGCATCAAGCGGTTTACGTATGTTAGTAGATGAGAAAACAGATTTCGGAGATAAACGTAATCTAATGATTGCGTCTGTCATATTAGTAATTGGCATTGGCGGTGCAGTACTTCATATTGGTCAATCTTTCCAAGTGGAGGGGATGGCTCTTGCAGCAATCGTGGGAGTACTGTTAAATCTCGTTTTACCTGAAATGAAAGAGAAAAAACAATCAAAGCAGATTGCTTCATAAAGACAGCCTTTTAATTCAGTCCTGTGAGACGGAAAAGGGTGTGTAGTTTGTTACACCCTAGTCTCACACGATTAGGGTGTTTTTATGCAGTTATTATTATATAAATTCACAAGTGCTATGATAAAAATCAGAAAGATGAGGGATGACAATGAACCATTTGTTAACGATGAGTGAGTTATCGGAGCAGGAGATTTCAGAAATTCTAAAAGATGCAGAAGATTTCGCAAGCGGAAAGGGCATAAAAGCGACAGAGCAAACGTTTGTCGCAAACTTATTCTTTGAGAATAGTACGAGAACACGTTTTAGCTTTGAAGTAGCAGAGAGACGTTTAGGACTTGATGTTCTTAACTTCTCAGCAGAGTCTTCTAGCGTACAAAAAGGAGAAACATTGTACGATACGGTAAAAACACTAGAATCGATAGGAACAAGAGCTGTTGTCATCCGCCACGAGCAAGATCGATACTTCGATGAGCTTAGAGAGCAAGTGAATATTCCAATCTTAAATGCAGGTGATGGATGTGGGAATCATCCAACACAATGCTTGCTTGATCTCTTAACAATCAAACAAGAGTTTACAACATTTGAAGGGTTGAAAGTAGCAATTGTTGGAGACATCCGTCATAGCCGAGTAGCGCGTTCAAATGCAGAGGCGTTAACAAAATTAGGAGCAACCGTTTATTTTGCAAGCCCTGAAGAATGGAAAGATGAAACGAACACATTTGGAACATACAAAGCATTAGACGAACTAGTTCCAGAAGTTGATGTAATGATGTTACTACGCGTGCAGCATGAACGTCATGATCATTATGAAACAGACATTATGAAAGAATATCATAAAGAGCACGGTTTAACGATCGAACGTGAGAAACGCATGAAGCAAGGAAGCATTATTATGCACCCAGCACCTGTAAACCGTGATGTAGAAATTGCGAGTGAACTTGTTGAGTGTGAGCGTTCACGTATCTTTAAACAGATGGAAAACGGTGTTTATGTAAGAATGGCTGTATTAAAACGCGCATTACCAAATGTATTAGGAGGAATGAAACATGAATTATTTGTTTAAAAATGGTCGCTATATAAATGAAGAGGGAAATATCGTCACAACAGACCTTCTCGTACAAGACGGTAAAATTGCGAAAGTAGCAGAAAACATCACTGCTGAAAATGTAGAAGTAATTGATGTAAACGGAAAATTAATTGCACCTGGGTTAATTGATGTACACGTACATCTTCGTGAACCGGGTGGTGAACATAAAGAAACAATTGAAACAGGTACACTTGCAGCAGCAAAAGGTGGATTTACAACAATTTGTGCAATGCCAAATACGCGTCCTGTACCAGATAGTAAAGAACATATGGAGGATTTACAAAAACGAATTCAAGAAAAAGCACACGTAAATGTACTGCCATATGGCGCTATTACAGTACGCCAAGCAGGTTCTGAAATGACAGACTTTGAAACATTAAAAGAGTTAGGTGCCTTTGCATTTACCGATGATGGAGTAGGCGTACAAGATGCAAGCATGATGCTAGCTGCTATGAAGCGTGCAGCAAAATTAAATATGGCAGTTGTTGCACACTGCGAAGAAAATACGCTAATCAATAAAGGTTGTGTACATGAAGGGAAGTTTTCTGAGAAACACGGATTAAATGGTATCCCATCAGTATGTGAATCTGTACATATTGCCCGGGACATATTACTTGCGGAAGCGGCGGATTGCCACTATCACGTATGTCACGTAAGTACAAAAGGATCTGTACGAGTGATTCGCGATGCAAAACGTGCTGGAATTAAAGTAACAGCAGAAGTAACACCGCATCACTTAGTATTATGTGAAGATGATATCCCATCGGTTGATCCAAACTTTAAAATGAACCCACCGCTTCGAGGAAAAGAAGACCAAGAAGCATTAATTGAAGGGTTATTAGATGGAACAATCGATATAATTGCAACAGATCATGCACCGCATGCAGCAGAAGAAAAAGCACAAGGTATTGAAAGAGCACCGTTTGGAATTACTGGTTTTGAAACAGCATTCCCATTACTATATACAAACCTTGTGAAAAAAGGAATCATCACATTAGAACAATTGATTCAATTCTTAACTTCTAAACCGGCGGATACATTTGGTTTAGAAGCGGGTCGTCTAAAAGAAGGAAGAGCGGCTGATATTACAATTATCGATTTAGAACAAGAAGAAGAGATTGATCCAACAACATTCCTATCAAAAGGAAAAAATACGCCATTTACAGGATGGAAATGTCAAGGATGGCCGATTATGACATTAGTTGGCGGTAAGATCGCATGGCAAAAGGAGAGTGCATTAGTATGAAAAGACAGCTTATCTTAGAAGATGGCACAATTTTAATTGGAAAAGGTTTCGGAGGAGAAATTGAAAAATCAGGTGAAGTGGTATTCACAACAGGAATGACAGGATACCAAGAGACATTATCTGATCCATCTTACTGCGGTCAAATCGTAACATTTACGTATCCATTAATTGGAAACTATGGTATTAACCGTGACGATTTTGAATCTATTCAACCATCTGTACACGGATTAATCGTAAATGAAATATGCGATCATCCATCTAACTTCCGTAATGAGTTAACGTTAGATCAATATTTAAAAGAAAGAAATATTCCAGGTTTAGCTGGTATTGATACACGAAAACTAACACGAAAAATTCGTCAATATGGAACACTACGCGGACGTCTTTGTAACATGGATGCAGATGTAGAGCATGTTGTAAGTCAATTAAAAGTAACAGTATTTACTGATCATGTAAAACGTGTGTCTACAAAAGATCCATATCCAAGCCCAGGACGCGGCTACCGTGTTGTACTTGTTGACTTTGGTATGAAGCACGGAATTTTACGTGAACTAAATAAGCGTGATTGTGACGTAATCGTTGTACCATACAACACAACTGCAGAAGAAATTTTACGATTAAATCCAGACGGTATCATGTTAAGTAACGGACCTGGGGATCCAAAAGATGTACCAGAAGCAATTGAAATGATTAAAGGAATCCTTGGGAAAGTACCATTATTCGGAATTTGCCTTGGACACCAATTATTTGCGCTAGCATCTGGTGCAAATACAATCAAATTAAAATTTGGTCACCGTGGTTTAAATCATCCTGTAAAACATTTAGAGACTGGAAAAGTTGCGATTACATCTCAAAACCACGGATACGCAGTAGAAGAAGAGTCCGTAGCAACTACCGATCTTGAAATTACACACGTTGCATTAAATGATGGTACAGTAGAAGGTCTTCGCCATACGAAGTTCCCAGCATTTACAGTGCAATATCATCCAGAAGCATCAGCAGGACCAGAAGATGCAAACAACTTATTTGAAGACTTCTTAACAATGATTGAAAACTTTAAGAAAGAAGGGGAAGAGTTATGCCAAAACGCCTAGACATTAACACCATTTTAGTAATCGGATCAGGACCTATTGTAATCGGGCAAGCAGCGGAGTTTGACTACTCTGGAACGCAAGCTTGTCAATCTCTTAAAGAAGAAGGTTACAAAGTAATCCTTGTAAACTCTAACCCAGCAACAATTATGACGGATACTGCAACAGCAGATAAAGTATATATTGAGCCATTAACACTAGAATTTGTAAGCCGTATTATTCGTAAAGAGCGCCCAGATGCAATCTTGCCAACACTTGGCGGACAAACGGGACTAAACATGGCTGTTGAACTTGCGAAATCAGGTGTACTTGAAGAATGCGGAGTTGAAATTTTAGGAACGAAATTATCAGCAATTGAGCAAGCGGAAGATCGTGATTTATTTCGTACATTAATGCAAGATTTAAACGAACCAGTACCACCAAGTGAAATTATTCATACGCTTGATGAAGCATATGAATTTATAAAAGAAATTGGCTATCCAGTAATTGTTCGCCCTGCATTTACGCTAGGCGGAACTGGCGGTGGTATTTGCCATGATGAAGAAGAGTTAATTGAAATTGTAACAAGCGGTTTAAAACATAGTCCAGTAACGCAATGTTTATTAGAAAAAAGTATCGCTGGTTTTAAAGAGATTGAATATGAAGTAATGCGTGATGCAAACGATAATGCGATTGTAGTATGTAACATGGAAAATATTGACCCAGTTGGTGTGCATACAGGAGATTCAATCGTTATTGCGCCGAGCCAAACATTAAGTGACCGCGAATATCAAATGTTACGTAATACTTCATTACGAATTATTCGTGCATTAGGAATTGAAGGTGGATGTAACGTTCAGCTTGCATTAGATCCACATAGTTTCCAATACTATGTAATCGAAGTAAATCCACGTGTAAGTCGTTCATCTGCATTAGCATCAAAAGCAACAGGATATCCAATTGCAAAATTGGCAGCGAAAATTGCAGTCGGTTTAACACTTGATGAGATTGTAAACCCGGTTACACAAAAAACATATGCATGCTTTGAACCAGCATTAGACTATGTTGTTTCTAAAATTCCACGCTGGCCATTTGATAAATTTGAATCAGCAAACAGAAAGCTTGGCACACAAATGAAAGCGACTGGAGAAGTCATGTCTATCGGTCGTAATTTAGAAGAATCATTATTAAAAGCAGTTCGTTCTTTAGAGCTTGGTATTTATCATTTAGAGCTTGATCATTTAAAAGAGCTTGATAAAGAAACAATGAAAAAACGTATTATAAAAGCAGATGATGAGCGTCTGTTCGTTGTAGCAGAAGCGATTCGTCAAGGTGTAACGAAAGAAGAAATTAATGCATGGTGTGAAATGGACTTCTTCTTCTTACAAAAAGTTGAAAACATCGTAAACATGGAGCGTAACGTTAAAAATCATGTAGGCGATATGGAAGTATTACAAGAAGCAAAAGCAATGGGATTCAGTGATCATTACATCGCGGCTGCTTGGGGTAAAACAGAGCGTGAAATTTACGATATGCGTAAAGAAAACGGCATGACACCAGTATTCAAAATGGTAGATACATGTGCGGCGGAATTTGAATCTGCAACGCCTTACTACTACAGCACGTATGGCGATGAAAACGAATCAATCGTTACAGAGCGTAAAAGTGTAATCGTTCTTGGTTCTGGCCCAATTCGCATCGGTCAAGGTGTCGAGTTTGACTATGCAACAGTTCATTCTGTATGGGCAATTAAAGAAGCTGGTTACGAAGCAATTATTATAAATAATAACCCAGAAACAGTTTCAACAGACTTTAGTATTTCAGATAAATTATATTTTGAACCACTTACAATTGAAGATGTAATGCACATCATCGATTTAGAAAAACCAGAAGGCGTAATCGTTCAATTTGGTGGCCAAACAGCAATTAACTTAGCGGCAAAATTACAAGAGCGCGGCGTGAAAATTTTAGGTACATCACTAGAAGATTTAGATCGTGCAGAAGACCGTGATAAATTTGAAGCAGCTTTAACACAGCTTGGTATCCCGCAACCAGTTGGTAAAACAGCAACGACTGTAGAACAAGCGGTAGCAATCGCTGAAGAAATTGGTTACCCAGTATTAGTAAGACCATCTTATGTACTAGGTGGGCGTGCGATGGAAATCGTATACCGCCAAGAAGAGCTTCTGCACTACATGAAAAATGCGGTTAAAGTTCATGCAGATCATCCAGTATTAATTGACCGTTACATGGTTGGGAAAGAAATTGAAGTAGATGCAATTTCTGATGGTGAAAATGTATATATTCCAGGTATTATGGAACATATTGAACGCGCTGGAGTTCACTCTGGTGACTCAATTGGAGTATACCCACCGCAAAGCTTATCTACAAAACTGAAAGAACAAATTATCGAAAATACAATTGCACTTGGAAGAGGATTAAACATTGTTGGATTACTAAATATCCAGTTTGTAGTATTCAAAGACGAAGTGTATGTAATTGAAGTAAACCCACGTGCGAGCCGTACAGTACCATTCTTAAGTAAAATTACAGGTGTACCGATGGCGAATATCGCAACAAAAGTTATTTTAGGTCAAAATCTTGTAGAACAAGGATATGAAACTGGATATCGCCAAGAAGAGAAAGAAGTGTATGTAAAAGCTCCGGTATTCTCTTTTGCGAAACTACGTTCTGTTGATACAACATTAGGGCCTGAAATGAAATCAACAGGGGAAGTAATGGGTAAAGACTTAACGCTTGAAAAAGCATTATATAAAGGACTTGTTGCTGCTGGAATCAATATTCCAACGCACGGATCTGTAATCATCACAGTAGCAGATAAAGATAAAGAAGAAGCAATGGAAATCGCAAAACGATTCCATGAAATTGGCTATAACTTATTAGCGACAGCAGGAACTGCGAAATCATTAACAGATCAAGGCGTTCCAGTTCAAGTTGTAAACAAAATTGATTCTGAAGACTACAACTTGCTTGATATTATTCGCCAAGGAAAAGCGCAATTTGTTATTAATACATTAACAAAAGGAAAACAACCAGCGCGTGATGGCTTCCGTATTCGTCGTGAGTCTGTAGAAAATGGTGTAGCATGTTTGACATCATTAGATACAACAAGAGCAATTTTACGAGTACTTGAATCTATGACATTTTCAGCTCACGCAATGAAAGAATTTACGGGGGCTGAGCGTCACGAGGTGGTACATGCATGATGCAAAAGCAAAATATGATTGTCGTTAACCAAAAAGAAATCGCAAAAAATATTTACGAACTCGTACTTCAAGGTGATTTAGTAGAGCACATGAACGAGCCAGGGCAATTTGTACACATTAAAGTAGCAGAGGGCAGCACGCCCCTGCTGCGCCGCCCGATTAGTATTTGTAATGTAGATCAAGAGAAAAACGAATTTACAATGCTATACCGTGCAGAAGGACAAGGAACAAAAACATTAGCAAAGAAAAAGCAAGGTGAACTTGTAGATGTATTAGGACCATTAGGCCATGGATTTCCGGTAGAAGAAGCGGAGGCTGGACAAACTGCTCTATTAGTAGGAGGCGGAATTGGTGTGCCACCACTTTATGAGCTATCACAACGCCTTGTTGCAAAAGGAGTACGTGTCATTCATATCCTAGGTTTCCAAACAAAAGATGTTGTTTTCTACGAAGAGAAATTTGCAGAACTTGGTGATACGTACGTTGCAACAGTAGACGGTACTCATGGTACAAAAGGATTTGTAACAGATGTAATTGATGCATATGGAATTGACTTTGACATTCTTTACTCATGCGGACCACTGGCAATGCTACGTGCACTAGAAGGGCGCTATAAAGAGAAAAAAGCGTATATTTCACTTGAAGAACGTATGGGCTGCGGTATTGGAGCATGTTTTGCGTGCGTATGTCATCTGCAAGAAGATCCAACTGGCTATTCCTATAAGAAGGTGTGCAGCGACGGACCAGTATTTCCAATCGGGGAGGTTGTACTATGAACAGATTGCAAGTTGACTTACCAGGATTAACATTAAAAAACCCAATCATCCCAGCATCTGGTTGTTTCGGATTTGGCCGTGAATTTGCAAAGCTGTACGATTTAAGTGTACTTGGATCAATCATGATTAAAGCGACAACAGAACAACCGCGTTTTGGGAATCCAACGCCGCGTGTTGCAGAAACACCTGCTGGTATGTTAAATGCAATTGGTTTACAAAACCCAGGGCTAGAAAAAGTTGTGAACGAAGAATTACCATGGCTTGAGCAGTTTGATGTACCTATTATTGCGAACGTTGCTGGATCACAAGCGGAAGACTACGTGGCAGTTGCGAAAGAAATTTCAAAAGCACCGAATGTTCATGCATTAGAGTTAAATATTTCTTGCCCGAATGTGAAGACAGGTGGAATTGCTTTCGGTACAGTACCGGAAATTGCAGCAGATTTAACGAAACGTGTAAAAGAAGTATCTGAAGTTCCGGTATACGTAAAGCTATCACCAAACGTTACAAACATTGTTGAGATTGCAAAAGCAATTGAAAACGCGGGGGCAGACGGATTAACGATGATTAATACATTGCTTGGCATGCGTTTAGATTTAAAAACAGCGAAACCAATTTTAGCAAACCGTACAGGCGGATTATCTGGACCAGCGATTAAGCCAGTGGCAATTCGCATGGTGCACGAAGTGAGTCAAGCTGTTAACATTCCGATTATCGGAATGGGCGGTATTGAATCGGCGGAAGATGTAATTGAATTCTTCTATGCTGGTGCAAGTGCAGTAGCAGTTGGAACAGCCAACTTCGTTGATCCGTTTGTATGTCCAACAATTATTGAAGAATTACCAGCACTTTTAGATGAATTAGGATTTGAACACATTTCGGAATGTCAAGGAAGGAGCTGGAAGTAAGCATGTCACAATCTTTAATAGTTGCACTAGATTTTCCAGGTAAGGCAGAGGTAGAACAGTTTTTAAGTCACTTTGAAGGAGAACAATTATTTGTCAAAGTTGGTATGGAACTGTTTTATAAAGAGGGACCTGCTATTATCACGTATTTAAAAGAAAAAGGACATCAAATTTTTCTAGATTTGAAACTTCATGATATTCCGAACACAGTAAAAAGTGCAATGCGCAATTTAGCTAGTTTAGAAGTTGATATGGTAAACGTTCATGCTGCTGGGGGAAGCAGTATGATGAAATATGCGCTTGAGGGATTAGAGGAAGGTAAGAAAGAAGGAAAAGAGAGACCGATTTGTATTGCAGTTACACAACTAACAAGCACATCGGAAGAAGTAATGAAAAACGAGATTGGCATTGAGAAAACGTTAGAAGAAGCGGTTGCTCACTATGCGAAATTAACGAAAGAAAGCGGTTTGGACGGCGTTGTTTGTTCAACGCTTGAAGTACCAAAGTTACGCGAAGTATGCGGAGACGCTTTCGTAACAGTAACACCGGGGATTCGTCTTGCAAACGACGATGTAAATGACCAAGTGCGCGTAGCAACGCCAAAACGTGCGCGTGAACTCGGCTCTAGTTATATCGTAGTAGGACGTAGTATTACAAAAGCAGAAAATCCGCGCGAGGCGTATCAAATTGTAAAAGAACAGTGGGAGGGTGTAACAGTATGAAAAAACAAATTGCATCTCATTTATTAGATATCGGAGCAGTATTTTTACAACCAAATGATCCATTTACATGGTCTTCTGGCATGAAATCACCAATTTATTGTGATAACCGTTTAACGTTATCATACCCAGAAGTACGCCAAGCGATTGCAGCAGGATTAGAAGAATTAATTCAAACTCACTTCGGAGATGTTGAAGTTATTGCAGGTACAGCAACAGCAGGTATTGCGCACGCTGCCTGGGTAAGCGATCGTATGAACTTACCAATGTGCTATGTACGCAGCAAGGCAAAAGGTCATGGCAAAGGAAACCAGATCGAAGGTAAAGCAGAAAAAGGCCAAAAAGTTGTCGTAGTAGAAGATTTAATCTCAACTGGCGGCAGTGCAATCACTTGTGTAGAGGCACTTCGTGAAGCTGGTTGTGAAGTATTAGGAATCGTATCTATCTTCACATACGAACTTGAAGCAGGAAAAGAAAAATTAGCAGCAGCAAACGTTGCATCATACTCTTTAAGCGACTACAGTGCACTTACAGAAGTAGCAGCAGAAAAAGGTATGATTGGCGAAGCAGAAACGAAGAAACTACAAGAATGGCGCAAGAATCCAGCTGACGAGGCTTGGATTACAGCGTAATCATAAAGAAAACACGACCGTGGGGGGAAACGCGGTCGTGTTTTTTTACATTCATGGACTACATGGTTCCTTATCTCAAAATTCAGAGAAAATAAAGGAGAGGTACAGAGATCATTATCAATCAATCTTATTATAAAAAATAAGGTGAATAATAAAATATGCCAATACCAATACTTACAGTTGATAAAATAATCGTTCCTAATACCAAAGGATTTAAAGTGAGGCGGAATACTGTTACTGATCCTAAATCTACACCACCGCTATGATATTTATCTGCAATTTTAGCATTGTTTCTTTGAATCATAACGAAATAGGGAATGAGCCATATGCAACATAACAATAAAATACTTCCCATAACTAAACTTTCTAAAGCAGATACTTTGAAAGAAATTGAGAAGCGCCATATCACAAGTAATTCGAATAAAATGGTCATGGCTGTTAAGATGATCTTTCTCCACTTTTCACTAAACTTTTTAAAAATAGTCGCATTAAGAAATTGCTCGGTTTTATCCAATGCAAATGCTAACAAGAAGAGGCAACAAACTAAAATGATAGTGACTAGAATGTTTAATAATGAAATCATATGTTATTCCTTTCTTTTACGGTTTTATAATAGGTAGTCTAAGTATTCGTACTAGAGCATTTATGTAAGTATATGAATTAGCTCATATAAGTGTTGTATGGTAGGAACACTACATTGTTGTTTTTTATTACTTCGATCTAACCATATTCCATGCATACCAGCATTTTTACTGCTAAGAGCATCTGTTTCTAACCTGTCTCCTATATAATAGCAATCTTGAATTGGGTATTTTGCTTTCATACTAGCTGCTTGGAAGATAGCTATATTTGGTTTTGCCACACCTACTCTACTAGAGGCGATGACCGGGTTAAAATAATGTAGGATATGTAAACGATTTAGTTTTTCAATTTGTTGATCGTAATCTCCATTACTAATAATTCCTAATAGATAGCCTTTTTGTTTTAAAGTATGTAATACATCAATTACATCTTCATAGACTACCCAGTTTTCTTTGTATAAGGATAAATATAGGTTGAATTTCTCATCAGCTTCTTCATTCGTTAAGAGAATGCCGTACTTTTGAAAAAGGTCTATCATTCTTATCCTTTTTTGTTCTTGAAATGATAGTTTATTACATAAAAATTGATTGAAGTATCGTTCTGAGAGTTGGTTCCATAGTTTGCTAGCTTCGAGTTCCTCACCAGAAAAAATGTGATTATGCTCACGGAAAAAGTCAAGGATACCATTTTTTTCAGCAAGCTCATAATCAAGTAAAGTACCATCAATATCAAAGAAAATCATGAATAATGCTCCTTCAGTAACATGTAATGATACATAGTTATTGCTTTTTATCCCGCATTAACGGGCAGTAATACTCCCGCCACCTCAAAATTCAGCGAAAGCATTGTCCAGCTCTAGCGGCTAGAATCTCCGGCCGTTTCACCCCCTCGGACGAGGCGAAAAGCGCCTCTCTGTCAGGGGCGTGGGCGTCCTGCGATTCTGAACGAGCCGCTTCCTCTTTTCTTAAGAAGTTAGGCGGGAGATAAACTGCCCGTAAAAGCCCGATTGGTTCAACTAATAATCAGTGGGGGATGAAGAAAACCCCCACTGATTAAAGTTTCACTTTATCTACTTCCTTTTTACCCTTTACAAATAATAGTGTTATATAAGAAACAAGAAACGAAAAAATACTATACATCCCTACCCAAAAGAAAAATGATCGATTAAATAAGGTTACTGCGAAAATAAGAAAAATCGCAAACGTGATAATAGGCATCACAACATACGTTTTTGTAATCCGTGTACCAATAACAGAAAGAATAAAGATAAGTAATGGACAAACAAATAATACGAATATAAATTCATTCATGCGTTGTCCTCTTTTCTTACAAGTTTATTATTTTCCTGTTAAACGTTTTTCTGTACTCATTTCTTTTCCTTCTAATCGCTTCGTAAATGTATTTCGCCAGCTATCTGATAAAGAATCAACTGCTAATATGCGTTGTATACTCTCAATATTTTGTTTATCGCGGTGCATGATTTCATTTGCGAAGGCTATTGTGATGCGGTGTTTATTTTGTTCTATTAATTTTATTTCATCAGAAGGGGAAATAGTTCCTTCTGTTAGTACTCTTACATAAAATCCAGTAAATCCTGTATTTTGCACAAGAAGCGGGAAGTCTTTTCGATTGTAGCGATAAGATAGTTTATAGCAAGGTTGCCTCGGCTGCGTTACTTGTATGAGCGCTTCTCCTATTTTATATATATCACCAATGCATACATCTGATTCCAGTAATCCTGTTACTGTTAAGTTTTCTCCGAATGCTCCGTATGGAAGTTGCTGCGTTAGCTGTTGTTCCCAATATGGATAATGTTCAAAGGCATATATACAAACAGCTTTATCTTTCCCGCCGTGATGCTTTAAATCAGCTTGACCGTCGCCTTCGAAGTTAAGTGTCGATAAATATAACGGTTTATTAATACTTTCTTTAAACAAACCAGTTTCAATTTCTTTCCCTTGAAACTGGAATTTTTGCGGTGTTCCGATATTGAGGGAAATAATGTGTGGCATAAGTATAACTCCTTTCTATCTTTATATATGGTTTATATTACCATGAAATGAGGTGAGGATTACAAAATTTGTAGGAAAGTTCATACATTTACAAATTGATCAAAGCAGAGGCCATTAGTGGCATGAAGAAGTATGAATATAGTTAACAGATGAGAAAATTAAAGGAATAAAAAATATTGCTTTTTCACCTTATTTATTATAGGATAATCATTAAGTAAATAAGATAAGCGATGAATGGAATAAAGTAGTGTATGTTCTCCCTGTCAAAGAGAGCTGACGGTAGGTGTAAGTCAGTACATAGAACAACATGAATTACGATCCAGGAGCATCTTCTTCGAGCGAATAGTAAGGGGAAGACGGTGAAGAGCCGTTATAGAGAATGAAGAGATTGGCATATAAAGTTTGTCAATAATTAGGGTGGTACCGCG
>NZ_JAKUFS010000015.1 GCF_022663535.1 Bacillus cereus group sp. BfR-BA-01380 | reverse complement strand
GCATGTATTAGGCACGCCGCCAGCGTTCATCCTGAGCCAGGATCAAACTCTCCAATAAAGTTTGTCTAGCATCATAAATAAAAATTGACGTTTCACGTTGTTTGTTTCGTTTAGTTTTCAAAGTTCAATGTCGCGTTTTGGCGACTTTTATAATATAACATAACATTTCATATTCGTCAACAACTTATTTTAACATTTTGTTTCAGTGAATTGCTGACTCTGCCTATTATATAGACTTCGCTCCTCCTATGCAAGCACTTTTTATAAAAAAAAAGAATAAGGGAAATCCCCCTTATTCTTCTGAGCTTTCTTGATCTTCTTGTATGTCTTCTTCATCTTCTTTTTGTGTTTTTGCTACCGTCGCTACTTCTTGCTCGCCTTCTAAACGAATTAAACGAACACCTTGTGTATTACGTCCCATTTGAGAGATTTGATCCACCGGCATACGGATTAAAACACCTGCTGCTGTAATCAGCATAATATCTTCTTCACCATTTACAGACTTAACAGCAATTAACTTACCATTCTTATCTGTAATATTACATGTTTTAAGACCTTTCCCTCCACGGCTTTGGAGGCGATATTCTTCAACTGGCGTCCGCTTACCATAACCATTTTTCGTTACAATTAAGACATCCATTTCTTCTTCAACGATTTCCATGCCAACTACTTGATCTTCCTCACCTAACGTAATAGCTTTCACACCCGCTGCATTACGTCCCATCGAGCGAACATCTTGTTCATGGAAGCGAATTAACATACCGTTACTTGTTCCCACAATCATATCTTTTTCGCCTGTTGTTAAACGGACAGAAATTACTTCATCTTCTTCACGAAGAGAAATAGCGATTAAACCATTGTTACGAATATTAGCAAATGAGGAAAGCGGCGTTCTTTTTGCAATACCGTATTTTGTTGTAAAGAATAAAAATTGATCGTCGTTAAATTCTCGGATTGGGATAATCGCATTTACCCATTCATCTTTATCCACTTCTAATAAGTTAATAATCGGTATACCTTTTGCTGTACGACTATATTCAGGAATTTCATACCCTTTCGTGCGGTATACTTTCCCTTTATTAGTGAAGAATAAAATATGATCATGTGTAGATGTTGTTAATAAATGTTCTACAAAATCATCATCGTTTGTTCCCATACCTTGCACTCCACGTCCGCCACGATTTTGCGTTTTGTACGTAGAAGCTGGTAATCGTTTCACATACCCATTATGAGTAAGTGTGATTACAATGTTTTGCTCTGGAATTAAATCTTCATCCTCGATTGCTTCCATACCGCCCATTGTAATTTCTGATCTTCGTGTATCATTAAAGCGATCTTTAACTTCTGTTAATTCTTCACGAATAATTTCAAGAACCTTCTCTTCATCTGCGAGAATTGCTTTTAACTCCGCAATCAATGCAAGTAGTTCTTGATATTCCTGTTCGATTTTTTCACGTTCTAATCCCGTTAAACGTTGCAAACGCATATCTAAAATTGCTTGTGCCTGCTTTTCGCTTAAGCCAAAACGTTCCATTAATCCTTGCTTTGCAATGTCTGCTGTCTTCGAATTACGAATTAGAGTAATTACTTCATCAAGATGATCTAACGCGACGCGTAAACCTTCTAAAATATGAGCACGAGCTTCTGCTTTCTCTAATTCATATGCAGTACGTCTACGGATAACGACCTTCTGATGATCCAGGTAATAATATAGACATTCTTTTAAATTTAATACTTTCGGTTCTCCATTTACAAGCGATAGCATATTAATACCAAAGCTTGTCTGAAGTGATGTATGTTTATATAAGTTATTCAATAACACATTTGCATTTGCATCTCGTCGTAATTCCATGACGATACGCATACCATTTCGATCTGATTCATCACGTAAATCTGTAATGCCATCAATCTTTTTGTCTCGAACAAGCTCCGCAATCTTTTCAATCAACCTTGCTTTATTCACTTGATATGGTAGTTCAGTTACAATAATAGATTGTTTCCCATTTGCCTTCTCTTCGATTTCTACTCTTGCACGAAGAATTACTGTACCACGCCCTGTTTCATACGCTCTTCGAATTCCACTTCGTCCAAGAATTTGACCAGCTGTTGGGAAATCTGGGCCGGGAATATACTCCATTAATTCTGCGATTGTAATCTCCGGATTGTGACTTAACGCTAATACCCCATCAATTACTTCACCAAGCTGATGCGGAGGAATATTCGTTGCCATCCCAACGGCGATACCAGTTGCACCATTTACTAATAAATTAGGAAAGCGCGCAGGTAATACAATTGGTTCTCTTTCCGAACCATCATAGTTATCTTGATAATCAATTGTATTTTTTGTGATATCACGTAATAGTTCCATAGAAATCTTGGACATTTTTGCCTCTGTATAACGCATCGCAGCCGCCGAATCACCATCGACAGAACCGAAGTTACCATGTCCATTTACTAGCATATAACGTTGACTAAAGTCTTGGGCCATTCGCACCATTGTTTCATATACCGCTGAATCACCGTGTGGATGATACTTACCAATTACTTCACCAACAATACGCGCAGACTTCTTATACGCTTTATCAGCAGTAATTCCTAAATCGTTCATCGCATATAAAATTCTGCGGTGAACGGGTTTTAATCCATCACGAACATCTGGCAGTGCACGAGATACGATAACGCTCATCGCATAATCTAAAAACGAGGTACGCATTTCTTGGCTAATATTAATTTCTCGAATTCGGCCTTGTTGTTGGTTGTCTGACATCAACCAGCACCTCCTCATTACATTTCCGATCGATATACCATGTTCATTTATACGTAGAAGACAGGAATACTCAGATTCCTGTCATCAATCATTAAATATCAAGGTTTTTCACATATTTTGCATTTTCTTGGATAAAGTTACGACGTGGTTCAACTTTATCACCCATTAAAATTTCAAATGTTTCATCTGCTTCAATTGCATCTTGAAGCGAAACTTGAAGAAGTGAACGTACTTCTGGATCCATTGTTGTTTCCCATAGCTGCGTTGGATTCATTTCTCCAAGACCTTTATAGCGTTGAATACCTGGTTTTGGTTGTTTCGGAATCTCTGCTAATATATTTTCAAGTTCTTTATCGTTGTAAGCATACTCAACTCGCTTACCTTGTTGCACTTTATATAATGGCGGCTGTGCAATATATATATAGCCGTGCTCAATAATTTGACGCATATAACGGTAGAAGAACGTTAATAATAGGGTACGAATATGAGCGCCGTCGACATCAGCATCCGTCATAATAATAACTTTGTGATAACGTGCCTTTTCAATATCGAAATCTCCACCAATACCAGTGCCAAGCGCAGTAATAATTGTTCGCACCTCATCGTTTGATAAAATTTTATCTAAACGTGCTTTTTCGACGTTAATAATTTTTCCTTTAAGCGGCAAAATCGCTTGGAAGTGACGATCACGCCCTTGTTTCGCAGAACCGCCAGCGGAATCACCCTCTACGATATAAATTTCACTAATAGAAGGATCTTTAGAAGAACAATCTGCAAGTTTGCCTGGCAAGCTTGACACTTCCAGTGCACTTTTTCTGCGCGTTAATTCACGAGCTTTCTTCGCAGCTACACGAGCACGTGCTGCCATCGTTCCCTTATCTACAATTTTTCGAGCGACATTTGGATTTTCAAGTAAAAACTTTTCAAATGCTTCAGAGAAAACCGATTCTGTAATTGTTCTTGCTTCACTATTTCCGAGTTTCGTTTTCGTTTGCCCTTCAAATTGTGGATTTGGATGTTTAATGGATACAATAGCCGTTAGACCTTCACGAACATCTTCACCCGTTAAATTACTATCAGCATCTTTTAAAATATTATTTTTCCGGCCATAATCATTAATCACACGTGTTAATGCTGTTTTAAATCCTACTTCATGCGTACCACCTTCATACGTATGAATGTTATTTGTAAATGAATAAATGTTAGTTGTATATCCTTCGTTATATTGAAGAGCAACCTCAATTTGAATTCCATCTTTTGAACCTTCTACATATACCGGTTCTTCATGTATTGGTTCTTTAGAACGATTTAAATGCTCAACATAAGACTTAATTCCGCCTTCATAATGGAATTCTTTCTTTTGTTTATGCTCACGTTTGTCTTCAATTGTTAATTTAATATCACGATTTAAAAATGCTAGCTCTCTTAAACGAGTTGCTAACGTATCAAATTCATATTCCGTCGTTTCAGTAAAAATTTCTGCATCCGGTTTGAAACGCGTTACTGTACCCGTATGATCTGTATCCCCAATCACCTTTAAGTCCGCAACCGGAATACCACGTTCATACTTTTGATAATGAATTTGCCCGTCACGATGAACAAATACCTCTAACTCTGTTGATAATGCATTTACGACAGAAGCACCTACACCATGTAAACCCCCAGAAACTTTATAACCGCCGCCGCCAAATTTCCCCCCCGCATGAAGGACTGTCATAATAACTTCTACAGCGGGACGACCCATTTTCTCGTGCATCCCAACCGGAATACCGCGACCATTATCTGTTACTGTAATACTATTGTCTTCTTCAATAGCTAGATTAATCTCATCACAATATCCTGCTAATGCCTCGTCAATACTATTATCAACAATTTCCCATACAAGGTGATGAAGACCTTTTCCGCTTGTTGAACCAATATACATCCCTGGGCGTTTTCGAACTGCTTCTAATCCTTCCAACACCTGTATTTGACTTTCGTCATATGCGTTTTCTTCAACTTGTTTTTGTTCCATTGACACAAAGATCACCTACTTTTCCATTTAGACAGAAGTTATTTATCTTCTTCTCCACAATCCACTGTGCCGTTCGTTACATGAATTGTTTTTGCTTGTTTTAATGTATCATGCTCAATTCCATCAACACTTGTCGTTGTTACAAACGTTTGCACTTTTCCTTGAATCGTATTAAGCAGATGTGATTGCCTGTAATCGTCCAGTTCCGATAACACATCATCTAATAAAAGGATTGGATATTCGTTAACTTCTGAATAAATCAATTCGATTTCAGCTAACTTTAGGGAAAGCGCGGTCGTTCGTTGCTGTCCTTGTGAACCAAAAACTTGAACATTTTTCCCGTTAACAAAGAATTGCAAATCGTCACGATGAGGCCCAATTAAGGTTGTACCACGGAAGATTTCACGTTGTTTCACAGATTGGAAACTTTCATAGTATACTTCTTCTATTTTCGACAAATCCATGGATTCTGATACATCTATGCTTGGTTTATAAACTATTTCTAGCTCTTCAAGTCCTCTGCTAATCCCTCGATGAATTGGAGATGCCCATTCTTGCAATAGACGTAAAAATTCAAAACGTTTTTTTAACACTTTTACACCATGTTCAACGAGCTGAAGTGTAAACACATCTAGCATAGCTTCATCATTCTTACTGCTTCCTTGCATTTTTTTAAGCAAATGATTACGCTGTGTAAGGACTTTTTGATATTGACTTAATTCATACAAATACACAGGAGCTATTTGTCCAAGCTCCATGTCTAAAAAACGTCTTCGTACTTGAGGGCTTCCTTTGACAAGATTTAAATCTTCTGGTGCAAACATAACAACATTCATTACGCCAATATATTGACTTAATTTTTGTTGCTCAAGCCCATTTAACTTTGCCTTTTTTCCTTTTTTGGAAACATTTAGCTCTAAAGACAAAGAGTTATTTCTTTTTTGTAGTTTTCCTTTTATTTTACCATAATCCTCATCCCATCGGATAAGTTCACGATCATTAGAAGTTCGATGAGATTTTGCCATCGCTAATACGTAGATCGCTTCCATCAAATTAGTTTTTCCTTGCGCATTTTCACCAATAATTACGTTTACTTTATCTTCGAAGGAAAGATCTAACTTCTCATAATTGCGATAGTTTTGTAAATGTAGTTCTGTAATATACAAAGGGATCCCCCTTTATCCTTGAACTTGAAATGTTCCGATCTCCGGAATTTCAACAATATCATTTGTATATAATTTTCGGCCTCGTCGATTTTCAAGCTCTTTATTTACATACACTTCATACTCTTGTAAAAACCACTTTACCGCTCCGCCTGTATCAATCACGTCAGCCAGTTTTAAAAATTGTCCTAATGTAATATATTCTGTCGAAATTTGAATATGTTTCATAATAAATCGCTCACTTTCTAAAAGTGTTCATTCTTTCATTGTACTAAATAAACAAGCATTAGGAAAGTAATAGCAAGAAATCAAAAGGGTTACCAGTAGATTTGCACTAGTAACCCTTACCTTATTTTAGTACGTACGTACCGGTAAAATTAATTGAATAATGGAATCGTCGTTTACAGTACGAATTAAAAATGGTCTCATGGCACCAGTGAAACTAACTTTAATTTCTGTACTATCCAACGCTTTTAATGCATCCATCATATATTTTGCACTAAACGAAATTTTCAACTCTTCCCCTGTAAATTGCTCACATTGAACTTCTTCTACTACCTTTCCAATTTCTGGAGAGTTCGATGAAATTTCCAACATTTCATTTTCTAAAGTTGATAATTTCACAACATTATTACGTCCATCTCTTGCCAATAATGACGCCCGATCAATTGCTTGTAAAAATTCTTTTGTATTTACAAAAATATCTGTTTTACTATCAGGCGGAATTAGTCTTGTAGTATCAGGATAGTTACCTTCTAATAGTCTAGAGAAAAATAATAAGTGCTTTGTGCGGAATAGGACTTGATACTCCGTTATAACAATATCTACCATCTCTTCTGATTCATCAAGAATTTTACTTAACTCATTTAAACTTTTTCCTGGAATCACAACGTTAGCTTGAAGTTCATTTGCAATCGTTTGTCCTGTAATTTTTGCTTTACGAAGTGCTAAGCGATGACTATCTGTTGCAATACAAGTCAACTCGCTGTTATATACCTTCCAGTTTACACCTGTCAAGATCGGGCGTGTTTCTGATGTAGATACAGCGAATACAGTTTGTCGAATCATATGTTTTAAAAGATCTGTTGGAATTTGAAATACATGATGTTCTTCGATCTGTGGTAATAATGGATATTCAGCTGCATCTAGACCATTAAGATTAAACTCAGATTTTCCAGATTTTATTTTTGTCATAAAATGACTTTCTACAGAAATTTCAACTGTATCTTTCGGTAATTTTTTTACAATTTCGCTGAAATATTTTGCTTGTAAAACAATACTTCCAGATTTTTTTACTTCTACAATTTCTTTTCCATCTTCTTCAACTGGGATAAAAGATTCAATGGATATATCTGCATCACTACCTGTTAATGTAACACCTTCTTCGGTTGCTACAATTTTAATCCCTGTAAGAATTGGAATTGTTGTACGAGAGGAAACAGCTTTCATTACATCTTGTACACTTCTGACAAGGTAGTCTTTTTGAATTGAAAAATGCATATCGAAAACCTCCGGTAAGTATAAAATTGAATTTATTTAATAATAATAAAAAATTAGTAGTAATAGTAATAGGTCTTGTGGATATGTGGATAACTTATTTAAAGGACGGAAAAACAGTCTATCTACATGTGGATAGACTGTGTGTAAAACAAGGATAGTTATTCACGTTGTTCACATTATTTAATTATTACTTTAAAATATCGCGAATTTCTTCAAGTTGTCTTTGTAATTGTGTATCTGTTTTTAACAACTTTGAAATTTTTTCATGGGCATGAATGACTGTAGTATGATCACGTCCTCCGAATTCTTCACCGATTTTTGGTAAAGAGGAATCAGTTAATTCACGAGACAAATACATTGCAATTTGACGAGGGAAAGCGACAGACTTTGTACGCTTTTTTGCTTTAAAGTCTTCCAATTTTACTTGGTAAACATCCCCTACAGCTTTTTGAATGTCATAAATTGAAATAATTTTTGGTTTTGAATTTGGAATAATATGTTTTAGTGCCTCAGCAGCTAAATCTGCATTCATATCTTTATTAATTAAAGAAGAGTACGCTACAACACGAATTAGGGCACCTTCTAATTCACGAATATTAGAGTCAATTTGATTGGCAATATAAAGCATAACCTCATTCGGGATATCGAGCCCCTCAGCTTTTGCTTTCTTACGTAAAATTGCAATCCTTGTTTCTAAATCTGGAGGAGTAATATCTGTAATGAGTCCCCATTCAAAACGTGAGCGTAAGCGATCTTCTAATGTTGGGATTTCTTTTGGTGGACGATCACTTGAAATTACAATTTGTTTACTTTCTTCGTGCAATGCATTAAACGTATGGAAGAATTCTTCTTGTGTCTGTTCTTTTCCGGCAAGGAATTGAATATCATCTATAAGCAGAACATCAACGTTTCGATATTTATTGCGAAAATCTACTGCTTTATTATCACGAATAGAATTAATAAACTCATTTGTAAACTTTTCAGATGATAGATAAACGACTTTTGCGTTTGGATTATGTTCGATGACATAATGGCCAATCGCATGCATTAAATGTGTCTTTCCGAGTCCGACTCCCCCATAAATAAATAAGGGATTGTATGCTTTAGCGGGTGCTTCCGCCACAGCTAAAGAAGCAGCATGGGCAAAACGATTGCCAGAACCGATTACAAAAGTATCAAATATATATTTGGGATTAAGCATACTTTGTGGGAAATGATTAGGTTCATCATGCATTGTTTTATTCTTTTGAAGAGGAGGATAGTCAAATTCCTCTTCTGTTTGACTTTGTGGAATGATAAAGCGAATTGTAAGTTCTGCTCCCATTAAATGAATAATTGTTTCTGAAATAAGATCAGAATAATGGGATTCCAACCAATCACGTGCAAATTCATTTGGCGCAGTAATTGTTAAAACGTCCTTTTTTAAAGAATACGCTTTTGTAGACTTAAGCCATGTTTCATAACTAGGCTTACTCACTTTTTTTTCTAATTCTTTCAAGGTGCTATTCCATAAATCCGAAATATTTTCCAAAGGTGTCCCTCCTTTACAAAAGATGATGAGTAAACAGGATGTTTAATATTTGTACAATGCAAGCGAAAAGTGCTGTATATTTATACGAAACAATTTTTAAAAGAAAAAAAGTGCTTTAAATACAAGATAGAGTTTTCGACAAAAAACACATTGTGGAAAACTTTTTATACACATGTGAGTATACATGTCCACAAGTTATGCACAAATTGTGGATAAATGATAATTGTGGAAAACTTGTTCAAGGTGAAAACACAACTATAATATCAAAAAAAGATAGCGATAGCAATGTATTTCGGAAAGTTATCCACAAAATCAATACCTTGTGGAATAAACTTGTCCACAGTACGATATACTGTGTAAAAGTAAAAAAAATATTTGTGGATAGAAAAAAGTGGCGAAAAAAATTATCCACAACGAATAGAGTGTGCTGTGAACAACCTTGTGAATAGGGAGAATGTGAATATTTGATTAAAATTTTTAGAAGCATTGACATTCTCCTAGCAAATTAACTATAATTTATAGGACTGTCTTTAACAGTTATTCCTCAGGGAGGTGTCATATAATGAAAAGAACTTATCAACCAAATAAACGTAAGCGCAGCAAAGTACATGGTTTCCGTAGCCGTATGAGCACAGCGAACGGACGTAAAGTTCTAGCAGCTCGTCGTCGTAAAGGTAGAAAAGTATTATCTGCGTAGGCCACTGATCGTTCAGTGGTCTTTTTTCTAGTAATTATGAATTTTCCACTGGCGAAATACAGGAGTGTTCAATTGATATGAAGAAAAAGAATCGTGTAAAGAAGAATGAGGAATTTCAAGCTGTTTTTCAAAATGGAGAATCAAATGCCAATCGTCAATTTGTTATATATCAGTTAGAAAAGCCTGATCAACCGTATTTTCGAATTGGTCTTTCCGTTAGTAAGAAATTAGGAAATGCAGTCATGCGTAATCGTATTAAACGTATGATTCGTCAAGCTTTTACAGAGTTAAAAGATGAGATAGATTCTGGAAAAGATTTTGTTATAATAGCAAGGAAGCCTTGTTCAGACATGAACTATGAACAATTAAAGAAAAGCTTAATTCATGCTCTGCAGCGCTCAGGAGTTAAACGGGCAAAAAGTGGCGAAAAAAGAGGGAAATGAATTACACTATATACATACCGAAACAAGGAGGAGCAGGCTGTGAAAAAAAAGATAGGCTTACTAGTCATGCTTATTGCTGTTATGGCAATTGCTGCTGGCTGTAATCAAACAAATCAGCCGATTACACCGCAAAGTACGGGAATTTGGAATGAATATTTCGTATACCCACTTTCTCAGTTAATCACGTATTTTGCAAAATTATTTGGCAATAACTATGGTTTAGCGATTGTTGTTACGACTCTTATCATTCGTTTTGCTTTATTACCATTAATGATTAAGCAAACGAAGAGTACGAAAGCAATGCAAGTAATACAACCTGAAATGGCAAAATTAAAAGAAAAACACAGTTCTAAAGACCAAGCAACTCAACAAAAATTACAACAAGAAATGATGCAGTTGTATCAAAAACATGGTATCAATCCATTAGCAGGTTGTTTACCAATATTTATTCAAATGCCAATTTTATTTGCATTTTATCATGCAATTATCAGAACGGCAGAAATTAAACAGCATAGTTTTTTATGGTTTGATTTAGGTCATGCTGATCCATATTACATTCTTCCAATTGTTGCAGCGATCACAACGTTTATTCAACAAAAGCTTGCAATGGCTGGTACTGCTGCACAAAATCCACAAATGGCAATGATGACTTGGCTTATGCCTATCATGATTTTAGTTTTCGCAATTAATTTCCCAGCTGCATTATCTCTTTACTGGGTAGTAGGTAACATCTTTGGTATCGCTCAAACATATTTGATCAAAGGGCCGGATCTTAAGGCTAGTAAGGCAGGAGGATCAAGTAAGTGAGTATGATTACTGCTAAAGGACAAACAGTCGAACTGGCAGTGCAATTCGCATTAGAACAATTACAAGTATCAAGAGAGAAAGTTGAGATACATGTCATTGATGAAGGGAAAAAGGCGTTTCTTGGCTTTATTGGAGGACGGCCTGCTATTGTAGAGGTCATTGTAAAAAAAGATCCTGTAGAAGAAGCAGAACTTTATTTGAAAAGTATCATAAAAGAAATGGATGTTGATGTAACTGTTGGAACAGATGTAAAAGGGCGTGATATCCATTTTACACTTTCTGGTAGCGATGTTGGTGTATTAATTGGAAAAAGAGGTAATATATTAAATTCTTTACAATATGTAACAAAACTTGTTGCAAATCGTAGCACGAAACAATATATCGGTGTAACAATCGACGCTGAAAATTATCGTGAGAAACGAAAAAATACGCTAGAATCGCTTGCGCTTCGGTTAGCGAAGCAAGTTGGCAATACGAAAAAAAGAGTTGTGTTAGAACCGATGCCTTCTTTTGAAAGAAAAATTATACATCAAGCACTTTCGAATCATCCATATGTGATTACGACGTCTGAAGGTAAAGAACCACATCGACATGTTGTTGTATCTCCGAAATAAAATAAAACTTCCATCCTGAGGAATTGATTCTAGAGGGTTGGCTAGTTGAACAAACCAGGCTCTTATAGGTAACCTATCTGCTTTACATTTCTTAGAAGATTGAAGTAGGAGTTTTACTTTCTTTTAGAGCGGGATAAAGTGAAACTTTAATCAGTGGGGGAAGAAGATCCCCCGCTG
Source organism: Bacillus cereus group sp. BfR-BA-01380 (assembly GCF_022663535.1). Classification (GTDB taxonomy): domain Bacteria; phylum Bacillota; class Bacilli; order Bacillales; family Bacillaceae_G; genus Bacillus_A; species Bacillus_A cereus_BB. Next base: position 109,653 of record NZ_JAKUFS010000015.1, on the reverse strand, counting down.
ATTATTAGCCCTCCCAATCGGGCTTTTACGGGCAGTTTATCTCCCACCTAACTTCTTTGCTTTCACCGAAATTTGAGGTGGGAATATTACTGCCCGTGAATAGCGGGATAAACCGGTAACTCGTTTGAGTGCCGGTTTTTTACTGGATAAAATATAAAGACAGAGGATGATCTGTGGATAAGTAAATCGCACTAAACTTATCCACTGTGCATAAGTTTAGTGCGATTTAGGTGAGGACATAATAAAATAAGTTATTATTCTTTTTTACGCAGTTTCGTTATGGTATCCTAATAATTTAGTGAAAGAAAAAATCGTGTTGAAATATATAGAAATAAGCAAGTGAGGTGAAAGAACATGGAATTTGATACAATTGCTGCGATTTCCACAGCTCTTGGGGAAGGTGCAATTGCCATTGTTCGAGTAAGTGGAGATGATGCGGTAGAGAAGGTCAACCGTATTTTTAAAGGGAAAGATTTGACGACAGTTCCATCTCATACAATTCAGTATGGGCATATTGTGGATTTAGATACAAATAAGGTGATTGAAGAAGTTATGGTTTCAATTATGCGGGCACCAAAGACATTTACGCGTGAAGATATTGTTGAGATAAATTGTCATGGTGGCCTTGTTTCTGTAAATAAAGTATTACAGCTTATTTTATCACAAGGTGTTCGCTTGGCAGAGCCTGGAGAATTTACAAAGCGTGCTTTTTTGAATGGGCGTATTGACTTATCGCAAGCGGAAGCGGTTATGGATTTAATTCGTGCTAAAACAGATCGTGCAATGAACGTTGCGATTAATCAAATGGAAGGTCGATTATCGAAATTAATTGGTCGTTTGCGACAAGAAATTTTAGAAACGTTAGCTCATGTAGAAGTGAACATTGATTATCCGGAATACGATGACGTTGAAGAAATGACGCATGGTGTTTTAATTGAGAAGGCAACCTATGTCAAATCAGAAATTGAAAAGTTGCTACAAACTTCAAAGCAAGGGAAGATTTTGCGTGAAGGAATTGCAACGGCTATTATCGGAAGGCCGAATGTTGGAAAGTCATCGCTATTAAATAGTCTTGTACAAGAAAAGAAAGCAATTGTAACAGATATAGCAGGAACGACCCGAGATGTTATTGAAGAATATGTGAACGTGCGCGGTGTACCTCTTAAACTTATTGATACAGCTGGTATTCGTGAGACAGAGGATATCGTAGAACAAATTGGTGTTGAACGTTCAAAAGAGATGATGACTAAAGCAGATTTAGTTCTTCTTGTTGTAAATTATAGCGAAGCGTTAACAAACGAAGATGAAGAGTTATTTCGAGCGGTGCAAGGAAAAGACTTTATTGTCATTGTAAATAAAACAGATTTACCGCAGCAAATTGATATGGAGTATGTTGCAAAATTAGCTGGTTCAGCTCGTGTTATTACAACAGCTTTACTTGAAGAGAAAGGTGTAGATGAGCTAGAACAGGCAATTGCTGATCTCTTCTTTGAAGGAACAATTGAAGCAGCTGATATGACATATGTATCAAATGCTCGTCACATTGGTTTATTAACACAAGCAGAAAAGACGATTGGTGATGCAATCGCGGCTATTCATAGCGGCGTGCCAATTGATATGGTACAGATTGATTTAACAAGAACGTGGGAAATACTCGGTGAAATTACAGGAGACACTGTACACGAAAGTTTAATTGATCAGTTATTCTCTCAATTTTGTTTAGGAAAGTAATTGTAAGGAGGAATAGAAAATGGGATACAACGCTGGTTCTTATGATGTAATTGTAATCGGTGCAGGCCATGCAGGATGTGAAGCCGGTTTGGCTGCAGCTCGTATGGGAGCAAAAACATTAATGTTAACAATTAACTTAGATATGGTTGCGTTTATGCCGTGTAACCCTTCAGTTGGTGGACCTGCAAAGGGAATCGTTGTTCGTGAAATTGATGCGCTTGGCGGCGAAATGGGAAGAAATATTGATAAAACATATATTCAAATGCGTATGTTAAACACAGGAAAAGGTCCAGCAGTACGTGCACTTCGTGCCCAAGCAGATAAATTTGCGTATCAGCATGAATTGAAAAAAACAATTGAAGAAACGCCAAATTTAACATTACGTCAAGCGATGGTTGAACGCTTAATTGTAGAAGATGGTGTATGTAAAGGTGTTGCTACACAAACTGGGGCAGAATATACAACGAAAACGGTTGTTATTACAACAGGTACATTTTTACGCGGTGAAATTATCGTTGGGGATTTAAAATATTCAAGCGGTCCAAATAACCAACAACCATCTGTGAAATTATCAGAGCATCTAGAAGAGCTTGGATTTGAACTAGTTCGTTTTAAAACGGGTACGCCTCCGCGTGTAGATAGTAGTACAATTGATTATAGTAAAACAGAAATTCAGCCAGGTGACGATACACCACGTGCATTCTCTTTTGAAACAACAAAGTTCATCATGGATCAAATTCCATGCTGGTTAACATATACAAGTGAAGAAACGCATCGTTTAATTGATGGAAACTTACATCGTTCTGCTATGTATTCTGGCATGATTAAAGGAACAGGGCCACGATATTGCCCTTCCATTGAAGATAAGGTTGTTCGTTTCCATGATAAGCCGCGTCATCAAATTTTCTTAGAGCCAGAAGGTCGTAATACACAGGAAGTATACGTACAAGGCTTATCGACAAGTTTGCCAGAAGATGTACAACGTGAGATGTTAAAGACTATTCCTGGCCTAGAGAACGTAGAAATGATGCGTACAGGATATGCAATTGAATATGATGCAATTGTACCAACACAGCTGTGGCCAACTCTTGAAACGAAGAAAATACAAAATTTATATACAGCAGGCCAAATTAATGGAACATCTGGTTATGAAGAAGCGGCAGGGCAAGGTTTAATGGCGGGTATTAATGCTGCGTGCCGTTCATTAGGTAAAAAAGAAGTGATTTTAAATCGTTCAGATGCATACATTGGCGTTTTAATCGATGATTTAGTTACAAAAGGTACGAATGAGCCATATCGCCTATTAACATCCCGTGCAGAATATCGATTATTATTACGCCATGACAATGCAGATCTACGTTTAACAGAGATTGGTCATGAAATTGGTTTAATTCCAGAAGAACGTTATGAACGTTTTACAGCAAAGAAAGAGAAAATTGAAAAAGAAAAAGAACGTTTAGCAAGTATTATTATTAAGCCGCGTTCTGAAGTACAAGAGATCATTCGCGGAGCTGGTGGAAGTGAACTAAAGGATGGTATACGTGCGAGTGATTTATTACGCCGTCCAGAAATGACATATGAGCATATTCACCTTCTTGCTCCAAGTGAAGTGGAAGTTAGTGATGAAGTAGCAGAGCAAGTTGAGATTCAGCTTAAATATGAAGGATATATTGAAAAATCCTTACAACAAGTAGAACGTATGAAGCGCATGGAAAGCAAAAAGATTCCGGTTGATATTGATTATGATGCAATTTCTGGAATAGCTTCTGAAGCACGTCAAAAATTAAAAGATGTCCGTCCGCTATCTATGGGGCAAGCATCTCGTATTTCTGGGGTAAATCCAGCTGATATTTCCATCTTACTTGTGTATATAGAACAAGGAAAAATTGCACGAGTATCGAACCAATAAATAGTTAGGAGATATAGCGAGATGAATATAGAACAATTTCAATCTATGCTAGTAGAAAGAGGGATTACTCTTTCTGCTAGGCAGTTAGAACAATTCGAAATCTATTTTGAGACATTAGTTGAATGGAATGAAAAAATGAACTTAACAGCAATTACGGAAAAAGAAGAAGTGTATTTAAAACACTTTTTTGATTCTATTACAGCTGCTTTCTATCATGACTTTTCAAAGCCATTTTCTATTTGTGATGTGGGTGCAGGAGCGGGATTCCCTAGCATTCCATTAAAAATATGTTTTCCAAATTTAAAAGTTACAATTGTCGATTCCTTGCAAAAGCGCATTACGTTTTTAAATCATTTAGCAACAAAATTAGAATTACAAGACGTAGCATTTTGTCATGATCGTGCTGAAACATTTGGACAAAAAGAAGAAGTACGTGAATCTTTTGATATTGTAATGGCACGCGCTGTTGCTCGCCTTTCTGTCTTAAGTGAATTGTGTTTACCACTTGTGAAAGTAGGGGGAACATTTATTGCAATGAAAGGTGCAGCTGCAAATGAAGAAATTGAAAATGGTAAATATGCTCTGCAAGTGCTTGGTGGTGAATTGAAGGATATGTCTACGTTTAAATTACCATTCGAGGAAAGTGAACGTAACATTTTATTGATTGAGAAAAAGAGAAAAACGCCAAAGAAATATCCTCGTAAGCCAGGAACACCGAATAAATTACCTATTGAAAAATAAATCTTATTAGACGTAAGATTAAATTGTATAAAATAAAGTTGTTATTAGTAATTTTGTTTACCATTACTGATAGTTAGTTGAACGAATCAGGCTTTTACAGGCAGTTATCCACCACCTATCTTTTTAGATTCTTTACAATATTGAGGCGTGGGCTTACTGCCCGTTAGAGCGAAAGAAATAAAGTGAAACTTTGATTAGTGGAAAGGCTTTATCTCTCTACTAATCATTAGTTGAACGAATTGGGCTTTTGCGGACAGTTTCTCTCTACCTACCTTCTTTGTGTATGGAAAAATTTTGAGATGGGGATATGACTGCACGTTAATGCGGGATAAAAGCGTAAATGTTTCACATGGAACATTTTTGTATAGAGTATTCAATAGGATTCAAGGTGGTGGAATATGTATGAAAAACACATTTTCTCGTTTATTTGGCTTTGGAGATAAAGAGGCTGAATTAGCGCTACAAGAAGAAAGCCGTGAAGAAATCAAACAAATTGCGTTAGTAAATATCATTCCAAATCGCTATCAGCCACGTACAATTTTTGATGATGCTCGTATTGAAGAGCTTGCTCTTACAATTCATACACATGGATTAATTCAACCAATTGTTGTTCGACGGTATGGAGAGGATAAATATGAGATTATCGCTGGTGAAAGACGTTTTCGAGCTGCTACAAAATTAGGTTGGGAAACTGTTCCGGCTATTATAAAAAATTTGAATGATACTGAGACTGCTTCTGTTGCTTTAATTGAAAACTTGCAACGAGAAGAACTTACAGCAATCGAAGAAGCTATTGCTTATCAAAAGTTAATTGAATTACATAATTTAACGCAAGAAGCATTAGCACAGCGATTAGGTAAAGGGCAATCTACAATTGCGAACAAGTTGAGATTATTAAAGTTACCCGAAGAGATTAAACAAGCATTATTAGAGAAGAGTATTACAGAACGTCATGCTCGTGCTCTTATTCCACTTAAAAATGAAGAGCTTCAATTAAAGGTTTTACAAGAAATCGTTGAAAAGCAATTGAATGTAAAACAAACAGAAGATAGAATTGCTCAATTGTTAGAAGAAACGAAACCGAAACGAAAAGCAAAACAAAAAGCGGTAAGCCGCGATATGCGTATTGCGATGAATACCATTCGTCAATCTTTACAAATGGTTGCGAATAGTGGCCTAAATGTGGATTCAGAAGAAGAAGAATTTGACGAATACTATCAAATTACAATTAAAATTCCAAAAAAGAAGTAAGAAAATAGAAAGACCTCAAACCGTCGGTAGGGGTCTTTTTGTTTTGTCACGCATTTCCCCCACTGATGGAAGTTTCACTTTATAAGTACTATATTTTCTTTTAAAATTAAGAAGGAGTTTGTAAATAAATTTTGAAGTTTAATATACAGAAGCAAAAGAAGCGTGATTGTTTCATGCTAAAATGAAAATAATCATTAGTAGAATAAGATATAAAGGTTGAAAGTAGGTGACATCGTGGGGAAAATCATTGCCATTGCTAATCAAAAAGGTGGGGTTGGAAAGACAACAACATCGGTAAATTTAGGAGCTGGATTGGCACAAGTAGGAAAAAAAGTACTTCTTGTTGATATTGATGCACAAGGGAATGCAACGACAGGAGTCGGAATTGAAAAGTCAGATTTAAATGAATGTATCTATAATGTGCTTGTAGAAGACATGGATGTTCGTGTTGTTATACAGCGAACAACGACTGAAAATTTAGATGTACTCCCTGCTACCATTCAATTAGCAGGAGCCGAGATAGAACTTGTACCGACAATTTCCCGGGAAGTTCGCTTGCAGCGTGCGCTGCAGCCAATTCGTGATGAATATGATTATATTATTATTGATTGTCCCCCATCTTTAGGTTTATTAACTATTAATGCATTAACTGCTGCAGATTCTGTTATTATTCCTGTTCAATGTGAGTATTATGCCCTAGAAGGATTAAGTCAATTATTAAATACAGTTCGCCTTGTACAAAAGCATTTAAATAAAAATTTAGCAATTCAAGGTGTTTTACTAACAATGCTAGACGCTCGTACAAATTTAGGATTACAAGTGATTGATGAAGTGAAGAAATACTTCCGAGATAAAGTATATAGATCCATTATTCCGCGTAATGTACGTTTAAGTGAAGCACCGAGTCATGGAAAACCAATTATGATGTATGATGCTAAGTCAAGGGGGGCAGAAGTGTATTTAGATTTAGCGAAGGAAGTGATTGCAGGTGGCTAAAGGACTAGGAAGAGGAATTAATGCGTTTTTTCCAGATTTAGATGTGAAAGAGGGAGAAACAATTCAAGAATTGCAAGTAAATCAATTACGTCCTAACCCATATCAGCCGCGTAAATATTTTCATAGTGAAGCAATTCAAGAATTAGCGTTATCTATTAAAGAACATGGGATTTTACAACCTCTTATTGTTCGAAAAAGTATTAAAGGATATGAAATCGTTGCAGGAGAACGGAGATTTCGTGCTGCGAAAGAAGCAAAGCTTAACACAGTTCCTGCCGTTGTTCGAGAGTTAAATGATCAACAAATGATGGAGTTTGCGCTACTAGAGAATTTGCAACGTGAAGATTTAACGCCCATTGAAGAAGCATTAGCTTACCAAATGCTCATGGAAGAGCTTAAGGTAACACAAGAACAGTTAGCAAAACGGCTTGGAAAAAGTAGACCACATATTGCGAATCACATTCGTTTACTTTCTCTCCCATCTTTTGTACAAGAAATGATTGTAAATGGAAGCATTTCTATGGGACATGGACGAACACTACTTGCATTAAAAGATAAAACAAAAATCAATAGTTTATTACAACGAATTAAAGAAGAAGGATTAAATGTCCGTCAGTTGGAACAAATTATTCAACAGATGAATGAATATGTTTCACGTGAAACAAAGAAGCAAAAACCACAAAAAAACATCTTTTTCGAGGAACAAGAAACGGTGTTACGAGAACGATTTGGAACGTCTGTGAAAATTAAAGAAACGAAACAAGAAAAAGGAAAAATTGAAATTCAATTTTTCAATAAAGATGATTTGCAACGCATTTTAGAGATTTTAGCGGGAGAATGATGAAAAATAAACCATCTTCAGTTATAGATGGTTTATTTTTTTCATTACAGCAATTTTTTTATCAGTTTCAATAATACTTTCTGCAATGCCAGTAGCCATTTTCATAACAAGATTAAGTCTTGTATTTTGTAGTACAAAAAACTCCATAAATCCATTTAAATTTACAATACCATGAATATGCATATCACCAATTGCAGGAAGTTTTTTATTCATAGCTGCCCCAGGTTTACTAGGCCCTTTTCCAACTGTAATTGAGCCAATATTTTGTGATTTCCCTAGACAGGCATCAATTGCAATGATAAAGGGATCCATAAATGATTTGTGTATTTCTGTAATTGTTTCTTCCAGGTTTAAAGCATGGACGGGCGATTCTAGTGTTCCGTATAAATGGAAATTTTGAATGTTGTGATCTTGTAGTTTTGAACCAACAAGGGGTCCTAAGGCATCGCCAGTTGAGCGATCTGTTCCGATACAAAGTATAATAAGTGGAGAGTTTTGTTCGATTGGGAGATGAGAAAGTAGAAAACTACTAATGGTTTGATTGCAATTTACATCATGATACATAACCTGTTGTGAATCTTTTTCGAAAAAAGGTAAACGAAAACTTCCGATATTCACGAAGCATCCATCCTTTAATAGAATTTAGTGTATTTCATATAAAGTGAAACTTCCATCAGTGGGAGGCTTCATCCCTCACTGATGGTTAGTTGAACCAATCGGACTCTTACTGCCCTAAAGTAGCGGGATAAACTTAATTTTTGCATATTAAATATTTCTCTTAATATAAGCACTATTTTGCTTTTAGTTTAGGGGAAACTTTATTTTATGTTAGGTAATAATTAGAATGTGTTTCTAGTATTCCTGCTATGTAGCTGTCGCTTTCTTATAGGATAAGAGTGTTTCAAAAGATGTGATATGGACAGAAGAGGAGGCACTCTTGTATTTAGAGATTTATAAAGTATAAAAAAGGATGAAGCGTATCATGTAGTCTGTAGAATACTAGTACTAGTATATAAAAAAATGTGTTATTTTATACCTCATGGAATGTGAAAATAAAAGTGTATGAAAGAACTTTTTTCGTAAAATATAGGAGAAATTCTGTTACAATGAATAATGAATATAAGATAGAAAGGTAGGTCGCGATGAAAGGACTTCACGACTTATATACAGACTTTATAAATTGGTTATTAAATGTAGGATTATGGGCGAATATCGGTCTCGGTTTACTGAAAATCATACTTATTTTGCTTATTTCGAGTGTAGTTATTCGACTTGGCAGAGTGATTATTCGTAATGCTTTCAAAATAAAGGCCAAATCACCAATTCAAATTTCTGAAAGACGAACGTTGACAGTAGCGAAATTATTAGAAAACATTTTAACATATGTCATCTTTTTCATTGTAATAATTGCGCTTTTAGGTGTATTTGGAATTGATACAAAAGGATTATTAGCCGGTGCAGGGGTTGTTGGTTTGGCGGTTGGTTTTGGTGCACAAAACTTAGTCAAAGACGTTATTACTGGATTCTTTATCTTATTAGAGGATCAATTTTCAGTAGGGGACTATGTACGCTTAGGTCAATTTGAAGGAGTTATTCAAGAAATTGGCTTACGCACAACAAAAATGAAGAAATGGACAGGAGAAATTCATATTATTCCAAATGGAAGTATTAAGGAAGTAACAAATTTCTCTGTTAGTAATAGTGTTGCCTTTGTAGATGTATCTATTTCATATGAAAGTGACATTGAACATGCAGAACAAGTTCTTGAAAAGTTGTTAGATGAATTACCAACAAGGTATGAGCAAATGGTTGCTCGTCCGCAATTATTAGGGGTACAGAGTTTAGCGGCATCAGAGGTTGTTTTGAGGGTTACGGCTGAAGTAGAACCAATGCAACATTTTGCAGTAGCTAGGGCTCTGCGTAAAGAAATTAAAAATCGTCTAGATTTACACGGGATTGAAATTCCATATCCGCGTATGGTTCTATACAATCGTGAAGAGTTGATGAATGAAACAGTAAATTAGCAGTGAGAGGAGTTTAGAGAATGGAGCAAAAACAATATAACTTGCATGACATAGTGGAAATGAAGAAAGCTCATCCGTGTGGGGAAAATCGTTGGAAGATTATCCGTATGGGAATGGACATCCGTATTAAGTGCGAGGGGTGTAACCATTCGGTATTAATTCCTCGAAGAGAATTTGACCATAAGGTGAAGAAAGTACTTGTAAAGCATGAAGAATAGATGAAATAGGAAACAGCGGCATTGGTGCTGCTGTTTTTTATTTAGCTATTAACGGACAGTAAGATTCTCGCTTCAAATTTGTAAGGAATTCGCGGAAGATAGGGAAGGGAAATTGTCCGTAAAAGACTATTTGTTCCACTTGATAAATTTGGATGAAGGTTGTCATTTTATTCGTTACTATCTATAATGATGGAAGATTGAATCATAGGAGTGAATTATATGGGATTAACGGCTGGTATCGTTGGATTACCGAACGTAGGTAAGTCGACACTATTTAATGCAATTACACAAGCAGGTGCAGAATCTGCGAACTACCCATTCTGTACAATAGATCCAAACGTTGGAATCGTAGAAGTTCCAGATCAACGTTTAAATAAATTAACTGAGCTTGTAGTACCGAAGAAAACAGTGCCAACTGTCTTTGAATTTACAGATATCGCAGGTATTGTAAAAGGTGCGAGTAAAGGTGAAGGGTTAGGAAATAAATTCTTATCTCATATTCGTCAAGTAGATGCTATTTGCCAAGTAGTTCGTTGTTTTGAAGATGAAAATATTACGCACGTAGCAGGAAAAGTAGATCCAATTGCAGATATTGAAACAATTAACTTAGAGCTTATTTTAGCGGATTTAGAATCTGTTGATAAGCGTCTTGAACGCGTTACAAAATTAGCGAAACAAAAAGACAAAGATGCTGTAGTTGAACATGAAATTTTAGTTCGCTTAAAAGAAGCATTTGAAGAAGGAAAGCCGGCTCGTACAGTTGAATTTACTGAAGAGCAAATGAAAGTGGTAAAAGGTCTTCATTTATTAACAATCAAAGAAATGCTATATGTAGCAAACGTTAGTGAAGACGATGTAATGGATCCGTCTGAAAATGAATATGTACAAATTGTAAAAGAGTTTGCTGAAAAAGAAAATTCACAAGTAATTATTGTTTGTGCAAAAATTGAATCAGAAATTTCTGAGTTAGACGAGGAAGAGAAAAAAGCCTTCCTTGAAGAGCTAGGTATTGAAGAATCTGGTCTTGATCAACTAATTCGCGCAGCATATGATTTATTAGGATTGGCTACTTATTTTACAGCTGGTGTACAAGAAGTTCGTGCTTGGACATTTAAAACGGGAATGAAAGCACCGCAATGCGCCGGAATCATTCATACAGATTTTGAACGTGGATTTATTCGTGCAGAAACAGTATCTTATGACGATTTAATGGAACATGGTTCGATGACAGCGGCTAAAGAAGCTGGAAAAGTACGTTTAGAGGGAAAAGAATACATTATGAAAGACGGAGATGTTGTACACTTCCGCTTTAATGTATAATCTTTTATTTCCTAGGAAAAAATAAAGTATCTAACTTGGCAAATTCATTGGATTTGCCAAGTTTTTTATGTTTTCGTGAGTTGATTCCTCTAACTTACTATGATATAATCTAAACTCGTGAGTAATTACTATAAATTAATTGCTCCTTGCCCAATTTGGGCCGTTTAGACCAAAAGGAGGTGAAAGTGTAATGAAAAAGTACGAAATCATGTACATCGTTCGTCCAAACATGGAAGAAGAAGCTCAAAAAGCTTTAGTTGAGCGTTTTGCAGGCGTTTTAACTGACAATGGTGCAGAAATCATTAACACAAAAGAGTGGGGTAAGCGTCGTTTAGCTTACGAAATCAACGACTTACGTGACGGTTTCTACATGATCTTAAACGTAAATTCTAACCCAGAAGCGGTTAAAGAATTCGATCGTTTAGCTAAGATCAACGAAGATATCATTCGTCACATCGTTGTTAAAGAAGAAGAATAATCATTAAGATATATAGGGAGAGTGGTTCGATTGATGAATCGCGTTTTACTCGTTGGTCGTTTAACTAAAGACCCTGATTTACGTTACACGCCAAACGGTGTTGCAGTAGCTACTTTTTCATTAGCTGTAAATCGCACATATACAAATCAGCAAGGTGAGCGTGAAGCTGACTTTATTAACTGTGTTATATGGCGTAAACAAGCAGAAAACGTAGCAAACTTCTTGAAAAAAGGTAGTTTAGCAGGCGTGGATGGTCGTCTTCAAACTCGTAATTACGAGGGACAAGATGGAAAACGTGTATATGTAACAGAAGTGGTTGCAGAGAACGTACAATTTTTAGAGCCGCGCAGTAGCGCTGGTGAGCAACGCGGTTCATTTAATCCGCAACCATCGGGAGCAGGATTCGGAAATCAAGGCTCTCAAAACCCATTTGGTCAATCTGGTAATAATGGCAATAATGCCGGATTTACTAGAAATGACGATCCATTTGCAAATGTAGGTCAACCGATTGATATTTCAGACGATGACTTACCATTCTAATGGTATAGACCGGATATTTTAATACGGAATGGAGGGAAATGAACATGGCAGGAGGACGCAAAGGTGGACGTGCGAAACGTCGTAAGGTGTGTTTCTTCACATCTAACGGTATCACTCGCATCGACTATAAAGATGTTGATTTACTAAAACGCTTTGTTTCTGAGCGTGGTAAAATTTTACCACGTCGTGTAACAGGTACTAGCGCAAAATACCAACGCAAATTAACAGTTGCAATTAAACGTGCTCGTCAAATGGCACTTTTACCATATGTTGGTGAATAATAACGTATGAAATGCACAGTAGAGTATTACTCTACTGTGCATTTTGCTATTCTCTTCTTTTCGCTAATCATGATAGAAGTTTTACTTTATAGAAAGAGGGTGTGAAAAATGAAGCGCACACGACTCATTACAGAAGGAGCGGTTTTACTTGCTTTATATGCTATCTTGCTTCTGGCTTCTCTGTATATGCCTGTTTTAGGGGCTGTATTTACATTTACATTGCCGTTGCCATTTCTTATTTTTACGATAAGATACCAGTTAAGTAGTGCTTGTATGTTATTAGGAGCGGCAATTCTTGTAACACTTATCGTTAGTTCACCTCTTAGTATTGCAAATACACTTATGTTCGGAATAACAGGTGTTATATTAGGACATATGTATAAAAAGAAAAAAAGTGTTATTGAAATTTTATTGGTAGGGACACTCGTATATCTTGTGAGTTTTGTATTGCTGTATGTTGTCGGCGTGAAATTTTTTAACTTAGATATTATTAAACAAATGGAAGATATGTTTAAACAATCACTGGAACAAAGCGAGCAATTTATGAAAATGACTGGTGCATCTGTAAATGAAGAGCAACTAGCTGAATTGAAAAAAGTAGGGAATATGCTTCGCTTGCTTGCACCATCTTTACTTGCTATGGGGTCATTTTTTTATGCTTGGGTTACGATTTTAATTGCTAATCGTGTCTTAAAACGATTAAAGTACACGGCGGCATCTTGGCCGAAATTTCGTGATATACAAATTCCTAAGAGTATCGTTTGGTTATATGTCGCTGTTATTTTATTCTCTTCTTTTACAAAAGTAGAAGCAGGGTCATATATAGAAATGCTGTTTCTAAATCTATCGACAATTTTTACTTTATTACTGTTGTTTCAAGGTTTTTCGTTCCTTGCTTTTTTTACACATGCAAAAGGATATACTAAAGCTGTTCCAATCTTAACTTTTGTTATAGGTTTGTTTGTATCAGTTCTGTTTCCTCTTATGACAATCTTAGGTATAATTGATTTAGGCTTTTCGTTACGATCGAAAGTACAGGTAAAATAAGTATTTGAAATAAAGTGCTTTTGTAAGCATTTTTTGTAACGAACCATAGAAATCGAAGCTTTTATCCGAAACGGTCATACTCTGTAAGTGAGGGATAAGTATAGCTGACTCGACTAAATATCAGTAGAGGATAAAGACTTAACTGATAGAAGTTTCACTTTATAGGAGTTGTATATATGCCTGAATTTTATAAGAAACAGCGGTTTCTATATCCTGTTTATGTATTGGCGTTTTTAGCACTTTTACTCATTACCATTCTCGTTTATTTTCATTGGATGACGGGTATGATTTCCTTTGTTGTTTTTTGTATCGTCTTATTTTTCGTTATAAAATTTGAACTTGCATTTCAAAAAAGCGTTGAAAAGTATACAAATGATACGATTACAAGAGTGAAAAAGGTAAGTAATGAGGCTTTCAATCAAATGCCGATAGGAATTTTACTATATAATAAGGATTATGGAATCGACTGGGCAAATCCATATCTATCTTCTTGTTTAGGGCAACATGCGTTAGCTGGATGGCACTTGTATGATCTATCAGAAACCTTACTTTTATTTACAAAAGGGGAAACAGCTAATGATGTTGTGTCTTTAAACAATCGGAAATTTCGTGTGTTTGCAAGGAAAGAAGAGAAGTTAATTTATTTCTTTGATGTGACAGAGCAAACAGAAATTGAGAAAATGTATGAAGACCAAAGAACGGTACTTGCTGTTATCTATTTAGATAACTATGATGAAGTAACACAAGGATTAGATGATCAATTGCGTACCAATATTACAAGTCACGTTACATCTTTACTAAATGAATGGGCTGTGAAGCATGGGGCGTATTTGAAACGTGCTTCGTCTGAACGATACTTCGTTGTGTTAAATGAAAGTATTTTAACGCAAATGGAGAAAGGGAAATTTGATATTTTAGATCAAGTGCGTGAAGAAACGTCTAAACGAAATATTCCTCTTACTCTTAGTATTGGTGTTGGTTCTGGTGATTTGTCACTTGTAGAGCTTGGATCTATGGCACAATCTGGTCTCGATTTAGCACTTGGCCGGGGTGGAGATCAAGTGGCTATTAAACAAGCAACAGGGAAAGTAAAATTTTATGGTGGGAAAACGAATCCGGTAGAGAAACGGACTCGTGTACGTGCACGTGTTATTTCTCATGCTTTAAAAGATCTCGTGTTAGAAAGTAGCAATATCATTATTATGGGGCATCGGGCACCGGATATGGACGCAATCGGAGCTGCAATTGGGATTTTAAAAGTAACGCAGCTTAATGAGCGAGAAGGATATATCGTATTAGATGAAAATGATTCTGATAAAGGAATCAAGCGTTTAATGGACGAAATTAAGCAGCACGAGGAATTATGGTCGCGCTTTATTACACCGCAGCAGGCTCTTGAATTTGCGAATGATGATTCGCTTCTTGTCGTAGTAGATACGCATAAACCATCTATGGTTATGGAAAAAAAGTTGCTTGATAAGATTGAAAATGTTGTGGTAATTGATCATCATCGCCGAGGTGAGGACTTCATTGAAGATCCGTTGCTTGTTTATATGGAGCCATATGCATCATCTACAGCAGAACTTGTAACAGAGCTGTTGGAGTATCAGCCTAAGCGTTTGAAAATGAGTATGCTAGAGGCAACAGCTTTATTGGCAGGTATTATAGTGGATACGAAGAGTTTTACATTCCGCACTGGAGCACGTACATTTGATGCAGCCTCATATCTTCGTTCTCATGGCGCAGATACTATATTGGTACAAAAGTTATTAAAAGAAGATATGGACCATTATTTACAAATTGCAAAAACAATTCGAAATGCGTACATTTATAAAAATGGGATTGCAATTGCAAAGGTAGATGGTGATGGATTTTATGATCAAGTATTAATTGCCCAATCGGCTGATACATTACTCACAATGACAGGAGTGGTTGCTTCCTTCGTAATTGCACAGCGCAGTGAAAGTGTGATTGGGATTAGTGGGCGTTCTTTAGGGGAAGTAAATGTACAGCTTGTTATGGAAAATTTAGGCGGGGGCGGTCATTTAACAAATGCTGCAACGCAAATACAAGACATATCAATTGATGAAGCAGAAGCAAACTTACAATCTGTTATAAATGAGTATTTAGAGGGAGGAATACAATCATGAAAGTAATCTTTTTAAAAGACGTAAAAGGTAAAGGGAAAAAAGGGGAAGTAAAAAACGTACCAGACGGTTATGCGAATAACTTTTTATTAAAACAAGGACTTGCAATTGAAGCAACAAATGCAAATGTGAAAACATTAGATGCGAAAAAGCGTAAAGAAGAAAAAGATGCAGAATTAGAGATTCAAAAATGCAAGGAATTAAAAGAAACGCTAGAAAAGTTAACAGTAGAATTAAAAGCAAAATCAGGTGAAGGTGGCCGCTTATTTGGTTCTATTACAAGTAAACAAATTGTAGACGGCTTACAAAAAACTCATAATATTAAACTTGATAAACGCAAATTTGAAATGGACGATGCAATTCGTGCATTAGGATATACGAACGTTACTGTGAAATTACATCCGCAAGTAACAGCAACAGTAAAAGTGCATGTTACTGAACAATAAATAAAAGATTGAAGAGGAGGATTGCGCATGAGTGACGTATTTGCTGATCGTACCCCTCCGCATAATATTGAGGCTGAACAAGCCGTATTAGGAGCTATTTTTCTCGATCAAGAAGCGTTAACATCAGCTTCGGAAATGCTAATGCCAGAAGACTTCTATCGAACGGCGCATCAAAAAATTTATCAAATGATGCTTGATCTTTCTGACAAAGGCGAGCCAATTGATTTAATTACTGCAACCGCAGCACTTGCTGATCAAAACTTATTAGAAGAAGTTGGTGGTGTTTCTTATTTAGCTGAACTAGCGGAAGCTGTACCGACGGCTGCTAACGTAGGATATTATGCACGTATTATCGCAGAAAAATCGATTTTGCGTCGGCTTATTCGGACAGCAACGCATATTGTGTCGGATGGTTATGAACGAGAAGATGATGTAGAGAGTCTATTAAATGAAGCTGAGAAAAAAATATTAGAAGTATCTCAGCGTACGAATACTAAAGGCTTTCAAAATATTAAAGATGTTCTTGTAGCAGCTTACGATAAAATTGAATTACTGCATAATCAAAAAGGTGAAGTTACAGGGATTCCAACTGGCTTCACCGAGTTAGATCGTATGACAGCAGGTTTTCAGCGCAATGATTTAATTATTGTAGCGGCGCGTCCATCTGTAGGGAAAACAGCATTTTCTTTAAACATTGCCCAAAATGTTGCTACCAAAACGGACGAAAATGTTGCGATTTTTAGTTTAGAGATGGGGGCTGATCAGCTCGTTATGCGTATGCTTTGTGCAGAAGGGAATATTGATGCACAGCGTCTTCGTACAGGAACTTTAACTTCGGAAGACTGGGCGAAACTGACGATGGCAATGGGCAGTCTCTCAAATGCAGGTATTTTTATTGATGATACACCAGGAATTCGTGTTAGTGAAATTCGAGCAAAGTGTAGGCGTTTAAAACAAGAACATGGTCTTGGAATGATTTTAATCGATTATTTACAGCTGATTCAAGGTAGTGGGAAATCTGGTGAAAACCGCCAGCAAGAAGTATCGGAAATTTCCCGTACATTAAAAGGGCTCGCGCGTGAACTAGAAGTTCCAGTTATTGCTTTATCTCAGCTTTCTCGTGGTGTAGAGTCTCGTCAAGATAAGCGTCCGATGATGTCGGACATTCGTGAATCAGGAAGTATTGAGCAAGATGCTGATATAGTAGCGTTCTTATATCGTGAAGACTACTATGACCGAGAAACGGAAAATAAAAATACAATTGAAATTATTATTGCTAAGCAGCGTAATGGTCCAGTAGGTTCAGTTGAACTCGCGTTTGTGAAGGAATTTAACAAATTCGTAAACTTAGAACGGCGTTTTGGTGATGGGCATGCACCGCCAGCATAGTGAGAGTATAAAAAAGAAGCACATTTCTTATAATAAAATGTGTTTCTTTTTTTGTTTGTGAAAAATAATGCTTTCATACATAAGGAGAAATTCTTACGAACGAAAAGGACAAAAGAGTAAAAAATGTTCGTTTTTAAATTGACTTCTCTTTGCATTTTGGTACAATTATATTGTTTGAAAAGTTCGTTTGAAAATTTTGGAGGTGCTTGAATAATGTCTTCAGTAGTAGTTGTAGGAACACAGTGGGGCGATGAGGGAAAAGGTAAAATTACTGATTTCCTTTCTGAACATGCAGAAGTAGTTGCACGATATCAAGGCGGAAATAACGCAGGACATACAATTGTATTTAACGGTGTTAAATATAAATTACATTTAATTCCATCTGGTATTTTCTATAAGGAAAAAATTTGTGTTATCGGAAACGGTATGGTAGTAGATCCAAAAGCTTTGCTTGAGGAATTAAAATACTTACATGACTGTGGCGTAAGTACTGATAATTTACGTATTAGTAACCGTGCACACGTTATCTTACCTTATCACTTAAAGCAAGACGAGTTAGAAGAAGAGCGTAAAGGTGATAACAAAATTGGTACAACGAAAAAAGGTATCGGTCCTGCATACATGGACAAAGCTGCTCGCGTAGGTATTCGTATGGCAGACCTTTTAGATCGTGAGGCATTTAAAGAAAAGCTTGAGCGTAATCTAGCGGAAAAAAATCGTTTATTTGAAAAAATGTATGATGCAGAAGGATTTAGTGCAGAAGAGATTTTTGAAGAATATTTCGGATATGGTCAACAAATCGCACAGTACGTATGTGATACATCTGTTGTATTAAATGATGCATTAGATGAAGGACGCCGCGTATTATTTGAAGGTGCACAAGGTGTTATGCTTGATATCGATCAAGGTACGTACCCGTTCGTTACATCTTCTAACCCAGTTGCTGGTGGTGTAACAATTGGTTCTGGTGTAGGGCCTTCTAAAATTAAACGTGTAGTAGGTGTATGTAAAGCGTATACAAGCCGTGTAGGTGACGGTCCATTCCCAACTGAGCTTCATGATGAAATCGGTAATCAAATTCGTGAAGTTGGTCGTGAATATGGTACAACAACTGGCCGTCCACGCCGTGTTGGTTGGTTTGATAGTGTTGTTGTAAGACACGCACGCCGCGTTAGTGGTCTTACAGACTTGTCTTTAAACTCTATCGACGTATTAACAGGTATTCCGACTGTGAAAATTTGTATTGCATACAAATATAACGGTGAAATTATTGATGAAGTTCCAGCAAACTTAAATATTTTAGCAAAATGTGAGCCGGTATATGAAGAGCTTCCAGGTTGGACTGAAGATATTACAGGCGTAAAAACATTAGCTGAACTTCCTGAAAATGCAAGACATTATGTAGAACGTGTGTCTCAATTAACAGGTATTCCATTAGCTATGTTCTCTGTTGGTCCAGACCGTAGCCAAACAAATATTGTTCGTAACGTATACGGTATCTAATCTTGTCTTTTTCTTAAAAATACGGTATATTAAAAAAGAACCCATGTTAAATGGGTTCTTTTTTCATGTTTTTATAAAAAAATATAAAAAAAGTATTGCACAAATAAAACATTTCATGATATTATAAATCTTGTCGTCACGAAACATGACATTGGTGAACATGAGCCATTAGCTCAGTTGGTAGAGCATCTGACTTTTAATCAGAGGGTCGAAGGTTCGAGTCCTTCATGGCTCACCATTTTATTTTCGTGGCCCGTTGGTCAAGTGGTTAAGACACCGCCCTTTCACGGCGGTAACACGGGTTCGAATCCCGTACGGGTCACTTTTTTTTTGTTTTATTTTGGTCCCGTGGTGTAGTGGTTAACATGCCTGCCTGTCACGCAGGAGATCGCCGGTTCGACCCCGGTCGGGACCGCCACTTTTGTTTAATACCACAATTAGTGGTTTTATATATATGTTTTGGCTCGGTAGCTCAGTCGGTAGAGCAGAGGACTGAAAATCCTCGTGTCGGCGGTTCGATTCCGTCCCGAGCCACTTTCAGGATATTAAGAGGGCCCGCTTAATATCCTTTTTATATTGTACAATTTTACAAATGAGATTAGTTCTTTTAAAATAGAAGGAAGAGAAGCCTCTAGCAGTTGAAGCTAGAGGTTTTTCTGTAAAGAAGGCAATTAAATGTTCAGGAGGAAACTAAAATGATGGGAAAGAAAATTTTAGTCGTTGATGATGAAAAACCAATTGCAGATATTTTAAAGTTTAATTTAGAAAAAGAAGGTTTTGAAATTGTAATGGCTCATGATGGTGATGAAGCCATTGAAAAAGCAAATGAAGAACAACCAGATATGGTTTTATTAGATATTATGTTACCGGGAAAAGATGGTTTAGAAGTTTGTCGTGAAATACGCAAAAATTATGAAATGCCAATTATTATGCTAACAGCAAAAGACTCTGAAATTGATAAAGTCCTTGGATTAGAACTAGGGGCAGATGATTATGTAACAAAGCCGTTTAGTACACGTGAGTTATTAGCACGCGTAAAAGCGAATTTACGTCGTCATCAACAAGGTGGAGCAGCTGAAAAAGAAGAAAATGCAGAGATGGTTATTGGACCGATTGTAATCAATCCCAATGCATATAGTGTAACAAAGCGCGAAGAAAATATTGAGTTAACACATCGCGAATTTGAATTGCTTCATTATTTAGCGAAGCATTTAGGACAAGTTATGACGCGCGAACATTTATTACAAACCGTTTGGGGTTATGATTATTTTGGTGATGTGCGTACAGTAGATGTAACAGTTCGTCGTTTACGTGAGAAAATTGAAGATAATCCAAGTCATCCGACTTTAATTGTAACAAGACGTGGTGTGGGATATTACTTACGCGATCCAGAGCAGGAGTAATCTATGAAGAAAGTTGGTTTTTTTCAGTCTATTCACTTAAAGTTCGTATTAATTTACATGCTATTAATTTTAATGGCAATGCAAATTATTGGTGTATATTTCGTTCGGGAGTTAGAGAAGAATCTTGTGAAGAGTTTTAAGGAGTCATTAACACAGCGAACGAATTTACTTGCTTACAACTTAAAGCAGGAATTTGGAAAAGAAGAACGAGATAAAACAAAAGATCCTTCCATTGAAGAGGCACTGAAAACGAGTATAGAAGATTTTGCTTCTGATCGAAAAGCTGATATTCAAGAGGTTCAAGTAATTGATGAGAATAGTCGTGTGTTAGCAACATCACGTCAATCCAATCAAGGTATTGTCGGAAAAAAAGCAATAGATTTATTGGTAAAGCGAGCCTTGGTACAAGAAAAACCTGTTGACAAAACGGAGATAGACCGTAATACGGGAAATCGTGTGCAAGTTGTTGCTACTCCTATTCGAGAAGCTAATAAGAAACCTTTTGTAATCTATATTGTTGCTTCTATGGAAGATGTTTATAAACAAATGAAGCTTATTAATCAAATCTTTGCAACGGGAACGGTTATCGCATTATTAGTAACAGCCGTGCTAGGTATTTTATTAGCGCAAACTATTACAAGACCAATTTCAGATATGAGAAAGCAAGCCATTGAAATGGCAAAGGGAAATTACTCCCGTAAAGTAAAAGTACATGGTCATGATGAAATTGGTCAATTAGCGTTGGCTTTTAATAACTTGTCGAAGAAGTTACAACAAGCTCGTTCTTCTACGGAGAGTGAGAGAAGGAAGCTTTCGTCTGTATTATCTCATATGACAGATGGAGTAATTGCAACAGATCGAAAAGGAGATATTATCTTATTAAATGATCCGGCAGAAAAAATGCTCAACGTTTCACGTGAAACAGCATTAGATCAATCTATTTTTGAAATATTAGGCATTCAAGAAGAGTATACATTAGATAATTTATATGAAGAACCAGACTCTGTTATATTAGATTTTAGTACAAGAGATGAACCGTATATTTTACGAGCTAGCTTTTCTATTATTCAAAAAGAGAATGGAAAGGTAAATGGTTTCATCGCCGTATTATATGACGTGACAGAACAGGAGCGAATTGAGGGGGAACGCCGTGAATTTGTGGCAAACGTTTCTCATGAACTTCGTACACCATTAACAACGATGCGAAGCTATTTGGAAGCGTTGGGGGAAGGAGCGTGGCAAGATCCGAATATTGCGCCACAATTCTTACAGGTAACACAAGAAGAAACGGAGCGAATGATTCGACTTGTTAATGCACTACTACAGCTTTCAAAATTAGATAGTACAGAATATCGTTTAATGAAAGAATGGGTAGACTTTACACAATTCTTTAGTAATATCATTGATCGTTTTGAAATGTCAAAAGAGCAGAATGTATCTTTTAAACGTTCATTTTCTAAGAGAACACGTTTTATTGAGATCGATGAAGATAAAATTACACAAGTTCTTTATAATATTATTTCAAACGCATTAAAGTATTCTCCAGAAGGTGGAACAATAACATATCGTTTACGGGAAAGAGAAGATATGTTAGAAATAAGCATTAGCGACCAAGGAGTGGGCATTCCGAAAGAGAACGTTGATAAGATTTTTGAACGTTTCTATCGTGTTGACAAAGCGCGTTCACGTAAATTGGGTGGAACAGGATTAGGTCTAGCAATTGCCAAGGAAATGATTCAAGCTCATGGCGGTTCGGTTTGGGCAAAAAGCGAAGAAGGAAAAGGGACGACCATTTATTTCACGCTTCCAATGGAAAAGGAAGAAGAGGATGACTGGGAATGAATATTGAGAACTTAAAGTCAGTCTTGCTAATTAACTTGGTTGTTATTAGCGTATTTCTTACTTTTAATTTATGGACCTATGTGCCTGATTCTAGTAAATTGCAAAATGCAAAATATTTACAAGATAATACAGAAGAAGATCAAAAGAGCCTTGCAAATGTAATTTTGCCTTCTTTAGTTCTTTTTCATAAAGAGAATACGCATCTTGGAAGTGAAAATATAAATAGTATTGACCCATTATACAAATTACTGGAAAAAGGAGAATTGGACGATTTTAAAGATATATCAGATGATATCCCAAAACAGCAATTCTTTTCCTTTGTTCGTGGTAAAAACAAGATTGAAATGATTTTTCCTACACATATACCATTGGATTCCATGAGAGGCGTTTTTTCAATTAAAGAAAAAATCCCAGAGCCATCTAGCTTTAATCATATAATGATTGATCTACAAAAAAGTCGTGATGGCAATATTCCTATCTATTTCATTTCGTATGAACACCGCAGAGTATATCAGATGGTATTAAAAGGAATTATGCTTAGAGAACTTGAAGCGGCACGTGATCAATTTGCAGCAAGTGCGAGGGACTACTCTCAATACGCATTAAGTGATACGAGAGAGATATTTTTACCAGATACAAAAACAGATATGCAGAATATGGGGTATATAGTAAATGATATAACGGAGGATACATTTATAAATGCATTATTTACAGATCCTCGTTATGTAAAAAAAGTATCTGATGAACGTGAAAACACATATACAGATGGAATTCGCCTCATGCAAGTATTAAAGAAAAAGCAAATACTGCAGTACACAAATTCAGCTGTATCAAATCAAGGGCATATATCTGGAAATCCGCTTGCTCAACGCAGTTTCGATTTTATTAATAGTCATGGTGGTTTAACAGGCTCTTATCGTTTTGATTATATGGACTCTAAAAAAGGACAAACAACGTATCGTTTATATGTTGATAGCTTACCTGTATTTAATGAAAGTGGTATGGCAACGTTAGAACAAGTATGGGGGAAGGAAGAATTAATTTCCTATCAGCGCCCATTATTTAAGCTGAACATAAAGTATGGTGATGATCAAACAATTTCTCTTGCAGATGGCAAGACAGTTATACAATCTTTAGAGAAGAATGAAAAAGTAGATATGAAATTAATTCAAGATATTCGATTAGGATATAAGCTTACACCAGTGTCAGGGGCAGACGGGAAAAATATTGCAGCAGTAAATTTAAAACCTATTTGGTATGTTGTTGATGAAGACAATAAAGTGAAAGAGTGGTGCGAAGAGAAAGGGGGAGAGCTCATTGGATTGGAATAGGATTAAAACAATTTTTATTGTTGCCTTTCTCATTTTAAATCTCTTCCTTGTCTTTCAGTTCGTGCAAAAACAACATAGTAATCAACTTGACTATACGACGGAGACGAATATTGAAGAACAAATGAAAGCAGATAAAATTACATTTGAGGATTTTCCAAAAGAACCGACGAAAGATACGTATATTACGGCGAAAAATAGAGTTTTTTCCGATGAAGATATACATCCTTTAAAAAATCAAGCGGTATCTTTACAAGAACAAAATACAATTGCAAGTAAACTTAAAGAGCCATTTTGGAATGCAAAAGCAACAACAAGTGATAACTATAGTGAATTTCTACGTTCTTATGTAATTGATGGACAAAAGTACAGTGCTGCAGGAAAAGCAGAAGGATCGAGAGTGTACTTCTTTCAAAAATATAAGGATAAACCACTTTTTTATAATCAACATGGGATGATCGTTGCTGAACTAAATGAAAAGAAGGAAATTATATCGTATACACAAACAATGCTATATGAATTTAAAGAGATGGGAGAAAAGAATAAAGAATTGGACCTTATTTCTGCTCCCAATGCATTAGAAACGTTGTATAAGAAAAGTAAATTAAAGCAAGGAAGCCATATTAAAGGAGCAAAATTAGGATATGCAACAGTGGTAGCTCCTTCTTCTTCAAATGTACAAGTTCTTGTTCCGACATGGAATTTGTATACAGATAAAACGGACTACTTTGTAAATGCAATAGAAGGACAAGTTATTCAATTAGGTAAGGACAACAAGGACACTGAGCAATGGAGTGAGGGTAAATGAGTTTGCATTTTAGTGTACTTGCAAGCGGCAGTACGGGAAATGCCCTGTATGTAGGGACAGAACGTGAAAAGTTATTAGTAGACGCGGGATTGAGTGGAAAAGCGACAGAAGCTTTGTTTCAACAAGCTGAATTAGATATAAATAGTATATCTGGTATTCTTGTCACACATGAACATAGTGATCATATTAAAGGGCTAGGTGTGTTAGCTCGTAAGTATCATTTACCCGTTTATGCAAATGAGAAAACATGGAATGCAATGGAACACTTAATCGGTAATATTCCAACGGAGCAAAAATTTATTTTCTCGATTGGAGAAGTGAAAACATTTGGAGATATTGAAGTAGAATCATTTGGTGTTTCACATGACGCTGCGGAGCCAATGTTTTATGCGTTTCATCATAACGGAAGAAAGTTAGCGCTTATTACAGATACGGGGTATGTTAGTGACCGAATGAAAGGGACTATTAAGGGAGCCAATGCTTTTGTGTTTGAAAGTAATCACGACGTTGAGATGCTGCGAATGGGACGTTATCCATGGAGCATTAAACGAAGAATTTTAAGTGATGTAGGGCATGTTTCTAATGAAGATGCAGCGCTTGCAATGACGGATGTAATTACAGATGAAACAAAGCATATTTATTTGGCTCACCTTAGTTTAGATAACAATATGAAAGAACTTGCTCGTATGTCTGTTGAGCAAGTTCTTGAAGAAAGAGGACTTGCTGTAGGAGAAGCGTTTCAACTGCACGATACTGACCCGAAAGCGCCAACTAAAATTCAATACGTATAATTCTTCATTTTGGTAAACAATAAAGGGGAATATAAATGCTTTCGGAAGGCTAGGTGAGCATAAATGTCCTTTATTGATGAAGAAGATGTTCAGAAGAAACGAAAAAGAAAGCAAAAGAATAAACATATTTTTATTTCCGGTGTAGCGGGAACTGTCATTGGTGCAACACTATTTGCTTTTGCTATTCCAACGTTTTCAAAATTAGGTTGGACTACAATGAGAGAAACAGAGGCAAGTGAAGAGAAACAGTATATAGCGCAGTCTACTCCTCAAGTTGTGAATACAGGAGAGGGCTTTGTTAAGGCTGTTGATCGTGCTTCAGAGGCGGTTGTTGGTGTTATTAATATTCAGCGTGATAATTTTTCAGAAGCAGATTCAGAAGCAGGAACAGGATCTGGTGTAATTTACAAGAAGGAAAAAGGACACGCATATATTGTAACGAATAATCATGTTGTAGCAGGAGCAAATCGCATTGAAGTAAGTTTGAGCGATGGAAAAAAAGTTCCTGGAAAGATTTTGGGAACCGATGTTGTAACAGATTTAGCTGTCTTACAAATTGATGAAAAATATGCGAAAAAGGTCATTGACCTTGGTGATTCTACGAAAGTAAAACGTGGTGAAGCAGCACTTGCAATCGGGAACCCTCTTGGTTTAGAATTTTCAGGTACTGTAACACAAGGGATTATTTCAGCAAATGAACGCGTTGTACCGGTTGATTTAAATCAAGATGGACATTACGATTGGCAAGTAGAAGTATTGCAAACAGATGCAGCTATTAATCCTGGTAATAGTGGCGGGGCTCTTGTAAATGAAGCTGGACAGCTTATTGGAATCAACTCCATGAAAATTTCTGCAAAAGAGGTAGAGGGAATTGGGCTTGCGATTCCTGTTGCAAGAGCTGTCCCTGTGATGAATGAGCTCGAAAAGTATGGGAAAGTAAGACGGCCTTATGTTGGGGTTGAGCTTAGGTCTTTAAATGAAATTCCTACTTATTATTGGGATAAAACATTGCATCTCCCGGCTAATGTAACGGAAGGTGTATGTATTTTAGATGTAAAAAGTCCATCGCCTGGTAGCGATGCAGGTTTACACGAATATGATGTCATTGTAGAGGTTGATGGAAAAAAAGTTCAGGATATTATTGCATTCCGAAAAGTCCTCTATAATAAGAAAATTGACGATAAGATGACGATTACATATTATCGTGGGGCAAAGCGAGTAACAACAACTATAAAATTAGGCAGTCAGCAGTATTAAAGCAGGAGGTAGCCCCTCCTGTTTTCTGTTGTGGATAAGTGAGGTGAAATTATGAAGTTACCTTGTTGTTTAGAACATGTAGAGTTAGCGTTAGATATCATTGTGGATGAATGTGAAGTAGCTCCAGTTATCCACAATGTGGATAACGAAGAAGATGAGAAAAAAACATGTGAATTTTGTCAAAATAAGGCGATATATGTTGTATCGAACACAGATTCTCACACAATATGTGGATGATGCATGTGGATATGTGGATAACTTTTGTGGATAACGTGTTTGTAAGGTGGGGAATATATGTGAATATCTTAATTATCTCAATCGGAAAGTTAAAAGAAAAATATTTAAAACAAGGTATTGAAGAATACTTAAAACGATTATCTTCTTACGCGAAAGTGGAAGTTGTTGAATTACCAGATGAAAAAGCACCAGAAAATTTAAGTGAAGCAGAAATGCAAATGGTAAAAGAAAAAGAAGGAATTCGTATTTTAGATAGAATTTCTGATGATATGCATGTGATTGCATTAGCCATTGAAGGAAAACAAAAATCATCAGAGGAATTTGCTGCAAGTTTAGACCGTCTTGCTACATATGGAAAAAGTAAAGTGGCGTTTGTTATCGGGGGATCGCTTGGACTAAGTAAAGAAGTGATGAAGCGCTCCAATGAGTCATTGTCGTTCTCGAAAATGACGCTGCCTCATCAGTTGATGCGCCTGGTATTGTTAGAACAGGTGTATAGGGCGTTTCGAATTAATCGTAATGAACCGTATCATAAGTAAATGAGTTTAAGGGTATTACCTGAATGAAAGGGAGAAGAGAAATCAAGGAATAATGATTTCTCTTCTTTTTTATTTTAGGATTTGAATATTGAATTCAATCATCATCGCATTGGCTTCGTTTGCTGCATTTATTTTTACGGTGTTTATGGCAGTCAAAACATTGAGAAAAGGCGTTATCGCTGCATTGTTCTGGACTTCGTTCGCATGGGTTAAAGGCAGGATTAGCTAGAACCTCGTACGGCCTCATCATATCGTAATCTTCATGTTCAAGAATGTGGCAGTGCCACGGATAGGTTCCTGTAAATGGTCCAAAATGTGCAATAATTCGGGCCACTTCCCCAGGATTAGCGCGAACAGTATCTTTCCATCCTCTCTCGTTTGGATCGGGTGGTATGGGCGGTCCGATTTTGAGGTTAGAACCATTTGGATCGCCAGTAAATACAGCACGATTCAAAATTTGAAAATTGACAAGGTGCAAGTGAATCGGGTGAGTGTCTGGTGTCGTATTGTACAGCTCCCAAATCTCTATCGTTCCATTATACGGGGTTTCTGTAATGGGCTGATCCCACTCCATGTTATTTAATAATGGCATAGGGCGTCCAAAATTATCGGTAGCTTCAAGTAAAGTGTTTTTTCGTGTCATTACAGCATCCTGGGGATTCAGGTGTTCCAAGCAACTTAACTTTTCTGGAATTTTGCTTTTGTCAGGCCTGCAGCATGTTTGTTTGACGCGAAATTGCATAATCTGTCTCAAATCTTCAGAAGGACTTTCACCATCAGGGAATGGGGTTGGTGCGTCATTTGTTAAAATAATACTCTGACCATTATGGTTTGAAAAATCGATAATGACATCGGCGCGTTCCGCAGGTGCAAGAATGATTTCGGACACTTGGACTGGTTTTTCTAAAAGTCCTCCGTCCGTGCCAATTTGGACAAAATTTTGCCCAGGGCTTAGCTGCATACGATAAAAACGAGAATTGGAGCCATTTAGGATGCGGAACCGGTATTTTCGTGGCTCAACCTCAAGATAAGGCCATACTTTTCCGTTTACTAAAATTGTGTTACCGAAAAATTCAGGGACGACTGACGGATTTGGTAATGCAGGATCGATTGGTAGAGGTGACTGTGGTGCTGGAGGCGACACATTTCCTGGTTGGGATGGGTAGAATAGTTCACCATTAGCATAGAACGAACGATCTTGGATGACTAGCGGAATTTCAAATTTTCCACTGGGAAGATTCAATTTTTTTTCTTCTTCATCTCTGAGAAGATAGAAGCCCGCAAGACCCGCATAAACGTTCAAACGAGTGATTCCAAGGGCGTGATCATGATACCAAAGTGTTGTAGGACGTTGACAGTTTGGATAATAGTAGACTTCATTCACGAATTCCGGCCCAACATTTTTAAAACCTCTTGTGAACCATGCATCAGGATGTCCGTCACTTTCTGGATGAACCCGACCTCCATGTAAATGGACAACGGTCCTAACAGGAGGTTTATCTGATTCCGCACCATGAACGGTTTGGTCGACAGGCAGCAGGTGTTTAAGGGGCAATTTATTTTTCCATTTTACAAAAATAGGGTGATTTCTTTCTACTTCGAATGTAGGGCCAGGGTACATACCGTTGTAACCCCAGACAGTAGTTGGCGACAAATCACGATGCAATTTTCGTTTGCTTTGCTTCATCGTTACTTCATAGAATGGGATCCCATCACGGGTACCTTCTGGTTTTAAGACAGGAGGAATTGGCAAGACATCTACAAATTTTTTTAAAGACAATTAACTGCCTCCTTTTTAAAGAATTAAATATTGTTTGTTATATAGTATGAATGTAATTTAAGTGAGTATAGGCGAATTTCTAATAGGAGATTAACGAAGAAGGCTGGAATTGTAAACAAGTAATTCGCTGAAGGAAAAAATCTTATTTAAATTAATCACCGGGAATCTTGCCATAAGTAAATGAGGTTCTCGTTGTTTGAGAGAGAAGTTAAAGAAATATCTATATAAACTCATTTTAATTTTTCAAAATATAGATCGCTGCTATGCAGAAAAAACATGACCGCTACTTTCTTTCTCCCTTTGTTTTAAACCTTGCTCGTGGCAGGAACTGGCCCTGACCCTGACCGCTTCTATGCATGGGCCCCCCTAAAAAAGTTTTTATGTCGTTTTTTTAATTGGTATTTATATAATAATTAAGTTAAGTCGTATGGGTTTTTATTACATTTTATAGTTAAATATGTTAAAATAATCTGTGCGTACTGAATCTTGGGAATTTTAAGATATATAAAATGGGGTTTTTTAAAATTAAGGAGTGGAAAAATGGCGCACAATATACCTCTATTGACGATTGTTGTTCCCTGCTACAATGAAGAAGCTACATTAGAGGAAACAACAAAAGAACTGACAAGAATTATGGACGATTTAGTTACAAATAACAAAATAAGTGATGAAAGTATCATTTTTTATGTGGATGATGGAAGCTCTGATAATACTTGGGGCATAATTGAAGAGAAAACAACAATAAATCCGTATGTTCAAGGATTAAAATTAAGTAGAAATTTTGGCCATCAAGGAGCATTAATCGCTGGTTTGGAATCAGCAAGAGAATTTTCAGATTGTGTGATTTCAATAGATGCTGACCTTCAAGATGATGTTAACGTTATATATCAATTTATTGATAAATATCAAGAAGGTTATGAGATTGTATATGGAGTTCGGGATAAAAGAGATACGGACACTAAATTTAAAAGAAATACTGCTTTGTGGTTTTATGGTCTAATGGGAAAAATGGGTGTTAAGTTAGTACCCAATCATGCAGATTATCGTTTAATGAGCAAAAGGGCATTAGACGAATTTATAAAATATCAAGAAGAAAACTTATTTATTCGTGGAATTGTCCCTCTTTTAGGCTTTAAATCTACTAATGTTTATTATGACCGTAAAGAAAGATTTGCTGGTGAATCTAAGTATCCATTAAAGAAAATGATTGCCTTTGCTTTTGACGGGCTCACTTCATTTAGCGTTGCACCAATAAGATTCGTTTCCTATTTAGGATTTTTGATGGTACTTATCGGGATAGGAATTGCTCTTTATACAGTATTTGCAAAAGTGTTTTCATATACAATTAGTGGCTGGACCTCATTAATGCTATCCATTTGGATTGTTGGAGGAGTACAGTTGCTGGCAATTGGAATTATTGGTGAATATATAGGGAAAATTTTCAAAGAAACAAAAAGGCGCCCGAGATATACAATTGAAAAAAATAGTATTCTTGAGAAACAAAAAGAATACGTATCAGACTTGATCAAAAAGTAAATGGAAAGTAAGGAAATTCATCTTCACTTAAAAGTATTTTGAAGTGAGTATTTGTAAAAAATCCTAGTAGTCTAGTATTAGTTCTTTGTTGATGCCATTCGTATATATACAAGTTGAAAAAAATGACATTTCCCTTTTCTTTTAGAGGGAACAAGAGCATCTGGCCATGTATAGAAACGGTTAGGGCACATGCAAAGTTTAAAATAAAAGGAGAAATCCGGATGTTCTACATAGCAGTAACTTATATATTAAAAAATTAAAATAGATATATATAGATTGCATATTCAAAAATGATTACCTAATTTATGAATTTATATCGGTTCTGACTGGGAAGGAATGGTCAATCATAGGCATCCTTACATAAGAAGTTACAGGCTTCTACAAATATTGACGGAGCGAAACAAACTCTTAGGATGAACAAACCTTATAAGTATTTACTAGGAATTATTTTAAGCTATGTCTAACTGAATTTCATCCCCATCTTACTGCTGGGTTATTGCCTAGCGCGTGTCTGAAGATGGGGATGAATTTTTAGGATAGGTATTAAGTTTGATCGGGGCATAAGTTGATGAAATGTTCCCAGCTTTAATTAAATAAGTGAGAGGAAGACTTAAAAGAAATGAAAAAGTCAGTTAGGTTTAATGAGCTCAGGATAAATAAATCATCATTTGAACGACTAAATATCTTTTTGTTTTTTTATTCCTTTATTACTATGTTGTTTTTTACACAGAGTTCTCCATTCTTTGTGTTAAGTGAATGGGTAGACTCTAATGCCTTTTTTACAGTCGGAAAAGGTATGGCTAATGGATTAGTTCCTTACCAAGATCTTTTTGAACAAAAGGGTCCTTTGTTATATGGCTTGCATGCATTAGCTTACTCGTTTTCTCATTCCACTTTCGTTGGAGTATACATACTGGAAAGTCTTGCAATGTTTGCTAATATTGTTTTAGCGTTCAAGATTTCCCGACTTTATTTGAATTGGATGCCTTCTGCTATTATATCCATTTTTTTCCCGATATTAATATTAAATCAACATGCATTTCGTTTTGGGGATAGTGCTGAAGAGTTTTCAATTCCTTTCATAATGACCCTTCTTTATATAATATTTAAATATTTTAAGTATGGCTCTGATTCTCTATTTAAACGGGGAATTTTTCTTCTAAATGGGATTATGATTGCCTGCGTGCTTTGGATTAAATTTACTCTTGTCGGGGCTTGGATTGGATTTTACCTTGCAATTTTATTCATTTGTATAGGTGATAAAAGATGGAAAGATTTGACGAACGCAATTGTTTTCACGTTTGCAGGACTAGTTCTTGCAAGTATTCCATGGTTTATCTATTTTGGTATGAATCATGCAATGCAAGACTTAATAGATGTGTATTTTAAATTTAATCTTGGTACTTATTCGTCACAGGTGGGTACAACTGAAAAACTTATCAATTTTGCATTTACTTTTGGTGATGCATTTAATGGTAATTTCGAAAGTAAAGTGTTGATTATTGTTGGTTTAATTGATTTTATGTTTACATGGAAGTATTTTAAAGATAGAAGCCAAAAATGGTTATTTTTAAGTACTGTCATCTTCTTAATAGTGGGGGTGTACATTGGAGGAAGAGGTTATCCATACTACTTTCTTATTATAACTCCTTTAGGGCTATTTGGATTGATAGCAATCGGTCATTTTATTCAAAGTTCTAATATAAAATCGCAGATTAACCTTGGTAAAAGTAAATGGTTTGCCTTATCAATGATGGCGGTGGCAACAATTTTTCTTTGCTTTGGCTATAATTCAAATATGAAATCTTCAAAGTTCTATCAGAAGGGGCCTCTTGCACAAGAAAAATTTGCAGAAATCATGCATCAAGAACCGAATCCAACATTGTTAAATTATTGTTTTTTAGATGGGGGATTTTACTTAGCAGCAGATATTGTACCGAATATCCGCTATTTTGAAAGACAAAACATTGACTATGATGAATATCCTGAAAATATGGATGAGCAACATCGTTATATAAAAGAGAAAAAGGTTAAATTTGTTGTATTAAGAGTTGATCCAAAAACAATTCCAGATCAACTTGAGGTTCCTTACCTTTATGAAAATTATCGTTTGGTTGCCGAGCAAAATCAATTTGTAGAAGGAACGGAAGCTAAATATTTGCTCTATAAGCAGAGAGATTAGAAATTTGAGAAGCGAGAAGCTGCGTGCGGGCGCTTTGTGACAGGTGGCTTATTCCGCCGCTGTTGCCTGCAACGACGCACATGTATCATAAGGCGTATCCAAATCAAGTGCTGAAGCTAAATTTCTTTCATAAATAATGCAAAAAGGAAGCCTCTCATTAGAGAGGCTTCCTTTTCAGGCTGTGGAGAAAGCCTTCTCCACAGCCCGTTTTTGTGTCTGAACATCTTTTTATCTGTCAACACTGATAAAAAAGATGTAAAGGAGCGATATCCTATGATGGGAGCACTAAAAAATCATCGTGATGAACGTGTAACAATTTCTGTAGAAGAGTTAGTTCCACAAGATCATTTTCTTCGTGCCATTGAGGCAACAATTGATTTTCATTTCATTGAAGAAAAATTACGTCCTTATTACTGTAAAAATAATGGGAGACCCTCGATTCATCCAATTGTTTTATTTAAGATGATGTTTATCGGTTATTTTTACGGAATTCGATCTGAACGCCAATTAGAAAAAGAAATTAAAATGAATGTTGCCTATCGTTGGTTTTTAGGATTTTCTTTATCGGATACTGTACCGGACCACTCAACAATTAGCTGGAATCGTCGGACTCGTTTTATTCATACGAATATTTTTGAAGAAATCTTTGATGAAATTGTACACCAAGCCACAGAGCATCACATGGTAGGTGGTCGTGCATTGATGACAGACTCCACTCATATTAAAGCGAATGCCAATAAAAATAAATTTATTCGTAAGGTGAAACAAGAAAAACCCAAATCTTATATGGAAGAATTAGAAGCAGCTGTCACACAAGATCGTGAGGATCATGGAAAAAAGCTTTAAACCCTAAAAAGGAAGGTGTTGCCACAAAAGATAAAATTCGCGTAAGTACAACAGATCCAGACAGTGGTTTTTTAATGAGAGCTGGAAAACCAGATGGCTTTCACTATTTAGATCATCGAACAGTTGATGCGAAATACAATATCATTACGGATACATATATTACACCCGGAAATGTGGCAGATTCCGAGGTATATTTGGCACGCCTTCAAGCTCAAGTTCAAAAGTTTCAATTTCAAGTAGAAGCGGTGGCACTGGATGCAGGGTATTTTACGGGACATATCTGTAAGAAATTATTAGAGCAAAATATTTTCATGGTGATGGGATATCGCCGATTTGGCAATCAAAATAAAGAAGTACCAAGACGATTATTTCATTATGTTTCTGAAAGTGATGTATTTGCATGTCCAATGGGATGTATTATGAAGTATGCGACAACGGATCGAGAAGGATATCGTCATTATAAAGCGGACAAAAAGGATTGTGCAGTATGTCCTTTACGTTCAGATTGCTTTTCAACTACTCAAAAAAGTCGAGAGATTACGCGTCATATTTGGGAAGAGTATAAAGATATTGCACGAGAATACAAGCGAACGAAAACAGGAAAACGATTATATAAAGTACGCTGTTCTACAATTGAGCGGAGTTTTGCCGATGCCAAAGAACTACATGGCTATCGATACGCTCGGTTCCGAGGGATGAAGCCTGTCCAAATGCAGGCATATCTCACCGCAGCCTGCCAAAACATGAAAAAAATAGCCCTTCATCTGACCAGAAAGGGTCAGTTGAAGGGCTATTTTTCTTATTTTTTATTGTTTCGTACAATTTTTTTATACATAGTTACAATAAAGGTTATCAGAGGTTGGGAAACCCAAAGGGTTTCCCAACACTCTGAAAAGGAAGCCTCTCATTAGAGAGGCTTCCTTTTTACATTATTGTCAAATTATTTCTATATCATAATGTTATTTTCATAAAACAAATAGATTCTGCAGGCATAGACATAATAATGTAATATATTGAATGAAATGAAGTAAATACATGAAGGATGGACATAAAATGGGAGATTTATTATTGATGATGATTGAACGCGTTGGTTTAATCGTTATTTTAGGATTTTTACTTTCACATATTAAGGCGTTCCGTTGGCTGCTGCATAAGCAAGATGGCTATAAAGGTAGCCTTATGTTAATTGGCATATTTTCATTATTTACAATTGTAAGCAACTACACCGGGATTGAGATTTCTGGTAATACGATTATGAATGAAAACTGGCTGCAGGGTGTCTCTTCTTCTAGTACGATTGCGAATACGCGTATTATGGGAATCGGGATTAGCGGGTTACTAGGAGGTCCAATTGTTGGAATAGGGGTAGGATTTATAGCTGGCATTCATCGTTATGTGCTAGGGGGAACGACTGCATTGAGCTGTGCAATCTCTTCTATTTTAGCTGGGATTGTGACAGGTTATATTGGCTATTTATATCAAAAACGGAATCGTGTTGTAACCCCTAAGTTTTCTTCGGTACTTAGCATCTGTATGGTATCGCTGGAAATGCTTATGATTCTTTTCATAATTGATAACGGCTGGAGCATTGTGAAAACAATTGCAATCCCAATGATTATCGTAAATGGTTTCGGAAGTTTTATTCTACTGTCAATGATTCAGTCCATTTTACGACAAGAAGAACATGCGAAGGCATTACAAACGCATAAAGTATTGCGCATTGCTGATAAAACACTTCCATATTTTCGCCAAGGATTAACGGAAGAATCATGTACGCATGTGGCACAAATTATCCATCGCTTTACAGGAACAGATGCAGTATCTTTAACGGGTACAGAAAAAATATTAGCCCATGTTGGATTAGGATCTGATCATCATATTCCTTCCCATAGCTTAATTACGGAATTGTCAAAAGAGGTGTTAAAGACCGGGGAAATTATGAAAGCAAAGTCGCGTGAAGAGATTAATTGTCAGCATAGAGGGTGCTTATTACAAGCGGCAATCGTGATTCCGCTCACATCTCATGGAAAGACCATCGGTACGTTAAAGCTTTACTTTAAAAATCCCAATTCATTAAGCCCCGTAGAGGAAGAGCTGGCAGAAGGATTAGCGAAAATCTTTTCAACGCAGCTTGAACTTGGAGAAGCAGAACTGCAAAGTAAATTGCTGCAAGATGCGGAAATAAAGGCGTTGCAAGCACAAATCAACCCTCATTTTCTTTTTAATGCGATTAATACAGTCTCTGCTTTATGTCGTACAGATGTAGAGAAAGCAAGGAAATTATTGTTACAGCTAAGCGTGTATTTTCGCTGCAATTTACAAGGTGCAAGGCAGCTTCTCATTCCGTTGGAACAAGAATTAAATCATGTGCATGCATATTTGTCGTTAGAACAAGCAAGATTTCCGAATAAATATGAAGTGAAATTGTATATTGAAGACGAACTACATAATATTTTGCTTCCACCGTTTGTGCTGCAATTATTAGTAGAAAATGCTCTTCGGCATGCATTTCCCAAAAAACAGCCTCTATGTCAAGTTGGAATTCACGTTTATGCCAAACAAAACAGGGTACATTTTAAAGTAAAAGATAACGGTCAAGGGATTGAACCGGAGCGATTAGAGCGGTTAGGAAAAGCGATTGTATCGTCAAAAAAAGGAACGGGAACAGCATTATATAATATTAATGAACGGTTAATGGGGTTGTTTGGAAAAGATACAACGCTTCATATTGTCAGTGAACGGGAAGCAGGGACAGAGATTTCCTTTACGATTCCAATTCAAAGAAAAGGGGGGAGCGATATTGAGAATATTAGTAGTTGATGACGAAATGTTGGCGCGGGACGAATTAAAATATTTATTATATCGAACGAAAGAGGTCGATATTATTGATGAGGCAGACAGTGTAGAAGAAGCGTTAGAGAAGTTGATGGAAAGTAAACCGGATCTTGTTTTTTTAGATATTCAGCTGTCGGATGATAGTGGATTTGAAATTGCTAATATACTAAAGAAGATGAAAAAGCCACCTGCTATTGTATTTGCAACGGCCTATGATCAATATGCCATTCAGGCATTTGAAGTAGATGCTTTAGATTATATTTTAAAGCCGTTTGATGAAGAGCGCATTGTCCAAACGATTAAGAAATTTAAAAAACGAAAACAACATGAAATGGAGGAGAAACAAGAAGTACATGCGCAAGATGTATCTAGCAGAATGCAAAAATTAGCGCTGTCGATTGATGAATCGATTGTATTAGTGAATATAGAAGATATCGTATATGCTGGATTGTTGGACGGAAAGGTAATTGTGAAAACGATTTGTGATACGTATGTAACGCACGATACGCTTGCCATATTAGAAAAGAAATTGCCACAAATGAATTTTCTGCGTGTGCATCGCAGTTTTATCGTAAATGTAAATCATATTTCTGAAATCCAGCCGTGGTTTAACTCTACGTATAATTTAATTATGAAAGAGGATTCAAAAGTGCCTGTAAGCCGTACATATGCAAAAGAATTAAAGAAGCTGCTTCGTATTTAGCGAGCAGCTTTTTGCATTTCATCCTTCTTTTTTTGTAACTGATTTCATATATTTGACGCTCTGTGTTGTAAGTGCCTAAGCAATCACTTACATCCTATACAATAAAGGTACCAAATCGAAAGAGGTGGAAAAAATGAGTACAAAAAAAGTATACGATTTTCTAACACAAGCATTTATTTTCTCAGCAATTATGTTCGTTTCTAATATCATTTCGGGGCATTTACCAATTCCGATGCCTGCATCAGTAGTTGGCTTAGTCCTTTTATTTAGTCTTTTATGCTTAAAGGTCATTAAATTAGAGCAAGTTGAATCACTTGGAACAGCGCTTACCGGTATTATTGGATTTCTCTTTGTACCATCTAGTATTTCTGTTGTGAACTCTCTTGGTGTAATGGGGAAATACTGGATACAAATTGTTGTCGTTATCGTAGTGGCAACAATTATTTTACTAGGAGTAACAGGTTTATTTGCACAATTGGTTTTAGGTAAAGAACGTTCAAAAGATACTACAGATAAAAAACAATGGAATGATGTTCGGAAAGGACGTAAGCAAGGGAAAGTTGCATGACGTATCTTTTTTAATAAACAGATGTCAGGGGGTAATGGATAATGAACACAGCAAGCACAATGACTCCATATTTCGGTATTGTAGTTTCATTCGTTGCATATGGAATCGGAACGTTTTTATTCAAACATTCAAAAGGATTTTTCCTTTTTACACCGCTTTTTGTAGCAATGGTGCTCGGAGTTGTCTTTTTAAAAGTAGGGAATTTCACATTTGAAGAATATAATACTGGTGGGAAAATGATTAGCTTCTTCTTAGAACCAGCAACAATTGCATTTGCTATTCCTTTATATAAACAAGTTGATAAATTGAAAAAGTATTGGTGGCAAATTTTATCCGCAATCATCATTGGTTCTGTTTGTTCCGTTATTGTTGTCTTTATCGTTGCAAAAGGGGTTGGATTAGACGCATCCGTTATGTATTCTATGCTACCTCAAGCAGCAACAACAGCGATTGCTTTGCCAGTATCCGCAAGTATTGGCGGTATTCCAGCAATTACATCATTTGCAGTTATTTTCAACGCAGTAATCGTTTATGCTCTTGGAGCATTATTCTTAAGAATGTTTAAAGTGAAGAATCCGATTGCAAAAGGATTAGCGTTAGGAACTGCTGGACATGCCCTGGGCGTTGCGGTCGGTATTGAGATGGGGGAAGTAGAAGCGGCAATGGCAAGTATTGCAGTTACCGTTGTCGGCGTTGTGACAGTCGTTGTCATTCCGATGCTTATGCCATTTATCGCGTAGCACATTATAGATAAAGTGAAACTTTAATCAGTGGGGGTTTTCTTCATCCCCCACTGATTATCAGCCCTCACCAATCGGGCTTTTACGGGCAGTTTATCTCCCACCTAACTTCTTTGCTTTCGCTAAATTTTGAGGTTGGAGTATTACTGCCCGTTAATGCGGGATAAAGAGTTTTTATAGAACAAGCTATTTGTAGAAACAGATTTCTATAGATAGCTTGTTCTTTTATGTTACATTGATTATATGTAAATTCATCAACATATAGGTCACTGACACGCTAATTGAATTTTTTTTCAATAGAATCACAAAATCAAAATTTGCCAATAAAACTTTTTATTTAGTTTGTAATAATACGTTCTGAAAGTATCATTTATATTGTAAAATGAAATTAAGGTAAAAACGAATTATAAGGACAGGAGAGATTACGCGTCGATTATGCAAATGAAAAACCTGTTTCAAAGTAAAGGATTTCAGAGATTAGTTGTATTAGGGTTGCTTGTGCTCGTCTTATATGGGTTGAAAAGCATGTTTAATTTAATTTTGATTACATTTATTCTTACATATTTAATGGATAGATTTCAAAAATTCATTTCTCGCAAATTGGAGCATTTTTTACCAATTAATAGAAAAATAATTATTGCATTTTTATATACCGCATTGATTAGTGGGATCGTTATTACATTATACAAATATGTACCAATTTTAATGGTACAAATTACGCAACTTGTGTATCAGTTCAATATATTTGTACGAAATCCACCTGATAATGAAATAATTAGATATCTAGTTTCTACAATTAATCATGTGGAATTATCGAAGTATGTGAATCAAGGCGTTGACATTATTTATAATTCGCTAGCAAATGTTTGGAAAGTAAGTTTGCAAATTTTACTTTCACTTATTTTAAGTTTATTTTTCTTACTAGAAAAGTCTAGAATTGTTATGTTTACAGTGAAGTTCAAAGAAAGTAAACTGGCTGTTTTCTATAATGAAATTGAGTATTTTGGAAGGAAATTTGCTCGCTCATTCGGAAAAGTAATTGAGGCGCAATTTCTTATTGCTATTGTAAATTGTGTGCTATCGACTATTGCACTTTGGATTTTAGGTTTCCCGCAGTTGCTTGGCCTAGCCTTAATGATTTTCTTGTTGGGGCTTATCCCGGTCGCAGGTGTAATTATCTCGCTGTTTCCACTTTGTATCATTGCTTATAATACCGGTGGTATGGTCTATATTTTATACATTTTAATTATTGTGGCAGTCGTTCATGCGATTGAAAGTTACTTCTTAAATCCAAAGTTTATGTCAGAGAAAACAAATTTACCTATATTTTATACATTTATGATTTTAATTTTCTCTGAACATTTTTTAGGTGTATGGGGATTGATTATAGGGATTCCAATTTTCATGTTTTTACTCGATGTATTAGAAGTAATAAGTGACGAAAAAGAAGAAATGGTAAATAAGAAATAAAAGTAACTACGCAGTCGCTCTGTAAAAAAAGGAAGAGAAGCGTTTTTTTAAATGGTCTGGGAGGTACTGGCGATGCATAGTAGCGGTCAGGGTCTGTTCCTGCCACGCGCAACGTTTTCAAACAAATACAGGTAGCGAGGCGCATTGCCATTTGTATCTTCATGGCAGCAATTTATATGCTGGAAAATGAAATGTATGGCTGAGTAGTTACAAATAAAAAGCATCCATTTGGATGCTTTTTATTTATCCCTCACATTCTGAGCGAGCCGCTTCCGCTTTTCTGAAGAAGTTAGGTGGGAGATAAACTGCCCGTAAAAGCCCGATTGGTGAGGGCTGATAATCAGTGGGGGATGAAAAAGCCTCCCCACTGATTAAAGTTTCACTTTATAATTTACATTTGCGTATGCCATACTGTAAGAAAAGATAGTGGGGTGAAGAAGTGGTTGTAAACGAAAAATATGAATTTGCAACATTTGCTGGAGGATGTTTTTGGTGCATGGTGTCGCCATTTGAGGAAATGGATGGCATTATAAAGGTTGTATCTGGATATACAGGTGGACATAAGGAAAATCCAACATACAAAGAAGTTTGCTCAGAGACAACTGGACATTATGAAGCGGTACAAATTACTTTTGATCCAGAGCATATGCCGTATGAACAATTACTTTACTTATATTGGCAACAAATTGATCCGACTGATGTTGGCGGTCAATTTCATGATCGCGGACAATCATATGAAACAGCCATTTTTTATCATAGTGAAGAGCAACGTAAGGCTGCAGAAATGTCTAAACGTGAGCTAGAAGAAAGTGGACGCTTTTCGAAGCCGATTGTCACGAAAATTTTACCAGCTACAATATTTTATTCTGCGGAAGAATATCATCAAGGCTATCATGAGAAAAATCCGTTTCGATATGCGTTATATCGCCAAGGTTCAGGGCGTGATGCGTTTATCAAAAAATATTGGCCAAAGGATAATGCTCATTTAAAGGAAAAGCTTACTGACATGCAATTTTATGTTACACAAGAAAATGGGACAGAACCATCCTTCCAAAATGAATATTGGAACCATAAAGAAGAAGGGATTTACGTTGATATCGTGTCAGGGGAGCCTTTATTTAGTTCGTTAGATAAATTTGATAGCGGTTGTGGATGGCCTAGTTTTACGAAACCGATGCTATCAGCAAGTATAAAAGAAAAAATAGATGTAAGCCATAATATGACGAGAACGGAAGTACGCAGTAAAGATGCAGATTCTCATTTGGGACACGTATTTCCAGATGGACCAGGACAAAATGGTTTGCGCTATTGTATTAACTCTGCTGCATTACGCTTTATCCCTAAAGAAGATTTAGAGAAAGAAGGATATGGGGATTTTCTTATCTTATTTAGACGCTAAAAAATATAACAGCCTGTTCCTCTTAGTTCATTTTTGGAACAGGCTGTTATTACATTGGAACACATCTGATGCGAATATTTGACATGTAATTTAAATAACAATGAATGTTACAGATTTGGCGATACGGGAAAACACATGCAGAACAAACATGACATGCACCCTTCTTTAACCCTTGCATGTAGCAAGAAAAGGCCTTGACCGCTTCTATGCATGGTGAGATGCTCTTGCCCGCCTAAAAAGAAAGTTTTTTCTCATATATTGATGAATCACATAGATTCCATAGCTTTGAATAATAAAGAAGCTTGGAATGATAAAATATCGATATCTTGTCTGTATTTCTATTAAAAAATGAATGGATATATATCCGATAATAAGTAAGAGGAATAATGTATACTGAAAGTTTTTCTGTTTTGTAAAAAGAAGGCATAATAATCCAATTATACCAAATAACATGGTTGCAATATAAATATATTTTTCATATTCCATGGCTGTATCAGTTAATTCCTTTTTATTTAATTGATTTAAGCTCCAGTAACCAGCGGAATCAATATCACCCCACATATAGGAAAATTTATCTCCAAAGAGTGTGAATAGCTTTTCTTTATCTGCAATTCGTTCTTTAATACGTTTCATTTCTAATGATTTTCTTTCTTCACCTATCTCTAGACTTATGATTTGTTCAGCATCGGATGTTGAATATGATCCTGTTGTTTCATGGTTAAGTCCTACGACAAATTTCCAAAGGGGATCACGATTAGATAAAGGATACTTTGTAACTCCTGTAGCAATGAACGCAGAGCTTACAATATAATGGACAGCATAAAAGACAACAAGAATACCAATAAGTTGCTTTGTTGTAGTAAGCATTGTTTTCTTATCTTTTCCAAGAAAGCCATGAAGAAATAGGTAAATGATAATTGCTAATAAAATAAGCCCACCTAGAGGGCGCATGATATCACCAAATGCTAGTGTAATCCCTACAAAGATCCAAGTATATTTACTGTGTAATCTTACTAATAAATAGAATCCTAAATAAAATAAAAATGTTGCAAGGTGTTCATTAGTTAAGACTGAGCTCATCATA
Organism: Bacillus cereus group sp. BfR-BA-01380; assembly: GCF_022663535.1. Taxonomy (GTDB): domain Bacteria; phylum Bacillota; class Bacilli; order Bacillales; family Bacillaceae_G; genus Bacillus_A; species Bacillus_A cereus_BB. The sequence continues at coordinate 67,443 of NZ_JAKUFS010000015.1, read as the reverse complement.
ATGCTTGGAATAAAAAAGGCATATAATAGTCCAGCTATACGCCCAGTCCACTCATTAAAAACTTTGCTTGTAATACTATATACACAGATGGTAGTTCCTGTACAATAAAGGACATTTAATAACTTCAGGATGAATACATGGTTGCCGAATAAATGGATGATGATAGCTTGATACACCGTAAACCCAAGTTGATATACCCATGTTGTAAAATATGGAGAATTTGAAAAACTATAGTCACCGTGAGCAGCTTGTACAGCCCCCTCATACATTAATGCAAAGTCAGATTCAATTGGTGTTGGGATGTTTAAAATCCAAATGAATCGAATGGTAAACGCACAAAATGTTAATAAAATAATAAATGTAGTTTTTGAAAAGTATGTATTACAAAGATAAGTTAGTAAGATAAGTAAAATCATGATGACAATTACAATTGGAGCGCTAATAAGTGTTCGAACGAATAGAGTTTCTTTAACAGTTATATAAGAAGTCCAAATAGTAAAAGTAAAGATAAGTAAGCATAAGATCACGAGACATTTTGCTAACAATGAATTGAAACGGTTCCATTGTATGGTTAACATGATTTGTTACACTCCTTATTGTGATTCATTTTTAAGGTGAAGTATAGTAATGATTTATGCGGGAATAAGGTGCATTCTTTATAAGAATACAAGTTTTTTCAAAAGAAAAAATAATGAAATATGCCTCTTGTCTTAGACACGAGGCATATTTTTATCCCGCTATTCGCGGGCTTTCCATCAGTGGGGGGATGAGAAGCCCTGCTAATGGAAGTTTCACTTTATCGCTGAGCTGCTTTCTCTGCCCATTCTTCTACGTTCCAAACTTTTGTAACCCAACCTTCATAAAAATCAGGTTCGTGGCAAACAAGAATAATTGTACCTTTATATGCTTTCATAGCACGCTGCAATTCTTCTTTTGCTGTTACGTCAAGATGGTTTGTTGGCTCGTCAAATAATAGCCAGTTACTTTCTGTTGCCATTAATTTGCATAAACGAACTTTTGCTTGTTCACCACCACTTAATTGGCTCATTGGGCGAGAAATATGTTCATTTTTTAAGCCGCATTTCGCAAGCATTGCACGTACTTGATGTTGGTCTAAATGCGGGAACGCATTCCATACATCATCAATTGGTGTAATATTTTCAGCCTTAACTTCTTGTTCAAAATAAGCAGGCTCTAAAAAATCACCAAGACTAATTTTCCCGTTTAGCGGTTTAATTTTTCCAAGAATCGTTTTGAGTAATGTTGATTTTCCGACTCCGTTACATCCAACAATGGCAATTTTTTCACCACGTTCAACAGTCATTGTTAATTTCGGTAAGAGAGGATACGTATAGCCGATTTCTACCTCTTCTCCTTCAAAGACAAAACGGCTGCTTGCACGGCATTCTTTAAAAGAAAACTCCGGTTTCATAGCAGTTTCTGGACGATCAATACGATCCATGCGATCGAGTTGTTTTTGGCGACTTTTTGCACGTCCAGTAGTTGAGTAACGCGCTTTATTTCGCGAAATAAAATCCTCTTGTTGTTTAATGAACTCTTGTTGTTTTTGATACGCTTGTAAATGTTGATTTTTGTTGATTTCTGCTAGTTCTAAGAACTTTTCATATGTTGCTGTATAACGTGACATTTTTGAAAATTCAAGATGGAAAATAACATTAACACATTTGTTCATAAACTCTGTATCATGGGAAATTAAAAGGAACGCATGAGGATATTCCTTTAAATAGTTTGTTAACCATTGAATATGTTCAACGTCTAAATAGTTAGTTGGTTCATCGAGTAATAGTACTTCAGGTTGCTCAAGTAATAGCTTTGCAAGCAATACTTTCGTACGCTGTCCACCACTTAACGCCGAAACATCACGATCTAAGCCAATTGCATCAATTCCAAGACCGCGTGCCGCTTCTTCAATTTTAATATCTAATAAATAGAAGCCGCCTGCTTCAAGTGCATCTTGCACTCCTGCCATTTTTTCAAGTAGTTCTTCTAATTCTTCTGGTGACGCTGTTGCCATGTTTTCAGCAATCGTATTTAATTCTTTTTCTTTTTCGAATAAAGGTAAGAACGCATCTGTTAATATATCACGAATAGTTCGTCCAGGTGTTAAAATTGTGTGCTGATCTAAATATCCATAATGGGTGCCAGGTGTCCATTCTACACGCCCTTGATCATGAATCAGTTGCCCTGTAATAATATTCATAAATGTTGATTTACCAACACCGTTTGCACCGACTAATCCAACATGTTCTCCTGCTAATAAACGCATTGATACATCTTTAAATAGTGTACGATCACCAAAAGTATGACCTAGATTTTCAACTGTTAATAAGCTCATAGTGTCCTCCGCTCTGTTTGAAATATATAAATCCATTTTAATTTTTTAACATAAAAGTTACTAATACGCAGCATAAAAAATGACCTGCATTCGCTTTCTCCCTTTGTTTTCACTGTGGCAGGAAAAGACCCTAGCATGGCCAGATGCTTTCACCTACCTAAAAAGAAAGAGGTTTTAGGTAGGTTTTTCAATTTCTATTTATAATAGTGTCTTGAATCATGATACTAAATTCTTCAATATAATGCTATCTTTTATCTTTGAATTATCACGTATTCCGTAGGAAAAGGGCCTGTAACTTTATGGAATTTCTTTATTACAACAATGTAATGTTCTTGTAAGATAAATCGATAGTTGAGTCCTTTTATATATTATACACTTTAGTTAGTAAGGCGGTAGAAACGCTGTAAAGATGAGTAAGTATAATGATAAAAATACAATAATGTGTGCTGTATACCATGATAATAAATAGTCGTTAGTTTACTCATCTTATAATTGTTTAGAGATTATAAAAACCCCCCCTTGTTTTTATGAAAAGACCCCTTGTAAAAAAGAGCAACTGTTCCTGTATTGGACAGTTGCTCTTTTTTTATCCTCTCTATTAGGAGGGGGTAGTTCAATTAAAGTATCCTCTAACAATCCCTTTTAAGCGATTTACATGGAATTTTCGTTTATCGTTAGAGATGTTTTGCATTGCACGGAATGTAGCAGCGGCAATGGCACGTAAAAAGTAAAGAAATCCATAATGTAAGCGAATAACTCTTCCGAAACCACCGGCATAGGAAATGGCTCTTTTTAATGATTGTTCATTAATAATCTCTTCTTTTACTGGGTGATATACGAAAAGGTCTTTCTTAAATAAACCTGTATATCCATTCTTCATACCGCGAAGTACAAAGTCAGTTTCTTCACCAGCTCCGTAAATTGTTCCTGATCCAACCCCTAAGTCTTCATCAAAAGTGCCTACATCTTGTACAAATTGTTTCGTGAAGAAGAGGGCGAAGGAAGGACCCATGAATCCATATTTATTATTTAAAATAATGTCTGTTTTAGGAGCGTGTATTAAAGAGCCTGTCCCTTCTACATTTGTTGTGTTGGTAGAAATAAAATGAATATCTTTATTTTGTTTAAATGTTTCTTGAATGCTTTCTAATACATTTGTTTCGTAAATACAGTCGTCATCTGGAAAAGCGATAATATCACCATCAGCTACTTTTAAACCTGTGTTTCGCGCACGGGAGAGTCCTTTGATTGGTGTGTATATATAATTGATTGGAAATTTTTCTTTATAGTCATCAAATAAACCAGCAATTGGTGTATCGTTTTGGTCGACTACAATGAGTTCAAAGCTTTTATATGTTTGTTTTTCTAACGATTTTAATAAATCTATAATATCATCACGTCTGCCGCAAGTCGCCATGATTAAAGAGAATTTCAATCAGAACAGCTCCTTTAAAGAAGTTTCATTCACTTAAACATGCAAGATGGTGTTTTGTTACTTACATTATTGTTTCTTCAGTTTTTCTTTAATTTTATCTAAAAGCGTAAACAATATCTCATCTTTTGTTATCAATAAAATCAAGGCATATACACATCCGCATGTAATGATTGTAACCACAACAGAAAGGATTTTTCCTGTTATTGTTATATGAACGAGAAATGATAACGGTACAAATGTAAGTGAATAGAAGAGATATTTTAGTTTCGACATATCAAATAATGTGTAATTTACTTTTAGTTTCTTTTTTACATATATATATTCCAGTGCAATTAGCAAGCAATACGCAATCGTAGTTGTGAAAATTGCTGTTGTCGGTGTGAATACATGAAAGACGATCAGCGAGATATTTAAAATAAGGTTTAGAAAACCACCAATGAATAAAAATCGTACTAAAATGCTTTCTTTCTTTTTTACATAAATAATTTGATTCGATAAGATGGATTCGATACCTACTGAAATCATGTATAATGCAAAAACAACTAATGTGTCACCAGCATTAGAAAAATCACTTCCCCCATAAATAATAACAGCTCCATGAGCGATAAGCATTAAGCCAATAGCTGCTGGGAATAATGTAATAAAGTACACTTTTGAGATTTTATTTAATAAAGCTTCATACTCTTTTTCATCTGCATTTCCTGATAAATAAGAGAGTCGCGGAACGGTAACTTGAATTACACTTAACATAAGTGTATTAATAATCGTCATAATTTGAAAAGCCATTACATAGTAAGCAAGTTCGGATTTACCAACATACTCTCCTAATAATAGTCGGTCTAATTGTGTATACAGGATATTTGCATTTGAAAAGATAACAACTAAAAATAATGGTTTTAAATGCGGAACAATAGTTATGTTGGAAAAATCGAACTTAACTTGACGTTTTACATATATAAAACTGATAAAATGGTTTAAAAATGTTGATAAAACTAATAAACTTGCAAATTGTTTGTAATCATTTGCACCATGAATGAAAATGAATAGAAGGACAACATAAATGAGACGAACAATAACTGTTTTTTTCGCAATGAAATCATAATTTTCATGTGCTTCATTGTACCATTCTACATAAAATAAACTTGAAATAAAGTTGAATCCAAAAATAAGAAGGACAGGAAATACATCTTTATCTCCATATCCAATATAACTAAAAAGTAAAAATGCGATTAAAGCAAGGATACTAGTTGTAAAGTTAATAAGATATAAATTTGTAAACAATTGTGAAGCTTTTTTCTTATTGTTTTTCACTAAGCTAATTTCGCGTAAGCCATATTGATATACACCAAATGTAGCAAAAACAAAGAAATAATTAAAAATTGTTTCGCTAAAGTTAACTGTTCCCATTGAATGAGACCCAAGCATTCGGTATGCATATGGGCCTACTAGAAGCGGAAGGATAATATTAAAGGTGTTGAGCAATAATTTATAAAAAATATTTGATACAATTGATTTTTGCATAATTTCACCTTTCATCGATAGTTCTTGAAATAAAATGCCTTTGCGTTTCTATTGAAAGAAATTCAATATTGAAAGCTAAATGTGCATTTTTAATCATATTAATTTTGCCGGTAATTATATGCCGAATATTGTTAATCAATTTGCTTTTAATTTTCGGCAGATAGGTCTGCTATGCAGCATAAAAAATGACCTGCGCTTGCTTTCTACATTTATTTTAAACCTGGTATGTTGCCCTCTTCCGTGCATGGCCAGATACTCTCGCCCGCCTAAAAAGAAAGAGGGTTTTTATGGAAATTTTTTAATTTGTATTTCTATAATCGACTTAATTCTAAGTAATTACGGATATAAGTTTACCGCAGATAAACTTTGTAAAGCAACTGTGGATTCTTTTATTAATTGCACTAAAAACAGCGTAGAATGTATGAAAATAACAGATAAGAAAGCTTAGTATTTTTTATAAACAAAAAACTTGGCGAATATATTCGCCAAGAAGAGTTTGTGGAATTATACATTCCATGGTTTTTGAATGGTTAGTACTTCTGCCATTTCTTTACTTTTTAATCGGTTCATTTTTCGTTTTTCTGCACGCTCTCCGCCCGTGTTATATAACCAGTGCTCTTCTTCTGTTTCAGCAATTACACCTGGTACAGAGGATGGTTTTCCGTCTTTTAATGCGACGAAAGTGATGAAGCAAGTAGCTGCAATGCGGCGTTCACCACCTAATAAATCCTCTGCAACGACTTTTACGAATACTTCCATAGAAGATTTTCCTGTATAACAAACGAATGCTTCATAGCAAACAGAATCGGTTTGATGAATTGGTGTTAAGAAGTCAACAGAATCGATAGAAGCAGTTACACAATGCTGACGGCTATGGCGTGCAGCGGCGATAGAAGCAATGCTATCAATTTCTGCTAATAATTTTCCACCAAATAATGTTTGATGGTTGTTTAAGTCATTTGGGAAAACACGTGTTGTTTTTATCGCCCTGGACTCTCTCATAAATTTCTTTTCCATATTATCTACTCCTGTTTCGTTTGTTCTCATGATATTCATCAGAACTTAATTTATTTCGTCCATCATTCATTATGAATAATAGCCGGAAGTTTCTCTGTATATAGATTGTAGTGTAAAAGAGATTTCGCTTACATTGCAAGGAGAATATATGACGTTAATAACTTTGTCATAGAAATAGGGTACCGGTATTCTCTTTATTCGTGATAAAATCGTCTTGTTACAAATACGAAGTTAAGGGTATAGATACCTATTAACAAGAGAAAAAAGAGGTGCGATAGAATAAAGTTATGGACAAGATGCAGATAGGTTTTTCAACTTTTTTTTACAAGGTAGTAGTTGGACTCATGTTCCTCTTTTTTGCATATTCCTTTTGGTATTCTTTTGGAGAGGTAAAAACTGTTTTTGACGTAAAATCTTCTAGTTTAGCGATTGTATTAGGTGTTTGTATCATTTTACTTTTGCTGACTACCTCTATTTTACAATATCGATTTACGGATAAACAATTTATTATTTTTCTCATTTCTGGTACTGTGTTACTCCGGTTTCTATCCATTGTGTTAATGAAAGCTCCGATCGAAAGTGATATGAATGTGATGTATGAAGCTGCTAAACAAGTTGCACAAGGAAATACTATTTTTAGCAGTCTAGAAACTGTAGTTCAATCTCCTTTTATTATGTACGAATCCTTTTTAATTCGCTTTTTCGGAGATGCAACGTTTGTCTTAAAGGTATGTAATGTTTTATATTGCGGAGCTACCGCTTATTTTATTTATCAGCTTGCTTCAAAAATATTTCATGAAGAATGTGGCCGAATTGCAGCGACATTATATGCTTTGTACATTCCTAATATCATGCTTTGTTCTGTGTTAACGAATGAGCATTTGGCAACATGTTTATTTTATTTTGCCTGTTACTTACTTATTATACATAAAGGATTAAGTCATTCGTATATGTGGGGAGTCGCCGTTGCTTTATTTGCTTTCAGTAATATGATTCGTCCATTAGGCTTATTTTTAATTATAGTTCTTGTTTTGTATCTTGTATTAGTAGAAGTTTTGCAAAGTCCAGATAGAAAAGGAATGTTGATTAGACTGGTAGGTGTATGTGTTATATTTTATGGTGTTCATTACGCAGTAAGTTATGCACTTGGAACATCAAGTAATTCGCGATACACCTTTACAAACGAAGGGTATATTCAATCTGTCCTAGTAGGAGAAAATGAAAAAAGAGCAGAACAAGAGAAAAAAGAATATAATATGGATTTTATAAACAAAAAGTTGAATAAAATAGAGAAGGATCGTTTTTCTTCTATTCAAATGAGTTTAGGAAAGCTAGAGAAACAAGAAATGAAAAACACCTTTATAAAAGGTGGATATTTTACATACATGATGATTACAATATTTGCGGCAATCTCTATGTTACATCTTCTAATTCAAAAACAGGAAAATAGAAATTATATGCTGTTTCTACTCATAATTGCGAGCCATTTGTGTACAAGGTTTATGAACATGCATATTGTATATGAGGGTGTATTAGTCCCAAGTCTATTGATATTACAAAGCTATGGGATATATGTGATGTATCGGTATTGCCAAAAACTATTTTTTAAAAAGTAAAACTCCTATGAGTGTGGACATTTTTATTCCTCACTCATAGGAGTGTTGTTTTATCCCGCTATTCGTGGGCAGTAAGACCCCCACCTCAAGATTGAGAGAGAAGCGTTGTCCAGCTCCAGTGGCTAGAATGTTCGGTGGCTTCGCTTCTTCCTACGAGGTAAAAAACACCTCTACGTCAGAAGCTCCATCCCCCTCACATTCTGAACGAGCCACTTCCGCTTTTCTAAAGAAGATAGGTGGAGGATAACTGCCCGTAAAAGCCCGATTGGGCGGGCTAACCATCAGTGGGGGATGAAGAAAACCCCCACTGATGGAAGTTTCACTTTATCGCGTTATTCGTGGATAATAGATCCTCTGACCGTTTCTATGCGCGGCCAGATGCTCCCTTCTAAAAAGAAAGAGGGCCTTTATGTCGATTTTTTAACTTGTATATATAAAAGAGATCAATGACCTTTATGAATTTTCGCATGTGTTTTAAAAAAGACTGGAAAATGCACATTATAGATAAAAGTTACTACGCGTATAACAAATGTTATAAGTAAACAAATATAGAAAGCTAATACGTGTGAGCCCATTTCATAAGTAATAAGAAAGCTAATTGCACCTAGAATGGAGGCAATTGCATAAATTTCTTTCCGAAAGACATATGGGATATCTTGAGCACACATATCGCGTAAAATTCCACCGCCAATACCTGTAATGACTCCCATAGAAACAACCAAGAAAGAACCATTCATATGATGAGTAATGGCCGCATTTGCACCAATAGCAGTAAATACGCCTAAACCGACAGCGTCTGAGAGCATGATAACAACTTGTAATTTATGAATTCGTTCAAAAAACATACAAGTAAATAATGCTGCTAAAATACTAACAAAAAAGTAAATTGGTTGAACAAATGCAACTGGAGGTAAGTTTCCAATCATAATATCTCGAATTATTCCACCGCCAAGTGCAGTTGCTACAGACAAACAAAGGACACCAAATAAATCGAGTTCTTTTTTTAAACCTACTAATGTACCAGAAATGGCAGCGGCGATAATGCCGAGAAACGTAAATACATCAATTAAAAACATCGCTCCGATCCCTTCCTTCTAAAGATGTTCCAAGGAAAAAATATACACTAAAGTTATACAAATAACAATTCCTGTTTCGCTACATGTAAAAAAAGTGAAAGAATAGGGAAAGAAAGCGTTTGAAAGTGCTGTTTACAAAGTAAATACAGTAGATATATAAATACAAATTGAAAACACGACATAAACCCTCTTTTTTTAGGTGGGCGAGAGCAACTGGCCATGCATAGAAGCGGTCAGGGCCTTTTTCTGCCACGTGCGATGGTTAAAACAAAAGGAGCAGGCCAGTAGGAGGGCATGTTGTATTCTGCATAGCAGCGATTTATATGTTGGAAAATCAAAATGGATTTATATATAAAAGAAAAATGATTTTCCCAAAGATTTTATGATTCAATTAAAATACCATCTAGTCATTTGAGAACTTATGCTATAATAGGTATTTGGAACGAAGCAACAATATTTATAGGGGGTAAAGATGTTAAATCACAATAGTTTAAGTTATAAATTTGAACGCTTTCTATTGATTTTTATTATATTACAACCAATTATAGATTTACTTACATCATTTTGCATTTTAGTGCTCAAAGTCGATGCAACGGTTGGAGTGATAACACGCTTATTTGTTATGGCCCTTGGTGGCATTTATATACTTACGCAAGCTCGTATGAAAGAAAATCGAAAATATATTATATATTTACTTGGATTAGGAATTGTCCTTGGATTAGGATTTTTAAATAACAAAATGATTAAGCATCCGATGTTACAAATGGAAGATCTTAAGTTTATTGCAAAGGCATTATATCCATTTGTAATGATAAGTTGTTATATTCTCGTATTCAAGTCATTAAAGATGAAAGAAACAATGCATACAAAGATGAGAAATTCTATAGCATATGCAGCTTTAATTATAAATGTAACTATGGTTGCAGCGATTGTAACTAGAACAGATTATAATAGTTATGATTATTTTAAAGAAGGTTCACGCGGCTGGTTTTTTGCAGGAAATGAACTTGGATCCATTTTAGCGATAATATGTCCAGTTGTTGTTTTGTATTCTATTGAAAAAACAACAAGCTTAGCAAAAAGTTATTTTTGGATTCCGTCTCTTTTAATCATATTTTCACTGTTTGCAATTGGTACAAAGGTAGGAGCTGGAGCTATTGTCTGTACATTTGTTATTGCTATTTTTATGTGCTTTATACAAGCATTTTTACAGCGGAAAGAGCGTAATAAAAAGCCCTATTTATTAAATAGTTTAATTGCAACAGTTATATTTGCAGGAGTAGTAGGATATTTTCCGTTCTCCCCGATATATAAAAATACGAGTATTCATGTTAAAGTGTTTGAAAAAGTACAGCGGGAACAAAAACAACACGATAAACCAGGGGATAATGCAAAAGAGAAAGAAAAAGAGAAACAGGCTGAGACACAAGCTCTCATTTTTAGTGGACGTGAATTATTTACAAAAACGTATGAAGACTTTTATAAACAAGCACCTATGTCTCAGAAATTACTTGGTATGGGGTATGGTGGTAACTTTAAAGAGCCCCCAAAATTAATTGAAAGAGATTTCCATGATTGGTTTTACACATTTGGGGTTATAGGTTTCATTTTCCTTATGATTCCGTTTGTGTATTATGGTTTGAGAATCCTAGTAGCATTAGTAACAAGATTTCGTGAAGTGTTTACGGTCAGGTATGCATTGTTAGTTGCGGGTCTTATGTTAGCATTAGGAATCGCTTATACAGCAGGACATGTGCTGACGGCACCAGGAGTAAGTATTTACTTCGTTGTATTATTAGCATATTTAATCGTTGATTTAGAAATAGAATAATGGAAAAATAAAAGCTAGCATTATGTTAGCTTTTATTTTTTGCTATAGTAAAAAATAAGAAAATATATTAGTGGAGGAAAAAAGATGAAAGTGTTACATATGAATGCTGGAGCAGAAACAGGTGGCGGAAAAACGCATATTATTTCACTTTTGTCGCAATTCCCGAAAGATGCAGTAGAATTAGCGGTATTTGAAGAAGGTGCAATGGCAAGCGAAGCGAGAGCATTAGGGATAAAAGTACACGTTTTTTCACAATCATCTCGTTATGATATATCTATTCTTTCAAAAATACGTTCTTTTATTAATGAAGAAGGTTTTGATATTGTTCATACACACGGTGCAAGAGCCAACTTTTATCTTTCTTTATTAAGAAGAAAGATAAGTGCCAAATGGGTTACAACCATTCACAGTGATCCAACGTTGGATTTCATGAAACATGGTTTAAAAGGGTGGATTTTTACAAAGTTAAATTTACGTTCATTTAAGAGAGTGGATTTATTTTTTGCTATTACAGAACGTTTTAAGATAAATACGGTAACATTAGGTGTACCAGAAGAGAAAATTTGTACAATCTATAACGGAATTGAATATGATCGTACGCCGGCAAAGCCTTATGATTTAAAGGGGCATTTCGGTATACAAGAAGATGTATTTACAGCGATTCAAGTAGCCCGTTTACATCCTGTTAAAGGACATGAAATATTATTTGAAGCGTTGCAAAACATAACAATTCCAAAAATAAAAGTTCTGTTACTTGGTGACGGGCCGATTGAGAATGAGTTAAAAGAAATAGTAAAACAAAAAGGATTAGAAGATAAAGTTCTATTTTTAGGACATCGTGAAGATGCAAAGAATTTATATGCCGCAGCGCATATAAATTTATTAACATCGTATAGTGAAAGTTTCCCCCTTGTTTTACTAGAAGGGGCGAATCAACGTTTAACTTCTATTGCTACAGATGTTGGTGATATGTCACAGCTTATGGTTGATGAAACATATGGATGGATTATTCCAATTGGTGATGCTGCGGCGCTTACTCGTGCGTTAGACGAGGCATATGAAAAGTGGAAAAATGGTGAATTAGTAGAGATGGGTGAGCGTTTGTATACCCATGCGTCTTTTCATTTTTCGTTACGGAAGTTATATGAAAATACGTATGCAGCGTATGAGAAGGTTTTGTCCGGCAGTAATGAATATACAAAATTAAGAAGTTAGGCTAATTATTAATGGGAAAAAGATATTTGAAATAGAGAGGATTGTAAATATGGCAGTGCAAACAGTTGATATTTTAGGCGTGCCCTTTTCAACGATGACAATGGAAGAAACAGTTCGGTATGTAGTGCAGCAGCTGGAAAAGCAACAAGAGAATACATTTCAAGTTGTAACGGCCAATCCTGAAATTGTGATGTGTGCCAAAAGGGATGATGCATTTCATCAAACACTTCTTCAAGTAGATCTCATTACACCAGACGGGATTGGTGTTGTAAAGGCAAGTGGTATGCTTGGAACACCGTTAAAAGAACGTGTGGCAGGTTTTGATTTAATGTGTAATTTATTTGAAACATTATCACAAGAAAAGAAAGCTGTATCTGTCTTTTTACTTGGAGCAAAGCCGCATGTTATAGAAAGAGCTGCTCGAACTTTAACAGAAAGATATTCAGCCGTATCTATTGTTGGAACACAAGACGGATATTTTAAGCAAGAGAAAGAAGAAGAAATTATTGCACGTATTCAAGGAGTGAAGCCAGACATCTTATTGGTTGCACTTGGGTTTCCGAGACAGGAAAACTTTATTCAAAATAATAAACATCGTTTACATGCAAAAATAGCTGTTGGCGTTGGTGGTAGCTTTGATGTTTGGGCCGGAGAAGTAAAGCGTGCTCCAAAATGGATTCAAGCTATTCATTTAGAGTGGTTTTACCGTTTGTGCAGTAATCCAACGCGTTGGCGTCGTCAACTTGTATTAGTTGAATTTTTAAAAGAGGTTGTTCGGTCGAAAAAGTAGCGAAATATTGCTACTTTTTTCTTTTTTTACATCTATTTGTAAGGTTACCTTTTTACAGGGGTATGAACTATATTCATTGGTTCGTCTATGTATGAGGTGTTTTTTTGTGGAAATGATAAGAGTCATATGAGTATGGACGATCCTCACATATAAAGTGAAACTTTAATCAGTGGGGGTTTTCTTCATCCCCCACTGATTATTAGTTGAACCAATCGGGTTTTTACGGGCAGTTTATCTCCCACCTAACTTCTTTGCTTTCGCTGAATTCTGAGGTGGGAGTATTACTGCCCGTTAATGCGGGATAAATTGTTTTACTTATATGATATACATATGTAAAATGTGATGTAAAGACACCTGTATTGAGGAGGGCCTATAGTGGGAAAATTTAAAGAAATCTCGAATCGAAAGCTTCTCGGAATTGCTGGGCTTGGTTGGCTATTTGATGCAATGGATGTTGGGATTCTTTCATTTATTATTGCTGCTTTGCAAAAAGAATGGCAACTTAGTGCACAGCAGATGGGGTGGATTGGTAGTATTAACTCCATCGGAATGGCAGTTGGAGCGCTCGTATTTGGGATATTAGCAGATAAAGTCGGTCGCAAATCTGTTTTTATTATTACATTATTGTTATTTTCCGTTGGAAGCGGGTTAACGGCTTTATCAACAACATTAACTGTATTTCTTATACTTCGTTTTTGTATTGGAATGGGGCTTGGAGGAGAGCTGCCTGTTGCATCGACACTTGTATCCGAAAGTGTTGCAGCGCATGAACGTGGTAAAATCGTTGTTTTATTAGAAAGCTTTTGGGCTGGTGGTTGGCTAATTGCTGCTCTCATTTCATATTTTATTATTCCAACATATGGTTGGCAAACAGCGATGGTTTTAAGTGCACTTCCAGCTTTTTATGCTCTATATTTACGATGGAGTTTACCAGATTCACCGCAATTTCAAAAAGTAAAACAAAAACAATCTGTATTTGCAAATATAAAGGCCGTTTGGTCAGGGGAGCACAGACGAGCGACTATTATGCTTTGGATTTTATGGTTTTGTGTTGTATTTTCATATTATGGGATGTTTCTTTGGCTTCCAAGCGTATTAGTGCTAAAAGGATTTAGTTTAATTAAAAGCTTTCAATATGTGTTGATTATGACATTTGCACAGCTTCCAGGTTATTTTACAGCCGCTTGGTGTATTGAACGCCTTGGCCGGAAGTTTGTGTTAATCACATACTTACTTGGAACGGCATGTAGTGCATATTTATTTGGAGCTGCAGATTCAGTAATTGCCCTAATGATTGCAGGTATGTTGCTTTCATTCTTTAATTTAGGAGCTTGGGGAGCATTATATGCATATACACCAGAGCAGTATCCAACAGTTATTCGTGGCACAGGAGCTGGGATGGCAGCAGCATTTGGACGCATTGGTGGTATTTTAGGACCATTATTAGTGGGTTATCTCGTAGCTATACATGCTTCTCTCTCTTATATTTTTACAATCTTTTGTGCGGCCATTGTAGTAGGTGTTTTTGCTGTACTGGTGCTTGGTAAGGAAACAAAACAACGAGAATTAGTATAATGAAAAGGAAGCTGTATATAGCTTCCTTTTCATTGTTTCCTGACAAAAACATGGTATATTTGATAGAAAAATGGCTTGTAAAAAGGGATTATTTCTAAAAAAGCGAATGTATACAACAAGGCGTATGGACAAAAGGATTAGGTGGTTGGGCAGACATGAAAATTTTAATTGTAAATGAAAGAGAAGAAAATAGAGGTCAATTAATAGACTTTTTCACAGAACATGTAAACAATTTGGAATGCTTTGAAGCGAAAACAGGAATGGAATCATTGCAACTAGCGAAAAAGCATACGCCAGATTTTATTTTTCTAGATACATATTTACCAGATGGAACTGGATTTGAAGTTGCAGGATTGCTGCGCCAATTAACATTAAACACAAAATTTGTATTCACAGGAAATGATATAAAAGATGCGATTATATCATTTCGTTTCCATGCTTTTTATTATTTGTTGCAACCATTTGAACAGGAGGATTTGCAATTTTTATTGCATAGTATTGAGCAAGAAAAAATAAAAAAAGGGAAGAATCGATTGCAAAAGCTTCCTATTGAGAGTCATGAAGGAATTACATATATTTTTCCAGATAATATTGTATATATAAGCAAGAATAAAGAAAATAAAACGGTTTCTATTTATACAAATAATAATCAATATATTTCCACATATACATTACAAGAATTAGAAGGTAAGTTAGCGGCATATGATTTTTTACGTGTGCATAAAAGTTATCTTATTAATGTTATTTATGTGAAAGAATTAAAGCCTTATTATAACGGAACGTATAATCTATATTTGGAAAAGTATGATAATCAGCCAATTCCTGTCAGCCGAAATTATGTAAAACGACTTCGAAATAAAATTGAATTGTAGCAGGTTGTGGAAGATTTTGGACATGTTGAATTAGGAAATATTCATCATAAGGAATATTATTTTTAATTATTCTGAAAATTTAGTACAATTCCCTCTAAGACATAACATGGGAGGGGATTATGTTTGAAAGCATGGAAATCTATTTTACTATGGGGTGTGATTACGGCTTTAGGAGCAGTGGGATTTGCTGTGTTAGCGTTATCTCGCGGTGAAACAATTAATGCGGTTTGGCTGCTTGTTGCTGCTGTTTCTGTATATGCCATTGCGTATCGGTTTTATAGTAAATTTATTGCAAGAAAAGTCTTTGAATTGGACGACAACCGAAAAACACCCGCAGAGCTTTTGAATGATGGGAAAGATTATGTTCCGACAAATAAATGGGTTTTATTTGGACACCATTTTGCTGCAATTGCTGGAGCTGGTCCGTTAGTTGGTCCTATTTTGGCTGCACAGATGGGGTATTTACCAGGAACACTTTGGATTATCGTTGGAGTTGTGTTAGCGGGAGCTGTCCAAGATTTTGTGATTTTGTTCGCATCTATGCGCCGCAACGGGAAGTCACTTGGTGAAATGATTAAGGAAGAGATTGGTCCTGTAACAGGTTTTATTGCAATGATTGGGATCTTGGGCATTATGATTATTTTATTAGCGGTATTAGCTCTTGTTGTGGTAAAAGCGCTTGTAGGGAGTCCGTGGGGAATGTTTACAATTGCAGCAACCATTCCAATTGCGATTTTAATGGGTGTATATATGCGTTACATTCGCCCAGGGCATGTTGGAGAAGGTTCAGTTATCGGTATTATTTTACTTCTTTTATCGATTGTAGCGGGTCAATATGTAGCGGAAAATCCAGCGCTTGCTACTATGTTTACATTTAAAGGTGAAACAATTGCTATTATGCTAGTCATTTATGGATTTATCGCCTCTGCATTGCCTGTTTGGTTATTACTTGCACCGCGTGATTATTTAAGTACGTTTTTAAAGATTGGAACAATTGCTGGTTTAGCGATCGGCATCATAATTGTTGCACCAAATTTACAAATGCCGGCAGTTTCAAAGTTTATTGATGGAACGGGCCCGGTATTCGCAGGAAATTTATTCCCATTTTTATTTATTACAATCGCTTGCGGAGCTGTATCTGGTTTCCATGCGCTTGTTTCTTCTGGTACAACTCCAAAGATGATAGAACGAGAAGGACATGCACGGCCAATTGGTTACGGCGCTATGCTTATGGAATCATTCGTCGCAGCAATGGCAATGATTGCAGCTTGTGTACTAACGCCAGGTACATACTTTGCAATTAATAGTCCACCGGCAGTCATTGGAACGGATGTAACACAGGCAGCGCAAGTAATTAGTTCTTGGGGTTTTACTGTGACGCCAAATGAGTTGAAGGAACTGGCTGTAAGCGTCGGAGAACAAACGATATTATCTCGTACAGGCGGAGCACCGTCGTTCGCGATTGGGATGGCTCATATTTTTTCTCAAGTCATTGGCGGAAAAGCTTTAATGGCATTTTGGTATCACTTTGCAATTTTATTTGAGGCACTCTTTATCTTAACAACAATTGATGCAGGAACGCGTGTTGGTCGGTTTATGATTCAAGATATTTTAGGGCACGTTTATAAACCATTTGCAAAAACAGATTCAATGCTTTCTAATATTGTTGCAACAACGCTTTGTGTACTAGGATGGGGATATTTTTTATATCAAGGGGTAATTGACCCACTTGGCGGTATTAATACGTTATGGCCGCTCTTTGGAATTGCAAATCAAATGTTAGCTGGGATTGCATTATTACTTGGAACGACTGTTTTGTTTAAAATGGGGAAAAAGGCATACGTCTGGGTAACGCTCGTTCCGACAACATGGCTACTGATTGTTACAATGACAGCTGGTTATCAAAAGTTGTTCCATGAAAATCCGAAAATTGGATTCCTCTCTCATGCAAAAGTATTCCAAGGTGCACTAGATAAAGGGAAACTATTAGCACCGGCAAAAAATGTAGGACAAATGAAACAAATTATTCTTAATGATTATATTGATGCGGCGCTTTGTGGAATTTTCATGCTTGTCGTCATCGCGGTACTGATATCGGCTATTAGAATATGGATACAAGTATTGAATAATAAAGCGACGCCTTTAAAAGAAGCAGCGTATGTTCCGCGTGATGGAAGTGAGGCACAGCATTATGCTTAAAACAGTAATTAGTATGTGGAAATATCGAAAACAATTTATTAGTTTGCTTGTTGGTGTACCAAGCTATGAAAAGTATGTTGCGCATATGAAACAATACCATCCAAATGAGCATGTATTATCTCGAAAACAATTTTTTGCTGAAGCGCAAGAAGCAAGATTTAATGCGAAGGGTGGTAAAGTTTCGAGATGTTGTTAGCGAGGTTATAGTGAAAAAAGGGCGAGATTTCGCCCTTTTTTTATTTGAAAGTTTCACGTGAAACATCTAGAAAAAGTGCTTGGGGTCAACTCTAAAAAAATAAAGTCGTCATGTATGACGACTTTATTTTTTATACAAGTTCTTTTCCGGCGCCAAATTTACGATATGCACCGTGATGTGTTGGTCCTACATATTCATTTAATTTGAAAGAATGAAGGATGGCAGCTGTAATAAATTCTTTTGCCACTTGAACGGCTTCTTTTACAGATTTTCCTTTTGCTAGCTCTGCTGTAATTGCAGCAGCATATGTACAACCTGCGCCATGTGTATATGTTGTTTCAATTTTTTCAGATTCTAAAATATCAAATGTTTCTCCATCGTATAATAAATCAATTGCTTTTTCTGTTCCTAGCTTGCTGCCCCCTTTAATAAGTACATATTTAGTTCCTAAAGCATGGATTTTTTCAGCAGCTTGCTTCATATCTTCAAGTGAATTAATTTTGACCCCGCTCAGTTGATACGCTTCAAATAAGTTTGGTGTTACAATTAAAGCTTTTGGAACGAGTTTGTCACGTAAGCAGTCATTTGTTTCTGGATGAAGTGCTTCATCTGCGCCTTTGCATACCATAACTGGGTCTACTACTACGTTTTGTAGATTATGCTTCTCAATTGTTTCAGCAACAAGCTCAATAATTTCAACAGAGCCAAGCATACCTGTTTTTAATGCATCAACGCCAACGCCTTCAATTGTTGTTTCTAATTGTGGTTTTAATGTAGACGCTGGAATTGGGAACACGTTATGTGCCCAACCGTTATGCGGGTCCATTGTTACGATTGTTGTAAGAGCCGTCATACCGTATACACCAAGCTCTTGGAATGTTTTTAAGTCTGCTTGCATACCAGCGCCGCCGCTTGTATCCGATCCAGCAATTGTAAGTGCTTTATTTAATGACATTGTGAAAGCCCCCTCGGGTAATATAATGAAAACTACATTTTTAATTATTATATCAATGTTATGAAGAAGTACAAAGCGAAAAAAGAAAGTAGTTAAATATGTTCTAATTAACAAATCAAACAGTACCAACACTTGTATAGCGGTAGTACTGTTTGGTTATTTTCCTATTTCATCTCTATATCATTTCCGCTTGTTCCTGCCCATTATGATTAGGAAGTGGAAATAGATTACCAATCATTGCAGCTCCAATCATTGGTAACAATAAATTAATTGGGAAGAACATAAGTAATAATAATGTAATAGCGATTGGTTTTCGTACTGCATAGCTTGAAATGGCTGTCGTGACAATGGCTACACAGGCAACTGGATCTAATGGTATGACAGTAGCTAAAGCATATCCAATACTTGCACCAGCAAATATGATTGGAAAAATATGTCCGCCACGCCAACCTGTACTTAAACAGACTGCCGTTACACATAATTTTAAAACTCCTGAAAGAAGCAGCATCCCAAATGATAATGCTGTCCATTCATTGACTAATTCTTTTAATTGATGTTCTCCTGAAAACATTGTATAGGGCAGTAAAGTTCCTGCAATTCCTAAAAGAATGCCACCTATAATTCCTAATGTGACTTTATATTCTTGAAAAGGATGAACGATTTTTTCCAATATATATTCTATCTTGAAATAAAAATAGCCTACACCAGCTCCTATACAAATAAGAGGTAAAAAGGCAAGCCATTCATGGAGCGAAAAAGACCCTTTCCCAAAATTAACAATAAAAGATCCACGATTATCAAACTTACTAAGCAATAAATAAACAGAAAAACCAGCAAAAGTAGTAGCGAGATATACAATCGTCTTTTTTCCTTTGGAAATTTCGTCAATTGGTTTATTCTCATTTTCACTTGGAGCTAAATAACCGAATAATGGTGCATTAAAAATAACACTTAAAGTAGCACCAATCCCAATCTCCGTTAGCCCTTTCACTCCCTTTAAAGCGAAATGAAAACGATCACCAACCCACGTACAAAGTCCACCGATAATTCCAACAAGTGCTGCTTCCGGTCCTAAGCTTGCACCAAATATTAAAACAATAATAGCTGTTAACGTAGATTTATGTACAAAGTGATACTCAATTCTACCTGTTTTCTTATATTCACCCATTACTTCTGGCATTAAACGCGGGTATGTACCAAAGTACTTCTGTGACAGTCCGACAAGAACACCGCCAATCATTGTTACACAAATTGTGTAATAAGGAGGTAATGAAAATTCTTTAGGTAAATACCCCCAAATAAAATGAATTCCAGCATTTGTGGTAACTAAAAATAACCAGACTGTAGCACCAACTATAGAACCTAGAAACATACCGTACATGATAAGTAAAGAATGCATGCCTCTCCTAATCGTCATTCTTTATGCCTCCTTTATGTTATATGGTGTCATGATAACTCTTTTTAACATTTACTATTTGTACCAAAACTTTTTATCCCGCATTAACAGGCAGTAATACTCCCACCTCAAAATTCGGTGAAAGCATTGTCCAGTTCCAGTGGCTAGAATGTTCGGTGGCTTCGCTTCTTCCTGCGAGGTAAAAAACACCTCTACGTCAGAAGCTCCATCCCACCTCACATTCTGGACGAGCCACTTCCACATTTCTTTGTTGTCCAGCTCTAGCGGCTAGAATCTTCGGTCGTTTCTGCCCCCTCGGACGAGGCAAAAAGCGCCTCTCCGCCCTGTGCGTGGGCGCCCTGCGATTCTGAGCGAGCCGCTTCCGTCTTTCTTAAGAAGTTAGGTGGGAGATAAACTGCCCGTAAAAGCCCGATTGGTGAGGGCTGATAATCAGTCGGGGATGAAGAAAACCCCTACTGATTAAAGTTTCACTTTATTTTATAGGATATATGCCTTTTTTAAGATATCTATATTACTCAAAGGCAATGGTTTAACGCATGTCCTCTTTTACACTTTTATGAAAAACTTATTGAAGAGTAATGTATATAAAAGATAGAGAGTTACTTATAGTGTTTAATATTAAAGGGTTTATATGAATTTTATTTGAAATCCATATGAAAAATGTGTAGGAGCACAGTAACATACCTATCAAGTTAAGTTTTGAAAGCATCCCCATAAAGAAAAAATATCACTTTATAATAAGTGATGTGGCAACATTTTTATAAAGTGTAGCGTTGTTAAAAATAGTATTTTTATGGTTACCATAATGAATTAAATATAACTCTTTAATTTTACATAGTAAGTAAAGTTTTTAACATGTATTTTTTGTCTTTAAATAGAACATTTCCTTGGATTTTTCAAATTTAAATCCCTATTTCATTCTATTCATATAATAAATTCATGCATGTGAATAGAATTATTTTAATTTTGATATCTATATTATTTGCGTATCTTGCCAGTGGCGGGTGGTAAAACCTCATTTTAAGGTTTAGAGAAAAGTAAAGAAGATAGGCGGAGAGTCAAAAGTTTGATTGGACAGGTTTTCTATCAGTGAGGGATGAAGAATCCCTCACTGATGGAGGTTTCATCTTATATTATTGACGAATGATCCCTTTGAAAGATCCTTCTAACACTTTTTTACCATTTTGGTTAAAGCATTCTGCCTTTGAAACAGCAATGATTCGATCTGCTTGTTTTTCATGATGAGTAAGTGTGACTTCACATCGAACAGTATCTCCGGTAAAGACTGGGCGTAAGAAAGTAAGCTCCACATCTCTTGCAATAAAATTTAAATCACCGCCAATTTTTGTAGGTAATGTTGCAACGAGTAATCCCTGTACCATTACGCGTCCATGTTCATCTGGAACAACATGATGTTCACCAGCATCACCAGAAATTTTACTGAATAGCTCTACATCTTCTCTCGTAAACGATTTTTCAAAAACTAAAATTTCCCCGACTCTCATTTTATTTATCGCCTCCTCTTGGTTTATGAATGAGTTATCATTCATACCTTCAATTTTACAGAATATTCTTTATTTGGTAAAGCTCGGCGGTAGGTGAAATATTTTTGGAACATTCTGAAAAATGTATTGACAAGAGGAAATAATTTCTATAAAATCATCGGTAATTGTATAAGTCTTATCAAGAATAGGTGGAGGGAACGGGCCCTATGAAACCTTGGCAACAGCCGTAAATCGGAATTGTGCTAAATCCTGCAGGTATTTCCTGAAAGATAAGAAAGGCTAAATGGCGAGCGTTTATCTAAACTGCTTCTTTCTTATTTAGGAAAGAAGCAGTTTTTTATTTTATATAAAAGAAAGGAGTTTGAGAAATGGGAGAATCATGGGGAAAAGGAACGATTTGCGTGCAAGGTGGCTATACGCCGAAAAATGGTGAACCGCGTGTTTTGCCGCTTTATCAAAGTACGACGTATAAATATGACACTTCTGACGATTTAGCGGCTCTCTTTAATTTGGAGGCAGAAGGATATATTTATACGCGTATCGGCAACCCGACACTTGCGGCATTTGAGCAGAAGCTGACAGAGTTAGAGGGCGGTGTTGGTGCGGTTGCAACGGCATCAGGGCAAGCTGCGATTATGCTAGCGGTATTAAATATTTGTAACAGCGGCGATCATTTGCTCTGCTCATCAACGGTATATGGCGGTACATTTAATTTATTTGCAGTTAGTCTTAAGAAGCTTGGGATTGAGGTTACGTTCTTTAATCCAAGCCTATCTGCTGATGAAATTGTTGCCCTCGCAAATGGGAAAACAAAGCTTGTGTATGCGGAATCGCTTGGAAATCCTGCGATGAATGTACTGGATTTTAAAGAGTTTTCTGATGCGGCAAAAGAGCTTGGAATACCGTTTATTGTGGATAATACATTAGCAACACCGTATTTATGTCATGCATTTGAACATGGTGCAAACATTGTTGTTCATTCTACAACGAAATATATTGATGGTCATGCAAGTTCACTTGGCGGCATTGTTATTGATGGGGGGAGTTTTGATTGGAGTAAATTTCCTGAATTTGTTGAACCAGATCCGAGCTATCATGGTGTGAGTTATGTAGAAAAGTTCGGGCAAGCGGCATACATTGTGAAAGCTCGTGTACAGTTATTAAGAGACTATGGGAATTGTATGAGTCCATTCAATGCCTACATGAGCAATATTGGTTTAGAAACGTTGCATCTTCGCATGGAGCGTCATAGTCAAAATGCACTAGCTGTTGCACGGTGGTTATTGCAGCATGAACGCGTTGAGTGGGTTAATTATCCTGGACTTCAAAGTAATGAAAATTATGCATTAGCACAAAAATATTTGCCGAAAGGTGCGAGTGGTGTTTTAACATTTGGAGTAAAAGGAGGTATTGAATCTGCCAAACAGTTTATTAAAGATGTGAAGCTTGCCACGTTGGTCACGCATGTTGCAGATGCAAGAACTTGTGTCATTCATCCTGCAAGCACAACGCATCGTCAGCTTACAGAAGAGCAGCAGCGTTTAGCAGGTGTAACACCTGATTTAATTCGATTATCGATTGGTATTGAAGATGCTGCGGATATTATTGCTGATTTAGGGGCAGCACTTTCTGGAGGAAAACAGTATGCCGATCATCATTGATAAAAATTTACCCGCTCGTAAAGTATTGCAAAGTGAAAATATTTTTGTAATGACGAAAGAACGAGCAGAAACGCAAGATATTCGTGCTTTGAAGCTTGCAATTTTAAATTTAATGCCAACAAAACAAGAAACAGAAACGCAGTTGCTTCGCTTAATTGGAAATACGCCGCTTCAACTCGATGTGCATTTACTTCATATGGAGTCCCATACAGCAAGAAATGTAACGCAGGAGCATTTAACAAGTTTTTATAAGACATTTCGTGATATTGAAGGAGAAAAATTTGACGGGCTCATCATTACCGGTGCTCCGGTTGAAACAATTCCTTTCGAAGAGGTAGATTATTGGGAAGAACTGAAGCGAATCATGGAGTATTCGAATACACATGTCACATCAACGCTGCATATTTGTTGGGGAGCGCAAGCAGGGTTGTATTATCACTATAATATTCCGAAATATCCGCTAGAGCAAAAGATGTTTGGTGTGTTTGAGCATGAAGTGAAGCAGGAGCATGTGAAATTATTACGCGGTTTTGATGAAAGCTTTTTTGCACCGCATTCTCGTCATACAGAAGTTCGTGCATCTGATATTCAAAGCGTACAGGAGCTTAATGTGTTAGCGACATCTGAAGAAGCCGGTGTTCATCTCGTTATGAATAAAGATGGAAAGCATATTTTTGTTCTTGGTCATAGTGAATACAGCTGTGAGACATTAAAGCAAGAATACGAGCGTGATCAGCGAAGAGGATTGGATATTACTATTCCAAAAAATTATTTTAAACATGACAATCCTTTAGAAAAACCAATAGTAAAGTGGCGTAGCCATGGGAATTTACTATTCTCAAATTGGTTGAATTATTATGTGTATCAGGAAACCCCTTATGTTTTGTAAAGGAAGGTGTGCATAACACTTGGTAACGTTTTCTTTGTAAAGAACGGCCTTTATTATTCGGAATGTTCTAAATATATTGTTTTTTGTGTTTTTACCTTATATAATGGCACCTAAATACAATTTTTAGAGGGGTGGACAGTACTATGAACGAAATTCAAGTTGGCCTATTAGGTCTTGGAACTGTAGGAAGCGGTG
This sequence comes from Bacillus cereus group sp. BfR-BA-01380, assembly GCF_022663535.1. Taxonomy (GTDB): domain Bacteria; phylum Bacillota; class Bacilli; order Bacillales; family Bacillaceae_G; genus Bacillus_A; species Bacillus_A cereus_BB. The sequence continues at coordinate 43,122 of NZ_JAKUFS010000015.1, read as the reverse complement.
TGGTGCGCATTATTGAAGATCATCAAGATCGTTTAGCACACCAAATCGGTTGTCCTGTCAAAGTGACAAAAGTATTAGTACAAAATTTAGAAAAAGAACGAGAGGTCCAAGTAACCCCTACATTATTAACGAAAAATCCAGATGAAATTATAAATAATCCAGATGTTGATGTTGTGATTGAAGTGATGGGCGGTATAGAAGATGCAAAAGCATATATTTTACAATCGCTCCAAAACGGTAAGCACGTTGTCACAGCGAATAAAGATTTAATGGCACTTCACGGTGCAGAACTTCTTACTGTAGCAAAGGCAAATCAAGCAGATTTGTTTTATGAAGCAAGTGTAGCCGGTGGTATTCCGATTCTACGAAGCATTGTAGAAGGCCTTTCTTCTGATCGGATTACGAAAATGATGGGCATTGTGAACGGAACAACGAATTTTATTTTGACAAAAATGTCTGACGAAGGGAGAGCATACGAAGACGTGTTAAATGAAGCGCAGCAGCTTGGATTTGCAGAAGCAGATCCAACATCAGATGTTGAAGGTTTAGATGCCGCACGAAAGATGACAATCTTAGCAACACTGGGATTTTCTACAAATGTAGAACTTCATGATGTGAATGTAAAAGGAATTACATCTATTACGGAGGAGGACATTGCGTATAGTAAGAGTCTAGGCTATACAATTAAGTTAATCGGTGTAGCTAAGCGTGATGGTGAAAAATTAGAGGTAACGGTAGAACCAACATTGTTACCAAATACACACCCGCTTGCGGCTGTTCAAAACGAATATAATGCAGTATATGTATATGGTGAAGCGGTAGGAGAAACAATGTTTTACGGACCAGGCGCGGGAAGTTTACCAACAGCAACAGCTGTTGTATCTGATTTAGTAGCGGTTATGAAAAATGTACGCCTTGGTGTAACAGGAAATAGTGCAGTAACGCCGCAATATGAGAAAGTATTGAAAGCGGAAGACGAAACTTATGTGAAGAAGTTTCTACGCCTTCATGTAAAGGATGAAGTAGGGGTGTTTGCGAAAATTACATCGCTATTCTCTGAACGCGGCGTAAGCTTTGAAAAGATTATTCAAATGCCATTACAAAAGAAAGGAGCAGCAGAAATCGTTATTGTTACACACCGTGCATCCCTTGCAGATTATGCACATATTCTCGAAACGTTAGCGACATATGAAGAAGTAGATTGTGTGAAAGCAAACTACCGTATTGAAGGAGATGCTCGCTAATGTGGAACGGACTACTTGCCGCTTATAAAGAATACTTACCAATTACTGAGCAAACACCGTCACTTTCACTATCAGAGGGAAATACACCGTTGATTTTATTAGAAAATCTTTCAGAAAAATGGGGTGTTTCTGTTTACGCGAAAGTAGAAGGTGCAAATCCGACTGGTTCTTTTAAAGATCGCGGGATGGTTATGGCTGTAGCAAAGGCAAAGGAAGCTGGCAGCAAAACGGTTATTTGTGCTTCAACAGGAAATACATCTGCGTCGGCAGCTGCTTATGCAGCGCGCGCAGGTTTATCTTGCATTGTTATGATTCCAAATGGAAAAATCGCCCATGGAAAGTTAGCGCAGGCAGTCATGTACGGTGCTGAAATTATTAGTATTGATGGGAACTTTGACCATGCTTTGCAAATGGTACGAAAGCTTAGCGATTCATCGCCGATTACGCTTGTGAATTCAGTGAATCCATATCGTATTGAAGGGCAAAAAACAGCAGCATTTGAAGTTTGTGATGCACTTGGGAAAGCACCTGATATTTTAGCCATTCCAGTTGGAAATGCGGGGAATATTACAGCGTACTGGAAAGGTTTTATAGAATATAACGATAAGCGTGGAACAGGATTACCAGAAATGCGTGGTTTCGAGGCGGAAGGGTCGGCGGCGATTGTGCGTGGATATAAAATTGAGAAACCGGAGACAGTTGCTACGGCAATACGTATTGGGAACCCTGCAAGCTGGGATAAAGCCGTCGCTGCTGCTCATGATTCAAATGGAAAAATTGATGAGGTAACAGATGCAGAAATTCTTCAAGCATATGAATGGCTTGCGAAGTATGAAGGGATTTTTGCGGAGCCTGCTTCTTGTGCATCGCTTACTGGTATTTACAAGCAAGTACAAACAGGAGAAATAGCAAAAGGAAGTAGAATCGTCGCTGTTTTAACAGGAAACGGTTTAAAGGACCCTAACATTGCGATCGATACGAAAAAAATTCAGCCGCTTGTGTTGCCAAATGATGAAAAGGTTGTGTTTGAACATATTCAAGGAGCTGTCCTTCGATGAAGGCGGTTCCTATGTTTACAATTCGTGTGCCGGCTAGTACAGCAAATCTTGGGCCGGGCTTTGATTCAATAGGTCTTGCGGTAAGTAAATATTTAACGGTAGATGTATTTTCGCATTCTAGTTGGGAGTGCACGGCAAAAACAACGATTCTTCAAGGGATTCCAAAAGATGAGAAGAATTTACTCATTCAGACAGCGCGCATGACAGCTACTCGTTATAATAAGGAGCTTCCTTATTGTCATCTTCATCTAGACAGTGATATTCCATTAGCGCGCGGACTTGGAAGCAGCGCTTCGGCAATTATTGCGGGAATTGAACTTGCTGATCAGCTTTGCGAATTATATCTATCTAGAAGAGAGAAGCTGTTGATTGCAACGGAAATGGAAGGGCATATCGATAATGTTGGGGCAGCGTTATATGGCGGCCTTATGATAGGAACATATGATGGAAAAGATATTTCATTTTTGTCTCAACCTATTCATGATATAGAGCTTGTAGCGGTCATTCCTTCATATGAACTAAAAACAGTTCATTCGAGGGACGTGCTTCCGAGTACGTTACCGTATATAGACGGCATTCGCGGCAGCGGTGTTGCCAATGTACTTGTCGCGGCCCTATGTAAGGAGGACTGGGTGCTTGCTGGAGAAATGATGAGACAGGATATGTTTCATGAACCATACCGGAAAGAGCTCGTACCTGAATTACAAAAGCTTCAAGAATTAGAACATCAATATTTATATGGTGTTTCTTTAAGCGGTGCTGGCCCAACTGTGCTTTGTTATGTGAAAAAAGGAAGCGCTGAAGAAGTAAAGATATGGCTGCAATCGATTTTCAGCCATTGCGTGGTAGAAACGCTTCAAGTTGTAAACGAAGGGGTTCATATTATATCTGAAAAACAAAAGCCCATTGAAAGTATATAGCTTTCAATGGGCTTCTTGCGTACGACAACTTTGTAATACTTTTGTACCAACTTGAATAAATGTTTGAATGAGCCAACCTGTCGTAAAAGATAGAATAATGGTGCCGAAATAAATAGGACCATCTAGTATGAAACTAGCAGTTAGAAATAGACAAGCTAGAGAAATTTCTGTTCTTTGAAAGGACCATTTTGTTTTTTCCGAGATTGTTAACACAAATGCTTCTTGCGGTGCAGTCCCAAGCTGTGATGAAACATAGATACCAATACCTGCGCCGACAGATACATTTCCGAATATGAGTGTTATATACTTTGGAAGAGAGCGAATGCCATCCATTATAACTGTAACTGAGCCAATCAAATCAACAAAAACCGAAATTAGCACCATCGTCACGATTGTCCCAATTGTAATACGCTTTCGACTCATACACAGTACGATAAGAGTAAAAATCAAATTAATAATAAACATCCAAGAGCCAATGCTTAAACCAAAGTTTTGATATAAAGCAATGAAAAGGGAATCATATGGGCTAAGGCCAAATGAAGTAATCGTTGTCATCATATTGATTCCGAGGGAAAGCAAGAGTAATCCACCTATGAAAAAGATATGTTCTAATTTTAAGGTCATAATAAAACATCAATCCTTTCTTATTTATATCCATAAGTTAAAAACGACATCAAAACCCTTTTCTTTTTAGGTGGGTGAGAGCATCTGGCCGCGCACGGGAGCGGTCAGGGCCTTTTTCTACCACATGCAATGTTTTCAAACAAAAGAAGAAAGCAAGTCGTGGCCATGTTGCATTTGGCAGTGCTAGCTGTCGAAAAATTAAAATGGATATTTAGTCTGCTTGCACAGGATATAATGTGGAAAGCTTACCAGGTCAAGGGGGCATTTCTAATTTTTTTTTGTATAGGGTAATATGTAGGGAGAAGGGAGCGTGTACGATGTCAAATATAAAAAAAATCGCCGAAATGGCAGGGGTCTCGATTTCTACTGTTTCTCGCGTTTTAAATAATCATCCGTATGTAAATGAACAGAAAAGAAAAGAGATATTAGCCATTATAGAAGAGTTAAATTACACGCAAAATTCGAATGCGATTCATTTAGTACGGGGAAGAACCAATGCGATTGGTGTGCTTCTCCCATTTGTAAATAATCAGTATTACAGCGCTATTATAGAAGGTATTTCAAGAGAGGCTGCCAAACATAATTACAATATGATGCTCTGTCAAACGGGTTATAGTGCGGATAAAGAAATAGAAATTTTGAATATGTTAAAAATGAAAAAGTTGGACGGGGTTATTATATGTTCGAAAATAAATGCTTGTGAGGAGATTGAAAAATACGCCACATTTGGCCCGGTTGTGACGTGTGAAGATACGGTATCTCATACAATTTCTAGTATTCATATTGATCACTACAAAACGTTTGCGTTAGGAATGGAGTATTTAATAGAAAAGGGACATAAACGAATCGGTTACTGCATTGGACGAAATAATAGTTTTAATAGTCAAAATCGAAAAAGGGCTTACGCAGATGCTTTATCATCTATTCATGTTAACCCGCGAGAAGAGTGGCAATTTGTAGACTGTTTCACGGTAGAGGATGGGACTCATATTGTTCAATCGTTCCTTCATATGAGAGAGCGTCCAACAGCTCTTCTTGTATCTTGTAATCATATTGCAGCTGGTATTGTAACAGCTGCCCAAAAAAGCGGTCTTTCGATTCCAGAGGATATTACAATTATTGGGTGCGATGATCAACAGGTTGCAGAGATATTAGATATTACAACCATTGCTCATTCGAGTGTGGAAGTTGGTGCAGGTGCATTTACAATTTTACATGAACAAATTATGAATAAGGAAGCAGAAGTAAAAAGAATTGAGTTATTTGCGAAGTTAACGGAAAGACTGACGTAACTACTCAGTCACTCTGTGAAAAAAAGCAGAAAAGTTTTTTGAAATGGTCAAGAGGGACTGGCCATGCATAGAAGCGGTCAGGGCCCTTTCCTGCCACGCGCAACGTTTTAAAACAAAGAAAGGCAGCAAGGTGCATTGCCATTTTTATCCCGCACTAACAGGCAGTAAGACTCCCACCTCAAGATTCTGAGAAAACGTTGTCCAGCTCTAGCGGCTAGAATCTCCGGTCGTTTCGCCCCCTCGGACGAGGCAAAAAGCACCTCTCTGTCGGGAGCTCCAACGTCCTGCGATTCTGAGCGAGCCGCTTCCTCTTTTCTAAAGAAGATAGGTGGGAGATAACTGCCCGTAAGAGCCCGATTGGTTCAACTAACCATCAGTGGGGGATGAAGAAAACCCCACTGATTAAAGTTTTACTTTATAAGAGAATGAAAATCGCTTTTTAAATTCCTTTTTTTGTATAATGTAGTCAATTTATAAGGGGGGTTTAGCATGAGACCGAAATTTGTGAAGGTTATTTTAATCGTTGCACTAGCGTCTTTTTGTTTATTTGCATACGGATTTATTACCAGTGTAAATGATGTTCTAAATCCGAAAACTTCTAAGCTAACTCCTGCCGTGCAAAAAGAAACAAAAGGGAAACAACAAAAGGAAATCTTGCAAGTCGTTAGCTTAGGTGATTCGTTAACACGCGGTGTTGGAGATAAAGAAGGTATTGGATATATTGGACGGATGAAGAATGAATTGAAAACAGAATACAAACAAAAGGTAGCGCTCACAAACTTGGCGGTGAGCGGTGCGAAAATGCCAGATTTATTGAAACAAGTGGAAAGCAGCGGCACTCAATATGCAATTAAGCAAGCTGATGTGCTTGTTTTGACGATTGGCGGAAATGATTTATTTCCAGGATGGGAATCACTTGGAAATCTGGATTTAACGACATACCGTCCTGATACAGCAACATTTCAGGCTAATGCAAAGAAAATTTTGGAGCAATTAAGGAGTTTAAACCAAAATAGTCCGATTTTTTGGATTGGCTTGTATAATCCATTTGAGGATGTAGAAGAGTTAAAAGGCTCGTCTCCAATTGTTGTCGACTGGAATGGGTCATTAGAAAAGCTTGCGCTTAGTTATCCAAACGTATACGTTGTCCCGACGTTTGATATGTTCCAAAATCGCGGTAAGGATTTATTATATTCTGATCACTTCCACCCGAATGAAACCGGTTATACATTGATAGCAGATCGTTTATTACAAAACGTTGTTAGTCAGCTAAAGCTAGCTGGAGGTGAGAAAAAATGACGACAGTTCTATCTGTTCGGAATTTAAAGAAGGCTATTAAGAAAAAAACGCTCGTTGAAGATGTATCATTTGATATACAGCAAGGAGAAGTATTTGGATTTTTAGGACCAAACGGAGCAGGGAAGACAACGACGATTCGAATGCTTGTTGGTCTTATTGCGGCAACAGAGGGAACCATTTCGATTGGTGGTTATGACATAAAAGAAAATTTTCGCGGTGCGATGAGGCAAATTGGAAGCATCGTTGAAAACCCTGAATTGTATACATATTTAACGGGATTTGAAAATTTAAAGCAATTTGCCCGTATGCTAGGTGGAATTTCCGATGAACGGATTATGGAAATTGCCAAAATGGTACATCTTGATGAACGTATTCACGATAAAGTGAAAACATATTCACTTGGGATGAAGCAACGTCTTGGGATTGCACAAGCTCTTCTTGGCAGTCCGAAACTCCTTATATTAGATGAACCGACAAATGGCCTCGATCCGGCTGGTATTCGAGAGCTTCGTGAATTTGTGCATACACTTGTGAAAGAAGAAAACATGAGCGTATTCATTTCCAGTCACTTATTAAGCGAAGTACAAATGATTTGTGACCGCGTTGCGATTATTAATAAAGGAAAAGTAATTACGGTAGCAAGAGTTGAAGAGTTAGTGAAACAAGCAAGCGACCGCGTGGAGTGGGTTGTGACGCCACTAGATAAAGCGAAAGCATTGCTTGAAGAGTCGGGTGAAGTAACGGAACTTGTCGTAGAAGAAGGACGACTATTATGCCGCATGAATCAAGAGCGTGTAAGTTTTTATAATAAGCAGTTAGTTGAGCACGCTGTAGATGTTCATAGTGTAAAACAAGTTGTATTTACATTGGAAGATCTATTTATGGAACTGACAAAGGGGGAGCAACATGCGTGAATTTGCGAACCTCGTCTATAATGAGGCGGAGAAAATATATCGAAAGAAACGTATTGTAGTAGTCATGCTTATTTTGGCGATTTTAATTCCGATTTTTGTTTATGCCCAGTACCGAGAAGTGCAGACGACTGTAAAGCGTCTTGGGACAAGTGATTGGAAAGTATCATTACAGCAGCAAATCGTTGATTCACAAAACCGTTTAAATAATTCGCGTCTTCCCGAAGAATGGAAAGCGTGGTTAAAGGTAAGAGTGCAGCAGCAACAATATTATTTAGATCATAATATTAATCCAAGTGCGCCAGGAGCACCGACATTTGTACGTATGTTTATTGAACAAGGAATTACGCTATTTATCCCGCTCCTTATCATGATTGTAGCAATTGATATTGTATCGGGAGAACGGAGCGATGGCACGATGAAAATGCTCCTTACGCGGCCGATTCGGCGCTGGAAAATTCTTTTAAGTAAATATGTGACGATGGTGCTGTTTATTTCATTTATTTTGTTGCTTGTCCTGGTTCTTTCTTATGTGTTATCAGGCATTGTATTTGGTTATGCTGGGTGGAATTTGCCGGTGCTGACAGGGTTTATTACTGAGAGAGATACGTTAAATACAAGTTTTGTTCATCTTATTCCGCAGTGGCAATACATTGTGATGGCTTATGGACTTGCTTGGTTTGTAGCAATTGTTGTTGGCACAATCTCATTTATGATTTCTGTACTGATTCGCAATACACCAGCTGGTATGGGAATTATGTTGGCAGCATTAATTGCTGGAGGCATCTTAAATAATTTTGCAACGTCCTGGGAAGGTGCAAAATATATTTTTAGTGTCAATTTATCGTTAACGGATTATTTATCAGGACAGTTACCAGCGTTGCAAGGATTGTCGATGAGTTTCTCGTTGCTTAATTTAACAGTATGGGCAGTTGTATCGCTCATGATCGCTTTTGCGGTATTTACAAAACAAGACATGGTGAATTAATACGATAGGAAGTGAAAGAATGGAACAAATATTAAAGAATGATTGGGCACCATTACTAGCACCTGAATTTGAAAAAACATACTATCAACAATTACAATCATTTTTAACAGAAGAGTATCGCACGCATGTTGTGTATCCAAAGCAGGAGGATGTTTTTAATGCTTTGCGTTATACAAGCTATCAAGATACGAAGGTACTTATTTTAGGACAAGATCCATATCATGGACCAAATCAAGCGCATGGTTTAAGTTTTTCGGTGCAACCTGGTGTACGCACGCCGCCGTCACTGCAAAATATGTACAAAGAACTGCAGGATGATCTTGACTATCCAATCCCGAATAACGGTTATTTAGTAAAATGGGCAGAGCAAGGTGTTCTTTTACTAAACACTGTATTAACAGTGCGTCAAGGAGAGGCCAATTCTCACAAAGGAAAAGGGTGGGAAGTTTTCACGGATCGCATTATTGAGTTGTTAAATGAACGGGAAAAACCAGTTATCTTTGTATTATGGGGACGCCCTGCACAGGCGAAGAAGAAGCTTATTACAAATCCTAATCATCATATTATTGAATCTGTTCATCCAAGTCCATTATCAGCACGCCGAGGATTCTTTGGTAGCAAACCATATTCTAAAATAAACAACTTCTTAGCAAACAATGGCGAGCGGGAGATTGATTGGCAAATTCCGAATCTATGAATGAGGATTCTTTCATTTAGAGATTTATACGTGCAAAAACAGACCACTACGGATGTAGCGGTCTGTTTTTTTATTTATTTTCTTCTTGTTTTAATTTTGCATCTAGTACGAACGTGCCAAATGGAATAACAGATGCAACAAGCGCACCAAACGCCCATGATTTTGATTTATTATGAATCGTCGTTACTTGAATAACAGCGAAGATGAATAGTATAAACAGGACACCGTGTGCCATACCTACCACAGTAACAGCTTTCGGAAAATCTGCAAAATACTTCAGCGGCATTGCAATGAATAGAAGGATTAGAAAAGAAATCCCTTCCAGCACTCCAATGACTCTTAAACGCCCAATCGGTGTTGATAACATAAAATGGCCTCCTTAGTTATGTAAGCTTGTATATGATAAATTTGTATTCTTTTTGTAAATAAAATAGCCTATATAAATATAATTCAAAAAATCGACATAAAAACCCTCTTTTTTAGGTGGTCGAGAGCATCTGGCCATGCATAGAAGCGGTCAGGTCCCTTTTTTGCCACATGCCAAATTTAAAACAAAAGGAGAAAGCAAGTAGCGGTCATGTTGTACTTTGCATAACAGAAACCCATGTGTCAGAAAATTGAAATGGATATATATAGTTAATTTCATTATAATCAAAAATAAACTTTACACTATGGGAATGGTGTAAAGTTCAAAATATCTTCACAAGCTAATACATATAAAAAATAAATCGCGCCTAAGTATTTGACTCGGGCGCGATTTTATGAATGATTGGTTCCCTTCAACGTGAAAACAGTTCTACACTAGCACTTCGCTGTTCAAAACAAATTGTTCTACAACTTTTGCGACACCATCATTCATGTTTGTGTCCGTTACATGATTTGCAATGGCTTTAATGTCGTCAGGTGCATTGCCCATTGCAACGCCAAGACCAGCAAATTCAATCATAGCCTGGTCATTATAGCTATCGCCCATTGCAATCACTTCTTCACGTGTAATACCAAGTTTTTGGATAAGGTGGTGTAAGCTTGTTCCTTTTGTTACACCATATTCTGTGAATTCTAAGAAGAATGGCTTTGAAAGCATAACACTTAATTGACCTTCAAATTCTTGTTGCAATTTCTTTTCAACTTCTGCAAGACGCTCAGGCGCTTTCATCATTAATACTTTCACAACAGGTTCTTTCACTGCACTTACAAAATTATTAACCTCTATAACTGGCATACCTGTAATATGAGCTTCAACTTCTGTATATTCATTATTTTCTGCTGTTACAATATCATCGCCAATGTACGTATGAATCCAAACATCCTCGTTTTGGCTTGTTTTATATAAATTATGAACAATTTCGGGTGATAATGTACTGCTAAATAATTCTTCGTTTGTTTTACAGTTAATAATTTTTGCACCGTTAAACGATAAAATGAAACTTCCGTATTCTTCTAACTTCAGTTCTTTTGCAATTGGCCATATCGCAACTGTTGGACGACCAGAGGCTAGTACAACTTTTACACCACGCTCTTGGGCGTTCATTAGGGCCTCTTTCGTACGCGGTGAAATCGTATGGTCATCGCGAAGTAATGTATCATCTAAATCTAGTACAATCATTTTATAAGACATTTGCATAATCCTTCCTACTATGAATTTATAATGTGAAATGAATCGTAAGACATCGAACCTCTTTGAAGATGGAATCGATTCTACATGAATGTATATATGAGCAAACATATTTTGTTTGCTTATATATGTTTCTATTATCGTAACAATTCTTAAAATAGACTGCAACGCTTGAAGTTTGCCAATTTTGTTTACGTTTTGTGTCGATTAGTTCAACTAATCCTCAACGAGAAACCCATTCGTTGAGGAAGTTTCACTTTACCCCGCCCAAACAGCTGGTAAGAGGTTAAGCAAGGAAGTGAGATGCAAACCATCTGTAAGGGCCCGATTGGTTCAACTAACCTCTTGGAAAGAAAGGCGTTTTCCAAGAGGAAGTTTCACTTTACCCCGCCCAAACAGCTGGTAAGAGGTTAGGCAAGGGGTGAGGGGCAAACCATCTGTAAGGGCCCGATTGGTTCAACTAACCTCTTGGAAAGAAAGGCGTTTTCCAAGAGGAAGTTTCACTTTACCCCACTTGTTTGTCTGTTGAACGAGAGAATAATATTTCTAGTATAATTGCCATTACAGAGCCGAGTACAAGGCCATTGCTTAAGAAGGATGCAAGGAATGGCGGCAGTGAAGAAAAGGACCCTGATGGGATGAACATGACACCAATTCCGGTAAAGAGGGCAAGGCCCGCGACTTTGAATAAGCGTTCTTTATCTTTTACATTTTCATATTCTCGAAAAGCTAACCCAATCATACTTGCAAATACTGGATAAATAGCTGCATAGCCAACAGCTACTGGAATAGCTGCAATGAATGAAGTAACCTTTGGAAATAGACTCATAAGAATAATAAAGGACGATCCAAGAATAAACGGTAATCGTTTATAAATGTTTGTTGTCGCAATAAAGCCAGCTGATCCAGAAATCGCAACAGGTCCAATTGCTGAAAATAGACCGCCAAGAAGCTGATTAATACCAGTTATAATTCCAGCTTGTTTAAATCGATTTTGCGGCACAGTTTCTTCGTATTTCGAAATTACTTGTTGAACAACGCGAATACTTGCTAACATATTAGTTAGCAGTAATAACGTAACGAAGAAAATAGTAATAACCATATTCCATTCTAAACGAGGTGTACCAAATACAAAGATAGATGGTATACGGATAATATCTGTTACAGGTGTAATTGGGTTTGATAGACCGAAACATGCAAATAAAATCCATCCAATTACAATACTGCATAGTACAGAATATTGACCAATAATAGGTAGTTTCATAATAAAGAAAGATAAAACAATAATGACAAGAGAAAGAATAAAGACTTTCCCTTGAACAGCTGTATGCTGTTCGTTAAGTCCAAACATACCTTTTAAAAATGATCCGCTTAGCTGTGCGACGAGTAAAAATAGGTAGGTTCCAATGACAGTGGGTGTAAAATAGCGGACAAGTTTATCAATAAGTCCAAATGTACTAAGAAGGATGCAAATGATGCCACTTAATAAGAAGGAATATTGCAGTACCCGAAGTGTCTCACTGTTTGAGCCAAATAATACAACGCCTAAGCTTGCATACAAGGAAAAGATACCCCACCAAAGTCCTGCAGGCCCTTCTTGAATTGGCAAGCGATGACCAAAGAAAGTTTGTAAAATCCCTGCAAATCCAAGAACAAATAATGTTCGTTGGACGAATGCGATTGCTTCTGCGCCTTCTAATCCATAGTTAGCGGCGACACTAATTGGAACGATTAGGCTGCCAGCCAAAATAAATAATGCCCATTGCAAGGCAGAAAGAAATGTTTTCATTATATATCAACCTCTTTCCTGTATTCCATTTCTAGTATATATGTATTTGATTTGTTGTGGCAAAGATTGAATTGAGAGAAAAGAGCTGAAAGAATATCATGAGTGCGCGTAAACAATTGATTATTGCAATTATATGTATGTGTTTTGTAGTAATGATTGGAACAATCGGGTTTATGATGATAGAAGAGATTAGTCTGTTTCAATCATTTTGGATGACGATGATTACTGTATTAACCGTTGGGTATGGAGATGCCGTTCCATTAACGAAAGCAGGGAAGATTTTTGCGCTTTTAATCATTCCAATCGGCGTTGGTATTGTGACGTATGCGATTGGGGTAGTAGCAGCCATGATTATTGAAGGAAATTTATTTCAGGCAATGCGGAGGAAGAATATGGAGAAACAAATTGCAGAAATGAAAAATCATATTATTGTGTGTGGATGTGGCAGAGTTGGTTTGCAAGTTGTACAGGAATTACGGGAAAAAAACATGCCTTTTATTGTTGTCGATAGAGAAGAGTCTGTATTAACGGAGCAAAAACTTTTATATGTACACGGAGATGCAACAGACGATGAAGTGTTACATAAAGCTGGTATTACAAGGGCATCTGGTTTAGTAGCGATTGTTGCGAATGATGCAGAAAATGTGTTTATTACCTTAACTGCAAGGGGTCTAAACCCGAATATTAAAATTATAGCTCGGGCAGAAAAACAAGAGTCAGAAGAGAAATTACGCCGTGCGGGTGCGAATAAAGTTATTAATCCATCTAGTATGGCAGGAATTCATATTGCAAAAGGAATTGCGAATCCTTTCACTGTTCATTACATAGATACGGTGTTATATGGAACAGAACAGAATTTCGCTATTGAAGAGATTGAAATGGCTGCAGGATCATCCTTAATTGGAAAAACGTTAATGGAAGAAGATATAAGAAATCGTTTTGATGTTACGATTTTAGCGATTTTGCGAGATGGGCATATTATTCATAATCCAACAGGAGCGGAAAAATTAGCAGAACGTGATATGATAATAGTATTTGGTCCAGTAGAGAAATTGGAGCAATTTGAGAAAGAATTACAATACATGAGGTGAGAAAACATGCAAATATCTAGCGATAAGATTTTAAATAAAATGGCAAGTGAAATTGCAAAGGCGAAAGGGAGTGAATCACATAAAGCGAAAGAGCATCTTTTAGTTGTTCGTGCATTATGTGACCTATTACTCGAAGAACAGACAGAAGCTTCTGTATATGTTGAACCAAAATTACAAGCACATGTTATAGCGTCGCAAATGCCTGTTCAACCAATTGCTTCATTTTCAGGAGAGCCTGTATATGTGAAAGAGGAGGATGCAAACGGAAACTCTCTTTTAGATTTTTAGATGCTAAATAGTTGGATTGTGTGTGAAAATTTTTTAATATAAAAATAAAAAGGGGAATTCCAATGAAAATTTTCTTCTTATTAGGTTGTATGGCAGCAGCATTATCTGTTGCACTTGGTGCATTTGGAGCACATGGACTTGAAGGGAAAATCTCAGCGAAAATGTTAGAGGTTTGGAAAACAGGTGTTACATATCAAATGTTTCATGCAGGTGGATTATTTATTGTTGCTTTATTAATGGATAAGATTCAATCTTCTCTTGTAAGTGCAGCAGGCTGGTGTATGGTAGCGGGTATTATTATGTTTTCCGGAAGCTTATATGCATTAAGTACAACTGGTATAAAATTTTTTGGTCCAATTACTCCGCTTGGCGGCGTAGCATTTATTGTAGGTTGGATTTTACTGGGGACTGCGGTTGTAAAAGGGCTATAAAGTGAAACTTCTTCCCAAGAGGTTAGTTGAACCAATCGGGCTCTTACAGATGGTTTGTACTTTATTTCCTTGTTTAACCTCTTATCAGCTGTTTGGGCGGGATAGAAATAAAACAAAAGCTGGCATTTGCCAGCTTTTTCTTATCATCTTGGAGGGTAAGTTGCTGGTTGTTGTGTTGGGAAGTAGATGATTTCTCCTGGAAATTCTACATAATCAAGATAAATCATAAGCAGTAAATAACGTTTTCCGGACTTAGGTTCACTTACAATGATATGATCGCGTCCTGCAGCCTCAATGATACCTGTATAGGATTGGGTACCAAGTGTGCTGCCACGCTCATATGTCATGAAAAAAGTCGCTGGTTTTCCTTTGTTTAAACGAAGGATATTTTCAATATATGATTGCTCAAGTGGAAGCATGCCTTGAGAAGCGGCAAGTTGTGCTTGAGCAGCTTGCGGCGATGGCATTTGTTGTGCTTGTTGTCCTGGCTGCGGTTGCATATACCCGCCAGATGGTTGATAAAATCCTCCCCCATAGTATGGGTTTTGTTGCTGTGCCATACGAAATCCCTCCTCTTTTCAGTTCACTAATACACACTTGGACAGTCTTCAGCACTTGGTTGGAAAAAGCAATGGTTTTTAAAACGACCAGAACTTTCTTGATTAAACCAAGTTGGTGGACATTCGCCTACTGGGCGGAAAAACCATAACGAAAAATTAGCGGGCCAAAATCGTTCCCCTTGAATCGTACGTCTTGCCAGAGCGATATCACTTTCACGGGCACGCTGATAGAAGTAACCTTTTTGCGTAGCCTCAAATCCACCAGGACTTTGAAATACCATTTGACGAAGGTTTCGAATCTTTTTAAAGTCTAAGCAATTCCCCTTTACGCGATTGACGCCGACATTTCCAACCATAAGCATTCCTTTAGGTCCTTCTCCTTCTGCTTCTGCCCGCATTAATCGGGCAAGTAGTTTTACATGTTCTTCTGTATATGCAATAACACCCATCTGTTTCACCTCTCTTATTACTCCGCTAGAGAAAAGAAAGTGTAGAATAATTACTAATTCATAGGTATGAAAAAAAAGGGGCAGATATGACAACCAAACCATGTTTTAATATTTATCTTGCTATTCGTAGATATGCTGACGAAAGTCTCAATTATTCTCCTTAGAGATAATAAAAAGCTAGCAATTTGCTAGCCTTTTATCATCCGAATAATTTTGACCACGTATTAGAGAAGAAGTCTCCAATGGATCGCATCGTCAATACGAACCAATTCGCTTTTTCTACTTCCTGCGTTGTTTTTACATCGAATTTCGTTTGTTTATTTCCATCAAGGAAACCATATTGATCAGTAGATTCTAAAACAAGTGAGCCTACTTTGGCATCCTTTTTCACAGGTGCAACTAAACTTCCATCTTCGGAGATTGATTTGTTTGCTTCATAGGAAATTTTGTAAGGAGGTTTACTACCTTTTTTTGTGATTACCGTTATTTCTTTTTCAGGTGTCACAGTTACAGTATCTTCTTTTCCTTTTACGACAGAAATCGTATTGTTTTTATCTATTTTCAATTTCTGTTTTTCAAAGCTTTTGAAGCCGTAATCCATTAATGTACGGGATTCTATGAAACGCTCATCCATTGATTTTGTTTTAATAATAACGGAGATTAGGCGTAAATCACCGCGTTTGGCTGTAATGGTAAAGCAATATCCAGCTGAATCAGAACTTCCTGTTTTTAAGCCGTCTGTCCCCTCATATGCAAATGCAGCGCCTGGTAACATCCAGTTCCAATTTTCCATACGAATTGGGCGCGGATGATTATCTGGAAAATTTCTAAATCTTTGTTTTGTATCTTCCAATATTTCTGGATATTTTGTCATAATTGTTCTAGATAAGATTGCCATGTCTCTAGCTGATAAAGAGTTTTCACCGTTTGGATCTGTTCCTTCCGGGTGTTTTCCTTTTAAATCAGCGTTATTTAATCCTGTAGCATTTACAAATTTATATTTCTTTAACCCTAGTTTTTTTGCATGTTCATTTGCGATATTTAAGAAGTTCTTTTCACTTCCTGCAAGAAGTTCAGCAAGTGCAACACTTGATCCATTTGCTGAGAAGACAAGAATAGAATGATATAATTCTTTAACTGTATATTGTCGTCCTTTTTCAAATTGGACATTGGAAAATTCGTTGTTACGGGAAATCTCGTAAGCATAATCAGAGATATTTACTTTTGTATCCCAGGTGATTTTCCCTTCTTTAATGGCTTCTAAAACGGAGTACACAACTATGAGTTTTGACATACTAGCAATTGCAAGTAATTCGTCGGGGTTTTGCTCGTGTAGTATTTTTCCTGTATCTGCATCAAACAGAATGGCAGCAGCGGCTTCAATATGTATGTCTTCTTTCGCATAAGAGGGAGTTGCTCCTATGAAAGAAAACATGAGTGTAAGCCCTAATAAAATAGATAACATTTTCCTCATAATAAATTATCACCTTCGCATCGTTATTAGCATGTAGCTTGTACCATTCTAACATGAGTTTGAATATGGAAAGATTACAATTTTGTAAGTATTTTGGGAAAAATATCCATTTTTCAGGTTCTTACTTATATAAAAGAAAAAGGGCAATATTTGCCCTTTTTTCTTTTATACGTGTAAAAATTTAGCGACTTTTTCGCTTGGTAAAATGTTTCCAATAAAGAATGTTCCAAACTCACCGTAACGTGCACTTACTTCATCAAAGCGCATTTCGTATACAAGTTTCTTAAATTGAAGAACATCATCGGCAAATAATGTTACGCCCCATTCGTAATCGTCAAAGCCTACAGAACCAGTAATGATTTGGCGTACTTTTCCTGCATATTGACGGCCGATTTTTCCGTGGCTATACATTAATTTTTTGCGCTCTTCCATCGGTAACATGTACCAGTTGTCTTCGCCTTGACGACGTTTGTCCATTGGATAGAAACAAACGTGGTTTGCTTTTGGCAATGTAGGGTATAGACGCGCAAGAATTTGTGGGTTTTGATATGGATCTTCTTCAGCAGGAAGATAGTTACTTAGCTCCACAACAGACACGTAAGAGTATGTAGGAAGCATGTACTCTGCTAATGTTGTTTTATTGAATTCTGCTTCAATTTCATTTAATTCTTCCATTGTTGGGCGTAAAATCATGAACATAATATCAGCTTTTTGTCCAACAATTGTATACATTGCATGGCTACCTTGTTTTGCAGTTTCTGTTTTGTTCCATTTTTCAATGATATTTAAAAATTCGAACATTGCTTGCTGACGCTCGTCACTAGATAATGTTTTCCATGCCGCCCAGTCCATAGAACGGAAATCGTGTAAACAATACCAACCATCTAACGTTTTTGCTGCTTCACTCATTAGGTTCACCTCGAATAGTCAAGTTTTACACGTTAACTATATCATATAAAGATGAAAAAGCATGTATCGGAGTCTTGGGCGCACAAAATTGTCACATTTCATGGCGGAATTTTGAGAAAATATAATCATTTTTATTTTATCAATTTTTTAGAAGCAATAAGTTTAAAATAGAGGTATTCTTAAATATGGATTTGAATTCGTAGGAGGGTTATTGGTGAGCGATTTATTTACAACAGTAAAAGAAAAAGTTCAAGGTAAAGGCATTTCTATCGTACTTCCTGAAGGTACTGATGAAAGAATTTTAGGCGCAGCAGAGCGTTTAGCAAAAGAAGAATTAGTAAAACCAATCTTAGTTGGTAATAAAGAAGAAATTAGCGCGAAAGCTGCTAGCATGAACTTAACATTAGCGGGTGTTGATATTTATGACCCAGCTACATACGAAGAAATGGATGCAATGGTAGCATCTTTCGTTGAACGTCGTAAAGGGAAAGCAACAGAAGAAGCTGCTCGTGAAATCTTAAAAGACGAAAACTATTTCGGTACTATGCTTGTGTACATGGGTAAAGCACACGGTTTAGTAAGCGGTGCAGCTCATTCTACAGCTGATACAGTTCGTCCAGCACTTCAAATCATTAAAACAAAACCAGGCGTTACAAAAACTTCTGGCGTATTTATCATGGTACGTGGTGATGAGAAGTATGTATTTGCTGATTGCGCAATCAACATTGCACCAAACAGCCAAGATTTAGCTGAAATTGGTATTGAAAGTGCAAAAACCGCTGGATTATTCGGCATCGATCCACGCGTTGCAATGTTAAGCTTCTCTACAAAAGGTTCTGCGAAATCTCCAGAAACAGAGAAAGTTGTAGAAGCAACTCGCATCGCGAAAGAAATGGCTCCTGAATTAACATTAGACGGTGAGTTCCAATTTGACGCTGCATTCGTACCATCTGTAGCAGAAAAGAAAGCACCAGGTTCTGTTATTAAAGGTGACGCTAACGTATTCGTATTCCCAAGCTTAGAAGCTGGTAATATTGGCTACAAAATTGCACAACGCTTAGGTAACTTCGAAGCAGTGGGACCAATCTTACAAGGCTTAAACATGCCGGTAAATGATTTATCTCGCGGTTGCAACGAAGAAGAAGTGTACAAGCTTGCTTTAATTACAGCAGCGCAAGCGCTATAATTATGAAAAAAAGGCCCCGCAAACGCGGGGCTTTTTTACTTTTCTAATACAAGTGCTTTATTATTGCGATCAATCATACGCTGTAAGTGATGCTCATATAGCGGTATTTCATCTACTGTCAGCTGCGACGGCATTAATTGCGGCGCAAAGCGCTGTAATGTTTGTAAAAGGCGCATCATTAAGTCTTGAACGGTAATTGTTTCACCAAGTAGTTCAGATAGTGAAGCCATTGTACTTGGGACAATTTCAGGGTACGTAAATCTAGTTTCTTCACCTTGAATTGCTAGGTTGTAAAAATCACGAACAAGCGCCGCACGTGCAGAGCCACTTTCGGTAGCGCATAAATAAATTTGTACTGCGACACCGCCGCGAATACGGCGCTGCGAAATACCAGCAAATTTTTTATCGTTAATACTTAAGTCATAGCTGCCAGGACAGTAAGAACCAACGATTTCTTTAGCCTCGATATTAACAGGATAATCTTTCAGCATTTCTTTAATTAAATGCCACATTGTATCATAGCCAAGATCGATATCGATACCTTTATCTGTTTCCTGGAAAAGAAGTGAGACGTTTAGAACCCCCTCATCTAATACAACAGCAAGTCCGCCTGAATTACGGACGATAACATGGAAGTCTTTTCTTTTCAAAAATTCAGTTCCCTGCTTTAAATAAGGTAATCGTGTATCTTGAATGCCAAGAACAATTGTATTGTGATGAACCCAAGAGCGCATTGTTGCAGCGGAGGTACCATTTCCGACTGTGGTACATAACGTATCATCCATTGCGAAAGACTGCAGCGCATGAAATTGTGGACCTAAGCTTGATTGGTCAACAATGCGCCATTCTGGTTGAGATAAAATCGAACGAGAATCGGTCATGTAACTAACCCCTTATCTATAAAATGACAATATTTATTATAGCAAAAAAGAGTGATTATAAATATAAGTTGAAAACGGACATAAAGGCCCCTTTTCTTTAGGAGGTTGAGAGGGACTGGCCATGCGTAAAGTGGTCAGGGCCTTTTTCTGCCACGTACGATGTTTAAAACAGAGAGGGGGTCACTTTTTGTATTAGTTAGCGGTGATTTGTATGTCGAATATCATCGAGAGGTCTTTATATTGTGTCGAAGCGCCGATATATTTTAAAAAGTGGTCGATATATTGTGAAAAGCGCCGATATATTGCAAAGAATGGTCGATGACGGAAAAAAGGCTGACCCAAAAGGCGTTTATGTGCCTTTTGGGTCAGCCTCTCTTTTTACTCTGCAATTTTTTCTAAATTTCCGTTTCGATCCATGCGAAATGATGTTTGTGTACGTTCTTCATCGTCCATTAATGCCAGTTTACGTGCACGGTTCATAATTTTCATGAGCGTCTCGTAATCTTCTTGAACGGTTGTTGATTGCTGTTCTAATTTTTCAACTTTCTTTTCTAGTTCAGCATTTTTTCGCATATATTCAGCAATGTCTTGTTTCAATCTCTCATTCTCTCTTTCGAGTGCGGATACTTTTACATTAGAAGTTCCGAGAGATTGTAGAAAATGGATAACATCATGCATAGCAATGGAAGAATTTGTTGGTATTGCTTGCGTAGTTTGTATAGGCTGAACAGGTTGAACAGGTTGTTCAATATCAATACTAGTATTTTCATCCACTGTTACAGTAGATGAAATTGGCGGTGTATATAAAAGGCGTTTTTTCGCTTGCTCGCCCCCATTTGCACGCATTTTATCTTTACGATGTTTTTTCGCAAGTTGTAATGCGTGATCGTAACTATAGCGTACGACAGCATTCCAGCGAAACCCGCAAGCCGCTGAGGTGCGATTTAATTTATCACCAACTTCTTCAAAGGCATTTAATTGTGTACTTCCTTCGCGAACGTGACGTAAAACAGTTTCAGCAAGAAGTAAATCATCTTCTTCAGTCCAAGCATCTTGTCTTACTTTCATAGATTCATCTCCCTTTCTTTTTATCAATATCTTATTTTTAGAATGGACAAAATGAATCGCTTTTATACAAAGCTGTTAAAATTATGGTAGATTTTGAGCGGAAATATGTTTGTATACCATTTGTTTCTTACAGGAAGAAAACTTGCATCACATCGAAAAGAAAGGTAAAATACCATTTAGTGTTTATTGTTATATGTACTTGAGAAAAGTTTCAAATAGAGGAAGTGTTATATAAAATGGGAAACGAATTTCGTGTGTGTGATGATTGTCAGGCAACGAATATTAAGACGTTAGTACCGCGTTTAAAGAAAATAGATGAATGTGCAGATATTAAAATCGGTTGTCAATCATATTGCGGTCCTGGTCGTAAAAAATCATTTGCATTTGTAAATAATCGTCCAGTTGCAGCCCCAAATGAAGATGAGTTAATTGAAAAAATTGAAGCAAAGTTAAACAAGTAAAAAGATACGATGTCGTATCTTTTTTTGTTTTGTGAAATGTAAAAAAGTTTTATATAACAAAATTAACAGTTGACAAATTTTAGTTTGAATTTGTAGAATAAAAATCAATGATATTGAAAATCATTATCAAAATCAAGTGATGCTCTTGGTTTTCTTTTTTTGTTCATAAATGAGAATGAATTTCATTTTCGTGTTATACATATTGAAAGTTAGGATGTTGTAGATGGAAGTGAGTATGAGAAAGGTTTACGAAGAAGAATTGGTAGACACAAAAGAGGTAAAAAGCCGTCCGCTTATTGCTTTGATCATTTTAATCGTTGGAACTGCTTTATTAGCTTTCAGTATGGCTGCTGCTATTTCATTTGGTGCTGCTGATATTAGTTTGAAAACAGTATGGCAAGCTGTATTTCAGTTTGATGCATCTACTACATATCATAGTGTAATTCAAGAATTGCGCCTTCCAAGGGCAATTGGGGGAGCGGCTGTAGGGGCATTTTTAGCAGTATCTGGTGCAATTATGCAAGGGATGACGAGAAATCCACTTGCGTCTCCGTCACTTATGGGGATTACAGATGGAGCGGTATTTGGCATTGCAATCATGTTTGCATTCTTCCCAAACTCGCCATATTTAATGTTTGTAATTGCTTCTTTTATCGGAGCAGCATTTGGTGCAAGTATTGTATACGGAATTGGTGCAGCATCTCCAGGCGGACTAACACCAATTAAGTTAGCGTTATCTGGAGCAGCAATTAGTGCCTTACTCGGCGCAATTTCATCTGGGATTGCCTTGTATTTTAATCTAGCGCAAGAAGTTAGTATGTGGCATGCAGGCGGCGTTGCTGGTGTGAAATGGACGAGTTTAAACATGTTACTTCCAGTTGGTCTTGTTTGTCTTATGATTGCGATTATGGTCGCAGGGTATATTACGATTTTAAGTTTTGGTGAAGAAATTGCCATTGGTCTTGGACAAAATACGAAGCTCATTAAGTTTATTGGAACAATGCTTGTACTTGTACTAACAGGTAGCGCTGTTTCTATAGCTGGGTCTGTTGGGTTTGTTGGTCTTGTTATTCCACATTTAACACGTTTTCTTGTGGGATCAGATTATCGCTGGATCATCCCATGTTCTGCTGTTTTAGGTGGATTACTTATTGAGTGTGCTGATATGATCTCACGTATTATTAATCCGCCGTTTGAAACGCCAATTGGCGCTGTAACAGCGATACTTGGTGTACCATTCTTCCTCTACTTAGCACGTAAAGAAGGGAGAGGGAAAATGTGAGGCAAGGAATGTTAACGAGAAAAAACATCTTAATTTTATCCAGTATTGGTATGTTCATTTGCATCGTATTTTTCATTAGCTTACATACAGGTACATTCAAAATTTCGCCAGTTGAAGTGTTGAAAACGCTCGTTGGGCTTGGAACAGAAGATCAAACAACGATTTTATTTGATTTTCGGATGCCGCGAATGATTGTTGCTTTTTTAGTAGGATCCGCTTTAGCGGTATCCGGTGCAATTATGCAAGGATTATCACGAAATCCACTTGCCGACCCAGGGATTATTGGTATTAATGCTGGATCGGGATTGTCAGTTGTAATCTTTGTTTATTTTTTCTTTGGAAAAGTAACGATGACTTCGTTTTTATCTGTATTCATTCTACCGTTCTTTGCTTTAGTTGGTGCAATATTAGCGGCGGTTATTATTTATGCACTTGCTTGGAAAGACGGTGTTTCGCCGGTTCGTTTAGTTCTCGTTGGGATTGCGGTAGCAGCTGGGTTCAGTGCTGTGAGCTTAGTATTCTCGATGAAAATGACAGCGAATGATTTTCGTTTTGCTACGATTTGGTTATCGGGGAGCCTATGGGGGACAGATTGGAAGTTCGTATTAAGTGCGCTGCCATGGATGCTTATTTTCTTACCAATTGCTTTTATGAAAGCACATGTTTTAAATGTAATGAATTTAGGAGATGAGGCGGCAACGGGTCTCGGTCTGAACGTTGAGAAAGAACGCCGTAAGCTATTATTTATCGCTGTTTGCTTAGCTGGTGCATCTGTTGCAGTTGCGGGGGGAATCAGTTTTATTGGATTAATGGCACCGCATCTTGCCCGCCGCTTAGTAGGCGGAAAATATCAAATTATGCTGCCGACGGCTGCGTTACTCGGAACATTATTGCTCTTGTTTTCTGATCTTCTTTCGCGCAGCTTACTTACAACATCAGAAATACCGGTCGGTCTTGTTATTTCAGTAATTGGCGCGCCGTATTTCATTTATTTACTTATAAAGTGAAACTTTAATCAGCGGGGGCTTCAGCCCCCACTGATTCTAGCCGCTAGAGCTAGACAATGCTTTTGCCGAATTTTGAGGTGGGAGATAAACTGCCCGCAAATAGCGGGATAAAAACAAGATAAGGGAGACGATCTGTATGCCATCTTTATCAGTTGAGTCAATATCTGTTGGATATAGTGAAAATTTAATTATTGATGGGTTGTCTGTTGAAATACCTGAAGGGAAAATTACGACCATCATTGGTCCAAATGGATGCGGGAAATCTACGCTTCTGAAAACAGCATCGCGTATTTTAAAAGCGAAACGGGGTACAGTTTATTTGGACGGAAAAGCGATTGAGAAACAGCCGACGAAGGAAATTGCGAAAAGGATGGCAATTTTGCCGCAAACAGCAGAAGTGCCAACAGGTCTTACCGTATTTGAACTTGTTTCATATGGGCGTTTCCCACATCAAAAAGGGTTCGGTACGTTATCGGAAGAAGACTATCGTTACATTCGCTGGGCGCTTGATGTGACTGGTATGAAGGAATTTGCTAATCGTCCAGCAGAGGCGCTGTCAGGAGGACAACGTCAACGCGTTTGGATCGCAATGGCATTAGCGCAGGGAACGGATTTACTTGTACTAGATGAGCCAACAACATACCTTGATATGGCACATCAACTTGAAGTGCTGAACTTATTAAAAAAGTTGAATGAAGAAGAAGGAAGAACAATCGTGATGGTTATTCATGATCTAAATCACGCTTCTCGTTTCTCTGATCATATGATTGCGTTAAAAGATGGAGATTTAATGAAACAAGGAACGCCAGATGAAGTCATGACATCTGAAACACTTCGCGAAGTGTTTGAAATTGAAGCACAAATCGTTCCGTGTCCTGTTAATGGCAAACCAATTTGTCTTACTTACGATTTAATGACAAGTGCGTAAGCAGGTGTAAGGTTGTTCTAGTGGGCGGTAAATTGCTGACGATAGGGCCTAAGGTATACTGCCTGTAAAAGCCCGATTGGTGAGGGCTGATAATCAGTGGGGGATGAAGAAAACCCCCACTGATTAAAGTTTCACTTTATTACAACGAGATAAGGAGAGGGAAATATGAAGAAATTCAAAGTTACTTTATTAGTTTTCGTATTAGCGATTACTTCTGTATTATTTGCTGCATGTTCTTCTGATAAGAAAGAAGAAAAGAAAGCAGACGCAAAAAGTGAAGAGCGTGTTGTAAAACATGCAAAAGGAGAAATTAAAATTCCTGCAAATCCAAAGAAAATTGCGGACTTAAGTGGGTCAACAGAAGAGTTGTTCATTTTAGGTATGAAGCCGGTTATTACGGCAAATACGACGCAAGAAAAAATTGATGCGCATATTGCAGATAAATTAAAAGGCGTACAACCAGTTGGTTCTGCTTGGGGAGATAAAATTAACATTGAAGCAGTAGCTGCTGCCAAACCAGATTTAATTTTAGTGAACAACCGTCAAGAAAAAATTTATGATCAGTTATCTAAAATTGCACCAACGGTCATGTTAAGTGCGCCATTAGATCAATGGCGCCCGAAGTTTGAAGAAGTAGGGAAAACCTTCGGTAAAGAACAAGAAACAGCTGCATGGCTAAAGAAATACGATGAAAAAGCAAGTAATTTACATGATAAAATCATTGCAAAAACTGGCGATGCAAAATTCATGGTAATGGCTGCATATCCGAATGCATTCCGTGTATACGGTGACTACGGTTACGGCAGTATTTTATTTAAAGATTTAAAATTACCAGCAGTTAGCGGTACACCAACAGACAAGTCGTTAGTACAATTACAAAAAGAAGCATTAATTGATTACAATCCAGACTTCTTATTTGTATTCACAACAGGTGACGGTGCCCAGCGTCTAAAAGAATTTCAAGAAGAAACAATTTGGAAAAATATGAATGCTGTAAAAAACAACCGCGTGTATATGATTAAAAATGAAGATTTAAATAAAGGATATTTCCCACTTGGTAAAGAGATGTTATTAGACGAACTATCTATGTTTATTTTAGGGAAATAATAATGATAGAGAAAATCACCTTCGTTTTTGGAAGGTGATTTTATTTTCATGCAGTAATATACAGTCTTTCATTTCTTTCTGTTTCGCCTTTCGTTTATAATAGGGGTAAGAACGTATAATGGAGGGCGGTGAATTGTAATGGCATATGTAAGTGATAAATTAAATGAAACGAAAGTGTTTAAAGACCCAGTGCATAAGTATGTGCATGTACGCGATCGCGTAATTTGGGATTTAATCGGAACAAAAGAGTTTCAACGTCTGCGTCGCATTAAGCAGCTAGGGACGACATTTTTTACATTTCACGGTGCGGAGCATAGTCGCTTTACTCATTCACTAGGTGTCTATGAAATTATTCGCCGCATGATTGATGATGTGTTTGATGGAAGGCCGGATTGGAATGCTGAAGATCGTTTGTTGTGCTTATGTGCAGCACTTTTGCATGATGTAGGGCACGGTCCTTTTTCCCATTCATTTGAAAAAGTCTTTGAATTGAACCATGAAAAATTTACACAAGCAATTATTGTCGGCGATACAGAGATTCAAGAGGTGTTAAGCCGCGTTGATCGTGAGTTTCCGCAAAAGGTAGCGGATGTCATTGCGAAAACTTCTACTAATAAATTAGCGATCAGTATGATTTCTAGCCAAATTGACGCGGATCGCATGGACTATTTATTACGAGATGCGTATTTCACAGGTGTAAAATATGGAAACTTTGATATGGAACGGATATTACGGGTAATGCGTCCATTTAATAATCAAGTTGTGATTAAATATAGCGGAATGCATGCTGTTGAGCATTATATTATGAGCCGCTATCAAATGTACTGGCAAGTATATTTTCACCCAGTCACGCGCAGTGCTGAAGTGATTTTAACGAAAATTTTGCACCGGGCGAAGGCGTTGCATGAACAGTATTATACATTTAAATATTATCCCGTTCATTTCTATTCTTTATTTGAAGGAGAAGTAACGGTAGAGGATTATTTAAAGTTAGACGAGAATGTCATGTATTACTACTTCCAAGTATGGCAGGAAGAAGAGGATGCTATTTTAAGTGATTTATGCCGCCGTTTTATGAACCGTAACTTGTTCAAATGTGTTGATTTTACGGAAAAGCATGGGTTAAACAATTGGGTAGAATTAAATAGTTTATTTAAGAAGATTGGGCTTGATCCAGAATATTATTTAGTAGTAGATTCTACGTCGGATCTGCCGTATGACTTTTACCGTGCAGGTGAAGAGGAAGAACGCTTGCCGATTTTACTGCTTATGCCAAATGGAGAACTGCGTGAATTGTCTCGTGAGTCGGACATTGTGGAAGCAATTACAGGTAAAAAGAGAACAGATCAAAAGCTATTCTATCCGCATGATTTACTGTATGAAGATGGACGAAAAGGGAAAATAAAAGAAAAAATTATTCGTTTATTAGAAGGAAAAGAGTAAGAGAAGCAGCACAGCTGCTTCTCTTATATGAATGATTACTATTGGTCGCTTAAGCGCTTTCCGCCAATTGCGTAATGATTTTTAGACATTTCTTCAATGAATACAACGATTTTTTCTTCTGGTGCACCAGTAGTTTCGCTTACTGCAGCTGTTACTTTTTCAGCAAGGGCTTTCTTTTGCTCTTCTGTGCGACCTTCTAACATTTTCACTGTTACGTATGGCATATGTATCGCTCCTTTTATGTAGATTACAGTACTATTATAACGGATTCTTGAAGAGCGCAATTAGAAAATAAAAGATTTTTTATTTGGATTATTAAGAAGGAGATGAAGTATGGATAATTTCTTTAGATACCCATTGCACGAGTTACCGTTGTTAGCTCTTGCAGTTGCAATCGCACTCTCTGTACATGAGTTTGCACATGCATATGTTGCTTATAAATTTGGAGATTTAACGGCGAAGAATCAAGGGCGTTTAACAATATCGCCCCTTTCTCATATCGATCCGATTGGTGCAATCGCATTCTTGTTTATCGGTTTTGGATGGGCGCGCCCTGTGCCGGTAAACCCATATAACTTTAAACGTCCGCGCCTTGCGGGGGTTTGCGTTTCGATTGCGGGGCCAATCAGTAATTTATTATTGGGTGCTTTCGGACTTGCTGCCTGGTATAGCTTACTAAAATTTGGAGTGATTGAAGCAGTCCCAGTAGCAGTAGGAGAGACGCTATTCCAGTTCTTTCAAATTTTTATCGGGATTAATATCGTTCTGTTTGTTTTTAACTTGATACCAATCCCGCCATTAGATGGCTACCGTGTTTTGGAAGACTTAGCGCCAACTAATATACGTGCGAAAATGACGCAATATGAAAAATACGGTGCAATCCTTTTATTGATTCTTGTCATTACACCGTTAGATCGCTATACGATTCAACCAATATTTCAAGTTGTCATTCCACAAGTTTTAGGTATGCTGCATACTATAATTGGACCATTATTTGGATTGTATTAGAAGGGGAGGCTTTTCTATGGCAGAGAAAAAGAAACAAATTGGTTTTAATATTATTAAAAATGACTCTACAGATGGACACGGCGGCTTTGGAGTCGGCGCATTAAGTCTTGAAAATATTTCTCCTGTTATTATTGATGTAACAGAAGGAACGGCAGTTGTAGATATTGGAGCAATGCATGCCCGCAGTGCCGTTGAAAAAGGTATTAAATTTTTAATCAATAAAGAAGAAGTACCAAATGCAAAACCGTACTGGCTCGTTTGGGTAACAATTGAGCGCACAGCAAACGGCGCGTATTATGCAGGTGTAACTGCATGTGAAATGACCGTAGACCGTGAAATTCGCCGCGGTTATAAATCACTTCCAGAGCACGTAAATAAAATGGATAAATCATTAAAGCGTCACATTATGGTTGATCATATGGATGAACCTTCTAAAAAAGTGCTTGGAACATTCTTAAAAGAGCATAATGAAGAGCTATGGAATTCTTCTAGTGAGAAATTATGTAGTGAATTGTTAGGAGAGTAATAGGTGAGGCTGCTCAAAAGGGAAACTTTTAGGTAGCCTCTTATTCTTATATATAAGGAGCTGACTAAAAGTCAGCTCCTTTCACTTTTCGATATGATTCAGCTCAGCGAATCGATTACTTTTGCGTCGAATGTCGTCGAGGAATCTTTAAATCGTGTCGAAGCGCCGATATATTCTAAAAATTGGTCGATATATCGTGAAAAGCGCCGATATATTGCAAAGAACGGTCGATAACGGAAAAAGAACTGATTTCAAAAGGTGTTATGTGCCTTTTGGGGTTTGTTTGAAAACATGTTTTTAATTGAAGAGAGCAGGAAATGCCGATATTTGTCAGAAATATGTATGCAAATGGGGAATGAAAGGGGGAGATGGATAAATGAGAATGCGCGGGAAGTCTATTTTTGTAAAAAGTTTAGAAGAATGTGATGCATTTGGAATCGAAAAACCGAGATTTTTTTCAACTGTATACAGCATTACGAGAGGATGATTTTTATACGTTAGAGGGTCAAAAGGAGCGTATTAGAAAAGGGAATGAAAAGCAGGAGCTTGATGAGCAGTATTCATTTGGCATTTATCTAAATGAAACAGGAGAATTAATCGGGTCTGTTACATTGTCTGGGGTACTACGCGGCCCTTTGCAAAGCTGTTTTATTGGATATAACTTAGGCAAACACCATAATGGGAAAGGATATATGACAGAGGCTGTTAAGCTCGTCGTGTCTTACGCATTTGATGAGTTAAAGCTTCATCGGATTGAGGCGGGCGTTATGCCGCATAATATAGGATCAATAAAAGTCTTAGAGAAATCAGGGTTTCATAAAGAGGGAATTGCAAGGGAAAATGTAAAGATAAATGGAAGATGGACAGACCATCAAGTATTGGCAATCGTAAATGATAATGATGAATAGAAAGAAAGTAAAGGGAGCGATAGCATACGCTCCCTTATTGATTCGATTTTCTTTACCACGGAAAATACTTCTTCCACCAGCTTGGTTTATTTTTTTCTTTCTCTTTTAGCACTGCCTGAAATTCATCCTTCTCATCAATATGATCCATGCAGTATTCCGTTGGTTCGGTCCCTTTTACAAAATACATTTTGACAGAAACAGGGCACCCTTTCGTGGCGATTTTCCCGTTTTCAGGGTTAATGTTTAATGCGACCACATTGGCTGGTTTTTTAAAGTCTTGTTTTGGGGTTTCTTCTAACCCTTGCTCCATAATCGCTGCCCACATATTTTTCGCATAGACTTGCTCAGCTGGATTAGAGATTGTTTTTTGTTTATCATAGCCGACCCAGACACTTGTTACGAGCTCTGGTGTAAAGCCAATCATCCAGCTATCTGTCTCGGTTGAACCGGACTTTCCAGCGTACGTGCGGGATAACTTTGGAATAAGGTTTTGCCCCGTGACGGAGGCGTAGCTGCTTAGCTTTTTATTAAACATGCCCGTCATCATTTCTTCCATTACAAAAGCATTGTTCTCATCAAGAATTTGTTTATTTTCTAAATGAGCATCATACAAAATGTTGCCGTCATGATCGACAACGCGCCGAATAAATGTTGGCTTTACTTGTTTGCCGCCGTTAGCAAGCATGCTATAAGCGTTTACCATTTCAAGAGGCTTTACAGGAGATGTTCCGAGCGCGAGCGATGGGACATCTTTTAATGAACTTGTAATCCCAAATTGCTTCGCCGTTTTTACGAGTGATTCTTCTCCTAAGAAAAGATGTGTTTTTACAGCGTATACATTGTCGGAAACAGCTATTGCTTGCATCATTGTAATGAAGTCATCGGCGTAATAGTTTTTATAATTAGTCGGATTATATTTTGAAACACCGTCACCTAAAGTGAACACAGTATGTTCACTTTTTAGGCGCGTTGCTGGTGTAAAGCCTTGCTCAAGAGCGGCGTAATATAAAAAAGGTTTAAACGTCGAACCTGGTTGTCGATATGCCTGCGTTGCCCGGTTGAATTGGCTTTTTTTATAATCACGTCCGCCGACAAGGGACATGACTTCACCCGTTTTTGGATTCATCGATACAATAGCTGTTTCTATATCTGTTGTACTTGGAATGGTTTCGTTTACTGTACTTTCAGCAATTGTTTGTAGCTTCGGATCTAGCGTCGTGTATACACGCAGGCCGCCGCGAGATACCGTTTGCTCATCGAGACCAGCATCATTGATGAGAGAAGCTTGCACGGCATCTTGAAAATAAGGTGCTATTTCTGCTACTTCTTCTTTTTCAAGTGGAGCGAAGCTAAGTTGTTCTTGTTTTGCCACTGCCGCTTCTTTTTTTGTGATATATCCTTGTTCTACCATTTCATTTAAAATGAGAGCTTGTCTTTCTTGCGCTCGGCTTTTATGCAAATAGGGAGAATACAAACTTGGTCCCTTTGGAATACCTGCAAGCATACTTGCTTCTGCTAAATTTAAATCTTTCGCATTTTTATTAAAGTAGAGACGTGCCGCTGCCTCGATTCCATAGGCACCGTGTCCATAGTAAATTGTGTTTAAATACCCTTGTAAAATATCATTTTTATTGTAATTCACTTCGAGGCGAATGGTGTACATTGCTTCTAACAGCTTTCGTTTCCATGTTTTATCGTGATCCAAATATAAATTACGTGCATATTGCTGCGTAATTGTACTTGCACCCTGCACTTTTCCCATCGCTTTAATGTCGGCAATCACTGCCCCGCCTATGCGCTTTAAATCAAAGCCATGATGTTTATAAAAGCGCTGATCTTCAATAGAAAGTGTTGCCTCCCTTACGTAGGGTGAAATATGATCGAGTGATACGTTATAGCGTTCCTGCGCCCCGTGACTTTGCCCCATAACCGAGTCGTCATTTGCATAAAAGATAGTTGTTTGTGGAACCGCAACAGGTGGTGGTCCTAAAATTTTTGCAACGAGTAACAAAATGAAAATAGTAAAAACAAAGAAAAGGACACATGATAGCAGTGCAGTAAGGAAAAGGCGCATATATTTCGCTTGTTTTTCATTTGCCGTAACTTCCATTTCTTTTGTCACCCCTCATAACATACTTTTACTAGTATTGAGGTTTTTGGGTGTTTTTAAACTATATAAATCCATTTTGATTTTTCGAAATATAAGGCGCTGCTATGCAGAATAAAACATGACCGCTACTTACTTTCTCCCTTTGTTTTAACCTTGTAAGTGGCAGGAAAAGGATCTGACCGCTCCTATGCCTGGCCAGATGCTCTCGCCCACCTCAAAAGGAAGTATTTTCATGTCGTTTTTTCATTTGTATTTATATAAAAAAGAGCTTCTTATTAAGAAAGAAGCTCAAAGGCACGTGTTGGCCAGTCGGTAATGATGACATCAACGCCGTAATTTATCATCTTTTGTAAGTCCTCATATTCATTAATTGTATAAGGGCGGAATATGAATCCTTGTTGCTGGGCTGTTTGTACAAATTCTTTTGTAAGTAATTCAAAGTTTGGATGGAGGCCATTAGCCTGTCTTTTCTTTGCTTCGGCAATTGGATCCGCAAGTGGTTCATCGTATAAAATTGCACGGGGAATTTCCGGTGCTAAATCTGCAAGTAGCGCAACGGATTCATGGTTAAATGAAGAAAATGCAATTCGATTCGAAAGATGAAATTCACGAACAAGATCTACGACTTTTTCTTCTATACCAGGGTAACGAATGACATCTGTTTTTAATTCAATATTTAATTGCAGTGTTGTTGTAGAAAGCCAAATCAGCACTTCACGGAGCGTTGGAATTTTTGCTTCATGAAAAGAAGAATCCTTGTAACTACCAGCATCAAGTGCTTGTAATTGCTCAGCGGTTTGTTCACAGACAAGACCCGTTCCGTTTGTTGTTCGGTCCACAGTTTCATCGTGAATAACAACAATTTCTCCATCTTTTGATACATGTACATCAAGCTCAATGCCGTGAGCACCAACGCGCTCTGCTTCTTGAAAAGCAATCATTGTATTTTCGGGGTGGGTACTTCTCACACCGCGATGCGCAAAAATAAGTGGTTGTTTCATATATAATGATTTCCCCTTCTCATTTGTTTTAATTCAATTATGAAACTGAGCGATTCAAAAGACAACATTTGTAGGAAAAATTTACAAAGGTGTAATAGTTGCACAAAAGTTAACGTTAACGTAAAATGTAATAATGTTAGGGAGGAGGAATAGACGTGTATAAAATTGAGGAAGTTACAAAACAAACTGGTTTAACAAAGCGGACTCTTCGTTATTATGAGGAAGTTGGTTTAATTCATCCGCCAGAGCGCAGCGAAGGAAATATTCGCTTATATACAGACGAAGATGTGGAGAGAATTAAAAAAATTGTAGAAGCGAAAGAGGTGTTAGGTATTACGCTTCAAGAAATGCAGTATTTCTTATCACTTAAAGAACGTATGGAGCAAAGAAGAAATAGCGATAATCCGCACGATCGGGAAGTCATTCAAGAAATAGCAAATATGCTGACAGGTCAAATCGAGACGCTAGACAAGAAAATGTTACAAATGAAGCGTGTGAAAGAAGAATTAGAACATAGCTTGGAAAGAGCAGCGAAGTTTTTAGAAAGAGGAGAATGATTCATATGGAGAGTAAACAACGAATGGGAAGACTTATTACAGTAGTCGCTACGTTTCTTGCCTTTTCGGGCATTGGAGTAGTCGATCCCATTTTGCCAATCATTGCAGAGAAAATTGGTGCAACGCATTGGCAAGTAGAAATGTTATTTACAGCTTATATTTTAACGATGGCCATTATGATGCTGCCAGCTGGGCTTCTTGCAGCAAGGTTTGGTGATAAGCGTATGATGACAATCGGTCTTGCGATTGTAACCGTATTTGCGTGTATTTGCGGGTTATCACAAACAATTGCGCAGTTATCTATTTTTCGTGCTGGCTGGGGCTTAGGGAATGCGATGTTTTTTGCAACGGCGATGACATTATTAATTGCGCTCAGCAAAGAAGTGCATGAAGCCGTTGGATTGTATGAGGCAGCGATTGGTTTAGGTATGGCGGGAGGGCCGTTGTTAGGTGGTTTATTAGGTGGGTATTCTTGGCGTTATCCGTTTTTTGCGACAAGTGTTTTAATTGGTTTAGCATTTATTCTCGTTTTCTTTTTTGTAAAAGAACCAGAGCGCAAAGCGAAACGTCAGTCAGCTGGATTGAAAGAATTACTTAACTTAGTGAAATATAAACCTTTCATACAAGGTGCCATTTCCGGGATGTTATATTACTATGCTTTCTTTGTTGTTTTGGCGTATTCACCGCTTATTTTACATTTATCTGCTATTCAGCTTGGGTTCGTCTTTTGCGGGTGGGGTCTTGCATTAGCGTATGGTTCTGCTAAACTTGCTCATCGATTAGAAGAGAAATATGAACCGAAAATGTTACTGCGTTATAGCCTGCTTGTGTTTGCTGGCTTTTTAATCTTATTATTCTTCGTACAAGTAATGTGGTTACAAATTGCACTTATCGTTTTATCAGGACTAGCATCTGGTCTTAATAATGCATTATTTACAAGTTACGTAATGGATATCTCGCCTTATGAAAGATCTATCACATCTGGTGTATATAACTTTGTTCGTTGGTTAGGCGGAGCAATTGCACCGATTTTATCTGGAATTCTCGGTCACGTAATTTCACCGCAAAGTCCGTTTTTAGTAGGAGGAATTGTTGCACTAGTTGGATGTGTGATGATTTGTCTACCGATTCGAGAAAATGAGAGAAAAACCCTTTCCTAGGAAGGGGTTTTCTTACTGTTTTATACATAATTGACCAAATATACGAACAAAAACAATTTGTTTCAAATATATTTACGGTATTGTTATATTTTTAACTATACATTTTATAGGTTTTGTTTTATTTTTGTTAGGGGACATTAATGGTGTCTACCTTATAATTTGCAACGAAAGGCGTGATCGCACAATGGAACTATGGTTCACGGAAAAACAAACAAAGCATTTTGGAATTACAGCACGTATTAACCGCACTTTACATACGGAGCAAACAGAATTTCAAAAGCTTGATATGGTTGAAACTGAAGAATTCGGTAATATGCTTATTTTAGATGGCATGGTTATGACAACACAAAAGGATGAGTTCGTATATCACGAAATGGTGGCGCACGTACCATTATTTACACATCCAAACCCTGAAAACGTTCTAGTTGTTGGCGGCGGTGATGGCGGTGTTATTCGTGAAGTATTAAAACACCCAAGCGTGAAAAAAGCGACACTTGTTGAAATCGATGGAAAAGTAATCGAGTACTCTAAAAAGTACTTACCAGAAATTGCTGGTGAATTAGAAAACCCGCGCGTAGATGTAAAAGTGGGCGATGGCTTTCTGCACATTGCTGAAAGTGAAAATGAGTATGATGTAATTATGGTTGATTCTACAGAGCCAGTAGGTCCAGCTGTAAACTTGTTTACAAAAGGATTCTATGCTGGAATCTCTAAAGCGTTAAAAGAAGATGGTATTTTCGTAGCGCAAACGGACAATCCTTGGTTCACACCAGAATTAATTTCAACCGTGTTTAAAGACGTAAAAGAAATTTTTCCAATTACACGTTTATACACAGCAAACATTCCAACATATCCAAGCGGACTTTGGACATTCACAATTGGATCTAAGAAGCATGATCCATTAGAAGTAAGTGAAGAGCGTTTCCACGAAATCGAAACGAAATATTACACAAAAGAACTTCACAAAGCAGCGTTTGCATTACCGAAATTTGTTGGGGATTTAATTAAGTAAGAAAAGCGGAGCCGACTGTTCAGGTCTGACGGCTAAGGTTCTTTCCCACAGAAGGAGCTTTTTTCCTTCTCGTGGGGAAGGTTCTTAGACGGGAGGGTTTAGGAGGCGGAGCTACATAATAAGGAAAGTAAGCAAATTTCTTCTCGAAACATTGAACGGAGAAGAATATGGTAAATCGATAAAGAGGAGCAAATGGCTCCAAATTTGAGACAAAATGAAAGGTTGGGATACCTTAAGTTCCAGATAGGAGGAAAAGAATATGCGTTTTGATGAAGCTTATTCAGGTAAAGTATTTATTAAAAGTCATCCAAGTTTTGAAGATGCTGAAGCAGTTATTTACGGGATGCCAATGGATTGGACAGTAAGTTATCGTCCAGGTTCTCGTTTCGGCCCAGCACGTATTCGTGAAGTATCAATTGGATTAGAAGAATATAGTCCATATTTAGATCGTGAACTAGAGGAAGTTAAATATTTTGATGCGGGTGATATTCCGCTTCCTTTCGGTAATGCACAGCGTAGCTTAGACATGATAGAAGAATATGTAACAAAACTATTAGATGCTGGTAAGTTTCCGCTAGGTCTTGGTGGTGAGCACTTAGTGTCTTGGCCAATTTTTAAGGCGATGGCCAAAAAACACCCAGATTTAGCGATCATCCATATGGATGCTCATACAGATTTACGTGAATCTTATGAAGGTGAGCCTTTATCTCACTCTACACCAATTCGTAAAGTGTGTGATTTAATTGGCCCAGAAAACGTATATTCTTTCGGAATTCGTTCTGGTATGAAAGAAGAATTCGAGTGGGCAAAAGAAGTTGGTATGAACCTATACAAATTTGATGTATTAGAACCACTAAAGAAAGTATTGCCAACACTTGCAGGACGCCCAGTCTATGTCACAATTGACATTGACGTATTAGACCCAGCTCATGCTCCTGGTACAGGAACGTTAGAAGCTGGCGGTATTACATCAAAAGAACTATTAGATTCCATTGTTGCAATTGCAAATTCAAATATAAACGTAGTTGGAGCAGACTTAGTAGAAGTAGCTCCTGTATATGATCACAGTGATCAAACACCAATCGCAGCAAGTAAATTTGTGCGCGAAATGTTACTTGGATGGGTGCAGAAATAAAGTGAAACTTCCATCAGAGGGGGGCTTCATCCCCCTCTGATGGTTAGTTGAACCAATCGGGCTTTTACGGGCAGTTATCCCCTACCTATCTTCTTCGCTTTCCTTTCAATCTTGAGGGGGGGCTTACTGCCCGTTAATGCGGGATAAAAGCGAAGCTACCGAGTATTCTAGTTACTAAAATTAGATGAAAAGTAAGCTTTCTAAAAAGGCTATTTCGAATGAATTCGAAATAGCCTTTTTTGTGTTGTTTTTATATAAATCCATTTTGATTTTTCGACATATGGATTGCTGCTATGTAGAAAAAAAGGATCCTGCACTTGCTCTCTCCCTTTGTTTAAACTTCGCATGTGGCAGAAAAAGGACCTGACCGATCCTATGCATGGCCAGATGCTCTTGCCCACTGAAAAAGAATGGTTTTATGTCGTTTTTAAAATTTCGATTTATATAGTTAACTTTCCTTACAATGATGTAAGGAAAGTGTAAGGAAAATCGATAGAGACTATCTTTTGTACATTTTATACTGAAGATAATATAAGGAAGTATTATGTAAGAGGTGAAAAGCTGTATGCGTATGATGTTAAAAGTTGTAACGGTATTTGTTATTTTATGCGGGGCGGGATCCTTTTATTTACAATCAAAAACAGAAGGTGTGCAAGCCTTTGTAGATAACTTTTTTTCAAGTAAGGAAGTAAAGGAATGTTATGCTGTCACAAATCAAGGTGAGAAAAAAGGGGATCAGTATTTGTATGCCTTTACTGCTTATGATAGAGAAGGAAATAAGCAAGTTGTGAAAAAGATGATAAATCGTGAGCTGCGACGTGGAGAATATTTGAAAATCTATGCAAAAGGTAGCCAAGCAAAAGGTTGGGCAGAAGCGCGGGAGAATGAAGTACCAGTGAAAGTGCTAGAAAAGCTGAAGAAATAACGAAAACTCCAAGTTTATAATAAACTTGGGGTTTAATGTTTTACAAGGATAATGGTTATAAATTGTTTTTTGAAATACAGCTTTTGTTAGGTTTCCTAATATTTCAGCAGACAGAAACTGCACTTTTTTGATATGATAGGAAAAGTGATTTATTATAAACTTTATTTAATATCTATAACATTTTGAAAGGTGTGCAGGACGTGGAGAAGCAACTTGCAGGCTTACCAGTACAAGTTCAATTTGTAACGGAAGTTCGTGAGGGAGTTCGAAAGGAAACTATTGCTTTTGATGCAAATGGTCTATACTATGTAAAAGGTCAAAGTACATATGTAACGTTTCAAGAGCCGAACGAACAAGGCGAAGTGAAGACAATTATTAAAATCCAAGATGATCAAGTTCTTATTATGCGTTCGGGTGCTGTTTCGATGCGCCAAACTCATAAAAAAGGTGAGTGGACAACAGGAACGTATACGAGTGAACTTGGAACGTTTGCGTTGCAAACGAAAACGGATAACGTCCTTTTTAAATGGTCGGAAGAAAAGAAAAAGGGACAACTCTTTCTAACGTATGCATTGCTTCTAAGTGAACAAGAAGCAGGCCGATATACAATTACCATTAATCTTAAGGAGGCAAAATAATGAACTCTTTAGAACAAGTAAAAGAACTCATTAAAGAGGAAGTTAAAGCTGCTGTAGTAAAAGCAGAATTAGCGACAGAAGAACAAATTACAAACGTTGTATTAGAAACACCAAAAGATAAAACACACGGTGATTTCTCGACAAACATGGCGATGCAACTGGCACGTGTAGCGAAAAAAGCACCTCGTATGATTGCAGAAGAATTAATTGCAAACTTTGATAAAGCAAAAGCTTCTATTGAAAAAATCGAAATTGCTGGCCCTGGTTTTATTAACTTTTACATGGATAACAGCTATTTAACAGATTTAATTCCAACAATTATCACAGCTGGTGAAGCTTATGGTGAAACAAACGCAGGTAAAGGTGAAAAAGTACAAGTTGAGTTTGTATCTGCAAACCCAACAGGTGACCTTCACTTAGGACATGCACGCGGCGCAGCGGTTGGTGATACGTTATGTAACGTATTAGCAAAAGCAGGTTACCATGTATCTCGTGAGTATTACATTAACGATGCGGGTAACCAAATTCATAACTTAGCGCTTTCTGTTGAAGCACGTTACATGCAAGCGTTAGGTTTAGAAAAAGAAATGCCAGAAGACGGTTACCACGGTGCTGATATTATCGGTATTGGTAAGCGACTTGCAGAAGAATTCGGCGATCGTTACGTGCATGCAGATGCAGAGGAAAGCTATGAGTTCTATCGTCAGTACGGTTTAAAATATGAATTAGAAAAGCTTCAAAAAGACTTAGCAAGCTTCCACGTTAACTTTGACGTTTGGTATTCTGAAACATCATTATATAAAAACGGTAAAATTGACGAAGCTCTTGCAGTATTAAAAGAGCGCGGTGAAGTGTTTGAAGAAGGGGGCGCAACATGGTTCCGCTCTACAACTTACGG
Source organism: Bacillus cereus group sp. BfR-BA-01380 (assembly GCF_022663535.1). GTDB lineage: Bacteria > Bacillota > Bacilli > Bacillales > Bacillaceae_G > Bacillus_A > Bacillus_A cereus_BB. The sequence goes on along the minus strand of NZ_JAKUFS010000015.1, from coordinate 4,242 downwards.
CGACGATAAAGACCGTGTATTAATTAAAAACGATGGTTCTTACACATACTTAACACCAGATATTGCGTATCACCGCGATAAATTAGAGCGTGGTTTTGATAAATTAATTAACATCTGGGGTGCTGACCACCACGGTTACATTCCTCGTATGAAAGCAGCAATTCAAGCGCTTGGATACGACAAAGATACATTAGAAGTAGAAATCATCCAAATGGTACAACTATACCAAAACGGTGAAAAAGTAAAAATGAGTAAACGTACAGGTAAAGCTGTTACACTTCGTGAGCTTATGGAAGAAGTGGGCGTGGACGCAATGCGTTACTTCTTTGCGATGCGCAGCGGTGACTCTCATTTAGACTTTGATATGGACTTAGCCGTATCAAAATCAAATGAAAACCCTGTATACTATGCACAATATGCACATGCACGCGTATGCAGTATCCTTCGCCAAGGTGAAGAGCTTGGATTAACTGCAGGCGGCGATGTGAACTACAAACTAGTTGCTTCTGAGAAAGAAGTAGACTTATTAAAGAAACTTGGTGAATTCCCAGCAGCAGTTGCAGAAGCAGCGCAAAAACGTCTGCCGCACCGCATTACAAGCTATGCATTTGACTTAGCAGCAGCGCTTCATAGCTTCTACAATGCAGAAAAAGTATTAAACCAAGATAATTTAGAATTAAGTAAAGCTCGTTACGATTTAATGCGTGCAGTACGCATTACACTTCAAAATGCATTAGCATTAGTTGGGGTATCTGCACCAGAGAAGATGTAAGGAATAACAGGGAAAGTACCTATTTTATTTAGAAGTGATTTACAAGTTGACATAAAAATATCTGATCAGTCTATAGACTGATCAGATATTAAAGAAATAAGAACTTGGGAAAGCTTAAGCAGAAAAACGATGGAAAAGTCATCTTTAAGAAATCGTTTTCAGTTTTCTGCTCTAAATATATTTGTCAAAATGTGTTATATTGATAAGGAAAAAATGGGAAATAGTACTTGATTGTTGCTTTTTTGTAATGATTTTAGAATAATAGATTGTGGGAACGATTTCTTGTTTGAGAGGGGATATGATTAGGAAATGGTTCAATTGTTGTAAACAATGTTGCTATAGCTACACCAAATATTTAAAATAACACTTCATCTAACCAAGAGTCTAAACTATTAGTAAGTAACCTTGAAAACTTCCAACCTAGTCAAGAAACTAGGGGTTACATGTCTAAAATATAAATTAAAAAATGACATAAAAACCCTCGTTTTTTTTAGGTAGGCGAGAGCATTTGGCCATGCATAGAGGGCGATCAAGACCTTTTTCTGCCACATGCAAGGGTGAAAACGAAGAGAGAAAACGCAGGGTGCAGGTCATGCTTTGTTCTGCATAGCAGCGACTTATGTGTTGAAAACTCAAAATGAATTTATATAGTACATGCGGTACAATTTAATTTTTCGTGATTTGATAAGAATAATGAAAGAATATAAATCTCTCTAATTCAATATTACCATCTGTTATATGGATATGTCAATATCTAGACATTTGGATTTATAGTCTTTTTAAAAAAACTAACGATTCTTATCAAGTAGATGAAACGTATATATAAGTTTAGTTTAATTCCTCGACATAGCCATGGAACCCATTAGGCGAAGCACATTTTCTCGACACTCATTTATATACTCCAAAAATGAAAAGACCGACTTTCGTATTTCTGTACGATGCGTATGAACTCGGTTGGCAATTACACTCTGTTTTTATTACCCCAAAATTTGTTCTACTATATTCAGATTTGGAGAATATGACTTTCATCCACATAGACAAATAATACTTATTATAACGCTGAGGTTGAAATACTTCTTGTTTTTCTTGTCAGTTTGTTTCAGTGTGTAGGTCGGTTGTGTATCTAAACATAAGACGTTTTAACATATGACTGATTTCACCTCGATTCATGGTCACAGAAAACTTATCTTCAATAACATTCTTTAGAATACGAGTATACTAGCACGTTTTAAAGCTGTGATTTTTTTCGGCTTGTGTCATACGCTGCATTTCCTGTTCATCTTCAGGAGAATAAGTATGGAAGCCGACTAGATGCATATTTGTTGTGAAATAGCTCGTCCATATTGCCCGCACTAAATTTTTTTACGTACCTAGCAATCATTTTGTGATGAATGTGAAGAAGTTTTGCAACCTCTATGACATAATACCCTTGCATAATAAGACGAATGATTGTCATGAAGGCTTTTAAAATTGTCTTTTCCTGACTTTGAATTTGTTCTATTGTTCGTTCATTCGCTTATTTGTCTTTGTTAAATCGTACAGATCAGAAATTTCACCGTTTAGATGTATTGGAGAAAATTAGATGAATTTATATAAAAGTTAAATTTCAAGTTTCTAAGCAATAGAAGGAGTAAAGAAAGAGAAAAAGATGATAATGGCTATCGAAAATATGTAAGTAAAATAGCGCAATGACATTGAATCATAGAATCTTTGTTGTAGTTTATTTACTCCAAGATTTATCTGTATTGTAATTTATAAGGAGGCTAACATAAAGCATGTATTTAAAAAGAATCACTTCGATTTTCTCAATTATAATGATTTTTATATTTACTATAGGTCAGAGTTTGATGCCTATAATAGCAAATGCACAAGAGTTAAATACAGCAGGACTTGTGGATAGTTTTAAGATAGGTAAAACAGATCTACAGAGCGGAGAAGTGACTAAAGTAACTATAAACTTCAGTGAAAAAAATGGAGTTAGGCTGAAACCTGGAGACACACTAACATTAACACTGCCTCCGGAATTAAAAGGATTAGATACAACGTTTAATTTAGATGATTATGGTACTTGTACAGTTACTGCAGGTACTGTGGTATGCACATTTAATGATAAAGTGAATAACTATCAAAATATTAAAGGGTATCTAAACTTTAAAGTGCAAGCTACTAATGTAGGAAAGGATCAAAAGAAAGAGGTTGAAACCAATTTTGGTACAAATTTAGATAAGCAAACTGTAATCATTACTGGTCCAAACGGTGGTGGTGGTGGTACAGATCCTGGAAAGAAACCGTTTTTTTATAAAACTGGTGATATGCTCTCAGGTAAGGACAATGAAGTGCGTTGGTTCTTGAATATAAACTTAAACAAAGAATATTTAAGTCGTGATATTGTTGTGACTGATAGCTTACAAGAAGGTCAAACACTTAATAAAGGTAGTTTCTATATAATTATTGATAATTACACAGGCCGTTCATCCTTATCACTGCAAGAATTTGTAACTAAACGTTATGGAACTATTACGTTTAATAGTGATAACTCATTTAAAGTTGTGATTTATAAGGATAAAGCACATGCTACCGCATTTACGATTGGTTATACAACTACTATAACGGAAAGCGGAAAGAAACAAGAATATTTTAAGAATGATTATAAAATTGATTACCAAATTCTATACAAAGACCCAGTTTCTGAGTCGGGTAGTTACCAAGTCGAAAATATGACAGCTGGCGGTGGCGCAGAAGGTAACAAGGTTCCAAAAGGAACGCTAAGAATTATTAAACATATTGAAGGAAATGAAGAAAAAGTAATACCAAACGTTTCGTTTAAGTTGTATAAAGAGTCGGGTGAACAAGTTGGAGATGTATATACAACAGATGGACAAGGTATGATTGAAATCACTAATTTACAACCAGGAAAATATTATGTGCAAGAAGTTTCAGCTCCAAACTATATTGATTTTGATCCTCAGGCAAAAGTAGATTTTGAAGTTAAACCAGGTGATGTAAACGGAATTAAGTTGCCGATTTCGAATAAAGTGAAAACTACATCTATTACAGGAACAAAAACTTGGAATGACAACAATGCGAAAGATCGCCCAAGTTCAATCAAAGTCGATTTACTACAAAACGGTAAAGTGGTAGATACGAAAGAAGTAAGTGAAGCAACAAACTGGAAGTACACGTTCGGAAATCTCCAAGCGTACGATGCAAATGGAGTAGCATACAAGTATGAAGTGAAAGAACAACCAGTAGACGGGTACCAAACAGAAGTAAAAGGTTATGACATTACAAATACAAAAGTAGGCCAAACAAAAGTAGAAGGAACGAAGACGTGGAAAGACAACGACGCGAAAGATCGCCCAAGTTCAATCAAAGTCGATTTACTACAAAACGGTAAAGTGGTAGATACGAAAGAAGTAAGTGAAGCAACAAACTGGAAGTACACGTTCGAAAATCTCCAAGCGTACGAT
>NZ_JAKUFS010000014.1 GCF_022663535.1 Bacillus cereus group sp. BfR-BA-01380 | reverse complement strand
TTTCTTAAGAAGTTAGGTGGGAGATAAACTGCCCGTAAAAGCCCGATTGGTGAGGGCTGATAATCAGTGGGGGATGAAGAAAACCCCCACTGATTAAAGTTTCACTTTATCAATCTCATTCTTACTATCCGTTAATATGACAAAAAAGCGATGATTCATTTCACATCAAGCAGGTGTTTTTGCTAAAAATGTGTATCATCGCTTTCTTATTGTATCTCGCTATTTTGGGGCAGTAAGACTCTCATCCCCACGATTCAGAGTAGAGTGAGGAAGATAGATGGGCGGCAACTGCTGGCATGCACCCGATTGGTGAGGGCTAACCAGCAGCGAGAGGATGCCTCCGCTGCTGGAAGTTTCCCTTCATCTATTGCCCATCAGATAAAATTGTTTTTGCAATTCCCTTATCTAACTCCTCAAAGTCATGATAAGAAATTGTTTCATATAATTCACTTCTTGTTTGCATATCAGAAAGCCCTTCTTTTTGCGATCCTTCTTCTTTTATAAGATGAAAAATACGTTCATAAGCTTTTGCTGCTACGCGAAGAGAAGTCACTGGATATATAACCATTTGATAACCGATATTAGCGAATTCTTCGGCAGTATAATACGGTGTTTTCCCAAATTCAGTCATATTAGCAAGTAAAGGTACCGTTACTTTTTTTGTAAATAAACGAAACTCTTCCTCTGACTGCAAAGCTTCTGGGAAAATAGCATCTGCCCCCGCTTCTATGTAAGCAATCGCTCGCTCAATCGATGCATCTAATCCCTCAACCGCACGAGCATCCGTACGAGCTACAACAACCATCGATGGTGCTACTTCTTTTATAACTTTAATTTTTTGTTGCATTTCTTCAATAGAAACAAGTTTTTTACCATTTAGATGTCCACATTTTTTAGGGAGTTGCTGATCTTCGATTTGAACAGCAGCTACATTTGCTTCCATCATCTCTACAGCAGTTCTTGCTACATTTAACACTCCACCAAAACCTGTATCAATATCAACAAGAAGAGGTAAATCCGTTGCTCTAACAAGATCTCTTGCTCTTTCAGCCACTTCAGTAGATGTTACAATACCTAAATCTGGTAAACCCTTACTTGCTGTATAAGCAGCCCCTGATAAATAAAGAGCTGAAAATCCAGTATTTTTTGCAACAAGAGCAGCCATCGCATCATGTGCACCAGGAATTTGCAAGATTTCAGGTGCTTCTACTAAAGTTCGGAATCGATTGGCAAGTTCTTCTTGTGTTGACTGTTTATTTACAACCCAAGCCATTCTTATTCCCCCTATACTTAAATTAAGAAAAGATCTACAAATTCATTTACATTCATATTTTCTAGTTTTTCTTCATTCAAACAAGCCTCATGAATTTTTTCTTGTTGTTTATTAGAATAATGAACAGCCATATTTGCAGAGAACTTTTGAACAACCTTTGGAATCGCTTCGTCTCGACGGAAACGGTGACCTAATGGATATTCACATTCTACATTTTCTGTTACTGTACCATCTTTAAAATGAATTTGAACAGCGTTGGCGATTGAGCGCTTGTTCGGATCAAGGTAATCTAAACTGTATTGTTTATTTTCAACAACAACCATCTTATTTCGTAATTCATCTACGCGAGGGTCAGAAGCTACTTCATCCTCATAATCATCTGCAACAATGTCACCTTTTAATAAACCGATTGCAGTAATGTATTGCAAGCAATGATCGCGGTCAGCTGGGTTATTTAATGGACCCTCTTTATCAATAATACGAACTGCTGATTCATGTGTCGTAATTGTAATACGGTCAATTTCATCTAATCGTTCTTTCACTTCTGGATGTAATTTCACTGCACATTCTGCAGCTGTTTGAGCATGGAATTCTGCTGGATATGATACTTTAAACAATACATTTTCCATTACATAAGAATCTAAAGGTCTCGCTAATTTTAGTTCTTGCTTGTTAAACAATACATCTTGGAATCCCCATCCTGGTGCAGATAATGCTGTTGGGTAACCCATTTCACCTTTTAATGCAGTAAGTGCAAGGTGAACACCACGGCTTGTTGCATCCCCAGCTGCCCATGACTTACGTGAACCTGTATTTGGAGCATGACGATATGTACGGAGACTAGAGTTATCAATCCATGCATGAGACAATGCATTAAAGATTTCTTCACGTGTGCCACCAAGCATTTTCGTAACAACTGCTGTTGTCGCTACTTTTACGTATAACACATGGTCAAGACCAACGCGGTTTAAACTATTTTCTAATGCCAGTACACCTTGGATTTCATGTGCTTTAATCATCATTTCAAGTACATCTCTTACCTTTAATGGTTCTTTTCCTTCTGAAATACGAACGCGGCTCACATAATCTGCAACAGCTAAAATGCCACCTAAATTATCAGACGGATGTCCCCATTCAGCCGCAAGCCACGTATCGTTATAATCTAACCAACGGATCATACATCCGATATTAAAGGCACCGCGTACTGGATCCAGCACAAATGATGTTCCCGGCACACGTGTACCATTTGGCACAACAGTTCCTGGTACGACAGGTCCTAGTAATTTCGTACACTCTGGATATTGCAATGCTAAAATCCCACATCCAAGCGTATCAAGTAACACATAGCGTGCTGTACTGAATGCTTCTGAGCTCGTAAGCTCTTTATTTAGTACATAATCCGTAATCTCTTCTAAAATTGCATCTTTTTGTTTAATTTCATTTGTTTTAATCACGCTATCCTTCCCTTTCTACCGAAAATTCATTATTATTAAGAATGGGTGTCGGTCAAACACCCACCTGGCGGGCGGCCTTAACAACTCCCCAGTTGTTTTTATTTGCTAAGCACATGTCGCTCGCCGATATAATTTACACGCGGGCGGAATATTCGATTATTTGTATGTTGCTCAATCACATGCGCACATAAGCCTACCGTTCTTGAACTGAAGAAGATTGGTGTATATAGTTGAATTGGAATACCTAACATCCAATAGACTGGAGCAGCATAATAATCTAGGTTTGGATAGATTCCTTTTTCCTTCTCCATAATCTTTTCTCCAGCTTCACACATTTCATATAATGTATAATCGCCTTTCACATCACATAACTGTTTTAATGCTTCTTTCATCAGAAGCGCTCTTGGATCTATCTTCTTCATGTAGACGCGATGTCCAAATCCCATGATTTTTTCTTTGTTATACAGTTTCTTTTGCAGTAATTCTTCAAATTTTCTGACAGTACCTGTTTCAAGCAACATGTACATCACTGCCTCATTTGCGCCTCCATGTAAATTACCTTTTAAAGAAGCAACAGCTCCGGTTAAGGCACCATACAAATCTGATTGTGTCGACGCAATTACTCTAGCCGTAAAAGTAGAGTTAGGCATCTCATGTTCACTATACAGAACGAGTGATCGATCAAATATTTTTCCTTCTAATTCAGAAGGCTTCTTACCCGTAAGCATACGGAAGAAGTTCGCACTATAAGATAATTCTTGAATCGGTTCAATTGGTTCTTCATTATTTAAAATTCGATAGCTATTCGCTACTATATTCGGCACCTTACTTAACAACTTATAAGCACGCTTTTTATTTACATCTAATGAGCGATCATCAATTTCATTGTCATAACCAGATAGCGCCGAAATTCCTGTACGCAATCCATCCATCGGATGTGTTTGTTTTGGCAATGCTTTTAAAACATCAATAACTCCACTTGGAACCTCATATTCAGACTTTAACGTTTCTTCCAATGCTGCTTTCTCATCTGAATTAGGAAGTCTCTCCTCTAATAAAAGATGAACAATATCTAAATAGCTTTTCGTTTTAGACAACTCAATCAGGTCATACCCTTGAATAACGATTTTTTTTGTATCAAGAAAAGAAATCTTCGTCTCTGCTGCAATTACCCCTTCAAGTCCTGGAAAAAATTTTTCTTCAGGTCCCATTTTGTCTTCCTCCAATCCAAATATATCTTCGTTTACACTTCTGTAAGCCTTTCCAAGATTGCACAAATATATTTTCCTCAACATTCTCTATTTAAACTGCTCGCAAAGAATATAAGGTTAGCAGCGTACAAGGTTTTTCTATGTTTAGATTGCTCATAATAGTACTTTTGAAAGGATTGAGAACATAAGTAAATGTTCCAAACAAAGAATCTCTCATAAGCTTCATAATTTGTTAATGATTTACGACAATAAAAAATAACTTCCAAAGATGCTGTTACTATACGAAGAGACACTTATCTTCGTAAATGAGTACCTCCTCTCCACGCAGACTTTGATATGTAAAACAAACAAGAGTCACATCACTCTTAAACACAGTTACGAGACAATATTTTGTCTAATCGCCCCCTGTATTAAGAAGATAGAACAAACACTTTATCTTCACCCGTTTTACACTAATTTTATTTTCTATTCAAATATATCAGACTCTTTAGAAGATTACAATTTATTTTATTTTCTTTATCTTTGGATATATAAACGATTTGTTTTTTCATTTCTAATAAAGTGAAACTTTAATCAGTGGAGGTTTTCTTCATCCCCCACTGATTATAAGCCCTCACCAATCGAGCTTTTACGGGCAGTTTATCTCCCGCCTAACTTCTTAAGAAAAGCGGAAACGGCTCGCTCAGAATCGCAGGACGCCCACGCACAAGGCGGATAGGCGCTTTTTGCCTCGTCCGAGGGGGGCGAAACGACCGGAGATTCTAGCCGCTAAAGCTGGACAACAAAGAAATGTGGAAGTGGCTCGTCCAGAATGTGAGGGGGATGGAGCTTCTGACGCAGAGGTGTTTTTTACCTCATAGGAAGAAGCGAAGCCACCGAACATTCTAGCCACTGGAACTGGACAATGCTTCCGCTGAATTTTGAGGCGGGAGTATTACTGCCCACGAATAGCGGGATAAAAAAAGAATAGCAATACGCTACCCTTTTCATACATTTTATATTCATATAGTTTATTTCAGCCATGATCCAACAATCGGATATTGAAAAGGTCGATCATTCAACGCACGAACAATACCAATGATTGGAGTAATCAAAGCCATCAGTCCAAAAATAATTAAAAATGGAATTCCAATTAATACCCAAGAGAAAAATGCCGAAATACCAATTAATAGGCCTATGACAAAGTGAAATATGACTGCTTGTAATGATAAATTTTTAATTTCTCGATCTGAACTCACAAGAAATATAATAAAAGGAACTAATACAGGTGCAAACCAAGTACTAGCATGAATGAATATTTTCAGTCCTTTATGCTCCATTTAAGAGTCACTCCTTTTTTCTATATTTTTTCTTTGTTATGTAATATTTTATATAATAACGAATGCTATGTGCATGAGACTCGAGGCTGATTTGTACTCATTCAAAAGTTCCAAATTAGTATCTTTCCCCCTTACATTACTACTTCAATACAAACTGCTGCACAACATAGGGAATAGACTCATATCCTATTTCAGTTGCCTAAACTCACTTCGAATCAGAAAGGTAGGAAAATGAAATGACTTCTCCTATAGATTATACCTCTCCGTCTATCCAATTCACTCAAGATGTAAGTAAAACTAACTTTTTTACAAAGGATGCGCAAAATTTTATAAATGTGTTGGGGATATTAATATAAGAACCGACTCAAATAATACCCTTGATAACTCTTGTGTTTCTTTTTATACAGCTTAGAACGTTATAAGTCTAACTCCTTTTTTAACAAGGTAAGGTTATAATTATGAAATTTTTTCATTGTTTTTGGATAACTATATTTTTTTATGAGATCGTATGTTTCTTCTTGTTTGTCTTCTAAAAGTAACTGTTTCGTTTGTAAAATATAATGAACCGATTCGGATATTCTCTTTTTCATCTCTGTTTTATCTTTTGTAAACCTTCCATGTCCTGGTATTAGAAGGCTAATATCATATGTCTCTATTATAAATTCGAATTTTTTTAAAGTTGATACATAGTCATCACTGTTATGATAAATATAAGGAAACTCTAGATCTGATAAGTAGTCACCAGCTATTACGATACCGAGTGGATCGAGAACGGTAATAATGCCATCTTCAGTATGACCTGGAGCTTGATAAAAATGAATTTTTATATCGCCTATTTCTAATTTCTCATATTCTTTGCTAATAGAAATATCTACATTTGGAAACTTTATTTCATACTCTCTTGTTACGTAATAAGAATCATCAAAATCTTGAATACTATTGATAATTGATTGCTTATCCGGGCAATCTTTTAATTTTTTGCTTGCAATTACTTTAGCATGCAAAAATGCACCATAACCTAAAATATGATCGAAATCAGAATGTGTAAAAAGTAAGTAAACGTCTTTACCCTTTTTATTTTCATAAACATAGTTCTGAATTTCATTCACTTCATTCGGTAGCCAAGTCGGATCTATTACTACTACCAATTCATCAGTTTCTACAACAACTGAGTTTGTTTGAAAAATAGCACTTTGAAAGATAGTTATGTAATTATCTTTATACTGAATCATTACCATATGCCTCCATTCTAGTTTTTCCCCATTGCTTTGAAGAAATTTAGGTACATAATCTCTATAATTAAAAGGAAATTTTTACAAAAAACTTTACAAAAAGAATATCATTCTTTTTGTTTGTAGGCTATGAGATTTTCACAATATTCACCATCTTTATGTAGCGCTATCCTAAAATAGAAAAGCTGACTCATAGAAGTCAGCTTTTCTCATCATATTTGTGAAATCCACATTCCATACTCTGGATAAACTGCTTTTAACTTCACAACAGTCTCATCACACCATGTTTTGAATTGAAATCTCCAACTATATATAATGCGGTGATTTCCGACTTCTAGACATTCTATCCAAATACCATAACTAGATCATACTTTTTTATTTTTTCAATACATATGCAGTCCATTCAATAGAATCGAAATCCGCTATATAACTGCAATAGGACTCTATGCCTATAAACCATTCTAACGATTAAAAATTGTTCACATTTTATTCAAACATTTGAACAATGAATATTTATTCTTTTTTTGCATAAATAGTTCTCCTTTTCGCATAGGAAAAACTTTCGATTTTTGACAATTTTCTGAACGGTGGTTTATTATACAAAAAAATGAGAAAAATGGCGATTTTTCTCATTTTTTGTCTTTTCATATATATTTACAGTCCATATACACTCCATATAGACTGTTAGTTGTAAGAACATTATTACCAAAAATTAGAAAAGGAGAAAAAGAAAATGAAAATGAAAAATTTCACAAAGGTTACCTTAGCAACATTTATCGGATTTTGTGGTATTGGTGCTTTTTCACAAACGGAGAATGTAAAAGCAGCAGGATTAGATATCACTTCTCAAGATTCTTTGAATGCAAATACGTCCACTGTCACAAACAAACAATCCATTATAGCTGAACCAAAAACAATTAAGCACCATCATGTAAAGTATGAAAAAAGAAAGTATCAATCTGCTGAGAATATCCCTAAAGAAATCTATTACTCTTCAGAAGGCTTTAAAGGATTTATTTCCGCAGTGACCGTTATAGATACTGGAGACTATTTCCTAGTTTGTTATTCCGGCACTGTCATTCGCTGTTAAATAGAAAGTAACATATAATATGAACAATAAAGAATCTGTTTACAATAATAAAAAAAAAGCCAAAAAATCAATTGATTTGATTTCATGGCTTATTAAATAATAAGATAACATTAAAAATAACACTTTAACATTACCTTCCCCATAATCAATTATATAATAGAAAGAATTTTCTTTCAATTAAAAGACACTCCTGTAGTGTCTTTTTTTATCCCGCATTAACGGGCAGTAATACTCCCACCTCAAAATTCAGCGAAAGCAAAGAAGTTAGGTGGGAGATAAACTGCCCGTAAAAGCCCGATTGGTTCAACTAATAATCAGTGGGGGATGAAGAAAGCCCCCACTGATTAAAGTTTCACTTTATCAAAAAAGACTCCGTTATATAGCAAACTCCTCTTTTACAATATGTATATTATCTCTAATCGAAAGTTCTCACAACTTTGTTTCATACATTACATAAAAGTTAAGAAGATTCTAAGCATAAAAACGCTATCCCCACATTATTTTTTTTGCAAGGAATGTTTGTATAGGTATAAAGTAATATTGATTTGATTTTGAAAAATCCCTGAAAATGCCCCAAAAATTACCCCTTTTTTTGTCAAAAAATAGTTTTTCCTCTATACCAATAGTGAAAAGTATCTATACTAAATCTTCCGGATAATGTTTCTCAATTTACTATATATTCCATTCGTGTTAAATTTGAATTGAAAAAGGTTTCTTTTTCATTACTTCCCTTTTCAAACCTCGAAAGCAATAAGATGGATGACGACACTCCTAGGAGTGTCTTTTTTTTCCACATCATCACATTGATTCTAATAAGAAATCTTTACAATATTTTTGTGATTAATTAAGAAATATATATTCCAACCTATAAAAATTATTTTACAATGATGAAAAACTTTCCTATCATTTCTTTCTGTGCATATTGAAAAGTTTCTAAAATCAGTTCTGCATATGAACCAAGAAATTGTTTACTCTCTTCAAAACATTCCCATTCAATCGTTAAAGGAAGAGCTATCCATCCAGTTAAACAATCCCATAAAGCATCAGCATTTTCTCCATAATACTCTGGGAAATCTAACTTTTCCTTTAATATTTTATGCAAAACTTCCTTGCTTATAAATTCATGTCCTTTTAAAACTATTTTTTCCATATTAATTTTCCCCTTGTTTTAGTAAAAGCTTTATATAATCTGTAGTTTAATAAATTATCCCATCATGTCACTTTATACCATGTCCCATCGTATTTACAAGGTGATAATTCTCCTATTTGTTTAGTTGTTCTAATAACAGGTGTAATACCCAATAAATCATTATTGTTGTTATAACTATCCTTACTTTGTTGATGTAAAAATTGTAGTTGTAATTCTGCTAAATGTTTATTAATATTACTCTACATGTCATTTTTTGTAATCCCCATACTCCCCTCTCCCAGACGGCTTCGAGGAACATGCCGAGTTCTTTTGTGACTTCCTTGCAATTTCAAAAGTTTGACACATCTATGGAAAAAGCTTATAAAGAAAAGTGAAGTTCCTATTATTCGCTTTCATGATCTTTGACATACCTTTTCTACTTTATTGCTAGGACAAGGTATTCATCCGAAGATTATAAACGAACGACTCGTACATAAAAGAAGAAGTATCACATTGGATACTTACTCTCACGTTGTACCAGATCTTCAAGAAAAAGCTGCAGAAGATTTTGCAAACAATCTATTTCATAAACAATAATGTTTGCAAATGTGGATTTTGCATAAAAATACTCGCAAATCCACATGACATTGAAAGGAGTTAAAAACATGAAAGAAATCAAATCAGAAAAAGAATTCCGCGATCTTATCGCAAAAGAAAATCCAGTAGTAGTTAAGTTCTTCACAACATGGTGCCCAGATTGCGTGCGTATGGACAATTTTATCAATGATATAATGGAAGAGTTCAATAAATTTGAGTGGTATTCCATTAATAAAGATGAGTTCCCAAGCATTGCTGAAGAATATCAAGTAATGGGAATTCCAAGTTTATTAGTGTATCAAAACGGTGAAAAGCTTGGTCATCTACATAGTGCAAATGCAAAGACAGAAGAGCAAGTTACTGAGTTTTTAGAAGTATATTAATAAAATATAAAAACTTACAAAAAAGCGCTTAGAAGCATATCTAAGTGCTTTTTTGTCTTTTTTGCCCTTACGAAACAATGTTCCCCCTTTCTTAAAATGCTAAAAGTACACAACAATGTTTGTATAGACCCACACGACCTTCGTTTGATACGCTTATACATAGAGAATCTTTGAGAGAAAGGTGCGTGAATAGTATGGAATCACTTTCTAACAAAGCTGCTGATAAAGGGGCAATGCTAAGCATTGTTGCTTATATATTTTTATCAACTGTTAAAATTGTAATAAGCTACATAGCTGTTTCTAGCTCATTGCGTGCAGATGGTCTTAACAATTTAACTGATATTGGCGCATCACTAGCTGTATTAATTGGGTTGAAAATTTCCCGAAAACCTCGCGATCCGGATCACCCATATGGTCACTTACGCGCGGAACAAATCGCTTCACTCGTCGCATCCTTTATTATGATGACGGTCGGATTCGAAGTTATCGTGAATGCTGTTCAATCCTTTTTCAAGGAGGAACAAACAACCCCTAATTTAGCAGCAGCTTGGGTTGCTTTGTTTTGCGCTGCTATTATGTATAGCGTATACATATATAATCGTAAAATTGCAAAGGAAACAAAAAGTAAAGCACTAGAAGCGGCCGCAAAAGATAATTTATCTGATGTTCTTGTAAGTATTGGGACAGTTATTGGTATTTTCGGTTCACAGTTTCAAATGCCTCTTCTTGATCCAATTGCAGCACTTATCGTCGGCATCATTATTTGTAAAACAGCTTTGGATATTTTCAAAGAAGCGTCACATCTGTTAACAGATGGCATTGATCCAGACAAAATGAAGCAATATGCCGAAACAGTTAAAACGATTCCAGGCGTTGAACACATTGTGGACATACGAGCACGCATGTATGGAAATCAAACGTATGTTGATATTACTATCGAAGTAGACGCACACATGGACGTAAGTGAAAGCCATCGTATTACTGATGAAATTGAAGAAAAGTTGCAACATAAATACAATATTTGGTACACACATATTCATGTGGAACCAATGCAAAAAGAACATATATTTAGTTATCAAGACCTAAATTCAAAAAAACTTAAAAAATAAAAGGTCCTAACATATTATATATGACTAATACGTTAGGACCTTTTATTTTTGGTAATGATTTTTGAAACTGAATTTGAATCGTATTTTTTGTTGAAGAACTATATCGACAAAAGATCAATCTCCACCTCTTGAATTCCCTGATCATTGCTGATCCTAAGCCAAACAACTATACCGCCTCTAGCAAAATAATTAACATATCATATTCAAGAAAGATTAGTTAGCTAATAGCATATGTTTTTATTGAAAGGGTGTGATTGAATTATGGATCGGCAGAAATGGGGCGTTGGAGGATTAGTATTCGTTGGCTGCATGTTTCTTGGTGGAGGAGTAGGATCTTTATTAGGAAGTTCCCAAATTGGATGGCTGATAGGAATGGGTGTTGGATTTCTTGGGATGGCTTTAACGAGACTGATTAGAAAATAACAGAACAAATGTTCTTTTTCCGGTAAATAAGGCAATATGCATGTAAATAATTACTTACATACTAGCCCTGTAACATGTAGCAATCGTACTCATACAAAGCCACTCTCTAACAGAAAGTGGCTCTTTTTTTCAAATTCACACCATGAACTTCTCTCATCATGTCGTTCCTTGTCCGTTTACCTTTTCATTTTTCCAGTATTGTTGACTAAAGATCTCGGCTAGTACTTCAACAGAGTTGTTTATTTCTTCCATATTGTTATCTACTCCACCGATTTCAATTAGTAATGAATTAGAGGATAAAGTGAAACTTTAATCAGTGGGGGTTTTCTTCATACCCCACTGATTATCAGCCCTCACCAATCGGGCTTTTACGGGCAGTTTATCTCCCGCCTAACTTCTTCAGAAAAGCGGCAGCGGCTCGCTCAGAATCGCAGGACGCCCACGCACAGGGCGGAGAGGCGCTTTTTGCCTCGTCCGAGGGGGCGAAACGACCGGAGATTCTAGCCGCTAGAGCTAGGCAACAAAGAAATGTGGAAGTGGCTCGTCCAGAATATGAGGGGGATGGAGCTTCTGACGTAGAGGTGTTTTTTTACCTCGCAGGAAGAAGCGAAGCCACCGAACATTCTAGCCACTGGAACTGGACAATGCTTCCGCTGAATTTTGAGGCGGGAGTATTACTGCCCACAAATAGCGGGATAAATTTGAGTCCTCAAGTTTTGTCGTCAGACAATAGGTGACTAACGGGTGCTTTGAACAAGAAAATAAAGGTGAGTACATATTATACATGACTAATATGCGCTCACCTTTATTTTTTAAGGATTTTTAGCTTTTAGGTCTTGATAAATTATTAGTTCATACAATTACTTGTCACTTTGATACAGAAGATTTATTGTCAGCTACATGTGGGAAAAATGTTTGATGAAACATGATACATAAAATAAGCCAACTCCCCCCAGCAGCCCAGCCCGCTAAAATATCAGACGGATAATGTACCCCTAAATATATACGACTAATAGAAATGGAAAAGATAAGAAAACAGGCAATAACAATAAGCAATAATTTTTGATGCAATTGTAGGCGATGTTCGGTAATTGTAATGTATGCAATAAACCCTAGAAATGCAACAGCATTCATCGCATGTCCGCTCGGAAAGCTGTAACCTGTCGCCGTAACAAGTTGTGATATATCAGGGCGTGGTCGTTCATACCATATCTTTAACATATAGTTCAAATGGCGCGAACCATAAAAATTTATCATTAACAAAATTGCTGTCATGTATCGTCTTCGAATCAAAAAATACATAAACAGGATAAACAATACAGGAAAATATACCTTTTTTGATCCAATATAAGACATCCATACAAAAAAAGCGGTAAAATATTCATTACGAAAGCTTTGTATATAATTACTTACTACATGATCAAATTGATCAATGAAAGATGTTTCATAAGAAAAAGATAGTCCGACAAAACCAACGAGTAAAACAAAAAGTAACATATATAAATGTCGATATCTCTTCATCTGCATAACCTCACTATACAAAAATGGAGCGGGTGTTTTATTTTCCCTCTCCATTTCTTTTTTATGCATGAATCATCACGAAATATAACTGCTAATTTTTTGCTGCATTGTTGGAATATCTTCACGCTTCACTGTGAAACGTAAAACCTTTTCATCCATATCTAAAGCTTCCGATAATAGTCCAGCAATTCCTCTTGCTTTTCGATCTACTTCCATCACAATTTCTAAACTATCGTATGAACGCGGGATGATTAGAAGTTCTAATTCATCGAGCTTTCCATAATATTGTCCGGATACAGGAACAAATTCAAACTCTTGTGCGAATGGTACATGATCGCGCAAACGGTATGGAAGTTCTTCACATTCAGCTTGATGGAGACGAAACCCAAGATTTTGGACTGCATCTAATACACTTTTTAATAACAGATTGGGAAGTATTTGAATGTAATCACAGTCGCTTGGGTCAATACTGAGTTTAATATCGAGACCAGTCTGTACCCAAACGGTTTTCATTCCAAATGTTACCGGCGCTTCAATCGGCATCGGGAAAGAAAATGGAATTTCTCGTTTTTCATTTATTCCGATAGTAATAGGAGTTGTTAAACGAACTTTCTTTAAATCATATGTTGAACTCATTTTCTTATCATCTACTTCGCGAATATACGTCGTAGATAACGTTAAATAAATACTATCAATTTCTTGTGCTACTGATCCGCCAGTAATATGTACAACCCCTGTAATTTCTTCTCCGATAAGCCATTCTTCCTGTGTTAACACAGTATCAACTTTTGCACTGCCAATACCAATGCTTGCTAAAAACTTTTGGAACATGTATCTCCCAACCTTTCTAATATACAGCGTACATCTTCTATTAATTCTTGAACATTTTCGTAATACGGCTCTTTCATTTGTAACATCCGCATAATTACATCACTGCTATTTACTGATAATGTCAATTCTTCATACCAAGGTCTTTCTTCTTTTGAAGATTCATAACTAGAATACAGCAAAAATAAAACAAAATGTCCTAGAGCATAAAAATCACTACGATAATGAATTTCACGCATATATGCTTGTTCCCCTTTATAAGACCCGGCACGTTCATCATTTTCACCAATAAAGCGAGCTAATCCAAAATCAATAATAGATATGTCATCACCATTCATTAAAATATTAGGAATTCGCAAATCGCGATGCACAATACCTTGACTATGAAAATAGGAAACAACATGAAGCACTTTATATAAAATTAGAAAAACTTCTTTCTCTGTATACATTTCTCCATATTCAAAAATAAAATCTTCAAATGTCTTCCCACGCATTTCCTCCATTACAAAAAAAGGTTCTTTTCTCCATGTGAAACTATGAAAAAAACTAGGAATTGCACGGTGCTTTAACTGCTGTAAAATCGCTTGCTCATATGTAAACGATTTCCTACCTGATGCATAACGCTGTTTACTTTTTCGAAGTTGTTTTAATACTTTTTCCTCACGAGACGACATGTCAGTAACAAGATATGTAAAACCATAACTTCCCATACCGAGAATACGCTGAATTTGATACCGCTGTGCAACGACTGTATCGATGGACAGCGGCCGATCAAACCATGCCAATACTTTTTGAAAATCCATCAACTACTAGAGAAAAAACTACGACTTTTATGTTTTCTTTTATAATGCTGATGCCCATACCCATGAGATGGATGATGCTTATTATAATCGCTGCTAGAATACGAACGACGTCGATGTCGATAATCACTACTGGAGTAAGAGCGGTATTTATGTTTATTCCCCAGCAAAGAATCAATAATTTTTTTGAACATCACTTCACCTCTTCAGAAAATTTTCACTTTTATTATACCAAATACAACACAATATAGTGATAGCGATTTTATAATTTATAAAATGCAAAAACGACGAGTCTGTCCCGTCGTTACTTCCCTTCATCACCTTCATCAAATATTTCATCAATCATACATTTCTCTAATAAATAATCGAATGCAATGTCTGCAAGATCTTCAATTTCCTCGCGTTTTGGTACATAGCCTCTTACAATTAATTGCTCATAAAAAAATTCCGCAATTTCTTCCGTATCAATCACGACTTCTATTTCCTTCATGAGCATCACCCCTTTAATTCTGTTTTATGAAGAAAAATAGAAATTATGTATAACAATAGAAAAACATTTTTCTTTTCTTGCTAGATATATAGGTTATATGAAAAGACACTTTTGCATAAGATGTAGTACAAGCTATATAAAGGAGGAAAACACAATGAAATATAAACAAGAAATGATACATACAGAGGAAGATTTTGTACATGATGATAAATGGGTGGACAAGCTTATTTCTATATTTATTATCTTTTTAACAATCGTAGGCATACCATATACAACTTATATTTTCTTTCAATTCCTTTTCTCTTTCTAAGTTATTTTTTTTCGGATAATTTAATTAAATAATTACGTACAACTTCCATCACAATTTTATATTCTTCATCTTGAAATGTGTCATATAATGTTCTGTAATCATTAAAAATATCTAGTAAACCATCAATAATCTCTTTTCGATTCGTTTTTATACTTACTTTTTTCGAATTATTAATAGACTTTAATTTACCTAAATCAAGCTTATTCATACCTGCCTTATCTTGTTTCATCTTCTTTAAAATGACATTTGCTGTTTGTGCATTCGCGATAAGTGCCAAATCAGATTCATCCGCTTCTAGCCACTCTCCATCTGTAATACGAGATAATTCATAAATCGTATCTTCCCATGCATCATTTTTATAACGCCATACTTCCGTCCGGTAGCCAACAACACGAAATACATCTTTTTCATAGCCTGTTACTTGAACGAGGTCACCAAATGTAAATTTATAATGTAGTTCAATCCACTCTAATTCACCATCTTTCATTGCTTGTTCCGTCACAAGCTGTAATGTATGTTCTACATAAAATCCATCGTGATTGTTCACTTCATATACATAAACGCCGTCAAGCATTTTTATATTTGTGACTTTACCGACCGTACCATATAACGTAATCACGACTATATCTCCTATATTGTATTTGGGTTGCTTTTTTCTCGTCATGTCTCTCTCTCCTTTTGAAGTCGTGATTTTAAGTATGTGACGATAACAGTATATGCGACCCACTTCGAAAACGCTTATCACATGAGGTTGTATAATTGAATATTTTTTCATAAAAAATACACTCCACTATCGGAGTGTACATAACACAAATTGAAAATGATTAATTAAAACGGTCTAAAAATAGACGTTTTACTCTACCGCTCTTGCATATATAATTCCCATGCGCGATCAAAAATGCTCATACTTTCTAATGAACCGCTTAATTCTAAGTATGAACTAATTTCATCATAATCCTCCGATTGCTTCGGAAAACTATGATCTTCATACATTGTTTCCGCCAAGTCGGATAGTTCATCTTTTAATAAAGAAGCACGGTGCTTCATCATATAATGATAAAATGACTTTTTCAACAATATTCCCTACCTTTCTAACTTGGCTACATTATACAAGGCAACCAAGAAAAAAACCAGCATAAAAAGTGCTGGTTAAAAATCAAAATAATTTCGCTTTAATAAACGAGGGCGTTCCATGAGCTCTGTATATGTGACTTGTTTTGGCAAATCGTTCGTATAAATCAAAAAGAGCTGATCTTCAATTTCTTTCACAATATCCTCTGATTGATAATGCATTCCGCAAGTTGAACATGCGATACAAGGTGTTTCTTCAATTGTAATTGTTTGTGTTCCATCTGGTAATTCCCAGTATACAGTATTTACACTTTCAATTGCTTCTTCACCTTCACACCACATACATCTCATACTGCATCTCCCTCAGTATTTGTACTCTCATTTAATTTTGTCATTTGCGCTTGATATTTTTTATCTTTCAATTGATCACGCTTTTCACGTTTATCTTTTAATGAAGCATGTGTCGTATTTGTTTCATAATCTTTGCGGCGATTCATACGCTGCAAGCCTTCTGGTACAAGATTAAACTTCTTATCGCTCATCAGTGCTGCTATACCAACATCAGAGCGCTTTTCTTCATAAGTAGGATAAATTTCTTTGAAATATCCTTCTGCTCTGCCTGCTACGTAATTCTCTGGCTCTGGATACGTTGTAATAACACCTTCAAAGTTGCGAAGAACAACTTTGTCAGCACTTTGTGAAATAATGTAGTTTGGCTGAACAGCGATTTTACCGCCGCCGCCTGGTGCATCTACAACAAATGTTGGCACTGCATAACCAGATGTATGTCCGCGTAACCCTTCAATAATTTCAAGACCTTTAGAAACTGGTGCACGGAAATGGCCAATTCCTTCAGATAAGTCACATTGATAAATATAGTAAGGACGTACGCGAATTTTCACTAAATCGTGCATCAATTTTTTCATAATTGGTACGCTATCGTTAATACCTGCTAAAATAACAGCCTGGTTTCCAAGCGGTACACCTGCAT
Source organism: Bacillus cereus group sp. BfR-BA-01380 (assembly GCF_022663535.1). GTDB lineage: Bacteria > Bacillota > Bacilli > Bacillales > Bacillaceae_G > Bacillus_A > Bacillus_A cereus_BB. The sequence goes on along the minus strand of NZ_JAKUFS010000014.1, from coordinate 106,019 downwards.
TCGCCAGCATTTCACAAGCAAGTTTAGATTCTTCTGTAATCTCAATAGAAGTATTAAAATGTGTATTTAACCAAACTGGATGATATTTCTTAATGATATTGCATAGGTTTTCCGTAATACGCTGCGGAAACACAACAGGAGCTCTCGTTCCAATACGGATAATTTCCACATGCGGAATTGCACGTAAGTTCTTTAAAACGTACTCTAAAATGTTATCGTTAATGAGAAGTCCATCACCACCAGAAATTAACACATCACGAACTTGCGGCGTTTCACGAATATAAGCAATCGCTTCGTCTAATTGCTTCTTTGGAACTCCCATTCCAATTTGTCCACTAAAACGACGACGTGTACAGTAGCGACAGTACATAGAGCATTGATTTGTTACTAGGAAAAGAACACGGTCTGGATAACGATGTGTTAATCCTGGAACTGGTGAGTCTTCATCTTCATGAAGTGGATCTTCTAAATCGTACTTCGTTTTATATAATTCCTCTGAAATCGGTACAGATTGCATGCGAATTGGACAACGTGGATCATCTGGATTCATAAGGGATGCATAGTATGGTGTAATGTTTAATGGGATTGTTTTTGTTGAAATTTTAACACCTTCTTCTTCTTCTGGTGTTAAATGAATTACTTTCTTTAAGTCATCTAATGTTTTAATTGTATTTGTTAACTGCCAAATCCAATCATTCCATTGCTCCTCTGTAACATCTTTCCATAGTTCTATCTCTTTCCAATGACGTTTTGGTTTATATACGTCGTGTAACATTGCTATTCCCCCTTTTTCAAACGCTCACTAATTATTAAAGCAATAATCATGCCAACTTTAACGGTTACATCTAGATTTTGATTCCTTTCTACTCGTACAACCTTGACTATCACAAGCTTCTTTACTATAAAAATATCTTTTTATACGAAAATAAAATAAAAATACCCCTTTAAAAAAACGGAATTTTCTTTACTTTTATATATGTAAGCGCTCATTTATTGGTGCAAATGCACAAAAAGCTGCCAATTATTCGGCATATTTCGCATACTTATTTAATTTATACTGCAATGTTTGTCTTGGAATGCCTAACAACTTTGCAGCTTGCAAAACATTCCCTTTTGCCTCTAACATCGCTTGTTCAATCAACTCTTTCTCCGTTTTATAAAGCGCTTCCCGAAGCGGTAATATCGGCTTTTTCTGCGGATGCGGCGTTTGTCGAAACGAACGCGGTAAACAAGATAGTGTTAACATTTTTTCTTCTGCTACAATGACCGCATGTTCAATCATATGCTTTAATTCACGTACATTACCTGGCCAATGATACTGAAGCAATCGCTCTTTTGCATCTTCATCTATACCAATCACATTCTTTTTATATTCTTTGTTATAAGCCTTCAAAAAGTGCGGGGCTAACAATAAAATATCTTCCTTTCGCTCGCGAAGCGGCGGAATAAATAAAGAAAACACATTTAATCGATAATATAAATCTGTACGAATTTTATTTTCACGAAGGCACTCATCTGGAGGTTGATTCATTGCTGTAATTACGCGTACATCAACTTTTCTTGTTTTATTATCACCGATACGGCGAATGACACCATCTTCTAATACGCGAAGCATTTTTGCTTGTAAATCTAACGGCATCGAATTGAGTTCATCTAAAAATAATGTACCACCATCCGCAAGCTCAAATAAACCTGCGCGCTCTATTGCACCTGTATAGCTCCCTTTTATTGTTCCAAACAGTAAACTCTCAAGTAATGATTCTGGCAAAGCAGCACAGTTTTGAGCGATAAACGCGTTATTTCTTCTTTTTGATGCTTCATGTATTGCTTGTACAAATAACTCTTTTCCCGTTCCTGTTTCACCGTAAATCAGTACGTTCGCATTCGTAGTCGCAACCTTTTGTGCCAGCTGTTTCGTCTGTAAAAAACGCTTATCATTCGTTATAATCGTATCGAACGCCACATGTCTGTATGGTGCTTTTTTCGCTGGTGATCGCTTCATTTTCGACTGCAAGTCAGCAATTTTTTCTGTCAACTTTTGAATAGTAGAATAATCTTTTGCAATTTCAACAGCGCCAGCAATACGTCCTTCTATAAAAATCGGTAGTGTTGTATTTACCGTATAAACATCTTCTCCACTTTGATTTTGGTATCGCTGCACTTGATGCAGGATTGGCTTTTTCATTTGCAATACCTTTAACAGTGTACTCGTTTCTGGCGTTAACGAAGGAAATGCCTCTAATAAATACTTACCAAGTACATCTTCTACATTCGATCCGTCATGTTTTGCTGCTACTGTGTTATAAAAAATAGTAACCCCATTTTCATCTACTGCGTGAATAGCTTCATCAATGCTACTTAAAATCGCTTCAATCACTTCTTGTGTTGAAATCGCCAGCAACGTACTCCCCTCCTTCGCTCAAAAATCAGCAATTATTGTGCCAGATTTTGAGCACCTACCGCTAAAATGAAACTCCCATCAGCGAGGACTTTTTCTCCCCCACTTATGGAAGTTGAACAAATTGATTCTTTTCGAACCTTTATTTCTCTCTTATACGATCTACTAAATACGTGATAAATCCTTCGCCCAAACGTTCATATCTTCTAACTTATCAAAAATATAACAGTTATTTGCGAGCCGGCCTGTGTACGTATATCCAAGCTGATAAAACGCTGCGTTCATACCAAATGAAAGTGCACGTGCGATTGTATATGAACAAAAAATACCTCTCTCTTGCAGTTCTTCTTCTAACTTCATCAGTAAACTTTTCATAAAACCATGCTTCCGATACTCTGGTATTGTTGCACAATTTGTTAATTCTGCATTTCCTTCTTTTACGTTTATTTCTGCTGAAGCGGTGCTTATAATCTTTCCTTCCGTTTCATACACGTAATAAATTGTATCTTCCTTCATCGTTTTCACAATATAATCGACTTCATTTAAAGGTGTTGGATAGATCTCAAATACTTTTCCAAATACGTCTGCAAGCTGCTTTGCATCTTCTTCCGTTGCTTTTCGCAAAACAAACTGTGCTGGTATTTCTTTTTCTATTACTTTCTTCGCAATTACACCACTTACAATTTCATCTTCCTTCACCCACTGCACACTATTTCGGCGTTCATCATCCCGATATTTCACCATAAAATGTGCATCATGCCCCTGGAAGTATTGCGGAATACTTGCTTCTAGTATAAAGCCAAGAGAGAGCCACTCAGAAACGTGCTCTCTCTTTCCTTTTATAATTAATTTCGTGAAAGAATGAGAGTTTGCGAGTTCTTCAACTTTATTCATTACTTGTTCGACATTTCCCTTATAATGGTCAACTCGAATGCGTTTATTAAAATAATCTAACGTGCCTTCTACTGTATAGTACTTCGTCTGTTCTGCAAATTCTTCGTAATATTTCATTTGTCCACCTCGCACCAATCTAGCAGTGTACATGCAATAACTTTTGCTGCTGCAATCATTTTATCAATTTCAATATATTCATTTGGATAATGTGCGACTTTCGTTTCACCTGGACCAAATACGATCGTTGGAATATTTGCGATTTGTGTAAATAACCCTCCATCTGTTCCCCACGGTGATGCCTCAATAATTGGCTCTGTACCTTCAATATGTACAAAATTATCCTTTAGCGTCGTGATAAGCGGATGTGTTTCTTCTAATTCACCAGGAACCCATCGTGCGCCAAACCATTCCACTTCTACTGGATATTCTGTAAACCATGGATCTACCTGATTTAACTGCCCTACCCAATTTTCAAATTCTTTTTTTGCCTCTTCCATACTTTCATTTGGCGCAACACCATATCTTCCTTCTAAAGTAAGAAAATCAGGCACAGAACTTGGCCAGCTGCCACCTTCAATTTTCCCGATATTAATCGGAATTGGAATCGGGATTCCTTTATATAACGGATCTGTAATCCGTTCATTTCGTTTTTCTTCTAGCTTCCTCATGTGCTCTACAACAAACATACTTTTTTCAATAGCACTTACACCTTCATAACGTGTCCCGCCATGCGCAGCTTTCCCTTTTACGAATAAACGAAACCACATTGAACCTTGTTGTTTCGAGAAAAATTTCATATTTGTCGGTTCTGGGATAATCACACCATCTGCCTCGTAACCTCGTAAAAGTGCCGCAAGCGTGCCTGCCCCGCCGCTTTCCTCTTCTATTACACTTTGAAAATATACATCTCCTTTTAGAGAAATACCTGTTTCTACAATTGCTTCTATCGCCAACATGAGCGATACATTACCGCCTTTCATGTCAGTTGTGCCGCGTCCATATATACGATTTCCAACTTTTTCTCCTGCATACGGATGATGCTGCCACTGATTCAAATCTCCTTCTGGCACAACATCGATATGACCATTTAAAATCATCGACTTTCCGCCGCCGCTTCCCTTTAGAGTTGCCACAATATTCGGGCTATCAGTAAAGTTTGTGCGCGGTGAAACGAAATACGGATGATCTTTCATTTTCGTAAACGATGGCTCCCAAATATCCAAATCTAAACCAAGCTCACGCAGCTTTTCAATTACAACTGCTTGCGCACCACTTTCATCTCCACTCGTACTTTTTTCTTGAATTAAACGTTTTAATAATTTCACACTCATATTTTCATGACTTTCAATATATTCACACACTTGTTTTTTATATTGCTCCAATTGTTACATCTCCTTTCAGTCAATCACTAATAAAGACGGACTTACATGAAAAGTAGCTTCTGTACATTTTTTTACATCTTCTACTGTGAACGGACTCATTAATTCTTGCAGCACTAATCCTTCTGGCGTTACTTCCATTACTGCCATATCTGTAATAATTATGTCCACACATCGTTTTGATGTAAGCGGCAGCGTACACGCTGAAACAATTTTTGATTTTCCATATTTATCAACATGATTCATTACAACAACAACACGTTTTGCCTTTTGTGCTAAATCCATGGCACCACCAATCCCTGGTACACGCTTACCTGGTACAATCCAGTTTGCTAAGTCACCTTTTTCACTTACTTGCAGTGACCCAAGAATGGTAATATCAAGTAATCCTTTTCGAATCATCCCGAATGCTGTGCTACTATCAAAATAACTAGCTCCAGCAATAATCGATGTTGGCAGGCCGGCTGCATTACATAAATTTTCGTCCTCTTCCCCTTTTATCGGTGTTGGCCCCATACCAACAATGCCGTTCTCCGCATGAAACATAACATGTATATCATCTGGCAAATGATTCGGAATAAGAGATGGGATGCCGATCCCCAGATTCACAATCATTCCGTTTTGAATTTCCTTCGCAGCGCGCTTTGCAATTTTATTGCGAACATCTACTCCCATGCCCATTTCCAATTCACTCCTCCCGATGGAACGATATAATCAACAAATACACCAGGCGTTATAATTTCTTCTGGATCGAGTTCCCCAAGAGGAACAATTTCTTCAGCCTCTACAATCGTAATATCTCCAGCCATTGCGACATGTGGATTCATATTGCGTGCACTTTTATCAAACACGAGGTTTCCAAACGGATCTGCTTGTTTTGCAAACACGATGGACACTTCTGCGGTTAGTGCGGTTTCAATCAAATATGTCTTCTCATTTATTTCAACTGTTCGCTTTCCTTCTTCTACAATTGTATCCACCCCAACATCAACAAGAACACCACCTAGTCCGACTCCTCCAGCTCGAATTCGTTCTGCTAATGTACCTTGAGGGGAAAATTCAATTTGCAATCTTCCTTCATTTAACTGCCGTCCTGCATTTGGATTTGAACCGATATGCGATGTAATTAACGACTTTACACGCTCATTTGTCACAAGACGGCCAATTCCAACATCAGGAAAACCAGTATCGTTACCGATTAAATGTAAATCATGAATTCCTTTATCTAAAATCGCTTGAATTAAAGAGGGAGGAGAGCCAATGCCTCCAAATCCGCCAAACATAAGCGTCATCTCATCATGAAAATATGGTATAACATCCTGTATTGTTTTTAACTTTCCAAATGTATTTGTAATAGTTGTCATACGATACTATGCCCTCCTTTTTGCGTCATTTCCTCTACACTTTTCGCAAAAATATGAAGTAATTCATCCAGCTCTTCATATGTAGTCGTAAGCGGCGGCGCAACTAACAATGCACTATCTTCCTTACCTGCTTGCCCCGATACAGCTTGATATAAAAGAAGACCATTTTTCGCTGCAACCGAAATAAGTTCAGATGCCTTTGTAAACGGTTGCAATTCTACTCCAATCAGAAAACCTTTCCCACGTACATCAGCAATAATTGTCGATTCTTGCTGCACCTTTTGCAGTCCCGCGATTAAATACTCTCCTTTTTCAGCAGCCGCTTCTGGTAAACGATGCTTCTCTGTATATTCAATCACCGCTAAAGCTGTCGCTGCGGAAAGTGGATTTGCACTCAGTGTATGCCCACTCATTACAGAACGAGAACCACGCAGAATTGGTTCCATCACGCGATCACTTACCATAGTTGCTGCAATTGGTGTATATCCAGCTCCTAACCCTTTCCCTAGCGTCATAATATCTGGCTGAACACCCCAATGTTCCATCGCAAACCATGCCCCAGTGCGGCCAAGTCCTGTCATAACTTCATCAGCAATAAATAAAATATCATAATGCTCACAAATGTCCTTAATCACCTTATAATAATCTTTTGGTGGTACGATTGCTCCCCCAGCTGCACCAATAATCGGCTCCGCAATAAATGCCGCAATATGCTCTGCTCCAATACGTTCAATGGATCGCTCTAACTCTGTTGCACACGAGAGCTGACACGTCGGGTACAACTTTTGTACTGGACAACGGAAGCAATACGGTGCTGGTAACGTCGGATAATCTTCCAAAATGGAAACAAAGCGTTGTCTACGCAGTGGATGCCCAGACATAGATAATGCTCCCATCGTAATTCCGTGATAACTCATCCAACGCGACAAAACTTTATGTTTCCCTTGAATACCACGCTCTTGAAAATGTTGAATTGCAACCTTCATTGCCGTTTCATTTGCCTCTGTACCGCTATTCACGAAAAAGCTCCAATTTAAATCCCCCATACTTAAATCGCTCAGCTTTTTTGCGAGCTTCTCTGCCGGCTCGCTCGTAAACTGCGAACGATATACAAAGGCAATCTCCTCCGCTTGCTGCTTAATAACTTCTGCAATCTCCGTTACACCATGTCCGATACTTGCTGTAATCGCTCCTGACGAACCATCAAAATATTTATTACCGTTTTGATCATATAAATAAACACCTTTCCCATGTGAAATCATCGGATACGGTTGACCAACAAGTGGCTTAATTAAGTAATCACGCATGACGTTACCCCCGTTTCTTCAACTCATATATATGTATGTAGAAAATCGATTCTTCTTTCATAAAAAAAAGAACTCTCTGCCTAAGCAGTGAATCTATTAGAAAGCCTTTATTATAGAATATAAAAATAAATGCATAAAAAACGAAATAGAAAGAAATTTCAGAAATAACAATCGATAAGTGAACAACGTTCTCTCTACATCCCTCCCCATCCAAACGAAACCAACAACTAAAAATCCCTTACTCCTCTCTTCTAAAATAGCATTTGAAGTGAAAACATGTTGCTAATGTGTAAAATTCGACAACACTCCGAGGAATTTCCTTCTTGCTTCTTCATTTTGTTTCCTATACTTTCAAACAAATTTAGACAAAATTTTCATAAAAAGAAACTCGTCCTATGATAAGACGAGTTTCTTCTATAATATATATTACCCCGCTACAACTTTTTCTCTTTTCTCTGTTTTCGTTGTTAAGTGTTCTACGATATTACGAGCAATATGAACACCACATGCGCTTGCTTGTGCTAATCCGCGTGTGACTCCAGCACCGTCTCCGCCTAAATACAGGCCAGAAATTTCTGATTCAAAATGTTCGTTTAGTTTTGGTCTTGCGGAATAGAATTTCGCTTCTACACCGTAAAATAATGTATGTTCAGATGCAATACCTGGTGTGACATGATTCAATGCTTCTGTCATTTCAATTAAGCTTTTCATTGTATTGTATGGCAAGACAAGACCTAAGTCTCCTGGTACTGCTTCTTTTAATGTCGGCTCAAGAAACCCTTCTTGAATACGCTTCGGTGTAGAACGGCGACCTTTTAAGATGTCTCCATACTTTTGTACCGTAACCCCGCCCATTGAAATACGATTTGCTAAGCGTGATACTTCATGTGCATATTCGTTCGGCTGATCGAATGGCTCAGAAAATTGATGTGATACTAAGAGCGCAAAGTTCGTATTATCACTACCTAGCGCAGGATCTTTGTACGCGTGACCATTCGCTGTCATAATACCAGAGTGATTTTCAACAACGACGTGACCGGACGGGTTACTACAAAATGTGCGTACTCGCGTTCCTACAGATGTGTTGAATACGAATTTCCCTTCATAGAGATGCTTATTTATTTCTTCCATCACAATATTTGAAGTTTCAACGCGAACACCGATGTCTACTTGGTTCGTGCTCATTTTTAAACGGCGTTTTTTCATAATTTTTGTGAGCCAAGCAGATCCATCCCGACCTGGTACAATGACTACTTTTTTCGCAGATAGTATTGTTCCATCTTTTAAAACAATTCCGCGTATGGTATGTTCATTCTCTTCTTTTTCAGTTACGATGTCGTCTACTTCCACTTTAAATTCCATGTCAATTTTCTCTTTTAAATATTCAAAAATGCTTTTTAAAATTTCTAAGTTTTGTTCTGTACCTAAGTGACGAACTTGTGCGCGCAATAGTTTTAACCCTGCTGCATAAGCACGTTTTTCAATATCACGAACTTCCTCCGTTAATGGATCTGTAATTGATGTAGTTGCGCCGTGTGCTAAGTTAATTTCATCTACATATTTGATTAAGTCCATTACTGTCAATGGAGATAAATAATCTGTCATCCAACCACCGAATTCACTTGTAATGTTAAATTTCCCATCTGAATATGCTCCTGCTCCGCCGAAGCCATTTGTGATTGAGCAGGCTGGTAAACATCCTGCATATCCTTTCTTTCCAGCAGCAGGCGGACATTTCGTTATTTTCTTCTGAAGAATCGGACAATTACGTCGATATATATCATGTCCTTTATCAATTAATAGCACTTTTGCATCTGGCATTTTACCAATTGTTTCATAGCTAGCAAAAATTCCCGCAGGACCTGCACCTACAACAATTACATCATAGTTCGTATTCATCTATTCATTCCCCCATTGCATTCCTTAGAAAACCCTTACTAAAGGTATCATGTTCCATTTGGGATGTCAACACAATACACGAACAATATCGAACATCAACTTTTTAACGTTCGTAAAAAATCGAGGTTTTTTATGTATTCCCAATAAAAAAATCATTTAAAACAAGAAAGAACCGATTAATTTATCCCGCATTACTAGACAGTAAAACCCCCACCTCAAGGTTGAGAGAGGCAAAGAAGCTAGGTGGAGGATAACTGCTGGCATGCGCCCGATTGGGCAGGATTTCCAGCAGCGGGGGATAAGCTCCCCACTGATGGAAATTTCACTTTATTATTAATCGGTTCACCATGACGCTCTTTCTGCATAACTAGAAGCGTACGCAAGTAGCTCCAATAATAATTAATAAAATAAACAACACAACAACAATCGCAAATCCATATCCAAATCCACAGCCTCCAGCGCCAAAACCGCAGCCTCCAGCACCAAAACCACCGTAGCCATACCCACAGCCAGAACCTGGATATCCTCCACCGTAACCCCACATAGTTTTTCACTCCTTACATCCATTTAAAATAGTTTACATTTACAAAATATGTAGGACAAACATCTTTTTGTATGTGTGTTTGCCTAGAAATAAAAAAAATCTCCAGGTTAGCTAGAGATTTCATCTACTTAAGACCTTTTTTGCATATCTTCTCCTTGTACATGCATATAGTTGTAATAATGATAATAGAGGGAGGCAAATCAATGAATTCATCTGAGGTAGAAAAATATGCCCAGCAAGCTGCAATGTATAAACAACTTGCTTGTTATTACAAATATACAAGTCCGCAAAAATATATGGAAGTATACTTAAGACACTATGAGGCGATGAAACAATTTGTACAAGCTTACGAGCAAAGCCGTGTATCACTACCATATTCAAGCGAGCAATCATTACCCTCTTACGTTCGAATCTTACACGCTTCTCCTGATTCATCTGCTATTGATATTGTCATAAATGGACAAAAAGTAGTAAAAAACATTTCGTTTAAGCAGTATAGTCCCTATCTTTCACTTACACAAGGACAATACCGGGTTGATATCGTACCTGCTGGCGAGGAAACTCCCATCTTTTCAACTCTCGCTCCTGTAATGGGAAATCATGTATATACTCTTGCCGCAGTTGGTAATGTTGATAAACTTCAACTGTTAAATCTAATTGATAATACACCTCTTCCATACGGACAAGCAAAAATACGATTCGTTCATTTATCTCCTGATGCACCTCAAGTAGACGTAGCGTTAAAGGATGGGGAAAAACTGTTTGAAAAAGTTTCATTTAAAGAAGTAACAGATTATTTACAAGTGAGTCCTGGCGTAGCAGATATAGAAATAGCTGCTGCAGGAACAAAAAACATTATATTAACAATTCCTGAGGTGAAAATTGAAGAAAATAAAATTTATACGATTGTTACACTTGGTTATGTAAATAAATCTCCAAAATTGGAAAGTTTATTTTTGACAAATTGAATTTCCCATAAACACATAATCATATCTATATAAGTTAAAAAACGATATAAAACCTCCTTTCTTTTTAGGGAGGAGACCAGAGCTAGACAAAGATGTCGAAAAATAAAAATGAATATATATAATTTTATAAGGTAGCCTTTATAATATACAATCTCGTTATTTTATTATTCTGTAAATATAAAAAACAGAATAGAAAAAATACTCAATTTCTTTTATAATTATATAGGAATCTATATATTTCCAGGAGGTTGCTCATGACTCATTTTGAAGAAAATTTAAAAAAGTACGCGCAATTAGTTATACAAGTTGGGATTAATATTCAAGAAGGACAAACTCTCGTTATCCATGCACCTATTACATCTTCTCGCTTAGTTCGTGAATTATCAAAGCAAGCCTATAAATCCGGAGCAAAAAATGTCCATGTCGAATACTCCGATGAAGATTTAACATTAATTAAATACTTACATTCACCACTAGAAGGTTTAAAGGAATTCCCCCACTGGAAAGCAAAAGGACTTGTTGAATTAGCGAAAAACAATGCTGCTTTTTTATATATCAATGCGTCTAATCCTACTCTTCTTCAAGACATTGATGCAGAAAGACTAGCAATTGCTATGAAAACAAATGCATCTGGCATGAAGGAATTTAACGCATACCGAATTAGTAGTCAATGTAGTTGGTCAATTATCTCTGTACCAACCATCGAATGGGCCTCGCAAATCTTCCCTGAACTCAATGCCGAAGAAAGCGTCAATAAATTATGGGACCTTATCTTTACAACGACAAGAGTAACTGATGACAACCCAATACAAGCATGGCAAAAGCATATTCAATTATTAAATAGTAAAGCGCGTCATTTAAATAAGAGAAAGTATAAAAAATTACATTACAAATCTGATAAAACGGATTTAATGATTGAACTACCTGATAACCACAAATGGTTAAGTGCCCAATTTCAAAATAGATTACATACTCCGTTTATACCGAACATGCCAACAGAAGAAGTATTTACTGTCCCATTAAAAACAGGGGTAAATGGTGTAGTAAGAAGTACAAAACCCTTAAATTACGGCGGTACATTAATCAATGATTTCTCTCTGACTTTCCGTGAAGGAAAAGTTATTGATTATTCAGCCGAAACTGGCTATGAAACTTTGAAAAAATTACTGGAAACAGATGAAGGAGCCCTGCATTTAGGAGAAGTTGCGCTCGTTCCGCACAATTCACCTATTTCTAATACAGACGTTATCTTTTTCAACACATTATTTGACGAAAATGCATCTTGTCATCTCGCATTAGGCAGTGCACTTCCTATGTGTATTCAAGGTGGTATTAATATGAGCAAAGAAGGGCTTCGAGCAAACGGATTAAATGATAGCATTACTCATGTTGATTTTATGATTGGATCTGCCAATCTCGATATTGACGGCGAAACATCGGATGGAAAACTTGAGCCTATCTTTAGAAAAGGTAATTGGGCATTTTAATTTTTGTGTCAAAACATAAAAAATTTGAGTTTTAAATAAAGTGAAACTTTAATCAGTGGGGGTTTTCTTCATCCCCCACTGATTATTAGCCCTCACCAATCGGGCTTTTACGGGCAGTTTATCTCCCACCTAACTTCTTAAGAAAGGCGGAGGGGCGCTTTGTGCCTCGTCCGAGGGGGCGAAACGACCGAAGATTCTAGCCGCTAGAGCTGGACAACAAAGAAATGTGGAAGTGGCTCGTCCAAAATGCGAGAGGGATGGAGCTTCTGACATAGAGGTGTTTTTTACCTCGCAGGAAGAAGCGAAGCCACCGAACATTCTAGCCACTGGAACTTGACAATGCTTTCGCTGAATTTTGAGGTGGGAGTATTACTGCCCCCAAATAGCGGGATAAAAACGGCATGAAAAAACAGCAACTCATTTTATATCCATCACATTTTGATATGACAACAGTCAAAAAAACACACCGTTCAAAATGAGAACGGTGTGTTTTTCAATGTAACAAACTACCACACTATGGCATTTCTTAAAAAAATATATAAATCCATTTTAATTTTCCGGCATAAATGTCGCTGCTATACACGACCAGACGCCCTCGCTCTGCCTAAAAAGAAAGACGTTTTTAGGCGGGTTTTCAATTTGTATAGATTGTCAGTGCAAGTATCCACATCTCTACCATCATACATTTGACTGTATGCTATATTACTTTTTCAAACGAAATATGAAATTCTGTCCACTCTTCTGTTGACTTACATGTGATAGATCCCTTATGTTTCTCCACAATTTGTTTACAAACAAATAAACCAATCCCAGTTCCTAACTTTTTTGTAGTTACAAATGGTTCAAATATTGTTTCTATATTTTCCGGTGGAATCATTGGTCCATTATTTTTAATAAGAATATGTATTAACTCTTCGTCTTCGCACACATCAATAACAATTCTCTTACTTTCTTCCATTCCTTCAAGAGCGTCAATAGAGTTCATTAAGATATTTAAAAACACTTGCCTAACTTCACTTCGATATCCCATAAATGGTATTGGGTGCGACAAATTTTTCTCAATAGAAACATTTGCATTTACTAAACTCGGATATAAGAATTGGATAATATCATGAAATAAATCATTCAACCAAAATCTTTCTGCTTCATTCCACATTTCTTTTTTTGACACAAGTAAAAATTGCGAAATTCTAAAGTTTAATTGATCAAGCTCATGTGAAATAATATCTAAATATGGAAGATGCGGTTGATCTGATTTTAACAACTTTACAAATCCCATAATAGATGTTAGTGGATTGCGGAACTCATGAACAAAACTTGCTGACATTTGCCCTAATATTGTCAATCTCTCTTTATGTGTTTCGTTAATGAATTTTTGCTTTTCCTCTAAATTTTTCGATATAATTTCTGAGTATTTCAAAACCGTATAATAAATTAAACGATCAAAACAAATATGTATTTTTGCCATGATTGGTTTCAATTCACGAGCACTCACATCTAATTCACACATTGCTTCAAATAATTCATTACGTCCTACATTCGCATTATAAACAAAGTCGCCAATATTTGCATCTGCCCCCGCACGCTCAATGGCAATCTTCTCACATAATGGCCTAATAAGCTCAATACCTTTCTCATTCATAATAAGCTCAATCATTAATGATAACAATTTTTCTCCATTTTCAACAATTTCTTTTCTAAAAGGATCATTTTCTGAAATAATAATTTTGTTTTTCCAGTTCTCTACGAATAGCTGATTATTCATTTCTAAGTACGTACAAAACATTTTACTAATATCTTTATCGATCGGAAAAACCCCCATTCCCTCCATTTCCATACGAAAAACACCCTATATATTTTGAATATTAACACAAAAAACATTTTTCGTTAAGATAATATTGTCACATTTTGTTATTTCATGTTGATAAAATTTTTCAATATAGTATGTGAAATTATTTTTTTTTGCATCCTTTTCATTTTTTTCATACAATAGAAACAGGAAAGGTGTGAAAAAAATGGTAAATAAAAATGTGGAAGACTATCTTCAAGAAGGCATTCACGGACAAAAACAAAACAAACCTGAAGAGCGTAACAAGTTTTTAGGCACATTACGTGAACGTGTAGAAATTGCGTTAACGATCGGGCAAGTGATGCAAACAAACGTATATACAGAAATTAAAAACGGTATAGGTTCTTCTCAAAGATTAACATTGTATGTGAACGGTAGCATCGCTTATCCACATTTATCTAAATACATTAAATTAGCAAATGAAAAACAAGTGCCGTTTACAATTGTACAAAATAAAGATGCAAATACACCAATTGGACTTGTACTCTCACATGATACAGCAGTGGACAAAGAACATATTTATGTGGAAGATGAGATTTATAAGCAAGAGATGAACTGACAAAATACGCCCGACTTCTAACCGGGCGTATTTTTGCGAATTCTTTATGATAAACAAAAAACCTCCCCATATAGGAAAAGGTTATGAACTGACTTGTTCTTGAAGTGAGACATGTTGCTTTGCAACTTCTACAGGCTGCACCGCAAGCTGCTTCGTTACTTCAATTTGCTTAATGTAATGGCCATCTAATTCAACAATACGAAATTTATAATTTTCAATATCAATACTATCACCTTGTTCAATTTCAAGATGTTCTGTTAAAATCCAACCTCCAATTGTATCCACGTCTCCATCGTCAATTGAAAGCCCTAATAATGTATTGACTTCACTAACAAGTACTTTTCCTTCTAAAATTGTTTTTGTTTCGCTAATGCGCTGAATCTCTGGCTTTTCATCTGTATCAAATTCATCTTGTATGTCACCAACAATTTCTTCTAATATATCTTCAACTGTTACAAGTCCAGAGGTTCCACCGTATTCATCCACTAAAATCGCCATATGTGTACGTTCACGCTGCATTTTTACAAACAAATCATGAATAGCAATAGATTCAATAATTTGGATAATCGGACGAGCATACTGTACAACAGTTTCTTTATTTGTACCATCATGTTTCACAAAATCTGTAAAAATATCTTTAAAGTTTACAAAACCGATAACATGATCCTTATCTCCATCAATGATAGGATATCTTGTATACTTCTCATTTGACATCATTTTCATTGCTTCCATAACAGATTGTTCTTTTTCTAAAATTACCATTTCTGTACGCGGAACCATAATTTCTTTCGCAATTCGATCGTCAAATTCGAAAATTTTATTTACATATTTATATTCTGATTGATTAATTTCACCATTTTTATAACTCTCTGATACAAGCATACGTAACTCTTCTTCTGAATGCGCTGCTTCATGCTTCTGCATTGGTTTAAGCCCAATCATTCTCGTAACAATACGCGCGGAACCATTCAATGTCCAAATAAACGGATACGCAAGTCGGTAGAAAGAAATAAGCGGTCTTGCAATTGCTAAGCTAATCCCTTCCGCCTTTTGAATTGCCAACGTTTTCGGAGCTAACTCCCCTACCACGACATGAAAAAAGGTAATAAACATAAAAGCTAAAAAAACCGATAGGACAGTTGCCACCGAGGGAGGCACTTCCAATCTTATAAAAATCGGATCAAGCATACGTTTAACCGCCGGTTCTCCTAGCCATCCAAGGCCGAGCGCTGTCAATGTAATCCCTAGTTGACACGCTGATAAATACTCGTCTAAGTTTGTAATGACTGTTTTCACAGCAATTGCACGTTTATTTCCTTCTGCAATTAAATAATCGATGCGCGAGCTCCTAACTTTGACAATTGCAAATTCAGACGCAACGAAGAAAGCAGTTAAGGCAATTAAAACAATCACCATACTTATACTAAATATGTCCAAATACGTTTCCTTACTCACTTTGTAAGTAAGGAAGCCACCTCCTAATTGTTTTATTCTAAAGAAAAGACTTCTCTAACAATCTTACAAGTTTCTACACTAGCAATCACCTTTTATACATTATATGCATGCATAAAAAAGATATTTACGTTTATGATAACGAAACTTATACTCTCCGTCAAATAAGAGAAACAACTGAAATTATATAAATACAAATCAAAAAATCGACATAAAAACCCTCTTTCTTTTTAAGCTGGCGAGAGCATCTGGCCATGCATAGAAGCGGTCAGGGCCTAGGAGGCAGATATCGAAAAATTACAATAGATATATACAGACAATTTTTTCATTTTCGAGATGTTTCCTTCCTAAAAAAAATTATTTTTGTGAAAAAGCACTTTCTTTGCCGATTCCTCACTTCTTTTGTCAAGCATGCAGGGAACAAAAAAGCTATCACGAAACCTTCTAACAATAAGACATAGGAGGGATTATTGTGGAATATAAAACGCCGATGATTGCCAAAACGTTAGATATTAGTCCAAAAGCTGTCATCCGCCTTGCGCAGCAAATTGGATTAGAATTAAAAAAGAATAAATTTGGACACTATGTTTTTTACGAAAAAGATTTACAGCAAATGCTTGAATTTCAGCACTCTACATCAAGTAACGAACATAAACCCTCTTCCTATCCTGCTGCTGAAGCAGCACCATCAAATGAAATGCAACAATTTATAAAAGAATTAAAACATATTTCCTTACGATTAGATCGGCTAGAAGAAAAATTACAAGAAAAGGCAGATGATGTTGTAAGCTATCAATTGTTACAACACCGTAATGAACTAGAAGAAATGCATACAAAAATTGAAAAATTAGAAGCGGCACTTAAACGAAAAGAATCTATCTATATTACACCAGAAGTCGCAGCGTCAAAACAAGAAGAAAAACCAAAGCGACGTAAAATGATTTTAAGTATTTTTGGATTTTAATATATATAATGAAAAAGGTGATGTTCATCGAACATCACCTTTTTCATTATGATAACATCGCTTTCATATCTTCTTCTGCTGTTGTAATGAGTTGTAAACGAAATGCGGCTTGTAACACTTGTAGTACACCTGGTGATATAAACTCCGGTGCTTTTGGACCGATACGAATATCTTGAATACCAAGGCTAAATAATCCGAGTAAAATGGCTACAGCCTTTTGCTCAAACCAAGACAATACAATGCTGACTGGTAGCTCATTCACTTCACATTGAAATGCTTCCGCTAAAGCGGCTGCAATTTTTACTGTTGAAATCGAATTATTACATTGTCCGAGATCAATATAACGCGGTATATTCGTTCCTGGCACAACGCCATAATCTACGTCATTAAATCGAAATTTCCCGCAAGATGTCGTTAAAATAACTGTTTCTGGTGGTAAGGATGTTGCTAATTCACGATAATATTCCCCACCTTTTCCAGGTGCATCACAACCAGCAATGACGAAGAAACGTTGAATTTTACCAGCTTTCACCGCATCAATAATTTCTGGTGCAAGCGATAATACGGTTTCATGATGAAATCCCGTTGTTAACTGTTCTTCTGATTCCATTTGTACATCTGGAAGCTCCAACGCCGTTTCAATAAGCGATGTAAAATCATTATTTTCAATTTTGCGTACTCCCTCTAATCCTGTAACATCATAGGAAAAGAAGCGATTTGCATATGTTCCTTTAATTGGCATCACACAATTTGTCGTTGCTAATATAGCTCCTGAAAATTTTTCAAATAAACGACGCTGATCATACCAAGCTTTTCCGATATTCCCCTTTAAATGCGCATATTTTTTCAACTGCGGATAACCATGTGCTGGCAGCATTTCAGAATGTGTATAAATATTGATACCTGTTCCATCTGTTTGCTTTAATAACTCCTCTAGTGCAAACAAATTATGTCCTGTAACAACAATCGCTTTCCCGTAAGCGCGATTTTGTGTAATTTGTACTGGTTCTGGTACCCCAAAATGATCAGTATGTGCCTTATCAAGTAATTCCATCACGCGAATCGCGGCTTTCCCGACTTTCATTGCCATATCTAAATGTTCTTGTTCATTAAAGTTTGAATTTGTTAACGTCATATATAACGCTTCATGCGTTACTGCATCTACAAATGGGTCTGTGTACCCGAGCTGTGCTGCATGGGTACGATATGCAGCAATTCCTTTTAAAGCAAAGACGATAATATCTTGTAAACTTGCAATGGTTTCATCTTTTCCACAAACTCCGATAATTTTACATCCTCCGGTAGACGTTTGTTCACATTGATGACAAAACATCATTCCCATCCCCTCTCTAGCAATCTGTATAGTGTAAGCGTAATACAAATTGCTATCGAAAGGTGTGATGATAATCACATGGAATGATGCAATTTTGTGACAATAATTACCTTGTTAACATAATGTTTTTACTGTTTTCTTTAATCAATGCTTGTGCATGTGCATTTCCTTGAATCACATCACGAAATTCTTTCAAAGAATACATATGCGTCAATCCTTTCATAACATGAATACGAACTGGTACACCTTGCAGTTCATCATTAACAGTCAATGCGTCATCGATTGGATCAATTGGAAACCCTAATGAACGTAAGTACATATACATACGCTTTGTTACAACCGCAATATACCACTCCACCTTTACTTCTAACGCATGTATAAATAAAATCGTCGCAAGTTGTTTAAATTGCCCACGACCGCGAGATGTTTTTGCAATACTTAACTTTCCAATTTCATACACATTTTTTAACCCTTTTATATATTCATTTTCAGAAAACGGATAAAAAAACTCGGAATTTGATTGTTCAGGTGTTGTATAATGTACACATTCAACAGTTCCGATATAATGATTGTCTTCTATCAATAAAAATCTTGAAGGTGTTAAATTTCGTTCTACAAACATTAAGTTTCGTTCTTCACAAAAATCTCCCCATAATTGTTCGAACCAAAAATGTTCTTCCTTTGTTTGAACACGTTGGAACATACTCCCCCGCCTTTCTCATCACCCTTTACTTTTGTTAGCGCTTTCATCACCTATCATATAAAAAGGAAACATGCTATGCAAGAAAAATTATATTTCCATTTATAGTTTCCATATATAAACAATGATTCCTGTATTGTTTTTACATTTATAAAAAAATTTCATAAAAAACAAGTTGCATGTTGAGGATGCCTTCCTCATCTCAAAATGCAAAAGCAAAACTGACCACTAGGGGGATAAAGTGAAACATTATTTCCTTATCCCCGCCAACCATTTCTGGAACATATTCACTAATTCTCTTTTCCCCGCTAACCTCTCTTCGCCTCTTTTTGTTTTATACGGATACAATTGTAGAAATACACCACAACCTGCTTCAATTTTTTTTGCATGCATATTACTACCTGGATATACACATATAACTTCATAAATTGCACGGCGGTGAAATAATCGTTTTCCATTCTGCTCTTCTACATATTTAATTGACCAATATTTGTACATCTGCTCGGTTGCTTTCGTATTTCCAACTGGCTGAAAAATGTTATACATCGGACTATATTTCACTTCAATAATAATAGATGATTGATATACATAGGCAGCTTCCTCTCGCTTATAACAATCAATACGAATATCCGGTTTTTTTGTATCTTCTCCATTATAAAAATGACTCTGTTTACTGAGCGCAATAAGCGGATGTGTTTCAATTAAATCATTGAATGCTACATGCAGCTGCAACTCTTCTTTTTCTAACACAATTGTTGTTCCATCTTGTAAACCGTCTAAATAAAAATACGATTGAATTTGTTCTGTAATTGACGGATCATCATTAAAACCAATCTCCTGTAAAATTGCCACAACAGTAAAATATGCATAGTACTCATAAATTAAAAATGTCGGCTTATAAACAAATAAAAACGATGGTTCTAATTCATTGTGCTGCGGTAAAAATTCAAGCTGACGTAATAACTGGTGATACACAGGAGGAAGTGAATGTGTTGTAAGCGTAACTTCTTCCTGAACACCTCTCCAAAATGGTGTGTATAAAAGATGTGAAAAATACATAAGTGTACTTTGCAAAATGGTATATAGCACTTTATATTCTTGAATTTTCATTGCCATTTTGCGCAAATCAGTGTCTTTTAGCAAATGAATGTTTCCATATTTTTGTTTGTCACGCTCAGTCACAGAGCCATTTCGCTCAATCGTCTGTAAAATGGTATGTACTGCTTTTTTCTCTTCGCTTCGCGTTTGCTGTGCCCGCTCTAGTTTCTGAATCGTTTCGCGCAAAAATAAACCAATTTCCAATAGCTTATTATAAAACATCTTCGTTTTATATTTTACATAGCCATTTTCTTTACAATGCTTTTGCTCTGTAAAGCGGCGATTATACCATTTTGCATACGGTTTTTTTTCATGTATAATGGTACTCTTTCTTGTGGGTTTTCTCTCTTTTATTTCCCATATATATTCTTGTTCAAAAAATTTCTTTTGCTGCACTTCATAATATAGCTGCTTTACTTTTTTCATTTTTTGCGGCAACATACGGAGCATACGCATATATGAATAATCTTCAATATCTGCAAACGTAACAAATGTCTTTTTATAATATCCACGATCTAAAATGATTCCACCTAGTACAGACTTTACATATTGCTGAATTAACTCTAGTTGATCATCAAAAAAATTTTTCGGAACGATTTGAAACGCCCCGTAAAACAGCTCTTCTCCAACCTGCACTTCAAAGTGATATACACCGCAGCGCCATGGATATATATAATCCGTTTTTCCATGCTCATACAACAAAACGGTACGCTGTTTTTCATGCAGTTCATATTTCCATTCCATATGGTGCTTTTGTCCTTCATATACTTTATTCCAAATGAACGTAATCTTTATTGGATATTGTGATTGTATATGGAGCCGAAGCGGTTTTAATTCTTGTACTTTGTATACACATGAAGAAATCGTAACTGGTGAAACGCAAAGTTTATTTAATACAATATGTTCCCCCTTCTCTTCTGCTCCTACTATCACTTTCAATAGAAAGGGAAGCCTTTCCCCTGTCTCTATGATTTCTGTTTCATACGTACTTTCATTTAACATATCCGTATAGCTCCAACTCTCGCTGTTTTTGTTTCATATACAACAGTGAGTGTTCAAAAGTTGATACACGATTTGCAAGTGATGATTGTAATAATTGTACAAGAGACATCTCTTTTTTCCCCTCTTCACGAAGCAACGCCCCCATTGTCGCTTCTGTACCACGTAACTTCGTTAAAATACGTTGTTTTATTTGTAAGTCAAACGCTTCTTCACGACTTATTAACAAAGATCTCCCTTCATCATATGGGATATTTTGCAAATAAGATGCAATTGCCGACGCAACGCGAAACGAAATTCCTTTTGAAGCATCGTGAAGAAATAACAGTTGATGCACTTTATCTAATAACTCCAATTCTTCATCTGTGAACACGTCAAGCATTACCTTGTGGTGAACCCAATTCATTCGAAATTCTAATGCTGCAACAGATAATGCACACGGAATATTCATCATCTTTCTCTCCACCATACTCATCTCACAAAATGGGATTTTTTGAAGGAATACGACATTTACACGGTCTAATAAACGGTCAGATAGCTCCTTTGTTGTTTCATCAAAATTAACTGTACCAATAAAGATGACATTATCACCAATTTCTATTTGCGGTGGTACATCCTGTTCTTTTTCATTACTAGCTGCATATAAAGTTAAAATACGATTTTTCCGATCTAGCTGCAATAGTGATAGAAAAGGAGTAAACCAATGTTCAATATATGACAAGTTCATTTCATCAAATACAATCATATATAATTGATTTGGATTTTTAGCGGCATCTAACAGTGTTCGAACAAGTTTAGTTTCACTTTCCATATACGTTCCATTTGAATGAAGATAACCTAATACGTCATGAGGTTCTTGATACGATGGTGACACAGGAATCCAAATGAAATCTTTCCCAAACGTTAATCCGAGCGCTTCTGCATAGGCTTGCACAAACTGTGATTTTCCGATTCCAGGCATACCACCTACTATTGTTAATAAATTTGTCTTTACACAAATATGAAAATTGTAAATATCGCTTTCATCAATATATAATTCTTTTTCTGTGATAATTTTCTTTACGTATTGTATAAAAGAATACTCACGTTCATTCCATTCATTTCCCTTTTCTTGTTTACGTGTATCGCTGATTTCAATTTGTTTTCCATTCGCTTTTATTTGTTTTTCTAATTGTTCATATACTTCTGCTCGAACAAAAAACAAACTATTCTCTACATTCATATCGACATACTGCATCCAATCATCCATATCGAGGTAACGAACATCACGCCTCAGTTCTCGATATGTAATGGTACTAATAGAAGGTTTTAAAAATACATTTCCATATATCCGCCCTTCATGCCATAACAACCCTGGCGTACCAAAATCATGCGGAAATTTGGGCACTAGAAATGAAACATATCCTTTCCCAAGTTTTCTTTCAAATACTTCTCTCGCTTTTGGGACTGATAGTTTAGGAGAAGGAATCATTTTATAGGAGCTTGCAATTTCTCGTTCTTCAGCAGCTATTAATTCTGCATATAAAGTGTTCTCCATATAAGAAAGTTGGAATAGCAACAATTGTTTTTCTCGTCTTCCTTCTTTTATACTTGCAAAGAACTTTTCATTTTGTTTATTTTTATATAAACCCTCAAATATATGTGAATCTCCTCCAAAAGCCGCTTCAATTATGTTTGGGATTGGCGAAAGACAAACAATAAAAAATGACCCTTTCTTCTTCTTTTTCTCTTCTACAAATTTCCCAATAAAACGCATATGCTGTAATCTCTTTACAAAGCTTGGGTGAAGAGCTTTCTCAAGTTTCATCTCGCTCACCTTCTTTTTTCAATGCTTTTATCATTGTATGAACAATAAAAGCAAACTAGAAACAAAAAACCTGACACTTATTGTCAGGTTAATGAAAGTTTCCTATTTCTTGAGAAATTGCATTGTGAACAATCTTCATTTTCGCTAATACATAACGTAATGTATCTTCTGCATTCTTATCTTCGTGTACATGCATATTGGCTAAAACTTCTACAGAACAAGCTAAATTTTCTACCGCTCCGCGCAGTTCGGGATGTTGATTAAAGAACGCTTCTTGCACTAATAATTTCCGAACATCTTTTGCTAACTCTACAATCCGCATCAATTGTTCCTTTTCTTCCATACCAATCCCCTCCTACACATTTCTATAACTATATATTCTGTTAATCTCTAAAAATTCCTGCTAACTTTTAAAAATTAACATGCAAGAAACCTTGTTTCCCCACAAAAAAAAGGATCTATGCCCACACTGTAACATAAATCCTTTTTTGTATATTGATATCTTTACATTCCAATCTTTCCAGTAGCCAGCATATAAATAGAAGCAACTGCTGCAAGTAAAATGATAATCATTACATATTGTTCAGCGCGAGTAAAACAGCGATTTCCTTGTTCTTTTCTTGCAGCGACATACACAATAAGTCCGATGCCATAAACTAAAGAAACAAGTAATAAATTTTTCAATCCAGCTGCATATACAAGCCAAATCCCATATACAGATGCCATAGAAGCAAGTATCCCATCTTTCCATCTGTTTCCTTCATATGCTTTTGTAATCACTAATTTCAACTGATATAGTGCTGAAAATACATATGGGAGTAAGATTGATGTTGATGCAATAAAATACATGATCTGATATGTGGATGCTGAAAATAACACAATAATAAATAATGTTTGAGCAACACAATTTGAAATCCATAATGCCATATGCGGTGTATCGTTTTTGTTTGTTTTCGTAAATACCTTCGGAAATACGCCGTCTTTTCCAGCAACGTGAGAAATTTCCGAAACAAGTAAAAACCAACCAATTAATGTACCAATAAGCGAAGCAATTAATCCTAAGTTAATTACATACGCTCCCCATGAACCGACGACATGTTCTAATACATGTCCCATTGACGGTGTTTCAAGTGCCGCTAATTCCTCTCGTGACATTACCCCTAGTGATAAAACAGAAATAAGAATATAAATGCTCATTACTAGTAGTAAACCAAATACAGTTGCTTTTCCGACATCACGGCTATGTTTTGCTCGCCCTGATAAAACGACGGCTCCTTCTACCCCAATAAATACCCAAAGCGTAACGAGCATCGTGTTCTTCACTTGTCCAAATACAGAAGATAATGAGACCGTACCTTTCCCCCAAAAATCATGCGTAAATGTATCCCAGCGAAATGCAATAACCATAATCACAATAAATAATACAATTGGGACAAGCTTACCAATTGTCGCAATAAAATTCATAATCGAAGCTTCACGAATTCCAACTAATATAACAAAATGAAGTGTCCACAATAAAAGTGATGCACCGACAATAGATGCAACATTATTACCACCTTTAAAAATCGGGAAAAAATATGCTAATGAGTTAAATAGCATCATAATTGTTGCAACATTGCCTAATATTCCAGCAATCCAATATCCCCATGCACTGTTAAATCCAATATATTCCCCAAATCCAGCGCGTGCGTAGCTATAAATACCACCCTCGAGTTCAGGCTTTCGATATGCCAACGATTGATATACGAGAGTAAGCGGAATCATTCCTAGTCCTGTAATACACCAACCAATTAAGGTAGCACCGCTGTTTGCTCCTGCTGCTAAATCGTGCGGTAAACTAAATACACCGCCTCCAACCATTGTTCCTACTACAAGTGCGATTAATGGAAAAAATCCTAATTTCTTTTCTATTGGTATCACCCCATCTGCAATTTCTTGATGTGTTCATTCCGTTCTACCAGGCATTCATATTATGAGTTATTTATATAAAAAATACGTACCCTGAAAATGACGAACTGTATCACTTTATATTCTTTCACAAAAACATTACTTATTCTAAAAGAAAACGAGCAAAAATGGAATACTTTTTCGAAAAAAAGTATAAGTATGCATAAAAAAAGTCGTTTATTTTTACATAAACGACTTTTTTATATTACATTTGTAAATTTTATCCTGCTATTTGTAGGCAGTAAAACCCCGACCTTAAGATTGTGTGGAGCCCGATTGGACAGGTTTCCCATCAGAGAGTGATGAGGCCCCCTCTGATGGAAGTTTCACTTCATCTATTTTAATAGTCCTTCTTTTTGTAAAAATTCTTTTGCTACATTCTCTGCTGCTTTGCCTTCTACATTCACTTCATAATTCATGTTACGCATTTCTTCGTCCGTAATTTTCCCCGCAAGTTTATTTAATGATTTTTCAATTTCTGGATGTTTCTTTAACGTTTCTTCTCGTACTAATGGTGCTCCTTGATATGGTGGGAAGAGTCCTTTATCATCTTCTAGCACTTGCAAGCCGTATTGCTGTAATTCACTGTCTGTTGAATAAGCATCAATGACATTCACATCACCAGATTGAATCGCACTATACCGTAGCTTCGGTTCCATTGTTTTTAAATGAGGAAATTGTATATTATATAATGTTTGTATTCCTTTATATCCATCTTCTCGATCTGCAAATTCAAGCGTAAACCCAGCTTTCATTTCAGAAGAAACATTTTTCAAATCAGAAATTGTCTTGACGTTATACTGCTTCGCTATTTGTTCTGGCACTGCTAATGCGTACGTGTTGTTATACTTCATTGGCTTTAACAGCTTCATATTAAATTTCTGCTCCATCCCATTTCGTGCCTGCTCATATACTTCTTGACGATCTGTACTTTTTGGTGCTTCCTTTACGAAAGTCGATAAAGCCGTTCCTGAAAATTCAGGATAAATATCGATTTCTTTAGATTTTAACGCTTCAAATACAAAAGATGTTTTTCCGAATCCTGGTTTTACCTCTACTTTTAAATCGGTATCCTGTTCGATTAATTGTTTATACATCTGAATTAAAATTTCCGGTTCTGAACCAAGCTTACCAGCAATTATAATATCTTTCTTTTGTGTACTCCAAAGAAATGGTGCGATGATGATTCCAACTACAACGGCAATTGCAACAATCGTTCGCCTTGGTGAACGTCTTACATGCAAGGTCATGCGTAGCACACCATCAAAAAATAATGCTAATAATGCAGCTGGAATAGCACCTAACAAAATAAGGGCATGGTCATTCCGATCAATTCCAAGCAGAATAAGCTTTCCTAAGCCCCCTGCTCCAATTAAAGCAGCTAATGTCGCTGTACCAACAATTAATACCATTGCCGTCCGAATTCCTGCCATAATAATAGGCCAAGCAAGTGGGATTTCTACCTTCCATAATCGTCTCCAATTGTTCATCCCCATCGCTTTTGCTGCCTCAATAAGCGATGGATCTAATTCACGAATCCCCGTATATGTATTTCTTAAAATAGGAAGCAGAGCATAAATCACAAGGGCAATTATAGCTGGAACCTTTCCGATACCAACTAACGGAATTAGTAACCCAAGAAGTGCCAAAGAAGGAATCGTTTGCATCACAGCAGAAGTACCAATTACCCATTCAGCAATACGCTCTTTTCTTGTTAACAAAATCCCAAGCGGAACTGCGATAAGAATTGCAAAAAATAAGGCAATCAACGAAATTTGCAAATGTTCTAAAAGGGCACTTAACAGTTCTTGTTTACGCTCTTGCATTGTTTGTAAAAAGGTTGTCACTTTCTATGCCCTCACTTTCATTTGCTCTACTATGTATTGAACGATATGTTGACTTGTTAATGTACCGATATATATACCGTTTTCTTCGATCGGTATTTCTTTTTCTTGTTCTAAACGAAGTAAAGCATCATGTAGGGAAACTTTAGTCGAAAGTGGATAACCATCACCTTGTTTTCCTTCTTGTGCTAATATCGATACTATATCTTCTACTTTTCTATGATCATACCAGGATAATCGTGGTCTCCCAATAAATTCTTCTACAAATTTATTTGCGGGATTTTGTATAATTACTTCTGGTGTATCAAGTTGGACAACTTTTCCATCTTTCATTATACAAATACGATCACCAAGCGCTAACGCTTCTTGCATATCATGAGTTACGAAAACAATTGTTTTTTGAATCTTTTTTTGCAAATCCACTAAATCACGCTGCAGCTGCTCACGGCTTAAAGGGTCAAGCGCACTAAACGGTTCATCCATTAAAACAATTTTCGGATTGGCAGCAAGTGCCCGTACAACACCAACGCGTTGCTTTTGACCACCAGATAATTCGTCTGGCATACGTCCCCTGTATATATCAGGATCTAAACCAACCATTTCTAATAATTCATCCACACGCTTTTGAATTTTCTCTTTACTCCATTTTCGCATTTCTGGTACAACCGCAATGTTTTCTGCAATTGTCATATGTGGAAATAGTGCAATTTGTTGCAATACATATCCAATATCCCATCGTAATTCATGAATGTTATAATCCCGAATGTTTTTCCCATCAATAAAAATTGAACCTTCTGTTGTTTCAATCAATCTATTGATCATTTTCATTGTCGTTGTTTTTCCACATCCACTCGGGCCAATCAAAACAAAAAATTCTCCTTTACGAATCTCTAGCTGCAAGGAATTTACAGCCTTCGTTTTATCATCAAACGTTTTTGAAACGTGTTCAAATCGAATCACAAATACAACTCCTTTTTCATTCTTTCCTCTATTCTCACGGAAATCCGAGCTATTTTCAAATGATTTGTCTTTTCAAAATGAAAAAGAGCTCTATTTTGAGCTCTAATAATCCATGAAAACCGTCTTTATAATCGCTGCATACTCACGTATATATGCCTTTTTTCTCGAACGCTTTGGTGTCGGTGCAGCAAGTGCTTCCATCTTTATCCCTAAGCGATCTGCAATAATTTTTGTTCGGTATAAATGATAGGTGTTACTTACTACAACCGCATGCTTTATATGATATAAATCCATAGAAAACTTTATATTTTCATATGTACTTGTAGAACGATCTTCAAGTAAAATTCTTTCTTTTCCAATACCGTTTCTTATTAAATAACGGCCCATACTAAGTGCCTCTGAAATATCCTCATCGTCTCCTTGTCCACCAGATACAACTACTTTTGCCTCTGGATGTGAGCGTAAATAACTTAGTGCTACATCTAATCGATTTTGTAGTGACAAGGAGGGTTTATCTCCAAATAATTTTGCCCCTAAAACTAAAACATAAGGTGCTGTATGACTTACTTTCTCATTGGCAATTTTTTTCATGCGGTATGTTATATACACAATATACAATGGCGGCAGTAACATCAGTAATAATAAAAACCATTTCTTCATCGCAGTTCTCTCCCTTTCTTTTCATTATATGAAAAAAAGGAATTATGCAGAAGTGTTTTCCCTACACTTATTTCATTTCAAAAAATAGCGAGGAGACAACCCTCGCTATTTTCCCTATCCTTGACGTTGTCCTGCATTTTGAGCATTGCGTGCTTTCTTTGAAGAAGTATGATCTTGCGTTTGATTGCCTTTATGCTTCGCTGAACCTAGTGCTTTTGTTTTTCCCATATCATTTCACACCTTTTTTAAAATGTTATATCTATAGGATGCGTATTAGATTTGCTGCTATACAACCGTTTTATTGGTAATATGAATTCGTTCTTGCCGCTGCATTTTCACATATAAAAACGCAATACATGTTGCGCTAATTAATAATAGGCTCAGTGCATAAAACGGCACCATGACACCGATTTGAGACACAAACGTTGTAAAGGCAATAAGAAGAATAACTCGTACACCTGTACCAACAAATCGAAATAGACTATCAACACGCCCAATTATTTCATTTGGAACCTCTTCCATCATAAGCACACTTCGCGCAACACGTGTTCCTGCATTTCCCATCGCCTTAAAAATAGCAAGGCCGTATAATAAGTAAACGGATGGTTGTATGATCATTACGGTAATTGAAATTGTATATATGAGCATCGTGAATACAATAGACACTTCTGTTTTTACATATTTCATAAGAATTGGAATGCCAATTCCCGCAAGCATCGCACCAATACCGTACATCATTCCTTCTGTACCATATACCGATCCATTTGCCTTTAGTACGTCTGAAATATATACAGGCATTAAATAATTTGTCATCATCACACCGATAAACGGCATATATGTCGCAAATAAAAACCAAAATAATCGCTTTCTTTGCTTCATAAAATGAACACCTTCAAAAATTTGTTTTACGAATGGCTGTTTTCCCACTTTTGTTCTCTGTTTTGTATACGGAATAAACGATAATAAAATAAATGCTCCTACATAAGATATCATATTGATCAATAAAATCCATTTCACATCGACAATTGCAATCATAAGACTTGCAACAGCACCTGCGATGACTTGTGTTAATTGTCCCTGTATTTCCATCGTTCCACTTAATGATTTATAATGCTCCGGTGCAAACACTTCTTGGTTAAATGCGAAAATGTTCGGATAAAACACTAAATAATAAAATGAACCTGTTATATACAGCACAATGTAATGGATTGTTTCATAGGAGTGACCTGTAAATCCCCAACATACCATAGCTAAAGCAGCGATTGCTCCAATAGCTTCATTCACTAAAAGTAACGTTTTACGAGAAAAACGATCAATACAATGTCCGATAAACGGTGTACACAAAAACATAACAAGTGTAGACATAATCGAAATATATCCGAACATTGTATTGCCGCCTGGCGCCGTTACAAGCAGCCACGAAATCGTAATCATCGTAATCCCAGAGCCAATTGCCGATAAGCTATTGGCTCCAAGAATAAAGTACAACCGCGAATCACGGTAAAGAGATGACATATTAATCAGCTCCTAACTGTTTTTTCAGTTCTGGAAAAATGCTCATGTATCCTCTCAATTCTCTTAACAAATCCGCAATTAGCGGTTTCGCATCTTCCCCTAATTCTCCGTTTTGTACATGAAGACTATCAATAACAACTTGTTTCGGAATCACATTCGCATATACTCCTCTTGCCACGAGACGCATACTATTTAAAGCATTTATACCACCCTTACCACCGCCTGCAACTGCAAGAAGGCTAACTGGCTTATGCATGAACTCGCTGCTTCCAAGAAAATCAAATGCATTTTTTAATGCACCGCTCATCGCATTATGATATTCCGGTGTGCATAGTACAACACCATCTGCTTCTTTTACAAGTTTCTTTAATTTTGCTACTGCTTGTAATTCATATTGAGAATTTTCTCCGTTATATAATGGAAGCGCTTCAACAGCTAAATCATATAATTCTCCGTTATAAGTTTGTGCAATATGCTGTGCAATGACGCGAGTTTTACCAAATTTACGTGGTGTACCGTTAATAACAACTAGTTTCATGATTATTTCTCTCCCTTGTTTGAATTTCTATATTTATCTTATCAGAAAATTCCCTCTTATAAACCGTAAGAAAGACGGAAGCCGCTTGAGAAAATAGTATGAAAAAACAAAACAGAAACTCATACTTTCGTATGAGTTTCTGTCATTACTCTTCCTATACAACACCATGCTTCACCGCATACAAAGCCGCTTGCGTTCGATCATCTACATGTAATTTAGCTAAGACATTTGAAACGTGTGTTTTCACAGTTTGTTCTGTAATATGTAGCTCTACTGCAATTTCTTTATTACTTCTTCCTTTGGCGATTTCTCGCAGCACTTCTTTTTCTCGCTTCGTTAACATAGATAAATGATCTTGCTTGATCTCCATTGCCGCAGGGCGCCCTAATAAAGTAGGCGTTACTTTTGGATGAAAATTCGCATTTCCTTGATAAACCGCAATAATAGAAGCTACAAGTTGATCCGGCTGTACTTCTTTTAATTGATATCCATCTGCACCTGCTTCTATTGCTGGAAGAACATAATCTTGTTCTGAAAAACTGCTTAACATTAGTATTTTAATAGATGAGTCATATTGTTTTATACGCTTCGTTGCTTCAATTCCGTCCATTTTCGGCATCGACACATCCATTAATATAACATCAGGTCGTTCTGTTTGAATAAATTGTAATGCCTCTTCTCCATCTCCCACTTCACCAATAATGTCAAATTCTTCTTTTGTCTTTAAAAAGAAAACAAGTCCCCTTCGGACAATATGATGATCTTCTACAAGCAGTAATTTAATTTTCAATACATGTCTCCCCTTTATACTGGTAACTGAATCTCAATCTTCGTTCCTTCACCTAGTTTCGTTTGAATATGAAACTTTCCTTTCAACAACTCAATGCGTTCCTTCATACTTTTTAAACCAAGCGCAGAATCTCTTACTTTTTCTTTCATAAACCCTATTCCGTTATCCTCAATTTGGAACTTCAATATATTATTTTCTATTTTTAAATGTACAAATACGTTTTCGCAAGAAGCATGTTTTTTACAATTATGAAGTGCTTCTTGACTAACACGCCATAACATTTCTTCTATTTCATCGTCTATCGAAATAACTCCATCAATTCGCATAATTACATGAATACCAAGGAGCTTTCCATAATTTCGAATTGCTTCAGCAAGACCTTTTTCTAAGCCCTCAGGCCGTAACTGCCAAATTAATAATGTCATCTCTTGCAGTGCCTCTTGTGATAACTCTCCTATATACGTTAACATCTCCTTTAACTCTGTATTCTTCGTCATATCCATTGTTCCTCTAGCTGTTAACATAATTGAAAAAAGAAGCTGTTTAACAGAATCATGTAAATCACGTGCTAGGCGATTTCTTTCTGCAACGACTACATATTTCCGTTCCTTCTCAACTAGCCTAATCCGTTGAATCGTTGTCCCAATTTGAAAAGCAATCGCTTCTAATAAAGCTAATTCTTCTTCTGCAAAGTGCGTTTTATGAGGAGAAGCAACATTTAATAATCCAAACCTCTCCCCTCCTGCCTGAAGTGGAATCGTCGCATGATGCGTAATACTCTCTGTTTCTCCCCATTCATATTCAATCGCATCTTCTATACGCTTACATTCAATAATATTTGTTGCTTTTTGCAAACGCCCCGCAACAAATCGATCAATACACCAACAATCACCTTCGCACATTGGTTTCTTTTCTTCCCATGTAAGTGCTGGTGGTAAATTTGTATCAACGAGCATTTGATGCGTTCCTTTTTCATCAATAAAAAAAATCCATCCTGTTTGTAAATTCATGACTTGCAAGAGCGTATGCAGGACTTTCTCTAACATTTGCTGCAAATCAGTCGCTTCATTTAATAACTCCGCAATTTCTTTTAACGCTTGCAATCGATGCATTTGTTTTTCATTTTCACTCATGTTCATCACCATTTCCTATTATAACATTAAGAAATTTCTAAATACTACAAATGAAACAAAACTTATATCACTATATACATACAAATGAAAAAATCGACATAAAAACCCTCTTTCTTTTTAGGCAAGCGAGAGCATCTGGCCATGCATAGAAGCGGTCAGGGCCTTTTTCTGCCACATGCAAGGTTTAAAACAAAAGGAGCAAGCGAGTACTGATCATATTGTATTCTGCATAGCAACGACTTATAAAGAAAAGCGGAGCCGACTGTTTAGGCTCGTTGGCTAAGGTTCTTTCACACAGAAGGTGTTTTTTACCTTCTTGTGTGGAAGAACCTTAGACATGAGGGCCTAGGAGGCAGAGCTAGACAAAGATGTCGAAAAATTAAAATGGACATATATAATTGTTCGAATGTCTGCATCTCTCTTTTTCTAGGAATCTTATTGCCAGCGAATAACCGATCCTGTATCTTTTCGAATATATGTGCCACTTTCATTTTTTTCTTCTATTTCATCATTTTGCGTCGCTTAAATTGTTAACATATCCTTTTCAAAGTCGACTTTACTATTTTCTATCTCCCTCTTCCATAAGAAAGGAATTCGAAAAGAGGATAAAGAAAAATATACAGAAAGAAGTTCTAAAAGAAACAATTTTTTACATTAAAATAAAAAAGAAAGGTGATAAAAAATTGAGTGTTTTGAATAAATTAATTAAACAAGCTAAAAATCCACAAGGTTTTGTCGGCTCATCTATGTTATGCATCATGAATGTCGCCCATACTAGTATGACAAAATGGGCTTTAAGTAAGGTGAAAATTAGTGAGCGTGCAATCATGCTTGATATAGGGTGCGGCGGTGGAAAAACAATACATACCCTCTCTAAAATGAATCCGGATGGAAAAATATATGGTATAGATTATTCCAAACAAGCCGTAGAAAACTCTATCAAAACGAATAAAAAAGATGTGGATTCAGGAAAAGTGCTTATAAAACAAGCAAGCGTATCGGCTATACCTTTTTTAAATGACTTTTTTGATATTATTACTGCTTTTCAAACACATTATTTTTGGCCAAATTTAGAGAATGATGTAAAAGAAGTATTTCGAGTCCTCAAATCAAATGGCTATTTTATTATCACAGCTGAGCTATATAAAATAAATTATCATATGAAAGAATTCAAAACAAAAGAGGATATAGAAAATTTACTAAGAGAAACTGGATTTAGCAACGTAGTATTTCATGAGTATAGAGGGTCAATTTGTATAATTGCAAGAAAATAACGAAACCGCCAGAATCCCTATTTTTCTGGCGGTCTTTTCTTCCTACTTCACTTCGGCTTGTAAACAAGATTTTACATGCTGCAGGGCAAACTGATGCCCTTGTTCATTTAATGATGCAACTGCTTTTTCATACACGACAATGCGGAATCCTTTATTATAGGCATCAATTGCTGTATGTAACACACAAATGTCTGTACATTATCTTTGAATTTACCATGTGCATAATCACAATAGTACATAATTAATAAGTTTTAATGTATTGCTAATAAACGTTAAGAAGTTTTGAAATACTACCAGCGTTTTAATATAAAAATCTATTTTAAGATATTTATAAAATATCATTTTCTCCAATTTAAGGAGAAAATATGCTTTTAGTTTTCTTCTTTAGTTATTTATATTAAACATACATCTATGTGATATCCATCAGCACCCCATAATGATCACTCGGTAATATCGCTTCTTTAGTAACTGGATAATCCCCAAAGACTTCCACGTTGTCTATGGATGAAATATTCAATTTATTATTTTTGTTAATTAAAATCCAATCATATCGAGCTTGTAATTTTAAACTTGATTCATTTTTTATGTTTAAATTATTTATAAAGTCTAGAGTTGGTTGAGGTTTAATATCATTGTGTTCTTCTTTAAACTGCGCTACATCTATCCAGTAATTATCAGTTAGGTATTGGTGAATACTCGAATAAGGGTCGTCATTAAAATCCCCACAAAGAATTTCGCATGTTCTAGCCTTATTTTCTGTAAAAATCCAATCATGTACTGCTCTAATTTGTTCATTTCTTATGAAAGTGGATTTCCAATTCAAATGAACATTTGTTATGCCAAATTCATAATTTCCATATTTGAAAGTGATTCTAATGGCACAGTAATTTGATTCTTTAGTATTTTTGTTCCAAATAACATCTTCAGTACAAATTGGGATTTTACTTAAAAATGCAAGTCCTTCATCTGGAGAATCTGGATATTCTTTGAAAATACAAAATGGATAACCTGTTTGATTCGCAATGTGTTGTGCAACATTTATCCCTTTTTCACCATCAATAGTGCTCCTGACTTCCTGAATAGCAAGAACCTCAGGATTAACATTTTTGATTACTTCACAGATTGCCGCTAGCCGTTCACCCCACAAAGTTTGATTATTCCAAATATTAAAAGTAGCAATTCTCATTATTCTCCTCCCGCTTTACCAATATTAAACTAGTAAAAACTGACCCTTCTCTTGAATATGCTAGATTATTTTTTCTAGATTAACTGATGTATTATCAATAAAAAAATAAGAAAGAGTATCAGACTGCAGAAACTCGTTCCGAAGAATTATGACTCTTTCCCTCATTTGTGCATCAGTTGGTCTTTGAAGATCACGTTTCAAATGAATTTTCTGGTCTGCCCACAAAATGACATAACACACTACTATCCCTTGTTTAATCCAATGTGTCGTGTACTCATAACATCATCCCAAAATGCGACCCAATCAATTATAACGTCATACTCAGCGTCTAAAAAATCATTACACAATGACATGATATTTTTCCAAACGAGTTCCTTTGCATTTTCAGATTCCCAAGACTTCTCACGTCCTGAAACTGGCATATAACTGATATGCAATTTTTATTCAATGATTTCAGTATGAAAACAAAGCTGCATATGATTAATCATTATTTCTCCAAGATCAGTAAATGTTGCTACGCCTCGTTTGTGTATTGCCGTTTTGAAGCCTTCTGCATCTGCTCCAGCTATTGTCAAAAAATCACAAATATCCGTACAAACTCCGACAGTATGAACTTTTTCAACTCCTAATTTTTTTAAAGTGGTAGCCAAATCTGTTTGAAAGAAAGCATTATAATTTGTTTTTGGGACATAAATTAAATTTTGATTTCTACTATTTTCTTGATGCCATTCGTATAATTCGCCGTATAATTGTTGTCCTTCTGTATTCACAATATTATGTGGTGTCCATAACTTAAAGTGCGGATCATCAGCTTGGTGTGCATCCATTGTAACTACAACAATATTTCCCTCCTCTAAAAATCGAGTTGCTAATTCTTTAATATACGGTACAATTTCCTGTGCTGGTTTACCAGCAGTCAAAGTACCATTATCCGCCACAAAATCATTACTCATATCTACAATTAATAAAGCTTCTTTTCCCATATTTGTTCATCTCCCATTATCGAATAGATTTTAAATATATTCTTTCAATACTTTTTATACATTCAGCCACATTTACTAACTGTTTTTACAGACTCCCCAAATCAATATAACTTCCAACGAGTTCAACTCCAAAATCCTGGATCGCCTCTCCAACATTTTCTATTACTTGTCCTGGTCTTCCGCATGTTAAAGCTCCAGCTTCCGCTACGAAATCATATGTATAATCAATGTTAATAAGTGCTCGTTTCATCTTTTCCATTCCTTTCGTTTCATAGTAAACAATAGAAAACGCGTTATTTTGACACGTTATGATAAATTCGACATGTATAGTGAAAATCCCTATAAAAACAAAAGAAACCTGCTTATAAAGCAGATTTCTTCTTACAGTGCTGGTTTATTTTCAAACTTCGCCTCGGCAAAGTTAATTACTTTTCCATTTGAATCATTATTTTCATACTGGATTACTGTTACGGTATGAATACCTGGTTGTAGTGTTTCTTTTTTTAATGCGATTGTCGTTTGGGTTAGTTCATTTGCTTGATGCGTTTCTTCAAATCGTTTATCAACGTATACAAATGTTTGTTTATCCCCCTGGAAATTTGCAAGTTCGATTTCTACTTGTTGAATAATCGTATCTTTTTTAATAAATACGACAGGTACATTCCCATTTTCTGATGTACCATCAGGTGTAATAACTTTCACTTTTCCTTCACCAACTGAAGTTACTCCTTCAGGAAATGAGTACTTGCTTTCTTGCTGCGCATTAACTGTTTGTTCTTGTTGCGTTTCTTTCTTCACATTCTTTTCTTTTGTTACTCCGCAGCCCACTAACAACATAACAGATAATCCAGTGATTATGAATTTTTTCAAAATCCATTCCCCCTGTATCTTAATGTCTAATTTATTATATAAAAATATTTTTTTAATATATACATCTATTTAGAGTACTTTCGTAAACAAAGCATCTTACTTACACATCTAACTGTACCACACTTATCCCCCTATTTTCATCATTATTTCATCAAGAAATTTTTAGTAAATCCTTTTTAGCATTCTTCTCAACTCTTGTATTTCTTTCATTTCTACACAAAAATAATCTTAGCTCTTCCAGCTAAGATTATTTCAACGCTTCTTCTTATCAATAAAAGTTTCACCTTATCGGATAAACTTCGTAATTTCCGCAACTTCTTTTCGAGCTAGTTTTTTCGGTTGTTCTTTCGGATGTCCTAATGCAATCACCATATTGATTTGTTTATCAGATCCAATTTCTAAATAATCTCTTAGCTCGTTCTGTGCTAATAACACTGGTCCCGTCATCGGGCATGTACCGAGGCCCCTGGCATGAGCCGCAAGCATTAAGTTTTGCGAGGCTAAGCAACTACTTTTGATGCCTTCTTCTTCCCAAACAGACTCTGGAACAAACTCAATCGGATCAAAAATCTTTTCCCGAAACTTAGACTGATATGGGGTTGCTAAACAAATGATTAAAACCGGTGCATCCGAAAATGCTGTTGCATATGTTCCAAAAGAGCGAGTCAATAATTTCCCCGCTTTTTCCTCTCCTTTTTGTGCTGCTTCTTCTGCTCGCTTATGTAGTGCATTCCATGTCATTTCTTCTATGTCTTTAATTTTGTCACGATTCATAATAACGACAAATTCCCACGTTTGCGAATTTGTATCACTCGGTGCATATCTCGCACAATCGATAATTTCTTCAATATCTTCCACAGAAACATCTTGCTCTGTAAATTTACGAACGCTGCGGCGTCCATGAATAATATCTTTAAATGCTTGATAATCCATATAATTTAAAATCCCCTTTTATAACATTTTCAAAATCTCTACCAGTCTGATTATATCATATAACAAAAAAAGCTGGACACGTTCCAGCTTTTCATGTATTTCTTCACTTCTAACGCTGAATAAAGCATAGTTTTACTTTGTATTCATAATATAAATACTTTCTTTATACGCCGCCTGCAACTTTCTTATAATTGGTTGGTCTCCCGTTTGATACCACTCTTCTCCAATTTGCTTCACTGGTACAATTTCAATAGGTGTAGCTGTAAAGAAACACTCATCCGCACCATATACTTCTTGAAGAGAAAATTGTCGTTCTTCAACAGGAATGTTTAACTTCTTTGCTAAGGAAATGACATGATGACGTGTAATTCCATACAAAATATATTGGTTTGCAGGGTGTGTAATCAGAGTTCCGTTTTTAACAATAAAGAAATTAGAATGACACCCTTCTGTTACAATGCCATTACGAACTAAAATCGCTTCGTAGTAACCTTCTTTAGCAATTTTATTTTTAATCATAATATTAGGAAGTAAATTAAGCGATTTTATATGACAATAATGCCAACGTATATCCTCAGCAACTGTTGCTGTAATTCCGTTTTCCATCAAAGTATTTGGCCTTGGAAATGGTACGATATTTGCATAATATGTAGGCTGTAGATTGGACTCGAACAAGTGGTTTCTAGGCTGTACACCTCTTGAAATTTGGATATATACATTTCCATCCTCTTGAAATTGATTTTTCTCAACCAATTGCTGCAATTGATACATAAGTTCTTCTTTTGTAAAGGGTGGGTCTAATTCAATTGTATTCATAGATTGGAAAAAACGATCTAAATGGAGATCCAATAAATGAGGTTTCCCATCATATAAACGAAATACTTCATATACTCCATCTCCAAACTGTAATCCTCGCTCTTCTAATGAAATCATTGGTTCTTTATCTTTCGTATTCACAATGCTTCCATTAAATAAAATCCAATCTTTATGATTACTTTTCATACCATTTCCCCTCCTCTTGATAAAGATACTTCTATTGTACAACTCAAATTATCTTAAAAGAAGAAATTTTCAATCTTTTTACACAACAAAATATTCTCTCTATTTATTGTTCTTGGAAACGCGATATATAAATCATCCCCATTTGAAGCCATGCCGAAAGAAACTAGATTTTCCAAAAGGACTTGCTCATATTGTATATAAAAACATAAAATATTAGACGTAAACTGCTTATTCTCATTTTTTATCTTCCGCAAAAAGGGGGAAATAACTTGGGATTTTTGGAAGGATATAATAATTTCAGCGGAGCATTTTCTCCTCTAATTGTACGTTCAATTCACTCTTACAGCCAAAGATGGAAACAAAAATTTCACAGAAAACAACGCCACATACTACGAACGAATACAAGAAGACGTTATTCTCTCAAGCAATTGCCGTGATGGAAAATC
This sequence comes from Bacillus cereus group sp. BfR-BA-01380, assembly GCF_022663535.1. Taxonomy (GTDB): domain Bacteria; phylum Bacillota; class Bacilli; order Bacillales; family Bacillaceae_G; genus Bacillus_A; species Bacillus_A cereus_BB. The sequence continues at coordinate 66,937 of NZ_JAKUFS010000014.1, read as the reverse complement.
TCAAGAAAAACACCTAGCATTCCTTGTAGAATACAAAAGAACCTAGGTATTTTAACGTTTCGCGTTATTTGGCAAAATTAAGGTGAAAAAAGAATCCATATAGGAAAAATCCACTGAATAAGAAAAAGGAGTTCACCACCTACTATATACAGACGATGAACTCCTTTCCATTTTCTACATACTGATAAAATGCCGTTATTTTTTCAAAGTAATCACTTTTTTCAATGCCTTCATGTAGGACTAATCTAACTATATGTCCACCATCTCCTGCATCAATAACGAGTTTCATCACTCAACCTCTTTCTTTGCCCTTCATTCTAAAGTACATATTATTGTACTCGTCCTACTTTATGAAAGACGGTTTCCATCATCTCGCTTCAACCAATTTAAAAGCAAAATATAAGTTTGATAGTGGACATATCTCAAACAAAATAAACAACATAGGATTCCCATTCCGATGTAGCTATAGAGCAAACCTAATTTCAAGAAAATTGCAATCGTTGGTGGAAAAAGAGTGATTTTTTGCAAAATATATAGCATAAAAAATAACATTAAAAATAAAGGGAAATACTGCAGTTCATATGGTGTACGTCTCTTACTTAATATATTTCTTATAAAGAATTGAAAGAGCTCTGCAAATAAAAAGCAGCCAAGAATTACAATAAGTGCTAGTGTCATCCCCATACACTTCCCACCTTACTTTATAATGTACTGATAAAACAACACATCTTGCCACTCATCAAACTTATAACCTACTTCTTGAAAACATCCTACATATGTAAATCCCATCTGTTCATGTAGCTTCACACTTATATCGTTTCCCTTCGTAATCCCGGCAATAATAGTATGATGTGCTGCCTCTTCTGCCAATTGAAGTATGCGTCCTATCAATTTCTTCGCTGCACCTTTCCCGCGCGCTTGTTTTTCCACATAAACTGAAATTTCTACTGTTTGCTTATATGCCTCTTTTTCGCGAAATGGTGATAAAGAGCAATACCCAAGTACAGTACCATCGTCTTCAGCAACGATGACGGGATACATTTCATTATGCGCATCAAACCACATATTCATTTCTACTAATGTCTTCTCTTGTAAATCAAATGTAGCGGTTGTATGGATAATTGCATCATTATATATATGTAAAATAGATTTTACGTCTTCTTTATATGCGCTGCGAATTTCCATTTCTCCGTCTCCCCCATTACACTTTCTTTATGTAAACATGATTACTTTTTTGAAAACCAAGTTGTTCAAAAAATGATTCTATTCTTTCATTTTTATTTATAAATGTAATTTGAATCTCTTTCACATGCTCTTTTTTTACTATCTCCTCAAACGTATAATAAGCATTTGTTCCATATCCGTATCCCTCATAATCGTGATGAATAAGAAGATACGCTAATATCGCTTTCTCTTGTTTCACAGTGTAGTCAACAATACCTATATATGTATCATCTGCTTTCATACAATACGCTACATCTTGAACTGGTAGATCATGAGAAGAAAACATTTCTTCTACTACTACTTTTGTTTCGTCTGTTACTTTTTCAAACGTTAACATATTTATTTCACTCCTTATTATTGTATCAAACAGGACAAGTATTTATGAAAAAAACCTTAAGATAGCAATGCTATCTTAAGGTTTTCTCTTTATACTAAGCTATAAGCGCGCTTTGTTTCTTCGTGGAACGCATTTGTATCATATTTATGCTCAACAAAAATTTGATGCCATACCATAAATGCAAGTACTGTCCAAATTTTACGGCTATAATCGCCTTTATCTGCACAATGTGCTTCTAACAAGTCTAATACGTACTGCTTATCGATTAAATGCTCTGTTTTGCTTTCTTTAATGATATTTACAGCCCAATCATGCATTTCATCTTTTAACCAGTGACGGATCGGTACTGGGAAGCCTAACTTCTTACGATCTAATACGTGATCCGGTACAATACCGCGTACTGCTTCACGTAAAATCGCTTTTGTTGTACCATTTGCAATCTTTAATTCTGTTGGGATTTTAGAGGCAACATCAAATACTTCTTTATCTAAAAATGGTACACGAAGTTCTAATGAATGTGCCATTGTCATTTTATCAGCTTTTAATAAAATGTCACCGCGCAGCCATGTGAACATATCGATGTATTGCATTTTACTTACATCGTCATAGTTCTTGATATCATCATACAACGGCTTCGTGATATCCATGTAATTCACACTCTCATTGTAGTGCTTCATAAGTGCTGCTTTTTCTTCTTCACGGAAGATTTTCGCATTTCCATAGTAACGCTCTTCAATCGATGTACATCCGCGCTCTAAGAAGCTTTTCCCTTTGAATCCTTCTTTTAATGCACCACTTAACGCTTTTAATACGCGTTTTCCTGGGCTAGGGATGTATGAGAACATTTTTAAAGAGTTTGGTTCACGATAAATGTTATATCCGCCAAACAGCTCGTCTGAACCTTCACCAGAAAGAACAACTGTTACATGTTTACGCGCTTCTTTTGCAACGAAGTACAACGGTACAGCTGCTGGATCCGCTAATGGATCATCCATGTGCCACATAATTTTTGGGAATTCATTCATGAATTCTTGTGGTGTTACGAATACGCTATAGTTTTTTACACCTAATTTTTCCGCTGTTTCTTTCGCTACGTCAACCTCACTAAAACCACGACGTTCAAAGCCTACAGAGAAGGTTAATAAATTTGGATTCATTTCTTTTGCGATAGACGCGATAATCGATGAGTCGATACCACCAGATAAAAATGAACCTACTGGTACATCACTGCGCATATGCATTTTCACAGAATCGTATAATACATCACGAATGGCCTGAATATGCTCTTCTTTCGTCGCATCAGATGCATTGAAATATGGTTGCCAATAACGACGGATTTCCATCTTTTTACCTAGTTCTTTTATAAAGTAGTGACCTGGCTCAATTTTGTTAATATCAACTGTTAACGTTTCAGGCTCAGGAGCATATTGATACGTAAAGTAGTGTTGCAGAGAAGCTGGGTTTACCCCTTTATCTTCCATCACATGTAAGATACTTTTCTTTTCAGATGCAAAGAATGTTGTATCCTCGTGCTGCGCAACATAAAGCGGTTTAATACCGAAATGATCACGCGCACCGAAAAGTTTTTTCTCTTCGCGATCCCAAATCATAAATGCAAACATACCACGAAGGTAATCTACACATTTTTCTTTCATATGAGCATATAATGCAATGATTACTTCTGTATCAGATTGTGTCGCAAATGTTGCACCTTTTTCAAGAAGCATTTCGCGAAGCTCTACATAGTTATAAATTTCACCATTAAAAATAATTACATAACGATCATTTTCATACGTTAACGGCTGATGTCCTGCCTCTAAGTCAATAATACTTAAACGGCGGAAGCCAAATTGTACGTGTTCATCACGGAAGTACCCTTCATCGTCTGGACCACGGTGAAAGATAATCGTATTCATATTTTCAAATTGATGTTTTTCTTCTGCCGAAAACCCTCTAGGGTTTTCACATAAACATCCTACAAAACCACACATACTTTCTTACCCTCTTTCGGTTTTCATTCTTTTTCTATACTACTATATCAACCCTATCTATACTAGCATAATCATAGCAATATGGCGACAAAAAGTACATAAATCCACCTTGTTTTTTCAACATATACGTCACTGCTATGCATAACAAAACATAATTTTCTCATATTTCCCCTTTCATTTAGCAGGAGAAGGCCTGGATCGCTTCTATATATGGTCAGATTCTCTCATTCCTCTAAAAAGAAAAGATGTTTTCTGTCGTTTTTCATTTTGTATTTATCCCGCTATTTGTGGGCAGTAATACTCCCACCTCAAAATTCGGCGAAAGCATTGTCCAGTTCCAGTGGCTAGAATCTCCGGTCGTTTCTCCCCCTCGGACGAGGTAAAAAGCGCCTCTCCGCCCTGTGCGTGGGCGTCCTGCGATTCTGAGCGAGCCGCTTCCGCTTTTCTTAAGAAGTTAGGTGGGAGATAAACTGCCCGTAAAAGCCCGATTGGTGAGGGCTGATAATCAGTGGGGGATGAAGAAAACCCCCACTGATTAAAGTTTCACTTTATATATAAAGCGGTTCTATTCTTATCTTCATTAACCTTCCATTTCTTACTTAGCTGAAAAAACATACTCACACTTAGGCTTTTTTGTCATATGATATTTCAGATTTATCTTTAGGAGGAGAAATTATGAGTGATGAAAAAAAACCTTCACGTCCACAATTTCGAAGTTACTTAAAACAAATTGATGACTTTTTCGAACAGACTCCGCTTCGTGATGTTATTACTGATATGAACCATTTTTTCCAAAAAGGAAACCGTTTAGTAACATTTCCAGTTGATTTATTTGAAGTGGAAAAGGACCTTGTTATAAAAGCTGAACTTCCTGGTGTTCAAAAACAACAGATTCAAGTTGAAATACAAGGTGAATACTTACAAATTACTGTAAAAGAAGATGTTTTAGGCGAAGAAATGAACGAATCCTATAATTATTATCGCCGCGAACGCACAATGTCAGAAGCTTCTCGCGTTATAAAATTACCGTATCCCATTAACAAAAAACAAGCAAAAGCTTCTTACCAAAACGGCATTTTAGAAATTCGTGCACCAAAGCTTCCACAGCAACATGATATTTTATCGATTGAATAAGAAAAGGATGCTCATTCGCATCCTTTTCTTATTGCGTTAAACGTCTAATATCACGCAATATATCATCATATGGTGTATTATTCATACCACTGTATTCCTTCATCACTTTTCCGTTTTGGTCCACTAAGTAAAATCTTGTGCTATGCATGACTTGATCTGTACTTTCTGGTTTATCAACCAACGCTTTAAAATTGTCTTTCGCAAATTTTTTGATATCATTTTGCGAATAACCCGTTAACAAATTCCAGTTCTTCGTATCATCAGTAAATTTCTGCACAAACGTTTTTAATTTTTCAGGATTATCTCTCTCTGGATCGACACTAAATGATACAAATTGAACATCTAGTTTTTCTTCTTTCGCCAATTTTTGCAACTTCGCCATATTCGCTGTCATTGGCGGGCATACTGTTTGACAGTTTGTAAATACAAGATCTGCCACCCACACTTTTCCTTTTAAATCTTTTGTACCAAATTTTTCACCATTTTGATTTATGTATTGAAAACTTTCAACATCCCAATTTAACGGATTTCGAAGTTTCGATCCTGAACCGCACCCAGCTAAGACTAGTAAACAAAAAGCGGTAAGAATACCCATCCATTTTTGATATTTCTTCACTCTAGAACACCCTTCTCTCTTTCAAAATATAACATTTTCTCTACCCCAATGTTAACAAGCAGTAAAGCTCAACTAATGAGATCGTATGGAACATTCTCCTACTAACCGAAGTTTTACTTTATTGTAACAAAGGTAAACACTATGAGGGAACAGTTTACTTCACTTGTTCACTAAATCGTACTAATTTTTCAATTGCTTCTTCTTTATGAAATGTGCTAAACCATCTATAATTTTCGCCGTCTAAAATTCGATAATGTTGACTAACAATGTTTTGTTGTAAACAGAACTCTCCTCTTTTCTCAATTTCCTTCCACCATATATGTCCACCCATCGTTTTTTCTTTTTTGTATTCCATTTGATGGCGAGCGATTGTTTGGACAACTTCAAGAACAGATCCCCCAAATGCAGACTGCAATACTTCGCTGTTTTGAAACAGTGCACATACCGCAACAACGGTCGTCCACGAAGGTAAGATGCGCTCTTTTTCAATTTGAACAAGTGTCTTTTTGGAAAGACCTAAAATCTCTGCCATGTCTTCTTGTGTATAATTATATTCTGTTCGAATCAACTTCATTTTTTTCGCAATTATTAGTACTACTTCGTCTTTATTCATTTGAACACCCCTTCTTACTTTGCAAATAGTATCCTCTTGTATTTTTATACTTTTTTAATACTTAGTCAATTGAAATCAGTACATGTTTTTGATTCGTATGTATCCTGCACGAAAAAAGCTACTTGAATATAATCAAGTAGCTTTTTCCTATTCTGCAAAATAAGAGAATCCAATTGCGCCAGCGCCTGTATGTGTACTAATAACAGGTGTTGTAAAGAAGATTTCTGATTGTGTAAACCCACTAATCTTTTCAACTGCTTCTTTTATTTTCTGCGCTAGCGGTAATGCTTTTGCATGTGGAATCGCAACTGCTTTTACTGTTTTACCAGCTATATCTTCTTCAAATATTTTCGCTAATGCTTTTACGACTTGTCCTTGACTACGTACCTTAGTAATCGGATTGAGGACTCCGTCTTCAACACTAGCAATCGGCTTAATATTTAATAAAGATCCGAGCATTGCTTTTCCTTTACCGATACGACCGCCTTTCACAAGGTTTTCTAACGTATCAACAACAACGAATAAACGTGTGTTTTTTCTAACTTCTTCAATACGTTTTAAAATCTCTTCTAAAGAACGACCTTCTTGTACCATTTTCGCTGCTTCAACTACTTGATAAGCCAAAGCGTGGCTAGTAAATAAAGAATCCACTACCGTTACTTTTGTATCTGTCATTGTTGCTGCACTGCTTGCTGTTGCAACTGATCCACTTAATCCATTTGTTAAATGAATCGAAAGAACTTCACTACCGTCTTCACCTAAACGATCATACAATTCTACAAATGAACCAACTGCTGGTTGAGATGTTTTTGGCAACTCTTCCGATTTTTCCATTTCTTCAATAAACTCATCTGGTTGTAAATCTACACGATCTAAATAAGTTTGTCCGTTCACAAAAATTGATAATGGAATAACATGAATATCATATTTCTCAATCACATCTGGTGATAAATCTGACGTTGAGTCTGTGACAATTTTAATTTTTTGCATGTTTTATTTCTTCCCTTTCCACTACGCTCTCCCTGTTATTATACTAGTATTCCCTCTGCTTTCAACAGTTTAAGGTAATTTTCCCACGAAATTCTTGTTTTTCATGTCTAAAAAGAAAAGGGCAGAGCACTTTTGCTCTGCCCTTTTCTTATGCATTTTTTTCTAACGTATTTGTTTCATATACATTTGAATAATCATTCCATTTTAAGCAATTCTGCAAATATTCCCGAAATGAGTACGAAAACCTTGGTTGTTTTTGTTTTTGAATTTTAGAAATAAAGAGCTGAAGACGCGACTGGATTTGAAACGCTAATGGGTGCTGTGTTTGTAGCACAGGGATTTCAACCACCTTTACGCATTTTCCTGTTGGATGAGTAAAATAAAAACTCTTCATAATCACGATATCAATCCTCTTTTTTTTGGATTTATAATGTTAGTATAAACCGACAAAGACAAAAAGTTTGTCTAAATTTTGGAGAAACATTATTTTTTTCTTCTTTATATTGTATACGCTTACACAAATAGTATAACAAAGAAATATAAAAAGTGCCCGTCATAAGGAGGCACTTTTCGAATTAACATCATTTTCAAGACTCTGTTTTCGTTTATAAACAATTTTTGACAAAGCAATACTAATTTCATAAATACATATAAGAGGTACTGCTACCAAACTATGAGATAAAAAATCTGGTGGCGATATACATGAGGCTATAATAACCAATATTATATATGCATATCTCCTAATCCGTTGTAATAATTGCGGTGTTAAAACACCTATACTTGTTAAAAACATAAAAACAATAGGTAACTCAAATATAATTGCAAAAGGTACAGTTAAATTTAGTACGAAATAAAAATATTTTTCCGTTGTAAACATCGTATTAAACATTTCATTTCCAAGCTGTGTTAAAAAGTGAAATAAAAACGGCATTACAACAAAATATCCAAAGCATAACCCAGCAATAAATAAAATAAATAGCACTGGAATGTATATTAAAGTCATTTTTTGTTCCTTTGGATGCAAACCCGGTTTTACAAATGACCATAATTGAATTGCAGCTATTGGTATTGTACAAACAACCGCAAATAGTGAAGCAATTGAAAAGAAGATCCATAACACATCACTTGGCCCTAAAACCGTCAACTTCATTGTTAAATCTTTTACAAGGAAAAAATAAATATCTTTTGCGTATACAAATCCTATGATTAAGAAAAAAACAAATGATAGGACTGTAATAATTAAACGCTTTCTCAGTTCACTAATATGCTCTATAATACTCATTTCTCGATCATTCATTTTTTCACCACTCTTTTTTCATCCGATAAAAAAGATGCAAGAGAGATTCTCGCCTTACATCTTTTCTAAATTATGCATATACTATTTGTGTTCTTTATCTTGAAAAGCATCATCCGTTAATTCTTTTGTTGACTTTTTAAATTCTTTTAAAGTTTCCCCTAACGCTCGTCCAATTTCAGGTAACTTTTTAGGACCGAATAAAATAAGCACAGCTACTAAAATTAAAATTAAGCCAGGAAAACCAATATTGGAAAACATATTCCATCCCCCTTATTAGTAGATTGAATGGTTCCACTATCCCTTGAATTCATTTTGTCAGAAAAGTTTGTAAACGTCAACGTATCCGTTGTCTTTTGCCAAAAAAATTTGAAAATATAATTTTCGTACATTTTTCATTTCCTATTCCCTTTGTATATGATATGGTGAAAGAAACTATATTCCTCATTTGAATACACGAGAAAGGAGTCGAAACATGACTCAAAAAATGACTCGCATGACTCAGTTTGTTAAAGAAGAAATCGCAAACGCAATTACGCATGGTATCGGTGCCATTTTAAGTATCCCTGCGTTAATCATTTTAATTATTCACGCATCAAAGTACGGAACTGCATCAGCAATTGTAGGATTTACTGTATATGGTGTAAGCATGTTTTTACTTTACTTATGTTCAACACTATTACATAGCATCCATCATCCAAAGGTAGAAAAGTTATTCACTATTTTAGATCATTCTGCCATCTATTTATTAATTGCTGGCACATATACACCGTTTTTACTCGTTACACTGCGCGGTCCGCTGGGCTGGACATTACTTGCAATTATATGGACACTAGCAATTGCAGGAATCATTTTTAAAATCTTTTTTGTACGTCGTTTTATTAAACTATCAACTTTATTTTATGTCATTATGGGATGGCTTATCATCGTTGCTATTCGGCCATTATATGAAAGTTTAACAGGTAGCGGCTTCACATTATTATTAATTGGCGGCATTTTATATTCTGTCGGTGCCATCTTCTTCCTGTGGGAGAAACTTCCATTTAATCATGCGATTTGGCACGTCTTTGTATTAGGTGGAAGCACGATGATGTTTTTCTGCGTATTATTTTATGTATTGCCAGTAGCATAAAAAGGGTCTCAGCTTTTACTGTAGCTGAGACCCTTTTTTACTCACTTTTTTAGCTGACTTGCAATGATATCTTGCGTATACTTTGTTAATTCTTTACTATCCATATTTTGATATTGTTCTGCTGTAATTGGTTTCGAAATTGTGATTGTTGCATGCGCCGGCTTCATTCGATTGCCATTTTCTTCAAACATCTTATATGTTCCGTCCAATGTTACAGGTAAAATCGCTACACCTGCTTTTACAGCAAGGTGAAAACTACCAGCTTTAAACTCTCCCATTTCATTACCCTTACTACGAGTTCCTTCTGGGAAAATAACGATAGAATGTCCTTGTTTTAACAGTTCAATCCCATCTTTAATAGCTTGCAGTGATTGACGGCGATTCTTGCGATCCATAAATACACAATTCATCATTTCCATCCACGTTGATACAAGTGGAAATTTTTTAATTTCCGCTTTCGAAACGAATCCAATTGGTTTATTTAAATACCCTAGTAAAACTGGAATATCCATGTCACTTTGATGATTACTTACAACGAGTACTGGCTTATCTTGTGGTACATTTTCCAGTCCATTCACTTGTATTGTTGATCCAACTACACGAATCATCTTCTTGCCAAACCAATTTGTTGTTTTATACACCAGCTGATCTTTATCTTGCGGTGATAATGTATGTAACTTTCGTTTTATACGCCACATTCTTGGCGTAATACCAATTACAATTAAAATTAAGTACAAAATCTTAAAAACTGTTTGAATCATATAGAACCCCCACATATTGTCATTCCGTACTTCATTATACTAGACAAACGAAGGAAAAAGAAGAAAAAATGTCCAAACAACAAGCGTTTGGACATTTTTTATAATATGATAGATTAGAATTGTTTTGCTAACTCTTGTGCTTTTTCAATAGCTCGCTCTTTAATTTCAGGTGCTTGCGCAGGATTTGCACTCATGCCTTCTACAGCAATATATTCTACATCCGTTACACCCATGAAGTTTAGCATTGCTTTTAAGTGGTTGCGCCCAAAGTCCATTGCAGCGTACGGCCCTTCAGAATACACGCCGCCTGTCGCTTGGATATGAAGTGCTTTTTTGCCTTCTAATAAGCCAATTGGACCTTTTTCAGTATATTTAAATGTTTTACCTGCTATTGATAAGTTATCTAAGTATGCTTTTACAACCGGCGGATAACTTAAATTCCACATCGGTGTTACAAATACATATTTGTCTGCGTGCATAAATGTTTCTAAGTTTCCGTTCATAGCTGCAATTTTTTGTTGTTGGCTTTCACTTAATGTTTCAAATCCTTCTCCTGCCCCAAGTTTCCCCCAAGCAGCAAGCACTTCACCATCAATTGCAGGTACATTTGTATGGAATAAATCAATTGTTATCACTTCATCTTGTGGATTAGCTTGTTTGTAAGCTGCAATAAATGCTTCTCCTACTGCCATACCAAATGATACTTCTACTGGATTTGGATTTGCTGTAACAAATAATACTTTTGTCATGTTCATTTCTCTCCCTTTTTCATAAATATCTTTAATTTGAGATTTTAAATAAAAAAGTAAATCACTTACCTTACGTAAGTAATAATACCTAATTAACATTTTCTTGTCAATAAAAAATAGCTACTTTTTTTTCGTAAGTAAATAAAGTTAAACTTCCATCAATGAAGGATAAAAAAGGAGCTATCTCGCTTATGAACGAGACAGCCCCTTTTCTATTACTTTTGAAATACATGCTTTACTTTCTCAGCTGGAATACTACTTCCGCCTCTTCCTTTTACATCTTCAATCATCATTGTGACAATCATATTTGGAGAATTTGCATCAAATGCAGCAAACCACCCTAACTCTTTACCATCAGCTTCTTTTGATTCTTTTAATTCAGCTGTTCCTGTTTTTCCAGCAAGTGTAATACCATCTAATTTTGCAATCTTACCTGTTCCTTCTGGATCATTCACAACTTTTATTAAAGAATTTTTCAAAATATCACTGTTCTCTTTCGATACCACTTTTTCTTTCCACGCCTTTACCTGTTTTTCGTCTTTTAAAAGGTGCGGGGATGGAATATTTCCTTCATTCACAATTGGCGCATACGATAATGCAACGTGAAGAGATGACATTAAAACTTGTCCTTGACCATATCCTGTATCAGCAAGTTGAATATCATTTTTTATACCATCTTTTGCGATTTGCGACGTTGCAAATCCATATTCAATTGGTAACTTTTCACCAAGTCCAAATTTCTTCGCTTCTTCTACAAACTTATCTTTACCAATTTTTAATGCTTCCTGTGCAAAATAAATGTTATCGGAATACATCATTGCTTTTTCAAAATCAACTGGATTTGCATCTTTTACACGCGTTACATAATAGTTACCCCAAGAAGAATCTTTTGCCCATTTTACACCATCAATTTTAAGAGATTCTTTCGGGTTAAGCACTTTTGTTTCAAGACCAATTGCTCCTGTAATCGGTTTAAAAACAGAACCCGGTGCATATACTTGTGTAAAGCGATTTGTCATTGGCTTTTTCGGGTCATTATTCAAAGCATCTCGCTCTGCTTTCGCTGACTCTCTCATATAAACATTCGGGTTGTATGATGGACTACTTACGAGCGCCAACGTTTCCCCTGTTTTCGGATGTACCGCTGCACTTGAACCAGCTTCGCCCTTCATTTCTGCATAAATTTTTTGTTGCAAGTTCCCATCAATCGTTAGTGTAATATTTTCGCCATCTTTCGCTTGTTTTTTAGCAAGCTCTTTTAACTCTTTTCCTTTTGCATCGGCTATATAAACACGTCCGCCTTTTTCACCGCGGAGTTTTTCTTCAAAAACATTTTCAAGACCTGTTTTTCCAATCGGTTCATCTGCCTTATATCCTTTTTCTTCTAACTTTTTCAAATCCTCTGCATTTACTTTACCCATATAGCCCGTTAAATGAGCGGCAGCTTCTCCTAAAGGATATGTCCGAGCATTTACTGTACGCGTCGCTACACCAGGCATTGAAATATAATCATTTTCATTTGCACCTTCTGGTAAAATAGAAAGTGGCACATAGTAACTTGGTTTTACCCACTTCGCTGTTAATTTCTTTTCGATATCTTCAACTGACATATGTAATAATTTCGCTAACGTTTCTTTCGTTTGCTGTGCTGATTCGCCTAATTTCTCAGGTACAACTCCAACTTCTGCGGATTTCCCATTTGTCGCCAATCCACTTCCGTTCCTATCATGAATTTCACCGCGCTTTGGCGCAAACGATTGCACCAGTACTTTATCATCTTGTTTCATGGTTGGAAAAATAAACGATGGATTCCAATCAATTTTCCAGACGTCCTTATCTCCATCCTTTTCTTTTACAAGTTTCGCCTCATTTTCAAACGAAATCTTTCCACCGATTGTATCCATACTTACTTTAAAAGGTACATTCGCATTATCTTTCTCATCTTTTTTGTCTTCTTTTTTCGTTTCTGCTGCTACTTTTAAATTTTTCACTGCAATTCCTGTATAAACATTTTCATATTTCTTTACAAAATCATCTTTTGTAATTGACTGCTTTGCCTCTTTCGATAACTGTTCATACATTTTATCAAACTTTTTTTCGTTCCATGCTTTTACATATGTATCCATGGCTTGTTCTGGCTTCTCTTCTTTCCCACAGCCTACTACTAGTAGCAATGAAAAAATAAGAAGCATTCCCCATATCTTTTTCACATTTTTTTCCTCCTTTATACCTCAATACTATCATACTATAAAAATCCAACTTTACAAAATTGACCCAATAAAAAAACGACACAATATGCGCCGTTCTTTATATTACCATTATAACATTCGGAAAATTTTTATATAAGGATTTATTTTTATTTTTTCTTTTCTTAATATAGAATCAAAAAGGAGTAGATACAAAATTGTGGCGTGTACTTAAAAAAGACAAGAACAAAAGAAGACTGGTATGTAACACACCAATCTTCTCTCTTCTTATTTTCTTCTACCATACACATGATAAGCGTATGTATATGGATTTTTTTCATCCGTCACGCCTTGTGTCGCAGATATTTCTTCCCACTCATTGTCGTTTATTTCTGGGAAAAATGTGTCACCTTCAAATACCTCTTCGATTTTTGTAATATACAATCGATCGGCAAAAGGAAGCACTTCTTTAAAAATTTCTGCACCGCCAATTACAAAGAGTTCTTCATTCATGTGCTCGTCCATTTTCTTCACATCATCAATAGAATGAATGACTTCACAGCCTTCCATTTCATAATTTTGATTACGCGTTAAAATGATATTCGTTCTGCCAGGTAAAGGTCTTCCAATAGATTCAAACGTTTTTCTCCCCATAATAATCGGATGCCCCATCGTTACTTTTTTAAAGTACGCCAAATCTGCCGGAAGATGCCAAGGTAATTGGTTGTCTTTACCGATTAGTCGATTTTTATCCATTGCTACAAGTAATGAAATCATATATATCCCCCTAACTTTGTTTACACAGCTACCGGAGCTTTAATCGCTGGATGTGGATCGTATCCTTCTAATATAAGATCATCCATTTCAAAATCAAAGATAGACTTCACATCTGGATTTAGCTTTAACGTTGGGAATGGACGTGGTTCACGTGCTAATTGTGTTTTCACTTGTTCAAAATGATTTGTGTAAATATGAGCATCGCCAATTGTATGAACGAACTCTCCTACTTCTAAGCCACACTCATGGGCAATTAAATGTGTTAATAAAGAATAACTCGCTATATTAAACGGAATACCAAGGAAAATATCACCGCTGCGTTGATATAACTGACAAGATAATTTTCCGTCTGCCACATAAAACTGGAATAACGTATGACAAGGCGGCAATGCCATACTTGGTATATCTTCTGGATTCCATGCAGACACAATAAGGCGGCGGGAATCTGGATTTTTCTTAATCATATCAATTACATCTTGTAATTGATCAAGCGTTTCCCCAGCAGTCGTTTTCCATGCACGCCATTGCTTCCCATACACATCTCCTAAATTACCGTAACGCTTCGCAAATTCGTCATCTTCAAGCACTTTTGTTTTAAACAATTCCATTTGCTCTTCGTATTGTTTTTGAAACTCTTCATCTTGCTGCGAGCGAAGTCCAAAATCTGTCATATCTGGACCTGCGTATGCATCGCTCTCTACCCAGTTCTTAAACGCCCATTCGTTCCAAATATTATTATTATGCTGCAGCAAATAACGAATATTTGTATCACCTTTCATAAACCAAAGAAGTTCGCTCGCTACTAAACGAAACGGCACACGTTTTGTCGTAAGTAACGGAAAACCTTGACTTAAATCAAAGCGCATTTGATACCCAAATACAGATACTGTTCCTGTACCAGTGCGGTCTTCTTTTCTCGTACCGTTTTCCATAACATGACGGCACATATTTAAATATTCATATTCTGCGTGTTTCATCAAGTAACCTTCTTTCACAATTGCTTTATGTAACATTATTTTTCCTATATGGAGTTTATCATATATGCATTTGAATTTCACACAGACTTTTAAAAAAATCTTTTCTATATACAATACACATAAAAACTCAGTATTTTCAAAAAATTCCCGTTCGAAATCTGACATATTTTCGTCAATCTTTCTTCTAAAAAGAAAAAGGGGTTTTCTACCTGTTTCAAGAAATTATAGTGCGGAAGTAAATAATATATGAGTGGAGGTTTTACTATGCAAAAAACAGAAATGCCGCTTACAAGTAATTTGCATACGACAATCCAAAACATGATGAAAGATTTGAACGTCCCAGGAGCTGCAGTGGCCATCGTAAAAAACGGAGAAGTAATATTCTCAGAAGGTTATGGGTACAGTGATATAAAAAATAAAAAACCAGTTACCCCAAAAACATTATTTGCAATCGGTTCATCAACAAAAGCATTTGGTACTTTTTCTTTAAGCTTACTTGAGCAGCAACAAAAGTTTAATTGGGATACACCTGTACAAACGTATATTCCAACTTTTTCACTTCACGATCCGCTAGCAAGCTCACAAACAACAGCTCGCGACCTAGCATCTCACCGCACTGGTGTCAGTTGCCACGATTTACTATGGTACGCAGCCTCCTTAAGTAGAAAAAATATCGTTGACAACATTCGCCACTTAGAACTAGATGCACCGTTCCGCACAGCATTTTTATATAACAACTTAATGTATGCCACAATTAGCTCTATCGCAGAAAACATTACAAATGAAACATGGGAACAATATGTTACAGAACATATTTTAACCCCACTTCAAATGGAACATACAAACTTCTCAGTTACCACTTCACAAAAATCAGATGACCATGCACTTCCTTACATTGAGAAAGATGGAAACATAACGGAAGTACCTTTCTGCAACCTTGATACAATCGGTGCTGCTGGATGTATGAACTCTAATATAGAAGATATGACAAAATGGGTATTCCTTCATTTAAATAAAGGAAAAGTTGGCGAACATGAACTGCTTGCACAAAATCTGCTTGAGCAAATGTATACACCGCATATCCCAATTCCAGATGACCCAATGTTTTCTGTGCCGGAAACTCCATTAAACAGTTACGGTCTTGGCTGGTTTATTAGCGCATATCGCGGCCATAAAGAAATCCATCATGGAGGGAACATCGACGGATTCTCAGCACTTGTCTCCTTTATGCCAGAACATAATATTGGTCTTGTCGTTTTAACAAATCGTGGTAACACATTACTCCCTTCTTACCTTGCACATCAAATTTATGATAAATTGCTTGGATTAGAACCAATTGATTGGCATAAACGTGCGATAGAAAATACGGAAAAGTTTAAAGAAATGATGAAAGAAATGAACAAACCACTACCACAAGTAAAGGAAACTGTTCTATCCCATCCGTTAAAAGATTATACCGGAACGTTCGAACACCCTGCTTACGGCACAATTGAAGTACACAAACGAAATGAATCATTATATTTTAAATTTGCGTCATTCGACATTGAAATGAACCATCACCACTATGATATGTTCCATACGAAATGGAATGTTTTCCAAGTAGAAATGGACATACTAATTTCTTATGAAATGAATCCAGCAGGTGAACTGCACGAACTGAAAGTACACTTCCCAGCAACGTTAAGTACGAAGCCGCTTCTGTTTACAAAAATAAATAACTAGAACTTATCCCGCTATTTGTGGGCAGTAATACTCCCACCTCAAAATTTGGCAAAAGCATTGTCCAGCTCCAGCGGTTAGAATCTCCGGCCGTTTCGCCCCCTCGGACGAGGCAAAAAGCGCCTCTCTGTCAGGGGCGTGGGCGTCCTGCGATTCTGAACGAGCCGCTTCCGCTTTTCTTAAGAAGTTAGGTGGGAGATAAACTGCTGGCATGCGCCCGATTGGTGAGGGCTAATAATCAGTGGGGGATGAAGAAAACCCCCACTGATTAAAGTTTCACTTTATATTTTTGTAGCTTTTCTCAAAAACAAAAATGCTGATTCTTGTTACATCACATAAGAAACCACATGATTAATTTGTAATTTTAAAGGCAAGTGATAATACATGACGTTTTTTATAACCAATATCTTGTCTATAATGTTGCACATTATATGAAACAAAAAAGTACATCACTTTTCTATATAGTGGTGCACTTTTTTGTTTCATAAGGCCTCAACATAACCTCATGTATAACAACAAATATTTCTAACCTATTTTTTCATATACAGGGTCAGAATGTAAAAGATATGAAGTTTCTTTAAACAAATTATTTTATATATTCCAAGGGTTACTATTTATATCATTGTTATATTTATATTCAATTTTTTCTTTTCCACACTTTTCACACTTATAAAAACTAGCTATCCCCATCTGCCCTGTTTTAAAATTTTCACTATCCTGAGTTTTAATGAATTTATATTTGTGTATACATTTAGATTCTCTTACTTTATTCATCCATTTTCCTAACATAAAGCAATCACTCTCCTTTAGAAGATATTCCTCCTGCATTTCTACATTTAGAATATCCTACAAAAGATTTCCAATCAATGAACACGTTATCTTACTCTCTTTGCATCACACTTGACTCACGGTGTACAAAAGGATTATTTTGTTTAAAAAGCCGATTTTTTATTGACAACATACACGCACTCTTTAACTCCACACCACATAATGTAATGTAAATCCGCTGGAATTCCTATAACGACAGCCCTCATAGTTTATTTCCTCACCAAAAGGAGGAATAGATCATGGGTTTTGCTGGTTGTGGTGGCTTCGGCGGCGGATTCGCCTTACTGATTGTGTTATTTATCTTATTAATCATAATCGGTTGTAGTTGTTTTGGAGGTGGATTTGGCTGTTGACGCTAAGAGAAGACACTCAATTCGAGTGTCTTTCTTTATTTATCGAATACTTTTCCCTCACCTTCGTGCGTGCGTTCATCTAAACAGGGCCATTTACCATGATGAATGTCTTGTATTTCATCATTCGTCATATGAAAAGTGTAAAACGTATAAAAAAAGAATCTATATCCCTTTTTGATATAGATTCTTTTTTAGTGAAAAAATGTTTAGAACATTTTCTTTATATGTAATTAGAAAATTTTATGAACGCTTATATAGCGAAGTATTTATTACTAAAATAATTGAAGTTACGACTAGAAAATATCCCCAATGCTATATACCCTGATTTTTTAAAATCAGGGTATTTCTTTTTAATCACATAAAAACCACTTAATGCACAAGCCATACCTAAAAAAGTTATTACATAATCTCGAAATAATTCCTCGAAGGAAAAGACTTTCTTACTATCTCTAAACTGAATAGGGAAAAATATTATGTTGATTGATGCATTTACTAACATAAAATTCAATACATATTTTCCCCCTATATATTTGTGAATACTTAATAAATTAATTTTTCTTATCCCTCCATATAATTTTTTTCAGAGACATAAAAACAATTAATGAAATAGAAACTCCAACTGTAACATCTGAAGCAAAATGAGCCCCTACTATAATACGACTAATTGGCACTAGTATCATCCACATAAGAATGAAAATCCAAACACCTATTTTTTTATTTTTTAATGAAGCGAAAGATTCTGGTAATAAACTCAACCAAATGATCAACGCTGCATTAGCACTATGACCAGAAGGAAATGACATAAACTCATCACTTTTTGTAATTCCTTGAGGTATAAACCATTTTGAAAATCCTTCGAAAGACCCAATAGAAACCATATGACGATAACGTTCTCTACCCCATCCTAGTTTCATTAGATTAAATGTAATTAACACAATAACTACACTTAATAATCCGATTAATGCAACATCTCTTAATCTAGGATTATCATAATTACTCCATGATTTGGAAATCATATAGCAAGCTACAATAAAACAAATCATAATAATCGGAATTAAGGATTTTGAAATAGGAAAATAATTTACTAGCATAAATGAAGCTATAAAAGCGAACAAAAGAATGATTACGCCATAGCCAATCCCAGAAACATAATACTCTCTTGAACCTTTATTCATTCTAGTTTTAAATAAATATATACTAGAAAATAAGGCAATAAGCATCGCTGGAATTTCTCCTACACCTTGTAAAATAAGGGCAATCTTATTATTTGGTTGATATAGACTATGGGATATCTGTAGGTCTGTAAATGCAAAGATAAATAGTAAAATAGCGAAACCTGAAATTAATATCACTTTTCTATTTTTCATCATTCACCCTACTTCCCACTATGCTTCAATATAAAATTCCCCATCTCCATTGCTAAATCTTCACTTTGAGGATAGACACCTACATTGTCTCCATAAGCGTGCCCCAAACCACGATAGAGAACAGTCTCAGTTTCAACTCCTTTTTTAGTCAATTTAGCTGCATACGCTAAACATTCTATCATTAAAAAGTCATGTTCTCCTACCGTAATAAATGTACTTGGATAGTTTGGAGATACATCAACATATGGACTTAAATACTTAGAATTAATTTCTTGCGTACCAAGTATTTCTGACATACTTCCGACCAGTGAGTGCATTATATTAAGCATTTTTTCTAATCCTTTTTTATACTTAGGTGCAATTTCATACTTATCTATATTCCAAGAATAAAATTCATCCTCATAGTTACACATATTAATTGTAGGATACAGAAGTAACTGCCCCTTAACGTACTTCCCACCATCTTCCATATCTCTAGTTGTACAATACTGCGTTAAGTTCCCTCCTGCACTATCACCTGCCACAAAGATATTATTCTTGTCACCACCTAATGTGTCAGCATTCTCATAAATCCACTTTAAAGTAGTATAACAATCTGTATGCCCAATTGGAAAAGGATTTTCCGGAGCTAATCGATAATCTACAGAAATGGCTAATATATCTGTTTTTTCTACTATCAATTTTACAAGTTCTTCTACCACATCAGGTGATCCCGCCATGAATCCTCCACCATGAATAAAGTATAGAATTGGCGCATTCTCTCGTTTAGAAATGCTATTATAAATTCTTATCGGAATATTATATCCATCTTCTGCTTTAACTGTTTTATGCGTAATTTTAATGTCTTTAGTGACAATTGGAACACTTTTAATACCATTAAATTGTTTTCTCATATTCTTTACCGACTTTTCAGAAGCATCCATTCTCATCATATTTTTAGGCATAAACCTCATTACATTCATTTGAACCTTGGTGTCTTTATAAAGACGTGGATCCATCGCTCCTTTTTCATCGCAATCTGGTATGTTTTTCACTAAGACTTCTGCTCCTTGTACAATGATAGTTTCTTGTTTTTCTTGAATTTTTTCTAAAAGGTCTAAGTCATATTTTCTAGTCATCTAGTATTCACCCTTCCTTATTTTAAGCGCTTTCATTTCGTCGAATGATATAATCGTATAAAGTGAAACTTTAATCAGTGGGGGTTTTCTTCATCCCCCACTGATTATCAGCCCTCACCAATCGGGCTTTTACGGGCAGTTTATCTCCCGCCTAACTTCTTTGCTTCCGCTGAATTTTGAGGCGGGAGTATTACTGCTCGTTAATGCGGGATAAATCTCCATTGAACCTTACTTTATTTACTATTACTAAATAAAAATACGTTCCATGTACAAAATGTAACATGAAACGTATTTTTATTGTTGTTCCTATTTGATGTAATTATTGTCGTTTTTTGATATGATGTTTTTTCTATACTGTAATGGTGTATATCCATATTTTTCTTTAAACTGTGAAATAAATGATTTTACATTTGGAAATCCGTGTTTTATTGCTATATCTTGTATAGAATTTGTGCTACTGATAATATCTTCATAAGCTTTATAGAGCCTGTATCTCGTTAAAAAAGAGGTAAAATTTGATCCAAAGGATTTTTTGAACATACGGGAAAAATGTTCTTCACTTACAAAAAAATGTTTGGCTACATCTTTCAATTTGAGTTCTTCATCATAATGTTCATAAATATACGTAATCATCTGCTTCTGTCTATTCCCCAGTTGAAAATCATTGTCTACATTCTCCCCATCTTTACAGTATCGCAATAGAATATAAACGATTTCATAAATCAAGCTATTAATTTTTATATAACTTAAATCATCAGAATTTGTGACTAATTCCTTTAGCTCAAAAAATATTTGTTGAAGGTTTGTTTTCTGAACAACTGATTCTTTTATATTAAATCTATATTTATCAAAATCTTCATTTACCTCTTTAAGAAATTCATAAGAAATAATTAGCATCATTACTGCACAACTTGTATTTTCAACTTTTTCAAATTCATGAACATCTCCACTGTTTACAAAAATGAATTCGCCAGCTGATACTTTCTTTTTTTGCCCATTCACATACAAAAACACTTCTCCATATACTACTAGGCTAATTTCAATACTTCTATGCCAGTGAGGGGGAATATAATAGTGAAAATCAGTTGAAAACAATGTATCCTCTATATATTCAACCATTCCTGGAATTCTATCACGTAATTTTATTTCTTCATATTCTCCTTGCCTGATTTTCAATAGTTAACCTTCCTTTTCATTATAAATATTCACTCTATTTTAAAACCTCTCCAATAATGCCCTTCATTTGATGAACGCCTAAATCGGTATTTGTCATAATAACCACACCTGCTTCTAAATATGGATAGGCCACGAGCATACATTGAAACCCTATTCCCCAACCAAGTGACGAAAATTCAATTTCTTGTCCTGTACTATCCAGAAAAACAGCTAAACCAGCCCATTCTTTACACCCTTGTGAGGTAATGAGTTCTTTTGCCTTACTTTCAGAAAGACCAATTTTACTTTTACCTTTTAACGCATTCATGACTTCAATTATCAAAATTGCTAAATCTGTTGGTGTTGTCCAAAGTCCGGAAGCTGCTGGATATGGATAGATCGGATATTTGCTAGAAACGACTTCTCCTTTTTTATTGTGACCATAAGAAAATCGTCCACTGTTTACAGTTAATGTTGTTTGTTTGTATATACTGTTTTTCATAAGTAACGGTTCAAATATATGCTCGTCCATTAATTCCACGAATGATTTACCACAAACATCTTCTATTAATTGTTGTATGATACAAAAACCTGCATCAGAATATTGACAGTCACTTTCTGGTTCATATTGCACTTCAATACGTTCTTTACAATACGGTGTTCTTCCTTCTAGTAGCTCAACCATTGTCGGATTACCTAGAGTAGAATTATATTCACAAAAACTCCCCTCAGGATCGATTATTCCAGATTGATGGCTAAGTAATGTTCGTAACGTAATTTTTTTATTTTGCGTATATGCATTTTCAGGAACCTTCCAAGAGGTAAGGCTATTATTTATATCCTCATCTAAATGAAGGATACCTTGGTCGGTTAATTTTAATACTAACATTGCTGTTAAGAACTTACTAATCGAACACGCATTAAAAATAGAATTACTGTTTACATTACTATTCGCTCCCGCTTTCATGACACCAAATTCTTTTGTCATATGTACCTCACCATTTTCAATGAAAGCGATACTTAAACCAGATACATGATAGTGCTCCATACGCTCGGGAATATTTATATTCTTTAATTTCATATATAAACCTCCATTTTATCCCCCATTAACAGACAGTAAGCCCTACTGATGGAGGTTTCGCTTTATCTTTTATTCCATTAATCTACTTCACTCGCTTAATCAAAAAATAAAATCCTGCATTCACAAATATACAGGATTTTTATTAATCTTTTTACAACTTATACTACTAATTTAAAATTACTTGAATCATAGTTTTAGATAGTTACTTTACATCCCCATATTCGGCGCATACACAACTTCTACTATGTAACCGTTTGGATCGTGAAAATCGATCGTATAATATCCTTCCGAATACTCTTTCACTTCTATCGGTCCACGAATGATTGTAGCATGAACATTATGTAAAAAACTCGCTACTTCATCAACTACAGAGCGATTCATTGCCTGGTAACAAATATGCCTTGGCCCTAATGTTCTTACAAGATCTGCACGAATCTCTTTAAAATATATCTCTGTTTTCCCTGTACTAAAAGCTATTTCATTGAGTTGTTTCCAACCAATAATCGAAAATAATTGACGATAAAATTCAATTGATTCCTCTATGCTTGCTACCCAAAACTCAATATGGTGAATACCAGGTTCAAACGTTTTCTCCGGCATACTCTCCTTGCTCCCTTTCCCAATTCACATTATTGTGAATGTACAACACTTACAATTTCTTCTGGTACATTCACAATATAATTCGGAGATTCAGCCTGAACTGTTTCTATCACATCATATCCCCAGCTTACCCAAATCACTTCTACACCAATTTTTTTACAAGATACGATGTCTCGAAGCTCATCTCCTACGTAAATTACATCTGAACTTTTCAGTTTCTTTGCTTTTAAAAATTTCTTTATCATCTTGTCTTTTCCGAAAATATTGTTAGAACAAAAAACATCTTGGATAAAATCAATTTCATTCTGACATAAAAATTCGCGAATATGCTCCTCAGCGTTTGAGGATACAATGACAATTTCATAGCCGCTTTCTTTCAACGTCTGCAACACATCTATGATTCCATCGAACAAAGTAAGATTTTGAATCGATGGTTGATATAATTTATAAAATTCTAATGCGATCATAGGGATTTTATACAGGGGCACATGAAGCAATTTACACCTCTCTGGAATTGATAACTTCCGCAACGCTTCAACATCCTCTTCTCTTACCTGCTTAAAACGGTGTTTCTCTGCTATTTCATTAAAAATAGGGATAAAAATATCTTTAGAATCCACTAACGTACCATCAAAATCAAACATAATATATTTACTCATTAGCAATGCTCCTTATTATCATTTCTTTTCTATTATTTATACTTATGAATTCTCCTTCAAATCGATATATCCTTTTATTTACAAAAAAAGAACAAGGTATCTCTCCTTGTTCTCCTTTTTCTATGACAGCCATTGCGGTGGTGTATTCGTATTCCAATAAATATCACCAAGCTCGTGGTGTGCTGTAAAGTCATCATCATAACGATGGTAATGAAAATTAAAATAATAACCCGCTTGCGGTGGATGATCTCTTCTTACGTGAAAACGAAGTAAGTCATCTCCAGTTTTTGTATTATAAACATGAAAAATCTTTTCATTTTTCCCACCGGCTGGTTTTTGCGAAATTGCTAAAGACTGTAACGAATCTTCCGGTGTATGATTCGCAAGGTTTGCAATTGCTTCTTCTATTTTCGGCAATATAACATCTTTAAACTCATCTTCAATTACTGGGCCAATTTTTGATCCGAATTTCTCCATCGATTGCCGCTCAGCTTCCTGCATCGCATAGGAAAGAAATGCTTCCGAACTTATATCACTTGACTTTTCATCCAGTGCATACGACGGTTGCTCTAGATTTTGTTGTTTTGTAGGCTTGTCCGCTTTTGCAGTATCAAGCAGTGCAGAAGGAGGTGTTACTAATCCAAATGTAAATACAGTAATTAACGCGACGAGTGTCTTTTTCATCCAATTTGGCATGTTGTATCCCTCCCTTTCTTTTTATATTTTTATAACTATTTCTTCTATTATACAAAATGATGCCAATTTTTGCACTTTACAATTTTAATAACGTTAACATCATTTGAATATGAAATAGTAAGATTTCATATAATAAGTATTATTCCTTGATTTGACTAGGAGGGGTTTCCTTTTGACACTTGACCTTCTCTTTTCAGCCGTAAGCATTTGTGTTCTCATCTATTTTATGTATGTGTCGATTACGGATTAACAAAAAAAGAGCTATTCAGCTCTTTTTTTATTAGGAATAAGTAACAGCCATACTGTTAGTCCAATGACAATCACTACGCAAACTAAAGCAGGAATCATATAAAATTGCGCTAGTCCTGCAATGCCATATACACATAAAGCTGGTAGAAAAAGATACGTCTTTGCCTTCTGTGACAACCATAGCTTCTTCCCTTCTGAACAATATAACTGTAAAAATAGTTTTCCAGAAAAAACTTTCCATATATCGCTTGAGTAACGATATATTGCAAATAATGCAAATGAAATAGCAATTGCCGCAATCCACCACGGTGCACGCCAAACGGCAATTGCACTTACAAAAATGATGCGAATGTAAAAACCACCAGCATCGCCCGAACGAAAATATTCCTTTAAAAAAGCTTCAATGATTCTAGCATCATTGCTATTTCCTAATAATATACGTTTAGAACGGGGAAATAACCACGGCTTCGCTGCATTTGTAGGTTTTTGTACTTGACCTCCAAATGTCATAATTTGCGTTGTCCATCTCATTCCCTCTCCCTTTTCTTTTTCAATTTCTTTAAAGAAAAAGCGACGGTACTCAATTTTCTCTTTTACTAAGAAAAAACTTATGATAAAGAGAAGGAAAAAGAACAAAATTGTATAAAAAGACTGTTGTAATATATATCTACATGTTATTCCTACATATACAACGCCTACAAAAAAGAGAATATTTTTAATAATGATCACTTGCCACTGTTTATGAAACCGAACATCAATATACCGTTGTAACAAGGAAAGTGTGAAACGAAAGCATGTCAAAAAGACAAAGCAGAAAAAAGCTTGTATACCTGTTCCATGCAGACTTTTCAAAAGGATGGGTAGAAATAATATTGTTACAAGTGCACTTGTGAAGCAAATACGACAAAATGAATATATCATTCCATATTTCATCATTTGTTTAACTCGATCTGGAAATTGAATTAAAAACAAACTGTCTGCTTGTTCCAGAAATGACCGCACACTTCTTGAATACGTTGAACCGTAAAAAATAAAAAGTCCGATAGACAAATATAATACATCTTCATCTTTTGGTCCACTTTTCCAAAGCGAAGCGTAGTATATCCAGCTAAATACAAGTGCTGGAACAACTGCATATAATGCAATCGTCCAATCAACAACAGAGCGCACTGCCTTCCATTTTCGTTTTATTTCATGAAGTAGCCTTTTATAAAATAGTGTTCTAATCATGCTGCTCCCGCCTTACAATCACATCAAAACAATCTAACAACGTCCCTTCTGGCATGTTAGCAAGCGTTTGAATACTACGTAAATCTCCATTTGCAAATAACGTTCCTTCTGAAATTAATAAGAAACGCTCACATATTCTTTCTGCTGTATCTAACACATGTGTGCACAGTAAAATACCTGCTCCGCGTTCCTTTTCTTTATACAAAAAATTGAGAAAATCACGAGTTGCCGTTGGATCTAACCCAATAAACGGCTCATCAATAATATAAAAATCAGGCTCTGTTAAAAAAGCTAAAATGAGCATTGACTTTTGTTTCATTCCTTTTGAAAACTTCGACAGATATTCATGCTTATGCTTGTCCATCCGAAATGTACGCAACAACTCATCCGCCTTTATTTCCCAGCTTCCTGATTCTACATCCCTAGCAGCCATTAACAGTTCAATATGTTCCCATAATGTTAAGTAATCATAATACGTCGGATGTTCTGGAACATAGGCATACGGATTCTTTTTCTCTCCAAATGAGACTTCCCCGTCCATATGCGCCAATAATCCAAGAATCGCTTTTATCGTTGTACTCTTTCCTGCTCCGTTTGCGCCAATTAAAGCAACTAGTTCACCTTGTTCAATTGAAAAGGCGATATTATGGATTGTTTGCTCTCCATATTCGTATCCAGCTGAATTTATATGTACTTGCAGCAACTATATCCCTCTCTCTATATATAATTACAATAAATTCCTATGAAAATAATAACATGTTTTTCAATAAAAATACTTTTTAATCTAATACGTAGTGAAGATACCATTCATACGCAGGAAAATACTCTCAATAGTAGAATACTTTATATTCTGGGCTCAAAATATTTTTTATTATTCCACGCACATCTTCTAATAAAACATTTCTAGTAAACAACGCGAAAGGACATTTATTATGACAATTAAACGAAACATCGAAGCTGCTTTCATCGACCGTGACGGTACAATTGGCGGCGATACGACGATTCATTATCCTGGAGAACTTCAGTTATTTCCATTTACTCAGATGGCTCTAACTAAACTAAAAGAACAAAACATACAACTATTTTCTTTTACAAACCAACCGGGCATTGCTGATGGCAAAGCAACAACAGAAGACTTTATTCAAGAACTAGAAGCATTTGGTTTTGATGACATCTATCTTTGTCCGCACCGACACGATGATGGCTGCACTTGTCGTAAGCCTGAGACAGGAATGCTTCTTCAAGCAGCGAAAAAACATCATCTTGATTTAACAAAATGTGTTGTAATTGGCGATCGTTGGAGCGATATTGTTGCAGGTATAAAAGTCGGTGCTACAACGATTTTAGTACAAACAGGTGCTGGATACGATGCTCTGCATACGTACCGTCATAAATGGACAAACATGAATGCTGATTATATTGCCACGAATCTAGAGGACGCTGTTTCATGGCTCTTTACACATCAAAATATAAATAGCAATGCCGTATAATGCGGCATTGCTATTTATGTCTTTCAACTTGTATTTATATATGGATTTTTATAAATTTAATTCATAATGGAAATAGCGATCATCTCTTATATAACCGTTTCCTACATATAAACGCTGTGCTGTTGCATTATCTACTTCCGTTTGGAGCTTTAATCCTTTTGCACCTGTCTCCACTGCAAATTGCTTCGCCTTTGCTAACAATTCTTTTCCTACTCCAGTTCCTCTTGCCTCTTTTTGCACAAATAAATCATTTAAAATCCACAGCCGTTTCATCGAAATAGACGAAAAAGAAGGATATAGCTGTGTAAATCCAACGTATTTTCCATCTTCTACTGCTACAAAGATAATGGACTCTTTTCGCTCTAAACGTTCACGTAAAAATTGTTCTGCTTTTTCTATATTAAAATCTTGTCTATAAAACATGCGGTACTCATTAAATAATGATGCTACTCCTTGTAGGTCTTCCATAGTTGCTTGATATATTTTCACTTCTCTTCGCTTCCTTTCCAATAGTTCTTCATTAAATCTGTTGCCCAGTCTGGCTGCTTAATTTCTTCTCTTGGCAAAAACTCTTTCATAACTGGCTTCATGTCTAAAATAGGGGTACCATCAATCGCATCTAACCCTTGCACAACTAAGCGCTTTCCTTCTCTTCGTACTACTTTTACAATCGTAGCACCTAATTGATTCGGACGATTTTTCCCCCGCTGTGCAAAAATACCCACTTTCGGATACTCTTCATTATTTCGAGGATGTCTTGCTGTGTACTGAATGTTCTCTTCTCTCACTCTATCAAAATAAAAAATCACTTCAATATGTGAAAATTGTTCAACCCCTTGCAAACTCTCTTCTGTATATAAATCTGTCAACTCAATAACAGATTCAATTTCTCCCCACAAATCATCTTCTACATGGATTCGTTCATTATGTACAAAAGCGATCGGTTGTAACGAAAACATCGTATGCCCCCTTTTTTGTAACCACTTACATTATAATATATTTTCTGAATATTTTCCACGAATAATATTTTAGTTTACATAATAATATTATAAGTAAAAAGAAGAGAGTACGTAGTGCTCTCTTCTTTCTAAAGATTATACAAGACCTGTTAGGCTATACATGCCAATTACAACAAATACAGCTGCGGTTTTAATAATTGTAATGGCCAAAATATCCCGATACGATTGTTTATGAGTTAACCCGGTTACTGCAAGTAATGTAATAACAGCTCCATTATGCGGCAATGTATCCATCCCGCCTGATGCCATTGCAATAATACGATGCATCACTTCTAATGGAATATGAAATTGCTCTGCAGCTGCAATATACTTATCCGCCATTGCACTTAATGCAATTCCCATCCCCCCAGAGGCCGACCCTGTTATACCCGCAAGCACATTTGTCGTAACTGCTCCGTTAATAAGCGGATTTGTAAAAGTAGTTGAAATTCCGTCACGGATTACGCCAAATCCTGGAAGAGATGCGATTACACCACCAAATCCATATTCTGCACCAGTATTCATTGCCGCTAGTAAGGCTCCTCCAATACTTACATTTAACCCTGTTTGAAAGTCTACAAATACACGCTTCCAATTTAAAAGGAGTGTTGCAATAATTCCCATGATAAGTGCTAATTCTACTGACCATACGCCAAGTACTCCAGACAATTCTACTTTCCCAAAACTTTTTAAACCAATTGACGCAAAATCAAAACCATTTGGATACCATTTTGGAATAGTAATTGTAAAAACTTTGTTCATTACACCAACTAAAATAAGCGGTACGAAGGCAAGCACTTGACGAAGTGGTGTAATTTCAGTCGTTGGAAGTGACTGTTTTACACCTTGTTCCGCTTCGATGGATGCCGCCATTTCTGCAGGTCCATCGTCAAATCCATAATACCCTTCGCCTTGCGCTTCTGCCCTGCGGCGTCGACTTTCTAAATACACCATACCGACTATAAAAATAAAAATAGCTCCTGTAATTCCTAATAATGGGCCAGCATAAATATCTGTCTTGAAAAATGTTGTCGGAATAACATTTTGAATTTGCGGTGTTCCTGGAAGCGCATCCATTGTAAAAGTAAGCACTCCAAGTGCAATTGTACCAGGAATGAGACGTTTCGGTATATTTGCCTCACGAAACAAATTAGCTGCAAATGGAAATATAGCAAATGCCACAACAAATACACTGACACCACTATAGGTTAAAATCGCTCCCATTAATACAATCGCCAATATCGTTCGTTTTACCCCAACAATTTGGATAATCGTTTTTGCGATAGATTCTGCGATTCCTGACATCTCAACTACCTTTCCAAAAATCGCTCCTAGCAAAAACACTGGGAAATATAACTTAATAAAACCAACCATTTTCTCCATAAAAATATTTGAGAAAAAAGGTAATACATAAGTTGGCTCTGTTAACAAAACAGCAAACAAAGCACAAATAGGTGCGAATAAAATAACAGAAAATCCGCGATACGCTACAAACATTAGCATACTAAGTGCCAATAAAATAATGACTAATTCCATGAGTTTCTCCTTTCTAATTTCCAGGGAAATATTTATAGAATTTTCAGTTTATTTAATAAAATTCCACTTTATAACTAAAATCCCTCTTTCAAACACTAAATATAGTCATTTTTCACAACATCTCTATACAAAAAAAGACAAGGTGATGGCCTTGTCTTTTCAATCAATTACTTTTCTACCACATAATAAAACTTCTTTATATTTTCTACATCTTTCATAATATGAGTAGCTCCCGCCGCCACTAATTCTTCTTTACTACCATATCCATACATGACTCCGATAGAATCGATGCCAACTTGCTGCGCTCCAATTACATCGTGCTCTCGATCGCCTACCATAACTACATGCTCTTTCTCTAAACCGTCATATGTATGTAAAATATGCTGAATAATATCTGTTTTTGCAATGCGTGTTCCATCTAAATTACTGCCGACAATCTCTTCAAAATAATGTGCCATCTGAAAGTGTTCCAAAATTTGTTTCGCAAATATAGTTGGCTTAGACGTTGTCACAAATAACCGCTTCCCTGCATCCTTTAATTCTTGTAAAACACTAGGAATATGCTCATATACATGATTTTCAAACATTCCCTTCGTTTTAAAATATTCACGGTAATACGTGACTGCATCTGTTACTTGTTTTTCATTCATTCCATATATATTCGCAAATGAATGTTGAATCGGTGGACCGATAAAAGTAAGTAATTTGTTATGATCCTGCTCATCTATCCCCATTTTTTGCAAGGCAAATATGACTGAATTTACAATACCTTCTTTTGGGTCTGTTAATGTGCCATCTAAATCGAATAAAAAAGTTGTATACATATGTTCTCCTCCGTTCACTTTACTTTATATGACAATAACCAAAAACACGTATTCATATGAATCTCTAAGTCTACTGCAAATGGTTCGAAAATAGTTGCAAGCTCTTCTTTCGAATAATAATTTTTTATGATTTCATATTGCTGCCCACCAGCTAATAAACGGATTTTATATGTATTTTCATCACTTGGCTTAGAAATAAGTGTTCCACCAATTCCTTCGTTATACATATTATCTACCATACATACAATAGATCCTTTTTCTAAAACCGCATGAAACTGTTCCAAAAAAGAGAGAATATTTTCTTTCGGAATATGAGAAAACCAAAAATTTGCGTATGCTCCGTTAAATGTTTTTGCTAATTGACTCAGTTTATAAGCATTTCCTTGTACAAAAGAAACTTTAGATGGCAAAAACTGCTTTTCTTTCGCTATCGTAAGTACTTCTTCTGAGTAATCAATCGCAGTAATGTGCTCAGTCGTTTCAGCAACATATTGCGTCCAGTATCCTGTACCACAGGCAACCTCGAGTACATCCTTCCCTGCAAGCTTTTCCTTCAAAACATCTTTTATTTCTAATAATTCTGCCTGTCTAAT
This sequence comes from Bacillus cereus group sp. BfR-BA-01380, assembly GCF_022663535.1. Classification (GTDB taxonomy): domain Bacteria; phylum Bacillota; class Bacilli; order Bacillales; family Bacillaceae_G; genus Bacillus_A; species Bacillus_A cereus_BB. The sequence goes on along the minus strand of NZ_JAKUFS010000014.1, from coordinate 35,660 downwards.
AGGATCTTCCCGAAAATATACTTCTTCATAACTCTTTGCTCGGTTACTGTAATATGTTTTCATCCGCATCCTCCTTATTATCCCAACCACAACTCTCCCTATTTTACAAAACAATCATTTTAATGTAAATATTCCGTCAATAAAACAACGTAAGTCGCCATCTAACAAAAAAATCAAGATGTACAAATTCTTTCTTATCCTGTATGATTAGATTTATTTTCCAATTTTTAATAGATGGTGAATACATATGACGACAAAATTAATTTTTATTATGCTTTTCACAATGATTATCCATGCTGTGGAAACAAGTTCTTATAAGTATCCGACTTGCAGGCATTCGTTTAAAAAAGATTGCTGTTTCCTTATCTGTAGTTGGAATCGTATTACTTGTTGCGAGAACATCTAACTTACTGCAAGCTTTTTTAGTTGGCGGTATTGTCGATCAAGCAAAACTAGACGATTCTATCGATTTAAAAGGAACAATTCATCTTATTTTATTCGCTGCCTCTATCGGTACATTACTAGCCATCTTTTTGTATCCAACTCTTACAAAACTATTTGGCTATGTGATTCAAAACTTTGAAACAGACGGTTCTTTCATTCGCATGATGAAAACAAATAACATTCAAAAACTAAAATACACAAAGAAATATGTCCGTTTTCCAAAATTGGAAATGATTCATCGAATGCGAATTGGCGGCATTCCAAAGCGAATTATGCTCATTAATATGTTTGCTACCGCTATTTATACAGCAGGCGTTCTTTCTGCTTTATACGCTTCTTTTTTAAATCCTGCTTACGCAACGAATGCAAGTACAGCTTCCGGTCTCGTTAACGGATTTGCAACAATCTTATTAACTGTACTATTAGACCCACAAATTGCCTTACTAACCGAACGAGCTCTCCAAAAAGAAAACGGTGCAGAAACAATGGGAAAAATGTACGGATGGTTAATGATTTCTAGATTTTTAGGAACATTACTAGCTCAACTTCTTTTTATACCAGGAGCTCATTGGATATTGTGGATTATTTCGATTACGAATTGAAAATAGCGCGGTAAAAAGGATTTTCTTAACTATTTAGAAGATCCTTTTTTACAGCTCAAACGATTTCTAACGTTTTATGTTCAAGCAATTAAATCCCCCAAAGAATCGATTCGTTTCTTTATAGAAAAGAAATTGTTTCTTATAAGTTTTTCTATGCTCTTTTCCCTTTCTTTTTCATAACACTCTTTCATTCTCTGCTTATAAAAAACATGCAGAAATTTATCGAATAATAAGAAAATTAAACGTTTTATAGAAGGATTTAAGGATAAAAAGAAGAATAAAATATATCATTTTACAAAATAAGGAGATTTATATCATGATATTTATCAGGAAATTCATCATACTTATCACTCAGTTTTGTCTCATCGTTTTTGGCATTATAGCCATTTGTTGTTTACCAAAATTATTTCTCACTGAATCTAAACAGATGCCAACTGCACAAGGGATGGCTGCCCCACCTACACTACAACTTAATTTTGAGCAATATACAACACAGATACAATCAGTTTTTCAATCGCTTCTTCACCCTACTAAAATAACATACAAAGTAGATGTTGTTATGAAAAATGTACCTGATCGTGATTTATTTCCATATATATTGGAAACTTATCTATATACGTTAACGATTATGATTGTAGCCTTTCTTGTCGCAATTCTTCTCGCAACTTTTCTCACCAACCTAACTTTCTATTTTTCAAAATGGATTCAATCCACTATTTTGAAAGGATTACACGTATTAGAAACATTACCTGATTTATTTTTTATCTTCTCCATTCAACTCATTGTGATTTGGTTTTATAAACATACAAATTTGCTTCCTGCAATACCTTTTTCGACAATGCAAGAGAAAACATACTTTTTGCCTGTCGTTACACTAGCCATTTTACCGACAATTTACCTATATAAAATTACTTTACTCAATTATCATACAGAAATTGAGAAGGATTATACTACCTTCGCATTGGCAAAGGGTATGAAGCCATTCTATGTATTGTATAAGCATGTTCTTCTCAATGTATTACTATCTATCTTTTATAACGCAAAAGCCATTTATTTCTTTATGCTTTCCAATATGATTGTACTTGAATTTTTATTTAATATTTACGGATTGTTGCAATTTCTCATCAAACACCCAACACCAGAAATTATGACAATTGGTATTCTTCTATTAACAATTCCGTTTTATATTATATTTGAAATTTCAAAATGGGTTCTTCCGGGAAGAAGGGACATACATGTGTAAAAAACTACTAACCAATAAACGTTTTCTAACTGGATTATGTATTTTAATACTTTTAGTTGTGAGTAGCTATATACTAGAATCATATTTCAAAACACATAAAATTAACCCTATCCGTACTGCACCTGCACCGCCCTCTCTTTCTCACCCTTTAGGTGTGAATGCAAGAGGTTATGATGTACTACGAATGGTACTTACATACGCAAAAGCACCAATTATATCTGCATTTTTTATTAGCTTTATGCGAATTACTCTTTCACTAATTTTTGCTTTTTTCTATGCATATTTCTATCGAGGAGCAAGATGGTTCAACTGGCTATTCGAGAGTTTTCAATATGTTCCACCTACACTTCTAGGTATTTTATTATTATCACCTGTACAATATCTTCTTATTAATCAACGCTCTCAATGGTTCATATATATAATTGCTGTACTTATTCTCATTGGAATACCAAATTTGACTCAGCTAATCGGAAATGAAATTCGCTTGCTACTACATAATGAATTTGTCACGAGCTCTAAAATACTTGGCGGAGGAATTTTTCACATTTTCAAAACGCATATTCAGCCATACTTACTTCCTAAAATGTTCTTATGGTTAAACCAACAACTATTGCAAGTACTCGTTCTCATCATGCATTTATCATTATTTCATGTAATTTTAAGTGAAATTGGTGGTTCCATATTTATGATTAGTAGTAATTTCCAACTCCTTATGCTTACTCCTTGGGTTGCATATGGTCCAGTTCTTTTTTTCACTCTTCTTATATTAGTAGCATATATGATGAGCTCTGATGTACAGTCAGTTTTACAGACGGAAAGCAAATTTGCAGAACACTCTTTATTATTAAGCATGATTAGAAAAGAGCAGGAGGAAGGCCGGACAAAGCGTAAGACACTATTAAAAAGAAAACAAGTTCATATAGGAAAATAATGTTCATATAACACCAGTGGGATTATTCACATCCCCTATTGGTGCGTTATGTTAACTTCACATAAATACAGTATACAAAATTCAATTGACACAATACTCTTATTCACCTTTTTTATTAGGTTCTTGGTGTTGGTTTAAAATAAAGTTTGATTATAAATCACTCTAAATCCTTGATTTTACTGTATATAAAAAGCTGTCGTTTTGAATAAAGATTGATCAAAATGACAGCTTTCTATTATTTTTAATAACTGTTTTTTCTAAAAAAGATTGATTATTTTAAATCTCTTTATTCCACAAACGCCTCTGTCATGAACAAAAAATTAAACCCACAGTTTTCTAATTGCTCTCGTAAAAAAACTTCCACGTTTTTGGAATGGATGATGCTATTCATTTCATCAGCTAGAAGAAGCTTAATTATTGCTGTTTTTTTCTCCCCACTCACATAACTGTTCCAAAACAGGTAATAGAGTTTCTGCTTTATGTGTGAGACTGTACTCAACTTTAGGGGGAATTTGAGGATACTCTTTGCGTCTAACAATCCCATCTGCTTCCAATTCTTTAAGTTGTGAACTCAATGTTTTAAAAGTAATTGCTCCTATTTTTCTTTTCAAATCATTAAATCGAACTGGTTGGTTTTCTGCAAGAAGGTAAATAATAAGCATTTTCCATTTACCACCAATCACTGATATTGTATAACCAAAAGGTGTCTCTTGAACATTACCCTTTTCTTCATAGTCAGCCATACTCATATTTACACTATCCTTTCAGGTAGTATCTATCAAAAAAGTGCGTACTATTTTTTTGTTTGTGTTCATTTTATACTGACATTAAATTGAAGTAAAGGAGAGAAAAAAATGACTAATGTTAAAACCTACGATCACGGTCTTTGGGATCACGGTATTACCCAAGGTTACAGCGTCAACGGCACTATCTACATTTCAGGACAATTTTCCCACGATATGGAGGGTGCGTTCATTGGCGATGGCAATATCGAAGCACAGACCCGACAGACGCTTGAAAATCTCGATCGCGTACTGGAGGGATTTAGTGTCACGAAGTCCAACCTCGCTTATATGGAGATTTATTTAACAAATGCGCAAGAACATTCCAAACCAGTCCTCCGGCTGTTCAAGGAATACCTAGGACAACATCGACCAGCCGGCAGCCTTATCGGTGTGACTTACTTGGCATTCCCAGAGCAACTGATTGAAATCAGCGCCATCGCACACACCAACTAAGTAAACTACATTTTAAAATCAAAGTAATCATGTCAAGCGCATTTCTTTAGGTGATTATTGAAGTAAGCTAAGAAAATTAAAAGGGGAATCAACTTGATTGAACTGAATGCACAGAGACAAAAAAGTTGTTTAATTTTAGTCTAAGAAAATACACTAACCACCTACTAGATTAACTCGTAGGTGGTTTTAAAGTTATTTAAAAATAACTTCGGGGTTTTTGTGTTTTTTGAAAGGCTAAATCCCAATTCTAACGAATTTCCCGATGTGTAATAACACTACCTAGACTTCTATAACTGTAAATTCAGTATTACATATTAACCGGGGATTATTTCACTTTATATTACGGCACTAACCGCGTGCAGTCTCTCGGAAATGCGCTTGCTTCACGAACGTTCGATAAGTTTAAAAATTTATATACAAGCCGTTCTAATCCAATGGCAAACCCACCGTGTGGCGGACATCCATAGCGGAATGTATCAATATACGATTGAAAGTTTTCTACATGTAATCCCTTTTCTTCAAAGGAGCGAACTAGCATACCGTAGTTATGAATACGCTGCGCGCCTGATGTAATTTCTAATCCCTTATACAATAAATCAAAAGAGTCTGTGACAGAAGGATTCTCTTGATTTGGCATTGTATACATCGGACGTGTTTCTTTCGGATAATGAGTGATAAAGACAAAATCGCTATTGTATGTTTCTTTTACATACTTACCAAGCAATTTTTCTCCTTCTGAATCTAAATCGCCTATCGGAGATTCTTTTCGATACTCTTTTTGTAAAATGGTTTGTGCTTCCGTCACCGTTAGTTTTGGAATGTCTGTAATAACCGGAATTTCAATTTGAAGCAACTGTAATTCCTTTGCACAGTATTGCTGTACTTTTTCAAACATATACCGAAGTACATCCGTTTCAAGCTTCATTACTTCATAAAAGTCTTCAATAAATGCGAGTTCGACGTCTAAGGAAATGTATTCGTTTAAATGACGAGATGAATTGTGATGTTCAGCGCGGTACACTGGTGCCACCTCGAAAACCCTTTCTAATCCACCCGCAACCATCATTTGTTTATAAAACTGTGGTGATTGCGCTAAATATGCTTCCTTTTCAAAATATTGAAACTGAAATACGTTTGCTCCGCCTTCCGCTCCTTGTGAAACAATTTTCGGTGTGAAAATTCTTGTAAAATCATGTTGCAGTAAATATTCGCTAAAGGCATGTGCAAGCATTGATTTAATTGTAAAAATCGCTTGCACTTGTTCATGCCGAAGTGATAACGTTCGTGAATGTAACATTTGATCTAAACCAACTTGCAGTTTCTTTTTATTTACTTCAAAAGGAATTGGCTCTGCACTATTTATAAGCTTTACATCTTCAACTAATAACTCTACTCCAAGTTTCGTTTTCTCTGTCTCAATTACTTTTCCTGTCACTTGCACAACACTTTCTACTTCTACTTTATAACCAGCCCATTCTTTTTCAAGTACACATTGCATGACACCTGTTCGATCACGAAGTAATAAAAAACTAATATTCCCTAGATGACGAATTTTCTTTACCCATCCTTGTAACACAACTGTTTCATGCGGTGTACATTGGCTAATAAGCGACCGCTTCATCTTTCGACTCATACTTTCCGCCTCCTACTATTAATTGTATGATTGTATATTTATTATTGTCGTTGTCATCATCATCCACGGCCGCTCACCTCCTTTCAAAGAATACAAAAATCCGCCCCTATATAAGGGACGGATTTCACCGCGGTACCACCCAAATTGTCATCTTGACCACTTTTCGCCTGATAACGGTAGGTTCCGTTTACTTTTACTAGTTGTTCACGTTCAAAATAACACTCACAGGTGTCTTCCCATCACGCTGCACCGCAATCTTCTCAGCTACCGATTGCTCTCTGTAGATCAGTTCACGATGTACTTTTCCTGCTCATCGTTTTTTATATTTACGGAATATTCTATCCTTTCAAACGACGAAATGCAAGTTGTTTTTCGAAAATTTTTTAAACAAATAAAACCACATATGAATTGTACACTCTGTTTTTTCTCTTATATTTCGCTAGCTTGAAGATGAATCAATACTTGTTTATTCCCTACTTGGATTTGTTCTGCTTGTTGCATCGATTCCTTGATAAATAATTGTTTCATAAGTAAGTTTTCTTGCAGTAATTCTTTATATTTCATAATTACATCCTGTAATTCCTCGCCACATTCAACTTCAATGTCTACTCGCAAATTTACTGGTAAGTTCAATTGTTTTCGATATTCCTGCACAGCGCGAATAAATTCTCGTGCCATTCCTTCCTGCAGCAATTCATCTGTTACATTCGTGTCCATCATAACAGTATATAATCCATTCGCGGCATCAGCAAATCCTGTTTTCGGTACTTTTTCAACAAACACATCTTCTAATGTGACTGTGACAACTTCTCCAGACAATAATTGACATGCTCCCTTTTTATCATTTAAAAACACTTTCACTTCTTCATTAGATAAATTTTGCAGCCAATGATTTACCGTATTGATTTGTTTTCCGAATTTCGGTCCTGCTTGTTTAAAGTTTAGTTTTAACTGATATGACATATACTCCGCTTCGCTATGTTCGATCATAACTTCTTTCACGTTAAGCTCATCCATTATAATCTCTTTATAAGAATCCCAATCCATTTCTTGTTTCGTATTCTCAAATACAATAAGTTTTGCTAATGGTTGTTTTACTTTTAATGTATGTTGATTGCGAATGCTACGTCCAAGCTCAACTACTTGCAAAACAGCTGCCATCTCTTTTTCAAGCTGTGTATGAATTAACGCTTCATCAAATACTGGATAATCTGCTAAATGAACACTGCTGCCGTCTAAATTGAAATGAATATCTTCTGTTACAAATGGTGTAAACGGCGCAAGCAGCTTACTAATTGTAACAAGTACTTCGTGAAGCGTATCGTACGCTGCCGCTTTTTCAGCATTCATACCAGATGCCCAAAAGCGATTGCGTGAACGTCTTACATACCAATTGCTTCCTTCTTCCACTAATAATGCTATTTCACGAGCTGCTGTTGTAAATTGATAATCTTCTAAAGCCATGCTCACTTTTTGAATCGTACTATGCAGTCTTGATAGTACCCATTCATCCAATTTTGTTTTCTTTGTACGATATTCCTGTTTTGGATTGTATCCATCTAAATCCGCGTACAATACATAAAAACTATATACATTTAACAACGTATCAACGAGTTTCGATTTTGCTTCTTGTACAGTTCGTTCTGAAAATCGCTTTGGATTCCACGGCGCACTATCTACAAGAAGTGCCCACCGCAGGGCATCCGCTCCAAATTTCTCTACTAAATCTACTGGATCTAACGCATTCCCTTTACTTTTTGACATCTTTTGTCCATTTTCATCTAACACATGCCCAAGTGATAATACACGCTTATACGGTGCTCTTCCAGTGTACAGTGTAGACACTGCAAGTAAGCTATAAAACCACCCGCGCGTCTGATCAATTCCTTCCGCAATAACATCCGCTGGAAACTGTTCTTCAAATAACTCTTTATTTTCAAATGGATAATGATACTGCGCAAATGGCATTGAACCGCTATCAAACCAAACGTCGATTACTTCTGGCGTCCGCTTCATCGTCTCACCGCATTCGGAACATTTTACTTTTACTTCATCCACATATGGCTTATGCAATTCAATATTCTCATCTACAGCGCTACTTGCAAAATTTCTAAGTTCTTCAATATTTTTTGGTGCAAATCGATGATGACAGCCTTCGCACTCCCATACATTAAGCGGCGTACCCCAATATCGTTTTCGGCTAATGTTCCAATCAACCATGTTTTCTAAAAAATTACCGAACCGGCCATGTTGAATATGCTCTGGATGCCATGTTACTTCATTATTATTTTGTAAAAACTGCTCTTTTAAAGCAGTTGTTCGAATGAACCAACTTTCATTTGCATAATAAAGTAGTGGTGAATCACAGCGCCAACAATGCGGATAACTATGCTCATACTTCTCCTTATGATAAAGAAGACCATGCTCAGCTAAATAGCGAACAATATCAACATCACACTCTTTTACAAATTTCCCTTGTAAAAAAAGAACATCAGATGTATATTCTCCTTTCTCGTTTACAACATTCACAAATGATAGCCCATGTTCTTGGACCACTTTATAATCATCTTCTCCGTAAGCAGGTGCGATGTGAACAATTCCTGTACCGCTATTTGCTGTGACAAAATCAGCATTTACAACACAATGACCATTTGTAACTTCTGCAAATTGAAATGGCGATACATAAGAAAGACCTGTTAACTCGCCTCCCTTGTGAACTGATAATACTTTATACTCTTGCTGCAGTACATCTTTCGCTAACTCTTTCGCAACAATATAAACAGCATCCCCTTGCTGGGCCCTCACATATTCCATCTCAGGATGAACCGCTAACGCTACATTAGCTGGAAGCGTCCACGGCGTCGTTGTCCAGCCGAGAAGATACTCGTTTTCCCGATCTGCAAGCTGAAATTTAACTGTTGCACTTAAATCCTTCACTGCTTTATATCCCTGCGCCACCTCATGTGAGCTTAATGATGTTTGGCAGCTTGGGCAATAAGGAGAAACGCGGTGACCTTTATATAACAATCCTTTTTCATGAATCGTTCCAAGAACATGCCAAACACTTTCAATATAGGAATTATCTAACGTGATATACGGCGTATCCATATCAACCCAGTAACCGATACTCTCTGTAAACTCACGCCACTGCTTTTCATACGTAAAAACACTCTCTTTACACTTTGCCAGAAAGGCTTCTACACCGTACTTTTCAATATCATGTTTCCCAGAAATACCAAGCTGCTTTTCAACGCCTAATTCCACTGGTAATCCATGTGTATCCCATCCAGCCTTACGCAGTACTTTATATCCTGTCATCGTTTTATATCTTGCAACCAAATCTTTAATAGTCCGCCCTAAAGCATGACCGACATGCGGAAGACCATTCGCAGTTGGCGGTCCTTCATAAAATACGAAAGATTGTGCACCTTCACGATTTCGAATCGATTGCATAAAGGTATCCTGTTCATTCCATTGCTTACGAATTCGCGCTTCTCTCCTTACAGCTAATTCTTTCACATCTACCTTCTTCATCTACAATCACTCCTTAAGAAATAATTAAAAGTACACAAAAAACCCGTCCCTATCATTAGGGACGGGTTTACCCGCGCTACCACCCTACTTCTATTGATTTCATCAATAGCACTCAGCAACGTACAATCATACGCGTTCCTTGTAACGGTAGACAACCGTTCGAACTTACTATGTTCAGCTCGACTCCTCGGAGATGATTTTCAAACATATACCGCACACCGGCTTTCAGCAAAGCACCGGCTCTCTGGGGAACAGTGATATATTTTACTTGTTCTCGTCATCAGATTTGTATACTTTTGTTAACAGTTATTTTATTCCAATGCAACATCAATTGTCAATTAATTTAGAAATTTTTTCTGAGTTAAATTTATTTCATTTTTATCTTTACTACCCTTTTTTGTTCTATATATTTAAGAACATTACACGAATAACAGCATGTCGCATGGTTAAACTACTGAAAGAACCAAAGATGGTTATTATCAGGAAAAGTGGTGTTTTTATGTCAGATTTTTTAGAGCCAATCGAATATGAAACAGGTACAGCAATTCAAACTTTCAACATTATGGAAACGAACGTTACTACTGATGGATATGAAGTTCTGTTGAATATTGATTTAGACAGTGGTTACGAATTAGAAAACGTCAAAATGCAAATTAGCTTTGAAGAATTAGCAGGATACGAAACAAATGATATTCATGAAGGAGTAAAATATGCGTTAGGATTTTTTGATAATTAAATATATGATATTTGTACTTTTTCATTAGCCTCCTAATAAATTTGGACACATACTAAGAGTCGTTTTATATTGAGATAGCCAAACAGAGGGTCTTTTATTGTGTAATGAAGAAAACCTTCTGTAGAATTTAAGCACTAAGTGATACAAGAAGAAACTATACGAAATAAAGAGCAATTCTATGAAACAATGAGTTAACGATCGTATGTGTCCAAAATTTGTTTTGTTGAAATACCGATTGACACTAATATTTTCTTGTTTTCAATTATTTTACATCCATATAAAAAGGTAGAGTTATTCTTTAAACTCTACCCAATGCCTTAATATGAAATAGCTCGTCTATTTTGTGTAGACCAATTGTTATAAAAGTCAGACCAATACATAGAAGCGTTTTTCTCACCAGTCCAAGGGTCGTTATAATAAAAATAGTTTTCATCATACCCTACAAGCGTAATAGCATGGACTGTAAAACCATGCATAGTCATCCAAACTACAACAGGTTTCCCCTCGTCTAAATTTCTTTTTATTTCTAAACCAGTTAAATTTATTGCACTACCTGCGTATTTACGTACTAAATCCATTAAAGCTGGAGGATATATAGTCCAACCTCTACCAAAAGGGTTTCCTACAAAACCTAGATTTGGGTCAAAACTAGAATACGGCATTTCGTATGCAAGCTGAACCTTATCTACGTTCGCACCTGCATATTGCAACATCATAGTGACAGAGGTTATCTCACAACCAGATACTAAATTTCTTGATGGCATATAAGGATCACGTTGACTAATAATCGGCACATCCATATGTGGATAAGTAGACCCTTGAACAACTGCCCTACTATCTATCCAATTTAAACGACCCTTATTGTCTCTAAAAGCATACCATGTTACACCGTTGTGATTTACAGATAATTTTACATTTAAGTTCTTATTAGCAAAATCAGATGCAAAGCCAATATAAGATGCGTTTTGCATACCATAAGGTCTTGACCATACAGTATGACCCTCAGCATTTGATACATGATACGTTTCATTCATTTCCATTATGTTAGATGCACTAGAAATTGCGCTTGAGTCAATCCAACCCTCTTCATTGTTACCAATTTTAAAATTATACCAAAGTACTCCATCTTTTTGAGTACTACGAATGATTTGAATCGGTTGATTTATGTATTTTACAGCAGGGTTAACATATTTAGCACTACTTTCACCGTAAGGTAAAGTCCATACAGTATGACCATTAGTGTCTCCAATCATTGCAGTTCTATCTTCATTCTGTATTGTAAGATTTGCTAATATTTTTGCATCAACCCAACCTAACACTCTATCACCTAACTTGATTTTATCCCAAGTTACACCCCATTTTTTTACACTCTGTATAATTTGAACTTGTTTATAACTATACTCACTAACAGGCGCAATCCAATTTGCCCCGTATTCTCCATATGGTACACTCCAAATACCGTCAGAAGGTTTTATAGAACCGCTTATTGTTAAGGTACTATTTTCAATTTGTACGTTTTCTAAATCAGTTACAGCTCTATCACCATCTATCCAACCAATTAACTTACCGTCTTTACTTATGTGATACCAATTTGTGTTTCCTATTTTTACAGTTCGTATTACTTGTACAGTTTGATATGTATAGTCATTTGTAGAACCTAAATATCTAGCACCAATGATACCGTACGGCGTTGACCATATCCCATTACCATTTGTATTTCCAATCATTACATTGAAATTAACAGAAGTCGATTGTCCTTTATCTAATGCTTTATCATCAATCCATCCAATAACTTGACCGTTTAAACTAAATTTATACCATGTCGCATTTCCAAACGTTACTTTTTTTATTAATTTAATGTTTTGGTAAGCGTATTTATCTGATAAATCTATGTAATTTGCACCGCTAATACCGTAAGGTACGGACCATATACCATTATTTGATGTTGCACCCATTACGGCATTTTCATCTATTTCTTGTACGTTTGTCAAATCAGTTAACACTCTACTATCAAGCCAACCGATTGTTTGTCCGTTCACACTAAATTGATACCATACTATATTGTTTACTGTCATTTTTTGAATTAGCTGAACTTCTTTTCCCACATACTTATTTGTGGAATCAATATAGTTTGCACCTTGTAATCCATATGGTACAGACCAAATGCCATTACCTTGTGAAAACTCAATAAATTGAGTCTCTTGTACATTTGTTGCGCTAGGTTGTGAGGTAGATGATTGATTAACATTCTCTTGTGGATTAGATGATTTAACCTCATTACTTTCTATGTTATATGATTTGGCACTGCTATCTTGTGCATTTTCTGACTTACTATCATTACCTTTCTGGTTATCTGATTTTATAGTACCGCCTGGTGAGTTTTGTGAATTATCTATTTTAAAACTATTATCTTGTGATTGATTTTGTAAATCATTTGATTTAATATCTTCACCTTGTAAGTTATCAGCTTTTATAAACGTTGGTTCTGCTAACAATAAACATACGCCAGTTACTCCTATCACCGCAACTGATGTACTACGTACCTTTAACTTATTATTTTTACTCATAATCTTATCTCCTATTAAATTTAAATTGTAAGTTTAATTGATTTGTTGCTATCTTATTCAAATACTTACAGAGTATACAATATTTTGTGTAAATAAAAACATAAAAAAAGACCTTTTCTTAATAGAATTGAGTTACCGCCAAAATTCATAGAAAAGAGGTCTTCCTATGAATCAGTTTACATCAAAAATCATGGAAGCACTAGTCCAAAAGGTTCATCACAAAAGACGGGGGTGACATTTAGATAGATGTACACTCCACTCCGAGTGGACGCTTTCCGCGGGCGAGAGCGAGCCTCCTCGGCAAGCCTGCGGGGTTTCACTTTCCTCGCTATTCCCGCAGGAGTCGCCACTCTCCGTTCCGTGTATTGAAAATGATTCACTTTCAAAAAATCAACCCCATGTTACGGTGATGAACCGTCCAAAAACAAGATATTACAGAGATTTTCATGAGCGCTTAAAAAAAGCAGTGCATACACTACTAGTAGCAGAATTAACAGCGTTTTTAGACTATAAAAAATATGATCGTATTGTTTTCAATTCAGGCAATTCACGTAATAGGTTTTGCGCCAATGCTATGGCACTTCGGTCTACTATAAGTGCTTCAAATCCCTTTATTTCGGATTCGAAAACGACGAAGAGTTCTACAAACACCTGCTCAAAAACTCGTATGGATTGAGAAAAAATAGTCTCGTTCTTTTGTATGTTATCTTTTCTTAAAAGTTTAATGTGTTTCTCTTATCCCTCGCTTAGTAGGACATATGTCATATACAACATTTTATAAATACTGTAATTTATAAAGTGTTGTAAAATCATAGAAGGTATTTTGTATAAAACCTAGCTTTTGCGCTTTGACGTATAGCAGGATCTCATATAAGTACGTTGATAAGACTTTTTTATAGAAGATACCTACAATAATTAACTATATTTGGAGGATTAATATGAAGTACGAAGTTATAATATTTGATGCAGATGAGACTTTATTTGATTTCAAAAAATCTGAAAAAGATGCTCTTAAAAAGACTATGCTTGCATGTAATATAGAATATGATGAAAGTTATCATTTGGAAGTATACAAAGATATAAATACAGCTATATGGAAAGAGCTTGAGGACGGGCGTATTACTCAGAAAAAGTTAAGTATTGAAAGATTTAAACGGTTATCAAATAAATTAAATACTGAATTTAATGAAGTTGAATTTGCGCAATTATATATGAAACATTTATCTCATGCATCTTTTTTATATGATGAGAGTATCACCCTTGTTGAAAGTCTACATCAAGAATATAGACTTTCTATAATAACCAATGGCCTCAAAGATGTTCAAGATAATAGAATACGGAAATCTACTATAGCAAAATACTTTGAAGACATAGTAGTCTCTGAGGATGTTAAAGTATCAAAGCCAGATTCTAAAATATTTGAACACGCCTTAAACAATATAAAGCATACTGACAAGAGCAAGGTATTGATGGTAGGAGATAGCTTAACTTCTGATATACAAGGCGGAATTAATTTTGGTATAGATACGTGCTGGTTTAACCCTAATAAAATTATAAATACATCAGAATTAACACCTACTTATGAGATTTCAAATTTGATGGAGCTTAAAAATATACTAAAAAAATAGATATATGAAGAAGAGAAAGTAAACGTTACTGTAATCTCCACATTCTAAACATTAGTTCTCTGACAATTATATTTATCACCTTTACTAAGATAAAATTTCTAATTCTATTTTAAATATGAACATAGATATATACCAAGTACATCTATGTTCATATTCTTTTCATATTGAAAATAGACTGCTTAGCTAGAGAAGTACTCACAACACACAATATTACTGTGACGCTTTTAATTGTTTTTTTCATCGCTTTCCTCCACTTTCTTTTTCATTACTAACCAATTTTCTTCTCCTAAGAACCATTTTGTTAATAAATATCTTTCTGTGTTGTGTATTTTAAAACCATAACGCTGATACAGGTGTATGGCAACTTCATTCGTTTGAGACACATAAAGCTTTACTGTACTTTTATTTTCGAATTTTGCTATCTTCATTACTTCGTCTAAAATTTTCCTCCCATATCCTTTACCACGAAATCTCTTATTAATTGCAAAAAAGCTTAAATATAGTTCATCCTTTTGAGGCTTAGTATAAAGTAGCCTCATCCCTAATTTCCATCTAAGTTTCTCCAAAAAAGGAAAATATCCATCCTTATTCCCACTATTAAAGCTCTTTTCGGGAAAATTCGAAGCATTTACTCCAAAAACACCTACAATTCCATTATCACCATCAATCACAGAAAAACGTTTTTCGGTGATTTGATCGTATGATTCTAAATACACATCAATTTTTTGATTATCATTTGTTCCTAAAATTTTTGTCCATTTGGAAATGAAAGACTCTCTCAAAAGCATAACTTCTTCGTTTTTATCATATTTATTGATTTCTTTAATTATCATCTTCATCCCCCTTTGCCGGCATTAAAATTTCTAGTTCAAGAATGTCACCACTAATAAAAATTTCTTTTGAATATTCTATGGCATATATCGGGAAGTTCTCTTTAGCAATAATAGCAAGTAACCGTTCCTCAAATTCCTCATCCGTTCCCCCGTGTATATATAATGATTTATATAGCCCCTCTTTCATAACAAAATCTGCATTACCATCTGTTTTTATACATAAGTGATACGTATCTTCTTCAAAAACATAAAAGATATCATTACCAAACAATAGAATTGATAACTTCATCTCATAAACATCTTTTGCAGTTAAATTCTCATCTGTTCTTAATGTAATAATTTTTTTCAAATGAATATTTTCCACATACCTTGTAGAATCTATCTTTTCTTTTGTCAAGTTAGACATATGATATTCTATAGATTTTTGAATTTCAGTTAACCTTTTGATTTCATCAATAATTTCATTCGATTTTTCCTTTAATAGATTCAGGTATTCTCTTTTTTGGTAAGTTGTAAATATATCTTTAATTTGAACAATTGAAAGATTTAAATTTCGTAACATTAGTATTTGGGCAAGCTGATAAATTTCTTTAAGAGCATATTTTCTGTACTTATTTTTATCAACATAGGACGGAAACAATAGCCCTTTTTCTTCGTAATATCTTATTTGATGATGACTAATGTCAAAAATTCTAGCCAATTGATTTATTGTAATTGTTCCTTTCATGCCATCCCTCTTTTCTATTCCAAATATAAACTATAGGGTTAACCTAATGTCAAAATAAAAAAATCCTTTTTCTGTTTACGAATAATAAAGTTGTTTAATTTTCTTTTTATAAAAAAAGTTCTGGTGGAAATATAAGAAGAAGAACACGGATACTAGTAGATTCCTACAGGTTTTTTATCTGCTGTTATTACGCGAGGTTTAGAAACGTACGAAAAAGCCAAGGCTTTCTTGAAAAAGCACTTGGCTGCTTGTTTATCTCTTGATTTACTTAAATAAGAATCAATGGTGTTCCCTTCTGAATCAACGGCGCGATATAAAGTGAAACTTTAATCAGTGGGAGTTTTCTTCATCCCCCACTGATTATCAGCCCTCACCAATCGGGCTTTTACGGGCAGTTTATCTCCCGCCTAACTTCTTCAGAAAAGCGGAATCGGCTCGCTCAGAATCGCAGGACGCCCACGCACAGGGCGGAGAGGCGCTTTTTGCCTCGTCCGAGGGGGCGAAACGACCGGAGATTCTAGCCGCTAGAGCTGGACAACAAAGAAATGTGGAAGTGGCTCGCCCAGAATGTGAGGGGGATGGAGCTTCTGACGTAGAGGTGTTTTTTACCTCGCAGGAAGAAGCGAAGCCACCGAACATTCTAGCCACTGGAACTGGACAATTCTTCCGCTGAATTTTGAGGCGGGAGTATTACTGCCCACGAATAGCGGGATAAATACGTCCATTGCCCCCTTACATTCATAATTGTAAAGGGACAATTCTCTTTTACATCTATTACATCTCCTCAGGCGCTTCCATCCCAAGTAAACGTAAACCCTCTTTTAATACAACTGCCACCGCATATACGAGTGCAAGTCTGCTTTCTTTCTCTGCATTTTCTTCTAAAATACGAACGTTACCGTAGTATTTATTAAACGCTTGTGCCACGTCTAGTATATATTTCGCAATATGAGATGGTTCATATTTCGCAAACGCTGTTTCAATGACTTGCGGAAAACGATGCAACAGTTTTATAACGGTCCAGCTTATATCGTCTGTTAACTGTAACTCTTGTTTCTCAATATCGATATTGCTTTTTTTCAATAGTGAACAAGTACGTGCATGTGTGTATTGTACATATGGTCCTGTTTCCCCTTCGAATTTCAACATATTTTCAAGTGAAAATTCGATGTTATGAATACGTTCATTTTTCAAGTCATGGAAAATAACTGCGCCAACCCCGATCTGTCTTGCTACTTCATCTTTCTTCTTTAAGTTAGGATTCTTCTCTTCAATATTTTGTTTTGCTAGTGTAATTGCTTCTTCTAACACTTCTTCCAGTAAAACAACTTTTCCTTTACGAGTAGACATTTTCTTACCGTCTTTTAAAATAAGTCCGAATGGAACGTGAGACATGCCTTCTACCCACTGAAATCCTAATTTCTTTAGTACAGTGAAAAATTGTGAGAAATGTAAGCTTTGTTCATCTCCAACGACATACAGTGCTTTATCAAACTTATACGTGTTTTGACGATATAGTGCAGCCGTTAAATCACGCGTTGCATAGAGTGTAGCACCATCTGACTTTTTAATTAAACATGGCGGCATTCCTTCTGCTTCTAAATTAACAACTTGTGCTCCGTCTGATTCTTCTAGTAAACCCGTTTCCTCTATAAGGGTAACGAAATCATCCATCTTATCATTGTAAAATGCTTCTCCTTGAAAATTAGAGAATTCTACGCCAAGCAGTTCATAAATGCGAGAGAATTCTTTTAACGATTCATGACGGAACCAGTTCCATAAGTATACTGCTTCTTCATTGCCATCTTCTAGCTTCTTAAACCAAGCACGTCCTTCTTCTTCGAGTTCTGGATACTCTTTTACTTCTTCATGAAAACGTACGTATAACTTAAATAGCTCACGAATCGGATCTTCTTTGACAAGCTCTTCATCGCCCCATTTTTTATAGGCAGTAATAAGCTTTCCAAACTGAGTTCCCCAATCACCAACGTAGTTAATGCCTACAACTTCATAACCACATTTTTCACATATATGTTTTAATGCATTTCCAATCATTGTAGAACGTAAATGCCCCATCGAAAATGGCTTCGCGATATTAGGAGATGAATAGTCAATGACAACCGTTTTTTCTTGCCCAAAGTGTAGCTGCCCATATTCTCCCTTTTCATCTAGTATTGTATTTAACACTTCATTACTTACAGTTTGACGATCGAAGAACACATTGACATATGGTCCAACCGCTTCTACTTTTGTAAAAAATGGGTGTGATAATTTATCTGCTAGTTCCTGCGCAATAACTGCCGGTGCTTTTTTATATTGCTTTGCTAATGCAAAACAAGGAAAAGCAGCATCTCCAAACTCATCTTGCTTTGGTGTTTCAATTAAAGCAGCAATTTGTTCTAATGATAAACCTGGTTCTAATACATCGAATACATGCTGTGCAAACTTCATTTTATATTCCATCAGTATCTTCCTCCTTTTTATCAATAAAAAAACTCGCCTCTTTTCTAAAAAAGAGACGAGTTTACACCCGTGGTACCACCCTTGTTGTTCATAATGAACCACTTTCCCGTTTATAACGAGGTTAGGGAGCCCCGGCTTACTCTACTACACTGTTCAAGCAGCATCTCCGAAGTGCGCTTCATTATTTTCTCTGCACTAGGCTTTCACCGTCCCTAGTTCGCTGTTGCTTCTGAAAATAATTACTCTCTTCATCCAAGATTTTCTATAAAATTTATTATAATCTATTATACATCTTGTCAAATAATTAGCAAGTTTCAATTACACCAAAATGAAATTTTGCGCTTTTTCGTTTATAGACAAAGAAGTTATGTTTTTCAAAGCGCATGCTGCGAAAATGATCCTTTAACACAACTCGTTTTCGCGCTACACGCTTAGCCTCTTTCATTGTCTCATCCGTAATATCGTTGTACAATGCAAAATGTTTTAAACCACGAATACCGTCTGATTCTAATACTGTTTCTTCAAACATCGGATCTAAATATACTACGTCGTAGCTATAATCTGCACATTGCTCTAAAAAAGATAAATGCTCCGTATGCTTTACTGTAATTCGCTGCATTGCTTCGTTCATTTCTGTTACACCTGCATCCCACTGCTGAAGGCCTTTTTCAATCAAATATGCCATATAGCGATTGCCTTCTAATCCAGTGACTTGCCCCGCTTCTCCTACAGCATAACTTGCGACAATACTATCAGATGCCATACCAAGTGTGCAATCTAATACCATCATCCCTTCTTCTAGCTGCGCGGCTTGCAGAAATGGATCATGTTCACCGCGCATTAATCGCTTCACGCGAAACATAGCTGAGTTCGGATGAAAAAAGAACGATTCTTCCGTTCCTTGCGGATAAATCGCTAATCGATTTTTCTGGGCAACAAGTACATCTTGTTTATATTGTTCATGTAATTCATAAATAGGACGATCATTTCTCACAAGAAAAGAACTTTGCAAGTCCGTTGCTATTTTTTCTGCATATGCGGTCATTTCTTTATTTGTTCGTCCTGCTGTCGTTACAATCATTCTGTCACCTCATTATAAAGTGAAACTACCATCAGTGGGGGTGCTTTATCCCCCCACTGATGGTTAGTTGAACCAATCGGGCTCTTATGGGCAGTTATCCCCCACCCATCTTCTTCGTTTTCTTGGCATCTTGGGGTGGGGGATCTTACTGCCCGTTAGTGCGGGATAAAGAAAAAAGGGAGAAAATCTCTCCCTTTTTAGCAATGCTTTTCAAAAGCTTGTTCTAAGTTTTGAATAATCTCTTCCATTGTTGCACCTTCAATTTCATGACGATGAATAAAGTGAACAACTTCTTTTCCTTTTAATAGTGCCATAGATGGTGAAGATGGCGGGATATCATCAAAGTAAGAGCGCATCATCGTTGTTGCTTCTTTATCTTGACCTGCAAATACAGTGACAAGATTGTCAGGTTGCTTCTCAGAACGTACAACCGCTTGACCAGCTGATGGACGCGCTAAGCCTGCCGCACAACCACAAACAGAGTTCACAACAACTAATGTTGTCCCTTCTGCATGTTCCATGTATTCTTGTACATCTTCTGCTGTTGTTAATTCTTTAAATCCCGCGCGTACTAATTCTTGACGCATTGGAATTACCATTTGGCGCATGTATTCTTCGTATGCATTTGTCATGTTACCAATCTCTCCTTCAACTTTCATTCCAGATTCATCATATCACGCTCTAATACTAGACGCAAAAGAAACATCATGACTTTCTTATTTTTTCCTTTGGATTTCACAAACATTATTTTTACAATGTCCAACAGGGACAATTTCTCTCTTTGTCGCAATATAATCATATAAGACATGACCAAATCCGAAAAGAATTGATAGTTTAATAAAAGGTACGATTACCCAATAGGCAGGAATTACTTTCGCTAAGACATATATACTTTGAATCCCTTTATACCAGCGCGCATCCTTATAAATGTACAAATGTTTCTCCATGTTTTGCTGCATCTCTTCTGATAAACAATATTGCTGAACAATTTCTTCTTCGCGAAAAGAAACAAATGTTATTTTTCCCTTTTTATCTAGTTCCTTCGTTCGATTTGCAACCTTTGTACACATCGGACACCAACTATCGTAAAAGACAATCATAGCTATTATTCCCCTTTTCGGTACTCCGTCATTTGCTTCCAAACAGAACCTTTTGCTTCCTCACCGCCTTCAATGCGTTCAAGTGCTAAACGTGCTTGCATTGCTACTTCAAATTCCGGATCCTCTTGCGCTACGCGAAGTGCTGGGATTGCACTTTCGTCACCAATTTCAAATAGAAACATTGCCGCGCGCCAGCGTACAAGTTTACTTGAATCTTTTAACGTTTTAATCATCACAAACATCGCGGCAGGGTCACCGATATCTGATAAGCAATCACCTGCTGTGCGGCGCACACTGACTGATTTATCTAATAATGCCTTATAGAGTAAAGGTAAAACTCGATCCCCTTTGACCATACCTAAATAAGCAGTTGCTAAGCGGCGAATCGATACTTTTTCATCTTCTAACGCTTTCTCTAATACAGGAATATCTTCTTCTGTTGGATCCATTTGTTCAAGCGCTGCATAGCGTTTTGTCCAATCAGAATCATTCATCATTTCCTCAGTTACTTTATATGGCTCACGCTTTGTAATCGTTACTTCTATCTTTCCTGCTTGTTGTAATAATTCTTGGACAATCCCCTCTACACGATCGGCTGGATACGTTGCAACAACCTCTTCCACAACTTCTTTCCCAATCTCTTCAAAACTACCATAACGAGTACTTTTCTCCACCCATTTACGCTCTTTCACAACATTTGGCGCTGTCATTTGCACTTTCATAATCGCTTCTTTAAAACGGTCTGGTAACCCTACGCGTTCCTCAGTTGTACCATCGGTTAGTTTCACTTGCATCGGAATAGTAAAGAACATTTGAATAAACACTTTCACTTCCCCAAAATGGGCATTCTGTTCTTGTTCGCTCTCTGTTACGACTTCTTCACCAAAGACTGCGCGAACTTGCTGTAAAATATGTTTCCAATCATATTTCGCATTGCGCTCTACCGCTAAAAAGTCGGCTACATGATATACACCTTTTACACCTTCAATTTGTAAAATTTGCTGCACTCTCTCTGGAGCCTCTTTTACATTATCACGTGTATAATTATTACGTGCTCCTGCTGGTAATACTTCATTCAAAATAACCTTCATTGTATTTGGACTTGGTGTCGGTTCAATGCCTTTAATCTTCACGTATTTTGTCTCTCCTTTATTGCTGTTCTTAGCTGTATTGTAACATGTTCTCAATTAAGACCCCTACTGAGGTGCTTGCTCTTTTTTCTTCTCTAAAAATGTAATTCTTTCAATCACGACTTCTGTCCTATATATTCTCTTGCCACTCTCATTATCGTACTGACTCGTATGAATATGTCCTGTTATACTAACAAGTTCCCCTTTTTTACAATACATCGTTACATTTTCCGCTGATTTCCGCCAAATCATGCAATGAATAAAATCTGCTTGTTGCTCTCCTAAACTATTACGAAACCCTCTATTTACCGCAACACATATACGTGCATAAGCAATCCCTTGCTTTGTATAGTATAACTCTGGATCTTTTGTTAATCTGCCAATTAACGCAACTCGATTCATCATACGATCATGTCACCTCTTCGTTTTTTTCTTTATTGTAGAAAAAACGAAACGTGTAGTAAAAATTGTAAAAAAATATTTTTTCATATGAAAACTCATCTTTATCTCTAAAAAATTCCAAAAAAAAATCCTGCATGATACAAACATGCAGGATTTCAGTACGTTAATCATTTTTTACAAAATAAGAAACGAAGCGTAAAATTTCTAAGTACAACCAAACTAATGTCATCATTAAGCCCATCGCACCGTACCACTCCATATATTTTGGAGCACCGCCGCGTGCACCGCCTTCAATGAAATCAAAGTCTAACATTAAGTTTAATGCAGCAACAACAATTACAACTGCACTGACAATCATACCAATTGTTCCGCCTTGATGTAAGAATGGCACTGGTACGCCAAATAGCTGTAAAACTAAAACGATTAAATACATAATCGCAATTCCAACCGTCGCTGCCATCACACCCGTACGGAACTTATCTGTCACTTTCACAACACGCGTTGCATATAACACTAACATTGCTAGTAATATAGAAATTGTTAATAACACTGCGTGTAAAATAATAAAATCACCAAATTTCATTGTATATACAGCAGAAATACTTCCTAATACAATCCCTTCCACCGCTGCATAAATCGGTGCTGTAATTGGTGAAATACGCGGTACTAATATCGCTACAAATGCGATAATTGTCGCAATAATTAAGGCACCAATTAACACTGGCATTTGCATTTTATTTTGAATCATCTGCATATATGCGTACACAGACGTTCCCAATAACAATATGAGCATAATAAATGTTTTAGCAACTGCACCACCGACTGTCATCGCTGAAGTACTTACGCCCTGTTTACGAAACGTATCTTTCTTTAACATTGGATTAGACGATCGCATGTTATCCCTCCTAAAATAGATTCTACTAATAGTGTAAAGATTTTCCCTTTACTTTTCAACATATGCGGCTTGTTTTTACTTTAAACCTTCTACAATGTCGGATAATTCACTCCAACGCTCCATTGTCTGTTCTAACTCTTCTTCTGTTCGCTGCTGCTCTTCAGAGAGTTGCTGTGCTTTCGTATAATCAGCGCCTACTTTTTCTAGTTCTTCTGTAATACTTTCAATTTCCGCTTCTAATTCTGCAATCTTATCTTCAATCGTTTCCCATTCACGCTGTTCATGATAGGAAAGCTTGCGTTTCCTTTGTTGTTTTGGAGCTTCTTCTACTTTCTTTTCTTTCTGCACTTCTGCTTTTAACATTGCTTCTTGTTCTTTTTTCTCATCTAAATAATCGCTATAGCTACCAAAGAAGATTCGAACGTTTCCATTACTTTCAAATACAAACAGTTCTTCTGCAATTTTATCAAGGAAGTATCGATCATGCGATACAGTAAGGACAACACCAGGAAACTCTTCTAAGTAATCCTCAAGCACTGTTAATGTTTGCGTGTCTAAATCGTTAGTCGGCTCATCTAAAAGTAAAACGTTCGGTTCTCCCATTAAAATACGTAATAAATATAATCTTCTTCTTTCACCACCTGATAATTTGCTAAGCGGTGTACCATGTGTATGCGGCTCGAATAAGAAACGTTCTAACATTTGCGAAGCACTAATCGTTTTTCCATCTGTCGTATGAATCACTTCAGCTGCTTCTTTAATATACTCAATCATCCGCTGATTTAAATTCATATCTTCATTTTCTTGTGTATAATATGCGATTTTTACCGTTTGTCCAACTTCAATCTCACCGCTGTCCGGTGTGATTTTACCAGCAAGCATGTTTAATAGAGAAGATTTCCCGCTGCCATTCGCACCGATAATCCCAATGCGGTCTCCCGGTTTCACAATATATTGGAAATTACGAAGAACCGTTTTATCACCAAATGTTTTTGTCACATCTTTTAATTCCAGTACTTTCTTTCCTAATCGGCTACCTCCAAGCGCAATATCAACGTTTTGTTTTGCACTTGGCCCTTCTTGCTTTTGCAATTCGTCAAAGCGTTGAATACGTGCCTTTTGCTTCGTAGAGCGCGCCTTCGCACCGCGGCGAATCCAAGCAAGCTCACGGCGATATAAGTTTTGACGCTTTGCTTCTTGTGCCACTTCTTGTTCTTCTCGAAGTGCTTTCGCTTCTAAAAAAGCGCCGTAGTTTCCTTCATAGCTATATAACTTGCCATTATCTAATTCAAAAATACGGTTCGTTACACGGTCTAAAAAATAACGATCATGCGTAACAAGTAAAACAGAACCTGTATAACGTGATAAATATTCTTCTAACCATTCTACTGTTTCATGGTCAAGATGATTCGTCGGCTCGTCTAAAATTAATAAATCCGGTGTCTGTATGAAACATTGCGCCATCGCAACGCGTTTTTTCTGTCCGCCCGATAAATTTCCTACTTCCGCAGAGAAGTCAGTAATACCAAGCTTTGTTAACAATGATTTTGCATTTGCATTCGCTTCCCAAGCATTCATTGCATCCATTCGCTGCTGTACTGCAAATAATGCTTCCTGCGCTTTTTCACTTGTTGAATTTTTTTCTAAGTTCAATAATGTTTGTTCATACTCACGAAGAAGACGAATTAAAGGTGTATCCCCATGAAACACTTGCTCCAGTACAGTTAAATTTTCTTTAAAATCTGGCTGCTGTGATAAATAACTAATCGTATATCCACGTGTATGCGTCATTTCCCCTGTATCTGGAATTTCTACACCCGCAATAATTTTTAATAACGTTGATTTACCTGTTCCATTTACACCGATAATACCAGCGCGCTGTCCTTCGGTAATACTAAAAGATAGACCATTAAATAATGGTTTGTCTCCATATGATTTCGATACATTTTCAACTGTTAACATTCTCATATTTGTGCATTCCACTCTTTCATAAATTGGTCAATAAATTGCTCCATATAGCGATGACGCTCTGTTGCCTCTTCCTTCGCTGCATCTGTATTCATTAAATCCTTTAACTTTAACAACTTTTCATAAAAATGATTTAGCGATGGTTCATCGCTTTTTCGATATTCTTCCTTTGTCATCGTTTCACGCGGTGGAATGTTTGGGTCATACAGTAAACGTCCCTTTGCACCTCCATAAGCAAATGTTCGTGCAATCCCAATTGCTCCAAGTGCATCAAGTCGGTCTGCATCTTGAACAATTTCTCCTTCTAACGTCGCCACAGTTCCGCCATGTCCACCCTTATAAGACATATTAGCAATAATATGAACAATATGCCGTGCATCTTCTTGGCTAACACCTAATTGCTCCAGCCAGTCTGTTACTTTCTTCATACCAGCTTCTTCATTCTCGTTTAACTTCTCATCTGCAACGTCGTGAAGTAAAGCTGCCATTTCAATAACGAAGCGATTCCCACCTTCTTTTTCAAACAATGCAATCGCTAACTTATGTACGCGTTCAATATGATACCAATCGTGACCACTTGCATCTTTTTCTAATATGTCTTTAACAAATATAATCGTTTTTTCAATTTGTTCTTGTTTGTTCATAATATCTTCACCCAATTCACTATTGTAACACGCCCTCATTTTTTCATCACACATTTTCTTGTCCGCCCATACTATATGCTGTAACTAGTATCGTGAAGGAGGAAAAAAAATGTTTTATAACTCGCAACAGCCCTATCCGCAGCAACCCTATTATCAACCGTATCCCGAACAACAGCCATACTACCAGTATCATTACGATCCACGTTTCCCTCAAGCTGGCCCTGCAATGCCAACAGAACCAACTGAGCAACAAATCCAACAATACACTGCACAATTTCAACACTTAAAACACCCCGTATTAAACCTCGTCAAACCTTGGGTAGAATACGGTGTAAAAGAAGCAAAATATACATCTGTACCACACGCAATGACGGAAATTGCTGCAATCACATACTTAATTGGAAAAGGTTACAATCCAACAGTTGCTCATTACATTGTTGAATCCTGGGAGAAGAATGAGCAGTTTTAAGGTTGTTCGTTTCGTAAAACATACAAGCTATAAAAGTGCCATAAAAGCCTGTTATACAAGCCTTTATGGCACTTTTTATTTATTACTTTATATTTTATTCTAAAAGTAACCTTCATATTTTTTCACACGTTTTTATATCATTTGTGAGCAAAAATGTGAGCAAAAATAGCCTTTTAATTAAGCTGTAGTATTAGACAAATTTCATTTTAAAAATTCCCATTTATTTAGAGTCCAATTACTCCATACTCCCTCATATAGTTTAAGTACGATTTGAGAAATAATCCATCGCGCGGCATTTTCTTTTTTATTATGCTTCTATACTCGCTTCCATCTCATCTAACACATTTTCCTTCAAATATAAAAAAGCTGCCACCTCTTTTTCTGTCATACCTCGACAATCATGTATACCATTTAGTAACAACCAATCAGCGTTACCTACTATATTCCGATAACGTTTCTTCTCTATCTCGCTTGGTATCATCATAAGCATTTCTTCAAGGCTAGTAACCATAAACCTACTGTGATCTTCACCAATAAAATATACTGTTATACAATCCGTAGCCTTATGAATTTCAAAACGATACATATTATGACCACGTTTAACTTCAGCGATATGCCATATTAACTCTTGTCCTTCTGATACGGATACATCGTACATCTGTGTTTGCTTCACTTACCCCATCTCCTTTTACTGTGATTAGTTACATGTAAAACTTTAGCGGATTAATGTTAAAAAGATGTAAATGCATCATAAAAATTCCATTAAAATCCCACAAAATGATACACAGCTTTTATAATTGAATTGACTTTCGGACTCTAAAAAACATCCTTACCCAAACGAACAGGTACAGGTCAAGCATGGTTTCCCGAATCCTGGACTAGAAACGATATAAAAGAAGCTGGTGAATATGTTGCTAACCTTCAAGAAAATATAAATGTAAAAGACGGAAATATGATATTTGGTGAATATAAAGGCGTAAGAGTTGGAGTAATAAAAACAAACGGTAAGATTGGAACTGTATTCCCAGATGGAACAAAACAACCTTAAAAATGCAAATAAAGGAGAATTAATTATGTTTGAAGAACAAGTAAGAAAAATTATAGAGGAACGAAAGGCAGTTCATCCTGAAAATATTTTTTTAATTGAAAAATATTGGGAAGAACTTGCAGAATTATTAAGCGAAGATATTGAGCAAACTATTAAATTTTTAGATACCGCTTCAGAAGGAGAAGTAGAATGGCTTAGTGAAGTATTTGAGGATGTAGATTTTGACGAAAAAACTAAAGAATACGTGGAGTGTTTAAAACGTTTAGTACAAAAATTTCCGAACTCTACAATAAGACCATCTGTTGAAGTTGTAGAAAAAATGATATTTTAAATACATTCGAATTTAGATGAATAGATTCAATCTCATATTGCGACATATATAGATGTCGCATTAAAAAAAAGCAGCTATATCATGCACTTAGAAGCATATACAGCTGCTTTTTTTAAGCAGAACATAGATTATTGGTTCAATTAATTATTATAAGCCCTAATTTACTTTAATTGAAATATAAGCACCATGAACTCAATAGTTATCATAAAAAAATCAAATAAAATCAGAAAAACTATATAAACATGGACGAAAATCCTGATTATTATATCTAATAAAATAATAAATAAAAATTCGAATTTCAAAGTTGGTGGACGTTTTTGCTCCCCTAAAATTATTGAATGGTGAATTAAAATTAAATAAACCGAAGAAAGAGTAATCTTATTTATACTAGAAAAATAGCAAAGGAGAGTAAAAATGAAAATTTGGGAATTGAGAAGTTCGTTTGATGACTATGAATCCTTTCAACTATTGAATTATAAAGAAGACAAAAAATATTTTAAAGGGAAGTTCAACTCTACAGCAGTTTTATTAGATTCATGGGGAGAAATATCCATTGAATGTATAGAAGAAGGTAATCAAAGTGACTGTCCGCATTTTTGGGGAGAAACTGGTTCAATAATGATTAGTGAACAAGCAAAAAATTTATTAGAACCTTTAATAGACACTGATGTTGAGTTTCTTCCACTTGTTCATAATAAAACAAATGAAGTCTATTATGTAGTCCATGTTTTAAAGGTATTAGATGCAATTGATAGTAATAAAGCAGTCTTTAAAAAGTTAATCACAGGTCTAGTAATAGGATGTGAAAAGTTCGCATTTATTCCTAATACTGTTCACAATGAAATGATTTTTAAAGTATACATAAATCAAAGAATTCATCCTACTTCTGTTTTCGTATCAGATGAATTAAGAAATGCAATTTTAGAAAGTGATTTAAAAGGCTTTAAATTTATCGAGGTATGGGATTCACAATCTAATATGTGATTAAAGTGCTTGAGCATGAATGATTAAGTAAGAAGACAAAAGATTTTTTAGAAAGGCATGGGTATTGATATCCATGCTTTTTATTCAACGCACTAAAAACTGAATATTCTATCTTTTGTTGAAAAATAATTAATTCATCCTTTTTGTTTATCCAAATTATGTTAATATTTAATCAATATTATGTGGATGAGGAGGATATTATGAACATTCAAATGAAGGGGAATGAACAGATTACAAAGTTACTAAATGATTGGTATCAAGCTATGTTGCAGCAACAAGTTTCAAAAGCAACGAAATTAAAGCAAGAAGTTGATAATAAAATTAAGAATGTAGAAACAGATTACAATATATCTTTGTATCATGCATTATTAAATTTTCGCTATAATGTTCTAACTGATTGGGTTTCAATTAAAGATGACAGTTTTGATCAAGTAGAATCATTTGAAAGACCTACAGAAGGATTTTTGTCATATTATTATCATTTCTTCAAAGCTCTCCATTTAAGACTTATTACCAACTATACGGGAGCAAAAGAACAGTTTGATAAAGCTGAAACACTATTACAACACATTGTAAATCCTTTTGAAAAAGCTGAGTTTCATTATCGTTTAGGAGAATTTTATTATCATTCATATCAACACCTTAAATCCATTGATTGTATTCGAAAAGCAAAAGAAGACTTTTCTAAACAAGGTGGATATGAGATTAATCTTGCTTTATGTGAAAATATATATGGACTATGTTGCATTGATTTAAAACAATTTGAATTAGCCGAAGAAGCATTAAATACAGCATTAGATTTATTCCAAAAAATAAATCATGAAAAATATATGCTTATGGTTCGACATAATTTAGCTTGGTTATATACTAGTCAAAATCTTTCCAAATTGGCAATTCGCCATATATCTGAAGTAACAAAGAATAATCCAAAACATTTTAAAGCACTTTTTGTAGAAGCTCGTGAATATTATAAACTAGGTGAATATCAAATAGCAGATGAAATCATTAAACGCGGGTTAAATATTTGCCTTGAATTACATAATAAAGAATTACAACACCATTTTATGATTCTAAAAGAACTAAACAATCAGGTTTCTGCATCAACTTTAGAAAATACCATTTTAGAAGGAATTTCTTACTTTGAAAAAGAAAATCTATGGAAATGCGTGCAAGAATACACAAAAACTTTAGCCATAAAATTTTATGAAGAAGATAACCACAGTAAAGCTAGTTATTATTTCTTCATGAGTGACAAAGCACAAGAAAATGAATTACAAAAGGGGGCGTTAAAATAATGAAAAAGATTAGCCTAGCTTTATCTGGAGTAGCACTAACTGGAATTTTGTTATTAGGTTTCAATGGTTCATTTACAAATCAAGCTGTAAATATAGGGGATACAGGTGGAGCGCCACAAAGACCTGATTTAGCTTATACGCACGGAGATCCCGGTGGTGGCGGTGTTATAAGTAATAAATCTGTAAAAGATCCTGGTACTGGTTCACCTGCTTATAGTCATGGGAATACAGGTGGCTCTCCTGCTGATAATAGAGGTGACGGTGGTTCTCCTTCTTACGCTGTGCATGGAGATCCTGGTGGTGGTATGGTAAGTAATGAATCTATAGAAGATCCCGGTGGTTCTGGTAGTATAAGCAATGAAGCTGTAGAAGGTCCCGGTGTTGGTGGTGGTATTATAAGTAATAAATCTGTAGGAGATCCTGGTGGTCATATAGTAAGTAATGAAGCTGATGGAAATACTGGTATTATAGCACAAGCGTAACATTTTAATAAATTTAAAGAACAAGCCGCCCACCCAAGAATGAGCGGCTTTCTTTATTATCTAAGCCAATTCACATAAGATCCATCAAAATACATCCAGCTTGGGGTGCGTCTAAGATATACGGTAATTAAATGTTGAATTCATAATAAAAAGGAGACATATTTATGATAAAACATATCAGACTAATTGCTTCTATAATCGTGCTCTTAGGTATTACTTTATATAATAAAATATCAACTAATATACTTGTTCAAAATTGTGTTTTGACTATACTGGTATTTGTGTGTATATTAGTTAGCTTAGAATATATTTTTAATAAGCATAGATATACTCATTTAGATAAAAAATTGCATACTTTCTTATCAATCATTCCCTTAATTGTAGCATTTTTTATAATATGTCTTATTATTTTACCTAAGTAAATGATAAGCCGCCCTGAAAAGGAGCGGCTTTCTTCATTATCTAATCCAATGTGTGTATGACTCATCAAAATACATCCAACCTTCAATACCCTTTTCAATGAAGATGTAAATCCAATCACCATAACGGAATAATACCTCATACGCGCCCGGCTCTTTTATTTGTGCTAAAACAGAATCACTAGTTGACCAGCCTTTGCGTAAATTTACATTAGAAGTGTTTACCCAAACTGCACCTTTGTTCTTACCATCCTTGTTGATACTAACTACATCGCCTCTCATCCAATTGTCTGGAGCTACTTTGTACCAAAAGTATCCATCTACAAATGTCCACTCATAGTATGTGTGACCTTGTCCTTTTGTTGCGGTACGTTTAACAGGCGCATTTACATCTGGTCGTTCCCGAATATTCGCTACATCTGCAGTCGTTGTAAGGTAGCCCAAGACTTCTTCTTGTGGAGGAACGAGTTGAGATTCGCTTCCTATAAACCATTCTAGTGACTTATCGCCAATAAGTTTATTTACATCACAGTTGCCAATTCCATCTACATAACCGCCTGTTGTATTATCAGCATATTGCCAAATATCACACGCATAAGCAGGTTTTTTACCGTAACGAGGAATCCACAAGAAATCAGCTTGTACATTTTGTAATCCATAAGATTCATACATATGATGAGATATATAGAAACCTACTTTCCATCCTTCAGCTTTTAATGTGTCTATGAACGCTTGTGAAGCTTTTGCTAGATTAGTACCTCCACAACTTGCTAGAGTGTCGTCTTCAACGTCTAGTACTAAAAATTTAGCATTATGACTAACACGAGACATAAAGTCTTTTGCTTCTACAATTGCATCTTCCACAGAAACAAAGCAACCATATGCATATGCAGCGTGTGGAATACCTCGTTCTTCTAAATTCGCTACATGCTGTTTATATAGAGCATCTATTTTATTTGAACCATATTGCACACGGCAAATTGCTAAGTCAAGACTTGGAGCAGCTACATCCCAATTAATATTATCGTTGTATTTTGAAATATCTACAATTTTTTTAGTCATTATTCATTCTCTCCTTCTTCATGATCTGTCCAAATACCAAGTGCAACGCCAAGTGTGAATAAGTAAGGTAATAGCTCGTCCACAAAAGATTTAGCTTCAGTAAGTCCGAATTTCATTAATAAAAAGCCAATTAATGAAGCAAGTGCAACCCAGGTTTTCCAATTTTTTAAACGTCTAGTCATATTAAATTTCCCCTTTTCCTAAAATTTGTTTGATTTCCGTCACGTCTTTCGACAAAGATCCGAATGCATCAGCTTGTTTTTCGATTACTCCTTGGTTTTTTTCTATTACTGTTTGCAACTTAATTTCTCGTTCTTTACTTTCTTTTCGTGAATCAAAAAAAAGCCAAACGAAAAGGACTGCCAAGAGTCCTTGTGATAAAGCTAATTTGAAAATCTCTTCCTGCATTATGTTCAACTCCTTTCAAAATAAAAAAAGCCTTACTTATTAGTAGACTTTGGTTTCAACTTTTCATTTTCTTCTATTAAATTACGATTTTCTTCTTCTAACTCGATTACGCGAGCCAAATAAATGTTTTTCTCTTGCGTGGCCGCGTTTAGCTGTTCTTCCACGACTTTTGCGTACATTTCTGCACTAGCTGTTATTTTCAATGTTAATCACCTTTTCTTCTATTTGATTTAATCGGACATCTGTATTTTCAACATATTGTTGAAAACCTTTTATAAAAACTGACAAAGAAACATACAAGTTTACTCCTTCTCGTTCCTTATCTGTAAATGATAACGGACAGTCATCTACAATAAAGCCATAGTGCTTTTTAATGTCTTTTAATGTATATGGGTCTTGTCCTTCTTCTTTTTGTTCCCGCATTTCGTATAATTTTTCTATATCACTTTTAAAATAGTATTCTTTAATTTCTAAATCTAAAACATCTTGCAACGCATCAACCTGTATGTCTTTTATATAAGTTTTAAATTTTCTTTGCGACGAAGGTGTAAATTCTCTTGCTACAATACCAGTATGGTCGGAGCCATCAGCCCTTTTTACTTGTAATTTTCCACCCCAATAATCATCACTACAAATCATTTAACTATATATAGTTAAATGCGAACCAGCATCCTCAGCAACCCATTCATTTTTATAGTTTTTATTATAATTACGAAAATAAATTGCTTGTGATGATATCATTGCAGATTCGCGCTTTTCAGGATTGCTAATTGCAATTGTTGGTCTCCAACCCATACTAGCGTCGTAAACATCAGCTGTAATAGTTTTGTTTTGACCTCTATCTAAAAGTGAGAATGTTCGTGTTCCGTACGTTGCCATATCATTACCATTGTTTAGATTCAAGCCCCATGCTGCAATATCTATAGAATTTACCAGTGAACCATACTCTTTGTAACCTTTGCTATAAAAAGAACCCTTTTCTAAACCTGTAACAACTTTCTTCGCCCAACGATTCCATTCAGCGGGGGTTTGAAACCCTTGTGTAAAAACTTTACCATTTGACATTTCTGTAAAGTTATTGCTATCACTTGGATCTTTCGCTCTAATAGTGATACCTTCGAGCAATTTACCAGCAATTGATTCTGCTGTCACAGCACCAATTAGATTTATACGCTTCGCTTCAATTTGAATTTGTTCAGCTGTTTGGTTAATGCTTGAGATGATATTACCAACTCTAACTGTGCTAAGAATGTCCTTTTCGGTAACGCTTATGCGCGATTCCATCGTTTTGACATACGCATCAGTTGCATATTTACCATCTGATTCTTGTCTTGTGTATACTTCTGTCTTTTTAGCCGCAAGACTAATACCTTCTTTATTAACTGCAATCTCACGGTCTATTTGCTCTGTTTTCTTGTTATAATCAGCTGTTGCTACTTTTTCAGCAATCTGTCCTAATAACGCATCTCTACCAACAATATCAGCTGCATTCTCAGTAAATTCAGATGGTTTTGTTCCACGCTGCAGCATCATTTTAGAGGCCCATACTCTACCATTTCTATTTACATAAAAACGTGCATCAATTGATACTGTTCCAACTGGTGTTTTAGTTGTTACTGTTGCAAATTTCCAAACATTATTTTCTAAGAGAATATTAGAACCAGCGGTAGTTATTCTCCCACCAGAAGCATTAAAAAACTCTATTTCTATCTTTGCGTTATTATCGATTTTACTTTTATCATCAGTCATAAACCAACCTGATACAACAAAATCTTCACCAGCCACTACTGGAACCCTTTCGCTAATTCCACCACGCCAATTATCAGCAGTTAGACTGCTTTGATCCGTTTTAATACTATAAGCGCCATTATAAGTAACAGCTGTATCTCGTAAAACACTAGGAGCTAATGACCAATGATTTGAATCTGTTTTTAACAATGAGTTTCTAATTAGGTTACTCATACCAATGCTGCTAACATAGTTGCCTACTTCTGTAATAGTTACTTTACCTTTAATAGATTCCGCCTGTGTTTCAAGTGTAGACTGCGCCTGTTTGAGTTGTTCACCTTGTGCAGTTTGTGTTTTACTTACAGTTTCAACATTTTGTTTAATGCTATTTGTTGTTTCTTCAAAATTAACTTTCGTAACAGCACCAATTTCATCTGGTACATTCACACCGATTTTTGCCCATTCTGTCCCAGTCCATAGATAGAGCATATTTGGTTCTTCGCTTGTATTAAGCCATAAAGATTTTCCGGGATCTAGGTTTTGAGTTGGTTCTGTATCACTCTTAATAATAGTAGTTTGGAAATTCTTTTGATTTTCTTTCACAAGCTCCGCAAGTTTCTTCGCTGTTTCACTTTCTTTTTTGGCTTCTTCAACTTTCTTATCTGTTATAGCATTGATACTGTCAGTATACTTATTTGATTCCTCTAATAGCCTTTGATCTAATTCTTTTACTACAGAAAGAATATCAGCTGTCCATTTCTTTTGTTCCTCTGTTCTATCAACAAGTTCATCACGTTTATTACTAAATTCATAGACATTTGGTGTTTGCTCAAATGGATAACGTCTTCGTTTTACAACACGTACATCAAAGTCCATGTTATATTTATGATGCTGTAAGATTGCTTTATCTCCAACTTTTGGTTCATTTGTATCATCAAAATTGGCTTCTTTATGATCTACAGTGATAGAAACGATAGGAATGTCATTAACAACTTCCATACACCTTCTTAAGGCTGTTTCCTTATCTTTAATTTTGTCATCTTCAATATTTTCGGCTTGTCTGGAACGGATAAGCTCTGGCATTTTATATTTTAATGGTGACTCATAATAATATTTAAATTGTGGACCACCTTCTTCTTCGGAAGGTGTATGTCCTAGTAATAAAACAGAGAATGAACAATCACTATCATCTGTTGTTTTTCCAATACGATCTGCAAAAATAACGGTCATATTATCGAAAATACACTCGATATCAAACCGTTTTAATAAGTTTTGAATCATGCTCATTCGGTTTATTCCGCCAAAATTTTCAAAATGCAGCTGATTTTTTAGAGAACAATAGTTAACGTATTTAAAATTGCTTCCTTGGAAGATATGAGAAAGACCTTCTTCAATAGAAAAATCACCTGTAACTTTCTGCTCCTGCGTTTGCCTATATATAACTGACTTGTCTTTTCGACATGTGGCTTAATGTAACCCAAGCCGACGAAGTACGGCTTGGGGAGTGATAGCGATGTCTGATAAAAAGCCTTGTACTGCCTCTTTTATGGATGCTTGTGTCGGATGAAATCTGTTGGCAATGACCTGTTGTTTTAACCATTTCCACAGTCTCTCAATTGGGTTCAGATTCGGTGA
>NZ_JAKUFS010000013.1 GCF_022663535.1 Bacillus cereus group sp. BfR-BA-01380 | reverse complement strand
AGAAACGCCCTTTCTTTTGCGACTGCAGAAACAAATATGTAAGAAAAAGAGAACTGCAAGCCTCTGCATTTTTCGCTGCAATTCTCTGTACTTTCTGCTTGCAAAAAACAGCATGAATGGAAATAAAAAACGGAAATGTTGACTTAAATAAATTGAATGGTGACAAATCATTAGAGTGGTTTATCGGTAGTTCTAGCTTCTTACTACCATAAGAAGAAGTTTTAGGTTATCTTACAACTACTGCTGATGTAGCTAACATTCGTAAAGAGCCAAGGGTTGATGCACCTATCATGAGAACAGCAGTAAAAGGACAAGGGTATACATACTGTGCTTGGTCATATGATGGCGCTCATTCTGGGTATAAAGTAGCCACTGACAACTGGATACGTGATGATGTTGCAAGCATCAACAAAGATGGTAAAACAAAAGGCGTTGTTTGGATAAGTGGTGATAGTGTAAATGTACGTTCCGGAGCTGGCACGTATTTGATGGATGTGAAGGCGACTGGATTCATATCAAAGATCGTGGTTGGGTTTACTTCGATGAGTCATATGTAAAATGGATTAGATAATGAAGAGAGCCGACTCTTATGAGTCGGCTTTTTTTGTTTTATATACGTCCTCGAATCTTACATGCTTGCATAAACACATTAAACATTTCCTCATTGGCGTACCACCACCTAAAATTATGATTCCTTCTCGAGTAGAATATATTGATGTCCCGCATAAGGATACATTTCCGATTTTTTCCACCCATCATTAATATAGATATCAGACTCTTGAAGTGGAACGAGTAAATAATCGCCTTTTGAAGATTCACTTTTAATTGTCGACAAGGCATATAAATAACCATATCTTGTTGGCTTTCCCATATCTTTTGTGAATTCAGGATTATCATTATCTTGAATCTTAAGGAATTCATCGTGAGAGATCGGCTCTTGAACAATTCTGTAATACATATAATTTGCCGGGAGCTCATTGATAAACAATTTCGATCCAGAATGTTTCTTCATAAAGTTGTTAATTTGTTGTACTTCCGTTACCCTTACCATCTCAGAATTATAAAAAGTAACCTTTCCATTTGTACCAAAATAGTAGTCAGACGCGAAAAATCCAAATAGTAGAATTGGCAAAACAGCACCGATTAATGTTAATCGAGGTTTAAGTTTATTTACTACACTATACAGTCCAAGACCCGTAAAAATAGCTAACTGAATGTTGATTAGATTCCAATGATTATAATTTGGTGTAACAACCAGTAACAATGGAATGAATGCGATGACACTAATCAGCAGAAACTGCTTGAACACGTACATCTTATTAGTGAAGACTTCCTTATTTAAAAACAACCCAATGATTGTGAAAGGAAGCAACCAAGGAAGAATCGCGCCAAATGGAGAAACTGAATTCCACGCCAGACCATCTGATCCCAACCAATAGATTTTCATACCTTCAATTACGTTTTGCATCACCTTACTAAAGACATCAGGTGTCGATAAGTCAATCATTGATGATGCGCGATTTGTAGGTAATGGAGGTATATCAAACCAAAGGAACTTGTCAACCGATAATCCATGTTTAATATTGACATAATATGCAAAATAGACTATTGGTGAGGCAATCAGAAAAATTGTTACTGTGAATATTAAACTCTCAGACAACTTTACTCGCTTTAGTTTTAGCAGATACAACGCAAACAGAATAAGAACAATAGGGAGGTAAATCCAAGAGGCAACATATCCATAAGCTGTGCCTGCAATAAAAATTGCCGAGAAAAAGTAAAGAGCTTTTCTTTTCCATGATGGCTTTTCTGTATTTGCAGCATACGCTAGAAGAACCAAACCGAACAGAAAGATTATTGGTGCAACGTTAGCATCTAAAAGCCAACGTGATGAAATAAAAATCCACGGGGCGCTAACGATACCAATTTCCGCAAAAAGCGTCACTTTCCAACTATTTGAGAACTTGTTGATTATCCACATTAATGCGCTAATCAACAATAAGTTCAAAATTGCAAATGGAGCCCTAAATACAAGGACGCTAAAACCAAAGAGCTTAACAAACGGAACTACAAACAGGCTGTACAAAACTGACTGTCCCTGTCCCCAGACACTTGTAAAATAAACTGGATTTTCTACACCATGAATATCCGTGCCGAATTTTGCGAGATTTATCACCTCATTCATATAATTAGCTTCATCGATAAAGATGCCAGGAATTGCATCAATTTTATAAAAAACAAGAAATGAATAGCTAATAAAAATCGCAATAGCAAAAAAAGCTGAAACTTTCTCGGATAATACCGAATCAAAGCTCAAATTGCTCTTAAAAACATTTTTTAATTTAAATATTAACCTAGTTAAAAATCCCATATTCAATGATCCTCTCATTACTTGTTTTCGAATTTCTTTGCAATCTTAATAATTTGTATGTTCTATCTATATATAATGTAAAATAGATGTTTTTTCAGTAAAATTTGGACTTATAATCCCACAAATTATAAAAAGCAAAAAAATATTATTTATAACCCCATAAATTATATTATCATAATCCTACAAATTATGGTTATAAACCCACAAATTATAAAAAGTAAAAAAAATCAGTCATATTAAGATCTCATCCACCTTTGTCTCTTCTATTCTATTATTTTATAAAATTTAAGGAAATGTCGCGCAACAGATTATTCTTTAAACGAGACATACTGAAAAGAACAAATGAGAAAATGAAAAGCAGCATGGATAAGAACTAGCGGTACTAAGAAAAAAATATCGCCCATTTGAGTAAGTAGAAATGATTAAAATGAAAAGCCCTCTCATGTGAGAAGGGCCTTTTACTTTATGATTCTAGTCTATTATCGACTTTTAGATAATGCACGTAATATAATAGAAAGAACACACAATAATTTTTCTCGGATGAATATAATTTCATGTAGAATTGAATGAAAAGCACCCACAAAGGCATCCACAAAACACCCGCAAAAATATAGAAAGCGATGATTCTTCATGAAACATTACTTTTTATAAAACCTTTATAAATTAGTGTTTTCAATATAATATGACACAGTTTAATAGGAACCCGATCAATATATGACTCTTTACTAAGAGACCCGACCCCTCAACACGCAACGTGTTGAGGGGTTTTATTTTTGTGTGTAAACCACTTTTTCTTGAAGGTACAGTAATTCACCCGCAATCCATTTTATCCCGCTATTTGTGGGCAGTAATACTCCCACCTCAAAATTTAGCAAAAGCATTGTCCAGTTCCAGTGGCTAGACTGTTCGGTGGCTTCGCTTCTTCCTGCGAGGTAAAAAACACCTCTACGTCAGAAGCTCCATCCCCCTCACATTCTGGACGAGCCACTTCCACATTTCTTTGTTGCCCAGCTCTAGCGGCTAGAATCTCCGGTCGTTTCGCCCCCCTCGGACGAGGCAAAAAGCGCCTCTCCGCCTTGTGCGTGGGCGTCCTGCGATTCTGAACGAGCCGCTTCCACCTTTCTTAAGAAGTTAGGTGGGAGATAAACTGCCCGTAAAAGCCCGATTGGTGAGGGCTGATAATCAGTGGGGATGAAAAAACCCCCACTGATTAAAGTTTCACTTTAGTGCGTCATTCTTATTCTTTCTATGGTATTCACGTTCTTTTAAAAACATTATGTCTATATTCCCCAAGTTCTCTTACAATTGTTATAATTATACAACCTTATCAGTTGAAACAATAAATGGAATTTTTGTTTTGAATATCTCGTTGTTATCAACAGATGCGGATATACCCATTTCATCGTGGTGTTTACCAGTACAACTAATGTGTAAATAGTAATAGTTAGTAATGAAATCTATGCTAGAAAAATCATCATCTATAGGAATTTGGAATTCAATGTGATCAATATCTTCGCTAGTATAGCCTTGTTCTGGATCATATTCAACGATATGTCTTCTAACAATAGTTGATCCTTTTTCTCCAAATTGATGATATAAGGTGAACCATATTGCTACATAATCAGGAGTTTCATGAATGTAAGGAAGTGTTCTTTGCATAAGCCCTCTAATTGTACATGAGACACTAAGAGCATTATTTTTTCCTTTATATAATATTAATTCTGAGGAATCTTTTTTTGTATGTAAATGAATAGATGTTATTGACGGAGAAAAATTACTCGAAGTCATATATAAAGCCTCCTTTTATTATTTAAAAGTAACTATTTTTTTGGAGAAATATCACGGTATGCTCGGAACCTCTGTTTCTTTCATCTTTAAATTTCGCTGTATCGACTCTGAATTTTTCACCAGTAGTCATATTTGTTACTAAATCCTTCTTCATCACCAATACCAAGTTTTTGCTTGACTAGATTACGGTCACCAAAATTTAATAATTACTGCAATAGTAATAATTACAAATATTCCGATCAGACCAAAACAACTCAATCTAAAAATTCTCATTATATTGTCCCCTTTGAATTAAATACATTATTTAGTATAACAGAAAAATAGATTTACTTTTAGAAATGATTGGAAATTAAGGAATGCAAGTAATAAATTACCCACAAAATATAAAAAGCAATGATTCTTCATGAAAAATCGCTTTTTATAAAATTCTTATAACTTAGTGTTTTCAACATAATATCAAACAATTTAATAAGAACGGTCATGTTCCGTACACAAGTTCATCAATGAGGACGCCGTCAGTATATGACTTTTTATTCCACATTAACGAGAAGTCAGCTCCTCACCTTAAGATTGAGAGAGAAGTGAAGGATAACTGCAGGCGTGCACCCGATTGGATGGGCTTTCCATCAGTAGGGAATGAAAAACCCTCACTGATGGAAAGTTTACTTTATCCCGCTATTTGTGGGCAGTAATACTCCCACCTCAAAATTCGGCGAGAGCATTGTCCAGCTCTAGCGGCTAGAATCTCCGGTCGTTTCGCCCCCTCGGACGAGGCAGAAAGCGCCTCTCCGTCGGGTGCTCCAACGTCCTGCGATTCTGAGCGAGCCGCTTCCGCCTTTCTTAAGAAGTTAGGTGGGAGATAAACTGCCCGTAAAAGCCCGATTGGTGAGGGCTGATAATCAGTGGGGGATGAAGAAAACCCCCACTGATTAAAGTTTCACTTTATAGTCTTTGCTTTGAAGTATTAAACATTTTTGGGAGAGTTACGAATCGTGCTCCTTTAGATGTAAGATTAGGAATAAGTCGGTCAAGAGCGTCTACGGAACCTTGCAATTTTCCTCCTGGTGCAGTGTGTTGCAAGAGAATACTTCCAGGGAAAGCATTCCCTAATACTTTGTTAGTGATTTCCACAGCATTTAAACCTTTCCAATCTAATGTATCTACACTCCATTGAATAATCATAAAGTTTTGTTCGGTAGCCCACTTCACTTGATTTTCATTTATAATCCCATAAGGAGGCCGGAAGAATTTAGGGGAGTATCCGGTTAGCTTTTGTAATATTTTTTCTGTTTTTAACATCTGCTCATGATATTGCTTATCATCTATTTTATTTAAATTAGGATGATTATAAGTATGATTTCCCACGATATGCCCTTCGCTAACAATCTGTTCTACAACTTTAGGATATCTTTCAGCATTTTCACCTAATAGAAAAAATGTCGCTTTTACACCGTGTTTTTTCAATTTATCTAATACTTGAGGAGTGTAAATGGGATCTGGACCATCATCGAATGTGAGAGCAACTTCAGCCTTGTTATAAGGTCCTGCAAACGCATATGCATATTTTTCTACCCATGAAAAAGGAGTCCATGAACCTCTAACTGTCGGACTCTTTTGTGAGATAGGAATGGTCTCCGCATAATTTAAAGGATAAACTGTATTTTGAACAAGCGGATAAGAATTTTTTAAAGAGGAAGTGCCATGTGGAATATTATAATAAGGAACATATTGAAAAGGAACTGCTATTTGGATTGGATAAAAATCGTACCTCATTGAAATACCTCCTTAGAAAAGATAGCAATCTCTTTACAACTTTTATATGTCAATAATTGTAGGTTGGTTAGGGGAGATTGAAGAATTCCTCAATGAGTGAAATTTTGTTTTATTTTGTAATTATTGGAATAGTACCTTGTAA
Source organism: Bacillus cereus group sp. BfR-BA-01380 (assembly GCF_022663535.1). Lineage (GTDB taxonomy): Bacteria > Bacillota > Bacilli > Bacillales > Bacillaceae_G > Bacillus_A > Bacillus_A cereus_BB. The sequence goes on along the minus strand of NZ_JAKUFS010000013.1, from coordinate 129,512 downwards.
TATAGAATACTGAATGATATATTATAATTAATAAGGTATCTTGCATTGAATAATACTGGATCGAGGGGAGGATTACCTTTGAATGTTCAATTTAAAAAAGGGGTATTGGAGCTTTGTGTTCTTGCACTTGTAAAGAAACGAGATTGCTATGGCTATGAATTAGTTCAGCAAATTTCAAATAAATTTTTAATATCAGAAGGATCCGTGTATCCTTTGCTGCGTCGTCTAACGAAAGAAGGGTACTTTCAGACGTATTTAAAAGAATCATCGGAAGGGCCTCCGCGTAAATATTATCAGTTAACAAATCAAGGCGCAGAGCAGCTCTATGCACTTGTGACAGAGTGGCGTGATTTTGTAAGGGGAGTACAAGAAATTATTGAAGAGGTGTAGGGAATGACTAAAGAGAAATTTCTTCAAGAATTATCAGAACACCTTAGAAAGCTACCAGAAGAAGAACGGAACGATATTTTATATGATTACGAGGAACATTTTCAATTCGGAATAGAAGAGGGGAAAACGGAGGAACAAATTATAAAAGCGCTTGGTTCACCTAAAGCAATTGCTAAGGAAACGTTAGCGTCTCATCGTATAGAGCAGGTGAAGCATAATCCAACTTTTTCTAACGTAGCAAGAGCAATTGTAGCAATTATTGGACTTAGTTTTTTAAATTTGGTTATTGTGTTAGGTCCGTTAGTAGCAATTGGGAGTCTTATTTTATCCCTTTGGACAGTGAGTGCTGTATTTGTTTTCTCACCACTACTTCTGTTAACAAAAATTGTTTTCGCTCAAATTTTTATTTTATCTGATGTATTTGTCGCTATTATACTCTTCGGTGTTGGTTTACTTTTAGGGATTGGTGCGTATTATTGTACGATTTGGTTTAAAACACTGTTTGTTAAATACGCCAATTGGAATTTAAAAGTAATTAAAGGGGAGTAGGAAAAATGAGGAAAATTGTACTGATGGCAATTATTTGTATTGCGGTTGGAGGAATCGGTTTATTTTTTACAAGTTCAGCCTTTTTTATGAAAACTGCGAATGGATCAGCAGAAACAAAGAAATTGGAACAGAAACAATTTAAAAATGAGCAAATTAAAAACATTCATGTTGATACAGATGTTGGAGATGTTGTGATTGAAAAAGGTAAGACTGACTTATTTGAAGTTCGGTTTAACGGCGATCAAGAAAAGCGAAAGTTAGACGTAAATGAGAACGGTGAAATGCTACAAGTGGAAGTGAAAACGAAAAAGAAACATATATTCGATTTTTCTTTTTTTTCATTTGATTTGAAAGATGAAAGCCTTACAGTTATTGTGCCTGAACGTGTATATAATAAAATTGAAGTAAAGACAGCAGCGGGAACGATTCATGTGCAAGATATTCAAAGTGAAGATATATCTGTGCATTCAGCAGCGGGCGATGTGGAAATGAAGGAAATGAAAGCGCAAAATGTAAAAGTGTCATCTAGTGCGGGAGAGGTTGTTCTTCATAAAGTGGAAGGGAAAGTGCATGTAGAGACAGCGGCAGGAAGTGTAGAGATAACGCAGCATAATCCAGAGTATAGTGTTGAGGCGGATTCGGCAGCAGGAGATGTCAGTATTCAGCTGCAGGAAATGCCGAAAGATGCTGTTGTGAAAGGAGTTTCTCATGCAGGAGATGTTCAGATTTTCGGGAAAGAAAATAAAGAAATTACTTTAGGCAACGGAAAGGTACAGATTAATGGGAAAACAGCAGCGGGCTCTGTGACAATCAAAGCGAATTAAAAACAGACCAAATTTGGTCTGTTTTTAATGTAAATGACGATAGACACCAATTACTTTTCCAATAACAGAAACGTTATCTAAAATAATAGGTTCTAAAGAAGAGTTTTCTGGCTGTAAGCGGAAATGATCTTTTTCTTTGTAAAAACGTTTTACCGTAGCTTCGTTGTCTTCTGTTAAAGCGACAACGATTTCACCATTGTATGCAGATTGCTGCTGGCGAACAACAACTAAGTCTCCGTCAAAAATCCCTGCTTCAATCATACTGTCTCCAGAAATTCGTAACATAAATACTTGATCTGAGCCTGAAACGAGATTCGCTGGAAGTGGAAAATGTTCTTCTACACTTTCAACTGCTGTGATTGGTAAGCCGGCTGTAACTTTTCCGACAATCGGTACATGAACGACTGATTGCGTATCTGCTTGGATATTGTCGTTTCCTAAAATTTCAATTGCCCTCGGTTTTGTTGGATCGCGGCGAATGTATCCTTTTTCCTCTAAGCGAGATAAATGTCCGTGCACAGTAGAGCTGGAAGCAAGGCCAACTGCCTGACCGATTTCACGTACGGAAGGTGGATAACCTTTTTCTTGTACTTTTTGTTTAATGAAGTCAAGAATGTCTTGTTGCCGTTTCGTTAACTTCTCCATATTTTTCACACCTCGTTTTCTATAAATTTTCTTATTTGTATTATAACATGCAAGAAAATATTCTACAAACGTAAGTTCGAATAAAAACTGCATTTATGGTAAAATATGATGTAAAAGGCGAGATAGAGAAGAGGGTATGAAATGAATGCGATTATTTATGCACGTGTGAGCACAACGAAAGAAGCGCAAGAAACATCATTAGTACGTCAAAAAGATGAATTATTGCATTTAGCTAGGCAGTATGACATGAATGTTGTAAGAGTAGTAGAAGAGAAAGCGAGCGGATATAGTATCGAACGAGATGGGATTTTAGAAGTGCTAGATGTCATTCGTGATGAACATGTTGATGTGCTCCTTATTCAAGATGAAACGCGTCTTGGAAGAGGGAATGCTAAAATTGCCTTAATGCATTGTTTGAATAAAGAAGGAGTAAAAGTATATACACATGCACATAATGGCGAATTACAGCTTTCTGACTCAGATTCAATGGTGCTTGATATTATTGGTATAGTAGAAGAATACCAGAGAAAGATTCATAATTTGAAGATTAAACGAGGAATGAAGCGAGCTGTAGAAAATGGATTTCGTCCCGAAAAAAACTTAAAGAATCGGCATTTAAGCACAGGTCGTGAGAAAAAAGAAGTACCTATTGAGGAGATTGTTCGTCTGCGCCGCAATGAGTTAACATTTGAAGAAATTGCAGCAACGCTCCGTGGTTTTGGTCATGATGTATCAAAAGCAACGGTACATCGCCGGTATGTGGAATATACGAAGCAATTGCTTGATAAACAAGAGTAACTATTGTATGATAATAATCAGTTTGTAGTAGAAAGGGGATTCGAGATGCTAAGTCACGAACTCATTGAACGCATTAATTTCTTAGCGAAAAAAGCAAAAGCAGAAGGTTTAACGGAAGAAGAGCAACGTGAGCGTCAATCGCTCCGTGAACAATATTTAACAGGCTTTCGTCAAAATATGTTAAACGAATTGAAATCAATCAAAGTCGTTAATGAAGAAGGTAAAGACATTACGCCGAAGAAGTTAAAAGAATTAAAAAAACAAGATAAAGCAAAGTTAAATTAAAAGATGGGCGCAGCCCATCTTTTTTTAGTTTGATAGGAAAATTCGTTATGTAACAACTTTCCAATTATGATTCGTTGTCGCTTCGATTGTTTTTCGTTCTAATATGTAATTTGCAATGAGCTCAGACATATCAATTGGTATATCTTTTATAATAGGCTTATTTTGATACATAGCATAATTTCCGCCACCGCTTGCCCGATAATTGTTCATGACAACTTCATATTCTTGATGCAAGTGAATAGAAGACCCCTCATATTGAAGGGAAACGACTCTTTCCCCTACTGGTTTTGAAATGTTTAATATGTATGAAATGCCTTCCCACATATCGTAATTATAATGCTGCGGTTTTGGTTCTATATATGCAGGGTTTACAATGATATTTCCATCTGTATCTAACGAGAAATATTCAGCAGTTAACTCAAGTGCCTCTTTTATATCTTTTCCTGTAATACGAACAACTTTTAATGTATTTGGATAAATATAATTCGAAACAATATCTCTCATTGTAATCTGGTTTGGAAAGCCGGAAGATTCGTTATGAAACAGACTTGTACATGAAATATCTACTCCGGATACATCCATCTGTACTTTATTTATAAATTCGATAAAGGCGCAATCTTGTAAGCGAGTTTGCATCGCATCGTGAATCAACATATCACCAACAATGGAGCCAATAGGTTGATCTAACCATTCTTGCGTTTGTTGCTCATATGTCGACACAAGTGAAAGTACCTTCTCATCTGCTGGAATACCTTCAATAGGTAATAATTCAGAATGACATTCTTCAATCATCCACTGATGTTGATTCTTTGTTAAAGTGACATGGATTTTCCCTAATGAATGGCCATTGGATCCAGTTTGTAGAACAGTTACACCATTTACTTTTGTATGAGCAATATAGCGATGTTGATGCCCTGTTAATAAAATATCAATTCCTTCAATTTCTTGACACATTGCATATCCTTGATTTTCCCCTGTTAAAATCTCTGTTGGTTCTCCCGTTTGTAAATCACGTTCAAAACCGCCGTGGTAGGCAACAATGAGTAAATGTGGTTGCTCATGCTCTTTAATATAGGAAACCCACTGCTTTGTTGTTTCGAGTGCATTTTCGAATATTACATCTTCAATATGATGGGGCTGTTCCCAATTTGGAATGTAATGCGTTGTTACTCCTAAAACAGCAATTTTTATATCTGGATGTATATGTTTAATTATATATGGCTTTCCAAAGTAAGGTTTCCTTGTTTGTTTATTTATAATATTAGCGGCTAAATAAGGCATATTTGCATGAGCAACAGCTTTGTTTAATACGTCCATTCCGTAGTTAAATTCATGATTTCCAATAATCGCTGCATCATAACCGATATGATTGGCGAGAATCGACATTGGATTTTCTTCATGCTGCATATATTTGGCGTAGTAATAAGTAAACGGAGTTCCTTGTATGAAATCACCGTTATCAATTACGAGAACATGATCATTCTGAGTGCGTTCCTGTGCAATGCGCGTTGCGACCTTTGCTAGTCCTAGTTCTGCATTTTCGTTATTTTGATAGTGTATCGGGTAAACCGTACCATGAATATCACTCGTTAATAAAATATTTACATTTACAATGTTGTTTTGATTCAATGTTATCAACCTTCTTTTATAATCCTTCCACAGGGAATATCACAGTTTGTTTTCATGTGTATTATCTACATTTGAAGTAAACATATATGCAACTGCGACTTTAGAAATTTTTATTCTTTCGTGTTGACTCTCACGTTACGTTATACTTTATTGTATGTACTAAGGGAGGAAAAAACAATGACAATGAAAGTGAAAGAAGTAGCAGATTTAGTTGGTATTAGTGTGCGCACACTGCATCATTATGATGAAATTGGGTTATTAACCCCAGAGGAGACGACCGAATCTGGTTATCGCCTTTATTCCGATGATAATCTGGAGACATTACAACAAATTCTATTTTTTAAAGAACTTGGCTTCCCTTTAAAGAAAATTAAAGAAATTATCGATAATCCTTCATTTGATCGACAAGAGGCACTTGTTTTGCATCGTAAAATGTTGCTTGAGAAGCGCTCTAGATTAGACAAAGTGATTGCGACGATTGATAAGACGATTCAACACTCGAAAGGAGAAATTCAAATGACAAATAAAGAAAAATTTGAGGGCTTTGATTTTAGTCAAAACCCATATGAGCAAGAAGCGCGTGAAAGATGGGGAAATGAAGCGGTTGATAAGGCTAATAAAGCAGCGAGCAGTATGACGAAAGAGAAACAAGAAGAATATAATGCGATTTATAGGAAGCTTGCAACGCTTCGCAATGATTCACCTGAATCAGAACAGGCTCAAGAAGCAATTCAAGAATGGTATAACTATTTGCAGAATTTTGGTCATTACTCATTGGATGCGTTTAAAGGTTTAGGACAAATGTATGTCGCTGATGAACGATTTACAAAGAATATTGATCAATTCGGTGAAGGATTAGCGAAGTTTATGTGTGATGCGATGGCAGTGTATGCGGATCGTAATAAGAAGTAACATGTACGCTTGTAATTGAAAAGGCTCTACTCTCCAAATGGAGAATAGAGCTTTTTCTGTGAAATACGTAAAAGTCGGACTGTGTAGTTGTGAATTGTTTAAGCATTTTATCTACTAAAAAGCGTTTTAGATTAGAGGGAATTGCTAACTGTGATGTAAATAAACTTATTGGCGATAAGTCACTAGAATGGTTTATAGGAAATGATTCTCAACTTGTTCCTCCACAAGAAGAAGTTTTAGGATACCTTACAACGATTGCTGATGTAGCTAATATTCGTAAAGAACTTAATGTAGATTCTCCAGTTATGCGACAAGCTGTAAAAGGACAAGGGCATACGTATTATGAATGGTCTTATAATGGTTCTCATTTTTGGTATCGAGTAAACACAGAAAACTGGCTGCGTGATGATGTTGCATCAATCAATAAAGATGGAAAATCACAAGGTGTTGTTTGGGTAAATGGTACTGATATTAATCTTAGAAAAGGTGCAAGTACTGGAGATACTGTTATAAATAAAATTACAAAACGTTCTGCTTATGAAGTACATTATCGATATGCTGATTGGATTTATATTGCGGGTGAAGGCGTTGAAGGTTGGATGTATTTTGATGAATCTTATGTAAATTAGCTTAGATAATGAAGGGAGCCGCTCATTTTTAGATGGGCGGCTTGTTCTTTATATATTTTATTTTTCTTCTTTGTAGTTCAACGCAATTTCTACTATTTCTTCTGGTGTTAAGTTTCTAAAATCCCAAAAAATCAAGTCACTTGGAGCCGGGTGAGGCACACCACTATTATTAAATTGATATACATATTCATTAAGTTCTTCTTCAGTTGAATCAAGCTCACATATTTTTGTTACAAGTTCAATTAATTCCTTTTTTGTCATTTTACTTTCCGTACTAATCATCCTTTCATAATTATTGACATTTAGTACCGAAATGATATGAACGATCTAAAATATTTTGATGCATTTTAGGAGATACAATTATTAAATTATCAAGATCGTAGACCGCACCACCTTGGTGAATAGGTTGTTTATGATGAAGTACATATACTTCATGTTTACCATGTTGTTGTGCACACTCTTTAATATTTATCTATTCTTATTAGACAGAAAATAATGTTTTTGTTTCATTTTATTTATCCCGCTATTCGTGGGCAGTAATACTCCCACCTCAAAATTCAGCGAAAGCAAAGAAGTTAGGTGGGAGATAAACTGCCCGTAAAAGCCCGATTGGTTCAACTAATAATCAGTGGGGGATGAAGAAAACCCCACTGATTAAAGTTTCACTTTATAAATGATATCCATGAAAAGGAAGCTACTGTTTAACAGTAGCTTCACACATACTTCTGATGCACCATCTTCGACCATTAAATATGGAAAACCGCTATTTGTTCTCGTATTGACTAACTGATTCCGAACATTTTCCCAATTTTTATCAACGACTTTATATTCCTTACTTTGCCACCGGAATAAATACATACTCAAAAATTTCTTTACAGAAGGAACAAAAGAAGTTTATTAGAATCTTAAATGATTCTTAAGCATAATATCCCGTTCTTACTTTGAACAATAACATTTCTATAGCTTGTACAACTTCCTCTTTATTTCTCGTATCAAAGGTTTCAAGCGGTTCATGCCAGTTTTTATTTTTTATTAGTTCTAAACCGTACATGCCATCCGGATCTCCTTCTGGGTACCATCCAACGTCTAAAATAATATCTTTTTGTGTAAACTCAAGTTGCAATAAATCTTGCGTAAAGCTTAGCCAGATTTTATCACCCTTCTCTAGCTCTTCGGGATTGATTTCTAGAAAGCCATTATATGTAACACTCCATAGCTCTGGAATTCGTAATGATTGAAATTTAGGCATATGAGCAAAAATAGGTAATGCTTTCACTTTCCATAATAATGCCTCTATAACTTTTACAACTTCCTCCCTATTTTTTGAATAAAAAACTTCAACTGGGTTCTGCCAGTTCCCATCCTTAACAAGTTGAAGCTTATAACTTCCCTTAGGATCCATTTCAGGATACCATCCAACGTCTAAAATAATATCGTCCACCTGATGCTTGACTTGTAATAAATTTACAGTGAAATATGACCACCCTTTTTTATCATCTACATTTAATTCCTTAGGATTCATTTCCATAAAATTATTATGAACAATAAACCATGTAGCTGGGATTCGTAATGATTGAAACCTTGAAAACTCTTGAAGCACAGACATTATTTCTCACTCCCAAAATGTGTATTAAAAAATTCTTCCCTCGTTAAAGCACTTTTTAAATATTCCTTTACACGATCATCATTCATAGGATGTCCGTGATATATGCCACTATCATTTAATTCTGCTCTAATCCAAGTTGCTTCTTTACCTAGATCATAACCGATCGTTTCTGCTGACTGATAGAAAAAATATATGGCGCCTTTATCTTTATCTTTATAAATCAATCCTTTTTGCAAAGCTTCTTTTTCAAGCATCCCATTATCTACACTTGGAAGATATTGCGCTTGTTTTCTTCCTGTTTCACTAAATAATTTTGCTTGTTCTTTCGTTTTTGCTTTAATATGTTTATGTCCATGTTCACTATATTGAGCATTATTTAACTTTGTACGGAATTCTTTAGCGCTATAATAACTATTGTGAGCCACATAATCATGTTGTCTAGAAATATTTCCTTTTCTTAAATTATTACCTACTATACTAGAATGTGTATCTTTAGCTTTTATTCCTAAACCACTAAAATATGACTCTCCACCATAAGCTGGCGCCCATCTATTTCCCATATGATAAGAAGACATCCGTGACAAATCTCTTCCCCACCTTACACCATTACCTACAGCACCGGCACCCCTTGTAAGAACTGCAGCAATTGCAAAAGTTGTTGCCCCATATGCTATCGCTTCTGTGTAGCTTTCTGAATCTCCGTATTCTATGTTCTTTACATACCAATCTGATAAAACGTTTCGCATATCATACATCTTTTGAATTGCTTCGTTTCTTTCATGATTCAGTGTTCCGATAGGGTCATTCCACAGGCCTCTAATAAATTCGTATGTATCTTTAAATTCCTCTTTCTTGTCATCAATAGAGTCCTTGATTCTATCTTTTGCGTCTTCGAATGTTCCTTGGGGATCATCAACCAAGTTTCCAAAAAAGTCTGATGTTTGTTTCCACGCTTTTTGAAGTGGGTCAAAAATAGTGTCTTCTGCTGCTCTCGCTCCTCCTCGCTGAAAGGCTTTCCACATTTTATCAACTGGATTATATTCACCATACGCTTTTTCATCCACTTCACGAAACTTTTTCGCGATTCTTCTTAATTCTAACTCTGTGAACATTAAATGTTTTAAGTATGTCTCCATCTTCTTTTTCGCTTCAAAAAAATCAGCATAAAAGCGTTGTTGCGATGTCCCAATCCACTGCATTTGTAGATTAAAAATGATTAGTGTAAGATTTTGAATGGTTCTTTCACTATCTTCTTTTGCTCGTACTATAGAATCCGCAATATCCTCTAATCTTTCAGGATCAACTCGTATTTGCCCCAATTGATTTATCCCACCTTTCCGTTTTATGTATAAAATTGTCAATAAAAGTATAACAGATTTGTAAGGTGGAAAAATATTAAGAAATACAAATTAAGGTAAAAAATATCCTGTAGATATGATAAATAAATTATATCAAACTTTTGGAAATTCAATGTCTGTTTATCGAGATTTGACTTGTAGAAAATGAGTTTTTATCGATTTGCGCCAATTTATCCCACATCATATACTCAAATTGCATATTTTTCACTTGCCGGTCATTTTGGTATAGGAGATGACGATAAAAAGCTACTCCTATTTTTTATACACATATGTTATTAATAGAAGAAAACAAAATAACATAGGATAAAGTCTAGTAGGGAATGAGATTTTATCTACAATTTGTAAGTTACAGTTTGCGACGCGAAGGCACATAATGTCTGTATATGATATGGGTGGCATTAGAAAGGCAAATCGAATACTAAAAGAATTAGAACGATACGTAGATGTAACGGTTGTATTGTGATTGTCCAAATATTGGAATGTTGAAAACCCTATAGAATTTCGTTGTAATGGAGAAAATATTTGCATTATTTCAGGTGTAATGTTTAAAGATAATAATGGATTACATGTAAGGATTATCTGCAGTAAAACATGATTTGTTTGTTAGAGTTTTTGTTATGCAGGACATATTATAATTTGATCACATTCTTTTAAAAAAAGTGTGAAAATCTAAAAAAAGTATAGCAGATTGAAACCCTATACATTGTGAAATTTAGTACGTTTTTTGAACAAATTCGAAAAAACATCAACATATTTGTCAATACATGTTGTATAATCTTGCGAGGAAAGCTATCATATAAAAGTGTAAAACGTTAACTTTAATATAAGTGAAGGGAAGAATAGCATGACACATTCAATCGAACAACTTTCTATCAACACGATTCGCACATTATCCATTGATGCGATTGAAAAATCAAACTCTGGTCATCCAGGAATGCCAATGGGTGCAGCACCAATGGCGTATACATTATGGACGAAATTTATGAAACATAATCCAAAGAACCCAACGTGGTTTAACCGTGATCGTTTCGTATTATCTGCAGGTCATGGTTCAATGTTACTATATAGCTTACTGCATTTAGCTGGTTATGACGTAACGATCGATGATTTAAAGAATTTCCGTCAATGGGGAAGTAAAACACCAGGTCACCCTGAGTTTGGTCACACACCAGGTGTAGACGCAACAACAGGTCCACTTGGACAAGGTATCTCAACAGCTGTTGGTATGGCGATGGCTGAAAGACATTTAGCAGCGAAGTACAACCGTGATGAGTATAACGTTGTTGATCATTATACATACGCAATTTGCGGTGATGGAGATTTAATGGAAGGCGTTTCTTCTGAAGCATCTTCATTAGCAGCTCATTTAGGATTAGGTCGTCTAGTTGTGCTATATGATTCTAATGATATTTCATTAGATGGCGATTTAAATCGTTCTTTCTCTGAAAGTGTAGAAGATCGTTATAAAGCATACGGCTGGCAAGTAATCCGTGTTGAAGATGGAAACGATATCGAGGCAATTGCGAAAGCGCTTGAAGAAGCAAAAGCTGACGAAAAACGTCCAACATTAATCGAAGTAAGAACAACAATCGGATTTGGTTCACCAAACAAATCAGGAAAATCAGCTTCACATGGTTCTCCGCTTGGCGTGGAAGAAACGAAGTTAACAAAAGAAGCATATACTTGGGGATATGAGCAAGACTTCCATGTACCAGAAGAAGTGTATGAAAACTTCCGTAAAACAGTACAAGATGCTGGTGAATCAGCGCAAGCTGAGTGGAATAAAATGCATGATGCGTATGCAAAAGCATACCCAGAATTAGCAACTGAACTGCAAGCAGCAGTGAAAGGTCTTCTTCCAGAAGGTTGGGATAAGAACTTACCAACATATGAAATTGGTTCAAAAACAGCAACTCGTTCATCTTCAGGACAAATTATTAATGCAATTGCTGAATCTGTACCATCATTCTTTGGTGGATCTGCTGACCTTGCTGGTTCTAACAAAACATATATGAACAAAGAAAAAGACTTCACAAGAGAAGACTATAGCGGTAAAAATATTTGGTACGGTGTACGTGAGTTCGCAATGGGTGCAGCAATGAACGGTATCGCACTTCACGGCGGTTTAAAAACTTACGGTGGTACGTTCTTCGTATTCTCTGACTACTTACGTCCAGCAATTCGTCTTGCTGCGTTAATGCAACTGCCGGTAACATATGTGTTCACGCATGATAGTATCGCGGTTGGAGAAGATGGACCAACGCATGAGCCAGTTGAACAGCTTGCAGCGCTTCGTGCAATGCCAAATGTAGATGTTCTTCGTCCTGCTGATGGTAACGAGTCTGTTGCAGCTTGGAAATTAGCGTTAGAATCTACAAAAACACCGACTGCATTAATCTTAACTCGTCAAGACCTTCCAACATTAGAAGGTGCAATTGAGAATACGTATGAAAAAGTTGCTAAAGGTGCATATGTAATTTCTTCAAGTAAGAAAGAAACTGCTGATGTAATTTTACTTGCAGCTGGATCTGAAGTAAGCTTAGCAATTGAAGCACAAGCAGCATTAGCTAAAGATGGTGTTGATGCATCTGTTGTTAGCGTGCCGTCTATGGATCGCTTTGAAGCACAATCAGCTGAATATAGAGAATCTGTATTACCAAAAGCAGTAACGAAACGTTTCGCAATTGAAATGGGTGCTTCTTTCGGATGGCATCGTTACGTTGGCCTTGATGGAGATGTATTAGGTATCGATACATTCGGTGCTTCTGCTCCTGGTGAAAAGATTATGGAAGAATACGGATTCACTGTAGAAAACGTTGTTCGCAAAGTAAAAGAAATGCTATAATGATTTTAGAAAAATCTCTCCAGCATGGAGGGATTTTTCTATGTAAAAGAGGTTATCTCGTTATTTTTTTTGCAGTGAAACCAACTGATGGAAGTTTCACTGTATTCGACAGAAAAAGTTTTTTCTTTCTCCGCAGTCAGACAATCATTGCGTATTTACTTCTATATAATGAAGGGAATAAAGTTGTCCAATGCGGGAGGGAAAGTATGAGAACGTATGAACTATATTTAATTCGAGAAGATATTACGAAGGCGTATTTCGGTCGTGAATTTTTATTGTTTGATTTGTTTACTCGTTTTGCGCAGTCTCGTTCCCTTTCAGAAAAGAAAGTGTTGTATAAACAAATGAAGTATATAACGTTGCCTTTACAAGTAATGAAATTACATCATAAAATGGAACAAGCACTGCGAAAGTATGAGAAATACGAAAGAAATGAGCATATGCATATCGTGTCTAATGAAAATGTATACGGTGAAGTGAGTATTAAATCACAGTATATCCGAATGCATACTTCTGAAAATGTTGAGCTAGAAACGGCTATTTTTGAAGTACTAAGAAAATGTGAATTGACATTTCTTGCGATGGATTATGAGAGTAAACAGTATGGATGGTTAAATCCTCTCAAACAAGTGCGTACTTATATATAAAAAATGTCGAATACAATCTTGTCTTATTGAAAAGGTTTTAGTACACTGTAAGGTAGACAACATGAAGGAGGAAAATATATGTCAATTTGGGTAGTTGTTCTAGTGGGCGTATTAGCACTAGTAGCAGGCGTAGCGTTAGGATTTTTCATCGCACGCAAATACATGATGAACTATTTACAAAAAAATCCACCAATTAATGAACAAATGTTAAAAATGATGATGATGCAAATGGGACAAAAACCATCCCAAAAGAAAATCAATCAAATGATGAGCGCAATGAACAAACAACAACTGAAATAAGCGCTAGAAAGGGCACTCGAAGAGGAGTGCCCTTTTATTTTGTCTACTTAAAATGTTTTAAACTTTAAAAAATTCAGTATTTTTGATAAACTGAAAACATCGCTCATTTGGGATAGGAGGTATATAATGAAGGTTTTTTTAGACTTAGCATGGTTTTTTAAACAAGAGAAGCGAGCATACATAATTGGTAGTTTTTTATTGTTAGGCGTTGCTCTTCTTGAGCTCGTACCACCAAAAATAATTGGTATCGTTGTTGATGAAATTAACAATCATTCATTAACGATTGCGAAGTTATTACAATGGGCAGGAATTTTAGTTGGTGCTGGGTTGATGATGTATATTTTGCGTTATGTGTGGCGCATAATGATTTTTGGTTCTTCTTTAAAGTTAGCTCGTCAATTACGCCGAAAGCTGTATGAGCATTTTACGAATATGAGTCCATCATTTTACCAAAAACATCGTACCGGTGATTTAATGGCCCACGCAACGAATGATATTCAAGCAGTTCAGCAAACAGCAGGTTCTGGAGTATTAACGTTTGTAGATTCATTAGCAGTAGGCGGTTGTGTTCTCATTGCGATGGGTTTTACAATTAGCTGGAAATTAACGTTGCTTAGTTTAATTCCAATGCCAATCGTAGCGATTGCAACGAACTACTACGGAACTTTGTTACATCGCCGTTTTCATAAAGCGCAACAGGCTTTTTCAGAAATCAATGATAAAGTTCAGGAAAGTATGAGTGGAATGAAGGTAATTCGTTCACTTGGTCAAGAAAAAGAAGATTTACAATCATTTCGTAATAAATCAGAAGAGGTGGTACAGAAAAATATTCTTGTAGCGCGCATTGATTCATTATTTGATCCGACAATTACTTTAATTGTAGGTTTTTCTTTTTTAATTGCAGTGTGTTATGGCTCTGTATTGGTTGTTCGTGGGGAGATTACGATCGGAGAACTTATTACATTTACTGCTTACTTAGGGACGCTTGTATGGCCGATGTTAGCGTTTGGTTGGTTATTTAATATTATGGAGCGTGGCCGTGCTTCTTATGATCGTATTCAAAATTTATTTATGCAAGTGTCTGATGTGGTAAATAGGGAAGGTGCAAGTGAAGAAATAGCAAGTGGGGATATCGAGTTTGATATTGACGCATTCTCGTACAAGAAAAATGAGGTGATAAATCTACAAGATATTCATTTTTCTTTACGAAAAGGGGAAACTTTAGGGATTGTAGGACGTACGGGAGCAGGGAAAACGACATTATTAAAATGTTTAATCCGAGAATATGATCATTTTGATGGGGGCGTGCGAATTGGAGAAACTGATATTCGAGATATGACACTGCATGCTATTCGTTCCGCAATTTCATATGTACCACAGGATCATTTTTTATTTTCTGCGAGTATAGGAGAAAATATTGCATTTGGAAAACCTAGTGCTACATATAGAGATATTGCACATGCTGCTACTATAGCATGTATTCATGAGGATATTACAAAATTTCCAGAAGGATATGAAACTGTAGTTGGTGAACGTGGTGTTTCTTTATCAGGTGGTCAAAAGCAGCGTATTTCGATTGCACGTGCATTATTAACAAATGCTGAAATTTTAATTTTAGATGACTGTTTATCAGCAGTAGATGCAAAGACAGAAGAAACAATTTTGGCGTCATTAAAACGTGAACGACAAAATAAAACGACTATTATTACAGCGCACCGTTTAAGTGCGATTCAACATGCAAATGTAATTCTTGTTATTGATGATGGAAAGATTGTACAGCGTGGTACGCATGAAAGTTTAATGCAACAAGATGGTTGGTATAAAGACATGTATGAAAGTCAGCAATTAGAATCGTTAGTTGAGAAGGGAGGAGTATGATGCAGGGGAAAAAACGAAGTGATCTATGGCGTCTATTATCATATATGAAGCCATATAAGAAACTGCTGACATTCGCGTTTCTATTTTTAGTGGGTGCAACTATAGCGGAAATGATGGGTCCTTTTTTAATTAAGAAATTTATTGATGAGCATTTAGTTCCGAAGAATTTTGAGCAAAATGTATTAGTAACGTTATTTATTGTTTATATAGTGTTTCATTTATTAAAAGTCCTCTTTACGTATTTGAACTTATTGTATTTCCAAAATATTGCCTTCAAAATTGTGCAAGATATGCGTGTGGAAGTGTATGAGCATGTACAAAGTTTATCGCTTAGCTTCTTTGATCGTACACCGATTGGAACGCTCGTTTCGCGAATAACAAACGATACAGAAGCAATTAAAGATTTCTTTGTGAGTGTATTATCCACCTTCGTAAAAAATATTGTATTTTTAATCGGTATTTTAATAGCTATGTTTTTATTGAATGTGAAGCTTGCACTGTTTTCGTTACTTCTTATCCCAATAATGATTACGATTATGGCTCTTTATCGCCGGAAAAGTTCAGCTTTTTATTTAGAACTCCGCAATCAATTAAGTATTTTAAATGCAAAATTGAATGAATCGATTCAAGGCATGAACATTATTCAAGTATTCCGCCAAGAAAAACGAATGCGTAAAGAATTTGAAGAAGTGAATGAAAAACATTACGGAGCAGGGCGCCGCAATTTGAAGTTAGATGCACTCTTTTTACGCCCAGCAACCGATCTTGTTCATATTTTGGCAATCGTATTAGTGCTCACGTTGTTTGGGATTGATGCAATGCATAGCCCTGTTGAAGTAGGTGTATTATATGCCTTTGTGAACTACATTCATCGTTTCTTTGATCCAGTAAATGAAATGATGATGAAATTGTCTTTCTTTCAGCAAGCGGTTGTATCATCATCACGTGTGTTTCTTTTAATGGATGAAAAAGATTTAGCACCAGTCCAACAAGGGAATGGAACTCCTTTCATGACGGAAGGGGAAATTGAGTTTAAAAATGTTACTTTCTCTTATGATGGAAAACGCGATGTGCTGAAAAATGTGTCTTTTCATGTGAAGCCTGGGCAAACTGTTGCATTTGTTGGGCATACAGGTAGTGGAAAAAGTACAATTATGAACTTATTGATGCGTTTTTATCATGTTAATGAAGGGGAAATTGTAATTGATGGAGCCCAGTTAGAAAACTTTCAAGAGAAGGAGATAAGGAAACGTATTGGTCTTGTATTACAAGATGCTTTCTTATTTGCTGGAACAGTGAAGCAAAACATCCGTATGTATGATGAAAGTATTACAGATAAAGAAGTGGAAGAGGCTGCAAAATTTGTGCAGGCAAATACATTTATTGAACAACTACCAGATCAATATAATACAGAAGTAGTTGAGAGAGGAGCGACGTTTTCCAGTGGTCAAAGACAACTTGTAGCATTTGCAAGAACTGTTGCAACAAATCCGAAAGTATTAGTGTTAGATGAAGCAACGGCCAATATTGATACAGAAACAGAAGAAGCGATTCAAACAGCACTGCAGCATATGCGAAAAGGGAGAACAACTATCGCAATTGCACATCGCTTATCTACAATTCAAGATGCGGATCAAATCTTTGTGATGCATGATGGCCAAATTGTGGAAAGAGGAACACATCAAGAATTACTGACCCAACAAGGGTTATATTACAATATGTATTTGTTGCAGAATAAAGGAAGCCTTCAAAAAGCCTTGTGACAACAAGGTTTGGAAGGCTTTTTCTTAAAAAAGTATAAATTACTTGATTATATATAAATCCATTTTTATTTTTCGACATATAAATGGCTGAACTGCAGAATATAACAGGGCCGCTACTTGCTTGCTCCCTTTGGTTTAAACCTGGCACGAGGGACCGCTTCTATGCATGGCAAAATACTCTCGTCCCCCCTTAAAAAGAGAGGGGTTTATTAATCTTAAGAATAAGAGATTAATATGTATTACATATTAATTATATATGTAATACATATTTCCGCTATGAAGAAGAATACTATATTATAATAGATGTAACGTTCGAATGTTTGATGTATTACCGGTAATATCCCTATCCCTTTTCTAAAAATGCGAACTATACTTCCCTATTTCTGGATGATTTGTTGTAGATTATACAGAAAATATTGTTCGATATCCATTATGGAACGTACATAATGGAAAAATCCCGATCTCATAGAGGATGCCCCTAATCTTCATGTGATAATATGTATGGAAAGAAAACGCAAATGTTTTCTCTGTGTACGATCGGAAAACAAAAAGCTGACCATTTTGGTCAGCTTTTTGTTGTTTCTGTAATGAATTCTTCTTTTATAATTTCTGTTTTTAATAATAACGCTTTCCCAAAACGTCGCTGACATTCTTCTGTTATTTTTTGAATTGCCAATGTGTTAGAAGAAGCAGCGATAGTCACAGTTGCTTGTCTTGTTCCTCGATTTTTCTCACAAAATACACAATCCACAACATACTTAGAAATTTTCACAGAATCCTTCCTTTCTGTTTTTAGGAATGCGCTGTCAATGAAGTTGCTGGAGATATTCGATAGATTATAGGTTTTTTCCTCTTTTTTCGAGGAAAAAGTAAGTGAAATACAGAATAGTATGAAAGGGAGGGGAAGGTAGTGAAACGTTGGATTGGAGTAGCTGCAATTTGTATAAATGATAATAATGAAGTATTAATGGTACTACAAGGAAAACCAGAAGAAGAAAAACTTTGGTCTGTACCTTCAGGTGGATTAAAAAATGGAGAACCGCTAGAAGAGTGCTGCATACGTGAAGTATGGGAAGAAACAGGCTATCGTATTACTGTTGTTGAAAAGGTACATGAAAAAATAGGTATTACGTTTCATGTACCTGTGCAAGTACACTATTATGTTGTGAAAATAGTAGGGGAAGAACGGAAAATTCAAGATCCAGATGGGTTAATTCATAAAGTGAAACTTTAATCAGTGGGGGTTTTCTTCATCCCCCACTGATTATTAGTTGAACCAATCGGGCTTTTACGGGCAGTTTATCTCCCGCCTAACTTCTTTGCTTTCGCTGAATTTTGAGGCGGGAGTATTACTGCCCGTTAATGCGGGATAAAATTGAGTGGAAACGACTGGATGAACTTCAATACCTTCCGCTCTCATTTCCGGAAGATTATGAGTTGTTACAGCAGTGTGTGAATATGTAGTGTATATGAGAGTGGCAAATAACAAAGATAAAAGAAAACGTGTATGAGAGTTCTCTTTTATCTTTTATAACTTGTAAAATATATCTTTTTCAGTGTAGCCATGGCAAGAGTAGCGGTACGAGAATGAGACTTGCTCCAGCTGTTAATAACATTGCTAAGCTTGCAATTGTACCTTCAACCGGCCCAATTTCAAATGCCTTTGAGGTACCAGTCCCATTTGCGCTCGTTCCAAGCATAATCCCTTTCGCAATGGACGTCTTAATGCGACAAAGTTTAATGAGCATTGGTCCAAATAAAGCTCCGGTTAAAGCCGTTAAGACAACGAATACTGCTGTTAATTGTGACATGCCGCCAATCATTTCAGAAATGGCCATCGCAATAGGTGTTGTTACGATGTGCGGTGCTAAACTATGTTCTAATGATGGATTAATTTGTAACCAATTAGCTAATAAAGCAGATGTAATGACTGATAAAAATGATCCAACGATTACGTTAATTAAAATGGCACTTGCATGTTTTTTTAATAGATAAAAATATTTGTAGATTGGCCATGCGAATGCAACAGTCGCTGGTTTTAATAATTTTGTTAACCATTGTCCACCAGATTCGTATGTTTCATATGGTGCTTGAAACATATGTAACAGAAAAATTAAAATGATAGGGCATATGAGTAATGGGGATAGAATACTCCATTTCCAACGGATATATATTTTTTTCGAAATCCAGTATGTAAATAGTGTTAATGAAAAGCAAAGAAGACCAATCATTGTGTTTGTCCTTTCCGTTTTAATAAAAAATCTGTTAAAACTCCGGTTACAAGTGTGACGCATAGTGTACTACTGATGATGATAAAGATGATATCGATTCCATACTGCACCAATATATCTTTGTAACGGATAACAGCGATAGCTGAGGGAATAAAAAATAAAATAAGCTCTTTTAATAAAAAATCTGCACCAGATGCAATCCACTCTTTTTTAACCAGATTACATTTTAATGATATTAATAATAAGAAAATTCCTATTATACTCCCTGGTATTGGGAGATGGGATACCTTAGTAATCCATTCTCCGATCCAAGCAAAGCAAAATAATAATAGAATTTGTCCGCACAATTTACATGCTTTCATAAAGTAACGCCCCTTATTGTATCGAATTTAAACTTAAAAAGATTGAAATTGTTTGTAAAAAGTTCACAAATTCCACTATACGTTCTTTAAAAATATTTGTCTAATATATAAATCTTATGTTATTAATTTATTATACATATTAATAAAAAAGGGTGTTCTATATGGAATTACGGCATTTACAATATTTTATTGCTGTAGCAGAAGAGCTTCACTTTGGTAGGGCAGCTGCTCGCTTACGGATGACGCAGCCGCCGCTAAGTCAACAAATTCAACAATTAGAACAAGAGATGGGAGTAGCGTTATTTTCAAGAACGAAACGAAGAGTAGAATTAACAGAAGCAGGGGAATTGTTTTTAAAAGAAGTGAAAAAAGCTTTTATACAAATTGATAAGGCAGTCGAAGTTGCCCAAAGGGCGCAAAGAGGAGAAATTGGAGAGCTGTCTATTGGGTTTGTTGGTTCAGCGATGTACGATATTTTGCCGCCAATTGTTCGGGAATATCGAAAAAAATTTCCGAATGTATCTGTTGTACTGCATGAATTGTCGACACCAGAACAAGTAGATGCACTTCATGATAACCGAATTGATGTTGGGATGTTGCGACCACCTATTACAAGTCAGTTGTTACAGTTGGAAACGGTTCAATACATTCCTTGTACACTTTGTTTACCGAAAGCACACCCACTTGCGAAAAAACAAGCAATATATATTGAAGACTTGCAAAAAGAATCTTTTGTTTTCATTTCTCGAAATGTTTGGCCGACTTTATATGATAATATTCTTTCTTTATGTCGTCATGCAGGGTTTAGTCCGCAAATTGTACAAGAAGCGACAGAATATCAAACGGTGCTGGGACTTGTTGCTGCTGGGATTGGGATAACGGTAATACCAGTGTCTGCAAATAAATTATATCAATCAGAAGTTGTCTATAAAGAAATACGTGATTCTAAAATTGTTGCGGAACTAGCCGTTGCATACCGAAAGACGAATATAAACCCAGAGTTACAAGAATTTTTGAAAATAGCGAAAGGCAAGGCAATGAATACATTTACAAAATGACGAGAAAAATGACAAAACTGTAAGAATGCACAAATGTATGTAAGAAAGTTCGATGTTTTCCTTTTTCTTTTTTTATTATAGTGAAAAAGAAGAAAGAAGAAGGAGATGTCATACTCATGGTGATACCTATTTTTATGAAAGTAAAAAAAGCGTGGGAGGGGAAGGGAGATGACGTTTTCTCAACTCGCGTTTAAAAACGTTAGTCGAAACATACGTACGTATGCCGCTTATTTTTTAAGTAGTGCATTTTCAGTTATGATTTTCTTTTTATATGCTTTATTTATTTATCATCCTGATATTAATGGACAGGGTGCTATTCGACAAGGAATGCTTGTTGCGGAGTATATTATTTATTTCTTTTCTTTTTTCTTTATTTTCTACTCTGTTAGTTCATTTTTAAAGATGAGGAATAAAGAGTTTGGGATTTTTGTGATTCATGGTATTACAAATTGGCAATTAATACGGATGATTTTCTTTGAAAATATGATCGTTGGTATTAGTGCTCTTATTAGCGGTATTGCTTTCGGATTTTTATTTGGAAAGTTATTTTTTCTGTTAGCAAGTACAGTAATGGGATTGCAAAGTTTGCCGCTTTATATGCCATGGAAAGCAATGAAATTAACAGCTGTTGTGTTTTTAGCATTGTTTTTCATTGTTGCTTTTACAACAAGTTTATTTGTGAAAAGTAAAAAAGTAATTGCGTTATTAAAAGGGAATAAGAAGCCAAAACCTGAACCGAAAGCTTCTATTCTATTATCGATAATAGCAGCGACTTTAATAGCTATTGGATATATGTTATCTTTAACTGCAAAACCTGGCGCTGTCGCGTTTTTATTGCTTCCCGTTGCAACTATTGTAATGATTGGCACGTATTTTTTGTATTCGCAACTTAGTGTATTTATCATAAAGTTTTTAAAGAAATCGAAGCCTATCTATTGGAAGAAAACGAATTTATTATCATTTTCTATGTTAGCATACCGCATGAAGGATAATGCACGTATGTTTTTTATGGTAACGATTGTGTCGACAGTTGCTTTTTGTGCCATTGGAACGTTTGCTGCTTTTATAGAAACGCAAAAGGGCGAATCGATGAAGAACATCCCATTTGCATTTAGTTTGATTACATATAATGAACATCAAGGACAGAAAACGGAATATGAAAAGGAAATTGAAGATTCGTTTCAAAAGGAACATGTTATTTTCGAAAAGGTAAGTGCACAGTTGAATTTTCAATCTATTTCAAATGATTCGCAAGCTGTAATCATAAGTCAGGATAATTATAATAAGTTTGCAAAGTGGCTCGGATACGAAACTGTGGCATTAGCGGGAAATGAATCCGTTCGCGTTCCTTCTTTTGGAATGGAAAGTAGTGTTATAGATCGTTCTAAAGAATTAGATGTAAAATTGCAAGAAAGTGGAAAACAAATTCATGTTTCTTCGATGTTGAAACAGAATATTTTTTCAGGCGGTGCATTTCCTGGAAAGATTTTTGTTGTTTCCAATGAAATGGACCAGCTGATTACAGGTGGGCAGAAAACAGCGAGTTATACAGGGTATACAGTAAAGAGTTGGGAAGGGACGACGCAAGTAGCAGCAAAATTAGAAAAACAACTGAATCAAAAAGGGCAGTATGAATTTTCATCACGTATTACAACCTTTAATGAGATTAAACAAATGACAAGTATCATTTTATTTATCGGGTTGTTTGTCGGAGTTATTTTTTACTTATCTGCTGTAAGCTTTTTATATTTCCGTTTGTTTAGTGATTTAGAAGCAGATAAACAATATTATCAATCACTTTTGAAACTCGGTATGGATGAAGGAGAAATGAAACAAATAATGACCGTGCAAATGGGCGCGTTATTCTTTATCCCGATGCTTATAGCTGTTTTGCATACGAGTGTTGCTATGGCAACATTGCAAACACAATTTACAACACCGATTCTTCGGTCTTCACTAATCGTCATTGGGCTATTTTTACTTGTTCATATAGGCTACTTTTTACTATTAAGAAGACGCTATTTTTTACAATTGAAAAAGCAAATTCTGCAATAAAAACGGCGATGTTACTGACAATGGGACAATGTTATCGATGCACGTATCAGTTGACTGTTATAGATTTATATAACATGAAAGAGAAAGTATAAAGGGAAACTTCCGTCAGTGGGAGTCTTATTGCCCACGAATAGCGGGATAAATAAAAAACCGAGCTTCTTATAGAAGTCCGGTTTTTTATGCTGCCACTTTTTTATGTGTATGTTGCCTTGTGTATCGTCCGCGCATGTTATAAGCGATTTGTGGAATTGTAATACCGATAAGAATAAGGGCAACTCCAAGCCATTGTGAAGTCAGTACAGCTTCTTTTAAAAGAAGCACGGACATGATTGTTGTAACTGGAAGTTCGGCGGCACCTAAAATTGTTGCTAAACCAGAACCAATCTTAGGAATTCCAATTGTAAAAGTAATAGTTGGAATGACAATACTAAATGTTCCTAATGCTAATCCGTATTTCCATAGTCCATTTGCAAGTGTACCGTTATATATAAATGTTGGTGGAAAAGCAATCATTACTAATGTTAATGCACCTGCCATGAGCATTACACCACGAGGCAATGGCGGAACTTCTACTGCTACTCTTCCGCTCACAAAAATATAAAAAGCAAATGCTACCGCTGATAATAATCCGAAGAAAATTCCTTTCATGTCAATTGCTCCTGCTGATTGTTCAAGTAAACCACTTGAAAGAAACGTTCCAACAAGCAAGAAAAGTACAGAAATCAATTTTTCTCTAGAAGGTAATGTTTTCGTTGCAACTGCTTCAATGATAATACCGATCCAAACGAATTGAAATAGTAAAACAATACCGATTGAAGCAGGTACCGTTTGTAATGAAGCGTAATAAAAAATACCAGTTAAACTAGCTGATGTTCCTGCAATAAACAAAATAATCATTTGCTTTAATGGTACCCGATGCCTAGAGAATAGTAATGTAATCGCAAGTAAAATGAGCCATCCGAACAAATATTGACTTCCAATTACTTCTCCAAGTGTAAATCCTTCGCTGTATGCAAATTTAACAAAGATTGCTAAAATACCGTAACTACATGCTCCTAATAAAACGAGTAATGAATAACGAAGCATCTATATTCCTCCGATCTCTTCTATATGGTGATGTGTTCAAAAACGAACAATTATAGCTAGATGGAAGTATACAAAATTAAAAATGGAGGGTCAACTGAAAGAAAAGTGTGAAATTTTATAGAATAATAATAAAAGTATGATATTTATGCATAATGATGAAAAAAGAGGAACAAATTCCTTGAAAAGATAAGGTGAATATGAATATAACTTTCATAGTAAAAAAATATTTTCTAATAATAAATGAAGTGAAATATAAAGTGAAACTTCCATCAGTGGAGAGTTTTTTCATTTCCCACTGATGGTTAGTTGAACCAATCGGGCTTTTACGGACAGTTATCCCCCACCTATCTTCTTTAGAAAAGCGGAAGCGGCTCGCTCAGAATCGCAGGACGTTGGAGTCCCCGACAGAGAGGTGCTTTTTGCCTCATCCGAGGGGGCGAAACGACCGGAGATTCTAGCCGCTAGAGCTGGATAACGCTTCTCTCTGAATCTTGAGGTGGAGGTCTTACTGCCCACGAATAGCGGGATAAATAAAGTAACTATATAAATACAAATTGAAAAATCGACATAAAAACCTCTTTTCTTTAAGGTGGGCGAGAGCATCTAGAAGTGGTCAGGACCTTTTTCTGCCATGTGCAAAGCTTAAAATAAAGGGAGGAGGCGAGTCCAGTTCATGTTTTTTTCTGTATGACAGTAGTTTATATGTTGGAAAATCAAAAAGGGTTTATATATAAATACGAAGAATAAGATTTTAATATATTCATAGTAATAATAGTATGTTCACGAATTTTTCATGGTATTTGCTGTGAATTTTGCTACAATAAGTTGAGAAGAAAGGAGGCATAACATGCAAGACATTAATATATTTTTAGCATTTGGAGCAGGTTTTTTATCGTTTATTTCTCCATGTTGTTTACCACTCTATCCAGCATTTTTATCATACATAACAGGGATGTCTATTTCTGATTTGAAGGAAGAGAATGCAATGCTTCGGAAACGTAGTATGTTGCATACTGCATTTTTCTTAATTGGATTTTCAATAATTTTTATTGCAATCGGTTTTGGAACAAGCTATGTAGGGAAGTTTTTTGTAGATTATCAAAATTTAATTCGTCAATTAGGAGCAATTTTTATCGTTGCTTTCGGTCTCGTTATAACGGGGGTGTTAAAACCAACATTTTTAATGCAAGATCGGAAAATTACATTTAAAAGTAGACCGAGTGGTTATTTTGGTTCTACTTTAATTGGAATTGCATTTGCTGCTGGGTGGACGCCTTGTACAGGCCCGATTTTAGTATCGGTTATTGCGCTTGCTGCAACAAATCCGCAATCGGCGATGTTATATATGATTGCCTACATACTCGGTTTTGCAATACCATTCTTTATTTTATCATTCTTTATTACAAAGATGACGTGGATTAAAAAACATAGTGCATCGTTCGTTACAATTGGTGGTTATATTATGATTGCGATGGGTGTATTACTTTATTTTAATGGTCTTACAAAAATTACAATATTCTTTTCGGATTTATTTGGTGGATTTAAAGGGTTTTAGTTTTTTTTGTTGAAAAGTTGGAAATACTAACAAAAATACATATAATGATACTATATTTTTGATATTTCCAAAACAAAGGGTGAGTGCGAATGAATTTAGCTCTTTTATCAAGTATTCTTGCAGTTTGTATGGCTGTTGGAGTCATGTTTATTCGTTTGAAGGCAGCAAAAAAACCAGCAACTTTGAAAAAAATTGTGCTCCCACCACTTTTTATGAGTACAGGAGCTTGTATGTATCTGTTTCCTGAATTTCGCTTAACAACATCAGAAATATTAGAAGCAATTGCTGTAGGATTAATTTTTTCAATTTTTCTTATAAAAACGTCAAAATTTGAAATACGTGGACAAGAGATTTATTTAAAACGCTCTAAGGCGTTTGTCTTTATTTTAATCGGTTTACTTGTTGTTCGTATTGCATTTAAATCATATTTAAGTCAGTCACTTGATGTAGGGCAATTAAGCGGAATGTTCTTCTTACTTGCGTTTGCCATGATTGTATCTTGGCGCATTGCAATGTTTCGTTCCTTTACAAAATTGCAAAAAGAAATGAAAAAACAAGAAGATTTTTATAATGAGAAAGATATGAAGTTAACATAAAAAACCTCAAAAATTTTTGAGGTTTTTTATCATTTTATCCCAGAAGACCCCTTCTTCAAGCGCGTGAAGGGCAGAGCTGGGTCATCTATAGATACTTCGGATTGACGGTATAGAGAGCTTCTCTTGTTGAACGGAGGAGGTTTCGGAACCTGTTGTCATCGGAGCGAGAGGTACTGGAATCCCCCACTTCAAGTGGCGTTAGCCGGTAAGTGGGGGTAGTTCAATTTGTTAGCAGTGATTGATAATGTGAGTAGTCAATTTGCTTTTCTTTTAACTTTTTAATTAAAAATTTATGATCTCGCTTTGGAGTTGCTATAATATACCCTTTAATGATTAAATCTTCAGTTATTTTTGATGCTTTCTCTTCTAAAGCTAACTCTCCGATTTTACCGGCAATTTTAGATTTTGCAACATCGCGGAAAAGTTCAGGAACTGGACTTACAAGTTCCTCTAATAATTGTTTTTGCTCTTCATCCCATAAGTGCCGTGTTTGATTAATGTAATACTCTTCCCAATCTAAAATAGACATGCCATCTTCTTTTGGTAATCGTTTTAAGAATTTTCGGAACATAAAATATCCACCAATGGACATAAGTCCTAGTAAAATAACCGTCCATATGACAATAAACCAACTGAACCACCCTTCGAGCAAATAGAACCCTCCTTTATGATATATAAGTTAAAAATCCGACATAAAAACCCTTTTCATTTTTGGGGAGGACGAGAGCATCTAACCGTGCATAGAAGCGGTCAGGGCCTTTTCCTGCCACATGCGAAGTTTCAAACAAAGGGAGAAAGCAAGTAGCAGTCATGTTGTATTGATGCATAACAACGACTTATGTTTCGGGAAATGAAAATGAATATATAGAGCGGTTTATTTTTACTATTATTATAAACAGTGAGATTGGTAGAAATCAAGAACGCTTGGCCATTGTGACCAAGCGTTGTGAGTTACACGAAGTATAATTGTTCAACACATAATATGTCATTATCATCTTCTAAATATTCAATGATAAGCGTGCCAACTTTACGATCTTTGTCATCGTTAGTGAAAATAGCGTAAGAGGTAAAGCGTGCTGCCGATAAGCCGCTAATATGTGTAGGAAGAGCAATATATTCGTTGTCTTGAAAGAAGGTCATAAGTTCAATGTCTTCAAACTGCTTGCGATTTTCAACTGCTGTTCCAGTATAACGCTTTTGTAATTGCTTTAATGTTTCGTTCCATGATTGTATCTTTGTGTCGTATACCATTGTTCAAGCTCCTTACTGTATGTAGTAAAAAGAACATATGTTCCTTTTTAGTATACTCCTTTTAAAAGAAAAGGAAAAGCAAAAAATAATGTAAGCTTGGACTTCCAAGCTTACATAGCGGAAAAATACGTTCAATTTAATCTCTGTTTTTTATTATAAGACAGATAGAAAAAGGAAACAAGGTGATAAGTATATTGCCTATAATTTCGAAAATTATATATAATTAACAAGGAAGATTTTTGACAAGGAGGAAAATTATGAAAAATATCGGACTTATTGGTGGGATGAGTTGGGAATCAACTGTAGAGTATTATCGGGTTATGAACGAAGAAGTAAAAAAAAAATTAGGAGGATTGCATTCAGCAAAATGCCTTTTACATAGCGTTGACTTTGAAGAAATTGAACGTTATCAATCAAAGGGCAACTGGAAACAAGCTGGTGAAGTATTGGGTGAAGCTGCATGTTCATTAGAAAAAGGTGGAGCCGATTTCATCGTCATATGCACAAATACGATGCACAAGGTTGTAGATGATATAAAAGAAAAAATCAATATCCCTATTTTACATATTGCCGATGCTACAGCTAATCAAGTAAAAAAGGAAGGAATTCGCACGGTAGGTTTACTTGGAACAAAATATACAATGGAGCAAGAATTTTATAAATCTAGATTAGAATCGAACGGCATAAAGGTGATAGTCCCAAATGAACATGATAGGGAAATTGTAAATAAAGTAATTTATGAAGAATTATGTTTAGGGAAAGTGTGTCCAAAATCAAGAGATTACTATAAAAAAGTAATGGAACGTTTCGTTTATAACGGAGCTGAAGGAATTATATTAGGCTGTACAGAAATTGGGTTATTAGTAAAACCAGAGGATGCTAGCGTTCCGTTATTTGATACGGCTTTCATACATGCGGTTGAAGCTGTTAATAAATCTTTAGAAGGTTGAGTGCATTCAACTCAAATGAAAGGAGGGAGTGGCTCAAAGAGTGAACAAAAAGTAAGGATTAGGTTAAAAGCTTTAAAGAATGATAAGAAGCTTTTGGATAAAAAGGATGAGGGAAATGAAACGTATTATTTCATTACAAGGGCCTATGGCGAGTGGGAAAACAACATTAGCAAAAAGATTGGAACAAAGAGGGATGAGGGTTATATATGAAAATCCATATCCGATTGTTGAAAAGAGAAAAGCAATGCAGTTAGATATTGGTACGAAAGAAGGTTTTATCACAAATCAGAAACTTTTTATTGAAGCGAAAATAAAAGAATTTCAGAATGCACGAGGGAGCACTGTAATATTTGATCGTGGTCCGGAAGATATTGAGTTTTATACACTACATTTTCCGAAATTGATAGGGATGGATTGGGATATTGAAAATGAATTAAAGGAAGAATTGTATCAATTAAGAAGATGCTGTTCAGATGCGATTTTTTATTTGGATGTTTCTAAAAAGATATTGCAAGAGAGAAAGAAGAATGATAATACGAGAAGACGCAGTACATTTGAAGAACAGATAGAGTTAATAAACACTGAAAAACAATGGTATCAACAGTTTCCAGTTACATATGTGAATACTGATGAGGCGACAGTAGAGGAAACAGAGGTGTTTTTTGTGAAATGGTTAAGGGAGAAGAAATAGGAAGAAAACGCACTTGAACAAGGCTTTTAATATAAAGAAAAAGATCATATTAGATCGACTAGTCTATCAATACAAGGAGATGGGGGATCCTTATGATGAAGGTAATAGAGAACGTACATGCAGCCTCGATATTACTGTTAGTATTATGTTCATTTTGTTATTATAGACATTTAAAAAAAGTAAAGCGAGAGAGAAAGCTTTCTGCTTTTGAATTTACAATGTACATCTTAACTCAACTGGCATACTTCCTTTGGGCAGGCAGTAGCCTTCTTAAGATTTTGTCAAAATCATAGCATGTATATGAAAATCACCTATTTATAGGTGGTTTATCATCTGAATTTATACGTAGGATTTCATAAGATGTTTCTTTGCTCTTTATATAGGAGAGGACGAATAGGCTTGTTGCATCAATGTAAGTAAGTTTTCCGTTACTTTTTCACGAAGTGTCCCATGTTTTCCATAGTTATATTGATACTCGTTATGAAACCATTTTTTATTTTGATATTGTCCAACAGGATAATTTTTTGTTCTTCGGGTTCCTAACATGACCATCAAGCTAATTCATTTCAATGCCCTCAGAATGAAAATTTTATATAGTTTTCAATTTTAATATTTTGGAGACTTGTATGTAACTTTTTTGTGATTTATAAATCCATGTTACGAAACCGCCCATATCTTTATAATGATGAAGAAATCTCAAGATTGTTGAGTTATGATACTAAAAAAGTCGATTTCTTATTGGAAATCGACTTTAAAGCTATTGTTCAAGAAAAACACCTGTTTAGCTTAATAACTAAGACTTTATTGCATCTATAATTAAGGATGGAAAAACAAGTTTATCCCCTTGATTTCGTGGATCATATTTTTTTGAACGAAAAATAACCCCAGCGGCTTCATCCCATTCATTGTAATGAAAATCCCCCTCTTCATCACAGTATTCAAGTAATTTCACTTCGAATCCAACAGCTTCAAACATTTTCTTTAAAGTTTTATAATTATGAACGATTTTATGACTAGCTGCGGGATGGTCTTTAGGTCCAGGTCCCCCAACTTGTACACCCTCTTGGTATTCTTCATCTGGGAAAAACCCATCCGGCACTGCACACCGAATATAACCACCGTGCTTTAAAAACTCATAACATACTTTCGCCGCTGCTAGGCCTTCTTCATATGATAAATGTTCCCATACATGCTCCGCTAAAATTACTGCTAAAGAATTAGGATTAAACCTTTTTATCCAATCTTCCCTTTTTAATAAATTCAATTCTTCTTCATTCGTATGTAACCAGCCAGGATTATTATTATATTCCCCTGCACCAATTACCAGCTTAATTTCTTTTTGTTTTATAGCCAACAGTATCACCTCTTATATTTTCTGTTATTGTTATATTTATAGTATATAATTTCTTTCTTAAGGTATTGCCATATCATCATCACTCTAAGATAAATTTGAAGAACTTGTTATGAAGTAGATTCAAATTCATTTTGTACACTTATAAATAGCAAGTGTTTTTGGATCACGCCATACTCCGCCATGAAGAGATAATTCATTTTCTATTTCAATGGTCAGCCATTCTTTCATTTCTGAATGAAGATGAACGTTATCAGGTATGTTTAAAGATGGAAACATACTAGAGATATAGCTAACGATAGGCGTAGTATGATGAAATAGAAGTGCATTATGAATAACTGTTTCCTCCACAGTTTGAAAAACAGATTGTAATAATTGTTTTCCGTTTTCTAAACAAAATGGAGAAGCTGATAGTGATTTTTCGGGTAAATCGAATGCAACTAACATTTTGTTACACATCTCATCCATACGGGGTAATGAGATTTTGGAATTTGTTGTGGCTAGGAACTTGCCTTCCGGTGAAATTACCTTATGAAATCCTTGAATTGTTTTTTCAACATCCGTCATGTGATACAACATATGTCTTGCGATGATCCAATCATAAGAATCAGCTGGGAAAGGAAGTTTGGTAGCGTCTCCAAGTTTCCATTCAATATTTTCATGTTGCTGCGCTCCATTCATAGCAGCTTCTCGCAACATAGTTGTAGATTGATCCAGACCAGTAAGATGTCCCTTATGACCGTTCTTTTGTAGCAGTGCAAGAAATTTTCCGTTAGCACATCCAACTTCTAATATCTTTTCCGTTCCTTGTAATTGTAGATGACCTATTACAATTTCATCTAAGTCTACTCGTTGTTCCTCATGCTTTTTATGAGTATCGATCCGTGTTTGCAGATGGCTACTAACAGCGTATTGCCTTTTTACATCATTCATCTTTTCTGATTCCACCTTTACACAAAATTGCTGAATAGCATGTGTTAAAACATCTGTTTTATTTAGACCTTCATAATGAAGTGCTGCTTCAAATCTTTCTAGTAATCTTTCGTCAATTCGAAAGTGAATATCTTTTCTCTTAACCAATTTTGGGTCCCCCTTACAGCTGTTAGTGAGACTATAGCATGACTAGAAATTTTCTGTAAATAAATTGTGTACACAATGGTGACAGAGTATTAGAAAAATTCATTTAAATAATTATTTAAACTATTGACGATTAAATCGTTTTCATATATTCTTAAATTAAGTAATATTCAAATAATTCACAAGAAATGAGAGAGTCACATGCTACTTCAAGGAACACATCGAATTGGTCGTATGGCTATGTTGTTGGCGCTTGCGGACGAGAATGAAAACCCAGTACTATCCATTCCAAAAGGTTGGAAATATTGTACTGGGAAAGTCGGTTCTATGAATTCGCAAAAGGTTGTCGCAGCAATGGAAACAGCGGCTAAAAGCAACCAAGTTATTGAAACAGACGTTTACAGAGAAACGCATGCACTTTATCATGCAATCATGGAAGCGTTGTACGGGGTAACGAGAGGTCAAATTCAGTTAGCAGACGTTCTTCGTACAGTAGGTCTTCGGTTTGCGATTGTGCGCGGTACACCATACGACGGGAAAAAAGAAGGCGAATGGATTGCTGTTGCACTTTATGGAACGATAGGTGCGCCTGTAAAAGGATCTGAGCATGAGGCGATTGGTTTAGGAATTAATCATATATGATTTGCCCATAGTCTATTAGTTAGAAGGGGGCCTTGCTTTTTGGGACAGAAGTCTGTCTTAAAAAGGTAAGGTCCCCTTTTGCTCTTTTTAAGGAGGAAAAAGGATGATTACGTTAACAGGACATTCATTGACAGTAGAAGAAATGAAACGATTATTGTTTGAAGGAGAAGGGGTAACAGCCTGCTCAAGTAGTATGCAAAAAGTGGCCGAGTGCCGTGAAGTTGTAGAAAAAATCGTAGAAGATGGAAGGGTTGTTTACGGTATTACAACTGGGTTTGGAAAATTTAGTGATGTATTTATTCAAAAAGATGATGTAAAAGCACTTCAGCATAATTTGATTCAATCACACGCATGCGGAATTGGCGATCCATTTCCTGAAGAAGTGTCGCGCGGAATGTTAATTTTACGAGCTAATACGATGTTAAAAGGGGTATCCGGTGTTCGCCCTCTTGTTGTCAATACGTTGTTAGAGTTTGTAAACCGTAAAATTCATCCGGTTATCCCGCAGCAAGGTTCATTAGGCGCGAGTGGTGATTTAGCCCCACTATCTCATCTTGCTCTTGTTCTATTAGGTGAAGGTGAAGTGTTCTATAAGGGGAAACGCGTTCATGCGATGGTAGCTCTTACAGAAGAAGGTTTAGAGCCAATCGAATTAGAAGCGAAAGAAGGGCTTGCATTAATCAATGGTACACAAGCGATGACAGCGCAAGGAATTCTTTCTTATATAGAAGCTGAGGCGATTGCTTATCAATCAGAATTAATTGCTTCCATGACAATCGAAGGGTTGCGCGGCATTATTGATGCATTTGATGAAAATGTTCATAAAGCTCGTGGATACAAAGAACAGGTGGAAGTTGCGAAGCGTATTCGCGATGTACTTCAAGATAGCAAGCTTGTAACAAAACAAGGGGAACTGCGTGTACAAGATGCATATTCACTTCGCTGTATTCCGCAGGTGCATGGTGCTTCTTGGCAAGTTTTAAATTATGTAAAAGAAAAATTAGAAATTGAAATGAATGCAGCAACAGATAATCCGCTTATTTTTGATGGGGGAGAAAAAGTAATTTCTGGCGGGAACTTCCACGGTCAACCAATTGCATTTGCAATGGACTTTTTGAAGGTTGGAATGGCGGAACTAGCAAATATTTCCGAACGCCGTATTGAACGTCTTGTGAACCCGCAGTTAAATGATTTACCAGCATTTTTAAGTCCAGAGCCAGGGCTTCAGTCTGGTGCAATGATTATGCAATATGCGGCAGCTTCACTTGTATCAGAAAATAAAACATTAGCGCATCCAGCAAGTGTTGACTCAATTCCATCATCAGCTAACCAAGAAGATCATGTAAGTATGGGAACAATTGCTTCGCGTCATGCACATCAAATTATTCAAAACGTAAGACGAGTTCTTGCGATTGAAATGATTTGCGCAATGCAAGCTGCGGAATATCGTGGTACCCAAGAGATGAGTACAGTAACGAAAGCTTTTTATCATCAAGGTCGTCAGCAAGTACCTTCAATTACAAATGATCGTATTTTCTCAACAGATATTGAAAATATTGCACATTGGTTAAAGACAAGTCGCTTTACATTAGAACGATTGGATGTAAACACAGCACTATAAAATGAAACTTTAATTAGTGAGGGGGAGATAATCCTTCCGCTAATTATTAGCCAGCACCAACCGGTTTTTTACTACCAATTATTAATGAAGGATAAAAATAGAAAAGGGAGAGGTTAAAATGGAAAATGTAAAACAAACAATTCGCGCGCCAAGAGGAACAGAACTACAAACTAAGGGTTGGGTTCAAGAGGCAGCTCTTCGTATGTTGATGAATAATTTAGATCCAGAAGTAGCTGAGAAACCAGAAGAGTTAGTTGTTTACGGTGGTATCGGCCGTGCAGCTCGTAACTGGGATAGCTATCATGCAATTGTGAATTCGTTAAAAACATTAGAAAGTGATGAAACATTACTTGTTCAATCTGGTAAACCAGTTGCTATCTTTAAATCGCATGAAGATGCACCACGCGTTCTTTTAGCAAACTCAAACTTAGTGCCAAAATGGGCAAATTGGGAGCATTTCCGTGAGCTTGAGAAAAAAGGCTTAATGATGTACGGACAAATGACAGCAGGTAGCTGGATTTATATTGGTACGCAAGGGATTTTACAAGGAACTTACGAAACATTTGGAGAAGCAGCGCGCCAACACTTTGGTGGTTCACTAAAAGGCACGCTAACACTCACTGCTGGTTTAGGCGGTATGGGTGGCGCACAACCTCTTGCTGTTACGATGAACGGTGGGGTAGTTATTGCGATTGATGTAGATAAGCGTAGCATCGATCGACGTATTGAAAAAAGGTATTGTGATATGTACACAGAATCTTTAGAAGAGGCGCTAGCAGTTGCAAAAGAATATAAAGAAAAGAAAGAGCCGATTTCAATTGGGCTATTAGGAAATGCTGCAGAAATTTTACCAGAACTTGTGAAACGTGGTATTACACCAGACTTAGTGACAGATCAAACGTCTGCACATGATCCGTTAAATGGTTATGTTCCAGTTGGATATTCATTAGAAGAAGCGGCAAAACTTCGTGAAGAAGATCCAGAGCGCTACGTACAATTATCAAAGGAAAGTATGAAAAAGCATGTGGAAGCAATGCTTGCTATGCAAAAGAACGGTGCAATTACATTTGATTATGGAAACAATATTCGCCAAGTTGCATACGACGAAGGCTTAAAAAATGCATTTGATTTCCCAGGATTCGTTCCGGCATTTATTCGTCCGCTATTCTGTGAAGGAAAAGGACCATTCCGCTGGGTAGCACTTTCTGGTGATCCAGAAGATATTTATAAAACAGATGAAGTGATTTTACGTGAATTTGCTGATAATGAGCATTTATGTAACTGGATCCGTATGGCACGTGACCAAGTTGAATTCCAAGGACTTCCATCCCGTATTTGTTGGTTAGGATACGGAGAGCGCGCGAAATTTGGCCGTATTATTAATGAAATGGTGGCAAATGGTGAATTATCTGCACCAATCGTTATCGGTCGTGATCATTTAGATTGCGGATCTGTTGCTTCGCCAAACCGTGAAACAGAAGCGATGAAAGACGGTAGTGATGCAGTGGCAGACTGGCCAATTTTAAATGCATTAATTAACAGTGTTAACGGTGCAAGCTGGGTATCTGTTCACCATGGTGGTGGCGTTGGTATGGGATATTCACTTCACGCTGGAATGGTTATTGTTGCAGATGGAACAGAAGCAGCGGCAAAACGCATCGAGCGCGTATTAACTTCTGATCCAGGTATGGGTGTTGTTCGTCACGTTGATGCGGGATATGACTTAGCTGTTGAAACAGCGAAAGAAAAAGGCGTTAACATTCCAATGATGAAATAAGGAGGAAGAAACATGCTGGACATTTTACTAACAAATATTGGCCAATTGCTAACAATGGATCAAGAAGATGGCTTGTTAAGACGGGAAGCAATGAACGCGCTTCCTGTTATCGAAAATGGTGCAGTCGGTATTGAAGATGGTGTGATTACTTTTGTTGGAACAGTGGAAGAGGCAAAAGGTTTACAGGCAAAAGAAATCATCGATTGCGAAGGGAAAATGGTTTCACCGGGTCTTGTTGATCCGCATACACATCTTGTATTTGGCGGTTCTCGCGAAAATGAAATTGCTCTGAAATTACAAGGTGTTCCGTATTTAGAAATTTTAGAACAAGGCGGCGGCATTCTCTCCACTGTAAATGCTACAAAACAAGCGACGAAAGAAGAACTTGTTAAAAAGGCAAAATTCCACTTAGATCGCATGTTATCTTTTGGTGTAACAACAATGGAAGCGAAGAGTGGTTATGGATTGGATGATGTAACAGAGTGGAAACAATTAGAGGCAGCAGCAGAGGTTCAGAAGGAGCATCCAATTGATGTTGTGTCAACATTTTTAGGAGCTCATGCAGTGCCAAAAGAGTATAAGGGAAGATCGAAAGAATTTTTACAGTGGATGCTCGATTTATTACCAGAAATTAAGGAAAAACAATTGGCAGAGTTTGTTGATATTTTCTGTGAAACAGGAGTGTTCTCTGTTGAAGAATCAAAAGAATTTTTACGTAGAGCGAAAGAACTTGGTTTTGATGTAAAGATTCATGCAGACGAAATTGATCCGCTTGGCGGTGCAGAAGCGGCTGCTGAAATTGGTGCAGCATCAGCTGATCATTTAGTTGGGGCATCTGATAAAGGGATTGAAATGTTAGCTAATTCGAATACAGTTGCGGTATTACTTCCAGGGACAACGTTCTATTTAAATAAAGAAAGTTTTGCTAGAGGGCGTAAAATGATTGATGATGGTGTAGCGGTAGCTTTAGCGACTGATTTTAATCCTGGCAGCTGCCCGACCGAAAATATTCAACTGATTATGAGCATTGCAATGTTAAAACTAAAAATGTCACCAGAAGAAGTATGGAACGCTGTAACAGTAAACTCAGCGTATGCGATTAATCGCGGTGATGTTGCTGGGAAAATCCGTGTTGGACGTAAGGCAGATATCGTATTGTGGGATGCATACAATTATGCCTATGTACCGTACCATTATGGTGTCAGCCATGTAAATACAGTATGGAAACAAGGGAATATTGCATATACACGAGGTGAAAAAGCGTGGAGCAAGGCCACTATTTAAAGAAAAATGCAAAGTTTATTGATCGTGAAGTAACGAAATGGAGCGATATCATTAAGAACTGGGATGAGAGTGAAGAAATCTTCGGCGGGGCATTAATTGGTGCTCCGCTTTCAAAACCATCAATTAGTCACTCAGGTGCATGCTTTGCACCAAAAACAATTCGGGCAATGCTAGATGCGTATAGTACGTATGCAATTACAGAAGAGCATGATATGAAACAAAGTGTCCTCTATGATTGCGGTGATATTACAATGCACGTTACGGATATAAAAGAAAGTCATGTTCGCATTGCGAAAACGCTAGAAAGTCTTACAAAATCGAATCCACAGATGGTACCGATTGTTCTTGGCGGAGATCACTCGATTAGTTTTCCGAGTATAAGTGGGTTCGCAAGCAGTAAAGGAAAAGTTGGAATTATACAATTTGATGCTCATCATGATTTACGTAACTTAGAAGACGGAGGACCGTCAAACGGGACACCATTTCGTAGTTTACTAGAGAATGATGTCATTACAGGAAAGCAATTAGTACAAATAGGGATTCGAAACTTTTCTAATGCTCATACGTATCATGAATATGCAAAAGAGCATGGAGTAACGGTATATACGATGCAACATGTTAGAGAGCGTCATATAAAAGAGATCATTACAGAAAGTATTGAATTATTGCGTCGTCAAGGGGTAACATCTATTTATGTTTCTGTTGATATGGACGTATTAGATCAAGCATTTGCGCCGGGATGCCCAGCAATCGGCCCAGGTGGTATGGATAGCACGACATTATTGGATGCAATGACAGTGCTTGGACAAGAACCGCTTGTAGCAGGTATAGATATTGTGGAAATCGATCCAACTCTTGATTTCCGTGATATGACGAGCCGCGTTGCAGCACAGGTCATTATGAGTTTTTTACTGTCACGTGAAACAGTACGTAAGCAAGTAAATATATGAGAAAAAGGAGCCAATTCGAAATTTCGTTTTAACGGAATGACGAGTTAGCTCTTTTTCGTTCTATATATACAAGTTACAAAAACGACATAAAGTAAAACTTTAATCAGTGGGGGTTTTCTTCATTCCCCACTGATTATTAGTTGAACCAATCGGGCTTTTACGGGCAGTTTATCTCCCGCCTAACTTCTTTGCTTCCGCTGAATTTTGAGGCGGGAGTATTACTGCCCGTTAATGTGGGATAAAAACCCCTTTCTTTTTAGGGGAGGGAGAGCATCTGGCCGCGCATAGAAGCGGTCAGGACCTTTTCCTGCCACATGCGAGGTTTAGAACAAAGGGAGCAAGCGGTGTATTCTGCATAGCAGCGACTTATAAAGAAAAGCGGAGCCGACTGTTTAGGCCTGTTGGCTAAGGTTCTTTCACACAGAAGGTGTTTTTTATCTTCTCGTGTGGAAGGTTCTTAGACATGAGGGCCTAGGAGGCAGAGCTAGACAAAGATGTCGAAAAATTAAAATGGATTTATATAGTTATATCATTTTTCTTATTTGCAGCCTAACACATAGTTCTTTTTTATGTGGAAATGCTAAGAATCATATTTGAATTGAAATTGAAGGGATACTCTTATGGACTACAAAATATTTAGAGCTATTAACCAGTTTGTTGGCCGTTATCCATCTGTAGATGCCATTATGATCATGATTTCTCGAAAAGCGCGTTATGTATATGTTCTTTTATTAATCTTAATGTGGTTTCGTAGTGGTTTTTATAAAAAAATTACGATACAGGCCACAATTTCTGCATGTATAACGTTACTTATTAATTTTTTTATAAAACGATTTTATTTTAGACCTCGCCCTTTTGTAAATCATAATGTGCATATATTACCTCCAATTCCATCAGGAATGAATTCTTCATTTCCAAGCAAACATACGATGCTATCGTTTGCCGTGGCAACTTCTATTTTGTTTTATAATCGTTTGTTGGGATGGTTTTTGTGGTTATTAGCATTTTTAACAGGATTATCCCGTATTTGGAACGGGCAGCATTATCCATCTGATATTATAGGAAGTGCATTAATTGGAAGTATAACTAGTATTGTGGTAAACGTTATGTTCTGGTTATGGAATTGCTTTGTTTCATGCGTTTTGCGTAGCTACAATTGTGTATGTAATTTTGTGAAAATACGTTAATGATGAGTAGAATATGAAATACGTGTTATCTTAAGGGGCCCGCCACATGCCTATCACCTTAAAAGAGGAAACAAACGGAGATGTAACAGATGAACCATCCTAATGTTAGTCCAGAATATATTAGTCCCAGTAGCAAGAGTTGAGGAAAAAATTTTGCGTTTTATTCGTGAATTGAGGAAGAAAGGTTAAAAAGAACAAGGCAACCTTAGGATTAAGAACATTTGTTAAGATTCCCTGTCTATAAAGGCGTGAAAAAACATCATATGATGATACGACCGTTGACTTTCCAACTCTAACAGGATCTTGATTACTATTTTTAACATATTTCCAAAAGAATTCCCCTTCCTCAAGGAATGAGAAGGGTGAAGCCTAATGAGTAGAGAGGGGATGAATTTTGGTTGGCGTAAGCCAAAGGATTGAAAAAGGAATTTCCTCGAATCAGATAGAATGTATGTAAAGAATGATTTGGATCTCAAAGTTATCGTTTGCTGGCTGTGGGCGGTGCACCATTAGAAATGCTAAAACAATACATCGAAACACAGGGGCAAAACGAATGGGAGGGGATGACAATGTTGTTGAATCAAAAATATGAAATCTTTCCAACAGAAACACAAAAAGAAGTGTTAGGCTGTTGGTTACAATATTGTCGTCAAACCTATAATTCTGCCTTGCTAGACAAAGAACGGAAATATAAGCAAAACAAAGAAAATTACGATCGTTATGATATGCAAAGACAACTTACATTGGACAAGAATACGTATCCTTTTCTAAAAGAAATGCCTTCTCAGCCTTTGCAAGAAGTGTTTGTACGTCTAAAAAAAGCGTTTGATCATTTCTTTCGTAAAGATGCAAAGTATCCAAAACAGAAAAAGTATAAAGACTACAATAGTATGACGTTTCCGCAATTTGGATTCAAACCAAACGGAAAGCATCGTTATGCGATGTCTTTTTCTGATAACTATAAGTTATACAATAAAAAATTGGGAGAAATAGAGATCCTACTTCATAGACCACTCGAAGGAACAATCAAGCAACTGATTCTCAAACGTCAAGGGAAAAGATGGTACGCTATTTTCAGTGTCGAAAGACAAGTGGTACCATCTGATATCGATACCAATCGTGCGATAGGAATTGACGTGGGATTACATAAGTATGCCGTTCTTTCTGATGGTTCAGAGTTTGAAAACCCTAGATTTCTCCGTGAAAAAGAAAAACAACTAAAGAAAGCACAGCGTAAACTTTCTAAGAAGAAAAAAGGTTCTGCTAACTTTATAAAACAGGCCGAGCGTGTTCGCAAGCTACATGAAAAAGTAGCGAATCAGCGCAGGGATTTTCTTCATAAACTCAGTTACAATCTTGCGAAAGAGTATTCCGTTATCGCTGTAGAAAATCTGAACATTCGTAACATGGTTAGAAACAGAAAATTATCGAAATCTATTTCTGATGCAGGGTGGGGAATGTTTCGAAACATGCTTGCTTACAAATGTGAAAGTCATGGCGGTGTACTCGTCAAAGTAGAACCAAAATATACTTCACAAGACTGTTCTTTTTGTGGGAATCGTGTGAAGAAGTCTCTCTCTATTCGTACTCACATATGTACAAAGTGTGAAACAGTGTTAGATAGAGACTATAATGCGAGCCTGAACATCTTACAAAAAGGATTAGAAGAATTGCTTATCACAAACTAAAGTCTACAAACTGTAGGGCAAGGTTATGTCCGAACAGTATAATCTACGCCTGTGGAGACTGTGTAAGACGCAGTGGGTCCCCCCCACTACGCAATGGTCTATGAAACAGGAAGCCCCTTCTTCAATCAGGCCGTAAGGTGGATAAGGAGGGGTTATTCACAGGAGGATATTCCTAAAAAAATAAGATATACCGCACCGATAAGTTTAATAACAACGAACAGTTTTGCAGATTGCATTAATAATAAGGATAATCCTAGTCCCGTGACAATTGTATGTACGAGAATTCCGCTAGCTATCCCCAATGCAGTGAGTAATCCTCCTTTCGTAGAGAAAGTGATTGTATTTTTTGTTACAAGAGCGGTGTCGATTCCTGGAGACAAGATTAGCAAAATAGATGTGACGATGAATGTCCAGTAATTTATACTCATATCGAAATCCTCCCATTATAGAGTAGATCTCTGATACCAATAGCAGTATCATCAATCGCTTCAATTGCTTCTTTAATCTCCCAAGGCTGATCAGCAAATGACATAAAATCATGAATCATCCCTTCATATCTTCGTAAAATAACAGGTACTCCAGATATTCTTAAACGGTTTGCATATTGCTCGCCATCGCTTCTAGCAGGATCAAATTCAGCTGTCACAATGTAAGCCGGAGGTAAGTCACTCAAATCGACGCTTAGTAGTGGTGACGCAAAGGGATTATTTATATCCGCCGGTGATGAAAGATAGTGTCCACAAAACCATTTCATAGCGTCATAAGTAAGAAGATACCCCGTCGCGTATTCTTTATAAGATTCAGATTGTAGACGGCAATCTGTTATCGGATAGATAAGAAGTTGGGCGCGTAGTTTCAGGCTCTTTTCTTGTTTCAATTTAAGGGTTACTGCAGCGGCAAGGTTAGCCCCGGCACTGTCACCTCCGATTGCTAATAAAGTAGAATCACCGTGGATATCTTTTGCATGTTTGTAAACCCACTGAGTTACGAACAATGCTTCATATACTGGGTCAGGAAACTTGTATTCCGGTGCAAGATGGTAACAAACTGAAACCACGATAACTCTAGCTTTTTGTGTAATTCTACGACAAATCGTGTCGACTCCATTTAGACTGCCAAGCACCCATCCACCTCCATGAAAGTAAATCAAAATAGGGAAATTCTCTGAACCGGGAGGCGTATAAACCCTAATCGGTATCTCTCCAAATGGTCCATCTATTTTTTTTGTTGTGACACGTTCATTTCCTGAGAGTCTTGGGTTCACAGGTGTTGTCAAATAAGGGTTCTTCACTTGTCCTCGTGCTTCTTGGACAGAAAGTAAATGTAGAGGACGAGATTTTTTTGAATTTATTTTATTGAGAATAGATTTAATTTTGGGATTTAATTCCATCAGTTTTCCTCCTTTTTCTAATAGTACTTATAATCTATAGTATAGATAATAATATCTATTTAGTTAAATGAAAAAATACTATATAATCTATTCGTAATATGAATAAATTGGAAAGGGAGATGAATTTTTGAATTATGAACATTGGGAGACTTTTATTACTCTTGCGGAGACCAATAGTTTTACTCGAACTGCAGAAAAATTGAATATTTCACAGACAACTGTAACTAACAGGATAAAACAATTGGAAAATCAAATTGGAAAACTGCTGTTTATCCGAGATACAAGATCGGTCAAATTATCGGAAGCTGGAACTATATTGTATCCCTTCGCTAAAAAGGGAATTGATATACTAAAACACGGGGAGTTTGTAGCAAGGAGCTTTATTGATTATGATGAAAAACTTGCTATAGGGAGCCTAGTTTCCATTTGGCATTATTTCCTTTTACCATATGTACAAAAGTTAAAATTAAATTATAGCAACTATACACTCCGTCTATACACAGGCCACACTCAGAGAATGTTTCAATTACTATTAGATGGGATTATTGACGTTTGTGTTGTTCCATCCAAACCTCAACACCCTGATCTTGAATATGTTAGGTTATTTGAAGAGCCTTTTTATCTTGTTGGTAGCCCTGATCTATTTAAAGAAGACGTAGTAGAGTTAACCAGAGATCAGCTGAATAAATCATCATTTATTCATATTCCTTGGGAAACTCCTTTTATTGAGTGGTTTCATAACGAAATAGGAGTCAAACTTTTCCCTTCAATTGAAGTAGATGATACCACTTTATATGTTCGCATTTTACTTGAACAAAAGATGATGGGGTTCCTTCCCGATGTAGTTGCCCGTCAATATATTAAAAATAAAGAACTCATCAAGATTCCTTTTAACTCCGTTTTTCCAATGCCGAAAAGATCAATTTATCTTGTTCATCATAAAAAAAATAAAGGATCTCGAGCCTTGCAATCCTTTAAAAACATCCTTATTAATGTAAAAAGCTGAGATAATGGAGGTACAAAAATGAAATCAATAAGTATATCTTTAGAAACTGAAAAAAATAAGAACCTGGATAAAATAGAAAAATTATTTTTAGATTGTAGGTTAGACTTGGAAAATCGGAACATATACCAGTGGGATGATTCTTATCCAAACAGGGCATATTTTACTGAGAAAATAGAAAACAGGGAATTATATGTATTAAAAAATAAAAATGAGTTAATTGGAGTTTTTGTACTTGATGAATGGCAACCTATAGAATGGTCAAATATCCAATGGTCTTATAATGAAGGAGCTTATCTTGTTATACATTCATTTTGTATACATCCAGATCAACAAAGCAATGGCTATGGAAAAGCAGTTCTAGATTTTTGTGAAGGGTTAGCAATTCAGCGGAAATATACGGGTATCGGCTTAGATGTTTTTTCAAAAAACGATGTTTCTCAAAAGTTTTACGAGAAAAATGGATATGTAAAAAAAGGAGAAGTTATTTTCAAGTCAAAACCTGTTAACAATCAAGTCTATTTCTGTTTTGAAAAAATAGTAACACATAATTTCCCACTAAAAATAGGAGAGGTTTAACAATTTGTTACATAATTAA
Source organism: Bacillus cereus group sp. BfR-BA-01380 (assembly GCF_022663535.1). GTDB lineage: Bacteria > Bacillota > Bacilli > Bacillales > Bacillaceae_G > Bacillus_A > Bacillus_A cereus_BB. The sequence goes on along the minus strand of NZ_JAKUFS010000013.1, from coordinate 86,051 downwards.
ATTCGTTAATACAAAGGAAAATATAGTGTTTCAAGTACTCTTATCCAAACTCATGTCAGAAAGCAACATTCTAATCCTAATAATTGTGTTATCCAAGTTGGAGCCCTGCCGATTTTCATCCGTCGAATAAATCAAGTAGTTTACTTTGAAGTGAAATGTTCAAAAACGTTATTTTTTCTAATCTAGCTTGTTTAGAAAGAATAACGTTTTTTTCATTTTATAGATACAATTTCATTCATTTTTCTTGGTGTTCCGCATCCCATTCACTTAAATAGGATGCATATTCTAATTCATCTGGATTATCATGTAACATAGAAATGAATTCTAATTTATTTCTATCACAGTCCAGAAAGTATACACTTGCAGCGGGCATCCATCTTTGGACAATTGGCTCTTGATTTCCTTTCCCCTGACTTCCTACCACTTCTATTCCACGTTCCTCTAACCACAATTTAGAAGTCCTTAAAAACTCTAAATCTACACCAAAAGCAAAGTGTTTCGTTTCAAAGTTTTCAATATTATGTACTTCCCATATTCCAAGCATTTGTTTTTTATTTTCTCCTACCCAAAAGAAAGCCACTCTTCTTCTGGATAGTTTTCTTGCTAATGCTAATCCTAGCTTGTTTTGATAGAAATCTATCGCCTTTTCTAAATTTCTTACATGTAAATGAGTTTCGTATATGTTTTGTATCATTATGTTTATTCCCTTCTGTATTGTAATTTGTAATTATCTTCCGTGTATAAATTCCCACTCTTTCCAGGACATAATTTCAAGTTCTGGTCTTGGTTTATCTTCTAACATAGAAATAAGCTCAACTGAGTGACCATCTGGATCTGTAAAATAAATCGACACAGCAGGCATAAAAGGGAATACCATTAATTCTTCGGAATTTCCACCAAAGAAATTTGCAGATTCAATTCCTAATTCATTTAAATAATTTCTCGCCTTAATAATATCTTTCACATCTACTCTAAAAGCGAAATGTTGACGCTGAATCTCCGGTGAAGGATAATTTTCTCTAATGCCAAACATAGCTTCTCCAGGTTTTCCGATCCAGTAAAATTTAGATTTTCGATTAGAGTCTTCATACAAAGGAATAATATTAAATAATTTTTCATAGAATTCAGCAGATACTTTATAATTACTTACATTAATATGTGTTTCAAAAATCCCTTTAATCATTAAAACTCCTCCTTTTATAAGTAATTGATTATTACCAATATCATTTTATATCTTTTAAGTTCAATATATCTAATCACTATTTTATTAAAAAAAACAGCTAGATGAATCAATCTAAAAGATGAAATTCAAGTGGAAATCCTACTACTTTTGTCGTAGAATCCCCACGTATCACCACATCCTCATCAAGTTACTATCTTTAAATAGGCCTACACAAAAATTTTGTTTTTCTAAAGTTAGTTATAAGGATTCATCTTACTTTTTCTTTTTGGGATTGCTCCGTTTTCTTAAGATGATGGGCAGGGGGTATTGACGGCAAAACGCAGATTTTATCCGCTAAGACATTTTCTAACAATGAAATTTCATCTTTGCTACTGTAAAAAAACAACTAGCACCTCTTGCGAGGTGCTAGTTGACGTAAAATTCGAAAGCGGAAGTAAATTATGTTTGTCCAAAAAGTTAACCGCTCGCTTGGAATTAGCATTGTTTACTTTTCGAATATATTCATATTAAAGAACACTTCTACTAAATTATATTTAGACTTAGTTTTTTGGTGATTGCAGCTTATCAATTTTCCAGTGTGTTTCTAGAGGGTCTAAAGAGCTTTCAATATAAAACATATATTCATCTGCGGTACCTGGTACTTCAAAAGCTATTTTCAATTCTACCGTTTCATTTGGTTTAACTTGTATATCATAAGGAGAAGGGTTTTGGTCAAGCACCTTTCCTTCATACGCCTTACCGTCTTTTTCATCTTTTAAGGTATATTTTAATTCTGATAGTCCAATCATTTCACCTCGTACATTTTTTACAGAGACATTAACAACGATAGAATCGTTGCTATCATTTAAATATGCACTTTGAACGGTGGTCAAGTAATAGCCTCCCTTAATACTCTCACCAACTAATAAAATACCTTGTTCCAAGCGGCTCATAGTTTCTTTTTCTTCAAAATTTATTAATTCTTTATTTTCATTTTTTGCAGTTGGTTCTTCTATTGAACCATTTTCAACTGCACTATCTTTTTTATCTTGTGTGCAAGCAGCCGTAACACTGACAAATACTAGACTTAAAGTAAGTAATATGGATAATTTTCTCATAAAATTTATCCGTCTCCTTAAATTTCTTGATTTTGTGCAACTATACATATTATAAAGCAATTCTATTTATAAGCTCATTTATTTTTTCCTCTGTCAATAAGCCATTTTAAGATTCCTATTATTAATATAAGGAGCGGTATTGCCTGAATAAGGAGAAACCCTCCCCAAAAATCAAGTTCAGTACTATCTGGAGGGTCTGTTGCCATCACACCTATAAAAAAAGCCACTGGAATTGTGAATAGATTTACCCCTAAACTGACCATTATGAATGTTAGATTTTTATCCTTAGTTTTTGGTGAATCAGAATTGAAGAATGAGAATATTGCAATGCCGATTATAAAATACAGTATTACATAAAGCTGATTAAGATATCCCATAATATTCCTCCGTTATCCTAATTGTACCACTAGCAAGGACGTTTTTGTACAACTTTGGATGAATAAGATATTCATCCAAAGTTAACATAACGTCTCATTATCAGCAGTAATCAAATCCCAGAAATCCGTTCATATCAAGAGTTTTTCAGTCTTCTGTTCCCTCCGCTGTATGCAGGATTTCATACAGCCCTGTTACAACAGCATTAAGCAGTTTAAACCGTTTTCGTAGCCTGCATGAAATCCTGCATATCCTTAGCGTATAAAATCCGCATTTTGCCGTCAGTACCCCTCTTAGAAGTAGTGCAGATTCCAAAGTTAGCGAAGTATTGTATAGAAACAGAAGAGCAAACAGGAAAGTTAATTTTCTGTTTGCTCCTCTTTTTTATTTCGCTTTTGGGAAGATAGGTAACTGAATATCTACAGTTGTTCCTTTATTTAATTCACTTGTAATTTGTAATTTTCCATTATGCTCTTCAATGATTTTATAGCACATCATTAAACCTAATCCAGTTCCTTTTTCTTTCAAACTATAGAAAGGTTCACCTAATCGTGAAATGCGATCTTGTGGAATTCCACAACCTTCATCTGTAATGCTAATTACTATAGAATGATTTTCTATGTTCATTGTTTGAATGGAAATAGTCCCTCCGTGAGTCATTGCTTCTATTGCGTTTTTTAATATGTTAATGAATACTTGCTTGAGCTGATTTCCATCACATTGAATTGCTGGTAAAGAGGACATGTGATTCATGGTGATGTGTGTGTTATGCATCATTGCTGTTGGTGAAATAAATGTTACTACTTCCTCGATTAATGTTTGAATTTGATAGGGTTGTATGGATATGGCTTGTGGTTTAGACATTGCCATAAATTGATTTGTAATAGATTCCATTTGAGCAATTTCGCTTAGCATAATATCAACATACCATTTGTTGTTTTCATTCATATCAGGTTCTAGCAATTTTAAAAATCCTTTTAAAGAAGTTAATGGGTTTCGTATTTCATGGGCAATACCAGCAGTTAGCTGTCCAACAACTGCGAGCTTTTCGGATTTTTTTAATAATTCTTCTGTTTTCTTTAAATTTGTAATATCTTGTCCCATAATGACAATCCCTTTTCGCGATCCATCAGGATGAAAAAGAGGAACTTTTATAATGTTAAGAATGATAGGAGTAGAGTCAGCATGAATAATAATTTCTTCACGACACATACTCTCATTTTGCTGCCATGCATATTGATCGGATTTCTCACAGTATAAGAAGGAGTTACGATAGGACTCATTATATTGGATAAGCTCACTATCTTTTTTACCGCGATACGGTACATTTTCAAATTTTAAACTAGAAATTGCATAATCGTTAGCTTCAAGCCATCTTCCTTCTTCATCTTTCAAAAGAATAAACGCTGGCATCGCATTTATAAGAGTTCGTAAGCGTTTTTCACTTTCCTTTAATGCAAGTTCTATTTTTTTTCGTTCTGTAATATCCCTTAAGCTACTTACAAACGCTACTACTTCTCCATATGTGTTTACAATAGGAGAGATAAAATTAGTGACATGTATTAAATTCCCGCTTTTTTGTTGTCTAATTGTTTCTTTCGACGTAAACAGTTTATTATGTGCAAGATCTTGATATAGTTTATTGTATATATCTTTTGAGAAATCTGGGATAGTAGGTATTATTTCTCCAAGCATTTCTTGTTCAGTCCAGCCGAAAAGAGTTTCAAAAGCCTTGTTTACTTTCATTACACGAAGCTCTAAATCAAGAACAACAATAGCATCTACTGTGTCTTTAAGAAGTGAATCAAATTGTTGTTTTGTTAATGTGAAATTTTCTTTACTTTGTTTTGTTTTTATTGTCGCTTTCATTCTATTTTTTGAAATAGTAGCGCGTCTTTTTAGATATATGCTTTTTTTAACAGACGTAAATCTATTCCTTCGCATTCATGATTCCTCCGCATATATATAATAATTAAAAATAAATAATATATAGGTTGTTGCTAGGCAGAAAAAGGCCCTGACCGCTTCTATGCATGGCTAGATGCTTGTGCGCCCCTAATAAGAAAGGGGTTTTATGTCTTTCTAACTTGTGTTTATATTTTATTTTAAAGATATAACGATGCTAATGTTATATCATTTAAGAGTATAGACGTGATAAGGATAAATAGTCAATTTCTCATTAAATCTTTTTGAATTGTAAGTTTTATTTCGTGATTGAAAAAATGAGAGGGTGTTGGTTTCTCTGTGGGAGCTAGGAGTTACACATTGGAGTAGAGCAGAATTTTTCTCCTGCAAAAAAAGCTCATCCAGCGTTTTATGTTCAACATATAGAATATTTTCAAGAAAATGTAACACAAAAAGGAGTTTCTGTTATAGTCGATACAGCACGTCCTGATGTTACAAGGTTTTATGTATTAGATCTATTTTGGAATCGAATTGAATTTATCCCGGATTAACGGGCAGTAATACTCCCACCTCAAAATTCAGCGAAGACATTGTCCAGCTCTAGCGGCTAGAATCTCCGGCCGTTTCGCCCCCTCGGACGAGGCAAAAAGCGCCTCTCTGTCAGGGGCTCTAACGTCCTGCGATTCTGAACGAGCCGCTTCCGCTTTTCTTAAGAAGTTAGGTGGGGGATCAACTGCCCGTAAAAGCCCGATTGGTGAGGGCTGATAATCAGTGGGGGATGAAGAAAACCCCTACTGATTAAAGTTTCACTTTATGGAACAGAAAAATAGATAAAAGAACGAGGTGGATGCAGTTCCACCTCGTTCTTTTATCCTCTTCTAAATAATCCTAATACTTCCACGGTTTCTGTAATATTCACGAATGCTTGCGGATCAATTTCAGAAATCATAGCTTTCATACCTGCTAGTTCTTCCCTAGAAATAACAGTCATTAGTACACGTTTCTTCTCATTTGAGTATGCGCCTTCTCCGTCAAGTAATGTAATACCCCGTACAAGACTTGAAAGGAGCTTTTCTTTCATTTCTTCTGCTTGACCTGTTACAATCATTAGCGTTACTTTTCGATGTTTTGTATGGATTGCATCAATTACTTTCCCTGTAACGAAAATAGATAATAAGCTGTTTAATGCAGTATCCCAATCGAAGAAAAATCCAGAAATAACGATTACAATAGCATTAAGTACGATTAAGAATCCGCCAAGTTGAATATCTTTCTTACGTGTAAGTAACATACCAATAACATCAAAACCACCTGTTGAACCGTAGCAGTTGAAAACAAGTCCAATACCTGCCCCGGCAATTACACCACCAAATAAAGAAGAAAGTAGTGCATCTGTTGCTACTGCATGTACAGGAATCACATATAATGCCGCCGAAAGTGTAATAACGGATATGATTGTATAACCAATAAATCGTTTTCCAAGTCCAATATACCCTAAAATAAGAATAGGTAAGTTTAGTAAAAAGTTTACTAATCCAGTATTAAAGGGAGTTAAGATTCCAATGATCATTGCGATTCCACTAATCCCACTGCTTAAAATCTTGTGGGGGATAAGGAAAAGATTAAAAGAAAGTGCTACAACTACAGACCCTAAAATTACTCCGAGTAATCGATTCATATCTCTCCCGTCCTTCACTAAAGATGCTATATGTACAAACTGACAATAATTCAAAATTATATATGAGATTGTAAGATTTGAGGGAAAACAGTTTATTTCGGGAAATTAGATTAGTTCGAAAATTGAAAGCGATTTATTATAAGGGGGAGAGGGATATGAAGGTCCAGCTTTTTCAACAAACAAGTCCATTAAAACAAGAATGTGAAGATGCACTAATTTGTAATAAAGCTTTGCAATTATATGGTGTATGTGATGGGGCGACGCCGGTAATTGATTTTCAAGATGAGAATGGTCATAACGGAGCATACTTGGCTTCCCATCTGTTTCAGCAACAATTTGAATCGATTTTAAGTGTGGGTTCATTACAAACTGAAGTTGCTATAGCAAATCAGTTACTGCAAGAAAAAATGCAATTATATCATATTGATATGACAAAAAAGGATCAACTTTGGTGTACTTGCGTTGCTGCTATTCATATCACAGATAAAACAATAGAATATACGCAGCTTGGAGATTGTATGATTGTTGCTAAATTTGTTGACGGATCAGTTAAAGTACTTACGAAAGACACAGTGAAAGGCATTAGTAAACGGGCAAAGCAACAACGCGAGGAAGACCGTAAAAAGGGACTTTCTGTTCCAAATGAAGCAATATTTAATGATAAAAAAGAGCAATTACGCTACAATCGTTACATGGCAAATACTCTAAACGGATATTCTGTTGCAAACGGGATGAAGGAAGCAATATCTTTTATTCAGCAAGGAAAACTGTTACGACAAGAAATTACCAATCTATTTATTTGTTCTGATGGCTTGTTTCATCTCGATTGGCCGCTAGAAACAAGTGCACAATTTGTGTGGGAGCATGGTATTAAGAAATACATAAAAATAATAGAAGAATTAGAAGCGAAACAGCTTATTCATCCAGATGATAAAACCGCAATTATCATTCATTTGTAAAGGGTGAGACTATGCACATTCAGAAAGCACATTTATCTTTTCGTGATCCGCTGCAGCCATTGCAAGCTGTTACACATATTATCATTCATCACACAGCGGAAGATGGCTGGGATGTATATAAGACACATGAATTCCATCAAAATATTCGAGGATGGGGCGGGATCGGATATAATTATTTTATTGAAGAAAATGGCACCATTTACGAAGGAAGAGGACTGCATATAGGAGCTCATGTGAAAGGGTATAATACTAAGAGTATAGGGATTTGCATATCTGGTAATTTTGACGTCTATGATCCAACACCATTACAAATGACTTCTTTGCATTGGCTATGTAAACAGTTCATGTATCACTTTTCTTTAGATTGTGAGCAAGTTCTCGGTCATCGCGAAATAGATGGGGTAACAAAAACGTGCCCAGGAACGCGTTTTTCAATGGAAAAACTACGCTATATTCTATCAAACAACAATAAAGGAGCTGTATAATATGATTTTTATGAAATTACCAAACGATAAAAAAGAACTACTTGTAGAACATATTCAAGAATTTTTTGAAGAAGAAGATCTAGGAGAGATCGGCCGTTTTCAAGCAGAACGCTTAATCGAAGAAATGATAAAAGAATTAGGGCCACATATATATAATCAAGCAATAGGCGATGCTACAAAACTTGTTGTAGATAAACTTACTAATTTAGAAGAAGATTTATATGTGTTAGAAAAGCCAATTAAATAGAACAAATAGAAGAACAGTACCTTATTATAAAGTTCTAATTCATTACTAAATGATGTAAAGTACCATATATTCTCTTCAATTGTTTCTATAAAGTATGTTACGTACATGATAAATACTCTTCGTTCCATTTGATTCACGAGGAGTATTTGTTATGTAGTTTTGAATTAAAGTTCGATAATTTATAAAAAAAATCTGCTGAAGAAAAAACATTTTGATCTACTATGTAATATTAAAGACACTCGAATCCCCAAAATATTATATGGGTGGAATGACAGAGTTACTCCCATATATGAATTGAGTGTTTTTAATACGCTTTATTTTTTAAATATCGATGGATTTTCGACTCTAAAGGATTTTACCTCTCCGCAATCTAGACAAAATGTAGTTAGTAGTTTGGAACGAGAATCACCTTTAAATATTGTACTAGGTGCATCTTCACAAACATATGCATGAAATGCGTACCCAACTTTCCCCTCTTTGAAGTTAGTAGAGCCGCATTTCTTACATTTCATATTTTCCATACTTAGCACTCCTTTTTTACATATATTAACACGTTTTGATTTTGATAATAATATAGTTTACTTAATAAAGTGTTTTCTCAACTCCATAAGCGCTAAGGGGTTCGAATAAATAACTCGAATAATCCAGTTGAAGTATATTTATATAGACATATTGAGAGTTCTCCTTATCACTAAATACATAAAAATTATAATTACACTCCAAAGTGTAAGTATAGAAATAGAATTTATTGAGAAAATTTAATTTTCATAAAAATAGGTTGTTTTTCCAATATTTTACTACTATAATTTGGATGTACCACATGATTATATAATAAAGGAGGAGTTCATAATGGGACGTTGGATTATAGTAACAAGTGAAAAGCATGAACCTAAATTAACAGTGTCTGAAACAAAAGAATTACAGAAACTACAAGAAAAAAAATAAAGAAGATAAAGAGGACAGTCTTATGATGTCCTCTTTATCTATACATAAATCCATGAAAATTTGTATTCATTTACTTTATTTTATTTAACTGGAGGTTATTAGAATGCTATATTCTTGGGAAAGAGAAACCTTAGAAGAAACTGCTCTTCAACGTATTATGGATACGTTCAAAGAATTAAATTTTTCAGTGAAAAAAAAAGCCTTTGGAGATAAAATACAAACCACATATGTGGAATTATTTAATTTAAATCAACAGATTGAAACATTCGGCGTAGGAAAAGGGAAGTACAATGAATTAGGCGCATTGTTTGAGGCCTTAGAGCATTATACTCTGGAGAACATATCAATGAAAGAGTGTGATTTTTTCTCTTCTCATCATATTGCGAAGAACCCAATATTTGACGGAGAGCGTGTTATGCAATTGATAGTAGAAGAACCAGATCAACAATTACTTTGTAAAAAATACTATGCTTTGAATGATACACAACAACATGTATGGTATCCATTTTTCATTGCTAATCCACATTATATGCAACATCCAATTGAAACGGATACTTATCAGTATCAGAAAGTACAACGATACAGTTCTAATAGTGGCACAGCCATTGGTTCCACTTTACATGAAGCGATTATACATGCAACGAATGAAGTCATTGAAAGGGATGCCTTTTCTTTATTCCTACTTCGGCATTTTTACTATGATATGCCAGATCATATATTAAAGATAATTCATCCAAATACGCTTCCACCATCTCTAAAAGAAACGATTGTACACGCAGAAGAGGAATTACAAGAGGAAATTATACTATTAGATATTACAACGGAAGTTGCAATTCCAACTATATTAGCTGTTACAAAAAATAAAAAGCATACTGGTATATTTGGGCTCGGTACATCTTTATACCCTGAATATGCTATCTTGCGAAGTATTACAGAACTGGTTCAGGTGAATCATATCGCTTCTGCAAATATTGGTGATGAGCTAGCACATCGAGAGTGTTTTTTGAATCAATTACAGCCGTATCCTCGTCACTATGCTTGTGCAGAAATGAATATGTGTTCCGTATTTAATCAATTTCCAGCCACTTATGTTTCGTTTGAGGATTTACCAAGATTTTCAGAACGTAATTTAATACTTTACATCGAAGAACTGCAAGAACGATTACACCAACAGCATTTTTCTATCTATTATTCTCCAGTCAAAGAGTTTTCCAATGGTATAAAAATCATACATGTACTAATTCCACAAATGGAGCGTTTTTTATTGATTACAAATGGTCAATTGGTGTTCCCGTCCGAAAGAGGTATGAAAAAGGGTCTTAAATTACAGTCTAGTTTATAAAAAACACCCTATAAAGGGGATTAAGAAAAATGCTAATCCACCCTATATGAGGTCCCATCAGGATTTTGCGGATTTACACCGTTAAGGTAGAAATTCTTGTATCAATAGGATTTACTCTATTGGGATGGTTTGGAATTTCTCAAGATGGTACCCCTATCTTAAAATGCAGGGTTTACGGGTTCTTTTTGAGCGAACTTTATTTCAAAGCTACATTAGATTGTTTCTCAACAAAAGCACCCTAATTTTACTGGGTGCTTTTGCTTGAAAATGTAATGAGTTATCAAATAAAAGGGATATCATTTGAACATTTTATAACATAACCATTTTCAGCTGACCAACTCAATAAACCCTTCCAAAAGTTTTCGCAAACATGAATAATTTGTTTAGGTTCAGAAAGATAACCTGACATAACCATTTTGCAAAGTACATCAAATCCTTCTGGCTTATCTGTAAAAGCTATAGCCTCAGGTAAAACTTGAGCTGAAGTCGTAAAATATCGTTTGTTGTGTAATCCTAAAATCATCGCACCTGTAGTTGCTATTTTTATAGCCAAAGTAGGTAAGAATGTTTCAGGTCCGTGAATTTCTATATTTCTTAATTTCCCAACGTATTCGTACATTTCTTCAACTAATGTTTTACAAATCGCTTCTTGAAAAATTGTATGATCTACAAAACTTGCTTTTTGTTTTAACCCTTTGAAAAATTCTTCAGGATCATATATTGGTAGTATCGTGAAGAATTGTCCATGAGTAAGTGGCCAATTTTCTTCTACTGTAGTGGCTTCTTCTATAATATCTTCTTCACTATCAAAGTTTACTTCGGCTTTCCAATTACCTGCTGTCCATTCATAGCTATAGCTATCTACTGAAGAATGTAAAACACATTTCATTTCAATATCTGAAAATGGACCATCTGTTTTTCTAGCTAAAGAACCATAGATACCAATAGCTTTAACGTTTGAACCGTATTTTTCCAATATTTGATTTGCTATCGTATAAGCGATTTTCATTCTTTCTTCTCTTGTAACTTTTCCTGGACCAATCATATACATTTCTCCTTTTTTGTAAAAATATTGAATGGAATCATATATATAGATGGTCAAGGAGGCCCGCGGGTTTAACGAGGGACTTTATTTGGTGTCATTTACATACACCACCTTTCTAAATAATAAAACAGGGAGGTAATAAAATCCATTTTATAAATTTTATTGTAAATAGAATGGGGTGTTTAGTCAAAGATGAATATGGCGTTTTGTTGTTAAAGGCCCGACACGACCAACAAAAAGAAAATTGTACGTTAAAGAAATATTTCACATAAAAAAACGATTCTCATGTATCTAAAAAATCATTTTTTATTTGTATTCAGTTCTCTTAACTTTCGATACAAAGCCGCTTGACTTACACCTGTAATTGCACAAATTTCTTTAATTGTTTTATTTGTTTGTTGGCGCAATTCAATTGCATGATTCATGCCAGCATGTTGATCTGTATATTTTTTTACTCGACCTCGATAAACTCCTTTTTGTTTTGCAAGTTTAATTCCTGTAAGTTGTTTTTCTTTTATTATTTCTCGATCTAATTCACTAAATGCAGACATGACTGGTAAAAAGAATTTTTCTATCGGTGTTCTTGTATTGATTCCTAAATTTAAAACCGCAAAATGGTCATTTCTGTTACAGCTTGGGTGTATGAATAGAATATAAAAAAAGGAAATCGAAATAATTTCCTTTTTCACTTTGTAAGCTGTAAAGCTTTCATATAATCAGCCCTTTTCTCAAGGGCCTTTTTTGCGTCTTCTGCCGTTAATACATAATCTACTATAATATTTTGTAATAAATTCTTATTAGCATTTGGCAGTTGAATCGTTATGTCATCCACACTAATTTTGTTATTTTCAATGGTTTTATTTAATTCCTGAATACTTTTTGCAACCTCTGCTAATTTTTCCATATGTGCAGGATTGTTTACATCTAAAAAGATATTACTTCTAAAAACTGCCGTAACATAATGCTTCGAATTTTTCTTTGCTATTTCTTTCTCAGTCTTCTTATTGAAAACAGTATCCCCCGTCTGCATTTGATCGAACGTAAATATAGTATTATTCCCTTTTTTTTCATAATAGGCATTAAATTTTTCTTGTAAATCATACGCTTCTTTTTTGATTTTATAGTTATCATTATTTACTTTTGGAGAGATTCGTCCATCGAAAGATAGTAGGAATTGCAAATGTGGTTCATCTACTTGCTGCACATAAGCTGTTAGCACTTCTGGACTAAGTAAATGAAAATGAAAAATATCTCCGGTCCTATGTCTGTTAACTTGATTTAGTTTAACAGACATACCATACTCCGCTTTTGTATAATTTTGTGCTTTTTGTTCAATTTCTTTGTTCGATATATCACATGATGTTAATAGTAATAAGCTAAACATTATGCTATATGTTATTTTTGTTCTTTTCATATTTCATACCCGCCTAATTCTACTTCATTATATGTGAATGCTATTATGGAATTATAAAATAAATAGATATTCTAAACCCGTAATTATTTTTTTCCTTTATTTTGATTGAATAGGAAATATGCTGCTAAAAATAATGCAGTTACGTTAACTATAAGTGCAACATTATTTAAAAAATCAGTTATCTGCGAAAACAACATAATCAATGATGTTACTGCGACAAATAATGGAATTGTCTTGTTTATATTTGTGACTAGTTGTTGCTTGTGAAAACGTCTTAGTATGAAATAAATACCTATTAAAATTGGTGCAGTAAGGAATACTCCTAAATATCCCCATGAATCTTCAATAAACCAAGGGAAAAAGCGCATACGTGAAGTAAAGATAAATAGATTTAGTATGATAGTTCCTACTAATATGCTGTTTAATATAATGACTTTCTTATTTTTCTCCATTGTAATTTCTCCTCTAAAATTTAATTACTCGTTAGTTAATTCGTGAAAACGATTTAGAACATCTTCCTCTTCAAACGTGCTATACCACCTATAATCACTATCATCTAAAATACGAAAATGTTGACTAATCACATTTTGTTGTACTCGAAATTTTCCTTTTTTCGCAATCTCATTCCAAAACATTTTTCCGCCTAATGTTTTTACTTTTGGCGTATTCATACCATCGTGGGCTAGTGTTTCGATTACCTCAAAAGGTTCTTCTCCTAAAATGTGTTTTAAGATTTGACCATCCTTAAATAAGGCACAAACTGCGACAGCATTCGTCCAACTAATTAATGTTCTTTCTTTTTCAACTTGAACCAATGTCTTTTTCGAAATTCCTAGAACAGTAGCCATTTTTTCTTGAGAATATCCTTTTTCAAGACGAATCAGACGAACATTCTTAGAAATCAAATCAATTACAGTTTCTTTATTCAAATAACATCACTTCCATGAATTAGTGTTAAATTCAACTTATAGTGTAATATTACACTATAAGTTACCTTTTGTAAATAGGGAGCATGTTGGGGGAAGATTTACAAAAGGTAACTGATAGTTGCTTATGTCTCAAAGAGTATGATTTTTAACCTTTCTAATGTCCACTAATGCTTATTTCGTAATGTAGTTCCTTTACTACACAGACACCATTTATCATTTAAAAACTACGCAAATTATCTCCTAAAGTTACAAAAAGATATGACAAAAAATGTTGAGAAAAATATTCATGTCTTTAAAAATAACAGAAAATTCAGTAAAGTTTAATTAAAACAAAGGAGGTTTTTTATGAGGAGATATGTAAAGGCAATGCTTTCTATTTTACTTATTATTGGTTTACTTTGGTCACCGGTTGAATTAAAAGCAGAGGAACAAAATCAAAAAGAACCGATTGTTCTTATTCATGGTTTAGGTGGTTGGGGCCGTGATGAATTGTTTGGTTTTAAGTATTGGGGCGGTTTTAAAGATATCGAGACAAATTTGAACCGACAAGGGTATAAAACATATACAGCTTCGGTTGGACCATTTTCAAGTAATTGGGATCGTGCAGCAGAGTTATATTCGTATTTAAAAGGTGGAACAGTTGATTATGGAGAAGCACATGCGAAAGCGCATGGACATGCCCGTTATGGAAAAACATATTCAGGGGTATATAGCCAATGGGATAATCAACATAAAGTTCATTTTGTAGGACATAGCATGGGTGGTCAGACAGGAAGGGTTTTATTGCAACTATTAAAGGAAGGGAGTTTAGAAGAACGAGAGTATTATAAACAGCATCCAGAGGTAGGAATATCACCGTTATTTGAAGGGAATAAAGATTGGGTACGGAGTGTAACAAGTATTGGTACGCCGCATAACGGTTCTACGTTTGCAGATGAAGAAACGATGTCTTCGTTTATTAAAGAATTTGTAATAAAGATTGCTAGTTTATCAGGTAATAATCCGGAAACATTTGGCTATGACTTTAAATTGGAACAATGGGGATTAAAGCGAAAACAAGGAGAGAGCTTCTTGCAATATGCGGATCGAATGCTTAATAGTTCCGTTTGGCAAAGTAAAGATATTAGTGCATACGATTTAACGACAGCTGGATCTAAAGAGCTTAATCAATGGGTAAAAACATATGATGATGTATATTATTTTTCTTATACAGGAGATGCAACGTATCAATCATTACTGACGGGATATTCTGTACCTTTGTTGACGATGAATCCACTTATGTATTTGTCTGGCTTACATATTGGAAAGTTTACACGAGGATATGCAGAGCCAATTATTAACGAAAAATGGTGGCCAAATGATGGACTTGTTAGTGTTGTTTCGTCACAATATCCGATAGGACATCGAAATCAGCCGTATGCAGGAAATGCCCAAAAAGGTGTCTGGAATTATACCGCGACAAAATATAATTGGGATCATATCGATTTTATTGGAATCGATCTTGCGGATACGTTAGGGATTAGTGATATATATTCGTTTTATAATGAAGTGGCTGGTAACATTTATCGTTTACCTTTGAATTAGGGGGAGTACCACATCGCTATCAAGCTAAGAAAACAAATCAACCCCAAAACGAAAAAATGTGCTTATTAGTTACAAGTTAATACAAAATTTTGTTCTAGGGACACCATTAAATTTTTAAGCTGATGGAGATAGGGCAGCACCAACAAAATGCGGTTATCTATACTCGAATGTGAAAAATCCTTGAAATATAAGGCTCTGCACATTGTTTATATGTATTCAATGTATTCTTGTGGGAGCGTCACAAAAAGCAGGCCATAACTGGAACAATTCAGTCTTGGCCTGCTTTTTTTCTGTCATTCAAGTATCGTATTCGTTAGCTCAATCATCCTATTTTAACTTTTTTAAGGCAGACCTACTTTATTTGTTTCAAACCCGTAGACCAGAAATAAATGTTAACAGAGCTGTTCCGCAATTTCCTCAGGTAAATAACCGCGCTCATCCCTTTGAATAAAGTGAAACTTTAATCAGTGGGGGTTTTCTTCATCCCCCACTGATTATTAGTTGAACCAATCGGGCTTTTACAGGCAGTTTATCTCCCGCCTAACTTCTTTGCTTCCGCTGAATTTTGAGGCGGGAGTATTACTGCCCGTTAATGCGGGATAAATAGGAATTGCTGCTTAATGCCGTCAGTAGCATATCTGTGCTAAAGCTGCTGTTAGGAGGCGTTTTCTCCGTTGCTGACATTTCGTCAAATAGCTCGACAAATATTTGATGTAATTCGTAATATATAGGGACCCACGTTCTCGAACTGCAGTGCAATTTTTTGCCCTATTCAAAAGAGCGGCGCGATGGCCAAGAGCCTTGCAACTTGCGGATCAGGATAATTTGGCCCGTATGATAAGCGTCATGGAGAATGAGGCTGTTCAGCCACTCGTCTAATGGACGATTAGTAACAAGAGCTTGCAATTGGTCAGCGTTTAAATTCGTAATACGCTCACGGATGCCAAGATGGACGCTTTTTAGCCTATTTTGCGTGGCTTCCCAATCGCTCTCTGTTTTCGAAGCGACTGCGAACGTATCGTCATTCGTCAACCCTTCCGGATACTGCGATTCCTCACCGATAATTCTTTTGAGCAACCGTTCCTTGTAAAAAATCAAATGCTCAACTGTCTCCCAAATCGTGTTCGCATGCTCGCCAGCCGAGCGCCAATTTGCTTGCTCCGCCGTAAGCGCTTTGAGTGCGTCAGCGAGCGGCGGATACCAATCTTCTTTATCGTAGCAAAAGTCCCAGTTTTGAAGTAACGATTCCGTTCTGTTCATTCCAAATCCTCCTTAGCGTGTATTGTAACCATTAAAAAGTTTTCACTAAATAATTCAACTAATGGAAATATGACTCCTTCTTCAGATACATTGTTATTTAATTCAATGTCCTTATTCCACAATCTGGATCTTTAGTGGAGTAACATTACTGAAGTTTTACTACATCGACAGGACATGCTTAATTTCATGCATTGTTAAAATCCCAATGTTCATAAGAATAATAATAAAGTCATGTTGTTTTTATATTTCTTAGAGGGCTTTCAGTTCTTTTAACATTTCAAAAACAAAGCGAGCATTTGGATATGTAATAGAAGAAACTTATCCTAAGTGGAAAAATAGAGAAATAACTGGGGTTCAATTTATAGAACTATTAGAGCTGAAGAAAAATACTTTCTATAAAATAATGAAAGAATATGAGGAAAGCAAATTATAAATTAATATGTAAAAATTATGAGCCGAATTTTTATTAAAGAAAGAAATATGGCTTGTTTTATGTCGAAATTGCTTAGCGTATAGTTTCGTTAAATTTTAGGCGATACCTCATTAGTAAATAAGAAGGATTTTTTAGATAATTTATAGTAAGTATCTATTATAAAACGGGCTACCCAAATAAGATTTCTGTTCAACATATGAATAAAGAATTGACTCGTTTAAACAGTACAAGAAGTAATAACAATCATTTATTTTAACTTCCTTCGCTTTATGATAACAAGTAATATGTATGGCATATAAAAAGGGGCGTGTATATGAAACAAGGAAATGATATAGATCAAATGAGAACACTACAAAAAAACATCCCTGGTCCAAAGTCTATATTCGGTTGGCGAATGAATATGATTCGTTTTTATCGTAATCCATTTATATATTCACGTTGGTTGCACAATACCTACGGTAAGGTCGTTGCATTGGGGCAAGGAGAGAAACCTTCATATGTATTTGCCTTTGGACCTGAATTAAACGAGCAGATTCTCACTAATCCAGATCTTTTTAAAGTCAGTTCTTCACTTGTAAAAATCCCCAAGGACTCACTATTAGGGCGAATGTTTTTTAATAACCTAATAATGATGAGTGGTGAGAAACACAAGCAGCATCGTCGACTAATGCAACCCGCTTTTCATAAGGAGCAAATAAAAACGTATTGTACCAACATGGTTCAACTTACACAGCGCTTAAGTAATAGTTGGCAGGAAAACTCTGTAATTGAGTTGAATCACGAGATGAAGACGTTAACGCAACGGATTGCTGTCAAAACACTTTTTGGATTATATGACGAAGCAGAATTAGATCAGATGGGTAGATTGATTCATCAAATGACGAAATCGCTATTATTTGTTACACTTGCCCCTATTAACCTTCCAGGAACACCTTATCATCGGGCTTTACGCAGTGCCAAACAACTCAACAATCACGTTCGGGCCATGATTGCAGAAAAACGCTTAGAGACAAACGCAACAGATGTACTTGCTTCACTAATTCAAGCACGTGATGAAGATGGTACCCAGCTAAATGATGATGAATTAGTTGGTCACACCTTTACTTTATATGTTGCAGGGCATGAGACAACAGCAAATGCTCTGACATGGGCTATCTTTCTACTTAGTCAACATCCTGATATTCTGTATAATCTCTTGGAAGAATTAAATGGAACTCTGGGGGGCTGTGATCCAACAATTGAAAAGCTAGGTTTATTGCCATTACTTGATGGTGTCATAAAAGAAACCTTACGTTTATTACCACCTGCGGGAATTGGCGTTCGAATCACATCTGATTCCTGTAAACTGGGAAATTTTACGATTCCCAAAGATACGAATGTTTTTTTTAATCAAATGGTTACGCATCGATTACCTGAACTTTATGATGAACCAGATTGCTTTAAACCAGAACGTTGGAGCATCATTAAGCGCTCACCCTATGAATATTTACCATTTAGTGCAGGTCAGCATATGTGTATTGGCTGGAACTTTGCTATACAAGAAATGAAAGTCATACTTGCGGTACTCCTCCAACGTTTTCAGTTCTCTGTTGTTCATAATGCTAAAATTTCACCCAATATGATGATGCGACCTAAATACGGAATGCCCATGCATATTTTTAACCAAAACAGACAGTTTCGGAAAAATTCTGTTCGCGGAGCAATTAATCAACTAATCACTTTTTGATTTTATCGTTAAATAACAATAAGGGGTAGCGTCCCAAAAATGCAGATTTACAACGTTAAGCTTATTTCTCAATAATTCCCTTTTATCTCAATAGGTTTTACTCTATTGGAACGAACTAAGAAACATTGATATTACAAGACTTCTTTTCCTTATCGTTGTAAAAACGCAAAATCCTGACTCTACCCCATTACCATCAAGTTAAGAAATTCCTTGTTCCACAAAATATTAGCCTGATAGTATGTGTTGTGACTCTGTTTAGTGAAATAAGCTTATCTTACAATTTCTTATTTAAATGTATTATTAACTAGTTCCTCCCAATCTACGAAGGACAACTTATCTGTAATATGTTTTAATTCATTAGGCACTTCAACATAACATATTAATTCTAAACTGTTACCATCTGGGTCATTGAAGTATACTGAAGCATTACCTTGATGTGGGCGAATAAATGGTTCAATAGTTTTTCTATTACCAAATGGGACAGCTTCAACTTGAATAGAATATAGCCACTTTAAAGAATCTTTTATATCTTCATATGAAACTCGAAAAGCAATATGTCGTAAGGAAGGATGGTATTGAGTTTCATACTCATTTCCTTCCCATAAGCCCAACCAACTTTTCCCTTTTTCAATCCAAAAGAAAGCAGTGTCTTCATCACACCAAGCAAGTTTCAATCCTAGTTTCCGGTAAAATTCAATTGAATTTTGCAAATTACTAACTGGTAAGTGTGCTTCATACAATCCTTTAATCATGTCGTTTTCCCCCTACTCTTTGTTATTGAATATTAAGAGTATATCAATGTAAAAACAATATTAAATCCAGTAAAAGTATTAAAATTCTATATATCTTTAGAGGTAGTGTAATAGGGGAATCGTTCTTTCTAGCTAATTCAAGAATATTCAAACCGCCATTAAATAAAATATTAAATTTTTTTAATGGCGGTTTTTTATATTAGATAAACATTTATTTTCCTCATATAAAGTAGTAACATACTGTTTTAAATTCTTGATGAATAATAAAATTTCTTGATTAGACATTCTAGCATGTTGAAGATGAAATAGATTTCCTTTTCCGATTTCTAACTCGTTTGAAATCAAAGTAATAGGGATATCCTTAAAGACATGCCATGGAAAATACAAGTGTACAAAAGTTTCTCTAAAATATATACCTGATTGACAAATTAATATTCCATCCGATCCTTTACTCAAATTACCAAGCATAGATGTATCTAAAAAAGCAATGATTTCTTCTTCATTTGAAACAATATATCGTGCCCTAATTTCCTTTAACTTTTTGTCTGAAATATGAGTGTCTACAAACAATCCATTATCAGGCTCTAATAATTCATCATACGTCTCAAACAAAGTGCAGATTGATTTTATCTCATCAATTTTTATAACTGGATGTATATCATTTTGCTTTGAATTATGGAATGAACTTTTAAGAGTTATAAGTAACTCTTTAAATAACGGTGGTGGATAATCACTCAGGTTAATATTAAAACTTTTTTGGGCATCAAAAGATAAAAACCCATCTTTATCAATTTCGATTTGTTGCACTTCATTTAATTTATCCCATTTCATATTCCCTTTACCTAATAACCAATTGTTCCAATATAAACCTGAACTTGTAAAGTAAACACCATATTTCCCCGAGCCAAACATATTGCAACTTAAAAAAGCAATGATCTGATCATTCTTTGGTATAGAGAAACGTTTTTTTGCAACTGATAAGAAATCTTCAGGTATTCTGCTAACATAAAATCTAGACTGTTGATATTCTAAACAAATATCAGTTAAACGATTAATATCAATATTCAACATGATAATTCTCCGTTTCTTAAGTATTTTCTATATAAGAAATTATAACATCGTCAGGTAAAAATTAACATTTGAATTGAGGGCCACTTTATTGAATTCTAAAATCAATTAGTATTAGATTGAAAAATCTATGATTTGGTTTTAGCGTTTGGGAGAAGAATGTTTTTCCTACTTCCTTTTCTATTTTTTACAGCTGAATAGCAAGTTTTACAGATACGAGATGATAATGTAAGCAGTGTTGATTGCTTGAAATGAAGGATTTTGATAGTAGTTTAACGAATACAAATCCAAATATATAGAAAAGGATGGGGGAAATACATATGATACAATATCCGTTTTTGCAAAAAGGAGCAACGATTGGGGTAACGGCACCTTCTTCTGGTGTAGATGCCGCGTTACATAATATGTTTAAACAATCTTGTGAAAGTATGGAAAGAAAAGGATATACCGTCGTTTGCGGAGAAACAGTTTGGACACAAGAGAAAGTTAGGTCTGCTAGTGCGAAAAAAAGAGCAAATGAATTTATGGAAATGATGCAAGGTGAGGACATTGATATTATTATTCCTCCTTGGGGTGGTCAGCTATTAATTGAAATACTAGAAGATATTGATTTTGAAAAGATACATAAGAAATGGGTATTGGGATACTCGGATGTGAGTGTTTTATTATTAGCGATTACGTTAAAAATAGGAATAGCGACTGCTCATGGAACGAATTTTGTAGATGTAAGAGGCGAATATTCCGATCATACAACAGCGATGTGGCAAAGTGTATTATCAACGGAAGCAGGGGAGTCAATTACTCAGTATTCTTCGGAGAAATATCAAGCGAAATGGCAACATAATAATCCATCACCGTGTGTGTTTCACTTAACAGAAGATACAAATTGGAAAACAATTTCGAATGGGAATGTGAACATTACAGGTCGATTGCTTGGCGGATGTGTCGATGTGATTAGACACCTTATTGGCACACCATTTGGTAACGTGCAAGAGTTTAGGAAGAAACATTGTAATAACGACCCGTTCATTTGGTATTTTGAAAATTGTGAATTGACGACTGCTGATTTACGACGATCTTTGGTTCAAATGAAACTGGCTGGTTGGTTTGATCATTGTTCAGGTATTTTATTTGGCCGCAGTGCTGCAAATCATCCAGTGAATGAATATACCGCTGAAGATGTATACCAAGAACTTATGGATGAGCTGCAAATTCCAATTATTTATGACGTAGACTGTGGTCATACGCCCCCACAAATTACATTTATAAACGGGGCACTTGCAGAGGTTGAAGTGGAAGATGGTAAAGGAGTCATTACACAACATTTTAAGTAGGAATGTAGAAAGGGACTGACATGAATGGAATATAGAAATTTCTCAGAAAAATATCCAACACTCATTACAGAACGATTATGTTTACGGCCGTTAACAATACAAGATGCTGCTGATGTATTTGAATATGCTTCAAATCCAGAGATTGCGACGTATACAGTATGGTATCCGCATAAAGCATTACAGGATTCACAAATATTTGTACAGTCAATCTTAGATCAATATGAAAAAGGAGAAATGGCGGCTTACGGAATAGAATTGAAAAAGGAAAAAAAGATGATCGGGACGTGCGGTTTTATCGAATATGAAGAGAATCATCATAAGGCAGAGCTGGCGTATGCATTATCACCAAACTATTGGGGAAAAGGCATTGCAACGGAAGCAGCAAAGGCATGTATTCGTTATGGATTTGAAATATTACAGTTAAATCGTATTGAAGCAAGATGTCATGCTAGTAATGTACAATCAGAACGAGTGATGAAACGTTTAGGAATGCAATATGAGGGAACGTTACGAAAAGATATGTTTGTGAAGGAAGCATATCGAGATACGAAAATATATGCGATTTTGCGAGAGGAATATGATATATGAAAGGGAGAGTAATCGAGTGATTTACTCTTCTTTTCTACTACTTTCTTAATCATCTAGAGGTATGCCCGTTTTGACTTCAGTGCGGTTTTTACGAGTGTAGGTGAATCCCACTCTTCTTAACGCAATATGAGGTAGAGAGAAAAATGATGAACCTCGATTCCAAGGTGAGTCGAGGTTTTTTTATGACAATAGTTAAAATACAACGGAACAGTATTTATTTTAATTTTCTTAAAAAAATGAATAGAAGGAAAAATGTGATATATTCATACTATCCAATCATTTTTAAGGGAGATGGGGAACATGACAACTGAAAATCAAACAGTTGAAAATAAGGAGCTCACGATTTTTAACCACATTGGAAACACAATTGTAACAGAAGATAGAGAAATCCAAATTATTTCAAGAATAGAAGAGCCTCTTATTGTCGTGTTAGCAAATGTACTAAGTGATGAAGAGTGTGAAATGTTAATACAAATGTCTAAAAATAAAATGAAACGTTCTAAAATTGGTGTTTCGCGCAAAATAAATGACATTCGGACGAGTAGTGGTACGTTTTTAGAAGAAAGTGAGGTCACTACTAGAATCGAAAGACGAATTGCTTCGATTATGAATGTTCCTACCAAACATGGAGAAGGGCTACAGATTTTAAAGTATACAGTTGGTCAAGAATATAAAGCGCATTATGATTTTTTCGCAGAAAACAGTGCGGCAGCAAATAACAATCGTATGAGTACTCTTGTCATATATTTAAATGATGTAGAAGAAGGCGGAGAGACTTTCTTTCCCAAACTCAACCTTTCTGTATCTCCGAAAAAAGGAATGGCGGTATATTTCGAATATTTTTATCAGGATGCATCATTAAATAAACTCACTTTACATGGCAGTGCACCTGTTACCAAAGGTGAAAAATGGATTGCGACGCAGTGGATGAGAAGAAGAGCTATCTATTAAAATATCACTCAACAATTTGGCTGGGTGTGCTGCAAGAATTAGAAAAGAATCGTTATGATTTATCAAATATGAAACGGATTTTATGCGGCGGTGCAGCTGCACCGAAAAGTGTGATTGCAGCATTCGAACAAAAATACAATGTCCCATTTGTGCATGCATAGGGTTGTTATTACAGATTTTATAATACTGTAAGAAATACAAAAATGACAAGCCTTTTGGAAGGTCTTTCTATTTGTTCTGAATATAATACCAATATGATTGGGATGGTAAATGTAATGGGAATATGATTTTTAAATGCCAAAATAGTAGAAAAAGATGAGGAGGGTGTATCCTGATGTGTCATTCCCTGATTTAGGGTGTTTGTAGAAGTGAATACTGATAAATTTGTAGAAGAGGAGTAGGTGGCACTTTTTTACTTTGAGTTAGAAAACTAAAATAACTAAGTTTCACAGTTTGAATAATAAAAAAAACACCTCAGGAGATTCTGAGATGTTAGCCTATTGATTATGCTATGCACTTGTTACACTTTTAAGGTTTGTAATGTAATGAGAAAGAGGGCTTTCTAGTTATTTACCCAGTTTTTCAATTGTTACATCTTGCTTTTCTTCCACTGAGTCCTTTAAGGCATTTTTAAGTAAAGTAAGAAATTCTGTTCCTCTTCCAGTAGTATGATATTCTGCTAAGTTAGTTATATCCTCAGGGATTTTATCTCCATAAGGAGGTTTCTTGGTTAAGTCCTCTATGTCCCATATCACTTTTGATGGAGGTATCTTACTTAATGTTTCTCTGATTTCTTCCACATTTTTGAGAGCCTCAGTTGCATCTTGCCATTTTAATTTATCAAAATATAAGTCTTTCATTAGTAGAGGGTATTTAGTTCCCCATCCCTCAGGTTCAGTATGATAGGAGATTGTTGAGAAAAAGCTATGTAAAAAATCAGGGTGTCCTGCCTCATAAAAAAACATGTCTACAGAAAATCCTACTGCCATTTTTATCAGTCCTCTTTTATAATTTTTATTTCAGGTAATGTATTAGCTTTTCTGCTTATTTCTGCTTTAATTTCCTTTAAAATTTCATTAGAAACAGTTTGACCTCTTGTATCTATAATGATAGTTTGCTTTGTGCCTAAAGGCAAATGAATATCCCTATCATTTACCTGCTTAACAATTGTATTTACTAAGTTAGTTCTCCTTGATTTAGTGGATAGGTCATAATTTTTTAGCTCTACACTGTGACCTTCTGCATAAAAATCAGGTCTAGTACTACCTTTTGTATACTTAGATACTTCTTCTCTATCCTTAAAGGCAACTTGTTCTCTATATTTAGGATGTCCCTCAGCAAAATCAGTCTCTGATGTTCTCCATGATGGTCTAGCGAACAGTAGATAAGTGCCCAGTCCACCTAAGTAATGTCCCCAATGACCTGATGAGGCTACAGTGGAGGCAAATCCTGTTTCAACAGCTCCTGCTCCACCTGCAAAGCCACCTGCTAAAGCAGGTTGTAACCTTGGTGTCATTCCTGCAATATCTGTTACTTTTGTAAAACTTGCTCCTTTTGCTAGTTTAGAGATTTTATCAAGACCCTTAGTACCTAGCAAACCTGTTCCAATTTGTGCTAGTGCATAGCCTCCCCATCTAGCCATACTCTCTGCATTACCATTCCATACATCTCTCATGAAAGAATCTGATATAACATTGTACATGGTACTAAGGGTATCAATAGGGTGTATTATAGAATTACCTATGTTTGCCCATGTTTCTCCCTCACCCAAAGACAAGAATCCTTCCCATGCATCTCCAAACCCTTTTCCTGCACCTTCCCAAAGACCATCTCTAATACTTTCTAGTGTTGACTTTTCAGGAAGTTTTCCACAAGTTTCTCCTATTTCTAAGTCTGCTAGTTGGTCAGCCTCTCTGAATTTTTTTGCTGACTGTAATAGATTTTCTTCTAGGGAATTCATTATTTGAGTAATATTGAACATTTGAGGGCTAGCATCTCTGAACATTTGATAAAATCTTTGATTGGTAGCTCCTGACCATTGACTGCATATGTACTCTGTTTGATTATACAGGTCTTTATGTATGTACTCTAACTGGTGTTTGGCATCCCTGATATCTCAAAATTATGATATTTTAAGAATAATTAAAATAGACAGAAAGAAGGGGTTGCATGAATATTCAAACTACTGGTAATGAATTGAATACTAAGCTGTTGAATGATTGGTATCAAGAAATGAGAGCGCAACATGTAATCAAAGCTACACAACTAAAGAAAGAAATTGATGAAAAGATTCATAATATAGAAACAGACCAAAATTTACTCCTCTACTATGCTCTTTTAGACTTTAGATATAGAGTATTAACAGATGGTTTAAGTATTTCAAAACATTCTTTTGATAAAATTGAGTCTTTCCCTACACCAGTAGACACTTTTTTGGCTTACTATTATCATTTCTTCAAGGCTGTCCATTCTACTATACTTACAAATTACAATGAAGCTAGAAAGCATTATGAAAAAGCAGGAAGCTTATTACAACATGTTTCAGATGAAATGGAACAAGCTGAGTTCAATTATAGGGTTGCATCATTCTATTACCAAATGTATCAGCCACTTTTAGCAATTCAATATGCAACCAAGGCAAATGAAATATTCTCTAAACATGTAGGTTATGAAATTAATGTGGCTTTATGTGAAAATGTTTTAGGATTATCTTGTTCAGAGTTAAAACAATATGAGCAAGCAGAGGAATACTTTACTTCTGCAGTTAATATCTTACAAAAGAAAAATGATGAAACATTAATTTTAAGGGTAAGGCACAATCTAGGATTGTTATATGCAAATCAAAATCTTTCACCTTTAGCTATTAGACACTTATCAGAAATTTCTCGAAAAATTCCTAATCATTTTAAAGCAATTTTTATAGAAGCAAGAGAACATTACAAATTAGGAGCAATAGCAAATGCTAAGGAGTTAATTGAGACAGGATTGAAAGTTTGTGGAGAGTTAGAAAATAATGAGTATAAGCATTACTTTTTGATTTTGAAGGAACTAAGCCAATTTTCAACAGTAGAAAATATAGAAAAAGTAGTTCTGGAAGGATTTTCTTGCTTTGAAAGAGAAAATTTAGTGGAGTATGTTCAAGAGTATAGTGAAATGCTAGCTATGGAGTTTCATAAGAAAGGTAGTATAGAACAGGCTGAAAAGTATTTTCATAAGGCTTATGAAATAAGACAAAAATTACTAGAAAAAGGAGCATTAAAATGATGAAAAAGCTTGGTTTAACTGTAATGGGATTAGCAGTTGCAGGTGTTTTATCTTTTGGAGTAAGTACTCTTTCTGAATCAAAGCAAGCAGGGCATGGAGATCTTCCAGTGTCAAAGGCTGATGTTAAGCAATATGCTGCTCATGGGGATACACCTGCACCAAAAACTGATTTAGTACTAGCCACTCATGGAGAAAAAATTTAAACAAAGGTTATGTAGTAAAAGAGCTAATCATAATGAAATGCACCAAAAAGTTAGAGACATATTTTAAGTAGCTAATGAGGAATGAGTTCTGTATTGTTATTGTACAGGGCTCATTCTTTTATATTTATTTTCATCCAATAATATGTACTACACGGAATATCAGCAACTTTAACTAAGTCAATGATTTTATATTCATGCCGCAATTCATAAATTATTCGTGTTCTTATTAACATTAATGTTTGGCGGTGCTTTATTTAATAAGTGTATAAAAATTTATCTAAATTTTCTAAAAATATTGACAAAAACACTTTCAATTTTTATACTTGTGACAGCTTGCATGAATGCAATGAACTGTTAATAAGTCATTTTATAATACTTAATATTGAAAGCGTTTTTATAAGGGAGGAGAAGAAATATGATGATGGATGTGCCATTAACAATTAGTTCGATGATTGAAAGAGCAGAAAAACTATTCCCAAAGAAAGAGATTATTTCTCGTACACATAGTACAATTACACGGTTAACGTATAAGGAGTTAGGTGAGCGAACGAGACGCTTGTCCAGTGCGTTGCAAAAGTTAGGTGTGATGCATGGGGAACGAGTTGGCACACTAGCATGGAATCACCATCGTCATGTAGAAGCCTATTTTGCGATTCCTAGTATTGGTGCGGTCCTGCATACGATTAATATTCGTTTATCCTCGCAGCACATTTCTTATATTATTAACCATGCAGAAGACCGCACTTTACTCATCGATGAAGATATGGTGCCGCTTGTTGAGAAAATTCAAGGGGAATTATCAACTGTACAAGCTTATATCATCATGACTGATAAAAAAGAGCTTCCAGAAACAACACTTCAACCTGTATACCACTATGAACAACTTCTTGAAGAAGGAAATCCTAATTTTTCGTTTTTAAAAGATATCGATGAAAATATGCCAGCTGGTATGTGCTATACATCAGCTACAACAGGCAATCCGAAAGGCGTCGTATATACACATCGTAGTACTGTTTTGCATAGTATGACGCTTGGACTTGCAGATACAGCGGCACTTTCTGAAAGTGATGCTGCGATGCCGGTTGTTCCTATGTTTCATGTAAACGCTTGGGGATTACCGTTTGCAGCAACATGGTTTGGATCAAAGCAAGTTCTTCCTGGACCAATGTTTACACCGGAAATTTTATTAGAGATGATGCAGGAAGAAAAAGTAACATTAGCAGCTGGCGTCCCAACAATTTGGCTTGGTGTGCTGCAAGAACTAGAAAAGAATCGTTATGATCTATCAAATATGAAACGAATTTTATGCGGCGGTGCAGCTGCGCCGAAAAGTGTGATTGCAGCCTTCGAACAAAAATACAATGTCCCATTTGTGCATGCATATGGAATGACAGAAACAAGTCCACTTGTCACGCTTGCACGTTTGAAAAGTTATGAACGTGAACTACCATATGAAGAACAACTTACGATACGTGCGAAGCAAGGTTATTTAGTGCCTGGTGTTGAAATGAAAGTTGTTGGTGAAAAGGGGGATGTAGCATGGAACGGACAAGAAATGGGTGAGCTATGCTTACGTGCTCCTTGGATTGCGGCAAGTTATTATAAGGACGAACGAACAGCAGAGGGATTTCGAGATGGATGGCTATATACAGGAGATGTCGTTACGGTTGATGAAGAAGGGTGTATTAAGATTGTTGATCGAACGAAAGATGTAATTAAAAGTGGTGGAGAATGGATTTCATCTGTTGATTTAGAAAATGCTTTAATGGCACATGAAGCAATATTTGAAGCGGCTGTTGTTGCAGTACCACATAAACAGTGGCAAGAGCGCCCTGTTGCATGTGTTGTTGTAAAACAAGATCAATCTGTTACAAAAGAAGAATTATATGACTTTTTAAAACCGCAATTCGCAAAATGGTGGCTACCAGATGAGATTGTCTTTCTAAAAGAAATTCCAAAAACTTCAGTCGGCAAATTTTTAAAACAGGCACTTCGAAAAGAGTTAGAGCAATATTATATAGCAGATTGAAGATGTTAACTGTAATTGTATTGTAGTTGACAATATAAAAAGAGCAAGGTAACATATCATATGTTACCTTATTTTGATTTAAAGTTTACAAACAGGAGAAAACATAATATGAGTACAAGAAATTTAGTTTTTGTAGCTTTATTTAGTGCCATTATGGCAGTGTTAGGACTTATACCGCCAATTGCTTTATCATTTACACCTGTACCGATTACACTACAATCACTTGGTGTCATGCTTGCAGGCGGTTTGTTAGGATCTCGTCTGGGGGCTCTTAGCCAATTCGTATTTTTACTTGTTGTAGCAGCGGGTGCACCGTTGTTAGCTGGAGGCCGCGGTGGATTTTCAGTTTTTGTGGGACCGAGTGCCGGTTATTTAATGGGATATGTAATTGGAGCATTTGTTATTGGATATTTCGCAGAACGTCTTCGCAACGTATCATTTCTGAAATTATTTTTAATTAATATTATTGGTGGTATTTTCGTTGTATATTTCTTTGGTGTTATCGTACAAGCTTTTGTGATGGATATAAGTGTAGTAAAAGCAGCGAAATTAAGTGTTGTGTTCTTACCGGGAGATCTATTGAAGGCTGTATTTGCGACAATTCTTGTTACGAGACTACAACGTTCATTGAAACGAACAATTTATCATACAAATTATGAAACACGTTAAAACGTGTTTCTTTTTGTTATAGAGAAGGAAGTGAAATAGGTGGGGATTACAAAATCTTATGCAGCACATGCTCATTATCAACCGAACAAAACTGCAATAAAATTAAAAGATAGAAGCGTTACATATAAAGAATGGTATAGGTCAGTTTGCCAAGTTGTGAATTGGCTTCATGAGGAAGAAGTAAGTAATAAAAAGATTGCGATTTTACTTGATAATAGCGTAGAATTTTTACAAATTTTTGCTGGGTCTGCTATGGCAGGTTGGATTTGTATACCACTTGATCCAAAGTGGAGTATTCATGAACTTGAGGAACGACTACAAATTGTACAGCCTTCTATTATAGTTGTAGCACAGCATAAACGTAATCAATTGCCTCAAACAAATAGTAAAGTATTTTCGATCAGTACGTGGTCTGACAGAATAATAAACACTTCTATTACAGTAAATGATATAGAAAAGGTGGGAGAGTTACCTTTTTATATGGGATTCACATCAGGATCAACTGGACAAGCAAAAGCGTTTCTCCGCTCACAACAATCATGGGTAGAAAGCTTTGCTTGTAATGTTTATGATTTTCATATGAAAAAAGATGAGACAGTATTGCTTGCGGGAACGTTCGTTCATTCTCTATTTTTATATGGTGCAATGAGCGCTTTATTCTTAGGACAAACGATATATATGACAGAAAAATTCATTCCAAACCGTGTTCTTTCAATATTAGAGAAGGAATCTATTTCTGTTATGTATACAGTCCCAACGATGCTAGAGTCCTTATACAAAGAAGAAAGAATGATAGAACGGGAGATAAAGATTATTTCATCAGGTGCAAAATGGGAAGCTGAAGCAAAGCAAAAAATCAAACAGGTTTTTCCGAATGCAAAGCGATATGAATTTTATGGAGCGTCTGAATTAAGCTTTGTTACAGCGCTATCACATCATGATAATGAAAATAAACCATCTTCAGTTGGAAGACCATGTCATAATGTAAAGATTAGTATTCGAAATGGGGATGGACAAGAAGTAGAGCAAGGAATAGTCGGCACAATTTATGTGAAGAGTGAACAATTTTTTATGGGATATATAATAGATTATGCACCAATTTCTCACGTAACGAGTGATGGATGGATGACAGTTCATGATGTAGGTTATGTTGATGAAGATGGATTTTTATATATTGTAGGACGAGAAAAAAATATGATTATTTATGGGGGAATCAACATCTTTCCTGAAGAAATTGAACGTGTATTACAGATACATCCATATGTAGATGAAGTAGTAGTTGTTGGTAAGAAAGATATGTACTGGGGAGAAAAGCCGGTAGCGCTAGTTAAAGGAGCTGTATCAAAAAAGGAATTGAAGCAACTTTGTTTGGGAAGGTTATCTTCCTATAAAATTCCGACGGAATGGTATTTTGTAGATGTAATTCCTCATACAAGCAGTGGGAAAGTTGCACGGGCAGAAGTAAAAGAAATGATTGAAAAGCAGGAGCTTATGTATGAATAGAGCGGTAATTGTTGAAGCGAAACGTACTCCAATTGGAAAGATAAATGGTATGTTTAGAGATTATTCCGTTGAAAAATTAGCAGCTCCTTTACTTACATATATAAGTAAAGGTATCGAAAACGAAATCGCTGATGTTATATTCGGAAATGTTGTCGGGCCTGGTGGGAATGTAGCTCGGTTGTCAGCATTAGAGGCAGGTCTCCCATATGGAGTACCTGGGGTGACGATTGATCGCCAGTGCGGGGCAGGATTGGAAGCAATTCGATTGGCATGTCATCTGATTCAAGGCGGGGCGGGAACTTGTTACATTGCAGGTGGAGCCGAAAGTGTAAGTACCTCACGATTTGAAAAGCGAGCTCGCTTTTCACCTGAGCATATTGGTGATCCTGATATGGGAGTTGCTGCAGAGTATGTAGCAAAGCGTTATGGAATTACAAGAGAGATGCAAGATACGTATGCATGTTTGAGCTATAAACGAGCATTAGCGGCGTTAGAAAAAGGATATTTACAAGAAGAAATTGTACCAGTTTCTCACATTACCGTAGACGAAACAGTTAAACATTGTATGAATTATGAAAGAATGATAAAACGAACACGCCCTGCCTTTTTACAAGAGGGAACAGTGACGGCAGGGAATTCATGTGGAGTGAACGACGGAGCGTGTGCACTTCTTATTATGAATGAAACGCAAGCTGAAAAGCTTGGTTATAAACCGGTACTACGATTTGTGCATAGTGCTGTTGCTGGCGTAGATCCTCATTTTCCTGGTAGTGGACCGATATTTGCGGTACAAAAACTATTACAACAGATGAACCTTACAATAGAAGATATTGATTATATTGAAATGAATGAAGCGTTTGCTTCCAAAATCGTTGCATGTGCGCGAGAGTTAAACATTCCTTATGAAAAATTAAATGTAAACGGCGGAGCGATTGCTGTTGGACATCCATACGGTGCATCGGGAGCAATGCTCGTGACAAAATTATTTTATCAAGTGCAAAGAGAACAGGTGAAATACGTGATTGCAACGTTAGGTATTGGCGGAGGGATTGGACTTGCGCTTTTGTTTGAAAAATTATCAATACCTAAATTTTAAAAAGTCATAAAAAATAAAGGGCGATACATATTAGACATGACTAATATGTATCGCCCTTTTACTTTATGTTCAACAATCGCGCCCTTTAATAAAATAACTATTTTTTTAATGATTTTAGGTAAAGCATCTTCGTTTGACAAAAGCTAAATCTACTATTATCATCAACTCGAGCTTATTTATAGGAGTGATAAAGATGAAAATTTATGTTGATGCAGATGCTTGTCCGGTAAAAGATATTATTATCTCTGAAGGTACGAATGCTGAAATTCCTGTTATCCTTGTTACTAGCTTTTCTCATTTTTCTAATGCGGAACAACCATCAGGGGTGGAAACCATTTATGTTGATTCTGGAGCAGATGCTGCGGATTATCGGATTATGAAGTTAGCAGAAAAAGGAGATATAATCGTTACGCAAGATTATGGTCTTGCTTCGCTAGGTTTAGCAAAAGGGTGTACGGCTCTTCACCATAATGGGTATAGCTATACAAATGAAAACATTGACCAATTATTACAAACACGTTATTTGAGTGCAATGGCTCGAAAAAGCGGAAAGCGTACAAAGGGGCCAAAACCATTTACATCAGAAGATAGGGAGAAATTTAGGGAGCTTTTTAAAAGAGCGATTTCACTTTAAAAAAGAACCGTCCATTTTTAAGGAAAACCTAGAAAAATAATATTGTGACAAGTATTTCAGTTCTTTTTTCAAGCCTTACACTACACTCACATGAATAAACATTATAATTATTTGATGTATCCGTATTAATGGTACCATATTCTATCAAATGACTTAATATACAAAAAAAGACGCGTTTCTAAATAAACGCGCCCTATAGTTTAAGTGATAGCATTTGCAAATTTATATAAGGTGAAACTTTAATCAGTGGGGGGGGTTCTTCATCCCCCACTGATTATCAGCCCTCACCAATCGGGCTTTTACGGGCAGTTTATCTCCCGCCTAACTTCTTAAGAAAAGCGGAAGCGGCTCGTTCAGAATCGCAGGACGCCCACGCCCCTGACAGAGAGGCGCTTTTTGCCTCGTCCGAGGGGCGAAACGACCGGAGATTCTAGCCGCTAGAGCTGGACAATGCTTTCGCCGAATTTTGAGGTGGGAGTATTACTGCCCGTTAATGCGGGATAAAAAAGCCGATCTCCACATTTGGAAAGTCGGCCATATTGATGTATTGAGTGGAGTTGGATCGGTAACTATCATTTTTAAGTATGCACAACCGATAAAGTTGGCTTCAACTTTTTATCCCAAAGGAAAGATTGTGAGACACCGCTCTGGTATCCACTGGAGCGATGCTACAAATTAAATCTATTCGTATTCAAAATTACAATATTTCGATATAACCTTCTGTTCCATGTACGCGAATTCGTTGCCCATCTTTTATCAGTTTGGTAGCATTTTCTACCCCAACCACTGCTGGTAAGCCATATTCACGTGCGATAACTGCTCCATGGGTCATCAGTCCACCAACTTCGGTAACTAGCCCTTTTATGGATACAAATAATGGTGTCCAGCCAGGATCAGTAAAGGAGGTGACTAATATATCTCCATCTTCTAAATCAGCATCTTCCATGTTTAAGATGACACGTGCTCGTCCCTCTATAACTCCAGAAGAAACAGGCAGACCTAAAATCGCTTCGGCTGGGAGATTTTCTCGTTTGTACTCACCCGCAATGATTTCACCATCAGACGTGATAACACGTGGTGGAGTTAGTTTTTCATATAATTTGTACTCGTCTTTTCGTTTGCTAATGATCTGGTAATCCAGTTTGTTTATACGTACGACTTCGTGAAGTTCTTCAAAAGTGAGATGGTATATATCTTCTTTTTCATGAATAACGCTGGCTTGTACGAGTTGTTCGGCTTCTTTCAGTAAAGCCTGCTTATAAACGAAGTAGCGATTAATCATGCCGTATTTTGGATATTCACGATAACCGATGAAATTCCGTATTAGGCTGATCATTCGTTTTGTTTCTTTGGCTTTTTGTTCACCATCCGGTAATTGCTTCAATCGATCTAATAACTCTTGTTCTTTTTTCAAAGCGTCCTGTTGTCCTTGCTCAAATTTTTGATTTCCAGAATTAGGATCAAGTTCTTTGATGTTATTGAGAATCATGGGGACAAGTGTAGTTGGTTTTTCACTCCAACGAGTTTTAGTAATATCGATTTCTCCAGTACATCGCATTCCATATTTGTTGAGATAAGCATAGATAGCGTCTTGGGTTTCCTGTCCACCATCAAACTTAAGCAGTTCATCCAAAAAGTTATCATCTTTTACATGCTGTAAATAATTAATTACTTCTGGATAAGGACGAATCACATCTGCAACATCCAATAGCGCCAGACCCATTTCTGAAGTAATATTGTTAGGTACGGATAGAGAAAGCGTGTCTGCTACGTTTTTTTCACCTAACCACTTGTTCATTTTTTCATTGATCCATGTTGAAGCATCCATAGCGGCCATAATCACACCCAAACTTTGTGGGTCAAATAAAATCTTCTTTAATTTCTGGATATCTTCTAGAATAAAATCAAATAAATCTGATCCTGATTTCGTTTGGATGTTTTGTTTTAACTCTTCTATCGATGTTTGACTACTCTTAATCAAATTAGAAACGATTGTCGGATCGTTTTCGATTTGTGTTTGAAAATCCAAAGATTTACCCTTATTGCTTTGGCTGGAACTTTGTATTTTTTCATCATCTGGTAACGATTTTATAAAATTTTCTCGCTTGACTACGGTCATAAGCGCGTCTTTGATAAGCGGATCGGATTGTCCCAATGTATCTATTATCGTTTTTCTGCTGACAGGTGAAGCCAGATTATGCGTGATATCAACAAATAACCTTCCACCAGCTTTAAACCTGGGTCCAAAAGATGTTAACTGGAATAAAGACATTCCTAATGGTTTCAAGGGGTCGGTCATCATTTGTTGATGACCAACAGATACATAGACGTGATTTTCTTGATCATTCACTTCAGGGATGGGGTATAAAGTAGTGATTGGACGACTCTGGACAATATAAAATGTATCATCAACCAAACACCATTCGATATCTTGTGGGCAACCAAAATAAGCTTCGATCTGTCTTCCTATACGTGCTAGTTGTAATATTTGTTGTTCAGTAAGTGTTTGAGTCTTGTGCTGATCAGGATCAATCTGCCGCGCTTCTGTTCCGCCTTCTTTTCGTGCATAGATAGCCAATTTTTTGGTTGCTATCATCTTATCAACGATTTTATCTTCCTGTACTTTATAACAATCGGCAGATACCAATCCAGAGACCAGTGCTTCTCCAAGCCCAAAACTGGCATCGATTGATAGTAACTTTCGGTTAGAGGTAATCGGATCAGCGGTAAATAAAATGCCTGAAGCTTGTGGGAAAACCATCCTTTGAACGATAACGGATAAATAAACTTGTCTGTGGTTAAATCTATTTTGTATTCGGTATATTACCGCTCGATCCGTAAATAGAGAAGCCCAACATTTTCTGATATGCTGCAAGATGTCTTCTTTTCCGATGATATTTAAATAGGTGTCTTGTTGACCAGCAAAAGAAGCATGTGGCAAATCTTCAGCGGTCGCACTAGAACGCACTGCATAAGCATTTTTATCACCAAACTGGGAGAGATAGTCAGCAACTGCTCCCGCAATATCGGAAGGAATTTCTACTTCCATAATAATTTGTCGGATCTTCCTGCTGATTTCACCAATTTGATCACGATCCTCTACTTTTAGCATTGTTATTTGATCCAACAATGCTTGAAACGTTTCGTTTTGTTCGATGGCTTTTTGATACCCTACTGTTGTAATACAAAATCCTTCTGGTACTTGTATTCCTTGAATTTTTGATAATCCCCCTAAATTTAACCCTTTTCCGCCAACGAGCAAAAGCTGTGTTTTTTCTATCTCCTGAAAACCGAGAATCAAAGAACTCATTCTACATCTCTCCTAAACATTAATGTTCTATTGATTCTAGCAGTAGTAAATGAGAATAAAAAGTCTATATTAACCATTTTGTAAATGCTATAATTAAATTAGGAAGAGTTCAAAAAATAGTTAAACCTTACCATACAGTAGTAAACTGATGCCTCGGTTCATCCACTCGAAAGTAGTTCATATGCCTTTTAGCCCACAATGAATATCGTTAAAATCAACTTTTTTCCATTTAATCTGTGTATTTTCCCCAAAATATCTTATATTAATATGAGATATCAAGTTCCTTAATAAACTAACCTTCCCGTTGGCATAAGTACAGTTCTTCACAATCTCTATTTTCTGTATAAAGAGTTATTCAATAATCGGGCCGAATTGTTGAGGGATTATAGACAGTAGACATCCTACTTGAATAAGATTAATGGTAAAATTGAGAAGTATGGAAGACTTGATAAAGAATATAAAGTGAAACTTTAATCAGTGGGGGGGGTTCTTCATCCCCCACTGATTATCAGCCCTCACCAATCGGGCTTTTACGGGCAGTTTATCTCCCGCCTAACTTCTTAAGAAAGGCGGAAGCGGCTCGCTCAGAATCGCAGGACGCCCACGCACAAGGTGGAGAGGCGCTTTCTGCCTCGTCCGAGGGGGCGAAACGACCGGAGATTCTAGCCGCTAGAGCTGGACAATGTTTTCGCTGAATTTTGAGGTGGGAGTAGCCCCCAAATAGCAGGATAAACTAGTTGGTTACAATTAAAAGGGGCTTAATATTAAGGAAGGAAGTGCAAAACTATAGATTTCGAAACTATTATGCAGGAGCTTGAAGCCCTCGGTAAGGAACGAACTAAAAAAATGTACATATCCAATGGTGCGCACAAGCCGCTTTTTGGCATAGCTACAGGTGCTATGAAACCAATCGCAAAGAAAATAAAAATAAATCAATGTTTAGCTGAAGAGCTTTATTCCACAGGTAACTACGATGCAATGTACTTTGTAGGCATTATTGCAAATCCAAAAGCAGTTTCCTAAATGCTTACGAAAGTATTCATAAAGAAATTGATAGAGGGAGGCTTGGTTTCAAACGTAAATATGTAAGATGTTAAAAATTAGCTTAGTATTGGGGTGTTGATCCAAGAATGATTAACACTCTTTTTGTTGAAGTTACTGAACTAACGATTACGACTTGTTTCGATTAGCTGGTTTAGTTAAAGAAGGCCTCAAATGGGTATGTAGTCAAAATAAACGATGTTATCAGCAATGAAAAAGGATCTGCATTTGAAGATCCTTTTATAATATCTATAAATCATTATTTAAAATTTCCCGCATTTTACACATTTACCTTTGGTTTGCTTCTGATAATTCCAGGTAGCTCCAGTGATCGCGATACCCAGCAACAACCATCCTCCATATACTATAGATACCAACAAACCTTGGTCATCGAAAGACATTGGTCCATTCGAAAGACCTAATACTTCCAAAAGAGAGCCCAATATTGCCAAAAATCCCATTGAAATTGTCATAGATGCAGCAACCCAACCTCCGGTGATTAGAATGAATCGAGGAACTTTTTTCCCAGCAGCAAATGGTACCCACTTAGGAAACATACGCCCCCATTTTTGTACAAGAGCAAGACAAAGCAATGCACAAGCGCCAAATACTAGCATTTCTCCATAAGCAGAATGTTGACTGAAATTTTGGCCACCTCCTAGGGTGCCACCGAAGGACCAATAAAGTTTCAATAATGGATATGGAAAAGATAGTACAAACGCAGCATAGCCGAACCAAATACGGTCAGGTTGGGTTTTCACTGAAGGCCCTTGACCACATACAATGCATGCCCCTCGGGATATACGTTGAAAAGAGAGAGTTGCTGCAGCAAGTAGTATGGCAGCTATGAGGCTAATGGTTCTGGTTGCAAATCCTGGCCAATCCACAACAGGGGGCAAACCGGGGATTCCAAGTACAGCAGCTGTTCGTAATATGTCAAACATAATACCGCCTGATGACCAGACTAACATAAAACAAGCGCCCCATGTGCTAATTAGCAAAAGAAAACGTATCGTCAAACTTTCCCGCTGCCAGTTAATAGATAGTGCTAGTGCAATCATTCCTAAGATTGAAGCAAATACCGTAATTCCTACTGGAGCAAATCCCATTGTGTAATCCGGTGCTCCAGGTAAAAAGGATTTCAATATAATTGCGAATAGTGTGATAGAACTTGCTCCAATTGCAAACCACGCTTTTATATTCGATTGAACAATCTTGGTTTTACTGTCCACCTTGGTAACTTTTTCTCCATTGAAATTAATCATGAATGAATCACCTCATTTTATTTTTCAAGATTGTTACCAACTTTTTGCTTTTCCTATAATTCCTTTGCAATAATCAACAATGAAGGCAGATCACTAAGGACATCTTCAATCCCTTACTTCTCGGTTATTAATTTAAGTTTATATAAAAACTTCAGTTGCTAATATAGCCTCAGGGAGTATTTTCCAATACAGCTATGGTCTTAATTACATTTTAAATATCAAGACTTCAATTTTTTCAAAACGATTCAACTTTATTTCAATGCTGCATTAAGACTTAAAAAACTAATTTTTTGTAAGTGTTTTAAAAGATAAAAAACAACTGTTTACGGTATAAAAATAGTGCTATTATCAAGAGGGATTTTTTACTTCCCCTTAGGATAGCACTACACTGCATTAAAAAGCCTAATTATTATTGGATAAGAAGGTGAAGTGCCACATTATTCATATCAAAGTTGTATGACTGGTACCTAAAACCATACCGCTGGTTAAAGAAAATACATATGTTGTGGACCTTTTGAGATAGATATAGTTATGCAAAAATGAGAACAGGGAGGCAAGGAAGTGTTTAATGATTTTAAGCTTGTAGATGATCGTCCGGTTTATATTCAATTAAAGGATTATTTAAAAAAAATGATTATGAAAAGGCACCTGCTGGAGCACCAGAAGCTTCCATCTACCCGAGAACTTAGTAAATTATTATCGGTCAGCAGAAATACAGTTCTCACTGCTTACGCGGATTTAGAACAAGAAGGTCTAATCTATGCAATAAAGGGAAAAGGAAATTTTGTAGGGAAAGTCAAAACATCCAAAACTCCATCCATCGAACTAAACTGGAAAGAAAAGGTCAATGAAGTTACCTTGCTAGCTGATGAATTAGATTTAATGAAGCACGGTGTCCGCTGGAAAAAAGGCATGATTTCATTCAATAGCATTGCCCCAGACGAAAAGCTTTTTGATGTTGAAAATTTTAAAAGGGCTTTTCTGACCCGAATGTCTATTGAAGGAGATATTGTTTTGAACTACGGATATGCAAAAGGTTATAAACCCCTAATTGATTATCTTCTTCACTACATGGAAATGAAAGGAGTAGACATTTCCAATAAAGATATTCTAATCACGAATGGCTTCACCGAGGGTTTGGATATTTTATTGTCTTCTTTAGCTAAAAAATCTGGGCGTATTATTTGTGAAAATCCTACCCATCATGCTGCATTAAAGCTTTTTCGATTACATGGCCTTGATATCCACGGGATAGAAATGAAGGATGATGGTATTGATATTTGTCAAGTTGAGAAAAGCTTATCCGAAACGGATTTTGATTTTGCATATTTAATCCCGTCCTATCATAATCCGACTGGGATTGTCACATCCTCGGAAAAAAGGACTGAAATTATGAAACTTTTTTCAAAATATCGAATTCCTATTGTGGAGGATGGATTTAATGAGGAATTGCGTTATTCAGGTTCCCATTTAGCGCCGTTAATGACTTTCGCCGGACCTGGCAACAATGTGATCTATATTAGCAGCTTTTCAAAAATTCTGTTTCCAGGGTTACGTGTTGGGTGGATTTTAGCAGATAAGGAATTAATCCACTGTTTGGAAAGTGTGAAAAGGGCACGGACGATTCATACATCCACGCTGGATCAGGCAGTGCTTTATCAATATTTGCATGATGGTTATTTCGAAAAATATTTAAAAAAGGCTAAGTCAGTTTATAAGAAAAAATATGAGCTAGCTGTTCATGCTTGTAATCAATACATTCCTTTTCAAAGAATGACTGGGGATGGTGGACTGCATCTTTTTATAGAATTAGAAAGAGGAATGAATTCGCGTACCCTTTTGAAAAAATGCTATGAAAAGGGAGTTGTTTTTTCTCCTGGAGACGTCTTTTACACGGATGGAAGGGGAAGTAATACGTTTCGATTAG
The DNA here is from genome assembly GCF_022663535.1 of Bacillus cereus group sp. BfR-BA-01380. Classification (GTDB taxonomy): domain Bacteria; phylum Bacillota; class Bacilli; order Bacillales; family Bacillaceae_G; genus Bacillus_A; species Bacillus_A cereus_BB. The sequence goes on along the minus strand of NZ_JAKUFS010000013.1, from coordinate 45,810 downwards.
GATTCTCTCGGTTAAAAGAAGCGGATATTCTTAAGGGAATTAAGATAATTGGAGATACATTGAAAAATGAAAATGGGAGTTGAAAAAAGTGAGAGTTGGCGTAATTATGGGAGGCATGTCCTCCGAAAAACAAGTATCCCTCATGACTGGGGAAGAAATGATTGCACATTTAGATAAAAGTAAGTATGAGATTGTGCCTATTCAACTAAATAACAAAAAAGAGCTTATTGAAAAGGTAAGGAATATCGATATTGCCTTGTTAGCGCTTCACGGCGAATACGGGGAGGACGGCACGATTCAAGGTACACTGGAAACGCTTGGTGTTCCATATACCGGAAGTGTCATGTTATCAAGCGGTATTTGTATGGATAAAAATATGTCGAAAAAATTGATTCGTTATGAAGGAATTCAAACCCCGGATTGGATGCATCTTTCGAATATGGAAGAACTTCAGCTTGATGAAATCGAAAAAATGGGATATCCGTTAGTTGTAAAACCTAATTCGGGTGGTTCCAGTGTAGGGGTAAAGATCGTATACGATAAGGATTCTTTACTATCCTCGCTTGAGGATGTATTGAAATGGGATTCTGAAATCGTAATTGAAAAATATATAAAAGGCGAAGAAATTACCTGTTCCATTTTGGACGGGAAACTTTTACCGATTATTTCAATTCAACATGTAGCTGAGTTCTTTGACTATCATGCGAAATACGATGATGCGGCTACGATTGAAGAGATTATAGAACTTCCGGTCACAACTCAAAAGCGTGTCGCTGAGGCGGCAATGGCATGCTATAGAGTATTAAAATGCAGTGTATATGCTAGAGTTGACATGATGATAAAAGATGGAATCCCATATGTGATGGAAGTGAATACATTGCCGGGGATGACAAAAAATAGCTTACTACCCAAAAGCGCTCATGCGGTGGGAATCTCTTATAGCAAGCTATTGGATATGATCATTGAAATCTCTTTAAAGGCTAGAAGAAACGAAGGATTTTAATAGAAACATTCTATTAATTTTGTTGTCGGAGATCGTGCGTTAGACATTATACCGGCTACAAAACTAGGAATCACAACATGTGCTTTTCAAAACGCAGCAATTCAAGACGCATATTATCATATTGATTCTTATCATCAGTTACTTCATATTCTGAAAGAGAAGTGTATGCAAATATAAAAGAAACACAAGCTGCAGTTTATCAAGACCTAAATCGTAAAAAGTCATAAAAAATAAAGAGCGATACATATTAGCCATGTATAATATGTATCGCTTTTTTAATTGTTGTTAAACAATCGCGCCCGTTTGTTTAACATTTGTATCACATCATATAGTGAGTAAAGAAGATTTCTTTTCAATCACAGCTTTTATTGTCGAAACACTTTGTTCGGTTGATTGATTTGTTGTGTCAATAATATTGGATTCATAGATACCCAAATTGTTAAATTGCTCCCACATTTTTTCTACCAATTCAATGTTGGCATCTTCGTCCAATTTGGTACGATTGATTGCTCGTTTCATTGTTTCTTCTTTAGTCGCTCTTAAGATAATGTAATCGATGAATTGCAGCTATTCGCTCAAGAAATTCAAAGTTTTTTATCCCCAAATACCTTACGAGATCTTGCTAAAGATGTTGGTTTTGTGTACCGAACAGTAAGTACCAAGCAAAGGAATAATCATATGGTTTCTTTTTAAATGGTCTCTTTGCTTTTTCGATTTGATTACGTGTTTCATATTGTTCCCCCTTGCCAAATTGTTTTTCTTAATGGTATCATATTTTTTCGTGAATAAAATAAAAACGGTGAAACTCTCGCCCTTCCTGATTCCTATATATCTGGTAATAAAAATAACCTAAATAAACGATAAATTCCTTTTCTTCATCAAGCAAAAGGGAAACGGTGTGACTGGTCGCAAACGGTAGATGTCGTGTGGAATCAATGTTTTGAAAAGAAGCGGTTATTTTATGATTGTAATCGGAAGCGTCGTTAGCTTGTTATGGAGAAGTCCTTATACAACAATTGGAATCGTGATGCTTATGATTCTATGTATGATTACAATCGTTTACAATGTAGAGAAAAAGTTAAAAGAAAGGGAGAAATCAGATCCCAACAAACAATCTTAAAACGATTGAGTTGAAATGGTTATATAGAAAGAGGTGAAGTATCGATGATGGTGATGACAGCTCTATTGTTATTGCTTCAAAATAGTTTGCACACAGAAAATGGGAATGCCATGAAACCGATTCCGATTACCGCGGTGCATGTCGCAAATAAATACGAAAAATGGGACGGTGCAGAGCGAAACCGTTTCATGCAAACAAATGGGGTATCCACAAGTAATCCTGTTACCCAAATAGCGGCAAAACAAACAAAAGAAACAAAAAAAACAAACGTAGCACTCGGAAATTTACAACATATGATTTACAACAATCAATCTTCTTACGGAGTAGAAGGCACGGCAGAAGCAAATACGCCTGTTCACATTGAAGTGACAGATGCAGATGGAAAACAAGTTTCTGCAGACGTTACAGCAAATAAAGAGGGACTATTTCAAACTTCGATCAACGGAAGCAGGTTGAAAAATGGGAACGTGCAAGTAAAGGCGGCGGCAGGTGGACAAGTTGCCCTCAAAACGGTAGAAAAAGATGGTACTTTCTATGAATTAAACAAAAAAGAGCAAGAAAAATGGCATATTTCAAACGATGGCACGCATCCGATTGAATCGACAAAAGGAATGAACGATGCACTCCAATTCGCAAAAGCAAATGCCCTCAAAACATTCAAGGTTCCAGCAGGAACGTACATGGTAAAAAAAGAAAATCCTGCTTTGTGGAATGACCCTTCCGCGTGTATCAATATGGTTCCGAATATCACATTCTGGTTAGATGAAAATGCTGTGATTCAAAAAGAAACAAACGCAAGAGAAGTATATTCAACTGTATGTGTTGGGTACGGCGCCGACAACGTCACATTAAAAGGCGGGACGTACAAAGGTGATAAAGATACGCATGACTATTCGAAAAAACAAGGACCGAGTTTTCCTGGTACGCATGAAAATGGAATCGGCATTTCTGTATATGCGGCCAAAAACTTGACAATTGACGGCGTTAAAGCAACAAACTTCACAGGTGATGGTGCGGGTATTGGTGGGAAAGGAACGTTATTGCAAGACATCTATCCAGATCATTTTGAATCGGGTTCTCTTGATAAAAATGGAAACAAAGTGGCAGATCCCACGAAAATTAGATTGAAAGCACCGATCCCATTCACAAAGGACATCCTCAGAACAGAACCTTATTTTGAAATGCCAAATGCAAAAAATTTGCCGTATCTCTATGATGTCTATTTTTATCGAGCAGATGGTTCCTTCTTATCTAGCTACAGTGTCAATACCAGAAAAGAAGTGGTTCAAATTCCAAAATCTGCAGCGTCCTTTAAAGCGGTGTTTAAAAAAGCAAATACGAGCGGTGTATACGGGGAGTTTTGGAGCAAGGCATTAGCAACGAATGTGACCGTAAAACATTCTGACTTTTCCTTTAATCGGCGTCAAGGCATCACAGTGGGAGGCGCGGACCATGTAACCATCACAGACAGTGTCTTCCATGATATTAAAGGTGTTGCGCCTGAATCTGGCATTGACGTAGAGGGCGGATACGGTGAAAACGGGATGATGAACAAAAACATCTTCATCAAAAACAACAAATTCTACAACAATAACAAATACGATGTCATTTTATATGATGGACATGATGGGGTTGTTGAAGGGAATCACTTCGGATCAAGAGGGAAAATCGGTTTAGCTGTTTCTGAACCATTCACAAATGCATATATTAAGAATAATATATTTGATGCCAATAGTATTTACGCCTATCACGATATCACGTTTGAAGGAAACAGCATAAAGGATGGACTGATGAGCATCACAGGACCTCGCGCGGTGGTAGACGGCATGACATTTGATAAAACGATGTTCAGTCTTTCAAGTCGTGTCCCGTTTGGAATCGAAGCGAAAAACCTTACATTAAACAATATGGATTTAAATGTGTGGGTCAACCCTGTTCATGTAAGTAATGTAACCATAAACGGAGGAAGAGTGAGCGGCCAAGCACCAGACGGAAGTACTTTTGAAAACTTGAAAGTGCTCAATCACCCTGGCACTTCATTCGTACGAGGGACCTATAACAATTGCATGTTTGAATCCAGTCCAACTGCGACTGGTGGTACAAATGTCGACTATAACGGCACTTACACCTTTCAAAATTGTACATTTAAGGCAGCAAAAGGGACATTTAACGTTGGAAGCAAAGACGCAAATGTTACGATTCAAAACTCTCGATTTGATATCAATGGTGATACAACTGTACTCAATATCCCAATGGGGAAACAAATCAATGTTGTCAATAACACGATTACCTCTGGCTTACTGCCAGGGATGAACAAAGCGGTTATCAAAGTGGGAGACTATTGGAATAAAGACAAACCGTTCCAGGTCCAACAAGCAAACATCACTGGCAATACCATCACAACAGGTGCAGCGGTTGAAGGCATTAGCACGATTTACGGTGGCGTCAATGCACCAGCTTATCGCGTTCAAAACAACATCTTACACAAGGCATTTTCGAAGGTAAAGCCAAAGGATATTGTAAACGGGAATCAGGAGCTTCCGAATTAATTGAAAACACGTGGTGCACCTACACCGCGTGTTTTTTTTGTTTCTTCTATATATAAGTTGGGGTACCGCCACACATCCATCAACTTAAGGATTTAGGCTATTTTTGAAGTTAAAAGCACGTTACTATTTTCTTATGTTAATGAGAAAGGGTGACGTGCTTTTTATGAATATGAATCAAAAACAAGAATTATCTTTATTCGCTGAAGAGTTATATCGATATATGTCTCCCGCTACACTTAATCAATTAGCCATAGAAGCAGGCGGGATGAAACGAAAACGTAAGTGCCACGGGCGCCATTTCTTATCTTTGTGTGTATGGTTAAATCAACAAGTCGCTACTACCTCTCTTACTCAACTATGTAGTATTTAAAATATGGAAAGACCGCATTTTGTTTAAAAATATACCTTAAGTTGATGGATGTGGGCTACGTTCCCTATCCCTGAAAACAAACATAAGTTCTCTTAACGTTATATACATACTGAACTATACCCTTAACATATAGTTATACATTCTGATATGTATAAAAAAAGAGGATATATGCACTCATACTGAACATAGTATTCTCTTCTTATTATAGTCTGTTTAAAATCTACTTATGATTCTTGTGTTTCTTTTTGTATTTGAATAAGGTGCGATAAAAATGCTTCGCCTGTAACAGTTGCTTTACCGCCGCCGCGTGCGCTTTTTGGATTTCCGCCACCTTTGCCTTCTATAAGAGGAAGGGCTGCTTTTAAAAGGATATTCATATTTAGTGTAACGGCTTGACCACATGTGCAAATGCATTGTAAGTTTTCGCTGTTTTGTGTAACAAAATATGTAATGATATGTTCATCTTTTTCTGTAAGGATAGCTGCTAATTTTGCAAGTTCTTGCATAGAGCGATCTGTAAAGTGAACGGCAATTTGTTTCCCAAATGACGTTTTTTCTGCTTGCTGTAACAATTCATTTGCTTCTACAAGAATAAGTTTTTCGTTGGCTGCTTGCAACGCTTTCTCAGTTTCTTTTTGAGTAGAAAGGAGCTGCTTTATTTTGTTTGAAATATCGTCCTCTTTACTTTGTAATTGCTGGGCTGCGCCTTTTACGAGAGCTTGATTACGTTGCATCAGTTCAATTGCACGCCAGCCGCAAACAAACGTAAGACGAATGTTTCCTTTATGACGCTCCCAATTGATGATTTGAATCGAGCCCACTTCACCAGTTTGTTTTGGATGTGTACCACCACATCCGTTATAATCAAGATTTTCAATAATAACAACACGAATATTTTCTGTCACAGTTGGTTCCTTGCGCAAAGGAAGTTGCTTTGCTTCTTCTAGATTTACCGACTGAACTGTAATTGGCCGGTTTTCAAGTACAATTTGATTTGCAAGATTTGCAGCTTCTTCAGCTATTTCGAAAGAAAGGTCAGAAGTTTCTAAATCAATTGTTACGATTTCTCTTCCTAAATGAAAACCAATTGTTGGAATATTGAAGTGATCCCAAAAAATAGCGGACAAAATATGTTGTCCAGCATGTTGCTGCATATGATCGAAACGACGCTTCCAAGAAACATATCCCGTTACTTCATCTGCATGTATTTCTTCAGTTATGTAATGACGAATTTCGCCATCTATTTCTTCCACATTTATAACAGGAATTTGATTTAATTGCCCTGTATCATTTGGTTGACCGCCGCCGGTTGGATAAAAAGCTGTTTGTGTTAATACGACATATAAATTGCCGTCTTTGTCACGCACTTGTTTTGTAATTTGAGCCGTAAATGTTTGTAAATATGAATCTGCATAAAATAATTTGTGATTCACAACCTTGCTCCTTTCAAACTTAGCTATATAAATACAAATTTAAAAATCAACATAAAAACCCTCTTTTTTAGGTGGGCGAGAGCATCTGGCCATGCATAGAAGCGGCCAGATCCTTTTTCTGCCACAGGCAGAGCTAGACAAAAATGTCGAAAAATTAAAATGAATATATATAGTTCTATTGTAAAACACTACGTATAATTTTCCTAATATTTCATAAGAAAAATTCTCTTTTTTAGAATTTTCTTGCTATAATGGGAAAAAAGAACATAACGGGGGTGGATGATATGTTGTATGAAAATGGCGTACGCAAACTGATTCATCTAAACACAAATATTTCTGAACTATACCGAGAATTGCATGAAATGACCCGTCATTTAAAAAAATGTAACCGTGAAAGTGTAACATTTGATCGATTATATGTGAAAGAATTATTATGGAAAAAAGAAGATATAGTTTCTATGTATGAACAGCTCCTCATTCAACTTTGTATTAATGAATGTTTTGATATGAAAAGTTTCATTTCTGGGGAATATGCTTATACACATGAAGAAGTAGAGAACTATGTAGCAGAATTTAATAGTAAACATAATGTGAATATTGTAGTTGAGGAAGTATTAAAAGAATTACAGTTTACATATGGTATTGATATGGAGTTGAAACGAACAACTCGTGTTTAAGAAAATGAAAATTATGGTTTCAAAGGAAGCTGTTTTTCAGCTTTCTTTTTCTTTGCATTGCATTTAGATATAGAGAAGGTGAAAGAGATGAAGGGGAAGTTACGAAACATTCATCCAATTGGGATGACTATCATTATTGGAACTTTATTTGCAAGATTTGCAACATCGATGAGCATTCCATTTTTAGCAATTTACTTAACGAATGCAAAAGGAATATCAGCAGGCGTTACAGGAGCGATTATTGGAACGAGCGCATTAGTGGGAGTATTTGCAAGTTTTATTGGCGGGAATTTATCAGATCGTTATGGGCGAAAGAAGATTATGTTATCCTCTATTATAGTTTGGATTCTTGTCTTTATTGGATTTGGCTTTGCAGAGCATGTTGTGGCATTTTTCCTGCTAAATGCACTAAATGGGATGTGTCGTTCATTTTTTGAGCCAACGTCCCGTGCTTTATTATCTGACTTAACAAAACCGGAGCATCGTTTAATGGTGTTTAACTTACGTTACGGTGCTATTAATGTTGGTGTTGCGATTGGGCCACTTGTTGGTCTTCAGATTGGCAGTGCTGAAGCAACAACACCATTTTTTATCGCAGCTATTATGTATGTTCTATATACAATTGTACTCGTATTACAATTTCGCAGGTATTGCATTGAAGAAGAAAAAACAGAGGATAGAGAACGAGTTACTTTTATGGATTCCTTGCGCATTATAAGAAAAGATATTGTCTTTTTAGTTGCGTTAATTGGAATTATCATTAGTACAGCAGGATACGCACAGTTTTCATCAACGCTTTCCCAATATTTCGCGAATTCTCATCTGTTTGAAAATGGAGTGAAATTATTTTCTTATGCATTAACACTAAACGCAATTACTGTAGTAATTGTTCAGTACCCACTCATTCAAATGTGTAAAAAGTATACATCGCTTGTATCCATTATGATCGGTACATTACTTGTTGGTGCAGGATTATGTGGATTTGGTTTTGCGGAATCAATGTGGGCTGTTTTTGCTTGTACGATCATATTTACAATTGGAGAAGTATTAATGTTTTCCATGACAGATGTGTTTATTGATCAAATTGCGGTTTCAAATTTAAAGGGAACTTATTTCGGTGCGATGGGATTCTCTGGAATTGGTTCTGTTATTGGGCCATGGTTTGGTGGACTTTTGTTAGATTATTACGGCTATCAGAGTGGTCTTACGATTTTTACAATTTTGGCGACTCTTTCAATGCTTGCATTTCCGATTCTTTTATTGACAAGAAATTTACTTCATAAAAGAACGACAGAAGAAAAAATAGGAAGTACAAATGTAATGTGAGTTTACATTTAGGAATAAGGTTTTGAAATGAGAAAGGTGGATGATTGTAGTCAGCCACCTTTTTTCGTATACATTATTTTAGTTGAAGAAAGGGCATTTCTTATATGAATTGGTAAATTTGTATACGATTATTTTGTAAGGAGAACGGTTCGTTCTGTTAATTGTGCTGCTTCTGTTTTAGAAATGTGAATGGCAAGAAGGCCATTTTCAAGATAGGCTAACATTTTTTTATAGATAATATTGGCTGGTAAGAAAATCATATGCTGTAAGGCGGGATTATTACCAAATATGTTAATTTGTAGGCCTGTCTCCATCTTTTTAATAAGAATATTTTGCTCAACTACGTTCGGGATATCAATTTCTAAAATATATTCTTGTTCCGTTTCAAACAGGTCAATGTGAATATCGTTTGGAGAGGGGAAGTTTGCGTATAAATCGGAGCAAAATTGATCCATCCATTCTTCAAAGCCATCAACATGAAAAAGGCAGTCTTTTTTCTTTTTCTTGCCCATTGTAAGAAAACCTCCATAAAATTTCATTCAAATTATGATATTCACTTTGAAAATAGAGGTGAAAAGGAAAGAGGAAATGTGCTTAAAAAGAAGAAAAGATAGGATAAATATATGATAAATAGACAGTGCACATGCACTGTCTATTTTTTACATGTCGTGGTGAGCGTGATTTTTTTGTCGTGAATGGTTACGATTTTTTACTTTGTGTGACCCGCTTAATGGTTCTGGTTGTCCGCCAGAAACTTGTCCTTGCGGTGAATTTTTACGAATGGATTTGCTGTTGTTTTTCTCCATTTATAATACCCCTCTTTTTATTAAGCTCCAGTGATTAATCGGATAAACGGTAGAGCTTGATTAGCGAAACGAATCAACTGAGGAAGAGCACTTCAGCCTAAAGTTTCGCTTTATATTAGGATGAGAGAACTTCATAAATTTATACGAGAATGTTTTTTGAGAAAAAGGTAAAAGATAATGGAGAGTTAACGACAGAAAGGGGAATGATTATGCCGTACCACAAGGATAAACAACAAGCATTTCAAGCTGCGCAGCAAGGAATAACAGATGCAGAAAATGTATATAACAACATTGTAAAAAACGATCCGAATTATGCCAATGACTTAAAACATTTACGCCAAGAAGTGCAAGAAGCATATGAACAAATCCAAAATGCATTAGAAGTAGCTTCTGAAACGCAGCGAAAGCAATTACAGCAATATGAACAAGATTTGCAACATATTATGCAAAATGTGGAGGAAGTACGTGATTAATAGGTTGTTGAGTGTCTTCAGTAGCCTTTTCACATAAAATGAGGTAATAATGATTAAAAAAACGAAATGTATTATAATCAGTTGTTTAATCGTAGTATTAAGCTTGATGGAAATTGAGAAAGTCGATGCAAAAATGTTAATGAGAAAAGAGTTAGAGCCAACTGGCTATGTGACGTGGGAAGTACCAACGAATGAAAAAATAATAGCAATTACTTTCGATGATGGTCCGGATCCTACATATACACCGCAAGTTTTAAAGATATTACGCGAATACCACGCTGAAGCGACCTTTTTTATGATTGGCTTCAAAATTCAGCGTAATCCATATTTAATCGAACAAGCATTAAAAGAAGGCCATGAAATTGGGAATCATACAATGAACCATTTGTATGCACGCAGTGCAACAGGACAAAAGCTCGAAAATGATATTCTAGAGGGGAAAAGATATTTGCAAAAGTGGGTAGAGAAACCGCTCCTTTTCCGTCCGCCTGGTGGTTATATTAATGAATCGGTGTTTAAAACAGCGACAGAAGCAGGATATCAAATCGTATTATGGTCATGGCATCAAGACCCAAAAGACTGGTCTAACCCTGGAAAAGATACAATCGTACAACATGTTCTAAACAATGCAAGAAGTGGTGATATTGTTTTACTGCATGATGGCGGAACTGATAGAAGCCAAACTGTTGAAGCATTAAAAGAAATTTTGCCAGCCTTGCAAAAACAAGGGTATCGATTTGTGAAAGTGTCAGAGTTATTAAAGTATAAGCATTGAAAAATCCCAAAAGATTATCTTTTGGGATTTTAAATTATTGATTCTTTTTACGCTTTTTATTGTTTTGGCGTTGTGCAGGTGTTAATGGCTCATTTGAAAATTCCTCATTGTATCCTGTACCTTGTCCTTGTGCAGAGGCAGCATTCATTCCAGGAATGACATGATTTGCTTTACGTTTTCCCATTACTATCCCCCCTAATTGGCTGTAAAAACTTGAATAGTTCGGTTTATTTATAAAGTAAAATATCTTCTAAACAGAAGTTTCACTTTATAGGAATAGTATCTGTTAACGAGAAAATTATTATACAACAACGAGGTTATAACGAAAACTTATGAGAAACTATAAGTTTCTTATTATTTACTTATCCATTAAGTTGTAATAATATATTATCGTAAGGTATTGAAAAATTCGTCTACATTTTATATTCAGACAATTTCAGTCACGTTTAACAGGGGGGTAACCATAATGGTAAAACACAATCCATTTCACGCTCGCGCAACATTTGAAGTAGATGGAAATACGTATCACTATTATAATTTGAAAGCGCTTGAAAATGCAGGGGTAGGTAATGTTTCTAAATTACCTTATTCAATTAAAGTATTACTTGAATCAGTACTTCGTCAAGTTGATGGCCGCGTTATTAAAGAAGAGCATGTTGAAAACTTAGCGAAGTGGGGAACGAAAGATATTCAAGATATCGATGTACCGTTCAAACCATCTCGCGTTATCTTACAAGACTTTACAGGGGTTCCAGCTGTAGTTGATTTAGCTTCTCTTCGTAAAGCAATGGCAGATATGGGTGGGAATCCTGATAAAATCAATCCAGAAATTACAGTTGATCTTGTTATTGACCACTCTGTACAGGTTGATAGAGCAGGTACAGCAGATGCGCTTCAATTTAACATGGACTTAGAGTTTAAACGTAATGAAGAACGTTATAAATTCTTAAGCTGGGCACAAAAATCATTTGATAACTACCGTGCAGTTCCACCAGCAACAGGTATCGTTCACCAAGTAAACCTTGAGTATTTAGCACCAGTTGTTCATGCAGTGAAAAATGCTGAAGGTGAACTTGTTGCATACCCAGATTCATTAGTAGGAACAGATTCTCATACAACGATGATTAATGGTATCGGCGTTCTTGGATGGGGCGTTGGTGGTATTGAAGCAGAAGCTGGAATGCTTGGCCAGCCTTCATACTTCCCAGTACCAGAAGTAATCGGTGTGAAATTAACAGGTACACTTCCAAGTGGTACAACAGCAACAGACGTTGCATTAAAAGTAACACAAGTATTACGTCAAAAAGGTGTAGTTGGAAAATTCGTTGAATTCTTCGGTAGCGGTTTACAAAGCATGCCATTAGCTGACCGTGCAACAATTTCTAACATGGCACCAGAGTACGGCGCGACTTGTGGATTCTTCCCAATCGATGATATTTCATTAGATTACTTACGTTTAACAGGAAGAAGCGAAGAACAAATTCGCATCGTTGAAGAATATTGTAAAGCAAACGGCTTATTCTATACAGCTGATAGTCAAGATCCAATTTATACAGATCTTGTTGAAATTGATTTAAATACAATCGAGTCTAACCTTTCTGGTCCGAAACGTCCACAAGACTTAATTCCTCTTTCTAACATGAGAGATGAGTTCCGTAAAGCTGTTGTGGCACCGGTTGGTAACCAAGGATTCGGCTTCGCAGAGCAAGAATTTGATAAAGAAGTGAAAGTAGTATTACAAGATGAAGAAGTAACGATGAATACAGGTGCAATTGCAATTGCTGCGATTACAAGCTGTACAAATACATCTAATCCATATGTATTAATTGGTGCAGGTTTAGTTGCGAAAAAAGCAATTGAAAAAGGACTTAAAGTACCTGGTTATGTAAAAACATCATTAGCACCAGGATCTAAAGTTGTTACGGAATACTTAGATAAGTCTGGGTTAACAACTTATTTAAATCAATTAGGTTTCCAAACAGTAGGTTATGGTTGTACAACTTGTATCGGTAACTCTGGTCCATTAGCACCAGAATTAGAAGAATCAATCGCTGCAAATGACTTATTAGTAACATCTGTATTATCTGGTAACCGTAACTTTGAAGGTCGTATTCATCCGCTTGTAAAAGCAAACTACTTAGCATCACCACCGCTTGTAGTTGCATACGCACTTGCTGGTACAGTAGATATCGACCTGAAAACTGATGCAATCGGTAACGATGCAAACGGTAACCCAATTTACTTTAACGACATCTGGCCAACAGCGGCAGAAATCGAAGAAGTTGTACAAAACGTAGTAACATCTGAACTATTTAAGAAAGAATATGCACAAGTATTTAACAGCAACGAACGTTGGAATGAAATCCAAACTTCAAACGAAGCGTTATATACTTGGGATAATGACTCAACATATATCCAAAACCCACCGTTCTTCGAAGGGTTATCTAAAGAGCCAGGTGAAGTGGAAACACTTTCAGGACTGCGCGTAGTTGGCAAATTTGGTGATTCTGTAACAACAGACCATATTTCACCAGCAGGATCTATCGGTAAAAACACACCAGCAGGCCGTTACTTATTAGAAAATGGCGTACAGCCAGTTGACTTCAACTCTTACGGTTCTCGCCGTGGTAACCATGAAGTTATGATGCGTGGTACATTTGCGAACATTCGCATTAAAAACCAAATCGCACCTGGCACAGAAGGTGGATTCACAACATACTGGCCAACAGGCGAAGTAACATCTATCTATGATGCAGCAATGAAATACAAACAAGACGGCACAGGTCTTCTTGTTATCGCTGGTAAAGACTACGGTATGGGAAGCTCACGTGACTGGGCTGCAAAAGGTACAAATCTTTTAGGCATTAAAGCAGTTATCGCGGAAAGCTTCGAGCGTATCCACCGCAGTAACCTTGTATTAATGGGCGTATTACCGCTACAATTTAAAGATGGCGAAAGTGCAGAAACATTAGGTCTTACTGGTCAAGAGTCATTTGAAATTCAAGTTGATAAGACAGTAAAACCACGCGACATTGTAAAAGTAGTTGCGACTGACTCTGAAGGAAACAAAAAACAATTTGAAGTTGTAGCACGCTTCGACAGCGAAGTAGAAATCGACTACTACCGTCACGGTGGTATCTTACAAATGGTTCTTCGTGAGAAATTAGAAGAGTCTAAGGTTTCTAACTAAGTTTAGATGTGAATGATTTTAAATAAACAATAGAATAGTAATTTATTGATTAGTATAAATATTTACGCTGAAACAAAAAAGGGAAGACGACGAAAGTCGTCTTCTCTTTTTTCATAATTGTAAACTTTTAATTTGATCAGATGAAATAATTCGTAATGGGGGAGAAATATATCAGTGGTGAACATGCTTTTTAGCAATCAAAATGGGATAAGTTTAATAAAGAGATACAAATACATTTTTAAAATAGTAAAAGGGGCGATGTAATGACTGTTATTAAAGATATCGGAAGTCTATGCATTACAGATAAAGATGGATATATAATCAACCAGTCAGATAAAAATAAAATCAATCCTATTTTTTTACTTGTAATTCATGATGTGATTCATGCTTATTCTACCTATCTCAAAGATGATTTACATAGTGTATACATAAGAGGATCAATTCCAAAAGGGATAGGCATTGAAGGTGTCGCTGACTTAGATACAATAGCGGTGACTAAGCAACATCCTAATAAACTAGAGTTAAATTGGGTGAAAAAAATAGAAAACAGGTTAAATCAAAAATATGATTGCGTAGATGGTATTGAACTAAGCTTCTACTCCATAGAAGAGATTCTAAATACTTCATCATTTTCTATAATGAGTTTTATACTTAAAACCCATGGAATATGTGTATTTGGAGAGGATTTGATACCTCAATTACCACAATATAAAGCTAACGAAGCATTAGCAAATGACCACCTTATTCACTTACAAACTCAAATTAAAAATGCTTGTGATGACCTTCAAGATAATCCTGATATAGAGGATATTAAAGATTGTTGCAAGTGGATTATGAAAATTATAGTAAGAGCCGGACTTGCACTTGTCATAACGAAAGAAAACACATATACAAGAGATTTATATCCTGCTTATAAATTGTTTTCGAAATATTTTCCTGAAAAGGAACACGATATGAGAAGGGCACTTGAATATGCAATAACACCTATAATAGATACAAAAGTACTGTTATTATTTTTAAATGAATTCGGAAAATGGATGGTTAGTGAAGCTGAAAGATGGCTACAATTCTATAATCCAAATATGGAATTAAACATGAAGATATAGACTAATTGGTAACTTTTGAGAACATGGAGAAACTGTATAAATGGCAGGTTAAATCGAGTATAAAATCACAAAGGTTTTATACTCGATTTTTTTGTTGATATGTAAAGATTTGTCTTGTTTTCACTGTTGAATTAACAAGTGAAATTGTATACCAATTAACGGAATGACCACAACTATTGTCACTTCGTTATTTTGGTTGTTATTCGAGGTGTCAAAAAGGAAATGAAAGGATTAGGTAATTTATGTTAAAATATAATGAGAAGCAAAATTGTCTTCGTTCTGCTAAAAAGTAGGATAGTTTAAGAGGGATTGTTGAATTGGGGATGATAAATTGAAAAATAATAAATCAAATAGGGCTTTAAGGGTTGGAACTAATATCGTACTTATTTTATTATTCTTAGGTGCAATACAAATGTTTTTTGATGAAAACTATACAAATGACCATTTTGGCTGGTTATTTTTGATAGCTTTTTGGATGGTTAGAATTATTTATGGTTTTATCATAAATTTAAAAGAAGGAAATAAGAAGTTAGCATTAGTTGATTTAGTTTTAGTAATTTTTGTTTTTTATTTTTTATTTTCTCAGAGTATTAAATATTTCTTCTGAAAATGATTAATTCACTAACGGGGCTTTAATTGAATAAGCCTCATACAAAAGTAAAGCTCAGAGCCATATATGGACTTTGAGCTTTTTTGCGTGTTATTTTACTATGCAAATTAACATGTGGTGTAACAAAGAATTGGTCCTGACTACATAAACGAAGCGCAGCAACACTTTGATGATATTCAATCGTAAGGAGATAAATTGATATTCAGTAAGCTTAGAAGATAGATGAGTAAAAACTATTGGTATGTGCCCGATTGGTGAGGGCTGATAATCAGTGGGGGATGAAGAAAACCCCCACTGATTAAAGTTTCACTTTATTTTGACAAAATTTTAAGCAGAGAACTGCCCGCCCAAAGAATATAAGCAAATTGAGTTATTGTATACATTGTGAATTCGAAAGAAGAAAGCTTTCTTTCTCGTTTCATTTTTCTTAGGTGTATATAATAGAAAAATGAACATATAACTAACAGTAAAACAGAAGATTCATATATAGTTTCTAATATACTAATAAACACTCATCTCCTCGCATTGAATTGATAAAGTATATACTAACAACATCATTAGAACGATTACATTCATATGTTTTTTTACTTTATATTTTTTATGATCTAACCTCACACGTATCTCAGCTGAACTCTTATAAGCAATATTCGTGAAAAATAGGGGGAAACCTCCCAATGCATGATTAGAAATATACAAGGGATTCTTTCTATATAATTTTGTGATTATTAATTCAACTATGACTTTATAAAAACACGGCCGCTTTTACTTTTCGGCCGTGTTTTTGTTTGGTTACGAAAAGGGTACTTTGTATCGGTGGGGTGAAACCGTTACATACACTTAATGAGAAATGTTTTGAATATTGTTGACATTAGTTGATTACAAATGTAATATCAAATTTAAGATTACATTTGTAATATAAGGGGAGATATGCAATGAAAGAATTACCTAGAATATCTGAAGCTGAACTAGAAATCATGAAAGTTCTTTGGGGAAAATCCCCTCAAACAGCAAATGAGGTGATTAAAGAACTGGAATTGATCGTAGATTGGAATCCGAAGACCATTCGAACACTGATGAATAGATTGGTTCAAAAAGAAGCTATTTCTTATCATCAGGAGAAAGGGCGTATGTA
The DNA here is from genome assembly GCF_022663535.1 of Bacillus cereus group sp. BfR-BA-01380. GTDB lineage: Bacteria > Bacillota > Bacilli > Bacillales > Bacillaceae_G > Bacillus_A > Bacillus_A cereus_BB. The sequence goes on along the minus strand of NZ_JAKUFS010000013.1, from coordinate 29,240 downwards.
CGCCTATTATCCTTTAGTGTCGCAAGATCTTTATCTACAAGTAGAGACAAAATCTTTACTCAAACGTTTTTGCGGTGTGGCGTTTAAACCGTTGCTTGTAAATTTTTTGAAAGAAGAAAAATTATCTTCAGAAGACATTAACGAACTCAGACGGATCCTTGATGAGAAGAATGAAGAAAATCGGCGGAAGGGGAGATAGAAGTGATAGATAGGTTTATAAATACCTACCTTCCTTTCGTATTTGACTGGATTATAGATACATCTCTGATGGCAAGTGTATTAGTGGGATTTATTTTGTGTGTCAAAGTCTTATTAAGAAACAAGCTAGGTCCAAGATGGCATTATTTACTATGGATGATTTTGATTGTGCGACTACTGTTGCCATGGTCACCTGATAGTTCTTATAGTATGTATTCACTCCTTTCATATGGTTATAAAACGACTACTTTTGCTCAAAATCAACCTGTTGTTTCTTCAAAAAACGAGCATGTGCGTGAGACGAAAAGCATGCCAGATATCAATACAGTTAAACAAGAGACAAGCTCCAATGATCATACACATCAGACAACGAAGGAACCTATAGTAGAGCCCGCTCATAATGAGAAACAAAAGGATACCGCCCTTTCTTTGTATACAATTGTTTCATATATTTGGATGATAGGCGTTATCATACTAGGCTTCACAACTTATCTTATCAATAGACGATTACATTCCTACATACAACAACAACCCGTTATCACAGAAGAAAGGGTTATTAACATCTTTGAAAAGTGTAAAAGGTCTATGTCCATCCAAAATAATATCCCGTTACTGATAGCTGGGAAAGTTTCAAGTCCGACAGTGTTTGGATTCTTTCATCCGAAAGTATTAATATCGAGTGTGCATATTAGTAGGCTCAATGAGCAGCAACTACAACATATTTTTCATCATGAGTTAGGTCACATTAAGCGGAGAGATGTTTTCGTCAATTGGATTATGTATAGTCTGTTAATTTTGAATTGGTTTAATCCGATTCTTTGGTATGCTTACTCATGCATGCGGGAAGATCAAGAGATGGCATGCGATGCACTTGCGCTCACGTTTTTCGAGGAAAAGGAAAAAATCGCATATGGATATACCATTATCAATCTTTTAGAACATTCCTCTAGCTATTACCAAGTACCAGGTTTGGCGAATCTAATCAGAAATAAAAGAGCCTTAAAAAGGAGGGTTTTCATGATTAAAAAGTTTCAAAAGAAATCGTATCGTTGGTCTGTACTTGGTGTAATTACTGTGATTGTTGTTTCATTATTCTCCTTGTTAAATGCCCGTGCAGATGGGACAACTGAACAGCAGAAAGGACAAACTTCCAAAAAAGAAACAACAACCGAAATAAAAAAAGAGGGAACGGTATATACTCCTCCTAAGCAAGAAGAATATTTTGGGGATATGACGAAAGAAGAGATACTGACGAAAATGCTGAATACAGTCGATAATTTTGAAACTGCTAAAGGCGAATTTAAAGTTCATCAAGCTACTGTTCCAGGTGACGGGGTAATTAACTATGAACTCAGTTTGCATAATAAAGCAGGTGGCCATAGTAAAACTACTCGTGTGGACAATGAAATAGAAAAGGTAACATCTCTTTATTACAACGATGGTATAATGTGGAAAGTTGTAGAAGATACAGGTATGTATATAGAGTTGAAATATCCAGAAGAAGAACGTTCTAAGCCATTAAAGATTGAGAATGCATTTTTAATAAATAGTGAAGGTGATAACGTAACAGTTAATCGAGAAAGACCTCCTATTGGAGAAGCAATGAGTTCACTATTTCCTTATGAAATAGCCTCAAACTATACAAGGAATTTGAATACTTGGGAGATCGAAAAGCAAAACGAACAGTTATTGGGGCATAATACGCTTGTCATCAAAGGGAATATAAACAAACGGATTAACAAGTCCTTCCGTTTTTGGGTTGATAAAGATACGGGAATTCTCGTAAAGTATGAAACGTATGATGCGGCTGGCAAGGTAGCTGATTATTTATATTCTACGAGTTTAGAAATCAATGTTCCTATTGATAGTAAAAGATTTACACCAGATTTAACAGGATACAAAAAAGAAGAAATGTTTAAAAAGGACCAGCCACAAATGAAGACTGGGAATATCGATAGTCTCGTCCCTGAAGCAATCAAAGCACAATGGGAGGAAGCAAAGAAAAAACCAAATGAAACAGCGACTTTGAAATATAACGACAAGTGGTACATTCATGCCAAAAAAGGCTACTTGGTAAACAATATAGAAGTTAATGGAAAAGAGGGAACGTTATTCTTAGCAAAAGCATCTCCACAAAAAGAACACTCTACATTCTCTGCCTTAGCGGAGGGGTATAAGGTAGAGACCCTTAAGATTGTTTATGAATGAAGTGCAACCGTCTAGGGGGATGTCTTAATATGGATAAAATATTTTCTTTCTATAATACTAATGATGGTTTTACAAAAAACAAGGCTGACAAGTAATCGGCCTTGTTTTCGTATGTTTGATACAAGAGTGTCATTAAATGTGCATTTTGTTCTTCGATGAGACTGTACTCATCGAGAGGTGGATCGTAGTCGTACTGTTGTTTTCTAAGATTATCAATCCGTTGAAACAACTACAGATAGGCTTTGGAAACGCCAGAGCGTACGGAGACCGCATGGAAGTTAACAGCACGGTTTTCTCGAAGCAATGTTTGGATGACATGATGGACACAAGAAGCTGCTTTTAAACTTTTCTTTTTATTGTATGCTTGCACACCTGCTGTATTTCGATGTTGCTAGGACATGGTACCCCTCCTATGAAACGATATAAAAGAACGCACGTTCTTATTTTAATTGTAAGGAAGAGTAGAGGATGATGCAACGGGGTGTTACAGTAGCCGCTGTGAAAAATGAGGTTTTTAAGGGAACTCCAAAAGAATCCCTTATTTTATATTATTTATAAAAAAGTGTTGTACTATATCAAGGTATTTATCTGGATGAATTAAACTAATTTCTCCATGCCCATTTTTTTTAATGACTTTTAAAAAACTACCATTAATGGTATCGTGAAGTAGTGTTGCTGATTTTTTCATTATTGATAATTCTTTCTCACCAACTAATATTAATGTTTTTGCTTTCGTCTTGCATAATGTTGAAGGTATTGAATAATCTCCATTGCTTTTCGTAATATTAATTAGGGTTTCTTTTGTCATTCGTGAACTATCTTCATAATAGGTTTCAAATAATTCATCTGGTACATTTATTGTTTTAGCCTGTAGTTTTGCATACCATCTTTTTTTAATTAACCCATAGCACACATTATACATTGGTACAGTTAACGTGACTGCCATTTTCATAGGATAAACCAACGCACTTTCTATAACAGCATTCTCTGTAATATCACATTCTTGTGATATTATTTCAACAACGATTTGAGCACCAATAGAAAGACCACAAATTGCAAAAACTTTTCCATTACAATTTTCTTTTATATAATTAATAACCTGTTCTGCCGATACTTTTATACTTACAAAAGTATTATTCCAATCATCACCATGTCCATCAATAATAGGTGTAACAATATAATACTCCTTTTTCAATGCTTCAATTTGTGGTTTTAATGACCACCATGACAGTCCACCACCATGAAGAAAAATAATAACTGGCATATTTTTGTTGCCAAATTCTTTAAATATCATATTTATCTCCCATCTATATATCGAATATTATATAAGAAATCTCATTTCACATTTTTTTAATTACTGAACCATGCTTCGATTTTTTTGCACATGGCACGTTCTAAAGTTTTAAGTTGGCTAGGTGTAAGATACTCAGTCGTCATATGATCGTGTTCTTCTTTGAAATATATACCATTCGTTTCACCGATTGTACGGAAGAAAGATAGTAATAATCCCCATAGATTTTATATTGTTGTTATAGAATTATTTTATAAAAAGCTTCGCGAATAGCTGTTTCTCTCGGATCATCAAACATCTGCATACCAACGCGTGTCATTGCATAAGAAAAGCCAACTCGGTTTATTGGATCAGCGAAACATAAAGAGCCACCCGCGCCTGGATGACCAAAGCATGAGGGATTTCCGTAGTGAGAACCAGTTTCTAACGGTTTGAAAAAACCTAATGAAAAAGCGGTGTCTACGGTTTGGACAGCATCACGCCAGCCACTGCTCGTTTGTACAGGTGGTTTTGATAGTTCGCTTAAAGTATATGGGCTTATACCTAATATTGGACCGCCATTAGCAAATTCACTATATATTTTTGCCATATCACGCACTACACCGATACCATTTCCAGATGGGAATTCTATTTCTCGTAATTCTCTTTTGTTGAAATTATCATGCGCTAGTAATCCTTTTGGATCCACCATACTACGTTTTGCTAAGGATTTTGGATTCATAAATGCCCAGAGTAAGCTTTTGGGGAAGGAGCCAAAGCTTTTAAATATATCAAAGATAGATTGGATTCCTTTAATAGTCGCTATTTGTTCATTTGGAAATGAAGAGGGGATACCAATATACATTTCTGCTTGTAAAGGCTGTGCAATCTCTTCATTGAAAAATTGAGTCAGATTTCTTCCTTTTGGATCTACATGACGAATTAATTCACTTATATACCAACCGATTGTCCAAGTATGATAACCATGTCTTGTACCAGGTTCCCAAGCTGGTTTCATGGTTTCTAAATAAGGAGTAACATTTTTGGTATCGAAATCACTTAGTGTATGTAGTGGCAATTTATTAATACAACATAAGCCCGCTTCGTGCCCAAGTAGTTGCCGAACTGTGATGTTTTCTTTTCCATTTACCCCGAATTCGTTCCAATAAGTAGATACTTTTTCTTCGTAATCTATATAACCTTTTGAATGAGCTAAGGCCAATGCAAGAGCAGCGAAACCTTTTGTTCCAGAAAATATGAGAACCGCTGTATCTTCTTGCCAAAGTTCTTTTGTAAGATGATCACGATATCCACCCCATAGATCAACAACACACTCACCGTTGTAATAGATGCAGCAAGCTGCGCCTAGTTCTTTACGAGCTTTAAAATTTTCTATAAATACTTGTTTGATTTTTTCAAATCTAGGTTTGACGAAACCGTCAATATGAATGGTTTGATCCATTGTCGTATCCCCTTATTGTGTAAATTATAATAAAAAAATATTATCATATATAATAATACTACACCAAAATATGTAAATCCTTTATGTTTAATGAGGTAACGTAAGATTAATTTTAAAGATAGAATGTATATATATTCAGTTCTGATTAAAAGGGTATGGAGAAATACTATATAGTAACACTTATTTTTGTTACTGCCCATGATTTTAAATAAACAATAGTATAGTAGTTTATTGATTAGTATAAATATTTACGCTGAAACAAAAAAGGGAAGACGACGAAAGTCATCTTCCTTTTTCTTAGGATAGTAAATTATATTTCAAGCGATGTGTTTGTGATTTCATATGCCGCGTAATTTAATTTTCGATTACTAAGGAATGGTTCTAAGATGTTAAATAGGTATGTATTTCTTAAATCCCTTACTTATGGTTCCATTATAACCATTTTCCGTGAAGAATTTATGTGCTTCTATTCTAGTTGCGCTACTTAATAAAATAATTCTTGTAGATTCTCTAGCAATTGATAACTGCTCTACATGTTTCAATAATTTTTCACCTATTCCATTCCCTCGAAATTCTTCATTTACAATCACATATTCTAGAACGGTGTATGGGCGAAATTGATATCCAGGGTCAAGGCAAAAAGTCATAAATATACTTCCTTTCACCTTGCCGTGTTCCTCATAAACAAATAAGAAGTTATTAGAATCATTCTTAATTTGCTCAATTCTTTCTGGAAAAACCTTAATGTTTTTACTGTGTGGTGCTAATATTTTATAGAGATTTTCAATTTCATTACTGTCCTTTGATTCAGCCTCGCGAATCATACCATGCCTCCTCTGTTCACATTGATATATAAATAGTTTGAAATATTGTTACATCTAAATTGTATCCTTAAAAATGCTTTTTTTCTTCAATTTATACTCTATCTTTATAAACATCCATTACCTTAAACGTTTGACAAACTAGCAATAAGTCTGAGGTAAAAGTAAGTCCATACTGACTTAATTCCCAAGTGAAAAATTTAACATGCTCACTATACCAATAATCATAGCTTAAATCCCCTGCACCCTCAGACCTTGCAAAATCACTTGTGACTTCATTCATTTTACAAAAATCAATCTTTGTATATTTTATAATTGCTAATGGATTACTGTCTCCATCCAATACAATATCGTACTGACCAACTTTTTGAATTTCTTCTCCTTCAAGCTCGTATACACAATGCGCAGCACATGTTCCTGTTTTGATTCCTTTTACAACTAAACTTCCTAATTCATCTCCCATTTCTTTAGAACCATCTCCAAACATCCATGCATCTGGAACACCACTTATGTTTAACTTATTTTCTCTGGCGTACATATGCCAATATTCTTCTATCCTATTAACTGACATTAGTCACTTACCCCCTTAGTAGTTAAATATCCTAATTTTAACATATAACCTATTATCTGTATATGTTTTAGAAGAACATGTAATTTTGCTCTCAACTTTTGTATTTATAATTATCTGTATTTTATAAAATTCCACAAAAAGAATAGCATTTTACCTATTAAAATCATATGTTTTTTTGTTATTCTGCCACAGAAGTAGTAGCTTTTTTATATAAGTTTCGTACTTTCGATTGATTTATCTTGTTGTTCTATTTAATAAAATATCAAATAGGGATATGAAACTTGAAAATAAGATGATGGGATTTCGGTATTCCGTTTCAATATTTCTAGCGTTTGCAACGAAATATTTTAGCTGATTGACAAGAAATATTGGAAGGAGAGGAGGAGTAATGAGTATGAAAGTCTCTAAATGGAGAGTATTTGGTAATAAGTGGTTTGTTGTTTATTTTTTAGGAGCAACCTTTTCAAAAATCGGAAGTCAAATTTATCGATTAGCTATCCCTTGGTTTGTTTTTGAAAGAACAAACTCAATTGGTTTAATGAGTTTAATGTGGGTTGTTGAAGTCGTACCTTTTGTAATTCTTGGACCATTTTTGGGAGCAATGGTAGACAAATGGAACCGCAAAAAGGTAATGATATGGTCAGATTTTGGTCGTTTTTTATTAGTGGCTATGTTGCCGTTATTATCATTATTTGGCACAGTTCCTATTGGGATAATATTTGTTATCGGATTTCTATTGTCAATCCTCACATTGTGTTTTGATTTAGTTGCGGACTTTGATATGTTGCCAAGGTTAGTAAAAGAAGAACAATTAACGTCTGCAAATTCCATTTACATAGGTATGGATAACTTAGCGAATCTATTTGGACCAGCTATAGCAGGCTTTACAATTGCCTTAGTAGGAACGATTCATGCAGTTTTACTAGATGTATTTTCGTATTTGTTTACGCTAATTGTAGTCATTATTTTGCCGATAAAATTGGGTGAAGTAGGGAGAAGTAATGAAAAGATGACATTTAATAAAGTGCTTAATGATGTAAAAGAAGGAGTCGTATTTTTATTTCATAATAGAATTTTGTGGGCATTAGCAGTCATAGGGTGTCTTTATAATTTGGCAGTGGGAGCGCTATATACAGTAATGACATTCCATTTAGCAAACGATTTTAATCTTAGTGCGTCTATTGTTGGAATGTGTATTCCATAATGGGAGCTATGGCTTTATTAGGATCTTTTATAGCTCCATTTGTAATCAAATATATGCGAATGGGATATGCGATTACACTTGTGGGACTAGTTTCTTTAATAGGAACAATTATACTTGCTGTATTTCATGATTGGCAGATTGCTATGCTTGGCTATGCAATATTGAATATCGGTGGGGTAATGTTAAATATTTATACATTTACAATTAGACAAAAAGAAATTCCTAATCAATTTATGGGAAGAATTAATGCAGCATACCGTATGATATTAACGGTATCTTTTCCGCTATCTGGAGTTCTGTTAGGAGGACTAACCTCTGCTTTCGGAGCAAAAATAGCTTTTATGGCAGCTGCATCGATTATGTTTGTTCTTATGTTATTTATTTTCATATCGAAGTTACCGTTTTACCGGGAAGGTATTAAAGAAAGATCTAAAACTGCAATTTAGAGTAAATAAAAATCTTGATAAATTTTGATAGGTATTCAATTTATAAGTGTCTTTTGCCCGTTTGTGTATCGAGTCATTTCATTATGTGTGAAAAAAGAGTTTAATTAATTTAATATTTATGAGATAAGACGATCCAAGAACTAAAGATTGTAATAATTGTAAGCGACATTAGAAGCCGAATGATTTCAACGGTAGTAAGAGAAACAATATTATATTGAATTAACACTAATGAAATCATAAAATAACTTAGTACTGCAACTCCCGAAAAATACATTCCTTTTTGTTTAATTAATTTAACCCGTTCATCTTCATTTTTAAATTGAGGATATAGATATCCTCCTGTAAATCCTAAGAAAGCTAAAGCTCCCCACATTAATAGTTCTATAAATGATACTGAATCTGTCATAATACTGAGAACTAGCCTTACACTTAGTATAAATATAAACAAACAGCCTATAATATAAAAGTTTCGTCTAGAGGTCATAGATAACACCTTCCTTATCATTTTTTTAATGAAGCAGTTTTACTCTAAAAAGAAAATATTTTCTATATATGTATTAAATACCTTCCCAATTAATAAGGCTAAAGGCAAAGATGGGTTATATTTTCCTTTTTCGATTGATATAATTGTCTGCCTAGACACGCCGAGTAACTCAGCTAATTTGTCTTGTGAATAGCCCTGTTTTTGTCGGAATTCTACCAGTTTATTTTTCAAATACCCATCACTTCTTTCATTTATAGACATAAAACCTATGTAAAGCAAACTTTACGTAGGTTTTACCACATTATAGTGTAAAGGATGCTTTACGTCAAGTGTGCTTTACATAGGTGGTTAAGAAGTGGTTTCCAATTTAATATTAGAAATAATGGGGCTCCTCAAAAAAGGGTTTTTAATTACAAGTCATGTCATTTCTTATGTATTCTACACCTAATTTGATATTCAACTTTAGTCTGTTGTTTGATAACCGTTTTAATGATGGGACAACAGTAGATATTAAAGAATATAAAGTGAATGAATTCTTTTTTGAGAGGATGGCTAACATCTCACAATTGTTTTTACATGTATATCAAATTGCACTTACGCAAGATAGCATACTTCAAGTAGGATTTTACGATGATAACCATTGTATATTTGAGAGTTATCGAGACTTAAAGGTTAAACATTTTATTTCACAACGCATCATGTTTTTCTTATTTTTAGAAATATTGCTAATTAATGTATTTGGGCTTATATTATTAGAGTGCATAATTTTCTGTTTTTTAAATTTTCAGGTACTTATCTTCTGATTTATGTATTGATTTGTAAAGGAGTTATCTTATGGATTATAGAATTGTATTTTTTGATGTTGATGGAACCCTTACACATCATGAAAATGGTAGTATTTCAGATCATACGAAAGAAGCTATAAAATTATTGAAAAATAAAGGGTTAAGGGTAGTTGCAGCAACAGGAAGACCGTTATCTATGTGCGATGAAATAAGAAAATTAGGAGTAGATACGTTCATCACAGCAAATGGAGCTTATGTGAAGCACAATCAAGAGGTTCTCCATAAAGTACCAATGGATAAAAATATCATTCGAGAAGTGGTTGAATTTGCAAATATCGAGAATAATGGGCTGTCGTTCTTTACAGAAGATTTTAGTATGAATGGTGTAGAAGATATAGAAATATTAAAAGCATTGAATGAAACGTTGTCATTGAATGCTTATCCAACTATAAATAAACATATTTATAATCAAGAGGTCTATTTGATGTGTTTGTATGCTACTGATGAAACAGTAGAGAAGTACATTCATAAGTTCCCACATTTAACGTTTAGCAGATGGCATCCTTTTGTGTTAAATGTATTACAAGAAGAAGTATCCAAATCTTTAGCAATCAAAAGTGTCTTACAGTATTTTGACATTGATAAATCAGAGGCTATTGCGTTTGGGGATGGTGGAAATGATATAGACATGTTGGAATTAGTAGGACTCGGGATTGCTATGGGAAATGGGAATGAACAATTAAAAGAAGTTGCAGATTTCGTCACGAAAAAGTCAAGTGAAGATGGGATTGACTTTGCTCTTAGAAAGTACGGAATTATTTAAGTATGAATAAAGAACGGCCATTTTTTGTTTGGAGTGATTTCTTTGATAGATTTGTTTCAATATAATTGGCAAGTTAGAAGAGAATGGTTTAAGTGGTGTGAAACAATTTCGAGTGAAGAGCTTACGAAAAAACGTACTGGTGGTATGGGGAGCATTATACATAATTTATTTCATGTGATTGATTGCGAACAATTATGGATTAATCAGATGCAAGGAACTACTGCTATGAATAAGGACATAAATACGATTTCTAGCCTAAGTGATGTAAAAATTTTTTCTAATATAACCAAACCAGTAACAGAGAGCTTTTTAGAGTGGTATGCTCTTGATTCCAATGAGAGAATTTTAGAAGTTAAGAGTAAGAATGGTAATTCATTTTCATTTACTTATGAAAAAATTATTCGTCATATCATTACTCATGAAATTCATCACATTGGACAATTGTCTGTTTGGTCACGAGAAATTGGCATCAAGCCTGTTCCATCTGATTTATTAACAAGGAATTATGTAGGAATCTAGCTCGCTTTTATTTCCTCATAGAAAAAAGCAATCGGTTGAACTATAAAAGTTGAAATGAAGCCCCATAGGACAAGCATAAGGAATTTATTAGTGATTTCTAGAAGAGGTCTTATAAAAATTAATAAACAAATTAGTACATGAAAAAGAAAATAGATCAGAAAAGATTTTTTGTTACATGTAATGTTGTATCGCAGTTTGGGCAAACAAGATTACGAGAGTTGTTTCGGAAAAAGAGGGTTTTCTTCTTTATTTTGTTGCGGCATTTGGGACATGTTTTCATTTCTATTCTCGTTACGTTTATAAAGGAGGGTCGGTAATGAAGAAGGCATTTCCCATTTTCCTTTTTATTTTAATGTTTTTAGCTGGATGTAATTCTGATACAGTTAATTCGTCTCTTTACAAAGGTAAGAACTTAAACATCGGTATTATAGGGAATGCTCCAAAAGTAAGAGAAGAAAACGTGAAATTCACAACTATAACTTTCGCTGAATTAGAAGAAGGGAAAACACTTGCATCTAAATTTGATGCCGTTTTTATCCCGCATTAACGGGCAGTAATACTCCCACCTCAAAATTCGGCGAGAGCATTGTCCAGCTCTAGCGGCTAGAATCTCCGGTCGTTTCGCCCCCTCGGACGAGGCAAAAAGCGCCTCTCTGTCGGGTGCTCCAACGTCCTGCGATTCTGAGCGAGCCGCTTCCGCCTTTCTTAAGAAGTTAGGTGGGAGATAAACTGCCCGTAAAAGCCCGATTGGTGAGGGCTTATAATCAGTGGGGGATGAAGAAAACCCCCACTGATTAAAGTTTCACTTTATCAAGAAGGAACATCTGTCAGAAGCTGCCCATAGTAAATACGCGAAAGTATATAAAAAGGCAGGGATTCCATTTTTCTTTATTGAGACTAGAAAATCATATATTCCATTCGTTGATGAGAAACTATCCTACGAAGATTTCCCAGAAGTGGAATCAGTTGAATATGCCACAGGCTATTTTCAAGAGGGTGAAAATATTCAAAGTTACGGTTATGGACTATACAATGATAAGGTAAATGAAACAAACATTAAGGATGATTACTCACGAATGTTTAGTACAATCGAGTCCATAAAAAGAGGAAGTTATAATAAATGATAACCGCTTTGATTTATGTCAAAGCGGTTTCGTTGTTCCCTTATTTGTAATTATGTATTAAGCTCGTTCAAGATATCTTGTACACGTTCTTTTTTAAAAACAAATTTGAAGGATTGATTGTCTTTTAGTGAAACTTGAATTGCTCCATTTAGCACGCCGTTTACTTCTTTGCATTCTGTTATATCGGAGCGGTGAATTCCAATGGCGAGTTGAATTTCTGAATTTAGTTGTTGTTTATACACAAGTAATTTTTTGTTTGTTATCGCTAAAACTATTGGCATATTCTCTTTCGTAAGCCAAGAAATTTCAGGAAGAAGTTTCATAACCCAATTAGTAGGGGCAGTTCTTCCTGAAATGATATCAACAATTTGCTCATTGTGTTCTAGATCTTGTTTCACTCTCTCTTGATACTTAACCATAATACTCATTTTTACTTCTCCTCTCAGACTATAATTTCTAGTTTCATTCATCTTTAATATATTCTAGGAGAACAATGGGTTCAATCTTTTAGACCAAGTTGAACTATATACTTACCAGTACACACAACTTGATTAGAACCACAATGAATGCAAGGGTAGCCATCTTTATTCTTACGTTCAATTCCTTCTTGAAATACAGATACACTGCACTGGCCGAAAAGGACGCAAGAGAATTCTTTTGAAGGATGTTGTTCTACTGAATTAAAATTTTTATTCTCAACTATTAATTCTCTTAACGTCTTTTGTTTTTACTTGTTCAACTCAAGCCATCCGATGGTTGAATAAGTAATCTTTTATACATGTAATGTTGGAATTTATACTCTTTTAACTTGTTCAATCTTTAATCCGAAAATTTGCGGAGGTTCAACATTGTTGTTCTGTAAATAAGTAGATAACTGCCCACGGTGATGTATTTCATGTTCTATGAATGCCATCATAATCCTCCCTGAACTTACCTCATGACCATGCATAGTGGGAATTCTTTTGGTTAAAAGATCATTGCCTAGAATTAATAAGCCTTTTATAAATTTAGCATGACACGCTTCTAAATAATGAGTAATTTCTTCTATAGTTTCCCCTTTATTTCTATCATGCCCAGGATAGATCCAACCCTTTTGCTCTAATATATTTAAATACATTAGCTGAGAAGAACCTAAATGTCGAAATAAATCTCCCGTTGAAAATTTATTTTCTGTTGGTTTCCATTCTAAAGTAAAACTTGGAGTAGCTTTCACATATTGCATGGTACGCTTTCGCACACTATTCAAATACTCTATATATTCATTAATGTTGTGAATCATAATTCATCACCTCCAATATACATTTATTCAAATTTTCCTAGTTTTTGACGAAAGTAATAAAAAATTTTCCTTCTTATTAAACAAAATTGCCCGTTACTTTAAGTACATTTCTTCATAAACTCTTCTTGGGATAGCGCCATCAAAACGTGGATTTTGTACGCTAAGCATATATAGAATGACTTTGATGTGGTAAAATTTGTTATAAAAGGAGGCGGAGTAAAGTGATTGCTGGGTTTATTACTTGTATAGTTGTTGCTTTAATTATCATTATTATAGGTTATCAAATCCATATAAAAAAGAAACTGTGGCTCATTGCAGGTTATCAAGAAGATAGCTTTATTGGTGATAAAGATAAACTAGCTAAGCTATTCGGTATATTCTCTTACATAGTAGGTATTGCTACTTGTTTATTACCTTTTGGACTGGAATTTTTGGGTGGAATTAGCGGTATTATATATGCAGTTTGTATATGTGTAGGGACAGTAGCAATTTTGGTGTGGACACAAATAATAAATAAAGCATTTTAGAGGTAGCAATTGTGCCATGAAATTTATAAAGCTATAACGAAAATCAAAACAACTCTAGGGGTTTCCCACGAGTTGTTTTTTTGTTGTTATATTTTCACAATAACAAGGGTCTACAAGCTTCCTTATGGATATGTTTTATATTTAGGGAAGCTTGGTGACGAACTAACAAATCCTTGTAAGAATACACACTAATAGGTGGGGGAAGTGAACAATTCGAGAAATGAACCGCCTCATCTAAAATTTTTTCCCATTATGGGGTCATCTTACATGCCCCCTAGAAGACATCGCATTCATTTCTGTTGACTTTATCAATTCTTCGGTAGTATTTGCAATTGAATTCATGTTATCACAAAGATAAAAAAACATGTTGTATATTTTAGAATTGACATAACATTTATATTAATCTTATACTGTTAGTAACATATTACTGTTAATGACAGTATACTGTTGTTAACAGTGTTAATTTTAATGTTATGTTAACGAAAAAAATTTTTTACATTTAAATTAGGAGGTTATATATTTCATGAAACATACAGGAAGACACACAGGTGCATTTCTTTTGCTGTTTTTAACAGAGGGAGATTGCTATGGAGGGAAACTTCTGCAGAAATGTGAAGAAGAGCTTCCCATCAATCCAATTGATAGTGCCATCATATATCGCACACTAAAAAAATTAGAGAAAGAAGGTGCTGTTGAGTCTTATTTGGATACAACTGATCAAGATAAGCCGATAAAGATGTACAAAATTACTACAGTTGGAAAAAGAAAATTAGAAGATTTTCAAATAGATATTGAAGAAAAAATTAAGAATTTATCATTTTTCTTAAACAAATATAAAGAATGGAAGGAGTCTGATCATGATTAATGGTGTTATCCTTTACGCTATCGCTATTATTCTTATCAGTATTTCTTTTATAAAGGATCGAAATAAAACAAAAGATGCTCTACTAAAGTCATGGAAAATGTTTCGTAATATTATACCTGACATGTTATCAATTATGCTTTTCGTTGGACTATCACTATCTATATTAACGCCATCACTCATTTCTTCAATCATTGGAGAAAAATCTGGATGGATAGGTATTGTTTATTCGACAATAATTGGCTCTGTTGCACTACTTCCAAGCTTTGTTGTATTTCCTCTTGGACATACATTAGTCCAAAATGGCGCTGGTCTTCCTCAAGTAGCTGCATTAATGTCTACATTAATGTCAGTAGGAATCACAACTTTACCTATGGAACAAAAAATATTTGGACGAAGTTTTGCTTATTCTCGCAATGTATCTGCAGTAGTAATGTCTCTCATATTTTCATATATTATTTGGGTGGTGATGGTATGAATGAATTAAGAAAGTATCGTTTCTTTTTCATTTTATTAGCTGGTCTCATTATCCTAACTCTTATAAACCAAACGGTGGGATGGAAGGCATTTCAATTAACAGGAAAAAGCATTTTAGATATGCTGCTTTTACTCCCTCCTGTCTTAATATTCGTAGGTTTGCTTGACAAATGGGTGGAGAAAGAAACGTTAATTAGATATATGGGGGAAAAATCTGGAATTTATGGCGCCTTATTTTCTCTATTATTAGGAGGAATTGCAGCTGGCCCCCTTTACGTGGCTTTTCCAATTGCGGCACTTTTATTAAAAAAAGGAGCAGGCATACGGTACATTGTATTTTTTTTAGGAGTTTGGACAACTGCAAAGTTACCGGTTATTGTATATGAATTTGCTTCATTTGGAGTTAAATTTACACTCATTCACATTTGTTTTGGTTTATTATTTTTCTATTTAATGGGTGTTATTTTTGAAAAATTTTATGACCATCGACAATTGTTAAAGTATGATATAACGAAAGAAGTTTAGATTTAGATCAATGAGTCTTTAAGCTCCTCAATCCCAGATTCTTTTGTAACTGTAGATTTTAAATAGCATTTGATCAAAAATACTGTGTAGGTATGTAGGATTCTTATGTTCAACAAACAGGCAAATTGTTAAATTAAACGAAATCAAATCAATGTTCCTGTTGCACATCGCTTGATGAATGGTGTTTGAAGTCAGATAATGAGGAGAATGAAAAAAATGGGCGTAACTATTAAAAAATTCACAGGAGAAGACCTGGATTATTCTGTTATCATCAATGATCGATTCACAGTAGATTCGCTTCTTTTTTTAACAGCAACGGAGCATTCCATCCAGTATACGGTGAAGAAAGTCCTTCCTTATGAAAAACAGTATTCGGAGGATCTAGATGATCTACTTGACTTCCAAAAATACATTAATCATCCAGATAAAGCAATATTCTTGGCGATTGAAGGAAATGATATTGTCGGCCTGGTTATAGTAAGGCGAAACTGGAATGAGTTTGCTTACATCGAAGACATCAAAGTAGATCAAAAATATCGGCGACATGGTATCGGCCGCCTACTCATGGATAAGGTCAAAGATTGGGCTCAAGATAACCGAATGGTTGGTATGATGTTAGAGACACAAAATAACAATGTAGGTGCATGTAAGTTTTATGAACGCTATGGTTTCTGTATTGGTGGCTTTGACAAATATGTCTACAAAGGCATCAATCAGCTGAGTGACGAAATAGCGATATACTGGTATTTTATATTTGAGTAGATTTCTATAATAAAGTCATATAAATGGTATTATTCTTTAAAGTCAAAGGTAGGAAATGATCAAACTTTGTTTTAAACTAACAATTGATTTTTACTTGTCTTTTTTCGTTCTAGTGCTGAGGAAAAAGTGTTCATTTCTGTCATACGGTCACATTTGCTTATTCGTTGTCATAATTACTTGGACATAAGGAAATATTAAACATACTTTATACACAACATAAAGTGAAACTTTAATCAGTGGGGGGGGTTCTTCATCCCCCACTGATTATTAGTTGAACCAATCGGGCTTTTACGGGCAGTTTATCTCCCGCTTAACTTCTTAAGAAAGGCGGAAGCGGCTCGCTCAGAATTGCAGGGCGCCCACGCACAGGGCGGAGAGGCGCTTTTTGCCCCGTCCGAGGGGGCGAAACGACTGGAGATTCTAGCCGCTAGAGCTGGATAATGCTTCCGCTGAATTTTGAGGCGGGAGTATTACTGCCCGTTAATACGGGATAAAATGAGGGATAGTGTGAAAAGAAAACTATTGATTAGCATGTTTCTGCTTATCATTTTTTTTATATATACTTATGCTTATATGACAAGAGAAGAAGAACACCCCTTGACACAAGCTAAAAAACTTTCTGGAAAGGGGTGTATCATATTAAATTACCATCGAATTCGTCCTGGTAATGCCATCATCAAATATCTTGCGAAAGTAAGTGGAAACCTAGAATTAACAACGTATTCTGTTTTTAAAGATGATTTTATGAAGCAAATTACATTTTTACAAAAACATCAATTTCAATTTATCACACCAGAAGAATTATATGATTACATAGATCAACAAAAAAAAATGCCTTCCAAATGTGTGATGATTACATTTGATGACATTGATCAGAGTGTTTATCGTTATGCGTATCCCTTTTTAAAACAACAGCAAATCCCTTTTACAATTTTCATCATTACAGGGGAAGTAGGAAATCCAAATTTTAATGGATTAACCATGATTAACTGGGATCAAATTTTTGAAATGACACGATCAAATCTAGTAACAGTGGGGACACACACTCATCAATTACATTACATTGAAAAAGATGAGAAACCACCTTTTTTAAAAAGTGAAAATATATCTAAATTTATTACAGATTCCAAACGAGCAAAACAAGTTTTTTATGATCATTTCGGGTATGAACCAAAATATTTTGCATATCCATATGGATATGGGACACCACAGACAGATAACGTATTATTATCTGAGCGATATGATTTACTATTCACTCTATCACCAGGAATCGTTAATCAACATAGTTCCCCTTTTTTTATTCAAAGAGTATTAATTGATGATGTTTCTTGGGAAGTGATACAAAATTGGGTCCATACAACTTCATGAAACATGCAGTATATGCTAGGCATCCAATGGGAATTCTATTTCTATATATGTTTCCGTTTGGAAATATATATTCTCTTCTTTCGTTAAATGAAAAAAATGAGCTGTCATATATGCATGTTGTTCTATATTCCAGACTTGTCTTTTTGTTTTGGACTGGAAATTATAAGACCTATACGTATTCCACAGAAACATGAAAAAAAATGAGAGAATACTCCATGCCAAAATAATAAACATCATGATTCGAATATGTGATTGGCTTGTATTCAACAAAAATAATAGGAATTCCGTATACTCCATATTCCATTTGAAACAATTCATGATAATAAAAATACCAAACATTATAATATACAACCATAAAAAGAATGATATGCTATATTGTAAAAATTTCATTTTCGTTAAATTCAAATCGTATACAATTATTTCGTTTGTTGTAGACCTCTGTCTGGACTTTCCCATACTGCAAATTTTCCTTTCTTTTTTGTTAAAACTTTCATAATAGCCACTAAAATCACAAAAACATTCACATACCAATAACATATCGGATACCAAGCAGCCCACAAATATTCTTTTATTAAATTCACATCATATTTTTTATCTATCATAATCGCAATGAAAAATTGAAACACGCATATCATCGATAATATCCCTGATGATACTGTGAATAATTTTAAGAAATCAAATGTAAAAGAAATATTTATGAAAAGAGTCACAGTCATGAGGAACCATACGATTGACCATACAATACTTACGAGCTGTTCTATATAAATGATATATAAACTTTTATATTTCCAATTTAAAAAGATATCCCTATGTTTAATTAAAACTTCTAACCCGCCTTGTGCCCATCGAACTCTTTGTTTCCACAATCCATATAGGGTTTCGGGAACTAACATCCAACAAATAGCACGGGGCCCATATTTAATCTGCCAACCTTTCTTCTGTAATTTCCAAGTCACCGCAATATCTTCCGTCAAAATATCTCGATCCCATAATTGACAATCTAATAATGCTTGTTTTCGAAAAGCAACAACGACACCCGAAACCGTCATTATACTTCCATATATACTTTGTGTTCTTTTAATCATGCCAACTATGCTTGAAAATTCGGATATTTGGATTTTACTTAATAAGTTATTCCGATTTCTAACTCTCGGATTTCCAGTTACTGCACCAATATTGTTTCCTTGATTAGCAGTTGAAAAATGTGGAATCATATGTTGTAACGCATGTACATCTAATATCGCATCTGCGTCTATGCAAACTAAAAAATCGCCTTTAGAAGCTAATAATCCGGCATGTAATGCATTGGCTTTTCCGAAATTTTTTTTCACATTGATACATCGCAAGTTCGGATATTTATCAATGAGTTGTTTCACAATAGAAACAGTTTGATCTGTACTTCCATCATTTATCACAATAACTTCATAATGGGGATATTTTTGTTTCATTACATGATCGATCGTTTCTCGAATTGTATGTTCTTCATTGTAACAAGGTATTAAAATTGAAACAAACGGTGTTTCATCTCGAAATCGTATTTGTTTAGATTCTATACAAATATAAAATATAATAGCACCTACCATCCAAATAATGGACATACAAATCGGATACCATATTACAAATTCAGATAGAAAAGACAGCATATTATTTACACCTCTACAGGTTTATTTCCAAAGAAATGTTACTTTCTCCTATACTAGGATAAATGATTTTTTAACCAATCACTATTGTTAAATAACACCAATCCGTTATTGCTTTCCAACTATTAAAAAACAATCCAATGATTTTTGTTTTATATTTATTTTCCAGAGGGGGACCCTCATTCCTTGAATCGTTTCCGTACCCCTTAAAGGCTTGCTTGCAATGAAAATATCTAGGGATAGAAAAAATACTTTGTAATCGCTTACATATTGTTATACTATGAAATTACGATAATAAATTATCATGATAATTTATTATTATCGTAATATATACCGTTATTTATAGAAAATTAAAGATGAAAACAATTAATTTTTTGCGAAAACTTGTTCATCATTCCACATGATGGGTAGTTGAAAGACAGGGGGAGCAATTTGTGAACAAGAATAGTATCTTACGTGTGTTAGAGAAAGAATTAGTCGTTGCTTTAGGGTGTACAGAGCCAGTGTCGATTGCGTTAGCCGCAGCTACTGCAAGAGATTATATGAAGGGCGACATACAGTCAATCGAAGTACTTGCAAGTACAAATGTCATTAAAAATGCAATGGCGGTTGGTATACCAGGAATGAAGGCTACTGGAATTGCCTTTGTTGCTGCTTTAGGAGTGTTAGCAGGAGATAGCAAAAAAGCTTTAGAAGTGTTAGCCGGAATCTCAGAAGAAGATGAAGAACAAGCAATTTCTTTAGTAGAAGCGGGGAAAGTGTCTGTAGAATTAGCAGATACGTCTAAAAAGCTATACATTGAAGTGAAGCTTACGACAGACGAGGGATATGCAAGGGCTATTATTCAGGATAATCACACATTTATCGCATTAGTAGAAGCGAATGGGGAGCTTGTTTATAAGAATGGATGTGGAAATACACACTTTGCCACTTCTGAAGAAGAACGTGATGAACTAACGATTCCAGAAATATATGAATTTGTTATGACTGTAGATGTAAAGGAATTGGCACTTGTAAAAAAGAGTATTGAACTGAATCGTAATGTGGCACTAGATGGTTTGTCGAATGAATATGGCTTACAAGTTGGAAAAACATTAAAGGCAAATGTATTGAAAGGAATTCTATCAGATGATTTAACAACTCATGCGATGGCATTAGCAGCTGCTGGTTCAGATGCACGTATGGCCGGTTCGACGATGCCAGTAATGGCTAACTCAGGAAGTGGTAATCAAGGGATTGCCGTAACGATGCCTGTAGTAGCCGCAGGTGAGAAATTAAATGCTTCGGAAGAAGAGCTAATTCGTGCTGTTACGTTAAGTCATTTATTAGCGATTTACATTAAAAATCAGTTTGGACGTTTGTCTGCACTTTGCGGTGTAACAGTTGCTGGTGCAAGTGCATCGGCTGCTATTACGTATTTATTAGGTGGAGATATTGAAAAGATAAAATATGCAATCCAAAATACACTTGGAAATGTGACAGGGATGATTTGTGACGGAGCAAAAGCAGGATGTGCGATGAAAGTAGCAACTTGTTCAAGCGCAGCTGTACAATCTGCACTGTTAGCCTCACAAGGAATGTGTATCTCTGCTACAGATGGATTTATCGAAGCAGATGTTGATAAAACAATTGAGAACTTTTGCCGATTAGGAAATGAAGGTTCACCGAATATGGATAAGATCATGCTAGAGATGATGATTAATAAAAGAAAATAGTAGTGATGTATCTATCGTGGTCCCAATCACTATGAATCAGGCAATTATACCTTCAAAAATGAGTATGAAGGTACTATTGATTGTTTTCATGGTAAGGAAATGATTCTAATGGACGGTCAACAAGTATATGAATTAAGGTACAGCGGTGGAATAAATCGGTGATCATAACCTTACATACGGACACTTAAACTGCTTTTTTATTCCTTATAAAGGTGGCAGTCTATAGTAATACTAATCGTAACATTAGTGATACTATGTGACATAAATGTGCCTTCTTACATCATTTGATTTTGCAATTTATAATGTAAAGAGAAGCTCAATTTTATCAAGCGGAGGAAATGAATATGAAAGCAGTTGGTTTATTGGAATATTTACCTATCGAAAATGAGAACAGTCTAATTGATATTGAATTACCACGTCTGATACCGAAAGGAAAGGATTTACTTGTGAAAATCCATGCTATTTCGGTTAATCCTGTTGATGTAAAAGTTCGAGCACCAAAAGATAAAAAAGAAGAAGAATATAAAATACTAGGATGGGATGCTAGCGGCGTTGTTGTAGAAGTTGGAGAAGAGTGTACTTTGTTTCAACCAGGTGATGAAGTTTTCTATGCAGGAAGCATTATTAGACCAGGTACATATAGTGAATATCATCTAGTGGATGAAAGAATTGTGGGAGCGAAACCGAAAAATTTGACTCATGCCCAATCAGCTGCCATTCCTTTAACTGCGATTACAGCGTGGGAAGGGTTGTTTGAACGTTTAGCAATTGATGTTAATAATAAGGAAAAGAATGAACTGAAAAATATTTTAATCATTGGCGGTGCCGGTGGTGTAGGTTCTATTGCCATCCAATTAGCAAAATGGGCTGGCCTTAACGTTATTACAACTGCCTCTCGAAAGGAAACGAGAGAATGGGTGGAAAGTCTAGGTGCTGATTATGTTATCAATCACCATGAATCATTTAAAGAACAATTATCGCAAATGGAAATAGATGAAGTGGATTATATTTTCTGCTTAAATAATACAGATCAACACTGGAACGGTATGGCAGAAGTAATCAAACCGCAAGGAAAGATTTGTTCGATTGTAGAAAATGAGAAACCGTTAGAGTTAGGGTTATTAAAAAGTAAAAGTGCTACATTTGTTTGGGAATTCATGTTTACAAAATCTATGTACCATACGGAAGATATGATTAACCAGCATCTTTTGTTAAATCAAGTTAGTGAGTTACTAGATCAAAAAGTGCTTAAGACGACTTTAAACAAGACGTTATCACCAATTCATGCGGCTACTATTAGAAAAGCGCATGCGATGATTGAAACAGGAAGTACGATTGGAAAAATCGTTTTAGAAACATTTTAAAAGTATATATGTGAATACTGACGAGATTGATATATGAAGAATGGAGCTGTATGTGTATTATAGCTCCATTCTTATATGATTGAAAATTATCTTCAAATAAACAGTTTGTATAGGTTTGAAATACTGCTATTAAAATTGATAAACCAACAAAAAAAGCTTTTCCTATGGTAAATTAAATAGTTGTTTTATAAAAAAGTTGGATTGATTTGTATTCCTTCTTTAACTAACGTACTGACTGATTTGATATTCTGCTTTAAAAAATTTGTGGTTTTTCAACATATAAACCTAAAATATATCCACAATTCAAACAAAAATATGAAGATATTGGTGAAGATTGACTTCTTGGATTTTTATAGGAAAGCATATGAACTACCCCGTTGCCTGCTCTTATAATCCCTTTCTCAATTTGATTAGCATTACACTTAGGACATACTTTCTCTTTCAACATTTTTCACTCCATTCCTTTATTCAACTTCCATTTACATGTATATTTTAACAAGAATTTGAAGTGTGTTGCTCCATTAAACTGTATCTTTAGTTCCTTAAGGTTAAGCCGGAAATTACAAAGAGTTTTCAGTTCATCTTTTTTCAAAACCACAGTTCACTCACTTCTAATATGTTAAACTCCCGCATATATGTGAATTTGAAGTAGAGTCACAATGTTTAATAGCAAGAGCCGATCCTGAAAATAGGTAGTGTCGGCTTTTTCCAATTAATGTACAATAATAGTGTGAATATTCATTTTATATAAATTAAGGGACGAATTCTTTTCATATTTATGATGAAATAAAAGTGAAACTATAAATTCTGAAGGGGTAATTGGTATGAAAATTGCTATAATGGCTGACATTCATGGAAATAAAGATGCCTTACAAGCTGTACTAACAGATATTAATAACCGAGGGATTCAATCTATTTATAATTTAGGAGATAGCCTATATGGTCCTTTATTTCCGCTGGAAACCTATGATCTTTTAATGAACCAAAATATTCAAAGTATTAAAGGAAATTGTGATCGAATTTTATTAGAACCTAATACGTCTAATTTAACAGTTCAATATGTACAAAATTTATTAAAAGATGAGCATAAAACGTGGATTTCTAATTTACCTAATTTCTTACAAACAGACGATTTTTATTTTTGTCATGGAACACCGACAAGTGATGAAATATATTTGTTAGAGGAAATGAACGCTAGTGGATCAGTGCTTAAAAAGACAGAAGATATTATGAAATTAGTAAGTGGTATTCCACAAAGGCTTATTTTTTGTGCACATACACATATACCAAGAGTCATTTATCTTCCAAATGATAAAATAATTATTAATCCAGGAAGTGTTGGGCTCCCCGCTTATGAAGATGAATTACCAATCTATCATAAAATGGAATCAGGTTCACCATTTGCTAATTATACAATTGTTACAAAACAAGAAAATGATTGGATGATAGAGCAATTACATATTCCTTATAATCGAGATGGAGCAATTAACAAAAGTGAAATAAACGGTCACTTAGATTGGGCTAGAGCAGTGAAAACAGGAAGAATATAAACTTTTATAAACTGAGAAGTATGATGATGATAACCTTTAGCCATAATTACGACTAAAGGTTATTTTAGTATAAAAAATTAAACAAATATAAAATTACAAGGAGACAAATTTATGGAAAATAATAAAAATGTAATACTCGCTTTGACTGTTTTTGCTTTAGGTTTAGCATTTTTTGTTGGTGGCATGGTTTATTCATTATGGGGATCATTTTGAATGCTTAAATTGTCGGTTTGAAACAAAGATGCATCGTTTGTAAGTTATCAAGACCTAAATTGTAAAAAGTCATAAAAAATAAAGGGTGATACATATTAGTCATATATAATATGTATCACCCTTTTACTTCTTGCTCAGTAATCACGCCCGATTGTGGAAGATCATAAGTACATGTCTTATTCAATTAATCTGTCGTTAGTTGAAATAAAGTCGTACCGTTTATAAAAAAGTTATACTGTTCTAAATAAAGTTAACGCCATCCTTTCCTATGATTCTACAGAAAGAATAGCGTATTTTTTCATTTTAGGGAGAATAAATGACTTGTTTTGATTAAGTATCGATTATCCAGTATTAGCTTGGTTTACTTATCTTCAATTTTTGTGCTGACGGTGGACAAGTTAAATTGTGCTCATAAATTTTTTTATTAATCATTTCAACCATTGCAGTAGTTTCTTCCTTTTCTGTGCATGTATGCAACTTCTCCTTTAACGTATCAATCTCTTTCGAAAGCTCAATCCACCTCGGCAATATATGATTATCTTTCATTGTTTTATATAACTGTTTTTCTGGATTATAAGAGAGACTATTATCCATTTGTAATGGCTTTCCTTTACCTACTAAATCATCAAATACACCTTCTTTTTGCGAGCGTTTAATAATCGAACTAATATGATCTTCATACGTAAATGACCATACCTTTTCATCTTTTACTAGAATCTCTTGTTTCTTTAACGCCTTATCTAATTCTTTTTCTCTATCTTTCATATGTTTTCTCCTCCCTTTTTATTATTTCATAGGTATTTTAAATTGTTGTAAGGACACTAATCCATCAGCAAACTGTTTATGCCACCACAATACATCGTGACCATCAGGGAATTCAACATAGGTGCTTTGATATTCTTTTTCTTTTAGTACTTGGGGTCTCGTCAACATTTCGGAAATTTTGTACGGTAAGCGAATTTTAATATAAGATTTACTCGTTTCCTGTACGCTAAGACATTACCAAAAAGGGTAACAGTCTTAATCAAAGGAACTTTGTTTTTAGGAATGAGTTTTGGTGCTATAATTTAACCATTTTTAGAGTGTATGTAACTTCTTTTAATGAAGCACCGAAAACTCGTTTATGGGACTTGAATATTTACTAAAGGTATCTTTCTTTGACACAGGAAAATTATTCTGCCTTTGAAATTAACGGGATTAAAATTAATTATTTGAAAGATCAATATATTCTTCTATATCCTTAATAATTTGATTAACAGACTGCTGCCAAAATTGTGGATTAGAAAGATCAATATGAAAGTAATGGTATACTAATTCTTCAACTGGCCTTTTTCCAGTTTCACTTAAGAACCTTTTATATTTCGAATTAAATTCACTACCATCCTGTTTTGCAATGGCTAACAGACCTAAACTTAATAGATAGCCAAAAGTATAAGGATAATTATAAAAAGGAATGTTAGGTTCATAAAAATGCCCATATTTTATCCAAACAAAAGGTTGATACTGTTCTAAGCTATCACCATAGGCCCTTTTCTGGGATTCGATTGATAATTCCTCTATCTGAATAGGGCTTAATGGACCATCTTTACTTTTTTCATAGAAAAGTTGCTCAAATATAAATGACCCTCGAACTGCCATTAAATAATTTAAGCTACTTTGTATTTTATAGTTAAGTAAAGATTGTTTAATTTCTAAATCACTCGTAACGGTAATTAAATGATCCACAAAAATTAATTCAAATAAAATAGATGAACACTCTGCGATACTCATTGGAAAATGTTCTTTTAAAAAAGAAAGTGAAGGAGCATCTTTTAACTGTTTAAAATGCCATGCATGTCCGATCTCATGTGCTAGTATCCTTGCACTCTCTATCGTTCCGTCGTATCGTAAAGAAATTCTAGATTCCCCCTCACTTAGAAAAGGAGCACAAAAACCTCCAGGAGGTTTATTCGTTCTTGGCTCTGCATCTACCCAGCCGTCTGTTATTGCATGAAGTGCAAATTGAGCAATTTCATCGTCAATATTTTTAAATGAATTGAATATTTCTTCTACGGCTTTTGAAAAAGGCATTTTACTTTGCTCATTTTGTTGAGAAGTCATTAGTTGATGCCATGTTAGCCTTTCCACATTATTCTTTTTAAAGTCTAGAAAACGAGTTAAATCTTTTAAATTCTTATCTATTGTCTCCCACATTGTAAAGAGTGATTCTCGAGAAATTTCATTTGAATGAAGAGAATCTGATAATATATCGTCTTTTTGTAGGGCATCGTTTTGAGACAACCGTAATCGTGCAAAGTTATTAAAAACGGTACCAAAAAGATCCTTTTCCTTATCCAATTTACTTGTTAGAAGCTCAAACGCTTTCATTCTATTGATAGGGTCATCATGATTCATAGCTAAATCATTCACTTCACTAAAAGAAACTATTTTTTTATTATCATCATCAATAAGTTCAATTTCTAATTTGTTTTTAAGCTGAGTGTACATATCTTTCCAATAATTTAATTCATTTCTTGTAAAATTTATCATTTGTTCTTCAATACCAGTATACATGTTAGTAGATAAATCAGAAATAAAGGGTTGTACAAAAGGGAGACTATACCATTCCTTCTGGATTTCAACAGGAAGTTTACTTATATATTTTTTCCAATCTGATAATAAAGAATGCACTCCGTCTTTGAGAGAAGTTATATTGCTATGCAATGAAGTAAGAATAGAATGATCTTTTGATTCAGAACTAAGACAGTAACAATAATATTCCGCCTTTTCAAGCCTACTGCGGACTTTGGAGAAGATTTGCAGCATTTTTTCATCGATAAAACTTTCAGAGTTGAATTTTGAATACGTCTCTTCTTTTAAATAATGAATTAAAATTTTAATTTCATTTAATTCATTGGATAAAGTTTGATTCAATTCATTTGGATATAATCTTTG
Source organism: Bacillus cereus group sp. BfR-BA-01380 (assembly GCF_022663535.1). Lineage (GTDB taxonomy): Bacteria > Bacillota > Bacilli > Bacillales > Bacillaceae_G > Bacillus_A > Bacillus_A cereus_BB. Next base: position 2,109 of record NZ_JAKUFS010000013.1, on the reverse strand, counting down.
TAAATTCCAACGTGTAGGCTCATGAGAAATTTGATTCATAAATACAACCTCCAATAGCATTTTATTGAGTTCTTCAAAATAAGAACTTATTTATAGTTCAACAATATCAGAAATATATAAATTTGTAAATAAATTCAGAATTTTGGACATTGTTCAATTGTTATATTTTTTGATATTCTATAATTAATATCCTAGTAGGAGGTAAGTAATGTCATATCGTGTAGCATTAGATGATTCAATAGTTTATGAATTACTTTTAAGCTTTTTATTATATAAAAGGAGGAAAAATCTGAAATATTTGTATAAAGGTACTAGTTGGATTGAAAAGGTTGATGCTAAACTAACTGATGAATATAAAAATAAACTTGAACAATTTGAAGATGTATCGTTTGGGGATGTACTATGCTTAATAATTGAAGGGTGTCCTCAAAAAGATGATATTCATTCATTTTTAAATTGGTTCCAGAAAGCATCAATAACCACATTGTATGAATTACTAGCGCCACACTTAAAAAAAGAAGATTCTCATCTTTTACTTAATCTAGAAAATCAAAAAAATAATTATTTTTATTTCCTGTCGGAGTGGTATAACCAGTACTTTAAATTTGAGAATATAGAGAAAGAAATAACTAATGAGGCTTCAAAATTTAATGGAAAAGCCGAAACATATTTACCAGAAGAGTTGGTAGAAGAGTTTGCGACTGGCCTTAAAATAGAAATTCCAACAATTAAGCACGTTGTTCTAATTCCTTCTCTTCACTTTTGTCCGCTCCATACTTTTAGTATTTTTAAAGAAAAAATGTTTGTGTGGTATCCTGTAAGTTTTGAAGAATCAAGAGAAAAAATATGTAACATTTCAAAAGCGCTAGCAGATCAAAAACGTTTAGATATACTTCAGCTCCTTTCAAGAAATAAATATAAATTTACGGATATTTTAAATTATATAGGCGGAGCTAAAGGGAACCTCCATCATCACCTTATGATATTGCGATCAGCAAACCTTATACGTGTACATCTATCTAGTAATAATCAATTCTATCTCAGTACACGTACAAAATTTGCTACTGAATTAAAGGAGAAAATAATAGATTTTATTCAAAATGCTGATGCATAGCATTGTTTGTGAAACCAAGTACTAAATTTAAAGAATAATGGAATGATCAAAAGCTGAGGTTCTTGGCGTACGGGGAATTGGTTTTTCTATGTGAAAAATCGCTTAGTGTACGAAATTCGCGTTTTGTTGGTGCTACCCATGCCCGTCAAGCTAAGATTTTGAGCCCCCCATAATGAAAATTTAACCTTTTTACAGTTATTTGTTATTTATGAGAGTTTGGCTCATTTTTTCGTTTGGGTAACAAGGAATTTCTTAGCTTGATGGCGATATGGCTAGACCCGTTTGTTATTTGAGCGAATTTTTAAAAATATGTTTATGTTATAATTAATTATATAAAAAATATAAAGGGAATGGATATATCGTGCAGACTATCAATATTAGACACTTAACTGATATCTGTTTAACATATCAACAGTCTAGATTTTATGTTAAGAGAATACCTAGTAATTTCTTATCTATTACAAAGAAGCAGTTCGCTATACCAACAGAAGATCATATTTTTGCTTTTTTAAGTTGTAGTCTTTTTAATTCTGGAAAAGCTGGTGTCTATTTTACAAGTTCAGGATTGTATTGGAAAAATAGTTTTTTATCTAATGGGAATATAAAGTGGGATCAATTATCTCGAGTACAAAAAATCGAGTGTACTAAAGGGACATTTCTTTCTTTTGACTCTCAAGAGATGTTTAGTATTGGGGGAAGTGACTATCCAATAACATTATTTAAAGAATTAATTGAAGCCATTAGAGATTCATTCCATCATTCAAAAGATTATGATATCCAGCCTATAATACCAGTCAATCAGGTGAAAGAAACATGTATACTTTTTGAAACATATGGTGAATTATTAGAAGAAGATAATGGTTTATATATAAATAATCATATACCTGTTTTTTGCAAGCAGAAAGTACAGAGAATTGCAGCGAAAAATGCAGAGGCTTGCAGTTCTCTTTTTCTTACATATTTGTTTCTGCAGTCGCAAAAGAAAGGGCGTTTCT